>NZ_BOOY01000007.1 GCF_016863475.1 Spirilliplanes yamanashiensis
CCCGCCACGTCCACCGGGTCCAGCCGCTGCCGGCCCGGCGGCGCGCCACCAGGTCGCCGTTGGACACGACCTCCAGCCCGGCGGGCGCGGTGATGGCGATGGTGAAGCGGGCCTTGTCGGTCGGGTGGTCGTTGGCGGGGAACCAGGCGGCCGCCACGTCCGGCTGCCCGATGATCACCATGCCGTCGTCGGTGTGGAACACGCCGCCGGGGCCGAGCGCCGGGTCGTCGTAGACCTGCGGGACGCCGTCGTAGCGCACCACGGTGGTGAACGGCCGGTGCTTGCGGATGCCGCGGCGCGGCGTGACGGTCAGCTCGTCGCCGGCCCGCGACCAGGCGGCGGGCCGGCCGTCCACGGTGATCGATCGGACGGTGAGCCCGTGCAGGTCGAGGTTGAACGCGGACAGGTTCTGCGTCGCCCGCGCGCGGATGGTCGCCGAGCCGGCGAGCACGTCGGTGGCGGGCGTGTACCGCAGGTCGAGGTCGTACCGCCCGACGTCGTACCCGCCGTTGCCGTCCAGGGGGTAGTAGGGGTCGCCGACGCCGGGCGCGCCGGGCGTGTAGGCGCCGCCGTGGGCGGCGGCGGGCGCGCCGGGGAACAGGGCCGCCACCAGGACCAGGGGCACCGCGAAAGCCGCTTTGCGCATCATGGACCGACGCTAACGCCGCGGCCGCCGGGGCGCGTGCCGACGTGTCGGACAGCCGACCGCAGATCTGACCGGCAGGCTGATGCCATGCGGAACCTGGTGTTTCACGTGCAGACCGCGAGTTCGGCGACCTGGTGAACCGGATGACCACCGTGGCGACCTGGCGCAGGCCGTCGCCGAGCTGAAGGCCGGCCCCGGCGACGGCGTCATCGCGCTGTCCGGCGGCCCCGCGACGGTGGGCCCGCTGTTCGACGCGGGCCTGGTCGACGAGACGCTGGTCGTCCTGAACCCGAAGGTGCCGGCGGCCGGGCCAGCGCTGGACGGACGGGCTCACCCGCGACCTGACGCTGACGCTGCTGGACGCCACGGCGCTGGGCACCGGCGCGGTGGCGGTGCGGCACGCGGTCAGCCAGGCAGCCCCAGCTCGCGGCGCAGCTCGGCGGCCGCCGCCTCCGCCGCCGGGTGGCCGGGCAGCTGGGCGTACTCGGCGAGGGCCGCCCACGGCAGGCCGCACCGGCGCTGCGCGTCCGCGCACAGCAGGCGCACCTCGGCGGCGGCGTCGCCGTCGAGCCGGCCCGCGACGGCGACCGCGGCGTCCACCGTCTCCACCCACCGGCCGGCGGCGTGGTGGGCCGCCACCAGCAGCCGCTCCGCGGCGGTGCTGTCGAGCCGGTGGGCGCGGGCCACGCCGGCCGCCTCGGCCAGGTCGTCGGCGGTCTCCGCGGCGCGCCCGGCGGCGGCCAGCTCGCGGGCGCGCAGGTACAGCAGGTGCCCGTGCACCACCGGCGGCAGGTCGCGGCACAGCCGGTCGGCCGCGTACGCGGCCGGGTCGGCCAGCAGGTCCAGCGCCTCGACGGCCTTGCGCCCCGCGCCCGCCGTGACGAGCGCGTCGGCGGCGGCCGCCGGGTCCGCGTCGCCGCCCCAGGCGGCGGCCAGCAGGGCGAACGACCCGGCGATCAGCGGGTCCGCGGCGGCGCGGGCGGCGCCCCGGCGCAGGGCGGCGAACGCGTCGGCGTCGCGGCCGGCCCGCATCAGGTCGTACGCCAGCCAGTGGTCGCCCCACGCGGCGGCCCGGTCGTCGGGGCGGGCCCGCAGCGCCGCGGCGGCTCCCGCGGTGGTGCCCGCCGGTTCGCCCGGCAGCAGGCCCAGCCAGCACGTCGCCAGCAGGGCCCGGGTCTCGTCGCCGTACTGGCGGTGGCAGGCGATCGCCCAGCGCAGCGCGTCCGCCGTGCCCGGGCCCTGGTGCAGCATCGCCCGCAGCTCCACCAGGTGGGCGGCGAGCGCGCCCGGCGCCTCCCGGACGGCGGCCAGGCAGGCGCGCGCCTCGTCGGGCTCGCAGCGCTGGTCGTGCCGGCGGGCCCGGTCGAGCAGCTCCGCGTCGGACAGCCCGGCGGGCGGGCGCGGGTCGACCGGCCGCACCGCGCCCGGGGTCAGCGGCAGGAACTCCAGCGGCGCGGCGTCGAGCCGGGCGCGGACGCGGTCGCCGCACGCCGGGCCGCCGTTGCGGGCGTCGAACTTCGCGGCCAGCTCGGTGGCGGTGTCGCGCATCCGCTCGTGCAGCAGCCACAGCGGGGTCTCCCCGACGTCGGCGGTGTGCCCGGCGCGCAGCATCGACCCCGTCAGCACCGCCACGGCGACGGCGTACTCCAGCCGCCCGGCGGGCCGCTCGAACGTCTCGAAGTCGTCCAGCAGCCCCAGCAGGTCGTACGCGGCGTCGGCGTTGCCGGTCAGCGCGCAGAACTCCATGTAGCGGGCGAGGTGCTCGTAGCGGTGCGTGTCGTACGGCAGGCTGCGGCGCACGAACCGGGCCAGCCCGGCCGCCGCCTGCGGGAACCCGAGCCGCAGCGCGGGCAGCAGCACCAGGCACGCGACGGGCACGCAGCTGCCGTCGACCCGCTCGCGGCCGGTGAGCACCGGCTCGGCCAGGTCGTACGCTGCGCCGTCCGCACCGCGCAGCACCGCCCGCTCGACCAGCGCGGTCAGGTCGGCGGCAGACCCGGGGCGCGGCCGCCAGGCGGCGAACGCGGCCCGCTCGCCGGCCTCGTCGCCGACCGCCTGCGCCAGCCGGCGCCGGGCGGCGTGCAGCGGCGCGAGGTCCCGGCCGCCGGCGCGCAGCCGCCGCTCCACGTCGTGCAGGGCGTGCTCGATGCGGGGCAGCGGCACCCGCGGGAAGTCGGCCATCGCGTCGGCGACGAACACGTACCAGCCGAGCAGGCCGTCCTCCTCGAGGCGGGTGAACCGCCACGGCTGGCGGTCGTGCGCGGCCAGGCACTCGTCGAACATCCGGAACACGGCCGCCCACCGGCCGTCGGCGCAGTACACGTCGGCGAGCGCCCGCCGGGCCGCCACCGCCAGCTCGGGCATCGCGTCCAGGTCGGAGTGCTGCACGATGCGCTCCAGCAGGGCGGTGTGCTCGGGTCCGGGCGGCCGGTGGCCGGCCTCGCCGAGCTGGTCCCACAGCTCGTCCTCGGCGTCGTTCCCGGCGTCGTCCTCGGCGTCGTTCACGCTGCCGGAGCGTAGCGGCGCGGGGCGGGCCCGCGCTGCCCCGCAAAACCGGTTGCCGCCGGGCCGCGCAGCCGCGACGGTGGGGGCATGCGTGTGACGTTCACCCGGCTCGCCGACCACCAGTGGGGCGACGTCCTCATCGAGCGCGACGACCGCGTCGTCTACCGGATGCACGCCGGGCCGGTCACCGCGCACCTCCCGCACGACCTGGTGCACCTGACCGTCGAGGACGCGCTCGGCATGGCCGACGGCGTCTGGGGCGCCATCGCCGGCGGGGTGGTGTGGGGCAGCATGACCCACGTGTCCGGCCGCCGGCCCCCGCACGCCGCGGAACGCTCGGCGGCGCTGAAGAAGGCCCACCGCGACGCGGTGCAGTACGCCGAGCTGCTGGGCGGGTTCGCCGAGGCGGCGGCCGCCCGGCCCGACGCCGAGCTGCCCCGGCTGGCCCGCGACTGGTTCGGCGGCCGGCCTGTCGACCTGGCCGCGCTCGGCCGGGCCGTCGCCGCGGTGCGCGCCGCCCAGGCCGAGTGGGCGGCGGTGCCGGTGGGCGGCACGCTGGTGCGGCACTGGCCGGCCGGGCGGCGGGTCGCGCCGGTGGCGGCGCCGCGGCACCGCGAGCGCGGCCGCCGCACCGCCTGATCTGGCCCGATCGCGGCGGTTGTTGGCCCCCGCCGGGCGCCCCGGCGCGGTTACGGTCGCTCGCATGGACACCGGACCCGCCGGACCGGCCGCGGCCGGCCCACCCTCCCACCGTCCGTTCGGCGGCGACGCCGTGCCGGTCACGACGGCGCACCTGGCGGACGCCTGCGTGCGCGCCGGGGTGCCGGTGCGCTGCGTCCCGCTGCACCCGGTGACGCCCGGCACCCGGCTGGCCGGGCGGGTGCTGCCGGCCCGGCACGCGGGCAGCGTCGACGTGTTCCTGGAGGCGATCGACGGCGCCCGGCCCGGCGACGTGCTGGTGGTGGACAACGCCGGCCGCCGCGACGAGGCGTGCGTGGGCGACCTGGTCGTGCTGGAGGCGCAGGCCGCCGGGCTGGCCGGGCTGGTCGTGTGGGGGCTGCACCGCGACACGGCCGACATCCGCGCCATCGGCCTGCCCGTGCTGAGCCTGGGCGCGCTGCCCACCGGCCCGCTGCGGCTCGACGCGCGGCCGCCCGGCGCGCTGGCGTCGGCCACCGTCGGCGAGTGGACGGTCGGCCCGGACGACGTGGTGGTCGGCGACGACGACGGCGCGCTGTTCCTGCCGGCCGGCCGGGCGGACGAGCTGCTGGCCGTCGCCGCCTCGGTGCGCGACACGGAACGCCGGCAGGCGGACCGCATCCGCGCCGGCGAGCCGCTGCGCGCGCAGCTGGGCCTCGGCGCGTTCGTGGCCGCCCGCGCCGCCCGGCCGGGGCTGACGTTCCGCGAGCACCTGCGCGCGGTCGGCGGGGCCATCGAGGAGTGAGCGTCAGCGCAGCGGCGCCGCCGTGATCCGCCCGCAGACGCCCACCCGCACCCCGGTGGTCTCGGCGGCCGTGGCAGCGCCGAGCGTGACCCGGATCGTGCCGGTCATCCGGCGGCACCGGCCCGGGTTGGGGGCGCCCAGCTCGGTGGCGTAGACCCGGCCGCCCTCCAGCGCCGCCGGGCCGGTGGCCTGGGCCGAGGCCACGACGCCGCCGCGGGCGTCGACGACCTCCAGCCGCAGCGGCCCGGCGACCGCGCAGGTGCCGCCGCGGGTGCGCACCTCCAGGGGGTACGTGAACGCCCCGCGCTGCGCGGTCAGCTGCCCGGCGGTGACCTCCAGCCCGGCGGAGGTGCAGGCGGGCCCGTCCCCGCCGTCACCGGGCGACCCCGTGGACGGGCCGGTCGGCGCGACGGAGGGCGGAACCGACGTGGAAGCCGGGAGCGAGGGTGCGACCGAGGGCGGGGCCGACGGTGGCCGTGATCCGGCCGGGTCGGCGTCGTCCGTGCAGGCCGCGAGGCTCAGCAGGAGCAGGGCGGCCAGGGCCACGGGGCGGCGCATCGGGGACTCCCTCCGGCGGGTGCGGTCAGCCGACCGTATGCCGCCCGCGCCACCCCGCCCGGGTCACCAGGCGAACTCCTCGCCCTTCGCGCTGCCCAGCACCAGCTTGCCCTCGTGGCTGTGCTGCCACGTCATCACCAGCACGTACCGGTGCCCGCGCGGCGCGGCGAACTCGACCGGCCCGCAGCGCTGCGTCAGCCCCTCCTTGGTGAAGGACAGGGTGCCGCAGGTGCGGCTGCCGCCGGCCGTCGCGCCGGTGGCGGCGTTCTGCAGGCGCACGCTGACGCGCGCGGTCGTGCCGGGGGCGGCGGCCATCGCGGCGGTGGCCCGGATGCCCGTGCCGAGCGAGTGGCACGGCTTGGCGAGCATCGGGAAGCCGAACGTGAACGAGACGAGGTCCCGGCACTCGTACGGTCCCCACGGCGTCGCCTCCGGCACCCGGGCGGGCCGGGTGGTGGTGCGGGCGGGCGCCGGGGACGCCTTGCCGGCCGGCTTGCGCACCGGCCGGTCGGCGACGGGCTCGCCGCCGGGCGGCAGGCGGTCGGCGCTCGCGGGCATCGTGACGGCGGCCGCGGTGGGCCGCGGCCCGGTGGGTGTCGGCTGCGGCGCGTGGGTTCCCGCCGGCCCGGGGGCGGCGGGCAGGGTGAGGGCCTCGTCGCGGCCGGCCTCGGCGCGGCTGGTCTGCCAGGCGCTGGCGGCCACCCCGGAGCCGAGCATGGCGGCGACGATGAGCAGCGAGAACAGGCCCGGCCGCACCCACCGCCAGGACGGCGCCTGGTTGCGCCGCTGCGGCGGCGGCTGGGCGCTGCCGGGCAGCGACGGGTGGCTGACCGGCGCGGCCTGCTGCGGCACGGCCGGCCCAGCGGCCGCCGGGGCGGCGGGTGAGGCGGGCGGGGCCGCCGGCGGGGCCTCCTGCGCGGAGCCGAGTTCCGTGGCCGGGCGCGGGTCGGGGGCGGGCAGGGCGGCGACCCCGGTCGCGGTGCGCGCCACCGCGGCCAGCATGCCGACCAGGTCGGCGGCGGTGGGGCGCTTGCGGGCGTCGCGGTGCATGCACGCCTCGACGACCGACCACAGGTCGTCGGGCAGGCCGTCCGGTCGCTCGGGGCGGTCCTCCAGGTGCCGGCGCATCAGCTCCGGGATGGAGTCCTCCACGTACGGCGGGTGGCCGACGACCAGCTCGTAGAGCACGACGCCGAGGGCGTACACGTCCACCTTGGGGTCGGTCGGCGCGCCGTGGAACGCCTCCGGCGCCATGTAGTACGGGGTGCCGACGACGGCGTGCGGCGTGGTCAGGCCCGGCGTGCTGAGCACCCGGGCGATGCCGAAGTCGGTGAGCCGGGTCTCCGGCTCGCCGCCGTCCTCGGCGCCGGTGAGCAGGATGTTGTCCGGCTTGAGGTCGCGGTGCACGATGCCCATCGCGTGCGCCTCGGTCAACGCGGCGGCGACCTGCCCGGCGAGGCGGGCGGCGTCGGCGGCGGCCAGGGTGCCGCGCTCGCGCAGGTGGCCGCGCAGGCTGCCGCCGGCGACCAGGTCCATCACGAGCCCGAGGGACTCGTTGACGCTGAACAGGTCGCGGACCCGCACGACGTGGCGGTGCCGCAGCATCAGCAGGATGGTGCGTTCCTGCACGAACCGCGTGACCAGCTTCGGCTGGCGCAGCAGGCTCTCGTGCAGCAGCTTGACGGCGACCTGCTCGCCGGACCCGCGGTCGACGGCGCGCCAGACGGTGCCGGTGGCGCCGTGGCCGACGGGCCGGATGAGGATGTACGAGTTGCCGACGCAACGCCCGCCCAGGTCGAGGGTGGCGGGGTCGTGCGAGCGCGTACCGGTGGTGGGAGCGGATTCCACCTGTGACCGTGTCCTTTCGCCCGCCCGCGCCCGGATGGTGCGGAGCCGACGAAGATAATGGTGTTTTGTCCGGTTCGGTGGCAAGCCGTGGGACGGGTTTTTCACAGAAAGAACGAATCGGGCGAACGACCGCGACCCTTGCGGGCCGCGGTCGTTCGGCAGCACGGTCAGGTCGCGTTGAGACGGTCCAGCATGGCCCGGACGCCCTGGTCGTGCAGCACGGCCAGGTGCCCGGTGTACGCCGCCGCGAAGCGCGGGTCGTCAGCCAGGTCGCCGAAGATGTCGCGGTTGCGCAGGAACGCCAGCGGGTCCTCCCGCTGCCGCCGGGCGGCCGCCGTCAGCTGCTCCTTGAGCGGGTCCACCACGTCGATCGGCTCGCCCTGCTCGTCGACGCCCTCGTCGTAGCGGGCCCAGCAGGCGATCGCCGCCGCCGACCGCTCGACCGGCCCGCCCGACGCGACGTTGTGCCGGATCACCGGCAACAGGAACTTGCTCATCATGTCGGAGGAGTTCGCGCACAGCCGGGCCACCGTGTCGCGCACCTCCGGGTTCGAGAACCGCTCGATCAGCTGCGCGGTGTACCGGTCCAGGTCGATGCCGGGCACCGGGTGCAGCGTCGGGATCGCCTCGATGCGCATGTAGTCCAGCAGGAACCGGGCCCACGCCGGGTCCTGGCACACCTCGTGCACCAGCCGGTAGCCGGCCAGGTAGCCCGAGTACGCCAGCGCCTGGTGGCTGGCGTTGAGCAGCCGCAGCTTCATCAGCTCGTACGGCTCGACGTCGCCGACCACCTGCACGCCCACGTCCTCGAACGCCGGCCGCCCCGCCGTGAACGCGTCCTCGAGCACCCACTGGGTGAACGGCTCGCACGTGACCGGCCAGCGGTCGGTGATGCCGAACCGGCGTTCGATCTCGGCCCGGTCGGCGTCCGTGGTGACCGGGGTGATCCGGTCCACCATCGAGTTCGGGAACGCCACCTCCCGCTCCACCCAGTCGCCGAGGTCGCCGCCGCGCAGCCGGGCGAACGCCGTGAACGCCCGCCGCGCCACGTCGCCGTTGCCCTGCACGTTGTCGCAGGACATCACCGTGAACGGCGGGACGCCCCGCTCGCGCCGCCGGGCCAGCGCCTCGACGACGATGCCGAACGCCGTCGCCGACCGGGACGGGTCGGCCAGGTCGGCCTGGATCGCCGGGTTGTCCGCCATGAACTCGCCCGTCACCCGGTGCACGTTGTAGCCGCCCTCGGTGATGGTCAGCGACACGATCCGGATCGCGGGCGCCGCCAGCCGCTCGATGACCGCGTCCGGGTCGTCCGGGGCGTACAGGTACTCCACGATGGAGCCGACGACCTGCGGCGTCCACGTGCCGTCGGCGTCCTTGACGACCATCGTGAACAGGCAGTCCTGGGCGGCCATCGCGTCGCGCATCGCCCGGTCGCCCGGCATCAGCCCGACGCCGCAGATGCCCCACTCGCGCGCCCCGCCCGCGTTGAGCAGGCGGTCCACGTACATCGCCTGGTGCGCCCGGTGGAAACCGCCGACGCCGAAGTGGGCGATGCCGGCGGTGACCTCGGACCGGTCGTAGGTCGGGACGGCGGTGGACGTGGCGATCTCGGCCAGGTTGGCGGCGGTGAGCGCGAGCATGACCCCTCCTTCGCGGGAAGCGGACGGCACTGTCAGTCAGGGCTCGGTCACCATCTTCGCGGTCCCGGGAGGGGTTCGCAGGCCCGCGCGGGCGGCCCGCCGGTCGTCGCCCCCGGCGGGCCGCGCGTCGGTGCAGGTCAGCGCCGGTACGGCGCGGGGCGCGTCAGCGCGGGCCGCCGTGGCCGCCGGGACCCCCGGGCCCGCCGGCGCCGCCGCGCCCGCCGCCCTGTGGGAACACGCCCGCCTCGGCGGCCTTGAGCACGGCCGCGGACTCCTCGGCGGTGATGGTGCCCGCGGCGACGGCCGCGTCCAGCCGGGTCTTCAGGGCGGCGATCCGGGCGGCCCGGCGCTCCTCGGCGGTCTGCCCCGCGTCGCCGCGGTCGGGCCGGGCGGCCTTCGCCTCGGCGCGCACCTTCTCCAGCGCCGCGGCGACCTTCGCCTTATCGATGCCGAGCTCGGCGGCCAGCGCCTCGGCGAACGCGTCCTGCCGATCGGCGGGCGCCGGCGGGGCGGCCGCCGACGACGACGGGGCCGGGGTGGGGGCCTGCTCCGCGAGCGCGGGCGTGCCGATCAGGGCCAGGGTGGCCGCGCCGGCCGCCCCGGCGACGCCGAGGGCCACGAGCAGGCTGGTGCGGCGAGTGGGTTTCTCCACCGTTGTCCTCCAGGTGTGGGTGATCCGATCACCCACCCTGAGGGCCGCGCCTGTCAGGAGCCTGTGGCCGAGCGCCGGGGTTCCTGACAGGCGCGGCGTGGTTCAGCGGGTCACAGCGTGACGGACCCGTACAGCGGGAAGTCCGCCAGCAGCTCGGTGGCCTGCTTCGACACCCGCTCGGCGAGCGCCGGGTCGAGGTCGTACTTGGCCTTGGAGCCCGCCGGGGAGGTCTGGCTGAGCACCGTGTGCATCAACTCGGCGATCACGTCCATCTCGCCCGTGCCGAGGCCGCGGGTGGTCAGGGCGGGGGTGCCGACGCGGATGCCGGAGGTGTACCAGGCGCCGTTCGGGTCCTGCGGGATCGAGTTGCGGTTGGTGACGATGCCCGAGTCGAGCAGCGCCTGCTCCGCCTGCCGGCCGGTCAGGCCGTACTTGTCGACGTCGATCAGCACCAGGTGGTTGTCGGTGCCGCCGCTGACCACGGTCGCGCCGCGGCTGGTCAGGCCCGCGGCCAGCGCCTGCGAGTTCTCGACGATGCGCCGCGCGTAGTCCTGGAACTCGGGGCGGCGGGCCTCGGCCAGCGCGACCGCCTTGGCGCTCATGACGTGCGACAGCGGGCCGCCGAGCACCATCGGGCAACCCCGGTCGACCTGGTCGGCCAGCTCCGGGCCGCACAGCACCATGCCGCCGCGCGGGCCGCGCAGGCTCTTGTGCGTGGTGGTCGTGACGATGTGCGCGTGCGGCACCGGGTCGAAGTCGCCGGTGAACACCTTGCCCGCGACGAGGCCGGCGAAGTGCGCCATGTCGACCATGAAGGTCGCGCCCACCTCGTCGGCGATCTCGCGCATGATCCGGAAGTTCACCTTCCGGGGGTACGCCGAGTAGCCGCCCACGATGACCAGCGGCTTGAACTCAGCCGCCGCCGCGCGCAGGCCGTCGTAGTCGATCTGGCCGGTGGCCGGGTCGACGCCGTAGCTGCGCTGGTCGAACATCTTGCCGGAGATGTTCGGCCGGAACCCGTGGGTGAGGTGGCCGCCGGCGTCCAGGCTCATGCCCAGCATCCGCTGGTTGCCGAACGCCTGGCGCAGCTCCGCCCACTCGGCGTCGGTCATGTCGTTGACGTTGCGCTTGCCGACCTTGGCCAGCGCGGGGGCCTCGACCCGGTCGGCCAGGATCGCCCAGTACGCGACCAGGTTGGCGTCGATGCCGGAGTGCGGCTGCACGTACGCGTGCGGCGCGCCGAACAGGGCGGTGGCGTGCTCGGCGGCGACGGCCTCGACCGTGTCGACGTTCTGGCAACCGGCGTAGAACCGGCGGCCGATGGTGCCCTCGGCGTACTTGTCGGACAGCCAGTTGCCCATCGCGAGCAGCACGGCGGGGGAGGCGTAGTTCTCGCTGGCGATGAGCTTCAGCGACTCGCGCTGGTCGGTGAGCTCCTGCGCGATCGCGTCGGCGATGCGCGGCTCGACGGCGCGGACCACCTCGAGGGCGGCGCGGAATGCGGTCGATTCGGCGTTCAGTGCGGACATCGGACCTCCCTATCACAGGTAGAAGGCCCAGGCGCACGGCAGGACGTCGCGGTGACGGGACCGCTCCCCGGTGGTGTCCCACCTTGACGCGCCAGTCACGGCCCGCGCCGACTATAGCCCCTCGACGGGTCCCGCCGCGCGCACGGACGGTGCGACGATCTCGGTGTGCCCGACCTGCCCGATCTGCTCCTCGCGCGGCTGACCAGCGCGTTCCCCGCCGCGGCCGACCCGGCGAAGGCGGCGCCGATGGCCGCGTACATGCAGCACCGCTTCCCGTTCCTCGGCCTGAGCGCGCCCGGCCGGCGCGCCGCCGCCCGGGCCGCGCTGGCCGGCCTGCCGGCGCCCGGCCCGGCCGAGCTGGCGGCGGTCGCGCGCGGGTGCTGGGCGCTGCCGGAGCGGGAGTACCAGCAGTTCGCCTGCGACTACCTGGTCCGGCACGCGCGGCTGGTCGAGGCGCCGCTGCTGCGCGAGCTAGTCACGACCCGGTCGTGGTGGGACACGGTCGACGCGCTCGCCACCCGGGTCGCCGGGGTGGCCGCCGCCCCGGCCGAGCTGGACGCCTGGGCGCTCGACGACGACCGGTGGCTGGTGCGCACGGCGATCCTGCACCAGCTGCACCGCGGCGCGGCCACGGACACCGCGCGGCTGTTCGGGTACTGCACCGCGCAGGCCGGGCACCCCGACTTCTTCGTGCGCAAGGCCATCGGGTGGGCGCTGCGGCAGTACGCCCGCACCGACCCGGACGCGGTGCGCGGCTACCTGGCGGCACACCCGGAGCTGTCGGCGCTGTCGCGGCGCGAGGCGTCCCGGCACCTGTGAGCGTCGATTGACGGACGTCGACGTCCCGTGACAGCGTGGTGCCCGGTCGGTGACGCCGTCATGGAGGTGTGCATGCCCCGCCGGAGCATCGGAGTCCTGTCGGCCGCGGTCCTCGCCGCGACCCTGGCCCTGGCGGCGCCACCGTCACCCGCGGCGGCGGCGGTGGACGACCCGGTCGAGCTGGTGAACCCGTTCGTCGGCACGCAGAACTTCGGCAACACCTTCCCCGGCGCGAGCGCCCCGTTCGGCATGGTGCAGGTGTCGCCGGACACCGGCGGGCAGGGCGGCTACGACTACCAGCAGGACCACATCCACGGCTTCAGCCAGACGCACCTGTCCGGGGTGGGCTGCCCGGTGCTGGGCGAGCTGCCCGTCATGCCCACCACCGGCGCGGTGACCAGCTCGGACCACAACGCCTACCGCTCGGCGTACAGCCACGCCGACGAGGAGGCCGAGCCCGGCTACTACCGGGTGGGCCTGGCGCGCTACGGCGTCGGCGCCGAGCTGACCGCCACGGCGCGCACCGGCTGGCAGCGGTACACGTTCCCCGCCACCGACCGGGCCAACGTGCTGTTCAACACCGGCAAGGCGAACCAGTCGGTGTTCGACTCCGAGATCCACGTCGTCGGCGACCGCACCCTGGAGGGGCGGATCACGGCGGGCAACTTCTGCGCCGGCCGCGACCGGCACACCGTGTACTTCTCGGCGTCGTTCGACCGGCCGTTCGCGGCGTTCGGCAGCTGGCGCGGCGGCACCCTGACGCCCGGGGCGCGCGACGCGGCCGGCGGCGGCGGCAACGGCGCCTGGGTCACGTTCGACGCCACCGCCGATCGGGACGTGACGCTGAAGGTGGGGCTGTCGTACACCGGCGTCGCCGGGGCGCGCGCGAACCTGGCCGCCGAGACCGGCGACGGCCACGACTTCGACGCCACCCGCGCCGCGCTGCGCGCCATCTGGGCGGAGAAGCTGCGGCACGTCACCGTCGGCGGCGGCACCGCGGAGCGGCGGACCGCGTTCTACACCGCCCTCTACCACTCGCTGTTGCACCCCAACCTGGCCGGCGACGTCGACGGCCGCTACGTCGGCTTCGACGGCGAGGTGCACACCGCCCAGGGCCACACGCCGTACCAGAACTTCTCGCTGTGGGACACCTACCGACCGCAGAACCAGCTGCTGCAACTGCTCGAACCGCAGGTGGCGCGCGACGTCGCGCTGTCCGTGGTGGCGATCGGCCGCGACGGCGGCTGGCTGCCCCGGTGGGCGCTGGTCAACAGCGAGACCAACATCATGACCGGCGACCCGGTCACCCCGTTCCTCGTCGAGGCCTGGTCGAAGGGGCTGCTCGCCGGGCACGAGCGGGAGGCGTACGCGCTGCTGCGGGCCAACGCCACCGCGCTGCCGCCGGCGTCGTCGCCGTACCACGGGCGCAACGGCGTCACCCACTACGCCGAGCGCGGCTTCATCCCGTCCGGGCTGCGGCTCGGCGCCGACTGCGCCGACAAGGGCGGCGACAACGACTGCACGCACCCGGCGTCGGCCACCCTCGAGTACGCCGCCGCGGACGCGTCCCTGGCGCTGATGGCCCGAGCGCTCGGCGAGACCGCCGACGCGGCGCTGTTCGCCGGGCGCGGCCAGTGGTACCGCAACCTGTGGGACCCGGCGATCAAGCAGTTCCGGCCGCGCACCGTCGACGGCACCTGGGTCACGCCGTACGACCCGGTCGAGGCGGGGCACCAGTTCCACGAGGGCGGGGCGTACCAGTACCAGTGGCTCGTCCCGCAGGACCCGGCCGGGCTGGTCGCGCTCATGGGCGGGCGGCGGGCCGCCGAGCAGCGGCTCGACCGGTTCTTCGTGCACGACCGGCTGCTCACCGACCCGGCCGGCACCGCCCGCACCGAGTGGATCACCCAGCCGTACGACTACTACGGCAAGCCCACGTACAACCCGAACAACGAGCCCGACCTGCCGGCGCCGTGGATGTACAACTGGGTCGGCGCGCCGGGCAAGGCGTCCACCGCGGTGCGCGCGGCGTGGACGCTGTTCACCACCGGCCCCGACGGCATGACCGGCAACGACGACCTGGGCACGATGAGCGCCTGGTACGTGTTCTCGTCGCTCGGCCTGTACCCGGCGATGAGCGGGTCCGGCGTGCTCACCGTCAGCACCCCGCAGTTCCCGTCGACCACGGTCACGATCGGCGCGTACGGCGGCCAGGGCGGCACCCTGCGCATCGAGGCGCCGGGCGTCGGCGACGCCGTCCGCTACATCCGGTCGGCCACGATCGGCGGCACCCCGCTGACGAACACCTGGCTGGACTGGTCGCAGCTGGCCCGCGGCGGCGACCTCGCGTTCACCGTGGGCACCGCGCCGTCGGCGTGGGGCACGGCCACCACCGCGGCGCCGCCGTCGGTGAACCGGCCCGGCCCGGACCGCCGCACGGCGCTGTCGGCCGCGCTGCGCACCCCGTCCACGGTCGTGCCGGTGGGCGCCGCCACCGCGAACCTGCTGCTGGACGTGCTCGGCCAGGCGCCCGGCACGGTGACCGCCCGGGTCACGGCCGCCGCCCCGGCGGGCTGGCGCACCCCGACGGTGAGCCCGGCCTCGCCGCTGGCGCTGGCCTCGAACGGTCTGCCCGTGCAGCGCACCGTCACCGTCGGCGTGCGCGTCCCGGCGGGCACCCCGGCCGGGGCGTACCCGGTGACGGTGACGGTCGGCGGCGCGGGCGCGACAATCACCCGGCAGGCCACCGTGCTGGTCCGCCCGGCGGCGGCGTGCGCGAGCACCGCGGACGGCCAGTGCGCCGTCGACCTCGCCGCCGAGCGCACCAAGGACGGCACCGCCACCGTCGCCCGCACCACCGAGGGCGACTTCGACGGCGGCGGCTGGAGCTTCGACGCGGACCTGCTGCCCGCCGCCGGCACGGTCACCTGGGGCGGCGTCACCTACGCCACCCCCGACCCGGGCGGCACCGCGCCGAACTTCGTGCAGGCCCGCGGGCAGGCGATCCTGCTGCCGGCCGGCGACCGGGACGCGCTGCGCCTGGTCGCCACCACCCACAACGGCCCGGTGACGGCCGGCGTGACCGTCGGCTACGCCGACGGCAGCGTCCAGCAGGTGCCGCTGACCGTCGCCGACTGGTGCGGCTCCGCCGCCGCGGGCACCACCACGGTCCTGGCCATGCCGCACCGCATCAAGGCCGGCCAGGGCGTCGACGGCCCGCCGGTCGCCCTGTTCGCCGCCACGATCGCGCTCGACGCGGGCAAGCAGATCCGCTCGGTCACCCTGCCCGACGACCCCCGCCTGCACGTGTACGCGGCCACGCTGACGTGACCGCCGGTCAGTTGATCGGCACGCCCGACGGGACCACCGAGCCCGGGATGAGGCCCGTCGCCGGGGCCAGGTCGCAGTGCTCGGTGACCTCCGTGCGGTCGATGTCGGCGGTGGACGGCACCGCCTGCGGGTTGGTGGCGGCGCGCTGACGGGTCACGCCGGGCGCGCACTGCTGCGCCGAGCCGTCGAGCACCAGGTCGCCGCCGACCAGCTCGCCCGCCCGGTCGCGGAACACCAGCGCGGTGCCGCGCGGCTTGAGCGGCGCGCACCACGCCGACGTGGCGTCGTAGTCGACGGTGCCGGTGCCGTGGTCGTCGCGGGTGGCGGCGCCGGGGACGGCGGCCGCGGTCACGGTGGCGAACCCGTCCGCCGGCAGCCACTGGGTGACGGCGAGCGCGACGGTCATCGTGGCGGCCCGGGTGGCGGCGCCGTCGCCGTCGCGGGTGGGCAGCACGGCCACGCCGACGGCGGTGCGCTGACCGGGCAGGATGATCGGCACCTCCTGCACGAGCCAGCTGCGCTGCCGGGTGTCGGCGGCCGGGTCGCCGTCGGCGGCGGTGACCGCGAACGTGACGCGGGTGCGGTACGCGACCCGGGTGCTCGTGTTCTCGACGACGGCGCCCATGCTGATCCGGTCGGCCCGGCCGTCCGGCTCGCCGTCGAGGTCGCGGCTCTCCTGGGTGAACCCGCGCTCGGCGACCCGCACCGCGCCGCCGTCCGGGGCGTCCGGCGCCGCCGCCGCGGTCGGCGCCCCCACGGCGGGCAGCCGGCAGCCGGTCTCGGCCGGGGGCGACCCGCCGGCCCGCCACCACACCACGGCGCCGCCCACGACCAGCACGACGGCGCCCACCGCGACGGCGGCCGACCCGCTCGTCCGGCGGCGGTGTCTCCGGGCCATCGTCCCTCCCACGGCGTCGCACCGCGGCGGCCCCGCTGTCCGAAGTGGATCAGCGCGACCGCGGCGGCTCAGCATATCGACGCAGATGGCTACGTTCCAGTAACGGCGAGCGCCAGCACGGTGCCGCCGACGACGACGTCGACGACCGCGCACCACTCGGCGTAGCCGCGGGGCACGACCCGGTCGCGGCGGTGGTACCACAGGTCCCAGGCGGCGTGGACGAGCCAGCCGACGCCGATCAGGACGGTCGCCACGCCGCCGCCGGCCGCGAGCGCCGCGCCCGCCAGCGCCAGGTACGCCGCGAGCTGCCCGAGCTGCAGGGCCAGCTCGCGGCGCGGGCGCAGGGTGCGCCGGGCCGCCCCGATGACCAGGTAGCCGACCGGCAGCACGAGCATCGCCAGCGCGGGCGGCACGGTGGGGTGGATCAGGTTGTCCAGCGTCACGACGAGCGCCAGCAGGGTGGGCCAGCACCGCCGCAGCAGGGTGTGCGGCGCGGGCGGGTGGACGGCGGTCGAGTACTCGGCGCGCCGGCGCAGCATCGCCGCGGCCATCGCGGGCAGCATCAGCAGGTGGCCGCCGAGCAGCACCGCCTCGCCGGGCAGCGCGCCCGCCCACCACGGCGGCAGCAGCACCAGGAACGGCACGTACATGGCGACCGCCATCCCGGCGATCGCCGCCCGGCCGTGGCGGCGGTGCCACATCCACAGCGCCATGCCGGCGGCCATGTCGGTGGCCGTCACGAGGGCGGCCACGTCGGGGCGGGCCAGCGTGGCCGGCGAGAGCACCGGCTCCCAGAGGGGGCCGAACAGCAGCATCCCGGCGAGCATGGCCAGGACCATCTCGGCGGCGTGCCGGGCGAACGGCGGGACACGGGTCGGGCGTACGGCGGTGGTCGTCATGCCTCGACCCTCGGCCGGGCGGGGCGCAGCCGGTACCCGCGGCGCGCACGGCCGGACCGTGCGTCCCGCATGGGCCCGCCGTGCGCCGCGCGCCCCTAGCATCGGGCCGTGACCACCGACGGACGGCTGCGGCGGGCCCGGGCCCTGACCCTGGTGACGCTGGCGGTGAACGCCGCGTCCGGGCTGGTGCTGCCAGCCGTCGGCCTGTGGCGGGAGCCCGACCCGGTGTGGCGGGCGCTGGGCGCGGCGGGGGTGCTGCTGTTCGCGGTGGCGCACGGCGTGGCCCTGTACGGCGTCGCCACCCCGTGGCTGACCGCGGCGGCCCGCCGCCGGGGCCGGTGGGCGTTCGCGGCGGCGGCGGTGGCCTCCGTGCCGCTGGTCGCCCCGGCCGGCGCGGGCTGGCCGACGTGGGCGTGGCTGGGCGCCTCCGTCGTCGGCACGGCGTTCCTGCTCACCGGCCGGGCGGCCGCGCTGGCCGTGGTGGCGGTGACCGTCGCGGCCGGCGCCGTCCTCGGCGGCGGCGACCTGACGCGGAACCTGGTGGTCACCGCCGGCGTCGGCCTGGGCATCGCCGCCGTGAACGGCCTGCAGGTGTGGTTCTGGGACCTGCTGCTGCAGGCCGACCGGGGCCGCGCCGCGCAGGCCCGGCTGGCCGCCACCGAGGAGCGGCTGCGCTTCGCGCGGGACGTGCACGACCTGCTCGGCCACAGCCTGTCGGTGATCGCGCTGAAGGCGGAGCTGGCGGCCCGCAGCGCCGACCCCGCTCAGGCGCGGCGGGAGGCGGCCGAGGTGCGCGAGCTGGCCGCGGCGGCGCTGGCCGAGCTGCGCGAGGTGGTGCACGGCTACCGCGCCGTGGACCTGCGCGAGCAGCTGGCGGCGATCGCCCAGGTGCTCACGTCGTCCGGGGTGCGGTGCACGGTGACCGCCCCGGACGGCGACCTGCCGGAGGCGGCGGCGGGCCCGCTGTCGGCGGTGCTGCGCGAGGCGAGCACGAACCTGCTGCGGCACAGCCGGGCCGCCTGGTGCGCGATCGAGCTGACCGTGGACGGCGCCGGCTCGCGGCTGACCGTCACCAACGACGGCGCGGGCGAGGCGGTCGCCGACCGGCACAGCTCCGGCCTGCGTGGCCTGGCGGACCGGCTGGCCGAGGCGGGCGGCACGCTGAGGACCCGCACCGACGGTGACCGGTTCACCGTGGATGCGAGGATGCCCGGGTGATCCGGGTGCTGCTGGCCGACGACGAGGAGCTCATCCGCGTGGCCGTCGCCGCGCTGCTCGACCTGGAACCCGACCTGGAGGTGGTGGCCCAGGCCGCCGACGGCCGGGCCGCCGTCGAGGCCGCCCTCGCCCACCGCCCCGACGTGGCGGTCGTCGACCTGCAGATGCCGCGCCTCGACGGCATGGGCGTCGCCGCGGAGCTGGCCCGCGCCCTGCCGGGCTGCGCGACGGTGATCCTGACCGGCCGCGGCCGCCCCGCGCACCTGCAGCGGGCGCTCGCCGCCGGCGCGAGGGGCTTCCTGGCCAAGGGCGCCCCGGGCGGCGCCCTCGCCGACGTGATCCGGCGGGTGCACGGCGGGGCCCGCTACGTCGACCCGGCCCTGGCGGCCGAGGCGCTGGCGCAGCCGGACTGCCCGCTCACCCCGCGCGAGCTGGAGGTCCTGCGCGCCGCCGAGCACGACACCCCGGTCGCGATGGTCGCCCGCCGCCTGCACCTGTCGCCCGGCACGGTCCGCAACCACCTGGCCGCCATCGTGACGAAGCTGGGCGTCCCGGGCCGCGCGGAGGCGATCCGCACGGCCCGGGACAACGGCTGGCTCTGAGCTACAGCCGGGAGCACTGGCCGATCGGCAGGCCCCGCACCGTGTTCGGCAGGTCGTTGTCCGTCGGCGGCGGGGTGTTGCCCGCGCACGTCAGGATGCCGGTGATCGCGTTCGCGGCCACCAGCGGACCCCTGTTGCCGACCACGGTCAGGGCGCCCTTCACCGTGGACGCCTCGACCGTCGCCGTGCCGGTGGTGCCCGTGATCGTCACCGGGCCGCTGACCGTGGTGCCCGCGACGACGACGTCGGACGCGCCGGTCGCGGTGATCGCCCCGGTGACCGTGGCGCCCGTGACGACCAGCGACGCGCCGCCGCTGACCGTCACCGAGCCGCGCACCGTGGCGCCCGGCGCGATGCACACCGAGCCGGAGCGGGCGGTCACCGAGCCGCGGTGGTCGCCGCTGATGCTGGTCGTGCACCCGGCGGGCGGCCGGGCCAGCAGCTCGACCTCGGCCAGGTTGACGTCCGTGGTGAACGTGAACCGGTAGTGGGCGTACCGGCCCGGCTTGGCGATCGTGAACGGCCGGGTCTGCAGCCGCCACGGGAACGCCTGCGCCGAGCGCTGGTCGATCGTCGCCCACGTGGCGCCGTCGTAGGAGCCCTCCAGCTTCCACGCCGACGGGTCGGCGCCGGCGGTGTCCGCGCTGGTGAGCGTGTACTGCTCGACCCGGCGCGGGGTGCCGGTGACGGCCAGCGCGACCGGTCCGGTGACCGCGGCGCGGGTCGCCGACGTGTCGTCCACCAGCGCCGCGGGGGCGCCGGTGGTGGCGATGTCACGCCGCGGGTTCGCCGGGGCGGAGCCCGTGGTGAGCGACGGCGGGGCGGCGTTCGCGCCGGTGCCCCACGACGACGGCTTCGGGCCCATCGTGAAGTCCAGCGTGGCCCCGTCGGCGATCGTGGCGTGCGGCAGCGACGTCGACGTGTGCGCCGTGCCGTCGATCGTCAGCGACTGCACGTACACGTTGGCGGGGCTGTTGTTGCGCGCGTTGACGACGATCTTCTTGCCGTTCTCCAGGTTGACGGTCGCCTTGGTGAACAGCGGCGAGCCGATCGCGTAGTTCGGGCTGCCCATCTGCAGCGGGTAGAAGCCGAGCGCGCTGAAGATGTACCAGGCGGACATCTCGCCGTTGTCCTCGTCGCCGGCGTACCCCTGACCCAGCTCGCTGCCGAGGTAGAGCCGGTCGAGGATCTCCCGCACCGTTGCCTGCGTCTTCGCCGGCGAGCCTGCGAACGTGTACATGTACGGGATGTGGTGCGACGGCTGGTTGCTGTGGCCGTACTGGCCCATCCGGACGTCGCGCGCCTCCAGCATCTCGTGGATGACGCCGCCGTAGGAGCCGACGAACGTGGCGGTCTCGGGCGTGGCGAAGAACGTGTCGAGCTTCTTCTCCAGCCCCGCCCTCCCGCCGTACAGGTTGGCCAGGCCCTGGCCGTCCTGCGGGACGTGGAACGCCATGTTCCAGCCGTTGGTCTCGGTGTAGTCGTGGCCCCAGACCCGCGGGTCGTACTGCGCCGCCGGCACCCGCCACTGCCCGGCCGCCGTCCTGCCCTGGAAGAACTCGGCCTCCGGGTCGAACATGTTGACGTACTGGGTGGCCCGGTTGCGGTAGTAGGCCGCCTCCTCGCGGTAGCGGGCGGCGTCGGGGCCGCCCTTCGCGGCGAGCGCGGCCGCCATGTTGGCGATGCCGTAGTCGTTGATGTAGCCGTCCATCGCCCACGACATGGCCTCGCCGGTGGCGTCGCTGGGCGTCCAGCCCTTGAACGGCGAGGTGTCGAAGCCCTTGCGCCCGACGTTGGCGTTGGGCGGCCGCACCGACGCGTTCTTCACCGCGGCGGCGTACGCGGCCTCCACGTCCACGTCGATGCCCTTGAGGTAGGCGTCGGCGAACGCGACGTCGGAGCTGGTGCCGACCATCAGGTTGGCGTAGCCGGGCGACGACCAGCGGGCGATCCACCCGCCGTCGCGGTACTGCTGCACGAACCCGTCCACCATCTCGGCGGCGGGGGTGGGGGTCAGCAGGGCGTACGCGGGCCAGGTGGTGCGGTAGGTGTCCCAGAACCCGTTGTTGACGTACACCTTGCCGTCGGCGATGACCGGGTTGGCGGCGCTGGTCGTCGACGACTGCACGGCGTGCTTCCACACCGGGGCCTGCGCCGTGCCGGTGTTCTCGTGCCCGGAGTTCGGGTAGAGGAACAGCCGGTACAGGTTGGAGTAGAGCGTGACGAGCTGGTCGTGGCTCGCCCCCTCCACCTCGACGGTGCGCAGCTTGGCGTTCCAGGCGGCCTCGGCGCGCCCGCGCACCGACTCCAGGGTGTCGCCGGCGGCGATCTCCAGGTCGAGGTTGTGCTTCGCCTGCTCGACGCTGATGAGCGACGTGGCGATGCGCAGGTTGACCGTCTTCGTGGCGGCGGTGTCCAGGGTGACGTAGCCGGTGGCGGGCCGGTTGCCCTGCGGCAGCAGGCCGCTCGCGGTGACCGGCCGGTCCAGGGTGGCGTACACGAACATCCGGGTGGCGCCGGTGGACAGGCCGCTGCGCACGTCGGACCAGCCGGTGACGACGCCGTTCGCGGCGTCGACGCTGAGCCCGGCGTTGGCGTCGACGTTGTCGAAGACCAGGTTGCCCGAGTCGCCGGTGAACGTGAACCGGAACAGCGCGGCGTGGTCCGTCGGCGCGATCTCGGTGCGGATGCCGTTGTCGAACGTGACGCCGTAGTAGTGCGCGGTGGCCGTCTCGTTGTCGTGCGAGAACGGCAGGGCCCGCTCGGCCCGGTTCGCCACCGGCGCGCCGCCGGCGCCCGGCATGACCTGGAACGTCTGCCGGTCACCCATCCACGGGCTGGGCTGGTGGCTGGCGGCGAACGCCTCCAGGCGCGGCCGGTTCTGCGCGTTGTTGCGCCGGTGCCACTCGTACAGCCAGCCGGTGGTGCCGGCGTCGGTCACCGGGGTCCAGAAGTTGAACCCGTGCGGCACGGCGGTGGCGGGGAAGTTGTTGCCGCGGGAGAACCCGCCCGAGGAGTGCGTGCCGCGGCGCGTCTCGACGTAGTCGGCGAGGCTCGCCTTCGGCTTCTCCGGGGCGGTCGCGGTGATCGCCAGGTCGTCGAACCAGGCGCGGAACGTGGTGGGGGCGCCGGTGCGCTCGTAGCCGACGAGGACGCGGGTGACCGTCTTGCCCTTCGCGACGCCGCCGATGCGGGCCCGCACCCGGTTCCACTGCTGCGCCGACAGCTTCTTCGCGGCGCCCTGGGCGGCCGGGCTGACGACGGTGCCGTGCTGGTCGACGGCCTTCAGCCCGGACAGGAAGGTGCCGTCGGAGAAGGCCAGGTCGACGGCGACGTGGGTGGCGGGGTAGCTGAGGTCGCCGGTGGTGAACTCGGGGAACACCAGGTAGGACAGCTCGGTGTCCGCGGTCACCGTGAGGTTCGTCTCGAAGACCCGGTTGTACGAGTACGCCCGGCCGTCGGCGGTCTGCCGGCCCGACACCTGGAACGCGGCGAGCCCGGTGTAGCCGACCCGCGCCTTGGCGGCGGGGGCGCTGCCCGGGCCGCTGCCGGCCCGGCTGCGCATGGACCCGGCCGGCTGCGACGTGCCGCCGTCGGACAGCTGCCAGTCGGCGAGCTGGGTGAGGTCGCCGGAGCCGTGCGCGGTGATGTCCAGCCGGTAGTACCGGTACGCGCCGGGCGTGGCCACGTCGAACGTGCGCAGCTGGAACCGCTCGGTGAACGCCTGCCCGGTCTGCCGGTCCACGTCGACCCAGGTGGTGCCGTCGGTGGAGCCGCGCAGCGTCCAGTCCTTCGGGTCGCGGGACGGGGCGTCGTTGGCCGAGGTCAGCGCGTAGCGGACCACGGTCACCGGCTCCCGCAGCGTGTACTGCGCCCAGCTCGCCGGGGTGTCGACCAGCCACTTGGTGGTCGGGTCGGCGTCGTTGAGGTTCTCCTTGCCCTCGTTGGCGTTCGGCTCCGCGTTCGCGGCGATCGCCGTCACCCGGTCGGCCACGCTGCCGGCGATGCCGGGGTCGGCGCCGCCGTCCACGCCGGCCGCGCGCGGCTCGCCGTCCGCACCCGTGTCCACGGTGTCGGTCCAGGTCGGCGGCGTGTCGGCCGCCTCGAAGGAGGTGCTGAAACCGGGCACGGCGGCGGGCGCCTCCGGCGGCGCCGCGAGCGCCGCGGTCGGCGGCAGCAGGGCGGCGGTGACGGCGGTGGCGACGGCGGCGCACAGCGCTGCCGGGGGGAGTCTCATCGAACCTCCACGACGATGGGCGGATCCGCGCACGCGGGCAGCGGATCACGCGCCCCCGCCGCGGCTGCGGTCATCGTCACATCGCCGAATTTCGATGCGCAAGGTGTCGGCCCTGTTGCGGCCGCAACGTCACCGTTGCCGGACCACCAGCACGGGCGCCGGGGCGTGGTGCAGCACCTGGTGGCCGGTCGCGCCGAGCGTCAGGCCGGGGAAGCCGCCGGCGCCGCGGGCGCCCACCACGATCAGCTGCGCCCGGCGGGCGGCGTGCAGCAGGGCGGGCACGGCCGCCTGCGGCACCGCCACGGGCTCGGCGGTGACGCCCGGGTGCTTCTCCCGCCACACCGCCAGCGCGTCGTCGAGCGCCGCGGTCTCGCGCGCCACGTCGGCGTCGCCGGCGTCCGGGCCCAGCGCGCGCAGCACGCGCAGCGGGGCGTGCCGCTCGTCGGCCGTGTCGAACGCGGCGGCCAGGGCGGCGTCCGCGGCCGCCGAGCCGTCGACGCCGACCAGCACCGGCGCCCCGCGCCGCCCGGGCGCGGGCGGCCGCACCACGGCCACGGGGCAGGTGGCGTGCGCGGCCACGGTGGCGGCGACCGAGCCGAGCGAGGCGCCCGGCAGCCCGCCCAGGCCGCGGCGGCCGAGCACGACCAGGCGCGACCGCTCGCCCCGCTCGACGAGCGTGGCGGCGACGGCGGCGGGCACCGCCTCGCGGGTCACCCGCACGCCCGGGTGCAGCCGGCCGGCGACGCCGACAGCCCGGTCGAGCAGCTGCTCCGCCCGGTACAGCGCGGGCACGTCCGGGCGCTCGTGCGGGCCGGGGGCGTCGTGCACCGGCCACGGCGAGACGAACAGCAGGTGGACTCCGGCGCCGGTGCGCCGGCCCTCCTCGAGCGCCCAGTCGACCGCCGCGTGCGCTCCCGGGGAGCCGTCGTACCCGACCGTGATCCGCATGGCCGTCACCTTCCTCAGCGTTCCGGTACAGCCAACCGTCCCGGCGCCGTCCGCGGCATCGGCGGATGGCCCGGAACCGGACGGACGATCGGGGCGCTGCGCGAACCGGACAGGGGTACGCGTCCGGGGGACAACGGCCCGCGGAGTGCGTCGGTGCGACCCCGGGGCGCGCCCTCGCCACGGCGCGCGCGGCGTGCAAGGGTTGGGCGTCGGCCCGAACCCGGGGGAGGGACTGTTGCCGTGGGCATGATCCATGTGGTGGGGCTCGTGCTGCACCCGCGCCGCGACTGCGCGCCCGCCGTCGAGGCGATCCTGAGCTGGGCGGCCGACCGCGGCGCCACCGTGCTCGGCCTGCCCGAGGAGATCGGCCGCATCGACTGCGCCGCCGAGCCCGTCGGCGTCGACGAGCTGGTCGAGCGCTCGCACCTGCTGGTCAGCCTCGGCGGCGACGGCACGATGCTGCGCACCATGCGCCTGGTCGAGGGCCGCAAGACGCCCGTGCTCGGCGTCAACGTGGGCCGGCTCGGCTTCCTCGCCGAGGTCGACCTGCCGGACCTGTCCGCCGCGCTGTCCGCGATCGACGACCACGCCTACACGATCGAGCCGCGCACGGCCGTGCGCACCGTGCTGCCCGACGGGCGCGAGGTCTCCGCGTTCAACGACATCGCGCTGGTCCGGGTGCCCGGCGACGGCCTCGCCGCCGTCGGCCTCACCGTCGAGGGCAAGAGCTTCGTCCGGTACGCCGCCGACGCCGTCATCGTGTCCACCCCGACCGGGTCCACGGCGTACAGCTTCTCGGCCGGCGGCCCGATCGTCTCGCCGAAGGTGGAGGGCCTGCTCGTCGGGCCCGCGTCGGCGCACTCGGCGTTCAACCGCATGCTGGTCATGTCGCCCGACGAGGAGCTGGTGCTGGAGGTGCTGCCCACCTCCGGCCGGCTCGCCGTCGAGGTCGACGGCATCGTGCAGGCGCACGTCGAGGCCGGCCACCACCTGCGGGTCGAGCCGATCCCGGGCGCCGCCCGCGTCGTCCGCCTCGGCCGCACCACCTTCTACGAGCGGGCCCGGCGCAAGCTGCAGGTCGCGGGCAGCGCCCAGGTCGGCGCCGGCGACGCGGCCGACGCCATGGTCGTCGACAGCTTCGAGCAGTCACGGTACGAGGTGCGCATCGGCGGCGAGCTGGCCGGCACCCTCGACTACCGGCGCCGCGACGGGTTCGTGGAACTGCTGCACACCGAGATCGACCGGACGTACGAGGGGCAGGGCCTCGGCGGCCGGCTGGCCGGGGGCGCCCTGCGCGCGCTGCGCGCCCGCGGCGAGAAGATCACGGCGACCTGCCCGTACGTCATCGGCTATCTGGAACGCCATCCCGAGCACGCCGACCTGCTGGCGGCCCGGCCGGAGGGGACCACCGCGAATGGGTAAGCCCGCGATCCTGACCGTCGACGACGACCCGGGGGTGTCCCGCGCCGTGGCGCGGGACCTGCGGCGCCGGTACGGCGAGGAGTACCGCATCCTGCGGGCCGCCTCCGCCGCCGAGGGCCTGGAGGTGCTGCGCGAGCTGAAGCTGCGCGGCGGCCGGGTCGCCGTCATGCTGGCCGACTACCGGATGCCCCAGATGAACGGCATCGAGTTCCTCGAACAGGCCATGGACGTCTTCCCGCAGGCGCGCCGGGCGCTGCTGACCGCGTACGCCGACACGGACGCCGCGATCAGCGCCATCAACGTCGTCGACGTCGACCACTACCTGCTCAAGCCGTGGGACCCGCCGGAGGAGAAGCTCTACCCGGTCATCGACGCGCTGATCGAGGCGTGGCAGGAGGCCGGCGACCGCGAGGTGGAGGACATCCGCGTCGTCGGGCACCGGTGGAGCGTGCCGTCATTCAAGATCCGCGACTTCCTGGCCCGCAACCTGGTGCCGTACCGCTGGTTCGGCGCCGACGAGCCGGAGGGTCTGCGGCTGCTGGAGGCGGCCGGGCGCGGCCCGGAGTCGGTGCCGCTGGTGGTCACCGCGGACGGCGCCGCCCTGGCCCAGCCGACCACCGCCGAGGTGGCCGAGGCGGTCGGCCTGTCCACCGCGCCGGGCCGCGACTTCTACGACCTGGTCATCATCGGCGGCGGCCCGGCCGGGCTGGGCGCCGCCGTGTACGGCGCCTCCGAGGGCCTGCGCACCGTGCTGGTGGAGAAGCGCGCCATCGGCGGGCAGGCGGGCCAGAGCTCGCGCATCGAGAACTACCTCGGCTTCCCCGACGGCGTCTCCGGGGCGCAGCTCACCGAGCGGGCCCGCCGGCAGGCCGGCAAGTTCGAGGCGGAGCTGCTCACCACCAAGGACGTCGTCAGCCTGGCGGCGCGCGGCCCGGCGAAGGTCATCACGTTCGCCGACGGCTCGGAGATCTCGGCGCACGCGGTGCTGCTGGCCACCGGCGTCGCGTACCGGCCGCTGGAGGCGGCGGGGGTGGCCGAGCTGACCGGCCGGGGCGTCTACTACGGCTCGGCGTCCACCGAGGGCCCGGCCTGCCGCGACACCGACGTCTACATCGTCGGCGGGGCCAACTCGGCGGGGCAGGCGGCGCTGTTCTTCGCCCAGTACGCCCGCACCGTCACGCTGGTGGTGCGCGGCGCCTCGCTGGAGAGCTCCATGTCGTACTACCTGATCCAGCAGCTCGCGGCGATCGACAACATTCACGTGCGCACCCGCACGCAGGTCGTCGGCGCGCACGGCGACGAGCACCTCGCCGAGATCACCCTCAACGACGACAAGACCGGCACCACCACGACCGTGCCGTGCGGGTCGATGTTCGTGTTCATCGGCGCCGAGCCGCGCACCGACTGGCTCGGCGACATCGTCGCCCGCGACGACCGCGGCTTCGTCTTCACCGGCCCCGATCTGCTCACCGACGGCAAGCGCCCGCGGGGATGGGATCGGGACCGCGATCCGTTCTACCTGGAGAGCAGCGTTCCCGGCATCTTCGCCGCCGGCGACGTGCGGGCCGGCTCCGTGAAACGGGTGGCCTCCGCCGTCGGCGAGGGCGCGATGGCGGTGACGCTCGTGCACCGGTACCTGGAGGCACCATGAGCGGCCTTGACCCCGCCGAGCTGAGGACCCTGTTCCTCTTCGAGTCGCTGACCGACGAGCAGCTGGCGTTCCTCGCCGACGCCGGCCGCGTCGAGCAGCACCCGGCCGGCGCCACCATCTTCCCCGAGAACGACCCGGCGACGTGCTTCTACGTGCTGATGTCCGGCACGCTGGCGCTGACCCGCCGGATCGGCCAGGACGACGTCGAGACGGTGCGCACGGACCAGCGCGGCGTCTACATGGGCGCCACCCAGGCGTACCTGCGCGACGACGACGGCCCGCCGCGCGTCTACACGGCCACCATGCGCGCCGTCACGGACACCACGTTCTTCGTGCTGCCCGCCGACACGTTCCAGCAGATGATGCGCACCTGGTTCCCGATGGCCATCCACCTGCTGGAGGGCCTGTTCTTCGGCATGCGCAGCACCCAGGCCATCGTGGGGGAGCGGCAGCGGCTCAGCGCGCTCGGCTCGCTCACCGCCGGGCTGATGCACGAGCTGAACAACCCGGCCGCCGCCGCCGTGCGCGCCACCGGCGCCCTGCGCCAGCGGGTCGCCGGCATGCGGCACAAGCTCGGAATGCTCGCCGACGGCCGGATCGACCCGGCGCAGCTGGTCAAGATGGTCGGCCTCCAGGAGCAGATCATCGAACGGGCCGCCAAGGCCAAGCCGCTGACGGCGCTGCAGGCCAGCGACCTCGAGGACGAGCTGGGCGACTGGATGGACGAGCACCGCATCACCGGCGGCTGGGACCTGGCGCCCGTGCTGGCACAGGGCGGCATCGACGTCGAGTGCCTGGACGACATCGCCGAGACGGTCGGCCCGGAGCTGCTCGACGGCGCCATGCACTGGATCGGCTACGCGCTGGAGACCGAGCAGCTGATGACCGACATCGAGGACGCCACCGAGCGGGTGTCGAACCTGGTGACGGCGGCGAAGGCGTACTCGCAGCTCGACCGCGCGGCGCACCAGTGGATCGACGTGCACAGCGGCCTCGACAGCACCCTGGTCATGCTCGGCCACAAGATCGGCAAGGAGGGCGTCACGGTCGTCAAGGACTACGACCGGACCCTGCCGCAGATCCCCGCCCACGCGGGCGAGCTGAACCAGGTGTGGACCAACCTCATCGACAACGCCGTGCAGGCGATGGACGGCTCAGGCACCCTGACGATCCGCACCGCCCGCGACGGCGACCGCGTCCTCGTCGAGGTGTGCGACACCGGCCCGGGCGTGCCCGAGGAGCTGCGCAAGCGCGTCTTCGAGCCGTTCTTCACCACCAAGCCGGTCGGCGCGGGCACCGGCCTGGGCCTGGACATCTCGTACCGGATCGTGGTCAACCGGCACGGCGGCGACCTGCGCCTGGAGTCGGCGCCGGGCGACACCCGCTTCCAGGTGCGGCTGCCGGTGAGCGAGTCGCCGTCGCGCTGACGTCCGCTCGGCCGACGCCCGGCGGGGGCCGCGGGGCCTAGGCTCGCAGGCGTGCGGGTGGCGGTTCTCGGTGCGGTGTCGGTGTGCCGCGACGGCGCGCCCGTCGACCTCGGCGCGCCCAAGCAGCGGGCGCTGCTGGCCGCGCTCGCCCTGCACGCCGGGCGGCCGGTCACCGCGGGCGCGCTGATCGACCTGATGTGGGGCGACGACGCCCCGCCCGCCGCCGCGGCGTCGCTGCAGACGTACGTGGCGGGCCTGCGCCGGGCGCTCGAACCGGGCCGCCCCGCCCGGGCCGCCGCCACCGTGCTGGTGACCACCCCGCACGGCTACCGCCTCGACCTGCCCCCGGACGCCCTCGACGCGCACCGGTTCACCGCCGCCGTCGAGCGGGTGCACCGCGCCGTCACGCCCGCCCCGCCGGCGGCCGGGGTGGGCGGCCTGCTGCGCGACCTCGACGCGGCGCTCGCCCTGTGGACCGGCCCCGCGTACGCGGACCTGCGCGACGACGGCCCCGTGCCCGCCGAGCGCGCCCGCCTGGACGAGCTGCGCCTGGTCGCCGTCGAGGACCGGGCGGTGCTGCGGATGGCGCGCGGCGAGCACGCCGCCGTCGTCGCCGACCTGACCGCCGCCGTGCGGGAGCACCCGCTGCGCGAGTCCCTCGCCGGGCGGCTGGCCCTGGCGCTGGCCGGGTCGGGGCGCCAGGCCGACGCCCTGGAGCTGCTGCGGTCGCTGCGCGAGCGGCTCGCCGACGAGCTGGGCGTGGAGCCCGGCGCGGGGCTGCGGGCGGTGGAGCTGGCCGTGCTGCGCCAGGAGGCGGACGGGCCCGCGCCGCCGGTCGCGCCGGTCGTCCCGGCCGCCCGGGCCGGGGAGTGGCCGCTGGTGGGGCGGCGCGCGGAGCTGGCCGCGCTCGGCGCGCTGCTCGACGACGCCGCCGCCGGGCGGACCGCCGCCGGGGTGCTCGTCGGGGAGCCGGGCGTCGGCAAGAGCCGGCTGCTGCGTGAGCTGACCGCGGCGGCGCGGGGGCGCGGCCTCGCCGTGGCCGTCGGGCGGTGTTCGCAGGACGACGGCGCGCCGCCGTACTGGCCGTGGCGCGGGGTGCTGCGCGACCTCGGCGCGGACCTCGCCGCCCTCGGCGCCCCCGCACCCGGCGGGCCGGACGCGGGCGAGGGGGCCCGGTTCGCGCTGTGGGAGGCCGTCTGCGGCGTCCTGCGCGCGCACGCCCCGCTGCTCGTCGTGCTGGACGACCTGCACTGGGCGGACGCGTCGTCGCTGCGCCTGCTGCGGCACGTCGTCGACACCCTGCCCGCCGGCGGGCTCGCCGTCGTCGGCGCGCGGCGGGCGCTGCCCGAGCCCGCCGGGGCGCTGGCCGAGCTGGGCGAGACCCTGGCCCGGCACGGCGCCGCCCGGATCGCGGTGGGCGGCCTGGCCACCGGCGAGGTCGGCGAGCTGTGGCGGGCCGCCACCGGCGCGGCGACCGCCCCGGCCGCCGCGGAACGCCTGCGCGACCGCACCGCCGGCAACCCGTTCTTCCTCACCGAGCTGCTGCGCGCCGCGCCCGGCGGCGACGTGCCGGACGAGGTGCCCGCCGCCGTCGGCGACGTGGTCGGCGGCCGGGTCGCGCGGCTGCCCGCCCCCGCCCGCGAGCTGCTGCGCGCCGCCGCCGTCGCCGGCCGGCGGTTCGGCCTCGACGAACTGGCCGCGGCCGCCGGGCGCCCGGCCGAGGCCGTCCTGGACGACCTGGAGCCCGCCCTCGACGCCGGGCTGGTGGCCGAGGACGACGCCGGGGCGTTCCGGTTCTCGCACGCCCTGGTCCGCGACGCCGTCTACGCCGCACTGTCGCCGGCCCGCCGCGCCCGCGCCCACGCCGCGCTGGCCGCGCCCCTGGCGGACGCCGACCCTGCCCGGGCCGCCCACCACTGGCTGCGCGCCGGGCCCGCGCACGCCGGCCGGGCCTGGCGGGCCGCGGTGCGGGCGGCCGGGTCCGCGTCGGCGGTGCACGCCTGGGAGGAGGCCGCCGCCCTGCTGCGCGACGCCGCGCTCGCGCAGCAGACCGCCGGCGCGACCCCGCTGGAGCGCTACGAGGTGCAGGTGGCCCTGGCCGACGCGTGCCGCTGGGCCGGCGACCGGGCCGGCGTCGACAGCGCGCTGCTGGCCGCGGTGGCGCAGGCCCGCGCCCTCGGCGACGTGGACCGCGAGGCGCGCGCCGCGGCCGGCTCCGTCGACGGCGCCGTGTGGATCGTGCGCCCGCACGGGCTGGTGCTGCCGGAGCTGGTCGCCGCGCTGCGCGACGTGCTGCGCCGGCTGCCCGCCGCCGACTCCGAGGCCCGCTGCCGGGTGATGCTGGCGCTGGCCGCGGAGCTGTACTTCGTGGACGCCCCGCGCGAGCGGGAGGCCCTCGTCGAGCAGGGCCTGGCCGTCGCCCGCCGGCTCGGCGACGCGGACCTGCTCGGCTGGGCGTACGGGGCCGCGTCCCTGGCGACGGTGCGGCCCGCCACCGCGGAGGCCCGGTACGGCTACGGCCGCGACGCGCTGGCCGCCGCCCGCACGCCCCGCCAGGAGGTCGCCGCGCACACCATGCTCGCGTTCGCCGCGCAGGAGACCGGCCGCATCGACCGGATGTGGGAGCACCTGGCCGCCGCCCGGGCCGGGGCCGAGCGGATGCGCCTGGCCTCGGTGCTGGTCGGGCTCGGCTGGCTGGAGGTGCCCTGGCTGGGCCTGCAGGGCCGGTTCGCGGAGGCGGAGCAGCTGTTCGGCTACACGGTGCAGCAGATGCAGCGCACCTCGATGCCGCAGTCCACCGAGACGCCGGCCGGCACGGCGATGGCCCTGCGGATGGCGGCCGGCGCCGTCGACGCCACGATGGTGGCGCAGATGCAGGCCCTCGCCCCGGTCAGCCCGCTGCCGCTGGACGCGTCGATCGTCGTGCTCATGCTGCGCGCCGGCCTGACCGCCGAGGCCCGCGCCTGGCACGCCGCGCACGGCATCGACCTCTCCGCCGACGACTGGTTCGCCCTGCTGAACACCTGCCACGCGGCCGAGGCGGCGTACGGGGTCGGCGACGCGGAGCTGGGCGTGCGGGCGTACCGGTGGCTGGCCCCGTACGCGGGGCGGCCGTGCTGCGCGTCGGCGGCGGTGGCGCTCGGCCCGGTCGACGGCTACCTGGCGCTCGCCGCCGCGGCGGCCGGCGACCGCGCGGCGGCGGACCGGCACGCCGTGGCCGCCCGCGCGCTGTGCCTGCGCTGGGGCATCCCGCTGGCGGCCGACCGGCTGGACGCGACGCTCAATACCTGAACGCCGCCCGCTCCCGCCGCTCGAACGAGTGCCGCAGCACGTGCCGCCCCAGCATGATCAGCGGCCGCGCGCCGGGCTGGGCGGCGAGCCGGCGCACGGCGTCGGCCGGCAGCCGGTGCAGCACCCACGGCAGCACGCCGAGCGTCTCGCGGAGGCTGAACTGCCCGCGCGCGCTGCGCTCCTCGAACGCCACCCACTCCGCCGCGCCCAGGTGGCGCTGGATGAGCGGGAGGGCGTCGCGCTCCTCGTGCGCCAGGTGCTCGCCGAGGCGCTGCCGGGCGGCGACGAGCCGGATCTCCAGCCCGGCCCGGGCGTCCTCGTCGGGCCCGGCGGCGAGCGTGGCGATGCCGGCGGCGCAGGCGTCGAGCAGCGGGTCGATCTCGCCGTGCTCGGCCGCCATCGCGGCGAGCACCGCCCGGTCGGCCGCGTCGACCCGGGCCAGCAGCAGCGGCCACAGGTGGGCGTCCTCGATGGTGTGGTGGTGGTGCAGGTAGGTGGAGAACCGGGCCCAGCGCTCGCGCAGCGCCACCCACGTCGCGGTGTCGGCGGCGGGCGTGCGCTGGGCGGCGCCCGCGAACGCGGCCAGGTCGCGGCGGAACGCGTGGTGCATCGCGTACATGGTGGTGAGGTCGTTGGGGCCGGGGGCCACGGCGGCCTGGCCGGGCAGCAGCAGGGGCGCCGTCGTCGGTGTCGTCGTCATGGCCGCCACGGTGCCGGGGCCGGCTCGGCGGCCACTGGAGACGCGTCTCCAGTGGTTCTCCAGTGGGGCGGCGCAGACTGCCCGGCGTGAACACGATGACGCTCACCGGGGATGTCGCCTCGGTCCTCGACGCCTACCGCACCTGCGAACTGCTCACCGTCGGCCGCGACGGCACCCCGATCGCGTGGCCGGTCGTGCCCGTCCGCCGCGCCGACGGCACCCTGCTGGTGACCACCTCGATCGGGCTGCCGCAGAAGGCCCTCAACGTGCGCCGCGACCCGCGCGTCGCGCTGCTGTTCTCCGACCCGACGGGCAGCGGCCTGACCGCCCCGCCGCAGATCCTGGTGCACGCCCACGCGACGTGCCCGGACGAGATCGTCACCGCGGCGGGGCCCGCCGCCGACCAGTGGCGTCTGCTGGCCGAGCGCCAGCCGTCCTCGTCGGCGTACCCGCGGTTCGCCCTGACCCGCCGCCTCATGGACTGGTACTACATGCGGCTGCTCATCACCGTCACGCCGGTCGCGGTGACGACCCGGCCGCCCGCGCCGGCCGGCGGCCCGATGGCGGCGGCGGCCGTGCCGGGCGGCGGCCCGCCGGCCGAGGCCGCGCGGCGGCTGCCACGCTTCACCAGCGGCGTCGTGGCCGCCTTCGACGAGTCCGGCGCGCCGACCCTGGCCCGGGTGCGCCCGGCGGTGGCCGGCGGCGCGCTGCGCTTCACCGGCCCGGCGCTGCGCCCCGGCCGGGCGAGCCTGCTGTGCCACTCGCACGACGCGAAGCTGTCCGGGCTGCGCGCGTTCGTGGTGACGGGCGAGCTGACCCGCGACGGCGACGGCTGGCTGCTCACCCCGGACCGGTTCGTGCCGGGCGCGGACGGGCTGAACCCGCTGGACATGGTGCGCGCCATCCGCCGGATGCGGGCCACCGCGGCGCGCTACCTGCAGCGGCGCGGGCTGGCCCGGCCGCAGATCCCGTGGGAGCAGTACCGCTTCTAGGTCAGGCCACCTGCCACAGGCCGGGCACGCTGACCGGGTCCCAGCCGGGCAGGGAGACGTGCGGCGACGTGCACCGGTACGTCTTGCCGGTGAACGTCACCCGGTCGCCCGCGGCGTAGGTGGTGAACGGCGTCCACGGGTCGGCGGCGGCCGGCGGGGGCGGGGGCGGCGGCGCGGGGGGCGCCGTGGTGGGCGGGGCGGTGGTCGGCCGCGCGGGCGGCTCGGTGGTCGGCTCGGTGGTCGGCGGGGCCGGGGGCTCCGTGGTCGGCTCCGTCGTCGGCTCCGTGGTCGGCTCCGTGGTCGGCTCCGTGGTCGGCTCCGTTGTCGGCGGGGCCGGCGGTTCCGTCGGGGGCTCCGTCGTGGGCGGGGGTGCGGCGGCGCAGGCGCCGTCGTCGCGCCACGCGCGGCCGTCGTCGTCGGGGCGGTCGCCCGTGGTGTCGCGGCGCGCCGTGTACCGGTGCCCGCCGAAGGTCACGGTCGTTCCGCGCTCGTAGCCGACGGACTCGTCCCAGCCGCCGGTCCCCGCGCAGTCGACATCACTGCGCAGCACCGCGATGCGGTCGACCAGCATGACGGGCCGCCCGTCGCCGGACACCCGCAGCGCGAGGGTCATGCCGCGGCCGGTGAGCCGGTCCCAGTCGTCGGCGTCGACCTGGTCCTCGCGGACGGTGCGCCGGTCGACGCCGTCGACGGAGAAGCGCAGTTGCTCGGGGGAGACGCTGCGGTCGTGCTCGACGGCGTAGGTGTGGAAGCCGCCGTCGGCGGGCTCGCCGCCGTCGAGCAGGTCGTCGCAGGGGTCGCGCCGGTCGGTCTCGCAGCGCAGCGCGGAGGTGACGCGGCCGTCGTCGGCGCGCAGCACGTCCCAGCGGGTGTCGCGCTCGCGCCGGTCGTCGTCGAGGAGCCGGAACCGGGCCTGGTAGCGCTCGTCCTCGGGCAGCGCCAGCACCGCCTCGACGCGCAGCCGGCCGCCGGGGGCCGCGGAGAACTCGCGCAGCCCGGTCAGCTCGCCGCGCACCTCCAGGCGGCCGCGGCCGTCCTTTGCGGCGGCGCGCCGGTCGCCGTCGCTGCGGTCGCGCCAGCGGGCCGGATCGGGGTCGGCGCCGGCCGGCCCGTCGAAGTCGTCGCTCCACGCGACGCTCCACGCGGGGGCCGCCGGGGAGGAGGCGTCCGCGGTGCTGCGGGTGACCAGCCAGGTCACGGGGACGGCCACGAGGCCCGCTGCCGCGACGGCCAGGTAGACCCTGTGCCCCGTACCCATGAACATGGCTAACTGTCTTAACAGTGCGTCACAGGCCTGTCAATCATCGTAAATGCAGTAGTGCCGTTGCACGGAAAAGCATAGTCGACATGTAGGCTTTGTAGGGAACGCCGTCCCGTCGTCCCTGGCAGGAGCCCAGATGACCGATTTCCACGCCCTCGCCCGACGCTGGGCCGCCGACCCGGACGCCTGGCCGGTCGCCCCGCGCTTCAACGCCGCCGAGCGGTGGTACCACCGCCTCGCCGCCACCGACGACCACGAGGTCTGGTTGCTCACGTGGCTGCCCGGCCAGGGCACCGACGTCCACGACCACGGCGGCTCCGCCGGCGCCCTGCACGTCGTCTCCGGCGCCCTTGTCGAGGACACCGTCACCCTCCCGGCCGCGGGCCGCGCCCCGCGCGTCGCCGTCCGCGAGCTGACGGCCGGCCTCGGCCACGCCTTCGGCCCCCGCCACATCCACCGCGTCACCAACCGGTCCACGACCCCGGCGGTCAGCATCCACGTGTACGGCCCGGCGCTGCGCTCCATGACCCGCTACCTGCTCGGCCCCGCCGGCCTGGCGGTCACCTCGGTGGAACGGGCGGGCGTCCAGTGGTGACCCACGCCGTCGCCCCACCGCCCGTCGCGCCCCCCGGCTCCCGCGGCATCGACGAGATCCTCACCGCCGCCCGCGCCCGCCTGACCCGGCTGGGCCCCGCCGAGGCCCACTGCGCCCAGCGCGCCGGCGCCGTCCTCGTCGACATCCGCCCGGTCGCCCAGCGTGCCGCCCACGGCGAGATCCCCGGCGCCCTCGTCGTCGAACGCAACGTCCTGGAATGGCGCTTCGACCCCCGCAGCCCCGCCCGCCTCGGCGTGGCGGGCAGCTACGACCTCCCGCTCGTCGTGCTGTGCCAGGAGGGCTACACGTCGTCGCTCGCGGCGGCCGTCCTCCAGGACCTCGGCCTGCACCGCGCCACGGACCTCGACGGCGGCTTCGCGGGCTGGCGTGCGGCGGGCCTGCCGATCCTGGCGCCGCCGCTGCTCACCCCCTGACCACGTCGGCCGCCGCCGGGGTCTCGCGCCGGCGCACGTCTGGCGCCGCCCGCCGGGATGGCCGGCGCGTGTCCACTCGGCCACCGAAGCCTGCCGCCGGCGCGCGGGTGTGACGGCCGGGGCCGATGCCATCGTTGGGCGCACGCGACCTCGGCCGCCGGGTATGTCGCTCGCGCCCGTCCGGTGCCGGTCGCTCGCCGGGGCCCGTGCCACGCGTGCCGCTGGTGCCCGCCGCCGCGCGAATGCCCTCGGGCGCTGAGCCTCGCCGCGCACGCACGACGTCGGCCGTCGGGGGCCGCTCGCCACCGCCGGCTCCCGGGCGAGCCCGCCGCGGCTCAGGGCCGGAGTGCGGCCAGTGCCAGGTCCGTCACGCCGTCGGCGTAGCCCTCGGTGAGCGGCCCGGTGCGCAGCAGCCACCGGTGGTACAGCGGCCCGAACAGCAGCTCCACCGCCTGCGCCGGGTCCACGTCCGCCCGGATCTGCCCCGCGTCCTGCCCCGCCCGCAGGCGCACCACCACCGTGTCGAGGTGCGGGCGCAGCAGCCGGTCGCGCACCTGCTCGGCCAGGGCGTCGTCGGACAGCGTCTCGATCGTCAGCGCCCGGGTGGTCGCCGACAGGGCCGGGTCGGCCAGCTCGGCGACCGTGGCCCGCACGACCGCCCGCAGGTCCGCCTCCACGTCGCCGGTGTCGGGCAGCTCCGGGGCGTCCGCGGCGCCCTCGGCGAGCGCGTCGAGGATCACCGCCCCCTTGCCCGCCCACCAGCGGTAGATCGTCTGCTTGCCGACGCCGGCCCGCGCGGCGATCGCCTCGACGGTCAGGTCGGCGTAGCCGGTCTCGCCGAGCAGCTCGAGCGCGGCGGCCAGGATCGCGCGCCGGGACCGCTCGTTGCGGCGGGCCGGATCGGGGGCACTGCGGGCGGGCATGCCGCCGATCGTAACTCCACGAGACGCGACGTTCCGTCTTGACGGGCCGCGTCCCGAGCGGGCATGCTTCTGCGAGACGAGACGTGGCGTCTCGCAACGGCTCGGAAGGCGGCTCCCATGTCCCACATCGCGATGGTCAGCATCCCGTTCCACGGGCACGTCAACCCGAGCCTGGAGGTCGTCCGCGAGCTGGCCGCCCGCGGCCACCGCGTGACGTACGCGAACGCGCCCTCGTTCGCCGACGTCGTCGAGGCCACGGGCGCGCAGCTGAGGCCGTACCGGTCGACGCTGCCCACGACCTGGACCGACGATCCCGTCGACGCACTCACCGCGTTCCTCGACGACGCGATCGCGATGCTGCCGCAGCTCATCGCCGCCTACGACGACGACCGGCCCGACCTGTTCCTCTACGACATCGCCGGCGCCCCGGCCCGGCTGCTCGGCGAGCGGTGGGGCGTCCCGGCGGTGCAGCTGTCGCCGACGTCGGTGGCGTGGGACGGCTACGAGCAGGACACCGCCGCGGCCACCGAGGCGCTGCGGGCCGACGAGCGCGGGGCGGCGTACTTCCGGCGCTTCACCGAGTGGCTCACCGAGCAGAAGTCGTCGGTGACCGACAGCGTCGCGTTCATGGGCCGGCCGGCCCGCTGCCTGGCCCTCATCCCGCGCGCGATGCAGCCGCAGGCCGATCGCGTCGACCCGGCCGTCTACAGCTTCGTCGGCCCGGCCCTCGGCGCGCGGGCCACGGCGGGCTGGCGCCGCCCGGCCGGGGCGCGGCGGGTCCTGCTGGTCTCGCTCGGCTCGGCGTTCACCGACCACCCGGAGTTCTACCGGCGCTGCGTCGCGGCGTTCGGCGAGCTGCCCGGCTGGCACACCGTCCTGCAGCACGGCCGGCACGTGCCGCGCGCCGCGCTCGGCGAGCTGCCACCGTCGGTGGAGGCGCACCCGTGGGTGGCGCAGCCGGCGGTGCTCGACCAGGCCGACGCGTTCCTCACCCACGCCGGCATGGGCGGCAGCGCCGAGGGCCTGTGGGCCGGCACCCCGATGCTGGTGGCCCCGCAGGCGGCCGACCAGTTCGCCAACGCCGACCGCCTCGTCGAACTCGGCGTCGCCCGCCGCGTCGACACGGCCACGTCCACCGCGGACGACCTGCGCGCCGCCCTCCTCGCCCTCGTCGACGACCCGGCGGTGACGGCCCGCGCGGCGGCGCTGCGCTCGGAGGTCCGAGCGGCGGCGGGCGCGGCGACGGCCGCGGACCTGATCGAGGCGGAGCTGCCCGGCTGACCGCACCGGCCCGGGCTTCCGCCGGTCACCGCGCGGGGTGACCGGCGTGGCTCACCGGGGCACGTCGTTCACGCAGCGCAGGACCGGGCGGCTGGTCAGCGCCGCCGGCTCCAGGTGGGCGCCGCCGCGCACCATGAACGTCGCCGACTCGCCGGGCAGCAGGGTCACCAGTGCCTCGTCGGCGGTGGCGAGCGGGTCGAGCCGGTCGGGGAAGAGGGTGAGGTCGCGCAGCAGTGTGCGCGCCCGCACGGTCACCGCCATCTCCTCGTCGCCGGCCGGGGTCACGGTGGCGTCCCAGGCGGCCGGGGGCAGGGCGGCGTCGCGGTCCGGCACGAAGAACCAGAACGCGCGGGCGCAGCCCGGGGCGTCGGCGACCAGCAGTTCGGCGCGCGGGTCGTCGGGGGCGCCCAGCTCCGGGTGCAGCGCCCACGTCGCCGCCTCGCCGGCGGGCACGGTGACCTGGCGGGCGGCGGTGGCCAGCACCTCGCCCGCGAAGGTGACCCGGCGCACGGTGATGGTGGCGGCGGCCGCGGCGGGGCCGTCGTTGACCAGCACCACCGCTGGGCCGCCCTCGCGCGGCTGGATCGTCAGGAGGTGATCGGCGTAGGAGCGGCGCAGCGCGTACCAGAGCGGTTTGCGGCGGCCGTCGCCGTCCACGGCGGACCAGGAGGTGACCGGCCAGCAGTCGTTGAGCTGCCACATGATCGTGCCCGCGCACAGCGGGCGCAGCGACCGGAAGTGTTCCACGCCGAGCGAGACCGCGCGGGCCTGGTTCACCTGGGTGAGGTAGTGCCAGTCGGCCAGGTCGCGCGGCTCGGGCAGGTGCGCGTCGAGGCCGCGTTGCAGTTTGCGGTTGCCGTCGGCGGCCTTCTGGTGGCGGAAGGCGTCGGCGCGGCGCAGCGTCGCCCACGTCGCCGGGGCCTGGTAGCCGAACTCGGCCACGAAGCGGGGCCGCCAGTCGCGGTACGCGGTGTAGTCGAGCTGGTTCCACACGTCCCACACGTGGGTGGTGCCGTGCGCCGGGTCGTTGGGGTGCCGGAACAGCGACCCCGACCAGGGGCTGCCCGGCCAGTACGGGCGGGTCGGGTCCAGCTCGGACACGATCGCGGGCAGGGTCTCCAGGTACCAGCCCAGCCCCCAGGTGCGCCCGGCCAGCGACTCCTTCCAACCCCAGTCGTGGTAGCCCCAGATGTTCTCGTTGTTGCCGATCCACAGCACCAGGCTCGGGTGCGGCGTCAGCCGGGCGACGTGTTCGCGGGCCTCGGCGGCGACCTCCGCGCCCAGCGGTTCCTCCTCCGGGTACGCGGCGCAGGCGAACAGGAAGTCCTGGGTGACGAGCAGGCCGAGGCGGTCGCACTGGGCGTAGAAGTCCTCGGACTCGTACCGGCCGCCGCCCCACACCCGCAGCAGGTTCACGTTGGCCGCGGCGGCCTGGGCGAGGCGGGCCGCGTACCGGGCGGGCGTCACCCGGTGCGGGAAGCAGTCGTCCGGGATCCAGTTGGCGCCCCGCACGAAGACCGGCACGTCGTTGACGAGCAGCCGGAACGCGGTGCCGTCGGCGTCGGCGCCGGTGTCGACGCGCACGCTGCGGAAGCCGACCTCGCGCGACCAGGCGTCCAGCTCGCGGCCGTCGGCGGCGGTCAGGCGCACGTCCAGCGGGTAGAGCGCCGGCGCGCCGTACCCGCGCGGCCACCACCGCTCGACCTGCGGCACGTCGACGACGAGGCGGGCGGCCGACGCGCCGTCCGGCACCGGCGCGGACGCGCGTACCCCGGCGATCTCGGCGGTGACGACGAGCGGCGAGTCGTTGTCGCGTTCGACGTCGACCAGCACCTCGACCCGGCCGGCCGAGCCGTCCACGGTGATCAGCGGACGCACCGACGCCAGCCGCGCCGTCGACCACACCTCCAGGCCGATCGGCCGCCAGATGCCGGCGGTCACCAGGGTGGGGCCCCAGTCCCAGCCGAAGTTGCACGCCATCTTGCGGATGTACTGGAACGGCTCCGGGTAGGCGTTCGGCCGTTCGCCGACGGCGTCGCGCACCGCCTCGGCGTACTCGTAGGCGGAGCCGAAGTCGACCCGCAGGGTGTTCGCGCCCGGGCGGGCGGCGGCGCGCAGGTCGAACCGGTACGAGCGGTGCATGTTCGCGGTGCGCCCCAGCTCGACGCCGTTGACGCTGACCGTGGCGACGGTGTCGAGGCCGTCGCACACCAGGTCGAGGCGGCCGGGCTCCGGGTCCAGGTCGAAGGTCGTCGTGTACGACCACGCGGACCGCCCGATCCAGCCGAGCCGGGTCTCGTTGTCGCCGATGTACGGGTCGTCGATGACGCCGTCGGCGAGCAGGTCGGTGTGGACGCAGCCCGGCACCTCGGCCGGCAGGTCGGTCACCGACGGGCCGCTCAGCGTCCAGCCGGTGTGCAGGTCCCGCCGGGTCGTCACGACGCCGCGGCGTCCAGGTGCGCCGCCAGCACCGCCGCCTCGGCCCGCAGCTGGGCCGCCTGCTGCGCGCGGCCGAGCCGGTCGTAGGACTCGGCGGCGTCGTGCCGCTCGGCGACCTCGGCCGAGACGATCCCGCGCACGTCGTCGTCGGTGAGCTCCCGGCGGACGGCCTCGGCCCCGCCCGCCCCGAGCGCGGTGCCGGGCCCGATCGCCAGCGAGCTGCCGGTGCGCTCCGGCGCCGGCACGGCCTCCGCGTTGGCGACGGCGGCCAGCGCCGAACGCAACGCGGCGACGGCGGCGCCGTCCCGGGCGCGCATGGCGGGAGTCAGCGCGGCCTGCAGCCGCTCGACGAGAGACATGATCCGACACTAGCGGCGCACCAGGTCGCCCGACGGACGAAAAGCCCGGCCCGGCGACCCGGGCCGCTTCGGGCGGCCCGGCCGGGTGACAGGGCGGGTGCCCGATCCGGCGGCGTGGGCCGAAACCAGCCGGGTGGCGCGAAGGGATGGCCCGCCGTGGCGGCGCGGGCCGAGACCGGCCGATGGCATGGGGGCGGGCGACCCCGGCGCGGACCGGGAGCAGCGGGTGACATGGGGGGGCGGGGGCCCCGGCGGCGCTGACCGGCAGCGGCGAGACGAGATGGGGGCGGCCGGCGGAGTGGCACCGGGCGAGGGTGGCCGGGGTGCGGACCCGGCGGCGCGGAGCGTGGTGGCCGGGGCGCAGGCCGACGGCGGCGGCGCTGGCCAGATACGGGAGAGGGTGACGGCCGGCGCCCGCCGCGCGCCGCACGACGGCGGCCGCCCCCGCCGGGCCGTCACCGCCGCACGACGGCGGCCGCCCGCTGGGGGCGGCCGCGTCAGATGTACAGGCCGAAGCGTTCCGGGTCGGCCGGTGTGGTGAGCGGGGCGGTGCCGGCGCGCAGCGCGTACAGCTCCGCCAGCGTCGCCCCGTCGGGCCCGATGCCGTCGGTGCGGCCCAGCCACGTGGCCGCCTCGGTGGGGGACAAGCGGCCGACCTCGATGCCGGCCAGGCAGCGGCCCGGGCGGACAACGGCCGGGTGCAGCGCGGACAGCCGCTCGTTGGTGCTGATAGCGATGAGCGCGTTGCGGCCCTGGCCGAGCAGGCCGTCGGTGAGGTTGAGCAGGCGGGACAGGGCCTGGCCGGCGGTGGCCTTGGCCTCGCCGCGGATGAGCTCGTCGCAGTCCTCCAGGACGAGCAGCTGCCAGCGGGGGCCGTCCTCGTCGTCGGCGGCGGCGCCGAGGGCGACGCCGAGCAGGTACGCCGGGTCGTTGAACAGCCGTTCGGGGTCGAGGACGTAGTCGACCTGGCACCAGTCGCGCCACTGCTGGGCGAGCGCCCGGACGGCGGTGGTCTTGCCGGTGCCGGGCGGGCCGTGCAGGAGGAGCAGGCGGCCGTTGACGGCGTCGGGGGTGACGGCCATCAGCCGGTCGAGGGCGGTGGCGGCGGGGGCGGCGTAGTTGGCGCGGATGGCGTCCCACGGCTCGGCGGTGATCTTGCGCTCGACGCGGCGGGGGCCGTGCTGGCCGAGGTGCCAGAAGCCGATGCCGACGGCCTTGTCGACGGGTGGCGGGTCGGCGACGGCGCCCGTGGTGGCGCGGCGCAGGACGTCGTCGGCGAGGGCGGCCTCGACGGCGGTGACGGTGACGACGGCGCGCCGGCTGTCGGTCCAGTGGGTGACGTGCAGGGTGAAGCCGTCGCCCGCGTACAGCCGGTTGCGGCCGTTGTCCTGGGTGGCGTCGCGCAGCAGCGCCGCGTCGTCGACGCGCAGGGCGGCGTCGGGGCGCACGTTGTCGAGGTCGGTGGTGCGCGCGTACGGCTCGCGTCCGGTGGCGAACTGCGTCAGGGCGAGCAGGTCGACCACGTCGAGCGGGCGGTCGGCGTCGTCGAGGCCGCCGGCCAGCGGCAGCCCCGGGCCGGCGACCCGGTGCTGGGTCGTCGTCATGGTCACCATGATCCGCGCCGGGCGGATCGAGCGACACCGAATAAGCGCCGGCCCCCGTGGTGGGACGGGGGCCGGCGCGGTCCGTGACTCTAGTTGAACGGGTCGAGCGTGACGTACGCGTGCTGCGGGCTGCCGTCGTGCACCAGCGACTCGTGGGCGCCGACGTCGTCGAACGCGAACCCGTACGCCTTGCCGTCGACCATCTGCCCGTGCACCTTGCGCGAGTAGTGGTTGGTCACCACGTCCTTGTAGAAGTTGGCGTTGGTGGCGTCCGGCTGGTTCGGGTTGGAGTGCAGCGTGGAGCGGTTGAGCGCGGCGCACAGGGTGCGCGAGATCGGGCCGCGGACGAGGTCGTTCGGGGCGTCGAGCTCCTTGTAGCAGCCGAACACGGCGTCGCTGGACGGCTTCTGGAAGCTGGTGACGACCTGGCCGGAGGAGTTGCGGAAGGTCATCACGGAGCCGGAGGTGCGGCCGTAGTAGCGCAGTCCGGGCTGGTTCGCGAACGGTGTGACGACCAGGTCGCGGCCGGTGTAGGCGTTCCAGGCCTTGGTGATGTAGCTGTCGAGGATGGTGGGCGACAGCTTGCCGGCGGCGATGCCCTTGCCGGGCGCGACGGCGCGCAGCACGGTGCCGTCGGAGCGGGTCTGGATGAGGTTGCCCCAGCCGCCGGGCTGCTCGCGCAGGATCCGGAAGAACGTGTTGCGGCCGCCCGGCTTCAGCCGGCCGGTGCTCTTCGTGGTGCCGTTGGGCAGCTTCACGCCGACGGCGTGCGGCACCGCGAACTGGTCGACCTGGGAGCTGTTGAGCCACAGGCCGTCGTTGTTGAGCGTGTACTCCGACCAGTCGAACAGGATGTTGATGTTCGGGTCGGTGGGGTTGGCGAAGTCGGGCTGCACGAGGCCGCCGGTGGCGAGCCGGAAGTTCAGTTTCTGGCCGAAGGAGAAGTAGAGCCGGCCGGAGAACTTCGGCAGCCGGAACGTCAGCGTCTGGCCGTTGGCGGGCCCGACGAACGAGGCGTCGGGCGCGGGGACGGGCACCGCGCCGCCGGCCGGCCAGGGGCGGAAGGTGCCGTTGCGGTCGGCCCAGCCCTGCCGCCCGGACGCGAGGTCGGTGCCGAGGTTGTACAGGTAGACCGTCTCGGCGCGGCCGGAGTTGTTCTTGATCGTGATGGGGATGGTCGCCGTCGGGACGGCGGCCTGGGCGGGGGAGACGGTCGCGAGAACGGCGGCCGTGGCGGCCACCGCCGCGGCGGCGAGCGACGCCAGCACCTTTCGTCGGGCAGGCACGTGGATTCCTCCTGAGGAGCGGGACGGGGAGCTGTGAGAGCGCTCTCAGGATCACGCCGGCAAACGACGAGTGTCAATGCGTCAGGAACAATTATTTCCAATTCATTTCGTGAATTTAATGGTAATTCCATTAGTAATAAAATCAGCGCGGAACGAGGTCCGGTCCGAGCAGGTCGCGCAGCCGGGACAGCGACCGCGAGCTCTGCGTCTTCACCACCGCCGTCGACACGCCGAGCAGGTCCGCGACCGTCTCGACGCTGTGGTCCTCCCAGTACCGCAGCACCACGATCGCGCGGTCGCGCACCGGCAGCGTCGCCAGCGCGTCCACCAGCGTGACCCGCAGCTCGGGGTCCGCGGCGGCGGCGCCGGGACCGCGTTCCGGCACCTCCGCCAGCACCACCTCGGTGTCGCTGCGCCGCCGCTTCTGGTCGAACACGGCGTTCATGAGCACCCGGCGGCTGTACGCCTCAAGGTTCGCGGTGCGCCAGATGCGCCGCCACGACACGTACATCTTGGCCAGCGCGATCTGCGTGAGGTCCTGCGCGAGGTGCCAGTCGCGGCACATCAGGAACGCGGTGCGGCGCAGCCGCGGCGCGGCCGACTCGGCGAACGCGGTGAACTCGCGGTCGGCGGCGGCGCGCTCGTCCTGGCGGGCGCGCAGCCAGCCGGCGCGGCGCCGGGGGCCGGGCGCCGCGCCGGCGGACCGGTCGGCCGGTGCGGACACGTCGGGGGTCGTCGTCAACCGCTCAGTCCTTCCCCGGCGGCAGCCCGGGGAACTGCTCGCGGCCGCGCACCACGTCCTCGGCCGGCAGTTCGAGACCCCACCGCGGGTCGAGCACGAGGGTGACGAGCTCCTGGGTGCCGAGCGCCACGATGGCCGGCTCCGGTCCGCCCGCGGGGTCCGGGGCCGTCGTCGCGGCCGGCGACTCCACGCGCACCGCCGCCGACACCTCCCAGCCCTTGCCGTGGAACGCGGTCACGGTGCGCACCGGCACGCCGCGCTCGACGGTGTCGCTCACCCCGACCAGGGTCGCGTCCTCGGCCACGTAGCACGTCTGGTCGTCGCCGCAGGCGCTCCCGGTGGCCACGCGGTCCGACGCGACGATGCCGAGCCGTAGCGTGGCCTTCTCGTACCGGCCGCCGGGGCCCTCGCCCAGCACCACGGACTCGACCACGAGCCCCGCCCGGTCGTAGCGCAGGGCGCGGGCGTCGCCGATCTTGAGGCCGGGCAGCAGGCGCTGGAGCAGGCTCATCGCCGCCGCCGGGGTGAACGGCAGCCGCTTGGCGGCCGCGCCGGGCGGGGGGTCCGGCACGGCGAGGTCGTAGTCGGCGCGCGCCGGCGGGCACAGCGTCACGGTGGCTTGCGGCGCCGTCGACCGCGGCGGCACGAGACAGGTGGGCCCGGCCGACGGGGGCGCGGTCGGCGGGAGGGCCGGCGGGGCGGCCGACGGGGGAGCGGACAGGACCGGGGACGGCGCCCCGGCCGGCAGGTCGGCGGGGCCGCCGCCGGGCCCGGGCAGGCCGATGACCGCCACCGCCACCACGGCGGCGAGCGCGCCGGCCGCCGCGCCGCCGGTCGTCAGCAGGGACCGCCGGCGCCGCAGCCGCCGGCCGTCGCGCACGGCGTCGCCGACCAGCGAGCCCAGCGGCGGCGGGTCGTGCGCGGCGAGCTCGCGCTCGAACAGCGCCCGCAGGTCCTGCGTCACGCGATCTCCCTCTCCGGCGGCGCGGTCGCGGCGCCCGAAGAACAGGACGGGACGGGACGCCGGTCCGGTAGCAGGTCCCGCGAACTTTTCTCCGCGAACTGTCCTCCGGTACGGCGCCGGCCGCCGTCGCGGATCAACGACGGCGGCCGGACGGTGCCCGCGGACCTACTGGATTCTGCGCAATCGGGTCAGGTAGGTCTGCACGACGACGACCACCGCCAGGAACGCCCCGCTGATGACCTGCTGCCAGGAGATGTTCACCGAACCCACCTGATTGATGAGGTTCTGGATGACGCCGAGCAGCAGCACGCCCGCGATCGTGCCGGCCACCGTGCCCGCGCCGCCGGTGAGCAGCGTGCCGCCGATGACCACCGCGGCGATCGCGTCCAGTTCGACGCCCACGCCGATCACCGTGACGCCGGAGCCGAGCCGCGCCGCGTTGACCGCCCCGGCCAGCCCGGCCAGCAGCCCGGACAGCACGTACACGTTGACCTGGGTGCGCCGCACCGCGACGCCCATCAGCCGGGCCGCGTCCTCGCTGCCGCCGATGGCGTAGACCGACGCGCCGAACCGGGTGCGGCCCAGCAGCACCGCGCCGCCCGCGAACAGGGCCAGGGCCAGCCACACCGGGTACGCCAGCCCGAGGAACTCGCCGGAGCCGAACGCCCGGAACGCCTCGCTCCGCACCAGGTACGTCTCGGAGCCCTCGTTGCTGAGCGCCCGCATCAGCCCGCGCGCGCCGAGCAGCGCCGCGAGCGTGACGATGAACGGCGCCATCCGGGTGTACGCGACGAGCACGCCGTTCACCACGCCGAACGCGCCGCACAGCAGCAGCGGCGCCAGGAACGCGGCGAGCACGCCCCACTGCGAGGCGTACGCGGCGACCACCCCGCCGAGCACGTACAGCGAGCCGACCGACAGGTCGATGCCGCCCGTGATGATCACGAAGGTCATGCCGAGGGCGATGAGCGCCAGCGGCGCCGCGCTGATGAGGATCGTCTCGGCGTTGGCGAGGCTGCGGAAGTTGGGGAACGCGGCGAAGCCGATGGCGGCCACGAGCACCAGCACGGCGAGGGCGCCCTGCCGCTGCACCGTGCCGACGATGCGGTCCAGCCGGTCCGCGCGCCGCTCGTCGCGCAGCGCGCTCTCGGGCGGCGGCGCGATCGGCGGCACCGTGACGTCCTGGGTCATCGCGACCTCCGTTCCCGCGCCGCGTAGACCGCGACGAGGATGATGACGGCCTGCACCATCTCGGCGGTCGACGACGGCAGGTCGTGCTTGATCATGGTGGCGACGACGAGCTGCATGAGCAGGGCGCCCGCCACGGTGCCCCACACCCGCACCCGCCCGCCGGACAGCGGGGTGCCGCCGACGACGACCGCGGTGATGGCGCTCAGCTCGATGAGGACCCCCACCGCGGAGGCGTCGCTGGCCTGGATGCGGGCGACGGCGAGCACGCCGGCGACCGCGGCCAGCGTGCCGGAGACGACGTACACGGTGACGAGGACCCGCCCGACGGGCACGCCGGCCAGCTCGGCCGCGGGCCGGTTGCCGCCGATGGCGAGCAGCCGCCGGCCGAACACGGTCCGGCGCACGACGAACGCGACGGTCAGCACCAGCGCCAGCGCGATCCAGACCAGGTACGGCAGGCCGAACAGGCTGCCCGAGCCCAGCTCCACCAGGCCCGGGTTGCGGATCTCGCGCAGCTGGCTGTCGGACACCACCAGCGCCAGGCCGCGCCCGGCCACCAGCAGGGCCAGCGTCGCCACGATGGGTTGCAGCCCGACCCGGGCGACCAGCAGGCCGTTGACCGCGCCGACGGCCACGCCGGCGATCAGCGCGACCAGGATCGCCGCGACCACCCCGTAGCCGAGGTAGAGCGGGATGAACGCGGCGGCCAGCGCCATCACCGAGCCGACCGACAGGTCGATGCCCTCGGTGCCGATGACCAGCGCCATGCCGAGCGCCACGATGACGACCGGCGCCACCTGGATCAGCTGGATGCGCAGGTTGGACCAGGCCAGGAAGTTCTCGGTGAAGGCGATGTTGAACAGCAGCAGCACGACGATCGCCACGTACACGCCGTAGGCGGGCAGCCAGGCCCGCACCCGCTGTGCCGGGGTCCTGACAGCGACATCGGTCATGACGCCTCCTCCTGCGTGGCGGCCGACGCGGCTGCCGAGGAGGCCGCGGCGATGGTGCGCAGCAGCCCCTCCGTGGAGACGTCGGCGCCGTCCAGGGTGCCCACCACGACGCCGTCGCGCAGCACCACCACCCGGTCGGCGCCCTCGATGAGCTCCTCGGCGTCCGAGGAGACCAGCACGACGCCGAGCCCCTCGGCGGCCAGCTCGTCCACCAGCGCCTGCACCTCCGCCTTCGCGCCCACGTCGATGCCGCGGGTCGGCTCGTCCAGCAGCAGCACCTTCGGCGCGGTGGCGAGCAGCCGGGCCAGCAGCACCTTCTGCTGGTTGCCGCCGGACAGGTCGCCGACCCGCTGGTGCGGGCTGGACGCCTTGATCCGCAGCCGGGTCATGAACCGCTCCACGATCGTGTCGATCTTCTTCTCCGACACCAGGCCGAGGCGCGACAGCCGGGGGAGCACCGCGAGCGCGATGTTCTCCCGCACCGACAGGCTCGGCACGATGCCCTCCGCCTTGCGGTCCTCCGGCAGCAGGGCGATGCCCGCCTTGACCGCGCCGACGCTGGTGCGCCGCCGCAGCGGGGCGCCGGCCACCTCGACCGTGCCCTCGTCCAGCGGCAGCGCGCCGCCGATCGCCTTCAGGGTCTCGCTGCGCCCGGCGCCGAGCAGCCCGCCGAGGCCGACCACCTCGCCCGGGCGCACGGCCAGGTCGACGCCGTGCAGCTTGTGCCGGTTGCGCAGCCCGGCGGCGCGCAGCACCGGCTGGGCGCCCTGCACCTCGTGCTCGCCGGTGAACCCGGTGACGCCCTCGCGGCGCACCTCGGCCATGTCCCGGCCCAGCATCAGCGACACCAGCCGGATGCGTTCCAGCTCCTCCAGCGGGCCGGTGTGCACGACCCGGCCGTCGCGCAGGATCGTGACCCGGTCGCAGATCTGGTACAGCTCGTCCAGCCGGTGGCTGACGTAGACGATGCCGATGCCCTGGGCGTGCAGGTCGCGGATGACGCCGAACAGCGTCTCCACCTCCCGCGGCTCCAGCGACGACGTCGGCTCGTCCATGATGACGACCTTGGCGTCGACCATCACGGCGCGCGCCAGCGCCACCATCTGCTGCGCGCCCAGCGCCAGCGTGCCGAGCTGCCGGCGCACGTCGGTGCGGACCCCGTAGCGGGTCAGCACGTCGGCGGCCTCCCGGTTCATCCGCCGCTCGTCGACCAGCCCCAGGGCGTTGCGGGGCTCGCGGCCCAGGAAGAGGTTGCGCGCCACGCTCATCAGCGGGACGAGGTTGACCTCCTGGTAGATGGTCGAGATGCCGGCCCGCTGGGCGTCCAGCGGGGTGCCGAACGAGACCGGCTCGCCGCGGTAGCGCACCGCGCCGTCGTCCGGCTGGTAGACCCCGGTCAGCACCTTGATCAGGGTCGACTTGCCGGCGCCGTTCTCGCCGACCAGGGCGTGCACCTCCCCGGGCTGCAGGGCGAACGACACGTCGTCGAGCGCCCGCACCCCGGGGAAGGTCTTGCTGACGCCCGCGACCTCGAGCAGCGTCACTCGGATACCTCCTCGTGGTGGGCGCCGGCGCCTCGGTGGGAAGGCGCCGGCGCCCGTCTCATGCCCTCACGACCACGGCGCCGCGTTGTTCCATGTCGCGTCGGCGTCGAAGCTGCTCGGGTTGTCCCAGGCGTGGCCCGCCCCTTGCGTGGCGACCCACACCTCCTCGTTGTAGTGCCGGATGAAGCCGCCCGCGACGTTGACCGCGGCGAGCGACACGTTGCCCGCGCCGCCCAGCCGGCCCGGCTGGGCGCAGAACGTGGCGTCCTGCGCGAACAGCGGGGTCGCGTCGTTCTGATCGTTGTAGACCCGGTGCCCCCGGTGGCGCAGGAAGCGGCCCGGGAAATTGCGCGACTCGAACGAATAGCAGGAGTTGTCGCCCAGGCCGGTGCGCACGACGAACGTCGCGTCCTCCCGGTCCAGGGCGGGCGACGCCGCCGTGATCACGTCGGTGCGGGCCGCGCCGTCGCGGTGCCGCAGCCAGCGGTTGTCGAAGCCGGGCGTCACGACCCGGAACGACCGGGCCTGCCCGACGGGCAGGTCGGCGCCGGAGCGCCACAGCGGCGCGGTGACGTTCCAGGTGGCGTCGGCGGCGAACCCGGCGCCGCTGCCGGCCTCCACCCACACCTCGTCGTTGCGGTGCCGCAGGAAGTGGCCGGGCAGGTTCGCCGACTCCAGCGACGTGCCGCCGCCGCTGAGGCCCTCGCGGGCGCAGAACGTGGCGTCGGCGGGGATGTCCGGCACCTCGTTGTAGACGCGGTAGCCGCGGTGCCGCAGGTAGCGGCCCGGGAAGTTGCGCGACTCGAACGAGTAGCAGGCCGCGTTGGACAGGCCGGGGCGCACGTGGAAGGTCGCGTCCTGCCGGTCGGTGGTGGAGCCGGCCGTGGTGATCACGTCGGTGCGGGCCGCGCCGTCACGGTGCCGCAGGTAGCGGCCGGTCAGGCCGGCGTTGGTGACCCGCAGCGAGGCGAGCTGGCCGACGGGTAGCGTGGTGCCGCGCGCGGCCCCGAGGACCCGCAGGTTGACCTCGCGGACCCGGGCGAAGTCCATCTTGCGGACCTGCCGGTCGTAGGTGAAGAAGCCGTTGAGCTCGTTCTCCACGTCGGTGGGTTCGGTGTAGACCGACGCCGACATGCCCCGGGTGGTGATCAGGTCGATCAGCTGGGCCGCCGTCTGCACGTAGCGCCCGGTCAGGGCGTTGAAGTCCGGCAGCCACTCGGGGGAGTAGTGCGGGCCGGCCGGGTTCCACTCGTGGCCGGGGGCGCGCATGCCCAGGCCGCCGTACTCGCCGAGGACCGCGATGCGGGTGTCCGACGGCAGCCGGGTCATGGCCGGGCCGACGTAGTGGTGGTCGTCGATCACGTCGCCGTTGCCCGGGTCCGGGTCGCTCTCGCAGCAGTTGGAGCCGGAGTTGTGGTTGACCAGGCGGGTCGGGTCGAGGCTCTTGACCAGGTCGGCGATGCGCCCGGCGTCGTACTCGCCCCAGCCCTCGTTGAACGGCACCCAGTGCACGACCGAGGTGATGCCCTTCAGGTGGGCGATCATCCGGCGCAGCTCGGACTCGAAGATCGCCCGGCCGCTCGCGTTGGCGTCGCGGCCGTTGGGCAGCGACGGCATGTCCTGCCACACCAGCAGGCCGAGCCGGTCGGCGTGGTAGAACCAGCGCGCCGGCTCCACCTTGATGTGCTTGCGCACCATGTTGAAGCCGAGCGCCTTCTGCTGCTCCAGGTCGAAGCGCAGCGCCTCGTCGGTCGGGGCGGTCGAGATGCCGTCCGGCCAGTAGCCCTGGTCGAGCGTGCCGAGCTGGTAGACGAACTTGCCGTTGATTGTGGGGCGCAGCACGCCGCCGAGCATCGCCTTGCCGACCGAGCGCATGCCGAAGTAGCCGGTGGCGGTGTCGCCGCCGTTCAGGGTGACCCGCAGGTCGTACAGGAAGGGGTCGTCCGGCGACCACAGCCGCGCGTTCGGGATCGGGATGCGGATGTTCGCGCCGGTCGTGCCGGTGCCGGTGGCGACGACCTGCCCGCCGGTGAGCACCTGGGCGGTGACCTGCTGCCCGGCGGTGCCCTGCACGGTCAGGTCGAGCGCGCCCGCGGCCAGGTTCGGGGTGGTGTCGAGGCGGGTGATCCGCGCCGCCTGGGTGGGCTCCAGCCACACCGTCTGCCAGATGCCGGTGTACGGCGTGTACCAGATGCCGTTGGGGTTGAGCCGCTGCTTGCCGATCGGGATGTCCTGCGAGTCGACCGGGTTGTTCACCCCGACGACGATCGTGTTCTGGCCGCTGCGCAGGGCCGCCGTGATGTCGAAGGAGAACGGGTCGTAGCCGCCGGTGTGGGTGCCGACCTGGGTGCCGTTGACCCAGACCCGCGACTCCCACATGACCGCGCCGAAGTTGAGCTGCACGCGCCGGCCGGTCCACGCGGTGGGGACGGTGAAGGTGCGCTTGTACCAGGCGTACTGGTGGTGGCGCTCGATGCCGGACAGCGCCGACTCGATCGGGTACGGGACCCGGATCTCCTCCGCCGGGGTGGTGGTCAGCGGGGGGTTGTTGAGGTTGGGCGCCGATCCGAACTGCCAGATGCCGTTGAGGTTCTGCCACTCGGAGCGGACGAGCTGGGGCCGCGGGTACTCGGGGAGGGGGTTGGCCACCGGCACCTGGCCGGACCACGGCGTCGACAGGCGGGGGGTCTTCGGGACCCACGCGGAGGCGGGTTCGGCGACCGCGACGAGCCCGGTGACGGCTGTCAGGGTGGCCGCGGCCGCCGCCAGGAGGCGCCGGCGGAGCGGGTGCTCACTCATGGGTGCTGTCCCTTCGAGACAGGCGGGGGTGGACGGGACCACGTCGTCGGGTTCCGGCGTGGCGGGCAGCCGCCGGAACGGTGCGTCGAAGGGAGGCGCGGGCCGGCGCCGCGGGATCGCCGCGGCGCCGGGCTCCGGGGTGGTCAGTACGCGTTGGCCACGTCGGTCTTGGCGTTGGCCTCGGTGTACTCACGGTCGCTGATGATGATGTCCTGGGCCACCGGCTCGCCGTTGAAGAACTTGGTGGCGGTCTCGAAGGCGAGCGGGCCGAAGCGCGGGTTGCTCTCGATGACCGAGTGCAGCCAGCCGTCGACGATGCCCTGGACGGCGCCGCGGGTGCCGTCGATGGACACGATCTTCACGTCGCCGGCGGACTTGCCGGCGCCCTTGAGGGCGGTGACGGCGCCGAGGGCCATCTCGTCGTTCTCGGCGTAGATGCCGGCGATGTCGGGGTTGGCCTGCAGCATCTGCTCGGAGACCTTCTGGCCCTCCTCGCGGGAGAACTGGCCGGTCTGCTCGAACACGATCTTGACGTCGGGCGCGATCTTGGCGATCTGGTCCTTGAAGCCCTTGGTGCGCAGGGTCGTCACGTTGTTGCCCGGGGAGCCGAGCAGGATCGCGACCGAGCCCTTGTTGCCCAGCGCCTCGGCCATCTTGTCGGCCGCCCGCTTGCCCTGCTCCTCGAAGTCCGACCCGATGAAGGTCAGGTAGTCGGTGCACGGCGTCGCGTTGATCTTGCGGTCGATCGTGATGATCGGGACCTTCTTGGCCTTGGCCTTGGCGAAGACCGAGTCCCAGCCGTCGGAGTTGAGCGGCGCCACCACGAGCAGCTGCACGCCCGAGTCGATCATCTGCTCGACGTCGCTGATCTGCTTGGTGAACTGCGAGTTCGCGTTGGTGAGGGTGAGCTGGGTGATGCCCTGCTTGGCCGCCTCGTCCTTGATGGACTGCGTCTCGGCGATGCGGAACGGGTTGGCCTCCTTCTCCGACTGGGAGAAGCCGACCTTCGCCGTCTTGAGGTCGATCTTGGTGTAGCCCATCTGGTCGAGGGAGCAGGTCGGACCGTCGGGGGCTCCGGACTGGACGACCTGGCCGGCGCCGGCGCTGGGGGCGGCGCCCGCACCGGGGCTCTCCTCCTCCTTGGCGCAGGCCGACAGCAGCAGGACGGCCGCGCCGGCGGTGGCGACCACCGGGATCCAGCGACCACGCATAGCGCTCATGATGGAACTCCTTGTGGCGGAGGGGCGTGACATCGATGAGTAACGTTGTTGAAACACATTCACGCACTATCGAACTTTTATTGTCAAGGTCACGGTTTTATCAACCATGACCTCACGCAGGTGGACGCCCGAGAGCGCTCTCGGACGTCCACCGGTGCGATCATGTGTCTTTCGGGCCGTCAGCAGGTCAGCCGCGCCTCGGCCCAGTCGGCGTGGTCGAAGTTGATCCCGTCGCCGGCGTCGGTGGCCCGCAGCGTCAGCACGTTCACGCCGGTGGTGTCCGCCGTGATCGACCGCAGCGCGTCCCAGCTGTGCACCCGGCCGCTGGTGGCCAGCAGCCGGCCGTCGCCGTAGACCCGGAACTCCGCCGTGCCGGGCTCGGGCACCTCGTCGTCGATGCCGATGTGCGCGTCGAAGCGCGTGCACCCGCCGCCCAGCCACACGCTGGCCTGGCCGTCGGCGTGCATGCCGAGGCCCTTGCCGAACGTGCGGAAGCGGATGGACAGCGGCCCGCCGTCGCCCGCCGCCCGCTCCCCGTTGGACCGGTCGCGCTCCACCGGGCCCCAGCCGCCCGCCGCGGCCACGAACGGCAGGTCGCTCACCCACGGCGTCCCGGCCGGCCGGGCCCGCCCGGCGCGGTCGCAGGAGGTCAAACCCTCGGTGTACGGGCAGAACGCCGTCACGAACCCGCCGTTCGCCGCCACCGGCACGGCCAGGGTGTCCGTGCGCCGCACGACGCGGGTCTCGCGCAGCAGCCCGTCCGGGCCGTCGCGCAGCGTCTCCGCCAGGAACCGGCCCTCGCCCAGGAACCCCAGCCCCGCCGGGTACGTGTGGGCGGCCCGGGCGAAGATGCCGCCGGCGTACCAGCGGTCGCCGTGCCGCCGGGCCAGCACCGCCTCGACGCCCGGCCGCCCGGACAGCAGCCGGGTCTCGTGCCACACCGTCGGCAGCTCCGTCATCGTCAGCAGCGCCTGCGGCCGCGCCTCGTACGCCTCCGGCCGGTCGGCGGTGTGCTGCCACCCGGACTCGAACACCAGCCAGGTGGCGACCTCGTGCGCGTCCGTGGTGTCCCGGTCGGCGACGAGGAACGCGGCCGGCGTGTAGTCCATGCTGCCCACCACGTTGCGGGTGAACGGGAACATCGTGTTCGTCGCCGCCCGGGTGGTGAACTGCTCGGCGCCGCGCACCGCCTCGAACGTCAGCACGTGCGGCCAGGTGCGGGCCATGCCGCGCGGCACCGTCGCGCCGTGGAAGTTGACCATCAGCCGGTTGTCCGCCGTCGCCCGCAGGATGCCGTCGTACCAGCGCATGGTGGCCTGCGAGTCGGAGTCCATGAAGTCGACCTTCACGCCGGCCACGCCCCAGTCGCGGATCATCGGCAGGGTCTCGTCGCGCTCGGCGGGCGGGTCCAGCGCCGTCCAGTGGAACCACAGGATGATGCCGACGCCGCGCTCGCGGGCGTACGCGACCAGCTCCGGCACCCAGCTGCGGTCCCAGCCCTCGTCGACGAGCACGTACGGCCACCGGTGCCGGGCGGCGAAGTCGACGTACTCGCGCATCCGCGCCGGGTCGCGCGGGCTGGCGTGCTCGGCCATCCACGACCAGGCGACGGCGCCCGGCCGCACCCAGCCGGTGTCCGGCAGGCGGCTGGGCGGGGCCAGGTCGTCGACCAGGGTGGACGCCGTGACCGCCGCCAGGTCGCCCACGACGGCGACCCGCCAGGGCGACGCGAACCCGCCGGCCACCTCGACCTCGGCGTCGGCCAGCCCGACCGTGTACGTGCCCGAGCCCGCCGCGTGGGTCAGCCGCCCCCCGGAGTACCGGCCGTCCAGGTCGGCCTCGGTCAGCAGGGCGTACCGCCCGGCCACCTCGAACAGCGCCGGGAACCCGTAGTCGCCCGCCGGCGCGCCCGCGGCCGTCGTCTCGATCCGGGTGGCCTCGTAGTTCGGCGTGTACGGCAGCAGCCAGCCGGTGGCGTCCGGCGGCAGCGCCCAGCTGGACGCCTCGCCCTTCACCACCACGCTCTGCGGGCCGGGCAGCACGTAGCGGTAGGCGGCGCCCTGCGCGGAGACCCGCACGACCAGGTCGAGCCGGGTGCCGCCGGCGGCGGCGAAGGAGAACGTGCTCTCGGTCTGGAGGGTGTCGCGGTCGAGCTGCTTGCCGGTGGTCATCGTGTACCGCTGCCGGACCGTCCGCCCGCTGCGGCCCAGGTAGGACAGCCCGGCGGTCAGGTCGTCGCCGCCGGTGACCAGCCCCACGGGCGACGGCGCCAGGACGGTGGCGCCGCCCTGCCGCACGCCGACCGTGATCGTCCCGGCCGCGGTCAGCGCGACGTCGGCGACGACGGCGGCGCCGGGGGCCGGCACGGTCCAGGAGGTGGGCGCGATGTCGGCTCCGGCGGAGGGCACGGCGGACGGCGCGGCGGACGGTGCGGCGAGGGCGGCGGCGAGCGCGGGCGCGAACAGGATGCGGCTGACCGGCAACGGGTCTCCTCTGCGGGGTGGGGGCGCGAGGGAACGAACACGTTCGAACAGGCGGCGCTGCGTGACGACACCGTTACGCGGGAGCGTAGGCGAGGGTGGGGGCGTCGACAAGCGTCGATCGGTACGGTCGGGGTCCACGGTGGACCGCACACGTCCGGTCGTGGCCGCCCATTGACGGGCATCGACGGCGCGGTCATGCTGGCGGCGATCCGGCGGGACCGGTGGGCCGAGCGGCGGGCGCCCGGCGCACCGGCCCGCCGGTCGCCTCCCGCGCGCCGCTACGGGCGGGCGCCGCCCCGGACGCCGAGCCCGCTGACGGCCGGCGCGTTGCGCGAGGCGGACGGCGCCGAGGCGGACGGTGCGGGTTCCGGATCCGCCGCCCCGGCCGGCGCCGAGCGGCCCAGCGCGTAGCCGGTGCCGGCCGACAGCAGCACCGCGCCGAAGGCGGCCGCCGCGAAGATCCGGCCGGCCCGCGACGTGCGATGGCCCGCGCGCGCCGGTTCCGGCTCGGCGAACCCGCTCGGTAACGCGTCCGCCCGGTAGCCGCCGCCCGTGGCCGGGCGGAAGCCCAGCCCCGAGGCGGGCTCGAACACGTCGGTGTCCCGCTCCTGCACGCGCCCTCCCGGCTCGTCCTGCCCGCCGGTCCATCGGCCGCCGCGGCGGCGACCTGAGCGCAAACGCGCCGCCCGGCACCCCGTGACGGGCGCCGGGCGGCGGTGTGGAGCGGGTCAGTCCGTGGGGACCATGCTGTCCAGGACGTCGCGCAGGCCGATCGTGGCGAAGCCGACCCGGGCGTCGCTGGCGCCGTACGGCACCCACAGGCGGTCGTCGTGCACCAGGCCGCCGCACGAGTAGACGACGTTGGGCACGTAGCCCTCGCGCTCGTGCTCATCCGGGTCGATCAGGCCCTGCGGCAGCTCGCCGATGACCTTCTCCGGGTTGTCCAGGTCGAGCAGCATCGCGCCGATGGCGTACCGGCGCATCGGGCCGACGCCGTGGGTCAGCACCAGCCAGCCCGCGTCGGTCTCGATGGGCGAGCCGCAGTTGCCGACCTGCATCAGCTCCCAGCCGCGCCGCGGCACGTGCAGCGGCACCGGCTCCTGCCAGATCTGGTGGTCGCCGCGCACGGTCAGGCCGCTGGTCTCGCCGTCGGAGCGGCACAGCGCCAGGTGCCGGCCGTTGACGGGCCGGGGGAACAGCGCCATGCCCTTGTTGCGGGCGGCGGGCCCGCGCAGCGCGGTCACCTCGAAGTGCCGCAGGTCGCGGGTGTAGAGCATGCGGCCGCCGATCGCCCGGCCGTCGTAGGCGGTGTAGGTGGCCCGGTACGCGGTGCGCCCGTCCTCCTCGACGACCCGCACGAAGCGGGCGTCCTCCATGCCCTTGCTCTCCGCCGGGGCGGCCGGCCACAGCACCCGCTGGTGCAGCGGCACGGTCGCCGGGAACGTGACCGCGTAGTCGGTCGCGATGATGCGTCGGATGTGCTCCAGCGTCTCCTGCGCGTGGTGCCGGCTGAGCAGCTCGGCGGGCAGGTGGGTCAGCACGTCCTCGACGTCGGCGTCGTCGAAGCGCTCCGGCAGTGCGTTGAGCACGGTCGCCGCGAGCTCGTTGTCCATCTCCTCCTCGGCCAGGCCGGCCGCGAGGTGGTCGCGCTCGTGCCGGGCGCCGGTGCGCTGGCCGATCATGAGCGGGCCGGACCGGTCGTCCAGCAGCATCTGGTTGCCGGGGCCGAGCACCGCCCCGATGAAGCCGATGGACGAGATGTGGCCCTCGCCGATCTGCCGGAGGCTGATCGCCACCCGCAGCTGGCCGGGCTCCAGGTCGCTCTGGTCCGGGTGCTCGACCATCGACGGGTTGCACAGGGCGGCGGCCTCGACGCTGAACTCGTGGCTGAAGTAGGCGCCGATGAGCGTGCGGGCGGTGGGGGACAGCTCCACGTCCGGCGGCACGCGGTGCGCCACCAGCTCGTAGTGGTGCTGGAACGTGCTGAGGATGTCGTGGTGCCGGCCGGTGAACCGCTTGAGGGTGTCGTCCAGCAGCAGGTTCACCTCGTGCTCGCTGAGCCGGGTGATCCGCTCGATCATGCCGGACGCCCGGCTCTGGTTGGTGGTCGCCAGGGCGGCGTCCTCGCCGGGGACGAACAGCTTGATGACGACGCGGCGCGGGTCGGCGATCAGGGTGAGGTCGAACCGGGTGGCCGTGGGGATGGTCGAGGTCATGGTGCACCGCCGGAGGCTCGGATCGCGTTGCGGGTCGCCAGCGCCCGGGCGTGCTGCATGGTGGCGATGAACGCGATGGTGGATTCGGCGCCCTGGTTCCTATTAGGCCCGATGGGGGTCAGTCCGTCATAGCCCCCACCCGAACGGGGGTCGTACATGACGACCTCGCCGTCGTTCTCGCCGAGGAACCAGGCCACGCACGCGCCGAGCGCGTTCTCGAAGAAGTCGTCGCCGGTGATCTCGGCGGCGGTGGCGCAGGCGTCGGCCAGGTGGGCGACCTCGATGGGCTGCTGGTCGAACAGGCCGCGCGGGGTGCCCTGCCGCCAGCCGGCGACCGGGATCATCGACAGCCGGCCGTCGGCGCGGGTCTGCGCCCCGATGAGCCAGCGCAGCATCCGCAGGCCCGAGCCCAGCAGCAGCGGGTCGCCGAGCAGGTCGCCGGCGGCGACGACGACCTCGGCCAGGGCGGCGTTGGCGTACGTCAGGACGGGGTCGGGCCACTCCCACGACGGGTCGGGCCCGGGCGTGCCGACGGCGGCGGCCGCGTCGGCGAGCAGGGCGGCGGCCGCCGGGTGTCCCGGGTGCGCGCGCAGGATCTCGGCCGCGCCGAGCCCGGCCACGGCCATGGCGCGCGGCCACTCGGAGCGCTGCCCGGCGCCCTGCTCGAACGCGGCCAGCGCCTCCTCGCGGATCCACGACGCCTCGCAGCAGGCCGCGGCGGTGCCGAGTCCCCACAGGGCGCGCCCCCACCAGTCGCCGGTGTCCGGCTCGCCGCTCCACACCCGGCCGTGGCTGAGCCGGTTGCGGAACCGGCCGTCGGGCGCCTGGGCGTGGTTGAGGTAGCCGAGGTAGACGTCGGCGAGGTGCAGCAGGCCGGGGTCGGGGGCGGGCTCGCGGCTGACGACGAGCAGGCCGCGGCCGACGTCGTCGACGCAGTAGCCGTGCTCGCGGCGCACGATGGAGTTGCGGGCGTGCTCGAACAGCCCGGTGTCGTCGCTGAGCCGGTGCAGGTGCGTCCACATCGGCGCCGGCGCGGATTCGATCCGCGCCGGCGCGATGGTGGACAGGCTCGCGGTCACGCCCCGACCGCGGCCACGGCGGGCGCGGAGGCGGCGATCAGGCGCTCCGCGACCGCGGCGTACCGGGCCGCGACGGCGGGCCAGCGCAGGGTCGGGGCGTCGGTGCGGGCGGTGAGCGTCTCGGCGAGCGACCGGTCGGTGAGCACCCGGCGGACGGCGTCGGCGAGCGCCTTCGGGTCGTGGTGCGGCACGAGCAGGCCCGGGCCGTCGGCCAGCAGCTCGACGGCGTGCGGGAACTCGGTCGCCACGACCGGCTTGCCGGCCCCGACGGCCTCGATGAGCACGCCGGAGGTGACCTGCTCGGTCGAGTCGTACGGCAGCACGACCACGTCGGCGGAGCGGATCACCCGGCTGAGGGTGGCCGCGTCCATGTAGGAGTCGAGGTGCACGACGCTGTCCGTGACGCCGAGGTCCGCCGCGAGCTTGTGCAGCGAGTCGCGGTAGACGTCGCCGTGCTGCTCCAGCACCTTCGGGTGGGTGCGCCCGGCGATGGTGTACATCGGCGCCGGGTCGAGGTCCTGCAGGTGCGCGAGGGCCTGCAGCGCCCACTCGATGCCCTTGCCGGGGCCGAGCAGGCCCCAGGTGAGCAGGTGCGGCCGGTCGGTGCGGGCGCTGGGCGCGCTCGTGTGGCTGCCGGCGCCGTGCGGGATGACTGTCACCTTGCGGGCGTCGACCCGGTAGCCCGTGGTGAGGCGGGTGCGGGCGGTGTCCGTCATCGTGACGACCGCGTCGGCGGCGGCCACGATCTGCTCCAGCACGGCCTGCTGGCGCGGGCTCGGCGTGGTGAGCACGGTGTGCAGCACGACGATGGTCGGCACGCTCACGTTGCGCAGGACCGGCAGCACGTCCTGGCCGTCCAGCCCGGGGTAGATGCCGTACTCGTGCTGCACGACGGCCACGTCGAAGCGGTCGAGCGCCGCGACGGCCCGGCGCCAGCCGTTCGGCTGGTCCGTCCGCCAGGTGTGCACCACGGGCGGGGTCGCCGCGGACACGACCGGCGCGGGCGCGCCCGAGTCGTCGCCGTCGGCGAGGCGGACCACTCCGCTGCCCGGGACGCCCGCGGTGAGCTGGGCGGCGAGGGCGGCGTTGAAGGTGGCCAACCCGCACTGCGTGGGCGGGTGGGTGCTCAGAAAACCGAACGTGACTGGCATACCTGGCCTTCCTGTCGGAGGCTGCCTCCCCGCAGCACGGTGTACCGTTAGGACGGATTTGACTGGTTTTCGTCTTTCAAAACTACCAACGAGTGACTCCTCAGCGGAGCAGATCGCCGTAGACCCGCAGGTAGTCGTCGACCATCCGGTCCGCGCCGAAGCGCTCGCGCGCCCGCGCGGAGCACGCCGCGCGGTCCAGCGCGCCGATGGACCGCACGGCCTCGGCCGCCGCGTCCACCCCGGTGACCAGGCGGCCGGTGACGCCCTCGTCGACCACCTCGCGCATCGAGCCCTTCGGGTACGCCACCACGGGCGTCCCGCAGATCATCGACTCGACCACGGACAGCCCGAACGGCTCGGCGAAGCCGATCGGGTGCAGCAGCGCCGCGTGCCGTCCCAGCACCTGCGCCCGCTTGTCCGGTCCCACCGAGCCCAGGTACACCACGGCGTCGCCGTCGATGTGCGGCTCCACCAGCTCGGTGAAGTAGCGCCGGTCCTGCACGATCCCGCAGAGCGTCAGCCGCCGGCCGGCCCGCCGCGCGATCTCGATCGCCTCGTGCGTGCCCTTGTCCGGGTGGATGCGCCCGAAGCAGACGAGGTCCTCGCCGGCGAACCGGGTGAACGGCAGCTGGTCCAGGTCCACGCCGTGGTGGACGGTGGCCAGGTACTCCAGCTCGGGCGCGCGGTCGGCGTCGGAGATGGACACGTACGCCGAGTTGGCCCGCTGGTACGCCGGCAGGATGTTGCGCCCGGAGAAGCCGTGGATGGTGGTGAGCATGGGCGCCGCGCAGTGCCGCGAGAACGCCAGCGGCAGCCAGTCCACGTTGTTGTGCACCAGGTCGAACTCGCCGCTGCGGCGCAGGGCGTGCGCGACGTGCAGCGCCTCGTACACGCGGCCGTCCAGGTCGGGGTCCTCCTCGTACCCGGCCGGCACGACCCCGTCGAGCCGGGCCGTGGTGACCGAGTCGAGCGTCGCGAACAGCGTCACGTCGACGCCGCGCGCGGTGAGCCCCTCGGCGAGCAGGCTGGTCACGAGCTCCCAGGGTCCGTAGTGCCGGGGCGGGGTGCGCCAGGCGACCGGGCCGAGAAGCGCGACCTTCATCGCGAAATCCTCGTCATTGGTTCATTATGAGACTTATGACACTTTCAGGGGCGGAAATGGCGGTCACGGGTCAGGACGCCCCCTGGTGGCGCGACGCGGTCGTCTACCAGATCTACCCGCGCAGCTTCGCCGACTCCGACGGCGACGGCGTCGGCGACCTGCGCGGCATCACCGCCCGCCTCGACCACCTCGCCGACCTGGGCGCCGACGTCCTCTGGCTGTCGCCGGTCTACCCGTCGCCGCAGGACGACAACGGCTACGACATCAGCGACTACCAGGACATCGACCCGGTCTTCGGCACCCTGGCCGACTTCGACGCCCTGCTCGCCGGCGTGCACTCCCGCGGCATGAAGCTCGTCATGGACCTCGTCGTCAACCACACCAGCGACGAGCACCCCTGGTTCGCCACCAGCCGGCTCGGGCCGGACTCACCCATGCGCGACTGGTACTGGTGGCGCCCCGGCCGGCCCGGCGGCGGCCCGCCCAACAACTGGGGCAGCGCCTTCGGCGGCTCCGCCTGGCAGTACGACGACATCAGCGGCGAGTACTACCTGCACCTGTTCTCCCGCAAGCAGCCCGAGCTCAACTGGGAGAACCCGAAGGTCCGCCAGGCCGTGCACGCCGTGATGCGCTGGTGGCTCGACCGGGGCGTCGACGGCTTCCGGATGGACGTCATCAACTACATCTCCAAGGACGTCACGCTGCCCGACGGCGTCACGTTCCCCGGGTCGGTGCACAACGGCGCCGAGCCGCACTTCGTCTCCGGCCCGCGGGTGCACGAGTTCCTCCAGGAGATGCACCGCGAGGTGTTCGCCGGCCGCGACGCGCAGCTGATCACCGTCGGCGAGACGCCCGGCGTCACCGTCGCCGACGCCCGGCTGTTCACCGACCCGGCCCGGCGCGAGGTCGACATGGTGTTCCAGTTCGAGCACATGGACCTCGACGCCGGCGCCGACCGCTGGCAGACGCGCCGGCTCGACCTGCGCGACCTCAAGCGCTGCCTGGGCAAGTGGCAGGACGGCCTCGCCGACGTCGGCTGGAACAGCCTCTACTGGAACAACCATGACCAGCCGCGGGTCGTCTCCCGGTTCGGCGACGACGGCCGGCACCGGGTCGCGTCGGCCACCGCGCTCGGCACGCTGCTGCACCTGCACCGCGGCACGCCGTACATCTACCAGGGCGAGGAACTGGGTATGACCAACGCCCCGTTCGCCGGCATCGAGGACTTCCGCGACATCTCCGCGCTGGGCAACTACGCCCACGCCGTCGAGGTCGAGGGCCGCCCCGCGGACGAGGTGCTGGCCGTGCTGCGGGCGCGCAGCCGCGACAACGCCCGCACCCCGATGCAGTGGGACGCCACGGCGCACGCCGGGTTCACCACCGGCACGCCGTGGATCGCGGTCAACCCCAACCACATCAGCATCAACGCCGCCGCCGCCCGGCACGACCCCGCGTCGGTGTACGGCTACTACCGGCGGCTGATCGCCACCCGGCGCGCCGAGCCCGCCCTGGTGCACGGCGACTTCACGATGCTGCTGCCCGACGACGAGCGGGTGTACGCCTACCTGCGCCGGTACGCGGGCACGGAGGTGCTGGTGGCGGTCAACGTCGGCGGCGCGCCGGCGCCGGCGCTCGTGGGCCCCGGCTGGGCGGGCGCCGAGGTGCTGCTGGCCAACACCGGCGCCCCCCGCTTCGACGGCGCGACGCTGCTGCTGGGCCCGTGGCAGGCGGTCGTGCTCAGGCGACCCTGAGCGCGGCGGCCGGCTCGGCGTCGGCCGCCCGCACGAACGGCGCGGCGGCGCGGGCCGCCAGCCGGGCGGCGCGGGCCGGGTCGATGCGGCCGGTGCGGCTCACCAGCGCGTCGAGCCGGACCACCAGCTCGTCGCGCGGGAACGGCTTGAGCAGGTAGTCGTCGGCGCCCGCCGCCAGCGCCTCGGCGATCCGCTCGTCGCGGGCCTCCGCGCTGACCAGCATGATCGGCAGGTCGGCGGTGCGCGGGTCGGCGCGCAGCTCGGCGCACAGGTCGATGCCGGACTCGCTGGGCATCCGCACGTCGAACAGCGCGGCGTCGATTCCGCCCGCGGCGAGCAGGTCCCGCGCCTCCCGGCCGTCGACGGCCTCCACGACGGTGTAGCCGCGCCGGTCGAGAGTCAGCCGGAGCAGCTCGCGGTGGTCGGCGTCGTCGTCGGTGATCAGAACGACGGGCATGGGGCTCCTCCAGACGGGTGCCGTGCGACGTGCTGGCAGGTCGTCCGTGACCCTTCGGGAGCAGGTTCGGCGTCTGCCGGGCCCGGCTGAGGGGATAGCGCGCGGGATTCGGCGGGTAACACCGGACACACCACCCAGGGAGGCAGCCATGCAACCGTTCGACGACCGTTCCGCGCTCGGCAGCGGCTACGACGCCGTGACCCCCGGCGCGGACCGCTCCGCCGGCCCGTCCGACGGCCCGGGCTTCTCCGCCGCCGAGTCCGACCGCGGCGAGCTCGACCTGTCCGGCTACGCCGCCGAGGCGTCCGACGGCGGCGTCGGCACCGTCGAGGGCGCCGCCCCCGGCGGCGGCTACCTGGTCGACACCGGCCCGTGGATCCTCGGCCGCACCGTGCGGGTGCCCGCCGACGCCGTCGGCCGCGTCGACCACACCGCGCGCGTCGTGCACATCGGCCTCACCCGCGACGAGGTGAAGGATCTCGGCTGAGCTACGGTGCCCGGGTGCGCATCGAGCGGGTGACCGAGCCCGCCGCGGTCGCGGCGGGCGCCGACCTCTACGACGACCTGCCCCGGCCGGACGCCGTCGCGCGCTTCCTCGCCGACCCGCACCACCACCTGCTGTACGCCTACGACGGCGACACCGACGGCGACACCGACGACACCGGCGGCGGCGCCCGCGTCGTCGGCATGATCTCCGGGGTCGAGACGACCCACCCGGACAAGGGCACGGAGATGTTCCTGTACGAGCTGTCGGTCGCCGAGGACGCCCGCCGCCGCGGCGTGGCCACCGCCCTGGTCGGCGCCCTGGCCGCGCTGGCCCGCGAGCGCGGCTGCTACGGCATGTGGGTGGGCACCGAACCGGACAACGTCGCGGCGCTGGCCACCTACCGGCGTGCGGGCGGGCAGGACGAGGCGCCCTTTGTCGCCCTCACCTGGGATCTTTCCGGTCCATAGACCGTCGGCAATGTATGGTGATGCTCCCCACACCGGTTGCCGACGGTCAGGAGTGCCCCATGTCGACGTTCTGGCGCAGGCGAACCGCGACCGGTCTCGGCGCCCTCCTGCTGGCCACCGCCGGGCTGCTCAGCCCCGCGCGGCCCGCCACCGCGGCCGCCGACGTCTGCAACCTGCACTGCGACGGGCGCGCGCCCGCCGCCACGAGCCGGGTCCCGGTGACCGCCGCCCTGTACGGCCGCACGTTCCGGCTGCACATCAGCGACGCCGACACCATGGGCTGGGGCTCCGTCGACGGCGGCCAGGCCGGCGACGAGGTGTGGGTCGACCGCTCCTTCGACGGCGGCCGCAGCTGGTCCACCGGCAGCGCCCTCGGCCGCACCGCCGTCCCCGCCGGCGCCACCGGCACGCGCACCACCATGGCCAACGTCGACGACTGGGTCGCCCGCGGCGTCGGCGTCCTGCGCGCCTGCGGCAAGGCCGGCGACCGGCCCGAGATCGCCTGCACCGCGTGGGCCCGCAGCACCTGGAACGCCGGCGACCGGCGCACCGCCGCCGCCACCGCGCTCATGATGCGCTTCGACCAGGGCAACGCCATGTTCGACAGCAACGGCTGGTGGACCGGCGCCAACGCGGTCACCGCGCTCATCGACAACATGCGCGTCACCGGCATGCGCAGCTACGAGTACGCCGTCACCGCCACCTACGACCGGCTCATCAACGAGCGGCAGGGCCAGTTCCGCAACGAGTACAGCGACGACACCGGCTGGTGGGCGCTGGCCTGGATCGCCGCGTACGACCTCACCGGCAACGCCCGCTACCTGAACACCGCGCGCGCCGGCGCCGACCACATGCACACCTTCTGGGACAGCCGGTGCGGCGGCGGCGTCTACTGGCGCACCGACCGCGCCGCCAAGGACGCCATCTCCAACAGCCTCTACATCCAGGTGAACGCCGCCCTCGCCCAGCGCCTGGCCGGCGACACCACCTACCGCGCCCGCGCCCAGGCCGGCTGGACCTGGTTCCAGGGCACCGGCATGATCACCGCCGACAACACGGTCATCAACCACATCGACCTGACCACCTGCCGGGGCGTCAGCGGCCCGCTGACCTACACCCAGGGCGTGCTCGTCAACGGCCTGGTGCAGCTCAACCGCCTGACCGGCGACGCCGGCGCCCTTGCCGCCGCCCGCCGCATCGCCGACGCCGCCACCGTCAACACCCACCTGCACCGCGACGGCATCGTGCGCGAGCCCGGCGAGACCGACTCCTGCTCCGGCGACGCGCCGTCGTGGAAGGGCGCGTACGTGCGCGGCATCGGCGTGCTGAACCAGGCCACCGGCGGCGCCTACACGGCCTACCTGAAGCGCCAGGTCGACACGATGTACGCGGCGAACCGCAACTCCTTCGACGCCTACGGCCCGCACTGGGCCGGGCCGTTCGTCGGCACCAGCCACCTCTGCCAGCAGAGCGCCCTCGACCTGCTGAACGCCGCCGGCTAGTCCAGGCTCCACCCGAGGCGGCCGTCCACGACCTCCGGGACGGCCCCGCGCACCTCGTCGCCCGTCTCGAGGGAGTGCGCCATCTCCTCCAGGAGCCCGGCCACCGAGGTCGGCCACCCGTCGAAGGAGGGGCCGCCGTTCTCCCACACGTAGTCGCCGATGTAGCCCTGGGTGCTCTGGTCGGCGAAGGCGAAGCCGAAGCCGGGGTCGGAGGCGATCGGCACGAAGCGGCGGTCGAGCATCATGTCGGGGTAGAACTCGGCCTCGGACCCGCACACGTCCTCCCACTCGCCGACGATCTCGTCGAGGGACAGCAGCGTGTACAGCGGCGGCACGGTCAGTCCCTGCCGGTTCGGGGCCGACCCGTCGTGCCGGCGCAGGGAGGCGACCAGGTCGGGCGGGAAGTCGACCGACATCCGCCGCTGGGCGTCCGCGATCGCCGACGCCGAGGCGGGCCGGCGCAGCTCCTCGCGGGTGCGGGGCGCGTGCCGGGCCAGCCACCGCTCGATGCGCGCCCAGGCCGCGTTCACCCGGGCGGTGGTGCGGGCGTCCGGTTCGGCGGGCGTCACGCCCGGCTCGTTGCGGGGGCAGACCTGCTCCGGCGTCACCGGCGCCAGGCTGGGCGCCGGCGGCTCCGGGTTGTCGTAGGCGCCCGGGGGCTGCGCCCAGGCGTCGCGGTGGTCGAGTTCGGTGTCCCAGCCGGTGATGAACCGCTGCTGCTCGCGGGCCACCGTGTGGGCGCGGACGAACGGCACCGTCCACAGCACCGCTGCCAGGACCACGAACAGTGACACCAGCGCGATCGCGAAGCGCCGCCCGGTGAGCAGCGGCCGGGCCGGGGCCGGCGCGTCGGCGGGGGGCGGGGCGGGGCGGGGCTGCGGCGGGCGGGAGCCGTCGGCGTGCAGGGCCGGGTCGAGCCAGCCGGCCGCGCCGGCGCGGATGAGGTCGGGTTCGGAGACGGCGCGGCGGGGGATGCGGCCCGCCACGTCGACCGGCAGCGGGTCGTCGCCGACCGCCAGCACGGTGGCGGGCACCTCGCGGCGGGTCAGGGCGTCCAGGACCAGGGCGGCGTGGCCGGCGGCGCCGGGGCTCGACCCGCTGACCACCACGACGGGGGCGCGCAGCGCCTTCGCCACGTCGACCAGGGTCCAGCCGTCGGCGCCCAGCGGCACGAGCAGGCCGTCCGGGGCGCCCACCAGCACCAGGCCGTGGGCGCGTTCCAGGGCCCGGACGATCGTGACGACGCCGTCGACGTGCGGCGGGTGGTGGCCGCCGGTGCGCACGTCGACCCGGGTGGCGAGGCCGCGCAGGCGGCCCAGCACGTCGCCGGCGGCGGTGGGCGGGCCGAGCACGCCGCGGCCGGGGCCGAAGACGCCCTGCCCTGGGGTGAACACGCCGCGCCGCGGGCCGAGCACGCCGTGGCCGGGGCCGCCGCGCACCAGGCGCAGCACCGCCACGGGAACCGCGGACGCAGCGGCCAGGGCCGCCAGCCCGGTCGCCCAGTCCGTCTGCGTCGAGGTGGTCACGACCACCCACGGCCCCCCGCCCGGCCAGGTCATGCCTCAACCCTAGGAGATCAGGTGAGCCGGGTCAGGCGTACCTCCATCCACGGCTCCCAGACGCCGTCCGGGGTGCGGCGTTCCCAGCCCGCCGTGGCGGCCGCGCCGTCCGGCGATACGACCAGGGTGGCGCGGGTGGTGTCGTCGGCGAAGCCGAACACTCCGTCCTCGCCGGCGGTCACCCGCATCTCGGCGACCGTGCCGTCGCCGTCGTACGACACCGCCGCGAACGTGCCCGACGCGTCGTCCCACGAGCCGATCAGCTCGACGGCGTCGACCTGCCGCCCGCCGATCGTCACGTCGACGGTGTGCACGACGAAGCCGGTGCCGACCCATTCGTACGTGTCGGTGCCGGCGATCTCGGCGCCCGGGTCGAGCAGCCGGCCCTCGGTGCGCCAGCGGCCGATGATCGGCGCCAGGGCGGTCAGCTCCACGCGTACCCCCTCAGGTGTTGTCCGCCATCCAGGCCGCGACCTGGGCGCGGGAGGTGAGGCCCAGCTTGCTCAGGATGTTCTCCACGTGGCCCTCGGCGGTGCGCTGCGCGACGACCAGCCGGGCGGCGATGTCCTTGTTGCTGAGGCCCTGGGCGAGCAGCTCGGCGACCTCGCGCTCGCGCCGGGTCAGCGGGTCGGCGGGGGAGCGCTGGGCGGGCGCGCCGGACGCGGGCTCGGCGGTGCGCTCCAGCGCCAGGTCGATCGCCTCGTCCGGGGTGAGCTGGGTGCCGCGCCGCACCGCCGCCTCGAACGCGGCCGGCCCCATCCGGGACCGCAGCTGCTCGACGCTCTGCCGGTGGTACTCCTGGATGCTGCGGAACACGGCCAGCGAGGTGCGCATGGCCCGCCACATGCGCTCGGAGGCCCCCAGCAGCTGGGCGGCCCGCCGGTCGCGGCCCTCGGCGGTGGCGATCCAGGCCATCGCCTCCAGCGTCATGCCGACGCTGAACTGCTCGTCCTCGACCTGCTCGCGCACGGCCAGGCTCTGCCGGGCGCTGGCGGTGGCGGCGCGCAGGTCGCCGGCGCGCCACTGGAGCACGCTCAGCGCCCACTGCGCGAACGAGCGCCACCAGATCTCGCCCGCCGCCTCCGCCGAGGCGATCGCGGCGCGCAGCTCGGGGTACCCGTCGGCCGGGTCGCCGGCCAGGCCGCGGCTGAGGCCCAGCACGACCAGCGACCACATCTCGCCACTGCGGGCGCCCGCCTCCTGGAAGCCCTCGATGGCCTCGCCGAACAGCGCCAGCGCGGCCGGGTGCTCGCCGGCGAACAGCCGGATGTTGCCGCGGATCAGCGGGATGTACGAGTTGCCGACGGACGGCGGCAGCGTCTCGGCCAGCGCCTGCGCCTCGTCCAGCAGCGCCTCGCCCCGGGCGGGCTCGCCGAGCATCGTGTTGATCCACGCGCTGACCCGCAGCGCCTTGACGCGGGTCCAGTGATCCGTGGAGCCCATCGCCAGGGCGCGTTCGAGCCAGTGCCGGCCCTCGGTGAGGTGGCCGCGCACGTACCAGTGGCTCTCCAGGTCGGCGGCGAAACGCTGCGCCGTCTCGGGCGGCCCCTCGGTGACGGCGAACTCCAGCGCCACCCGCAGGTTCGCCTGCTCCTGCTGGAACCGGCGCAGCACCTCGGCCTGGTCGTACACCCAGCGGGCGTCGCCGCGGGCGGCCAGGTGGGCGTAGAACTGGCAGTGCCGGCGGCGCAACGCCGCCTGCTCGCCGGCCGCCCGCAGCCGGTCCGCGCCGTAGTCGCGGATGACCTCCAGCAGCCGGAACCGCACGTGCGGGCCGTCCTCGGTGCGGATCAGCACGGACTTGTCGACCAGCGACGCCACCAGGTCGAGGATCGTCTCGCGGGTCAGCTCGCCGCCGCTGCAGACGTCCTCGGCGGCGTCCAGCTCCAGCCCGCCGGAGAACACCGACAGCCGCGACCACAGGGTGCGCTCGGCGTCCGAGCACAGGTCCCAGCTCCAGTCGATGAGCGCGCGCAGGGTCTGCTGGCGCGGTGGCGCGCTGCGCGGGCCGGTGGTGAGCAGGTGGTACCGGTCGGTCAGCCGGGCCAGGATCTGCTCCAGCGACAGCACCCGCAGCCGCGACGCCGCCAGCTCGATCGCCAGCGGCATGCCCTCCAGCGCCCGGCACAGCTCGGCCAGGGCGGGCGTGTTGGCCTCGGTGACCGTGAAGCCGGGCAGCACGGCGGCGGCCCGGTCGACGAACAGGCCGGCCGACTCGTACCGGGTGATGGTCTGCGGGGTGACCACGGCGTCGGGCTCGGGCACGGGCAGCGGCTGCACCGTCAGCAGGGCCTCGCCGGCGATCTGCAGCGGCTGCCGCGTGGTGGTGAGGATCCGCAGGTCGGGGCAGCTGCGCAGGAGCGACTCGGCGAGCCGGCCGACGGCGGGCACGAGCTGCTCGCAGTTGTCGAGCACGAGCAGCGCCTGCCGGTCGGCGAAGAAGCGGGTCAGGGCGCCGCTGCCGGCCCGGGCGGACTCCTCGGGCAGGCCGAGGGCCTCGGCGACGGTGACCTCGAGCAGCGCCGGGTCGGTGAGCTCGGCCAGCTCGGCCAGCCACACGCCGTCGGTGTACGCCCGCCGCAGCTCGGCGCTCACCCGGTACGCCAGCCGGGTCTTGCCGACGCCGCCCGGCCCGGTGAGGGTGACCAGCCGGGCCGTCGACAGCAGGCGGCGCACCCCGCCCACCTCGTGCCGGCGGCCGACGAAGCTCGTGACCTCGGCCGGCAGGTTGCCGGCGGGGCCACGGGCGGCGGTCGTGGCGGGGCTCATGACAGAGACGTTAGTGCGTGTGCGCTCTCCGCGTCCGCACGCGCGGCGCGTCGACCCGCGCCGATGTGCCCGGACGGCCACCCGGGGCACGGCCCCGGGGTCACCCCGGTATCGGCTACCCGGCCACGGCGAGCCGGCGCACGATGCCGGGGGAGTCGTCGCCGCCGAACCGGGCGACGAGCGCGGCGACGTCGAGCCGCACCCGGCGCGGCGCGGGCCGGCCGGGGGTGCGCGGCGGCCGCGGGGCGACGACCCGGCCGTCCGGCAGCAGCTCACCGGTGTCGTCGAAGATCACCACGCCGTTGCAGAGCAGGCTCCAGCCCTGGGCCGGGTGAGCGGCCACCACCTTGGCGGCGTCCCGGTCCGGTGCGTACGCCGGCGGGCAGACCGGCTCGTGATCGCACATGACGGTGTCCTTTCGTCGCCGCCGAGCGTGCGGCCGCGGCGCGGGGCGTCGCCAGGGGAGAACTACCCGGACGGGTACCCGGACGCCGGGAAAGCTACTGACGGGTAGCAAGACGGGTAGTTTCCCCGTGCCCGTGCGGGGCGCCGCCGCCGACCATGGGAACCAGCCCCCCTTGGTGGGCGTGCCCGGCGGACCCCCACCGGCCGGGCACGCCCCCTTCCCCCGACGGAGGGGCTCGCGACGGAAGGGACAGCCATGCGGCGTGACCGGCGCCGGCAGGGCGGGCGGCACGCCACCCGGCGGACGCCCGGCGGCCGGTCGGTACCCCAGCAGCGCGGCCCGGCGAACGCCGGACCGGCATTCGGACCCGCGGACCCCGAGACCGAGTTCGACACCCTCTACGGACAGCACCACGAGGCGGTGCTCGCCCACGTGCTCCGGCTGACCGCCGGCGACGAGGCGGCGGCGCGCGAGATCGTCAAGGAGACGTTCCACCGCGCGTGGCTCGACCCGCAGCGCCGCCGGCGCCGGGCCGGCGCCGTGCGGCCGTGGCTGCTGCTGCTCGCCCGGTCGATCTTCGCCGAGCGGCGCGGCGGCGGCGAGACCCCCGCGCCGGCGGCGGCCACCACCATCCGGGCGGCGATGGCCAGCCTGTCCGCCCCGCACCGGGCGGTCCTGGTCGACCTGTTCTACGGCGGGCTGTCGGTCGAGGAGGTCGCCGACCGGCTGGAGGTCGACCCGGCGACCGTGAAGGCCCGCCTGTTCTACGCGATGCGCGCGCTGCGGATGGTGCTGCAGCAGCAGGACCGGACGTGACGCGGCCGCCGCGACGGGAGCCCCCGCCGCGGCCGCCGGTGCGTCCCGTCAGCTGATCCGGGCGAACCCGTCGGCGATCACCAGCGGCCGGCCCGGCGTCTGCAGCACCGTCATCGCCACGGTGTGCTGCCCCGGCGAGGACCAGTAGCGGGTCCACGCCAGCTGCCGGTGCGCGGTGCGCGCCGACCGCAGGTCCACGATCACCGGCGCGCCGCCGTCGACGGAGATCGCCACCCGCCCGGCGGCCGTGCCGCGCGTCGCGATCAGGCCGATCGACCGGCCGGTGAACGTCCAGCGCAGCTGCGCCCCCGGCGAGCGCGACGCCAGCGCCGTGCCGTTGAGGTAGACCCCGTTCGTCCACGTCGCCCAGCCGGCGGTGCGGGTCGAGGCGGTCTGCGGCAGCAGGGTCACCGTGCGGCTGCTGGAGCGCGCCGTCGCGTTGCCCAGCCGGTCGGCGGCCGTCACCGTCCACGTGCGGGGCGCGCCGGTCGCCGCCCAGATGGGCAGCTTGCTCCCGCCGGGGCTCAGCGCCCTGGCGAACGGGCTGGTCAGCCGCGACGCCCGCACGCCCGCCGGGTCGGTGGTGCGCCAGCCCATCGTCGCCGGGACCGCGCCCGGGGTGACGGTGCCGGCGCGCAGCGCCAGGTCGGGCGCCGCGATCGCCGGGGCGGACCGGTCGCCGACGACGGTCATCGCGGCGGTGGTGGCGGTGCGCCCGGCCAGGTGCACGGCCTGCACCTGCACGGTGTGCCGGCCGGGGGTCACGCTCAGCGCCGCGGCGCGGGCGCCCGGGCCGGCGTAGCCGGCGAGCCGGCCGTCCACGTAGAGCGCGAAGTGCCGCAGCAGCCCGGTCGGGGTCGACACCCGCCACGTCGCGGTCATCGTCCCGGCGGTGTGCCAGGCGCCGCCCGCGGCGACCGAGCCGCCCGGGGCGCCCAGCCGCAGCCCGGCCGGCGCGGCGGCGGCCAGCACCCGGATCGAGCCCAGCTGGCTGTACAGGGCGTTGCCCGGGCACTCGGTGCCGACGGCGTTGCGGTGGCCCGAGACGCGGTTCATGGTGACCCGGGTGCCGGCCTTGAACTTGCCGTTGGACCGGGCGGTGAGCACGACCCGGCCGAGCGGGTCGACGCCGGTGCCGCTGAGCTTCCACGCGGTGATCCGGGCGATGGCGACCTTCACCGCGTTGGTGACGCCGACGCCGCCGTGGTTGCCCATCACCGCGATGCCGGCGGTGTCGCTGTTGAAGCCGAACGTGTGCGCGCCCAGCACCGGCAGCCCGACGCCGCCCGCGCGGCCCTCGTACAGGGTCCCGCACCGGTCGACGAGGAAGTTGTAGCCGATGTCGTTCCAGCCCCGGCTCTTGACGTGGTACGCCTGGATGCCGCGCAGCAGCCGCGGCGAGTCGGCGCACGAGTAGCTGTTGGTGCCGGCGGTGTGGTGCACGAACATGGCCTGCGGCAGCCCGGTGTACTCGGGCGCGTGCGGCATGAGCTTCTCGTTGGCGCCCCACTGGCTGCGCCGCACGATCGGCACGGCCGGCTTGGCGGGCGGGGTGGGGGCGGCGGCGCGCCCGGCCGGCGCCGCGGCCCGGGCGGAGGCGCCGCCCGCGGGCCGGGTCGTCCCGGGGTCCACCAGCTCCAGCCGCAGCCCGGCGGGCAGCGCGGCGGTGGCGCCGGTGACGCGGGCCTCGACGGCGTCGGAGTCGCCGACCCACAGCGGGTCGGTGCTGCCCCGGGAGCGGCGCGCCTCGGCGCCGGACTCGGGGCCGATCTCGCCCTCGGCCTCCAGGCTGCGCCACGGCGACCAGGCGCCGCCGACGGCCCGGGTGCGGACCTGCGCGGTGCCGGTGAGGCTCGCCTTCGGGTCGGTCCAGGTGACGCCGACCAGGCTGAACGGGGCGACGGCGCCCGCCGGCACGGCGGCGGCCGCCGCGGCGCGGGCGGCGGCGCCGGGGGTCGCGCCGGCCGGTCCGGCGACGCCGCCGGTCAGCGGGATCGTGCGCACGGTGGCGGGCTCGGTGAGGATCTGCTCGGGCAGGCCCGGCGCGTCGGTCGCCGCGTCGCCGGGCGGCGCGGCGGCGGGCGGCGCGGTGGCGGGTGTCTGCGCCGGGACCGGGGCGGGCCCGGGTTCGGCGTGGGCTTCGGCAGGGGTGCCGGCCGTCGTCACCGCGAGGAGCGCGATGCCGGCGGCGAGGGGTCGCGATGCCAGCTTCATGACAGGCACCGTGCCAGAGGATGGCGGTGTTTTTGGTGCGTTTCGGGCAAAGGGATGCTGCTGTTGGTCTTGGGATGTGACGGCTGTGACGGGTGGGAAGCAAAGTCCGGATCAATCCGTTGACCTAGGGGTACGTCGCTCGGTCGGGCCACCATAAATCAGCCAAAAGGTGGTCGTACCCGCGCAGTTCCACACGGCATGATGGATGGCGTCGGGGAACACCGAGTTCCCCGATGAGCGAGCTGAGATCCGGCAGGCATATTGGTCGCCCGTGGCCTGCCGGGGAGCGAGAGGCGAATCCACGCGCTCTTTGTCCGAGGTCCCCAGCCGGGGGACGCGGAGTGGGGCGCGCACCCCCCATCCAGGCCCTGCTCGGCCACCAGCCGAGCCGGAGCTCCGCGACCCCGGTCGGACCGAGGCGATCCACGCCCGTCGGCGCCCCCACGCCGGCGAACGCTGAATCGGAGCTCCCAGATGCCCACCTCGGCCGTCCGCGACCAGATCCCGGTGCTCACCGCCACCGGCACCGGCGCGACCACCCTCGCCGCCTTCCACGACGCACTCGTCCAGCTCGACCTGGGCCACTACAACCTGGTCCGGCTCTCCTCCGTCGTCCCGCCGGCCACCAGCGTCGACGCGACCGGCAAGGCCCCCGCGCCGGCCGGCGCCTGGGGCGACCGCCTCTACTGCGTGTACGCCGAGCAGCGCGCCACCGAGATCGGTGAGCAGGCCTGGACCGGCATCGGCTGGGTGCAGCGCCTCGACGGCCTCGGCGGCCTCTTCGTCGAGCACGAGGGCACCAGCGAGCAGTACGTCGCCAACGCGATCCAGGCCAGCCTGCGCGACCTGGTCAAGGGCCAGGAGGACGCGTTCAGCGCGGGCGAGATGGTGCTCAACGGCGCCGTCTGCACCGGCGAGCCGATCTGCTCCATGGTCCTCGCCCCCTACGAGACCGCGGCGTGGAACGGGGTGGCCCGATGAACATCACCATCGTGGACGTCATGGACGCCGAGCTCGTCGAGCTGTTCTACAAGATCTACTCGGGCGCGTTCGACCCGGTGGCGCCGCTGGCCGCCGCCCGCCACGTGCTCACCTACGCCGAGTTCGCCGAGGAGATGGCGGACGAGCGCATCGAGAAGCACATCGTCTGGAACGAGGTCGGCGAGCCGATCGCCCTGGCCACGTACACCCGCGAGCTGGACTCGATCACCTGGGTCAGCCCGGCGTTCTACGCCCGGCGCTTCCCGGAGCACTTCCGCCGCAACGCCATCGTCTACATGGGCTACTCGCTGGTGCACCCCGCGCACCAGGGCAAGGGCGTCATGAGCGTGCTGCTGGAGGACACCATCGCCACCGTGCGCGCCGTCGACGGCGTCGGCGTCTTCGACGTCTGCCAGTACAACGACGAGCGGCACATCGGCTACCTGCACAAGATGATCGAGGAGCGCGGCATGGGCTCGATCATGAAGATCGACGTGCAGACCTTCTACGCCTGCACGTTCAACGACACCGCCTCCTACGTCAACCGCGAGACCGCCGCGGCGGTGCCGGCGTGACCGCCGTGCCGGTGCTGCGCGCGACCTCGCACGCGTGGCAGCCCGCCGTCGGGTACGGCCTGCGCACCGTCACCCTCGCCCAGCGCCCCGACCTGCTGCCGCGCGCCCTCGAGGTGCTCGGCTCCCGCTGGCCGGCGTTCATGCTGGCCGGCCGCCCCGGCCACGGCGTCGACCTGGTGCAGCTGCTGGGCGCCGTCCCGCAGCACCAGGTGGCCCTGCTCGACGAGCGCGACGACCTGCTCGGCGTCGGGCTGAGCGTGCCGCTGCGCTGGGACCGGACCGTCGACGGCCTGCCCGCCGGCTGGGACGGGGCCGTCACCGCCGCCGCCGAGCTGCTCGACTCCGGCGCCGCCGGCAACGCCGTGTCCGCGCTGTCCATCACGATGGCCGCCGGCGCCACCGGCCGGGGCCTCGCCGCCGGCATGGTCCAGGCGCTCAAGGCCGCCGCCGCGGCCGCCGGCTCCGACGCCCTCATCGCGCCGGTCCGCCCGGTGCTCAAGGCGCAGTACCCGCTCACCCCGATGGCGCAGTACCTGTCCTGGCGCACCGACGACGACCGGATGTTCGACCCGTGGGTGCGCCTGCACGCCCGGCTCGGCGCGCTCCAGGTCGGGGTGGCGTACCCGTCCATGACGATCACCGGCACCGTCGCCGAGTGGCAGGACTGGACCGAGCTGTCCCTGCCGGCGAGCGGCGAGTACGTGATCCCCGGCGGCCTGGTGCCGCTGGTGGTCGACAAGCGCGCCGACTCGGCCGTCTACCGGGAGCCGAACGTGTGGATGGTGCACCGCACCGAGCGGTGACGCGGTCCGGCCGGGGCTCTCAGGGCGCCCGGCCGGTTGCCGAACGGGAGTAGGTGACAGGAGCCCCAGCGACCCCGCGTCCCCCTCGGGGCCGCGGGGCCGACCCCGCCCGGCTGTTCTGGCTCGCCGCCGGCCTCGGCTGCCTCGGGATCGCCCTGCTGCTGGTCGTGCCGCCGGCCGCCGCCGTGCCGCTGTTCCTGCTGCTGATGATCGGGTGCGGGGCCGGCCTGTGGACCGGCGTGCGCCGGCACGCGACCGGGGCGGCCGCCCGGCCGTGGCGGCTGCTGTCCGTGGCGATCCTGCTGTTCCTCGGCGGGCTGCTGCTGCGCGCCGTCGTGCCGGGCGCCGCGGAGACGCCCGTCCGGCCCGTCGCCATGATCCCGGACGCCCTGGTGCTGCCCGGCTACCTGCTCATCGGGCACGTCCTGCTCGACCTGCTGCGCCGCCGCCGCCCTCGTTCGGACGAGCCGGCCCGGCTCGACGCGGTGCTCATCGGCCTCGGCGTCGGCCTGCTGGTCTGGTCGTCGCTCATCGCGCCGATGCTGTCCACCAGCACCTCGACGCTGCCCAACCTGGTCAACGCCCTGTTCCCGATCGTCGACGTGGTGCTGCTGACCGTGGGCGCGCACCTGCTGCTCAGCGGCGCCGGCCGCACCCCCGCCGTCTGGCTGCTCACCGGCGCCGTCGCCGCCATGTTCTGCGGCGACCTGATGTTCGCCGTCCGCGAGGACGGCCGCCTGGCCGGGCTGACCGACCTGCACCTGGACGCGCTGTTCGTGCTGGCCTTCCTCTGCGTCGCGCTGGCCGCCCTGCACCCGTCGGCGGCCACGCTGGCCGACCCGCAGCCGGAGCGGCTCGGCGGGCTCAGCGTCACCCGCACCGCCACGCTCGCCGCCGTGCTGGTCACGCCGGCGCTGCTCACCACCCTGTCGCCGCCGACCACCGTGTGGAACGCGGTGGTGCGCACCGCGCTGTCGGTCGCGCTGACCGCCGCCGTCGTGTTCCGCATCGTCCGGTCGAACAACTCCCGCGCCCGCGCCGAGGCCACCGCCCGGCACCAGGCCACCCACGACGCCCTCACCGACCTGCCGAACCGGGAGCTGCTCGCCGCCACCGTCCGCGAGTGGGGCGCCCGCGCCAACGCCGACGGCCAGGAGATCAGCCTGCTGTTCCTCGACATCGACCGGTTCAAGCTGGTCAACGACCACTGGGGGCACCGGGTCGGCGACGAGCTGCTGTGCGCCGTCGCGGGCCGGCTCGCGAGCCTGGTCCGCGACGAGGACCTGGTGTGCCGGGTCGGCGGCGACGAGTTCGTCATCGCCATGGCCACCACCGCCCACCGCGAGCTCGCCGAGTCGCTCGCCGGGCGGCTGGTGCGCGACTTCGAACGGCCGTTCCGGCTGTCCGTCGGCGACGTCGTCGTGACCCCGTCGATCGGCGTGGCCCGCGCGGCCGCCGACGCCGGCGAGGCGCTGGAGCTGATCCGCGACGCCGACACCGCCATGTACGAGGCCAAGGACTCCGGCCGCAACCGCTACGCGCTGTTCGACAGCTCCCTGCGGGAGAAGGTGCAGGCCCGGATGGGCCTGGAGCAGGCGCTGCGCGGCGCCGCCGAGCGCGGCGAGCTGTCCGTGCACTACCAGCCCATCGTCGACGCGGCGACCGACGAGCTGACCGGCTTCGAGGCGCTGATGCGCTGGCAGCACCCCGAGCTGGGCACCGTGTCGCCGCTGCGCTTCATCCCCGTCGCCGAGGACACCGGGCTCATCGTCGCGCACGGCGCCTGGCTGCTGGAGGAGGCCGCCGCCCAGCTGGTGCGCTGGCGCGCCGCCCGGCCCGGCCTGCACGTCTCGGTGAACCTCGCCGTCCGGCAGCTGCGCGAGCCCGGCCTGGCCGACACCGTCCGCGACGTGCTCGCCCGCACCGGCCTGCCCGCCGAGGCGCTCTGGCTGGAGATCACCGAGTCCGGCTTCATGGAGGACCTGGACGCCTGCCTGCGCACCCTCGGCGAGCTGCGCGCCCTCGGCGTCACCCTGTGCATCGACGACTTCGGCACCGGCTACTCGTCGCTGAGCTACCTGGGCCGGCTGCCCGTGGGCGTCGTCAAGGTGGACCGCGCCTTCATCCGCGACGTCGGCGCCGGCGGCCCCGGCGAGCCGATCGTGCGCGCCGTCGTGGCCATGTCGCACGCGCTCGGCCACCAGGTGGTCGCCGAGGGCGTCGAGACCGAGGTGCAGCGGGACTGGCTGCGCGCGCTCGGCTGCGACCTCATCCAGGGCTACCTGTACGGCCCGCCCCGCCCCGCCGAGGTCGCCGAGCGGGACTGGATCGCCGCCGTGCGGCCCGGCGCCGCCGGCTAGGGGGCGCCGGGGTCGCGGCTGCACGCGGGCGGCACGCCGGCTGCACGTGCCGGCGCGCAGCGTGGTTCCCACACCCACGAGGAGGAACCATGACCGACCCCCGCGCAGCCCTCGCCGACCGCCTCTTCGACGGCCTTCTCGGCGCGATGGAGCTGCAGACCGTCCACCTGGGCCTGCAGCTCGGCCTGTACGCCGCGCTGCGCGCCGCGCCCCTGACGGCCGCCGAGCTGGCCAAGGCCGCGGGCGCCGACGAGCGGTACGCGCGCGAGTGGCTGGAGCAGCAGGCCACCGCCGGCCTGCTCGGCGTCGACGACGCGGCCGCCGCGCCCGACGCGCGCCGCTACGCGCTCGACGCCGGCACGGCCGAGGTGCTGCTGGACGAGGCGAGCCCGTTCTACTTCGGCACCCCGGCCGGGCTCGCGCACGGGCTCGCGAGCACGCTGGACGGCGTCCAGGAGGCGTTCCGCAGCGGCGGCGGCGTCCCGTACGCCGACTTCGGCCCGCACATCCGGCACGGCATCGCCGGGTTCAACCGGCCGATGTTCGCCCACCAGCTCGCCACCGAGTGGTTCCCGGCGGTGCCGGGCCTGGTGGAGAAGCTGACCGGCGCGGCCGTGCTCGACCTCGGCTGCGGGCTGGGGCACTCGTCGGTGGCGATGGCGCTGGCGTACCCGTCGGTGACCGTGCGCGGCGTCGACCTGGACGAGGCGTCGGTGGCGGGCGCGCGGCGCACCGCGGCCGCGGCCGGCGTGGCCGACCGGGTGTCGTTCACCCGCGGCGACGCCGCCGAGGTGACCGGCTCCTACGACGTCGTCACGATCTTCGAGGCGCTGCACGACATGAGCGACCCGGTCGGCACGCTGCGCGCGGCCCGGGCGGCGCTGGCCCCGGGCGGCATGGTGGTGGTGGCCGACGACAAGGCGCTGGAGCGGTTCACCCCGGGCGCCGAGCCGGTGGAGCGGCTGATCCTGGCGTTCAGCGTCCTGCACTGCCTGCCGGCCACCCGGGCGGAGAACGGCCCGACGGCGCACGGCACCGCGCTGCGCCCGGACACGCTGCGCGCGTGGGCCGCCGCGGCCGGGTTCACCGAGGCGGACGTGCTGGACGTGCCGAACGACTTCTTCCGCTTCTACCGGCTGGCGCACTGAACGGTCCACACTGTGCTGCAACGGGAGGCGAGCCGGGGGAGGACAGGGTGCGGGTCGGACTGCTCGGGCCGCTGGACGTGCGCACGGAGCGCGGCGCGGTCGAGCTGACGAGCGCGCGGCAGCGCGCCGTCGTGGCCGTGCTCGCGATGGCGGGCGGCGCCCCGGTGCCCGTCGACCGGCTGGTCGACGCGCTCTGGGGCGACGACCCGCCGCCGGCCGCGCTGAACAGCCTGCAGTCGCACGTCGCGCGGGTCCGGCGCGCCCTGGGCGGGCCGGACACCGTGCTGCACGAGCCGGCCGGCTACCGCCTCGCGGTCGGCCCCGACGACGTGGACGCGGTGCGCTTCGAGCGGCTGCTGCGCGCGGGGCGGCTGGACGAGGCGCTCGCGCTGTGGCGGGGCACGCCCGTGTTCGCCGACTCGTTCGCCCGGGGGTGGGCGGTGCGGCTGGCCGGCCTGCGGCGCACCGCCCGGGAGGACCGCGCCGCCGCGCTGCTCGCCGCCGGGCGCCCCGGCGACGCCCTGGCCGACCTGCGCGAGCTGGTCGCGGAGGAGCCCGCGGCGGAGCGGCCGACCGGGCTGCTGCTGCGCGCCCTGGCGGCGTGCGGGCGGCCCGCGGAGGCGATCGACGTGTACGCGGCGTACCGCACGGCCATGACCGACGAGCTGGGCCTGGACCCGGCGCCGTCGGTGGCGGAGCTGCACCGGTCGCTGCTGCGCGGCGACCTCGGGCCGGCCGCCGCGCCACCGGACCCGGCGCCCGCGGCGTCCGCGGTCGCGCCCGCGGTGGCGGCCGGGGTGCCCGTGCGCGGGTCGTCCTTCGTGGGCCGCCGCGACGAGCGCGCCGAGCTGGCCCGGCTGCTGGCCCAGCCCGGCCTGGTGTCGGTGACCGGGCCCGGCGGGGTGGGCAAGACCCGGCTGGTCGCCGAGACCGTCGCCGGCCTCGACCGCGCCGTCTCCTGGGTGGACGTGGCGGACGTGCGCGGCCGCGACGACCTGCTGCACGCCGTGGCCGTCCGGCTCGGCGCCCGTCCCGGGCCCGGCGACGACCTACTCGCCGCGGTCGGCACGGCCGCCGCCCGCGCCGGCACCGTGCTGGTGCTCGACAACTGCGAGCACGTCGTCGACCCGGCCGCCGAGCTGGTCGAGCACGTGCGCGCGGCCGCGCCCGCCGCGGTCGTCGCCGTCACGAGCCAGGAGCGGCTGCGCGCCGACGGCGAGCGGGTGCTGACCCTGGAGCCGCTGCCCGCCCCGGCGGCCGCCCGGCTGTTCCGCGACCGGGCGGGGCTCGGCCCGGCCGACCCGCAGCCGGTCGACGACATCGTGGCGCGGCTGGACGCCCTGCCGCTGGCCATCGAGCTGGCCGCCGTGCAGGCCGGGCCGCTGGGCCTGGACGGGCTGCGCGACCGCCTCGACGACCGGCTCGAACTGCTCAGCCGGGGCCGGCGCACCAGCGAACCCCGGCACCGCACGCTGCGCGCGCTGGTCGACTGGTCGTACGGGCTGCTCGACGACGCCGAGCGGCGCGCGCTGCGGCGGCTGTCGGTGTTCGCGGCCGGGTTCACCCTCGACCTGGCCGAGCGGGTGATCGCGGACGACGAGCTGCCCCGTGCCCGGGTCGCGCCGCTGGTGGCCTGCCTGGTCGACCGGTCGCTGGTGGCGCGGCACGCGCCGGGCCGGTTCCGGCTGCTGGAGACCGTCAAGGCGTACGCGGCGGAGCGGCTGCGCGAGGCGGGGGAGGACCTGGCCGGCCGGCACGCGGCGGCCGTCGTCGCCGTCGCCGAGGAGCTGGACGCCACCCTGGCGGGCCCGGACGAGGCGACCGCGGTGCGGGCCCTGACCGCGCTGCTGCCCGAGCTGCGGCTGGCCCGCCGCGCCGCCGGCCCGGAGCTGCGGGTGCGGCTGGCCGCCGCCATGGCCTGGTACGGCTACCACGGCCAGCGCTACGAGGTGCTGGGCTGGGCGGTCGGCGTGCCGGAGGTGCCGCACCCGCGGCTGCCGGTGGCGCTCGCGGCGGCCGGCACCCACGCGTGGGGCCGCGGTGACCAGGCCGAGGCGCGCGCCCTCGGCGAGCGGGCGCTGGCCCTGGGCGGCGACGTGTCGTGGGCGCACAACGTGCTCGGCGACGCCGCCCTGGTCGAGGGCGACGCGGACGCCGCGCTGCCGCACTACGAGGCGGTGGCCGAGCTGGGCCGCGCCCGGGGGCTGCCGGCGTTCGAGGCGTTCGGGCTGTGCGGGGCGGCGATGGTGCGGGCGTGGTCCGCCGACGTCGCCGGGGGCGTGCGGCTGGCCGAGGAGGCGGTGCGGGTGGCCGCGGCGTCCGGCAACCCGACCGCGAACGCGCTGGCCGCGTACGCCCTCGGCGAGGCGCTGGGCGACCACGAACCCGCCCGCGCGGTGGAGCTGCTGCGCCAGGCGGCGGCGACGGCCCGCACCGTCGACTGCCGGCTGTTCGAGGGGGCGGCGGGCACGGCGGAGATGGCGATCCGCAGCCGGCACGGCGACCCGGCGCCGGTGCTGGCGGGCTTCCGCGACGTGCTCGCGCACTGGCGGCGCACCGGCAACGACACCCTGCACGCGACCGCCCTGCGCAACCTGCTGGTGCTGCTCGCCCGCATCGGCGCCGACGAGCCCGCGGCGCTGGTCGACGGCGCGCTCGGCGAGGACCCCCGGCTGTTCCGGGCGGAGGCCGAGCGCCTGGCCCGGGCGCGGGCGGCGGTGGCCGAGCGGCTCGGCCCCGAGCGGCTGGCGGAGCTGCGGGCGCGGGGGGCGGCCCTGAGCCCGGGTGATCTGCTCGACACCGTCCTCACAATTATTTGAAGAGTCAAGTAACTCGACGTACCGTGAGGTCATGCACCCCTTCGACGCCTTCCTGCCCGCCGCGCTCGCCGCCAGCGGGACCCAGCCGCGGTGGGCCGACGGCGACGCCGCCCTGCCGTCGCTCTACCTCAGCCACGGCGCCCCGCCGCTGTTCGAGGACGCCGGCTGGATGGACCAGCTGTTCGCCTGGGCGCAGCGCATGCCCAAGCCGAAGGCCGTCCTCATCGTCTCCGCGCACTGGGAGTCCGCGCCGCTGAGCCTGTCCGCGCCCGCCGCGGGCACCCCGCTGGTGTACGACTTCGGCGGCTTCGACCCCCGGTACTACCGCATGCAGTACCGCACCCCCGACGCGTCCTGGCTGGCCCGCCGCGTCGCCGCCGCCATGCCCGCCACCGAACCCGTGCACACCCACGCCACCCGCGGCCTCGACCACGGCGCCTGGGTGCCGCTCAAGGTCATGTACCCGCACGGCGACGTGCCCGTCCTGCAGCTGTCGATGCCCACCCACGACCCCGACCGGCTGCTCGCCCTGGGCGCGCGGCTGCGCGACCTGCGGGCCGAGGGCGTCCTCGTCGTCGGCTCCGGCTTCATGACCCACGGCCTGCCGTACCTGCGCCGCGCCGACTTCCTCGGCACCGCCCCCGCCCCCGGCTGGTCCCGCGACTTCGACGCCTGGGCCGCCGAGGCCCTCGCCGCCGGCGACGTCGCCGCCCTCGCCGACTACGCGCGCACCGCGCCCGGCCTGCCGTACGCCCACCCCACCGTCGAGCACTTCACCCCGCTGTTCGTCACCCTCGGCGCCGCGACCGCCCCGGAGACCCCCGCGGCCACCACGATCGAGGGATTCTGGATGGGGCTGTCCCGGCGCTCCTTCCAGGTCGCGTGAGCGCGGCCTGCCGGGACGTCGCTACGGTGGGCTGGTGAATTCCGTCCCCTGGTGGGCCCTCCCCCTGGTCGCCGGCGTGTTCGCGCTGGCCGGCGCCCTGGTCGCCCAGCTCGTCACCGCCCGGCACGTGTCCGCGGCCCGCGCCGTGGAACGCCGCCGCCTCTGGTACGACGAGCGCCGCGATGCGTACGTCGGCCTGCTGTCGGCGTACGAACGCATCATCGCCCGCCTGCGCCGCGACTACGCCGACGGCGTGGTGAAACCCGACCCCCTGCGCTACCAGGACGAGATCGGCCCGACCCTGATGAGCGCCCGGCTGCTGGCGGGCAACGAGGTCCGCAACGCCGCCCTGGCCGTCCACAAGCTCGTCGGCGACCTGCACGACGACCGCCCGGCGGGCGACTTCGTCGAGGTGCTCAACCACGTGCCCCTGGTCCTGCACGACCTGGAACGTGCGGTCCGCGCGGAACTGGACATCCAGCCCGAACCGCCCGCCCTGCCGGACGCCCCACCCCCGTGGCGCGACCGCCTGCGCCTGCGCCACTGACACCGGCGGCGTGACCGACCGGCTAAGCCGGCCGGTCACGCGCGGGATCAGACGCCCGGGGGCGGCGGCGGGGGACCGCCGGGGCCGCCCGGCGGGGGTGCCGGCGGGGCGAAGAAGCTCGCCGTGACCTGGACGGCGTTGCTCGGCGCCGACTCGCTGCCGGCCGCGTCCACCGCCACCACCGACAGCAGGTGGGTGGTGGCGGGCGGGAACTGGCCCGTCCACGCCGTGGCCGTCGTGGTGGCGACCAGGGTGGCGCCCTCGTAGATCCGGTACGCGGCGACGTCGCCGGGCGGGGCCGTCCACTGCACCGCCACGATGCCCTGCTCGGCGGGCCAGCCGCCCACCGGGCGCAGGTCCGCCGGGGCGGCAGGGCGGTCGGCGGGGCCGGCGGCGGTGCGCACGCGGGCGGTGCGGCTGGGGGCCGAGTCGGGGCAGCCGGCCGGGCGGGTCACCACGCGCAGGCGGTGGCGGGTGGCCGGCGGCAGGCCGCTGAGGTGCGCCGACGGGCCGGCGACGGTGGCCAGCTGGCGGTCGCCGTCGGTGACCACGAAGGTCGACGCCTCCACGACCGACGTCCAGGTCAGCGAGACCGACGACGCCGTGACCGCGGTGGCCGCCACGTCGACCGGGGCGGGGGTGGCGGGGGCGCAGCGCTGGGTGCGGGCCTCGACCGGCGGGGTCGCGGCGGACTCGGCGCCGGAGCCGCTCAGCGCGCTCACCGCCACGGTGCGGACGGTGTCGCGCCACAGGCCGGTGAGCCGGACCGACGGGCGGCTCGTGGTGGTCACCAGGCGGGTGCCGGACCACACGGCGTAGCGGGCGGCGCCACCGGCCGGCGGGGTCCAGGCCAGGTCGACGCCGGTGTCGGTGGAGCCGGTGACCGCGAGCCCGGCCGGCGCGGCCGGGGCGTCGCCCGGGCCGGCCGGGGTGGTGACGTGCAGGGTGCCGGGCCACGGCGGGCCGGGGCAGTCGAGGGGCCGGATCGTGGCCGTGTACGCCGTGCCCGGGGTGAGGCCGCCGACGCGCAGCGACGACTCGGCGGTGTCGAGCTGCCGCCCGGCCACCGTCACGCGCACGTGCCGGGGCGTCTCGCCGGCCGGCCAGCTGAGCGAGAACGCGGTCGGGCCGACGTCGGCGACGGTCAGCGGGCCGGGCCCGGGCTGGCACTGCGGCTGCATGCCGGACACCCAGACGTGCCGGGTGACCGGGGCGCTCAGCGCCGACTCGGTGCCGTCGTGGGCGACCGCGGCGACGCGGTAGGTGTGGGTGGTGCCGAAGCCCAGCCCGGTCACGGTGACGTGGGTGGTGGTGTTGCGGGCGACGACCGTGTCGCCCTCGTACACCCGGAAGTGGTGCGGCCGGCGACCGGCGGCCGGTTGCGACCAGGTGAGGGTGATCGAGGAGAACCCGTTCGTGGCGGTGGGCGTGCCCGGTGCGGCCGGCGCGCGGCGGCCCGGGTCGGCGGCGGCGGACGCCGGCGGCGCGACGAGCGCGAGCGACGCGGCCAGCAGGAGGCACGGCAGGAGGCGGCGGGACATGCCCCATCCCACCGCGCCTCCACAGTGGAGGTCAACGTCCGATCGGGCGATCCCGGCGGGGCCTGCGGCGCCGGGTGCGGGGGACGGTACCGTCGATCATGCCCGCGACGTCTTGTGGACCCGATAGGCCGGAGTGAGCTGCATGACCGGACACGCCATCGACCCGGCCACCGAGGCCGTGCTGCACAGCGGAGTCGTCGCCGTGCTGCGCGCCTCCTCCGCCGGGCGCTTCGCCGCGATCGCCGACGTCCTCGTCGCCGAGGGGGTCACCGCCATCGAGGTGACGCTCACCTCGGCCGGCGCGCTCGACGCCATCGCCGGGCTCGCCCGCGACCTGGCCGGCGACGCCGTCGTCGGGGCCGGCACCGTGCTCGACGCGGACGCCGCCCGCGCCTGCGCCGACGCCGGGGCGCGGTTCCTCGTCGCGCCCGCGCTCGTGCCCGAGGTGAGCGCCGCCGGGGCGGCGGCCGGCGTGCCCACGTACCCGGGCGCCCTGACCCCGACCGAGGTGCTGGCCGCGCACCGCGGCGGCGCGCCCGTCGTGAAGCTGTTCCCCGGCTCCGCCGTCGGACCGGGCTACGTCAAGGACCTGCGCGGGCCGCTGCCGGACGTGCGGATCATGCCGACCGGCGGCATCGGCCTCGACGACATCGGCGCCTGGCTGGGCGCCGGCGCGGTCGCCGTCGGCCTCGGCGGGCCGCTGCTCGGCGACGCCGGCTCCGGCGGCGACCTGGCCGCCCTGCGCGAGCGCGCCCGCCGCGCCGTCGCCGCCGTCCGCGCCGCGCGCGCCGCATGACCGGCCGCCCGGCCGGCGGGCTGGTCACCCTCGGCGAGACGATGGGCCTGGTCGCCGCCGACGGCATCGGCCCGCTCGAGTACGCCCGCGGCTTCTCGTTCGGCATCGGCGGGGCCGAGAGCAACGTGGCCGTCGGCGTGGCCCGCCTGGACGGCCGCGCCACCTGGATCGGCCGGGTCGGCGCCGACGCCACCGGCGACCTCGTGGCCCGCCGCCTCGCCGCCGAGGGCGTCGACACGGTCGCCGTGCGCGACCCCGGCTTCACCGGCCTGATGGTCCGGCACCGCCGCTCCGGCGGCGCCCTGCACGTCGACTACCACCGCGCCGGCAGCGCCGGGTCGCGGCTCGCCCCGGCCGACGTGCCGGACGCCGTCGTGGCGGCCGCCGGCGTCCTGCACGTCACCGGCATCACCCCGGCGCTGAGCGACTCGGCCCGCGATGCCGTCCGGCACGCCGTCCGGGTGGCCCGCGCCGCGGGCGTGCCCGTGTCGGTCGACGTCAACCACCGGGCCAAGCTGTGGGACCGGGCCACCGCCGCGCCGGTGCTGCGCGAGCTGGTCGAGCAGGCCGACATCGTCTTCGCCGGGCCCGCCGAGGCGCGGCTCGTGCTGGGCGGCGCCGGTCAGCCCGCCGGGCAGCCCGCCGCGGAGCTGGCCCGCGCGCTGGCCGCCCTCGGCCCGGCCGAGGCCGTGGTCAAGGACGGCGCGAACGGTTGCACCGCCGTCATCGACGGCGACCGCCACGACCTGCCCGCCGTCGCCGTCACCGTGGTCGACCCGGTCGGCGCGGGCGACGCCTTCGTGGCGGGCTACCTCACCGCCCGGCTGGCCGGCGCGTCCCCGGCGGAGCGGCTGCGCACGGCGATCGCGGTGGGCGCGTACGCGGTGACGGTCCCCGGCGACTGCGAGGGCCTGCCCCGCCGCGCCGAGCTGGACGCCTTCCTGTCCACCCCCGACGACGACGTGGCCCGGTAGGCGTGGACACGGGCGCCCGCGGCGAGCTGCTCGACCGGCTGGCGGACGCGGCCGGCGCCGTGGCGGCCGCGCACCCGGTGCGGGTCGCGGTCGACGGGGCGCCCGCCGCGGGCAAGACCACACTGGCCGACGAGCTGGCGGCGGTCCTGCGCGCCCGCGGCCGGGAGGTCGTCCGCGCCTCGATCGACGGCTTCCTGCGGCCCCGCGCCGAGCGCTACCGGCGCGGCCCGTACTCGCCCGAGGGCTGCTACGAGGACTCCTTCGACCTCGGCGCCCTGCACCGGTACCTGCTCGGGCCGCTGAGCCCCGGCGGCGACCGCCGGTACCGGGACGCCTGCTACGACCGCGCCACCGACGCCGTCGTCTCCCCGCCGGCGCGGACCGCGGGCGCGGGCGCGGTGCTGGTGTTCGACGGGGTGTTCCTGCTGCGCCCCGAGCTGGACGACCGCTGGGACCTGCGCATCCACGTGGCCGCGTCGTTCGAGCGGACCCTGGACCGGGCGCGGACCCGGGACCTGGACCGGCTGGGGTCCACCGCCGAGGTCGAGCGGTTCTTCCGCGAGCGGTACCAGCCGTCCCAGCGGCGCTACGCGGCGGAGTGCCGCCCCGCCGGGCGCGCCGACGTCGTGGTGCACAACGACGAGCCCGCGCGGCCGCGCTGGCACGTCCGGCGGCGCTGATCAGCGGGGGCGCCGCCACGCGACCCGCTGCACGAGCAGGGTCAGCACGCCCGCCGCGACGATGGCGGCCACGTTGACGAGCAGCTGCACCGCCGAGCCGGCGGCCTCGTCCGGTACGCCGTAGGCCAGCGCCACCGCCGCGTTCGCGGCCGCCGGGACGGTGGTGACGGAGATGAGGACGCCGACCAGCGTGCCCGCCTTGGCCGAGGTCAGCGACAGCATGCCGGCGACCCCGCCCAGGACGCCGACCACCCAGGACAGGGCGTCGGGGCGCCAGATGAAGTCGGTGAGCGGCCGCGGGTCGGTCAGCATCGACCGCTCGACGAGGCCGGCGGCGTCGAGGCCCCACGTGGCGAGCACGGTGGCGGCCATCGCGATCGGGAAGCCGGCGCCCAGCGCCACCAGCGAGCGGCGCACCAGCGCGCCCCGGCGGCGCACCAGCCCGACGCACAGCGCGGCGAGCGGGCCGAACTCGGGCCCGACGACCATCGCGCCGACGATGAGGATGGGCTGGTCGAGCAGCACGCCGATGCCCGCGAGGATGGTCGCCACGGTGAGGAACGTCAGGTACGCGGCCGACAGCCGGGTCTCCTCGCCGGTGGTGTGCTCGATCTCCTCCCACACCACCGCGTCCACCCCGAAGCCGGGGACCCGGCGGTCGGCCCGCTCGGCGGAGCGCGACAGCACCGTGTCGACGCGCTCCATCATGATCGAGCCGTCGCGGTCGACGCCCAGCTCGCGCAGCGCGGCCAGCAGGTTGCTCGCGCCCTCGCGCACCACGTCGCAGACGACGGCGTCGCCGGCGGGGGAGCGGGCCGCGCCGGGCAGCACGATCACGTTCGTGACGGCCCGGTCGGCCTGGAGCAGGTCGGCGACCCGGGTGGTCTTGTCGCTCGGCACGATGATCCGCAGGTGCAGCACGCGCCGAGCCTAGGGGGCGTGGATGGGCCCCCGGGTGGCGGTCAGGCGATTGCCGGTGCCGCCGCGGCGCAGCGCCACCACCTCGGCCAGGATGCTGACGGCCGTCTCGGCGGGCGTGCGGGCGCCCAGGTCGAGGCCGATGGGGGAGGCGAGCCGGGCCAGCGCGGCGTCGTCGGCGCCCGCCTCGCGCAGCCGGCGCAGCCGGTCGTCGTGGGTGCGGCGGGAGCCCATCGCGCCGACGTACGCCAGGTCGAGGCGCAGGGCGGCGGCCAGCACCGGAACGTCGAACTTGGGGTCGTGGGTGAGCACGCAGACGACGGTGCGGGCGTCGAGCCGGCCGGCGGCGGCCTCGGCGGTCAGGTAGCGGTGCGGCCACGCCACCACGACCTCGTCGGCGCCGGGCAGCCGCTCGGGGGTCGCGAACACCGGCCGGGCGTCGCACACGGTGACCCGGTAGCCGAGCAGGGCGGCGGCGCGGGCCAGCGCGGCGGCGTGCTCGGTGGCGCCGAAGACGAGGAACCGGGGCGGGGGCAGGAACTCCCGCACGAGGTGGCCGGCCGCGCCGGGGGCGGTCAGCCGGTGGGTGCCGTCGGCCGCGGTGACCAGGGCGACCGGGCGGCCGGCCGCGACCGCCTCGGCCAGCTCCGGCAGCTGCGGCAACGTCGCGCGCGACACCGGCTCCACGTACAGCTCGATGGTGCCGCCGCAGGTCAGGCCGACGGCGCCGGCGTCGTCGTCGCTCACCCCGTAGCGCACGGTCGTGGGCCGGCCGGACGCGGCGACCTCGCGGCACACCTCGTAGACGGCTGCCTCGACGCAGCCGCCGGAGACGCTGCCGGCCACGGTGCCGTCCGGCCCGACGGCCATCGCCGCGCCCACCTCGCGGGGCGCGCTGTCCCAGGTGGCGGTGACGGTGGCCAGGGCGGCGGTGCCGCCGTCGCGCCACCAGCCGAGCAGCGGCTCCAGCACGTCACGCATCGGCGGGCACGTCGATGTCGCGGTCGTCGGCCACGTCGGCGCAGTCGACGACGGTCACGGCGTGGGCGCGCAGGTAGTCGCGGGCGCCCGCGTCGCCGGTGGCGGTTGCGGCGACGCCGGCCCAGTGGTCGCGGCCGAGGACGACCGGGTGGCCGCGGCGGCCGCCGTACCCGGCGGTGACCAGGCTGCCCGCCGTGGCGCCGGCGGCGACTCGCCGCACGGCCGCCGGGGTGACGCCCGGCATGTCCACGAGCAGCACCACGGTGGCGTCGACGTCATCGGCGTCGGCGAGGGCGGCCAGGCCCGCGCGCAGCGACGACGCCAGGCCCGTCGCCCAGTCCGGGTTCTCGACGGTGACCGCGCCGCCCAGGTCGGCCCGGGCCCGCACCTCGGCGGCCGCCGCGCCGAGCACCACCACGGTGCGCGCGACCCCGGCCGCGCGCAGGGTGGCGGCGGCGCGCTCCACGAGCAGACCGCCCCGGTACGCGACCAGCGCCTTCGGCCCGCCGAAGCGCCGGCCGCCCCCGGCGGCCAGCACCAGCCCGCTGACGGTCATCACCCGAGCGTAACCGCGCCGGGGCCCCCGTCAGCGCAGGCGGCGCACCACCGCCCGGGCCGTGCCGCGGGCCGCCTTGAAGCCACCGAGCAGGGCGCGCCCGGCGCGGGCCGGCCCGGTGTCGCTCAGCAGCGCGACGAGGCGCCACGCCTGGTCGAGCGCGGTCTCCCGCTCGGTGAGCGCCCGCTCCCGCCAGGCGGCCTGGGCGCGGGCGTCGGCGAGCTCGCGGGCGAGCCGGTCGCGCTCGGCGGTCAGCTCCCGGACGGTGAGCGGGCCGGTGCGGCGCGGCGTGCCGGTGGGCGGGTCGACGTCGCGGCCGGTCATGGCGGCGAGCAGCCGGGTCAGCCCGGCCTCGTCGAGCGGGCCGGGCCAGGGCAGCGGCAGGCCGCCGCCGAGCAGGTCCGCGGCGAGCGCGTGCAGGGCCAGCACCGGGTCGCCCGGCGCGGCCAGGGCGGTCAGCGTCCCGGCCCGGTCGACGACGATCTGGTCGGCGTGCACGCCCGCGGCGGTGCTGTCCTGCCAGGCGCCGAGCGCCTCGCGCACCGCCGGCAGGTCGCGCCGCAGCACGGCCGCGGTGACGACCTCGGTCAGGGTGCGCCCGGCGGGCACCCGCTCGGCGCCGCCCGCCCGGTGCCGCCACCAGTGCCCGTCGCGGCGCCGCACGACCTCGGCGCCGGCCACGGCGGCGACATCGGTGTCGGCGCCGGTGTCGCCCCGCCGGGCGGTCACGATCCAGGCCGGCGCCAGGTGGGCGGCGGCGCCGTGGCGCAGCGCGTCCACCGCCAGCCGGGCCGGGTCGGTCAGGGCCGGCGCGGTGGTGCGGCAGGCGCGGGCCAGCGCCGCGGTGGCCCAGCCGCGCAGGTCGTCGTCGGCGCACGCGGCCTCGCCGAGCAGCACCTCGGGGGCGGCCGGCGACGGCCACGCCGCGTACACCGCGGGTGTGCCGAGGCCCGCGGCCGTGAGGTGGGCGCGGAGCCGGTCGAGCCCGGCGGGCCGGCCGGGGTCGTGGGTGTCGGCGGGGGACCAGCCGGCGGTGGCCGGGTCCGGCGCGAACGCGATCAGGCGGTGGGTGCCGACCATGTTCTCGACGCCGAGCAGCAGGGTGCCGCCGGGGCGCAGCGCGCCGAGCAGCAGCGCGAACGCCTCGGCCCACGGCGGCGGCTCCGCCTCGGCGGACGACAGCCGGCCCAGCCCGTCGAGGGCGACGACCGTGTCGAAGGGCGGCTCGGCGGCCAGCTTGGCGAGGTCGCCGCAGCACACCGTGGCGTCCGGGTAGCGCTCGGCCAGCCGCCGGGCGTCCGGCAGGCCGCGCACCAGCAGCGTCAGGTCGGCCGGGGGCAGCGCGTCGAGCAGGGCGGGGTCGTGCGGGCCCGCGACCAGCACCCGGCCGCGCGCGGCGGCGGCCAGCAGCGGGACGAGGGCGGCGCCGCGCACCGGGTCGCGGTCGGTCCACACCGGCATCTCGCCGCCGATCAGCCGGGGGTTCACCGGCGGATCCCGGGCAGCGCGGCGTCGTCCACGTAGGTCTCCTGGTACTCGTCGGGCCAGCCGAGGATGCGGCGCAGTTCGGCGGGCGGCAGCAGGCGGTCGGCGCCCAGCTCGGCGGCGGCGACGGCCCGGGCGGCCGCCGGGTCGGGGCGCGGCCCGTGCAGCTCCGGCCACTCGCGGCGGATGCGGTCCTGGCCGCCCAGCGACGGGTCCTCGTTCTCCAGCACCATCGGGTCGCCGTAGACGGCGGGCTCGCAGCCGGCCAGCGCGCCGTACAGGACGGCGCTGCTGAGCCGGTTCGACGCGACGCGGGCGTGCCGGCGCTGCTCGGCGAGCTGCCGGTCGAGGAAGTCCGGGTCGAGGTCGCGGTAGCGGCCGCCGCGGTAGCCGTGGCACACGACGCGGAACCCGGCGCGCTCGTAGCGGCGGCGCAGCCGGGGCGACTGGAACTCCTGCCAGTACAGGCAGACCGTCACCGGGCCCGGCTCGGTGGCGCGGATCTCGTCGACGAGCCGGGCGTGGTCGCCGACGACCCGCTGGCCCTCCCAGCCGTGGAACGGGTACCAGATCGTGCCCTCGCGCGGGGCGTCCGGCTCCGGGCTCATCCGCAGCAGGTACGCCCACGGCGCCCCGACGACGTAGGTGTCGTGGCGGCCCAGCGCCCACGCCCGCCGCCGGGTGCGCTCCGACCAGACGAGCGTGGGCACGCCCGGCACGTAGGAGTGGTCGCCCGCCATGCCGTCGCCGATGTTCCAGCCGTGCTGCAGGTAGCCGCGGATGCGCGGCGGGCGGCGGGGGTCGAGGCCGCACCAGCGGGCCAGCACGTGCGAGTGGCCGTAGTAGTGGTTGGCGTGGTGCATGTCAGCTGACCGCCTCGTACAGCGCTTCCAGGGCCCGGCTCTGCCGCGCGAGGTCGAAGTGCGCCTCGGCGTGCCGGCGGGCCTGCCGGCCGAGGCGGGCGCGCAGCGCGTCGTCGGCGAGCAGCTTGCCGATGTGGACGGCGAGCGCCGCGTGGTCGCCCTCGGCGGACAGCAGCCCGGTCTCGCCGTCCACGACGGCCTCGGGGATGCCGCTGTGGACCGTGGTGACGGCGGGCACGCCCAGCGCGGCGGCCTCCAGGATCGTGGTGGGCAGGCCCTCGGTGTCGCCGTCCGGGGCGGTGCGCGACGGCGCGGCGAGCACCCGGGCGGCGGCCACGTGCCGGCGCACCCCGGCGGGGTCCAGCGCGCCGGTGAACGTGGCGTCGACGCCGAGCGCGGCCGCCCGCTCCCGCGCCGCGGCGAGCAGCGGCCCGTCGCCGATCAGCACGGCCCGCACGCCGGGCAGCGTCCCCAGCGCCTCGATGAGGTCGGCGACGCCCTTCTTGGCGACGAACCGGCCGACGAACGCGACGTCCCACGCCGGCGCGACGGGCTCGGGCGCCGGCGGCAGCGGGACGCCGGTGTGGTGCACCCGGACCCGGGCGGGGTCGGCGCCGAGCGCGACGGCCCGGCCCCGGATCGGCTCGGAGACGGCGAGCACGGCGGCGGCCCGGCGGAACACCGCCCGCAGGTGGCGGCGGTGCCGGCGGCCGCGCCAGCCCGGGGCGGCGGCCTGCGCGGTGACGTCGAGCCCGTGCAGGGTGACGACCAGCGGCACCCCCAGCCGGGCGGCCTCGCCGCTGACCAGCCACGCGTCGCCGCCGAAGTGGGCGTGCACGACCGCGGGGCGCTGCGCGGCGAGGGCGGCGCGCAGCCGCCGGGACCGGCCGGTGAGGCGCAGCCACAGCCAGCCGGCCCGGCGCAGCGCGATGACGTCGTCGTCCGCGGCGAGGTGCGACGGCACCTTCACGGCGCCGACGTACGCGGCCCGCCAGGTCGCCAGCGCGGCCCCGTGGTGGCGCACGAACGTCTCGGACGCGGGCAGCAGCAGGCTGCGCCAGACGACGACGGTCCTACCCATCGGCCCGCTTGCGCCCCAGCAGCAGGTCGCGCACCCGGCCGCGCAGCCCCGGCGGCAGCAGCCAGATCTGCAGGTACGTGAGGTAGTCCAGGGCGCCGGGCCGGCCGTGCCTCCGGGCGTCGCGCAGCAGCTCGCGGAACACTCGCGGGCTGCGGGTCGGCGCGGCCATCGAGCCGATGACGCTGAGCATGACCGCGGCGTACGCGCGCGGCGTGACGAGGTGCCGGATGCCGCGCAGCCAGGCGAGCTGGCCCTCCCACGGCGCGTGCAGGCTGATCCGGTCGCGGTCCTCGTCCTGGTGCCAGACGACGAGCGGCTCGTCGGCGAACAGCAGCTGCACGTCGTCGTGCGCGACCGCGCGCAGCGTCCAGTCCAGCTCCTGCTGCCGGCGCAGGCCCACGGTGAACGGCACGCGGCGCAGCAGCTCGGTCGGCGCCAGGATGGTGGAGGTCTGGATGAACCCGTCGCCGTAGAACAGGCCGCGCCGCACGGTCAGGTACTCGCTGATCGGCTCGCCGTCGGCGGGCAGCCGGCGCGGCAGCACGGAGTCGGCGCGCGGCGTGCGGTTGATGAGCCGGCTGGCCACGACGGGCAGCGCCCGGTCGGCGTCGCGGGCCACCTTGAGCTGGGTCGCCAGCTTCTCGGGCAGGAACTCGTCGTCGTCGTCGAGGAACGCGGTGTACTCGGCGCGGGCGTGCGCGGCGCCCACGTTGCGGGCGTGGGGTGCGCCGCCGCTCTCGGCCAGCGGCACGACGCGCAGCCGGTCGTCGCCGATCGCGGCCAGCGCGGCGACGGTGGCGTCGTCGGGGCCGTCGACCACCACGATCACCTCGACGGCGTCCATCGTCTGGGCGAGCGCGCTGCGCACGGCGCGGGTCACCAGGTCGGGCCGGCCGCGGGTGGGGACGACCACGCTGACCTCGGGTGTCGGGGGCATGAGGACGCACCGTAGGAGCGGCGGGCGGCCCGCCGGTGAATCGCCGGTGTCGATCCGGCGTACGCGGGGCTGCGGGTTGCGTCAGGAGCGGCGGCGGCGCCGGCCCGAGTCCTCGGGCAGGCGGTGGCCCTGCACGGCGCGGGCGGTGAGCTCGAAGGCGTCCAGGGTGCGCTCGAAGGTGCGCTGCGCGACGGCCACGTAGACCAGGTCGAGCACGAGCAGCTGGGAGTGCAGGGCGGACAGGGCGGCCAGCCGGAACGTGGACTCAGGCGCGGCGGTGGTGAGCACGACGTCGGCGATCTGGGTGACGGGGGAGCGGGGGAAGGAGGTGACGGCGACGGTGAGCGCGCCGTGCGCGGACGCCTCGGTCAGCATCTCGATGACCTCGCGGGTGCGGCCGCTGTGCGAGATGCCGATGGCGACGTCCTGCGGGCCGAGCAGGGCGGCGTTGGTGAGGGCGGTGTGCGGGTCGGCGCGGAACCAGCAGGGCACCCGGATGCGTTCGAGCCGGAACGCCATCTCGCGGGCGGCGGTGCCGGAGCTGCCGAAGCCGAACAGCTCGACCCGGCCCGCGGCCCCGACGGCGCCCGCGACGCGTTCCACGGCGGCGAGGTCGACCTGCTCGGCGGTGTCCTGGATGGCCCGGGTGTCGGCGGAGGCGACGACGCCGCGCAGGTGGGCGAGGTCGTCGTCGGGGCCGATCTCGCGGTCGATGTCGGTGTCCCAGCGGGCCTGGGCGGCCCGCCCCGTGGCGGCGGCGACGGCGACGCGCAGCTCCGAGTAGCCGCGGTAGCCGAAGACCCGGCAGAACCGGGTGACGGTGGCGGTGGACGTGCCGGCGCGCTGGGCGAGGTCGACGATGGTGCCGCGGGCGGTGCGGTCGGGCTCGTCGAGGATCCGCTCGGCGACGCGTTGCAGCGCGCTGGGCAGGGTCGGCAGCTCGGTGCGGACCCGGCCGAGGAAGCCGCCCTCCGTCATGGCAATTCCTTTCGCGGGCTTGAGCCGACACCGAAAATTATCTCCACCATCACTGCCCGCACACAAGGCGACCCCTGCGTGACGGTGCGGGACGGCTCTCGCGGGCCCCGCCGGCGGCCCGGAAATCGTCCGGGGAATATTCGCTCCCGAGATGCGCGAAACCCGGCGCCGGGGCAGGATGCCGCACCCCCGCACGGGCCCTGAGCTGGGCGCCGACCGCTGCATCGGTTTATTTCGGGGATGTTTCCCCAGGTCGCGGCGCATTTATCGGCGGCAATCGCGCGAGGTGCGGTTGACATATGACGGCGGTCACAACAAGATCCAGAACGAGCACTCTCGGGTTAGCGGAGAGTGACGGCCCGGGCTGCCCCCCGCCGTGCCCACCTCACCGCAGCCCGGCCGGACGCAGCCCCCCGCGTCCTCACGGGCCGAGCAGGAAGGTGCCTATGCGCCTCAACAAGACCGTCCTCCGCAGCATCGCGGCCGCCGTCATCGCCACCCCCGTGGTCGCCATGGCCATCCCCGACGCCGAGGCCGCCGGACCCGACGTGCTGCCGCTGACCGTCACCAACAACTCGGGCCGCGGCGAGTCCGTCCACCTGTACGTGCTCGGCACGAACATCGACACCGGCAAGCTCGGCTACGTCGATTCCGCCGGCACCTTCACCGCGTGGAGCGGCGGCGCCAACCCGCCCGTGGCGGCCCCGGACGTCTCGATCCCCGGCCCGGCGAACGGCGCCAGCAGCACCCTGAAGATCCCGAAGGGCCTGTCCGCCCGCATCTACATGTCGTTCGGCGACAAGCTCGACTTCAAGCTCAGCCAGGACGGCGGCCTCGTGCAGCCCGCGCCGTGGGCCGACGGCGACGCCAACAGCGACATCCTGTTCGACTGGTCGGAGTTCACCTACAACGACGCCGGCCTGTGGCTCAACAGCTCGCAGGTGGACCACTTCGCCGTGCCGCACGCCGTCGAGGTGACCGGCTCCGACGGTGAGACCCTGCGCACCGGCGAGCTGAAGCCGGGCGGCCGCGACGCCGTCATCGAGGGCCTGAAGGCCGAGGAGGGCTTCGGCGACCTCGTGCAGACCGGCCCCGACGGCGAGGTGCTGCGGGTGCTGGCCCCGGGCAAGGGCGCCGACTCCGGCGACTTCGACCCGAACTACCTCGACCCGTACATCGACGAGGCCTGGGCCGCGTACGGCTCGGAGAAGCTGACGGTCGCGCCGTTCAAGGAGCAGCCGGACACGAAGTTCTACGGCACCACCTCCGGCGACACGATGACGTTCACCGACGGCAGCGGCGCGCAGGTCGCCGAGATCCAGAAGCCGTCCACGGCGGACGTGTGGGGCTGCGACGGCAACCTGGCCGCCCCGAACGACCTGGTCGTCGGCCCGATCGCGCGCAGCCTGTGCGCCGCCCTGCACCGCTCCACGCTGGGCACCGCACCGGTCGAGCCGGTCACCGACGCCGGTGAGTTCTACGACAACGAGCTGACGAACCACTACTCGAAGCTGATCCACGAGCAGATGGTCGACGGCAAGGCGTACGGCTTCGCGTTCGACGACGTGGCCGCGCAGGAGTCGCTGGTGCACAGCGGCGACCCGCAGACCGCGGCGATCGAGCTGACCGCGTTCTGATCCGTCCCGACCCGACCGCGGCGGCCGCCTCCCCTCAGCGGCCGTCGCGGTCGGCGTCCGCGCTCAGGATGAGGACGCCCAGGTAGCCGTCGTACTCGCGGGTGACCTTCAGCAGCATGCTGTCGTCGTAGACCGGGTCGGTGGCGTTCGTCGTCTCCGCGCCGGCCCGCGGCGGGTACGGGGCCCGGGCGAACACGGCGTCGTTGAGCCGTTCGGGGAACATCAGCTGGGTGGTGAGCACCGGGGCGTCGGCGGCGTGCACCATGACGTTGACGTGCGGGGTGCGGCCCCGCTGCCGGCCGGGCCAGACGGTGACGAACTCGACGATGCCGCGGGGGTCGGTGACCTGGGCGCCGCGCAGGTAGCGCCGCGGGCCGACCGGCCGCAGGCTCGCCGTCGCGGCCGGGGCGCCTGACGGGGGCGCGCTCGCGGCGGCGCCGGCCGGCGGCACCGCCTCCGCCCCCGAGTACAGCCCGGCCGCGTCGCAGTGCCAGATCTCCACCACGGCGCCCGGCAGCGGCCCGCAGCTCTCGCTGTCCTGCACCTTCAGCACCAGGCGCAGGCGCACCCCGGCCCGGTCCTCGCGGACGTCGGAGCGGATCCGGCCGGCGTCGTAGTAGTACGGCCCCGCCGGGGTGGCGGTGGTGAGCGCGCACACGCTGGACCCGGCGAACAGCGAACTCAGGTCGTCGTCGTCGCCCGGCGCGGTGGTGGCGGGCGGCGCCACCGAGGGCGGTGCGGTGCCGGCCGGCGCGCCGCCGCCGGAGCACCCGGCGAGCACCCCGCCGAGCACCCCGCTGAGCACCCCGCCCACGCCGGCCGCCCCGAAGCCGGCGATCAGCTGCCTGCGGCTCACCCGCCGTCGCTCGCTCACCGCTCCACGATAAGGGACAAAAGGGGCGTTCGCCCGGGTCGCCGCCAGGCCACCCAGATGTCACCTTCGGTTCGTGCCGCGGCCATGCCCGGCGCATAGCGTGACGGCCTCCCGAACCGAAAGAGGGCAGCCCGTGCTTCGACCCGCGGCCGACGCCGACCGCGACCCGGTCCTCGCCTGGCGCAACCACCCCGAGGTGCGGCAGGCCAGCTTCACCACGCACGAGATCGGCGCCGCCGACCACGCGGCGTGGTGGGCGGGCGGCGGCCGCGACCGCATTCTGATCTTCGAGTACGCGGGCCGGCCGGCCGGCGTCGTGACGATCGAGGCAGACGGGACCTGGGGCTACTACCTCGACGTGGCGGGCCTGACGGAGCGCCGCGAGTTCCTGCCCGCCTGGCTGGAGCTGGAGCGCGAGGCGATCGGGTACGCGTTCGACGTGCTGGGCCTGGAGCGGCTCACCGGCGAGACGCTCGCCTGGAACACCCCGGTGCTGGCCCTGCACCGGCGGTTCGGGTTCCGCGAGACCGACAGACATCAGCGCCCGGTCGACGGGGTGCCGCAGGAGGTCGTCCGGACCGAACTGCGCGCCGCCGACCGGCTCACCGTGAGGCGGTAGCAGTGTTCGAGCAAGGCGGTCGGCCGTACATCGTGGCCGAGCTGTCCGGCAACCACAACGGCGACCTCGACCGGGCCCTGGCCCTGGTCGACGCGGTCGCCGAGGCCGGCGCGCACGCGGTGAAACTGCAGACGTACACGGCGGACACGCTGACGGTGAACGTCGACGACCCGCGGTTCCGGCTGTCCAGCGGCCACGACCTGTGGGGCGGGCAGCACCTGTACGAGCTGTACTCCAAGGCGCACACCCCGTGGGAGTGGCACGAGGTCATCTTCGCCCGGGCGCGGGAGCACGGGCTGACCGCGTTCTCCAGCCCGTTCGACCCGACGGCCGTGGACCTGCTGGAGAAGCTGGACGCGCCGCTGTACAAGATCGCGTCGTCGGAGCTGGTCGACCTGCCGCTGATCCGGCTCGTCGCGTCCACCGGCAAGCCGCTCATCATCTCCACCGGCATGGCCACCCTCACCGAGATCGGCGCGGCCGTCGACGCCGCCCGCGAGGCCGGCTGCACCGACCTGTGCCTGCTGGCCTGCACCGCCTCGTACCCGGCGCCGCCGCAGGAGAGCAACCTGCGCCGCATCCCGGTGCTGGCGCAGGCGTTCGGGGTGCCCGTCGGGCTGAGCGACCACACGCACGGCATCGGCGCCCCGATCGCCGCCGTCGCCCTCGGCGCGAGCGTCGTCGAGAAGCACGTGACCCTGGCGCGCGCCGACGGCGGCGTGGACTCCGCGTTCTCGCTGGAACCGGCCGAGCTGGCCGCGCTCGTGGTCGAGAGCGAGCGCGCCTGGCTGGCGCTCGGCGGCACCCGGGTCGGCCCGACCGAGCACGAGCGCGAGGGGCTGCGGTTCCGCCGCTCGCTGCACGTCGTCGCCGACGTGAAGGCCGGCGACGTCGTCACCGAGGCCAACGTGCGCTCCATCCGCCCCGCGGGCGGGCTCGCCCCGGACGCCATCGGCGTCGTGCTCGGCCGCACGTTCACCCGGGACGCGGCCGTCGGCACGCCGCTCGCCTGGGACCTGGTGTAGCGCCCATGTGGCTCAAGGCCGACAAGAGCGAGCTGAACCTCTTCCTCGACGCCGCCGAGGTGTACTGGGAGAAGAACCTGCCGCGCCCCGCCGACGACGCCTACGTCGTGGTCGAGGCGTTCCACCAGGACATCCGGGTCACCCTGCGCAACCTGGTGTTCGCCAACGCGCTGCGCCGGCTGCGCCCCGCCCGCCTGGTCGTCGTCACCGGCGTGCAGGCGGACTGGAAGCGCACCCTGTGGAGCGGCTTCGACACCGCGCTGATGACCCGGTTCTGCCGGGCGTTCGGCGCCGAGGACGTCATCGACGTCTACGACCTCGTCGCCCGCGGCGCCCGGCCGGTGGTCGCGGGCCGCGAGCTGCCGCCGGGTGCGCCGATCGATGCGCAGACCCTGCGCGCGTACGCCGACGCCACCTACTGCCGCCTGGCGAAGGTGCCCAGGATGCCGGCCGACCCGCCGGGGTACGCCGAGCGCGCCGCGCTGGGCGCCGGCCTCGCCGAGGTGTACGCCGCCCTGCTCGGCGGCGCCGTCACCGCGCTGGTCACCAGCCACGTCGACTACGACCAGTGGGGGCTCGCCGTCGAGGCGGCCCGCCGCGCCCGGGTGCCCGTCATCCACACCCAGCAGACCGGCTGCCTCAAGGCGTACGGGCTGTACCCGGAGACCGACTCCGGCACCGGCACGTTCCGCCAGGAGCTGACCCGGCACATCGGCGCGGCGTTCGAGGCGGGCGTCTGGTCGCGCCGCGACGAGCTGCGCGACGCCGCCGAGCTGGTGGCGTGGCGGTCCAAGGTGAACCTGGGGCGGCCCAGCTGGTGGCGCGGCGGCGTCACCGCGTCGGTCGACCTGGCCGACCCGGCCGAGCGGGCGCGGCTGCGCTCGCACACCGCCGCCCGGCTGGGCCTGGACCCGGCGAAGCCCATCGTGGCGGTGTTCAACCACGCCGTGTCGGACGCCCTGGGCACCAACGTCGAGCTGTTCGACGACCTCGCCGACTGGTTCTCCCGGACCGCGGACTACGCCGCCGAGCGCACCGACGCGCAGTGGCTGTTCCTCGACCACCCCAGCCAGGCCCTGTACGACGGCACGAAGTTCTTCGCCTCCGTCGCCGCCCGGCACGCGCGGTCGCGGCACCTGGTGTTCCGGCCCAGCGCGTCGCTGAGCAAGAACGCCCTGTGGAGCCTCGCCGACCTGGGTGTCACGGTGCGCGGCAGCGTCAGCAACGAGCTGCCCGCGTACGGCATCCCGGTCATCCAGGCCGGCTGGTCGGAGTGGAGCGCGTGCGGGCTGTCCACCGTGGCGTCCGACGCCGAGGACTACTGGCGGCTGCTCGACGCCGGCATCGCGACCGCCCGCGACGGCGGCGAGCCCGTCACGGAGGAGCAGGTGCGCCGCGCACGGCTGTGGCTGTGGCTGTACCGCAGCGGCACCGACGTGGTGACGCCGCTGGTGCCGCAGTGGGAGGTGTGGCCCGCGAACCACCTGCTGCGCGCCATGCGGGCCACGTTCCGGCACATCGAGAGCGACGCCGACCCGCTGTACGCCGCGGTCGAGCGCATGTGGACCCGCCGCGAGCCGATGCTGACCCGGGTCGACCTGGCCAAGGACCTGGCGATGGATCCCGTGCCGTGATCGGCTCCTGGTTCGGCACCGCCCACGACGTGGCGCCGCAGCACCTCGACCTGCCCGCCGCCGTGACGGGCGGGCAGCACCCGGCCGTGGCGGTCGTCGACAACGTGGTGCGCGGCAGCGGCATCGTCGGCCGGGTCACCGGCGACGCCGGGGCGGTCGCGGTGCGGCTGCGCCCCGGCCCGGAACCGGTGCGGGTCACCGTCGCCGTCTCGCTCGACGAGATCTCCACCCGGTGGTGGGCCGACCGGGTCCGGCCGCCGCGCACCCGCGGCGAGCGGCCCCGGCTGGTGCTGGTGCACTCGCAGGGCGCGCTGCGCGGCGCGCTGGTGCTGGCCCGCGGGCAGGGCTGGCTGCGCGGCGTGCCCGCCGCCGGCACGGTCACGTTCGACCTGGACCCGGCCGAGCTGGCCGACGGCCTGCTGGTGGTCGAGCTGACCCCGGCCGGCGCGCTGCCCGCCGCCGTCGCCGGCCGGTTCTCCGGCAACGACGCCATCGGGCTGCGCATCGACCGCATCGACGCCCGCCCCGCGGCCGGACCGGCGCCGGTGTTCCGGTCGGCGGGAGCCGGCTTCGCCGTCGCCGCGCCCGGCGCGCGCGAGGTGCGCCTGCCGCGCGCCGCCGGGCCGGCCGCACCGCCGCCCGCCCGCGCCCCCGGCAACCGGTGGACCCGGCAGAAGCCCGCCCGCGCCGCCTGGAAGGTGCTGCGCACCGGGCGGCGGGTCGCGTACCGGGGCGCCGCCGTCGTCGCCCGCCCGGCGCTGCCCGCCGCGCCGCACGCGGTGGACCTGGCGACCGGCGCCGACGTGCCGGTCACGGTGGCCGGGCGCGACGCCGGCGGCCTGCACCTGACCCTCGGCCCCGCCACCGGCCCCGTGCTGGTCGGCTGATGCTCACCGGCGACCCGGAGCACAACCGGCGCACCCTGCAGGACCGGCTCGACGGCCCGCCCGGCGTGCTGGAACTGCCGCCCGGCGCCTGGCCCCTCGCGGGCGGCCTGCGGGTGCCGGCCGGCTGGACCGTGCGCGGCCCGGGCGCGTGGCTCGACGCCGCCGGGCCCGGCGACGAGCCGGTACTGCACGTGCTGGGCTCGGACGTCGTCGTCGAGGACGTCGGCGTGCGCCCGGCGCCCAGCGAGCCCGGCGAGCACGGCGGCGACCGGGGCACCGGCGTCACCGTCGGCGAGTACCTGTACGCCGCCCCGCCCACCTGGATCGCGGGGGTCACGCTGCGCCGGGTGCGCGTCGAGGCACCCACCCGGTCCGCCAACGCCGTCGCGGTCATGGGCGCCGTCCGCGGCGTCACCGTCGACGGCGCCGACATCACGGGCGGCCACACCGGCGTGGCCGTGCACTGGGGCGCCGTCGGCGGCGACGTGCACACCGTGCGGGGCCCGACGTACCACCCGCACGACCTGACGATCACCGGTCTGCGGGTGCGCGACGCGGTCGAGGGGTTCTACCTGTCGTCGGTGCACGACGCGGCGGTGCGCGGGGCGTGCCTGTCCGGCGTGGACATGGGGTTCCGGCTGCTGCCCGGCGACAACACCGCCCGGTTCGCGGGGCCCGAGGTGGGCCGCCGGATCACCGTGGAGGACGTGTGCGTGCGCTGGCGCGGCCCCCGGTACGCGGTGCGCGTCGCCGGGTGGGGCCGCAGCGAGATCGACGGCGCGGTCAGCGTCCTGCGCTACGCCGACACGGCCGTGCGCCGCTGCACCCTGCGCCGCGACGCCGGGGACGACGACGTCTCCTCGTGGTCGCCGCTGGTGCTGGAGAGCGTGGCCGGCGTGACGCTGGACGGCGTCGTGGTCGAGAGCCCGTCCGGCGGCCCGTGCTGCCCGCTCGCCGGGTCGTCCGGCTGAGCGGGCGGCTGAGCGGGCGGCACGGCCTCACACCTGCAGGGTGGTCAGCCGGGTGAACTCGCGCGGCAGGTCGTAGCCGTCCCACGCGGCGCTGAACGTGAGCGCCGAGCCGAACGGCACGATCCGGTCGACGCCGCGCCCGCCGAGGGCGGCGGCGAACGCGGCCAGCTCGCCGGCGGCGAAGCCGAAGTGGCTGAACGTCTGGTCCTGCCGGGTGATGACCGGCACGATCTCGGCGAGCGAGCCGACGGTGGCGAACGGGAACGCGCCCGCCCCGAGCCAGCGCCGCGGCAGCACGGCGGTGCCGGTCAGGGTGGCGGCGGTGACGGCGTTGCCGGCGAACGTCAGGGTGTCGGCCGCCCCCGTGGCGGCGAGGCCCAGCGCGTTCACCCGCTTCTCGACGGCCATCGCGGCCTCGATCTGCCAGCCGCGCTCGGCGACGACGTCCACGAGCAGGTCGAGGAACTCGGCGCGCACGGCGTCGGCGGCCGCGGCGTCGCCGACGAGGAAGACGGTGCGCGGCGACGAGCAGGCGGCCTGGTCGAACCAGTACGCGTCGTTGCTGAACCCGACGACGGCGGCGCGCCGCGCGGCCGGGTCCGCCGCCTGCCACCCGGGCACCGACACGGCGGCCCACGAGGTGCGGTCGGGGAACGTCAGGTCGCGCGCGCTCGGCGGCAGCGGGTGCCGGCGGATCGCGGCGACGGCGGCGTCGCCGCCCCAGATGACCCGCAGGTCGCACCACGCGCTGAGCGCCGCGGTGACGGCGTCGTCGCGGCCGTAGGACACCATCCGCTGGGTGCGGGCGATCGCCGGGTCGGCGTCGATGTCGCCCAGCGCCTCCAGGATGACCTGCGCCGCCCCGGCGGCCCGCTCGGAGATGCGCACGACGTTGGCGTTGCCGGCCAGCGCCGACAGCGCCCACGAGTAGACGAAGATGGTGTCCACGTTGGCCGGTGGCACGTGGAAGACGTTGCCGCGCGGGAAGACCAGCGCGCCGTCCACGGCGGCCGACAGCCGGGTCACGGTGCGGGTCAGCTCGGCCGGGCGCAGGAAGTAGCCGAGCGAGCCCAGTTCCGGGTGCGCCCGCGACGCCTTGAGCAGCCGCCGGGAGAACGCCCCCAGGAAGTCGAGGACGCGGGGGTCGCCGACGGTGAGCCGCTCGTGCGGCCAGTCGCCGGTGTCGCCGAACAGGTGCTTCACGCCGCCTCCCGGTAGGTGTCGGAGCAGCCCCGCGCCTCGGCCCGGGGCAGCCGCCCCAGCACCGAGAAGCGCTTGCCGGGCCAGTCGCCGTCGTCGACGCCGTGCACGACGCCCAGGTCCTCGGTGAGCAGCACGTGCCCGGGGTACGAGGTGGGCAGCGTGCTGACCACCTCCAGCAGCCCCGGCTCGCCGGGCGGCAGCTCGCGCCAGGTCACCGGGTCGCGCACGACGACGTCGGCGAAGTCGGGGCAGTACAGCGACCCGCCGGACGGGCCCTCCAGGAAGATGGTGCCGATCTGCTCGACCATGCCGTAGAAGTTGTGCACCCGGCTCAGGCCGGTGTCGCCGGCGAGCCGGCGGCGGAACTCGGCGGGCTCGACGGCCTGGTCCACGAGCTTCTTCCAGCCGCCGGAGTGGATCAGGATGCCGTTGCTCAGGTCGAGTCCGTGGGAGCGGGCCACCTCGTACAGGTGCAGCCACACCAGGTAGGTGAAGCCGAAGACGAGGAACGGCGCGCCGCCGTGCCGGGCCAGGAACTCGCGCAGCGCGGGCAGGTCGGGGTGGCCCGCCTCGTCCAGCGCCCACACGTGCGACCGGCCGAAGGTGGCCATGCCGAGCACCCCGGCGCCGCGGGCGCTGAACGACCGCCGGTCCTTCAGGATGCCCTTGGAGTCGACCAGCAGCATGGGCAGCCGCTGCGGCCCGAGCACGGTCTGCAGGGTGGCGCCGAGCTGCCGGGTCTGCGTGGCGGCGGCGGCCTTGTCGAGGTGGATGCGGCTGACGTCGCCCGTGGTGCCGGACGAGGTGAGCACCTTGAACACCTCGTCGTCGCCGATGCTCTTGAGCTCGTGCTGCTTGAACAGCCGCACGGGCAGCCACGGCAGGTCCGCCACCGACCCGAAGGTCTCGGGCGTGCCGGTGGCGGCGAGCATCCGCGCGTACGGCGGGCAGTGCGCCCGGTGGTGCGCCGTCAGCTCGGTCAGCTGCTTCGTCAGCAGCCGCTCCTTCTCCGCCTGCGGCAACGTGAACACGGTCATGCGGTGGACTCCAGGGCGCGGTAATCGATCTTGCCGGTGGGCAGCAGCGGCAGCCGGTCGACGGCGCGCACGTCCAGGCCGCTGACGTGGGTGCCCAGCCGCGCGGCCAGCTCGCTGCGCACGGCGCGCGGGTCGCCGTCCTCCAGGAACACGCGCAGCCGGTCGTCGCCCGCCACGGCGGCCACCGGCCCGTGCGCCGCGAGGGAGCGCTCGACGTCGTCGAGGTTGACCCGCACGCCGAACACCTTGCCGATGCGCTTGGCCCGGCCGGTCAGGAACAGGAAGCCCTCGTCGTCGAGGTGGCCGAGGTCGCCGGTGCGCAGCACGCCGCCCAGCTCGTCGCCGCGGGCCAGGTCGGCGGCGCTCTCGGCGTACCCCATCATGACGTTGGGGCCGGTGTAGACGATCTCGCCGCCGTCGACGGCGAGCGACCCGCCGGGCACCGGCAGGCCGGCCGAGCCGGGCTTGTCGGCGAGGCGGGCCGGGGGCAGCACGGTCATCCGGGCGGTCGCCTCGGTCTGGCCGTACATGACGTACAGGTTGCCGCCCATCCGGCGGGCGAAGTCGGCCACCAGGTCGGGGTGCAGCCGCCCGCCGGCCTGGGTCAGCGTGGTCAGCGACGGGTGCTGCGCGGGGTCGAAGCGCAGCCGGCGCAGCATCTCGTACTGGTACGGCACGGCGGCGAGCGACGTGGCGCGGTGCGTGTCGACGGCCCGCCAGAACCCGGCCCGCAGCAGGCCCTCGCGCTCCAGCAGCACCGTCGCGCCGCGCAGCAGGTGGCTGTTCAGCACGCTGAGCCCGTAGGTGTAGAACAGCGGCAGCGTGGTCGGGGCGACGGCGGCGCCGTCGATGCCGAGGCTGTCGGCGATCTGCGCGGCGTTGGCGCGCACGGCGGCGCGCGACAGCCGCACCAGCTTCGGGTTGCCGGTGGAGCCGCTCGTGGTGAGCAGCAGCCCCAGGTCGGGGTGCGGCGCGACGCCGTCGCGCCCGGTGCGCAGCCACACCGGCCCGAGGCCGGGCAGGTTCGCGTCGCGGTAGCCGGCGGGGGCGGCGCCGCGCACGCCGGTGACCACGGCGGGCGCGAAGCGCTCCACCAGGCCGGGCAGCGCGGGCAGCGCCGGGTCGAGCAGGGCGACGGCCCGCCGGGCGGCGAACGCGCCCAGGTAGCGCACGACGCCGTCGACGTCGGTCGGGGTCAGCGCGAACACCGGGCCGGGGGCGCGCACCGCGCCGAGGGTGTCGGCGGCCGCGGCGACCAGGCCGGACAGCTCGCCGCCGGCGACGACCCGGCCGGTCTCGGCGTCGACGAGCCGGGCGGACGGGTGGATCACAGGACCACGCCCCCGTCGACGCCGAGGACCTGCCCCGTCACGAACCGCGCCTGCGGCGACAGCAGGAACGCCACCGCGTCGGCGACCTCGGCGGCCTCGCCCAGGCGGCCCAGCGGGGTGGCGGCCACGACCCGCTCTCGCCCGGCGTCGTCCAGGCTGGACAGCATGTCGGTGGCGATGTAGCCGGGCGCGACCGCGTTGACCCGGATGCCGCGCGGCCCCAGCTCCTTCGCCGCGGACCGGGCCAGGCCCGCCACGGCCGCCTTCGAGGCCGCGTACACGGCCTGGCCGGGGGCGCCGGCGACGCCGGTGACCGACGCGAGCAGCACCACCGCCGGGTCGGCGCCGCGGGCGAGCAGCCGCACCGCCGCCTGCAGCGTGTGCGCCGCGCCGGCCGCGTTGACCGCGAACAGCCGCTGCACCGTCGCCGCGTCGGTCATGCCGAGCATCCCGGCGGCGTGCGTGCCCGCGTTGACGACCAGCGCGTCGAGCCGGCGGAAGTGCTCGAACGCCGTGCGCACGGCCGCCGTGGCGGTGGCCGGGTCGGCGATGTCGCCACCCACCGCGACGGCGGTGACGCCGTACGTCTCGGCCAGCGCGGCGGCGGGCTTGTCCGGCGGCTCGGAGGCGTGCAGGACGAGGTCCGTGCCGTCCGCCGCCAGCCGCGTCGCGACCGCCAGGCCGATGCCGCGGGAGGCGCCGGTGACCAGCGCGGCCCGCGCCTCAGTCACGGAATTCAATCCCGTGTTCACCGAGAATTCGCACGGCTTCCTTGAAGCTGGACAAAGCGATGACGTCATCGGTGTCGATCATCACCGAGAATTCATCTTCGATGGCGGCCACGAGCGACATGTGCGCCAGCGAATCCCATTTCTCGTTGTCCTGGTAGCGCAGGTCGTCGACCTCGGCGTCGGGCGGCAGGTCCAGGGACGTGCGGAACGCCTCGCGCAGTCTGCGCAGCTCAGTCATGGTGTGCTCTCCGAACGGGTGGTCAGGGGTGTCCACCTTCCCGCAGCGATGCCGACGCGGGGGTCAATCGAAGCTGAACGAAACGTGAATTGCGGCGAACGCTTTTCCGGAAGGCGTGAAACCGTCTCGCCCGTGACTATGCTCCGATTCCGTTGTTGACTGCCGGACGTGGGGAGCGTCGAAGTCGTGAGTGTTCTATCCGGATCGTCCATCCTGGTCACCGGCGCGACCGGGTCCTTCGGCCGCGCGTTCCTGCGGCACGCGCTCGCCGAGCTGGACCCGCAGCGCGTCGTCGTCTTCAGCCGCGACGAGCTGAAGCAGTACGAGGTGCGCCAGCAGTTCGGCGACGACCCGCGGCTGCGCTTCTTCATCGGCGACATCCGCGACCGGGTGCGCCTGGCCCGCGCCATGCACGGCATCGACCACGTCGTGCACGCGGCCGCGCTCAAGCAGGTCGACACCGCCGAGTACAACCCGAGCGAGTACGTGGCCACCAACGTCGACGGCTCGCAGAACGTCATCGACGCCGCCATCGACGCCGGGGTGCAGCGGGTCGTCGCCCTGTCCACCGACAAGGCGTCCAGCCCGATCAACCTGTACGGCGCCACGAAGCTGGTCGCCGACAAGCTGTTCGTGGCCGGCAACCACTACGCCGCCCACCACCCGACCCGGCTGGCCGTCGTGCGCTACGGCAACGTGATGGGCAGCCGCGGCTCGGTGGTCCCGCTGTTCCGCCGCCTGAACGCCGAGGGCAAGAGCCTGCCGATCACCGACAAGCGGATGACCCGGTTCTGGATCACGCTCGACGCGGCGGTGCGCTTCGTCGTCGACTCGTTCGACGTCATGCAGGGCGGCGAGCTGTTCGTGCCGCGCATCCCCAGCATGCGCATCCTCGACCTGGTCGAGGCGGTCGCGCCGGACGCGCCCACGCACGAGGTCGGCATGCGCCCGGGCGAGAAGCTGCACGAGGAGATGATCGCCGGCGACGACAGCCGCCGCACCCTGCGCTTCCCGGACCGCTACGTGGTGCAGCCGGTCGTGGCGAGCTGGGGCTACCAGACCCCGCCCGGCGGCACCCCCGTCGAGGACGGCTTCAACTACCGCTCCGACAACAACGACCTGTGGCTGGGCGTCGAGGAGATGCGGGAGCTGCTGCGGTGATCCCGTACGGACGGCAGAGCGTCGACGACTCCGACGTCGAGGCGGTCGTCGCCGCGCTGCGCAGCGACTGGCTGACCACCGGCCCGCGCGTGGACGCGTTCGAGGCGGAGCTGGCCGCGGTCGCGGGGGCGCCCTGCGCGGCGGTCAGCAACGGCACGGCGGCGCTGCACACCGCGTACGCCGCCGCCCGGGTCGGCCCCGGCGACGAGGTGGTCACCACGCCGATGACGTTCGTGGCGACCGCCTCCACGGCGGCCATGCTCGGCGCGACCGTCGTGTTCGCCGACGTCGAGGAGGACACGGCGAACCTCGACCCGGCCGCCGCGTCGGCCGCCACGACCGCCCGCACCCGGGCGATCACGGCGGTGGACTACGCCGGCCACCCCGCCGAGTACGACGACCTGCGCAAGGTCGCCGACAGCGCGGGCGCGGTGCTCATCGCCGACGCCGCGCACGCCATCGGCTCGGCGTACCGGGGCCGCCCGGTGGGTTCGCTGGCCGACCTCACCACGTTCTCGTTCTTCCCCACGAAGAACCTGACCACCGGCGAGGGCGGCGCGGTCGCCACCGCGGACCCGGCGCTGATGGCGCGGGTGCGCCGGTTCCGCACGGTCGGCATCGAGCGCCGCGAGCTGCGGTACCCCGACGAGGGCGGCTGGCACCAGGAGGTGCCGGAGTTCGGCCTCAACTACCGGCTGCCCGACGTGCTGTGCGCGCTCGGCAGCTCCCAGCTGCGCCGGCTCGCCGCGTTCAAGGCGCGCCGCGCCGCGCTCAGCGCCCGCTACGACGAGCTGCTCGCCGGGGTGCCCGGGCTGCGCCTGCCCGCCCGCCGCGCCTGGGCCGACCCGCTGCGCCACCTGTACCCGGTGCGGGTGCTGGGCGGCCGCCGCCGCGAGGTGTACGACCGGCTGCGCGCCGCCGGCATCGGCGTGCAGGTCAACTACATCCCGGCGTACTGGCACCCGGTCTTCGCCGACCTGGGCTACCGCCGCGGGATGTGCCCCGTCGCCGAGGCGTTCTACGCCGAGCAGCTGTCCCTGCCCCTGTACGCCGACCTCACCGACGCCGAGCAGGACCGCGTCGTGGCCGAACTCCGAAGGATCCTGTCGTGACCCGCACCCTCGGCATCGTGCAGGCCCGCACCGGCTCCCACCGGCTGCCCGGCAAGGTGCTGCGCCGCCTCGGCGGCCGGACCGTGCTGGAGCGGGTGGTGCGCGCGGCGGACGCGTCCGGCGCCGTCGACGAGCTGGTGGTCGCCACCACCGTCGAGGCCGCCGACGACGCGGTCGCGGCGGAGTGCGCCCGGCTCGGCGTGACCTGCGCCCGCGGGCCCGTCGACGACGTGCTGACCCGCTTCCTGGACGTGCTCGACGCGCACCCCGCCGACGCGGTGCTGCGCTTCACCGCGGACTGCCCGCTGCTCGACCCGGCGATCGTGGCGCGCGCGGCGGCCGTCTTCCACGCGGTGCCCGGCCTGGACTACCTCACCACGTCGCTGGCCCGCACCCTGCCGCGCGGCCTGGACGCCGAGATCGCCCGCGCCGACGCCCTGTACGCCCTGGACGAGCGGGCCACCGGCTACCACCGCACCCACGTCACCTCGTACCTGTACACCCACCCGGACGAGTTCGACGTGCTCGGCCTGACGCTCCAGCCGGACCTGTCGCACCTGCGGCTGACCCTGGACACCGCCGACGACTGGCGGCTCATCGAGGGCGTCGTCGCGGCGCTCGGCGACGACCCCGTCCCGCTGGGCAAGGTGGCGGCGTGGCTGGCCGACCGGCCGGAGCTGGCGGCGGCGAACGCGCACGTGCGGCAGAAGGAGCTGGCGCAGGCGTGAGGGTCGGCATCCGCTGCGACGCCGGCGGCCTGCGCGGCGTCGGTCACCTGGTGCGCTGCGTCGCGCTGGCCGAGGAGCTCGCGGCGCGCGGCGCCGCGGTCACCTTCTTCGGTGAGGTGGACCTGCCGTGGGCCGCCGGCCAGCTGACGGCGCGCGGGCTGCCGCTGCGGCCGCCGGGGGAGCTGGCCGGCGACGCGGTGGTGCTGGACTCGTACACCCTCGACCCGGCGGTCGGCGCGGGCCTGCGGGCGGCCGGGGTGCGCACCTGCGCGATCGTCGACGGCGACCTGCGCGGCCAGGTCGCCGACCTGTACGTGGACCAGAACCTCGACGCTGAGCTGCTCGCCCCGGCGCTGCCGCCCGGCGCGACCCGCCTGGCCGGGCTGCGCTACGCGTTGCTGCGCACGGCCGTGCGCGAGCGGCGCCCGGCCGCGCCGCGGGCCGCCCGGCCGGGGCCGCCGCGCGTGGTGTGCTTCTTCGGCGGCACCGACGCCTACCGGGCCGCGCCGGTGCTGGCCCGGCTGCTGGCGGCCACCGGCGCGCCGTGCGACGCGACGATCGTGGCGGCAGACGCCTCGCTGCGCGCCGAGCTGGCCGCCGTGCCGCCCGCGCCCGGCCAGGCGTTCACCGTGGTGGACCCGACCGACGAGCTGCCGGCGCTGCTGGCGGCGGCCGACCTGGCGGTCAGCGCCAGCGGCACGTCGACGTGGGAGCTGCTGTGCCTCGGTGTGCCGGCCGCGCTGGTCTGGGTCGTCGACAACCAGGAGCTCGGGTACGACCGCACGGTCGCGGCGGGCCTGGCGGCGGGCCTGGGCCGGCTCGGCGCCCTGGAACCGTCGGCGGTGGCGACGCTGCGGGCCCTGCTCACCGACCCGGCCGCCCGGGCCGCACTCGCCGCGAAGGCGTTCGGGGCCGTCGACGGCCGGGGGGTCGAGCGGGTCGCCGACGCGCTACTGCAGGGGTAGGCCGCGGCGGCGGGCGATGGCCTCCACCGCCTCCTTGGCGTCGCGCAGGCCAGCGCCCGTCCGGTCGCGGTAGGCCTTCACCGCGTGGATGAACTTGCCCTCGGCGAGCAGCCGCTCGACGTCGTCGTGCCGCTCCTCCGGCACGGCGACGCCCAGGTGCGCCAGCACGAGGTCCAGCTTGCGGTCGATGTCGGCCTGCCGGCGGGCGACCCGGCGCAGCTCCTCGTCGCGGCCGCCGCGCCAGGTCGACGCGATGAGCCCGATCAGCAGCAGCACCAGGGCGATGCCGGTGAGGTTGTCCCACATGGCCGCGTCCAAGCACAGCGGCGCTACCAGGCGCGGGCCGCCGCGTACTTCTCCACCAGGGCCGGGGCGTCGGCCAGCTCGGCCTCGGTGACGGCGAGCGGGGGCGCCACGTCGGCGCCCAGCTCCCGCAGCAGCTGCGCCAGCAGCGCCGCCGCCGCGTCGGCCTGCGGCCGCACCCCGGCGGTGACGACGGGCACCGCGGTGACGCCCGCCAGGCCGGCCTGCGGCAGCTGGTCGAGCAGGACCTTCAGCACGCCGGTGTAGTTGCCCTTGTACGTCGGCGTCGCCACGACGAGCACCGCGGCGGCGCGCACGGCGGCCACGGCGGCCGCGGTGGCCGCGTCGCCGGGGGTGAGCAGGCCCGGCCCGAGCGCGCCGACCTCCACGACGGCCGGCCGGTCGCCGCCGCGCCGGTCGGCGACCGCGTCCCCGACGGCCGCGGCCAGGCCGCTCGTGCGCGACCCGGCCCGCGGGTTGCCCGACACCACCACGACGTCGCTCACGCGTTCTCCTCCTTCAGCAGGCCCCGGTCGCGCAGCAGGGGCAGCACGCCCTCGCCGCAGTGGTACGCCTCCTCCAGGTGGGGCTGGCCCGAGAGGATGACGTGGTCGATGCCGAGCGCGTGGTACTCGGCGAGCCGGTCGGCGACCTCGGCGTGGCTGCCGACCAGGGCGGTGCCGGCGCCGGGGCGCACGAGGCCGTACCCGGCCCACAGGTTCGGCGCGATCTCCAGGTCCTCGCCGGTGGTCAGGGCGGCCATCCGGCGCTGCCCCTCCGACTCCGAGGCGGCGAACCCGGCCCGGTCGGCTGCGACGGCGGCGGGCGGCACCCGGCCGAGCAGCGCCCGCGCCGCCGCCCACGCCTCGGCGGCGGTGTCCCGCGACAGCACGTGCAGCCGGATGCCGAAGGTGAGGTCGCGGCCGCCGGCCAGCTCGCGCACCGCCGCCAGCTTGGCCGCCACCGCGTCCGGCGGCTCGCCCCACGTCAGGTACGTGTCGGCGTGTGCGCCCGCCACGGCGAGGGCGGCCGGCGACGAGCCGCCGAAGAACACCGGCGGCGCCGGCGACGGCGCGGCCCGCACGGTCGCGTCCTCGACGGCGTAGTGCGCGCCGGTGAACGTGAACGGGGTGCCCGACCACGCCCCGCGCAGCACGGTGAGGAACTCGGCGGTGCGGGCGTAGCGCTCGTCGTGGCCGAGGTGGTCGCCGAAGCGGCGCTGCTCGGCCGAGTCGCCGCCGGTCACCACGTTGAGCAGCAGCCGCCCGCCGGACAGCCGCTGGTACGTGGCCGCCATCTGCGCGGCGAGCGTCGGGCTGAGCAGCCCCGGCCGGAACGCCACCAGGAACCGCAGCCGGCGGGTCGCGCCGATCAGCGCGGCCGTGGTGAGCCAGGCGTCCTCGCAGAACGTGCCGGTCGGCGTGAGCACCCCGGCGAAGCCGAGCCGCTCGACGGCCGTGGCCAGCACCGTCAGGTACGCCAGGTCGGGCGGCCGCCGGGCGTCGACGGCCGAGGCGGCCTGCCCGCCGCCGACGATGTCGCGCGAGTCGCCGGCGGTGGGCAGGAACCAGTGGACCTGCATCAGGCGGTCCGGCGCAGGTGCGCGTACGCCCCCGAGTGGTAAACCAGCGGCGTCAGCTCCGGGTCGGCGTGGTGCTCGCCCAGCTCGGGGGTGGCCAGCACGATGGTGTGGTCGCCGGCCTCGACCCGCTGCGCGACCCGGCACACCAGGCGGGCCAGCACCCCGTCGAGCAGCGGCACGCCGCCGGGGCCCGCGGTCCACGCGCCGTGCGCGGCGAACCGGTCGATGCCGCGCGTGGCGAACGTGCGCGCCACCTGCTCCTGCTCCCGGCCCAGCACGTGCACGGCGACGACGTCGGCGGTGCTGACCGCGGGCCAGGCGGACGCGCTGCGGGCGAGGCAGAACGACACCAGCGGCGGGTCGAGCGACACGGAGGTGAACGAGGTGGCGGTGAAGCCGGCGGGCGGCGTGCCGGGCGCGCCGGGCGCCGTCACGACGACGACGGCGGCGGCGTGCCGGCGCAGCAGCGCGCGGAACAGGTCGGGGTCCACGGATCGGTCCTGGTGGAGAGGGGTGACTGTCACGGGAGCCTCCTAGGCGGCGGTCAGCGACCGGTGCGCGAGTTCCTGCTGGACCAGGGGGATCAGGTGGCGGCCGTAGTCGACGGCGTCGTCGACCGGGTCGTAGCCGCGGATGAGCAGCGTGGTGGCGCCGAGGTCGACGTAGTCGAGCAGGGCCCGGGCGACGGTCTCGGGGGAGCCGACGAGGGCGGTGGAGTTGCCCTGCGCGCCGGTGGCCCGGGCGGTGGCCGTCCACAGTGCCCGGTCGTGCCGGTCGGCCTTCGCGGCGGCGGCGAGCAGGCGCTGCGACCCGACGTTCTCCGGCTGGGGCCCGCCGAGCACCCGGGTGCCCTCGCCGAACGGGGTGCCGCTGGTGATGCGGGCCAGGATCCGCTCGGCGCGTTCCCACGCCAGCTCGTCGGTGGCGGCCAGGATCGGCCGGAACGACACGCTGATGCCGAGCGGCCCGCGCCCGGCCGCGGCGGCGGCCGCCTGCACGGAGGCGATCTGCTCGGCGGTCTCGGCCAGCGGCTCGCCCCACAGCGCGAACGTGTCGGCGTGCGCGCCGCCGACCCGGTACGCCGCGGCCGACGACCCGCCGAAGTACAGCGGGATGCGGTGCGCGGGCTGCGCCTGCAGTGAGTAGTCCTCGAACCGGTAGTACCGGCCGGTGAACGAGAACGGCTCGGGGGAGTCCCACGCCCGGCGCAGGATCGACAGGTACTCGCCGGTGCGCTCGTAGCGCTCGTCCTTGCCCAGGTGGTCGCCGTCGCGGCGCATCTCGGCGTCGCTGCCGCCGGTGATGGTGTGCACCGCCACACGGCCGCCGGAGAGCTGGTCGAGGGTGGCGAACGTGCGCGCCGCCGCGGTGGGGGCCGTGAACCCGGGCCGGTGGGCGATCAGCAGGCCGAGGGCGTCGGTGTGCGCGGCCGCGTACGCCGCGACCTGGTTGGCGTCGGGGGTGGCGGACCCGACGGCGATGAGGACGCGGTCGAAGCCGGCCTCCTCGTGCGCCCGGGCGAACCGCCGCACGTAGGCGGGGTCGACGACGGGCCCGCGCGCGGGCCGGGTCTCCGACACGTCGCGGGTGCCGATCATGCCGACGAACTCGACGGTCATCGTGGTCCTTCCAGAGCGGAGCGGCCGGCGGCGCCGAGCACGGCGTCGTCCTGCGGGGTGTGGATGCGCCCGCACAGCACGTCGCGCAGGTGGCGCTGCAGCGGGTTGTTGCGGGTGAGCGCGGCGTTGCCGATGAGCGCGACGGCGCGCTGCACGGCGTCGATGGCGGCGCGGGTGGCGACGGTCTTGGCGAGCCCGGCGGGCACGTCCTCGCCGGCGTCGGCGCGCGCGGCGAGCGTGTCCAGCAGCGTGCCGGCGGTGAGCAGCTGCGCCTCGATCTCGCCGACCTCGGCCTGGAAGCGGGGGAGCGTGGCGAGCGGTGCGCCCAGGTTGGCGGGCACCCGCTCGTGCAGGTAGCGCACCAGCCAGTCGCGGGCGGCCCGGGCGACGCCGAGGTAGATGGCGCCGATGCCGAGGGCGTTCCACGAGCGCAGCCCGCCCGGGTCGCCGCCGGGCGGGCCGGGCTCGGCGAGGTCGAGCGCGGCGACGGCGGGCGTGCCGGCGAACGTGACGTCGTCGCTGCGGCTGGCGCGCAGGCCCAGGTGGTTCCAGGTGCGGTCGATCGCGATGCCGGGGGCGTCGCCGCGCACCAGGAACGCGCCGGTGCGCACCGGGGTCTCGTCGGTGCGCGCCCACACCTGCATCCAGCGCAGCGCGGGCGCGCCGGTGGAGAAGATCTTGTGGCCGGTCAGCTCCCAGCCGTCGCCGGCGCGCCGGGCGACCGTGGCGGGCAGGCCGCCGCGGGCCGGGGTGCCCAGCTCGGGCTCCACGCGCAGCGCGTTGATGAGCGTGGGCCGCTCGGCGGACTCGGCGAGCACCGACGCGTACACGCCGGCCGGCCAGGCGCCGGTGCGGGCCTGCGCGGCGTGGGCGAACAGGGTCATCGCGGAGATCAGCGCGACGGACGGGTCGCCCTGGCCGAGGGCGGCGAGCAGGCGCACGGTGCCGGCCAGACCGCCGCCCGGGCCGCCGTAGCGCGCGCCGACCGTCCACGTGAGCAGGCCGGCGTCGTGCACGGCGCGGATGCCCTTGGCGGGCAGGTCACCGGTCTCGTCGTGCTCCTCGGCGTGCGCTGCCAGGGCTTCCACCAGATGGGAATACGCCGGTTGCGCGCCGTCCTCTTCGGTTGGTCGCATGGCCCCACCGTCGTATCCACCAGCGTACGTGTCAACGCTCGTCCCATATCCTAGTAAACCTATGGGGTACGGTTGACATATCGAAATCGAGCCGGGCAGAGTGGCCGCCATCGCCGACGATCGGAGAAGGCATGTCCGCACCTGTCATCGCGGCCGAGGCGCCCGTCGTACCCCCGGTCGCCACCGGGCGGCCCGCGGCCCGGCGGCCGCGGTCCACCCCCTACCGGGCGATCTCCTGGGCCGTGCCGGTGCTGCTGCTGGTGCTCTGGGAGCTGCTCGCCCGCGCCGGGGCCATCGCCACCACGGTGCTGCCCGCGCCCAGCACGGTCCTCACGACGGCGTGGGACCTCACCCGCAGCGGCGAGCTGCCCGAGCACCTGCTTATCAGCCTGCGCCGCGCCACCGCCGGCCTGGCCATCGGCGCCACCACCGGCCTGGTGCTCGGCGTCGTCGTCGGGTTCTCCCGGCTCGCCGAGGCGTTCACCGACCGCACCGTGCAGATCCTGCGCGCCATCCCGTTCCTGGCCATCCTGCCGCTGGTCATCGTGTGGTTCGGCGTCGGCGAGGCCGGCAAGGTGTTCCTCGTCGCGCTCGGCACGTTCTTCCCGCTCTACCTCAACACCGTGCTCGGCATCCGGCAGGTCGACCCCAAGCTGCTGGAGATGGGCCGCGTCATCGGCCTGCCGAAGCTCCAGCTCGTGCGGGCCGCCATCCTGCCCGGCGCCCTGCCCTCGATCCTGCTCGGCGTGCGGCTCTCGCTGACCAACGCCTGGCTCGCCCTCGTCGTCGCCGAGACCGTCGGCGCCGCCGCCGGCATCGGCTTCATGGCCACCAACGCCCGCGAGTTCCTGCAGACCGACGTGATCGTGCTGGTCATCGTCCTGTACGCGCTCATCGGCATGATCACCGACCTGGTCGCCCGCGGCCTGGAGCACCGCCTGCTCGCCTGGCACCCCAACTACGTCCGGCGATGAACCCTTCTGGAGGAACCGTCATGTCCCTGTCCCGTCGCTCGCTGCTCAGAGGAGCCGCCCTGGCCGGCGCCGGCCTCGCCCTGCCCTCGCTGGCGGCCTGCGGGGCGGACGCCGCCTCCGCGGGCGGGCGCACCACCGTCCGGCTCACCTACGGCGCCATCAGCGTGCCCAAGACCCGCGGGGTCTTCGTGAAGACGCTCGCCGACCAGGGCATCGACGTCGAGTGGATCGGCCCGTTCCCCAACCACGCGCCGACCCTGCAGGCCGTCGCCACCGACACCGCCGACTTCAGCTTCGGCGGCAGCTCCACCCCCGCCGACCAGGCCATCATCTCGGGCAACAAACTGGTGTACGTGGCCTACGCCACCACCACCCCGCGCCTGTCGTCCATCCTGGTGCTGCCTCAGTCGGGCATCGCCTCGGTCAAGGACCTGGCCGGCCGCAACGTGGCCGTCAACAAGGCCGGCCTGGGCGAATTCCTGCTCGTCGCCGCCCTGGAGAAGTACGGCGTGCCGCGCGAGAGCGTGACGTTCACCTACCTCAACCCGCCGGACGCCGCCCCCGCGTTCGGCAGCGGCAAGGTCGACGCCTGGGCCATCTGGTCCGGCCCGCAGGAGCTGGCCGAGGTGCAGTACGGCGCCAAGCGCCTCTTCGTCGACGGCGACGAGCTGGAGCGCCAGATCGACTTCCCGTCCTACCTCGTGCGCGAGGACTACGCGAAGAAGAACCCGGACGTCATCCGCAAGGTCATCGCCGCCTACAAGGCGGAGGCCGACTGGGCCAACGCCAACCCCGCCGAGGCGCAGAAGATCGGCAACGAGGTGTCGAAGTACCCGCAGGCCGTCGTCGACAAGCTGGTCCAGCAGAACGTGCAGACCAACTGGAGCCTCATCGACGACAAGGCCGTCGCCGACCTGCAGTACGGCGCCGACTGGCTGGCCGACCGCAAGGTGCTCAGCCGGAAGATCACCATCGCCGGCCACGCGGTGAAGCTGTGACCGCCGCCCCCGTCGCGGCCGCGGCGGTCCGCGCCGCCGGCATCAGCCGCGCCTACGGCGACCGGACCGTCCTGCACGAGCTCGACCTGGAGATCCACCGCGGCGAGTTCGTGGCCCTGATCGGCAAGAGCGGCTGCGGCAAGACCACCCTGCTGCGGGCCCTCGCCGGGATCGACGCCGTCGACGGCGGCACGCTCCGCACCCCGGACGTGTCCACGGTGGTCTTCCAGGAGCACCGGCTGCTGCCGTGGTGGAAGGTGTGGCGCAACGTCGCCATCGGCCTGCCCCGCGCGTCGGCCCGGGCCCGGGCCCAGTCCGCGCTGGAGGAGGTCGGGCTCGGCACCCACGCCGACGCCTGGCCGGTCACCCTGTCCGGCGGCGAGGCGCAGCGCGTCGCCCTGGCCCGCGCCCTGGTGCGCGAGCCGGAGCTGCTGCTGCTCGACGAGCCGTTCGCCGCGCTCGACGCCCTCACCCGGATCCGCATGCACGGGCTCGTCCGCGACCTCATCGCCCGGCACCGCCCGGCCGTCCTGCTGGTCACCCACGACGTCGACGAGGCGATCCTGCTCGCCGACCGGGTCCTCACCATGCGCGAGGGCCGCATCGCCGCCGCGCACCCGGTCGACGGCACCGCCCGCACCCGGGGCAGCGCCGCGTTCGCCGCGCTGCGCACCGAGCTGCTCGCCGAACTGGGCGTCGTCGAACCGTGACCGCGTCCAGCAGCTCGCACTGGGGCGCCTTCCTGGTCGACGGGACGGGCAGCGGGCTCACCGTCCGCCCCCGCCCCGGCGACCCGGACCCCTCGCCGCTGCTCGGCAACATCGCCGGCGCCCACCGGCACCCGTCCCGGGTCGCGCGCCCCGCCGTCCGGAAGGGCTGGCTGGAGCGCGGCCCGGGCCCCGACCCGGCCCGCGGCGACGAGGCGTTCGTCGAGGTGGGGTGGGACACCGCCCTCGACCTCGTCGCCGCCGAGCTGCGGCGGGTGCGCCGCGACCACGGCGACAGCGCGGTCTACGGCGGCTCGTACGGCTGGGCCAGCGCCGGCCGCTTCCACCACGCCCAGTCGCAGCTCAACCGGTTCCTCGCCCTCGGCGGCGGCTGCACCCGCTCGGTGAACAGCTACAGCCTCGGCGCCTCCCTGGTCGTGCTGCCGCACATCGTCGGGCGCCGGGGCGCGCACGCCGTGATCCGGCGCGGCACCGACTGGCCCGTCATCGCCGCGCACACCGACCTGCTCGTCGCGTTCGGCGGGGTGCGCACCGCCACCACGTTCGTCACCCCCGGCGGGCGCGCCACCCACGACGTGCGCGGGCACCTGCGCGCCGCCACCGCCCGCGGCCTGCGCGTGACGTCGGTGTCGCCGCTGCGCGACGACCTGGCGGGCGAGCTGCGCGGCGACTGGCTGCCGGTGCGCCCCGGCACCGATGTCGCCGTCATGCTGGCCCTGGCGCACGTGCTGGTCCGCGACGGCCTCGCCGACCACGACTTCCTCGCCTCGCACACCGTCGGCGCCGACCGCTTCCTCGCCTCGCTGGCCGGCCGCACCCCCGCGTGGGCCGCCGGCGTGGCCGGCATCGCCGCCGGCGACATCGAGCGGCTCGCGCACCGCATGGCCGCCGGGCGCACCCTGGTCACCGTCAGCTGGTCGCTGCAGCGCGCCCCGCACGGCGAGCAACCCCTGTGGGCCGGCCTCGCGCTGGCCGCCCTGCTCGGCCAGATCGGCCTGCCCGGCGGCGGCTTCGGGCACGGGTACGGCTCGATGGGCGACGTCGGCGGCGGCACCCTGCCGTACGGGCTGCCCACCTTCCCGCAGCCGCCGAACCCGGTGCCGGACGTCATCCCGTGCGCGCTGATCGCCGACCTGCTGCTGCGGCCGGGGGAGACGTTCGACTACGACGGCGGCGTCCACACGTTCGCCGACACCCGGCTCGTCTACTGGGCCGGCGGCAACCCGTTCCACCACCACCAGGACCTGGCCCGCCTGCGCACCGCGTTCGCCCGCCCCGACACCGTCGTGGTGCACGAGCCGTACTGGACGGCCACCGCCCGGCACGCCGACGTGGTGCTGCCGGTGACCACCACCCTGGAGCGCGAGGACCTCGGCGCCGGCCGCGGCGACACCCACCTCGTCGCCATGCAGCGCGCCGACGCGCCGTACGCCGAGGCCCGCGACGAGTACGCGATCTTCGCCGCGCTGGCCGGGCGGCTCGGCTACGCCGACGCCTTCACCGAGGGCCGCACCGCGCGCCAGTGGCTGGAGCACCTGTACGAGGGCTGGCGCGCCGACAAGGGCCTGCCGCCGTTCGCCGAGTTCTGGGCCGCCGGCGAACTGGCCCTGCCCGGGCGGCGCGACGACACCGTGCTGTTCGCCGGCTTCCGCGCCGGCGAGCCGCTGGACACCCCCAGCGGCCGCATCGAGCTGCACTCCGCGACCGTCGCCGGGTTCGGCTACCCCGACTGCCCTGGCGGGCCCACCTGGTTCCCGCCGCCCGCGTCCGCGTACCCGCTGAGCCTGATCTGCAACCAGCCCGCCGGGCGGCTGCACTCCCAGCTCGACATGGGCGCCGAGTCGCAGCGCCGCAAGGTGCGCGGGCGCGAGCCGGTGCGCCTGCACCCCGCCGACGCGGCCGCGCGCGGCATCGCCGACGGCGACCTCGTCCGCGTCCACAACGACGTCGGCAGCGTCCTGGCCGGCGCCGCCCTCGACGACGCGTGCCGGCCCGGCGTCGCCCAGCTGTCCACCGGCGCCTGGTTCGACCACTCCGCCCCCGACGTCGCCACCTGCGTGCACGGCAACCCCAACGCGCTCACCGCCGACGCCGGCACCTCCCGGCTGGCGCAGGGCTGCACCGGCCAGGTCACCGCCGTCGAGATCACCCGCTACGACGGGCCGGTCCCGCCGCTGCGCACGTTCACCCCACCCCTGGAGACCGCATGACCGACGACTTCCACCGCCGGCTGTTCCACGTCGCGCCGCTCGGCCTGTCCGCCGACACCGCCCAGACCGGCGGCATGACCCGCGTCGAGGCGATCAGCGGCAAGACCGTCGGCAGCCGCGGCCTGTGGATGGGCGAGACGCACGTCGCCGCCGCCACCGCCAGCGACAATCACCACCACGGCGACTCCGAGACCGCCATCTACGTCGTGCGCGGCAACCCGGAGTTCGTGTTCCTCGACCCCGAGCACGGCGAGACCCGCATCATCACCAAGCCCGGCGACTACATCTACGTGCCGCCGTGGGTGCCGCACCGCGAGGAGAACCCCGACCCGGACAACGAGGCCGTCGTCGTCATCTCCCGCACCACGCAGGAAGCCGTCGTCGTCAACCTGCCCGACCTGCACTGGGTGGGCCCCGTCGCCCTCCTCGACTGAAAGGGGCTCGCCATGCCCGTCGATTTCATCGGACTCATCAGCACCCAGGACGCCTCGGAGAGCAGGCCGGCGACCGGCCCGCTCGTCGACCGCGCCTACACCGCCCGCATCGCCCGCGCCCACGAGGACGCCGGCTTCGACCAGGTGCTCATCGGCTACAGCTCGGCGTACCCGGACCCGGCGCATGTCGCCGCGTACGCCGCCGCCCGCACCGAGCGGCTCACCTACCTGGTGGCGCACCGCCCCGGCGTCGTCGCGCCCACCGTCGCCGCGCGCACCTTCGCCACCCTCGACCGGTTCTCCGGCGGCCGCGTCACCCTCAACATCATCACCGGCGGCCACGACGCCGAGCAGCGCCGCGACGGCGACTACCTCAGCAAGGACGACCGGTACGCCCGCTCCGGCGAGTACCTGTCGATCCTGCGCCGCGCCTGGGAGTCCGACACCCCGTTCTCGCACAGCGGCCGCTTCTACGCGTTCGAGGACTTCGTCTCCCAGGTGCGCCCCGCGGCCGGCCGCATCCCCGTCTACTTCTCCGGCTCGTCGCCCGCCGCCTACGCCACCGGCGTCCGCCACGCCGACGTGCACATGTTCTGGGGCGAACCGCTCGCCGCCATCGCCGAGCAGATCGCCGCCGTGCGCGCCGCCGCCGACGCCGCCGGCGTCCCGGCGCCCCGGTTCTCCGTGTCGTTCCGGCCCATCCTCGGCGCCACCGAGGAGCTGGCCTGGCGGCGCGCCCACGACATCCTCGCCCGCATCGACACCAGCCACACCGGCCGGTTCCTGCGCAACCGCGACCGCGACAACCCCGCCAACGCCGGCTCCCAGCGGCTGCTCGCGTTCGCCGCCGACGCCGACCGCCACGACCGTGCCCTGTGGACGGCCACCGCCAAGGCCAGCGGCGCCGCCGGCAACTCCACCGCCCTCGTCGGCACGCCCGACACGGTCGCGCAGGCCCTGCTCGACTACCACGACCTCGGCGTCACCACGTTCCTCATCCGCGGCTACGACCCCCTCGACGACGCCGTCGACTACGGCCGCGAGCTCGTCCCCGCCGTCCGCGCCGCCGTCGCCGACCGCGACCGCACCGCGGTCCCCGCCTGATCCCGCGCATTTATTCGATTACCTTGATATGTGGCGTTCATCGCACCGAAACGCTTCCCGAATACGGGTACGGCAATTGACGCGGCCGTTCCGGATAGGAACGATGGGGCTCATGCAGCGGCGGAACCTCTTCCTCACGTGCCGCCTGGCGATCGACCTGAAGCGGTGCGCCAGCGCCTGGTGTCGGCCCTGACACCTGCTCGGCGAGCCGGGTGACGACCCCCCCGGCGCAACGATCCACCCGTTTTCCGCACCGCCGGAAAAACCATTCCCGACCGGTCCGACCCCTGCCGGTCGAACGCCATCGCGGACGGGTCTGTCAGGCGTACCCGTCCACCCGTCGCCACCGCCGTGACCCGGCGGTGCGCAGCGCCCACCCGGAGGAACTCATGTCCGCAGCCGCCGTCACCGACCTGGCCCCCGCCCGCCGCACCCAGCGCCCCGGCACCCGCCCCCGCGGCACCGCGCCGGCCCGCCTGCGCCCCGTGCCCACCCCCGCCGCCGAGCGCTCCGTCACCGTCACTGTCCGCGTCGCCCCCGGCGCCGAGAACGACGGCGTCCTCGCCGCCCTGCGCGAACTCATCGCCGTCGCCGGCACCACCGGCGACGTCTCCGCGGCCCCCGCGGCGGCTCCCGCCGCCCCCGCCGCCTCGCCCGTCCACCTGGAGCTGCACCCCGCCACCCGGGTCGTCACCCGCGGCGGCGAGGCCCTCACCCTCAGCCGCCTCGAGTACGACCTGCTGCTGTTCCTCGCCGAGAACCCCCGCCGGGTCTTCTCCCGCACCCAGCTGCTCAACCAGGTGTGGGGGCACACCCACACCAGCGCCCGCACCGTGGACGTCCACGTGAGCCGCCTGCGCACCAAGCTCGGCGAGACCCCGGACCTCATCACGACGGTCTACGGCATCGGCTACCGCCTCGCCGACGACGCGGCGGTCACGGTCGTGCGCTGACACACGCTCCGCCCGGCCCGGGGGCCGTGCCCGCCGGTTCGTGGGTGCGGGTCCGCTGTCCCTGGGCCTGCCGGCCCCGGGCCGGGGTTCGCCGCCGTGGCGGTGGGCCTCGCCGTCCGGGGGCCGGCTCCTGGCCGTGGGTCTTGCGGATTCCGGCGGGCGTGGACTCTTCGCGCGGGCCGCGGCCGGGTCCCCGCCCGGTCTGCGGCTTCATGCGCTTGGTCGCGGGTCACGCCGCGTTATGGCCCGCGGCGTTGACCACCCCTCGTGCCTTGACCGCGCTCAAGCCTTGACCGGCCCGCGGCCTTGACCGGCGCCCAGCCGCCCGCCCTTGTCCGCCGCCCGGCCTCGCCTGATGCGCGGCGTTGGTCGGTGCCCACCCTTTCCCGCCGCACGGTCGCCGCCCTTGCCCGCCGCCCGGCTCCGCCCGAGGCGCGCCCTTGGCCGCGGCCCGGCTCGCAGGTCCGCGATCCCGCCGCCGGGTCCGTGACCTCGCCGCCGCCCCCGCCCCACCCGCCACCCATTTCCCGCCCTTAGGTCCCACCACCCGAGCCGCCCCTCCGCCCCCACCAGAAACCTTTCCGGCGGGGCGGCTGGCTTCCCTCGCCTATATCGCCTACCGTTGTTGTAGGAGTTAACGCGGAGGGGTGGAGCAATGGCGCGACACACGACGGCGGTGGTGGGAGGCGGCTGTGCGGGCGTGCTCGCCGCCACCCAGCTGCTGCGATGTACCGACAGCGACGTGATCCTGATCGACCCGGACGGGCCCGGCGGCGGCGTCGCCTACGACGCGGCCCAGCCGTGGCACCTGCTCAACTCCCGGGCCGGCGCGATGAGCGCCCACCCCGACGACCCCGGTCACTTCGTCGCGTGGGCCCGCGCGGACGGTCAGGCCGCCACCGCCGACACGTTCCTCGCCCGCCGCACGTACGGCCGCTACCTGCGCGACGTCGCCGATGCGGCGGACGCGGCCGCGCCGGGCCGGTTGCGGGTGGTGCGCGAGCGGGTCACCGGCGTCGCCGCCCACGACACCGGCGTGACCGTGCGGGCCGGTGACGGGCTGCTGCACGCCGACCGGGCGGTGCTCGCCGTCGGCAACCCCGCCGGTGCGCAGCCGCTGGGCGCGCCCGCCGGGCATCCCGCGTACATCGCCGACCCGTGGCGGCCGGACGCCTTCGCGGCCGTCCCCGCCGACGGGCCCGTCCTTCTGGTGGGCACCGGGCTGACCGCGGTCGACGTCGCGCTCACCCTGGCCACGCGCGGGCACCGCGGTCCCGTCGTCGCCGTGTCCCGCCGGGGTCTGCTGCCGCAGGCGCACACGGCCGCCGGCGCGCCGCCCGCCCTGCCGGACCTCGACCCGGCCGCGGGCCTGGCCGGGCTGCTGCACACGCTGCACGCCGCCGCGTGCGGCGCCCCCGACTGGCGCACCGTCGTCGACGGACTGCGCCCCCACCTCGACCGGCTCTGGACCGGGCTCACCCCCGCCGAGCAGGACCGCTTCCTGCGGCACGCCGCCCGCCAGTGGGAGAACCACCGGCACCGCATGGCGCCGGGCATCGCCGCGCAGGTCGCCTGGCTGCGCGCCGAGGGTGCCCTGGAGGTGCGCGCCGGCACCCTCGCGGCGGTCGCCGCGGACGGCGCCGCCCTCACCGTCACCCTCGCCGACGGCACCACCACCCGGTACGCGGCCGTCGTCAACTGCGCCGGGCCCGGCCGCCTGCCCGCCGCGGCCGGACCGCTCGTCGGCGCGCTGCTGACTGCCGGCGCCGCCCGGGTCGGCCCGCACGGCCTCGGCCTGGACGTCGACGCGGCCGGATCCCTGATCACCGCCGCGGGCACCGCCGAGCCGAAGCTGACGGTGGTGGGTTCGCTGCGCCGCGGCCGGGTGTGGGAGACGACGGCGGTGCCGGAGATCCGCGCCCAGGCGGCCGCCCTCGCCGCCGCCTCCCCGGCCGCATGGACCGCCACGCCGCCGGCCGCCCCGGCGCCCACCCCGGCGCCCACCCCGGCGGCGGAGGGCTGGCCGGTCGCGGCCTGACCACCGAACGGCCGCGACGCCCCGGCCCCGGCCGCGACGCCCCGGCCCCGGCCGCGACGGGGCGGGGGACGGCCCCGCAGCGCCCATACCGGTCCGGTGATAGCTCCGCGGTATGCGTACCCGGGAAATCGCGCGAAACCGCAGGCCGGAGGTCGTCCGTGCCACCCATCGTCGATTGTGGAAATCGATCACCGACTATAGATAATCGTTATCAGGGGGTTGTTCACGCATTCGACAGGTGTCGATACTCCCAGCACCGGGCGCGGTACCCCCCGCCGCGCCCCCACCCCCTGGGAGGCTCCCTGTGAGGATCACGAAGCTGCGCCGGCCGGCGCTCGGCATCGTCGCCGCCGGTCTGGTCGCGGGCACCGCGTTCGCCGGTGGTCCGGCGTTCGGGGCCCCGGCCGCGGCGCCGGCGGCGGCGCCCGCCGCGGGTCCGTCCGCCGCGCCCGGCATCGCCGCGGCGCTCGGCGACCGCACCGCCGGCTCCTACGTCGACGCGGCCGGCAAGCTCGTCGTCACGGTGACCGACGCCGCCGCGGCGGCGACCGTCACGGCCGCGGGCGCCACCCCCCGCGTCGTCACCCGCAGCGCCGCCACCCTGGCCCGCGCCGACGCGCAGCTGAAGACCTCGCTCACGGTTCCCGGCACCAGTTTCTCCGTCGACCCCGTCAGCAACCAGGTCCTGGTCACCTACGACGAGAGCGTGACCGGCGCGAAGCTCGCCCAGGTGCGGGCCGCCGTGGCGAGGCTCGGCGACGCCGCCCGGCTGGAGGCCGTCCCGGGCAAGCTGACCACCACCATCACCGGCGGCGACGCCATCTACGGCGGCGGCTCGCGCTGCTCGCTCGGCTTCAACGCCCGCAACAGCGCCGGCACCGCCTTCTTCGTGACCGCCGGGCACTGCGGCAACCTGGCCGCCACGTGGACCCTGTCCAACGGCACGCCGCTGGGCACCCGGGTCAACAGCAGCTTCCCCGGCAACGACTACGCCGTCTTCCGTTACACCAACACCTCGATCGCCCGACCCGGCGCCGTGAACCTCTACAACGGCACCACCCGCGACATCAGCAGCTCCGGCAACGCGTACGTCGGCCAGAGCGTGCAGCGCAGCGGCAGCACCACGGGCCTGCGGTCCGGCCAGGTGACCGCCCTCAACGCCACGGTGAACTACCCGCAGGGCACCGTCACCGGCCTCATCCGCACGACGGTCTGCGCCCAGGGCGGCGACAGCGGCGGCTCGCTGTTCGCCGGCAACACGGCGCTGGGCCTGACCTCGGGCGGCAGCGGCAACTGCACCACCGGCGGGACGACGTTCTTCCAGCCGGTCAACGAGGCGCTCAACTCCGCGGGCATCTCGGTCTACTGATCCTCGTTCCCCCTCTCGGCCCGCCGCCCGTCCTCGGGTGGCGGGCCGAACGGGTGGATGGCCCGCTCGGGGCTCGCGGTACCCTTCGTCGCCATTCGACGGGGGACCCGGGGGACCAGATGAGGACCAGAACGCTCGCGCTCGCGGCCGCCGCCGCCGTACTCCTGACGGGCTGTCAGCGCACCGGCGACGCCGGCTCGCCCGCGCCGGTCGCGTCGGCGACGCAGCCGGCGGCGGCGGGCAACGGTGTCGCGGAGCTGGCCGCGGACGAGATCCTGCAGCGGTCGCAGGCCGCCGTCGAGCGGGCCGAGTCGTTCCGCATGCAGGGCGACCTGAGCAACGAGGGCGAGCGGATGACGTTCGACTTCAAGACCGACGGCCGGGACCTGACCGGGTTCATGACGAAGGGTGCCGAGAAGATCGGCCTGCTCTCCGTCGGCGGCAAGCAGTACGTGCGGCCGAACGAACGGTTCCTGGCCCAGATGAGCGGTGAGCCCGCGAAGGCCAGGAAGGTCGCCCGGCGGATGGGCGACAGGTGGGTCGAGCTGACGGACAAGGACCAGAACCTCGCCGGGGTGTTCGGCGCGGTCAGCATCGGCCAGTGGCTCGACGTCGCGGGCAAGGTCACCAAGGGGCCGGTGAAGGAGATCGACGGCACCCCGGCCATCGGCCTGGTGCACGAGGGGACGACCGGCGGCACGCTGTACGTCGCGACGGCCGGGGAGCCGTACCCGCTGCGGATCGAGGCGCCGGGCACGGAGAAGGGCCAGATCGACATCAGCGACTTCGGGGCGACCTTCCCGGAACTCAAGGCTCCGGCGCGTGCCGAGGTCACCACCTTCGCGCAGCTGATGAACTGATCCTCTCGATCATGGGTGGGACGGACTTCAAGAAGGAGATCGCGGCCTACCGGGCGCGGCGGGGCCGGTTCGACGTCGTGGACGTGCCGGAGCTGCGGTACCTGATGGTCGACGGGCACGGCGACCCGAACTCCGGGGCGTTCGCCGAGGCGGCCGAGGCGCTCTACCCGCTGGCGTACCGGCTGAAGTTCGCCAGCAGGCGCGCCCTCGGCCGCGACTACGTCGTCATGCCGCTGGAGGGTCTGTGGTGGGCCGACGACATGGACGCCTTCACGGCGGCGCGGGACAAGTCGCGGTGGGACTGGACGCTCATGATCATGGTGCCGGACTGGATCGGCGAGGACATGGTGGCGGAGGCCGTCGCGCAGGCCGCCGCCAGGCCGGGTCCGCCGCGGCGGCTGCGGGAGGTGCGGCTGGGGTCGCTGGCGGAGGGGCGGTGCGTGCAGACCCTGCACGTCGGTCCGTACGACGCCGAGGCCGCGACGCTGGCGCGGATGCACCACGAGGTCGTCCCGGGACACGGGTTCCGGATGACCGGGCGGCACCACGAGATCTACCTCAGCGACGCCCGCCGGGTCGCCCCGGACCGGCTGCGCACCATCCTGCGCCAACCGGTCGCCGAGGCCCAGCCGGCCACCTGACGGCCGCGGGAATGGCCGCGCGCGGGAATGGCCACGCGCGGGCGGGGCCGGGCGTGCCAGGATGCCCGGCATGGCCGGGCGCGCGTTGAGTTTCGGGGCGGTGGCGCGGGCGTACGAGCGGTTCCGGCCCGGTTATCCGGAGGAGGTCGCGGACCTGGTGCTCGGCTACGCCGGGCGGCCGGTGCGCGCCGCGCTGGAGATCGGCGCCGGGACCGGCAAGGCGACCCGGCTGTTCGCCCGGCGGGGTCTCGCGGTCACCGCCACCGACCCGGACGCCGGCATGCTCGACGAGCTGCGCCGGCACGCCGGCGACGGCGTCCGGACGGTGCGGGCGGCGTTCGAGGACCTGCGGCCGGGGGAGCGGTACGGGCTGGTGTACGCGGCGGCGGCGCTGCACTGGACGCGGCCCGCCGGGCGGTGGGAGCGGGTCGCCGCGCTGCTGGAGCCGGACGGGGTGTTCGCGTCGTTCGGTGGCCCGATCCAGCCGGCCGACCCGGCGGTGGAGGCGGCCGTGCGGGCGGCCCGGGCGCCGTTCGTCGAGCGCGACGACCTGCCGTCGCCCGACGGGACGCCCCCGGAGCAGGCGATGCAGTGGCCGGGCACCGAGCTCGAGCGGTCCGGGCTGTTCGCCGACGTGCGGCAGGCCGTCGTCGAGCGGCGGGTGCGGGTCGGCGCCGGCGACTACGTGGGGTACCTGTCGACCGTGTCGGCGTACCTGCAGTTGCCGGCCGCGGCGCGGGAGCGGGCGTTCGAGCGGATCGCGGCGGTGCTGCCGGCGGCGGTGGAGCTGTCCGCCGACGTCATCGTGCACCTCGCGCGGCGCCGGCGTCCTACGCTGGCCGGATGCCTGCGCTGATCGAGGTCGTGACGGAGATCGGGGCCCCGCCCGCGGTGGTGTTCGACCTGGAGCTCGACGTGGACGTGCACGCCGCGTCCCTGCCGGGCAGCCGGGAGACGGCCACCACGAGCACCGGCCGCCGCCGGGTCGGGCTCGGCGACGAGGTGACGTTCCGGGCGCGGCACTTCGGGCTGGTCTGGCGCATGACGAGCCGGATCACCGCGTTCGAGCGGCCGCACCGGTTCGTCGACGAGCAGGTCCGCGGGCCGTTCCGCGTCCTGCGCCACGAGCACGTCTTCGACGGCATCGGCGGCGGCCGGACCCGGATGACCGACCGGATGACGGTCCGCGCGCCGCTGGGCCCGCTCGGGGCGGTGGTGACCCGGCTGGTGCTCGCGCCGTACCTGCGACGGCTGCTGCGGCAGCGGGCGGCGCACGTCAGGCGGCTCGGCGAGAAACATCGGTGAGGGTGTCGAGGATCGGGGTCCGCCGTTCGTCACCCCGGTGACAGAGTTCGACCGACGAGGGAGTGACGATGAGGTTCGCGATGCTGATCTGCGGCGACGACGGCGAGTGGGACGCGCTGTCGCCGGCCGAGGTGCAGGACCTGATGAACCAGGTGTACGGGTGGTTCGAGCGCTGGCAGCCGACCGGGAAGGTCGTCGAGGGCGGCGCCGAGCTGCAGCCGCGCGGGACGGCCCGCACGGTGCGGGTCGGGGCGGACGGGCCGGTGATCACCGACGGGCCCTACCTGGAGCTCAAGGAGGTCGTCGGGGGGATCGTCATGCTGGAGTGCGACGACGTCGACGAGGCGGCGCGGATCGCCGCCACCTGGCCGTTCGGGCCGGGGATGAGCGCGCTGGAGGTCCGCCCGGTGATCAGCACGGGCGCCTGAGCTCGCCGACCCGGCGGGACATCAGCTCGCGTTCCGCCGGGTTGGCCGCCAGGTCGAGGGCCCGCTGGGCGGCGGTCAGCGCCTCGGCTGGGCGGCCGAGCGCCGCCAGCACGTCGGCGCGGGCGGCGTGCCACAGGTGGTAGCCGGCGAGCCGGTCCGCCAGGGCGTCGACCTCGGCCAGGGCCGCCGCCGGTCCCACCGCGAACCGGGTGGCGACCGCGCGGTTCAGCAGCACCACCGGCGACGGGTCCAGCGCGTGCAGCCGGTCGTAAAGGGCGCGCACCTCGGTCCACGCGGTCGCCTCGTAGGCCGGGGCGAGGGCGTGCAGCGCGGCGATGCCCGCCTGGAGCTGGTACGGGCCGGGCCGGCCCTGGCGCACGGCCGCGCGCAGCCGCAGCGCCGCCCGGTCGATCGCCGGCCGGTCCCACAGCCGCCGGTCCTGCCGGTCGAGCAGGACGATGCGCCCCCACGCGTCGAACCGGGCGGCGGCGCGGGCGTGGTGCAGCTCCAGCAGCGCCGCCAGGCCGGCCACCTCCGGCTCGCGGGGCAGCAGCGCGGCGAGCTGGCGGGCCAGCTCGACGCCCTCGCGGGCCAGCTCGCGCCGCTGGGCGGGCCGGCCGGCGGACAGGTACCCCTCGTTGAAGATCAGGTAGATGACGGCGAGGACGGCCGGCAGCCGGTCGGCGTACTCGCCGGGCGGGGGCGCCTCGAAGCGGACGCCGCCGTCGCGCAGCCGGCGCTTGGCCCGCGCCAGCCGCTGCGCCATGGTCGGCGGCGGCACCAGGAACGCGGCGGCGATCTCGGCGGTGCTCAGGCCGCCGGCGGCGTACAGGGTCAGGGCGATCCGGGCCGGCTCGGGCAGGTCCGGGTGGCAGCAGGCGAACAGGGTGGCCAGCCGGTCGTCGACGCCCGGTTCGGGCGGCGGCTCGGCGGCCAGCCGGGCCAGCTTGTCGCGGCCGGTGGCGTCGCGGCGCAGCCGGTCCAGCGCCTTGCGCCAGGCCGTGGTGACCAGCCAGCCGGCCGGGCGCTCCGGCACGCCCTCGGCGGGCCAGCGCCGCAGCGCCTCGGCCAGCGCGTCCGACAGCGCCTCCTCGGCCCGGTCGAGGTCGCCGAGCCGGCGGCCGAGCGCGCCGAGCATGCCGGCGGCGTCGGCCCGCCAGATGCGGTCGAGGAGGTCCGCCACGTCGCCCACCGCACCACTGTGCACCACCGACCGTGGGAGATTCTGCTGGTGGGAGGAAGGGAGCTCGATGGCTGAGAAGGAACGGGCGGTGCCGACCGAGGACGGCCACCACGTCGTCATCGCGGGGCGGCGCTGGCGGGCGACCGATCCGCTGATCCCCGAGGACGTCGCCGCGCAGCTGCGCCGGGTGCTGATGGCGGCCCGGCGGGACGTCGGCGCGGCGCTGCGGGCCGGCGAGGACCCGGCGCCGGCGCGGGCCCGGGTGCAGGCGGCGAAGGAAGCGCTGGGCGAGCGCGGCACCCCGTGGTGGGAGCAGACGCCGGACGAGCGCCGGCAGCGCTGGGAGCGGGGCCTGCAGCAGTGAGGGGCGGCCCGGCGAACCGGACCGCCCCACACTCATCGGACGGGCGTCAGCAGGTGCCGATCTGCTTCCACTGGGCGGTCCAGCCGGGCTCGGAACCCAGCGTCCACCAGTTGGCCTGCCACAGCTTGCCGTTGTGCTTGACCTTGCTGCCCTCGAGGTAGACGGTCTCCCACTTCCAGGCCGGCGCGTTGGAGCAGTCGACCGGGCCCGGCGGGGTCGTCGGGGGCGTGGTCGGGGGAGTGGTCGGCGGCGTCGTCGGCGGGGTGGTCGGGGGCGTGGTCGGCGGGGTCGTGGGCGGGGTGGGGTTCGTCGGGCCGCCCGAGCAGACGCTGGTCAGCGTGTCCTGGTGGCCGGTGCCGGCGCTGCGGTACGCCGCGACGCGGCTCGCCGCCTGCGCCGGGGTGAGCTCCTCGCCACCGGCGTAGTAGAAGTAGTCGACGGCCTGGGTGTAGGTGGCGCGGCCGCCGGTGTGGGTGGCGGCGTCGATGAACCACTGGTTGAAGTTCACCGACATCGGGGTCTCCGGGTAGTAGATCCCGGAGTGGTCGGCCACGAGCTGGCCGTTGATGTAGTACTTCACGTGGCCGCCGGCGACGGTGAAGACGAGGTCCTGCCAGCCGGCGTAGCTCTGCCGCTGCTCGCCGTGGGTGTTGACGGCCTGCCACGGCTCCGCCTGGTACGTCTCCCAGGTGGTCTCGTACATGATGTTGCTGGGCTCGCCCCAGCCGCCGTTGGGCAGGTACTCGAAGTCGATCTCGCCGTAGTTCGGGTCGAGCGGCGCGTTGAGCGGCGTGATCGTGAAGAACGTCTGCACGAGGTGGTCGCCGTCGTTGCCGCTGATCGGCGCGTCGGAGAACTTCACCCGGGCCGCGTAGGTGCCCTCGTAGAAGCGCAGCGAGTTGCTGAGGAACTCGGACTGGGCGGTGCCGCCCGCGGTGCCGTCCGTCCACGAGGTCAGCTGCAGCGACTTGGCGCCGTCCACGGTGGGGAAGCTGACGTTCTCGGCGGGCCAGGCCGCGCCGGGGATGCCGGGGCCGCCGGCGTTGCTGCGCACGGACCACTTGTTGGCCCCGATGGCGGGGTCGGTGTGCGAGGAGTAGTTGAAGTCGTCCCAGACGACGCCGCACGCGGCGAGCGTCTGCGGCGCCTCGGCCGCGTCGGCGGTCGCGGCGAAGCCGGCGAGGCCGGCGGCCGCGAGGACCGTCGCGGCACCGGCCGCGACAGCCTTGAGGGGGGTACGGGACACAGGGGCTCCTTCTGCAGGGTGGGCGGGGTGCGGGGAGGTCAGGCGCTGCGCCGGATGCGCCCGGCGTAGCGGGACTCGAGCTCCTGGTTGTGCTCGAAGCCGCCGGGGACGTTGGCGGACAGGTAGATGGGCGGGGTGCGGCCGGCGGCGACGAGCCGGGCGACGACCTCGACGACGATCTGCTGGGCGAGCAGCGCGCCCGTGATGGACGAGATGGCGCCGACCGCGCCGCCGCCGGGCAGCGCCAGGGCGGCGTCGCCGAACGGGGCGCCGTTGTCGAGCACCAGGTCGGCGATCTCGCTGAGCCGCCGGCCCGACGGGTGCCGCGACTCGACGGCCGCGCTGTGCTGGGCGGAGGTGATGGCGATGAGGGTGTGCCCGCGCTCCTTGACGAGCTGGGCGAACTCGACGACGACGCCGTTGACGCCGGAGTTGGAGGTGACGACGAACAGGTCGTCCGGCTTGATGGGGGCCAGCTCGTAGAGGCGGTGGGCGACGGCCGGGTCGCGCTCCAGCAGCTGGTCGTCGAGGCGGGCGGGGTCCTCGTCGCCGTACAGGACGATGTCGCGCAGCGCGATGCGGTTGGTGGGGACCAGCCCGCCGGCCCGCCCGGCGATCTCCATCGACAGCGCCTCGGAGTGCCCGCACCCGAACGCCTGGATCACGCCGCCGCGGTCGAGCGCGTCGACGAACAGGTCGGCGGCGCGCTGCACGCCCTCCTGCTGGGTGACCGCGACCTTCTGGATCGTCGCCGTGATCGCGTACAGGTAGCTCTGGGCGCTGATGGTCATGAGTCCTCCGAGTGGTGCGGCGCGGCCCCAGGATCGTAATTTGTGTCATCCGCGGCGTCCGGTAGTGAAAATTTATGACTCCCGCGCATCGACAGTCAAGACTGTTGACGAATGTGAATCCGCCACCCACGATCAGCGGCGTGGAGACCTACGTGCTCGGCGCCGACTGCGGCGGCACGAGCAGCCGCGTCGTCGTGGCCACGCTGGACGGCCGGGTCGCCGGCCGCGGCCGGGGCGGCGCCGGCAACCCCGTCGCGCGCGACGCCCGCGCGGCCGCCGCCGAGCTGGGCGCCGCCGCGGCCCAGGCGCTGGCCGGGCTCGACCCGGCCCGGGTCGCCGGGGTGGTGGTCGGCATGGCCGGCCGGTCCCGGCTCGCCGACCCGGCCACCGCCGCCGCGTACGACGCGGTGTGGGCCGGGCTCGGCGTCACCTGCGCCGTGCGGGCGGTCGGCGACGCCGTGGTCGCGTACGCGGCCGGCACCCCCGAACCCAGCGGCAGCGTGCTCATCGCCGGCACCGGCGCGGTCGGCGCCGCCATCGAGGGCTGGGCGGTCGCCCGCACCGCCGACGGCCTCGGCTGGCTGCTGGGCGACGAGGGCTCCGGGTTCTGGCTCGGCCTGAGCGCCGCCCGCGCCGCCGCCCGCGCCCTGTACGCGGGCGAGGCCGCCGGCCCCCTGGTCGCCGCCGTGTGCGCCGAGCTGGGCGCCACCGACCCGGACGCGCTGGTGTCCACCGTCTACGCGGTCCCGCGCGACCGGATCTCCGCCCTGGCCGCCGTCGTGGTCGCGACCGCCCGCGCCGGCGACCCCGAGGGCCTGGCCATCCTCGCCGACGCGGCCGACCGGCTCGCCCGCACCCTGGTCTCGCTGCGTCCCGGCCCCGGGCCGGTCGTGCTGGCGGGCGGCCTGCTGGCGGGCGTGCCGGAGATCCGCGACGGCGTCCAGGCCCGCCTCGCGGCCCTGCTCGGCCGCCCCGGCGTCGTCGGCACCGACGGCGCGGCAGCCGCCGCCTGGCTGGCCGGACGCGAGATCATCGGCGGGGACGGGGCCGGCCTGCATGCGTCGCTTCTCGGAAGAGAGGCATTGTCCACACGCGACGAGGCGTGACAGATGTCGCACCCTCCGGAAAAATGGATGAGATTTCACCTTTCTCGCCCGTGAGGAGAGCCGCGACATGCCGGCAGACACCCCCGTCGACCACAAACGCAAGGTGGATCGGGGCGAGATGGCCCCGGGCTGCCCCGTCCACGCGGCCGGCGGCGACGTCTGGCGGGTGCAGGACTACGCCACCGCCAAGTCGCTGCTCCGGCACGCCGACACCCGGCAGGCCGGCTTCGGCGTCGAGAACGTCCAGCGGCTGCAGGGCCGGATGCGCATGCCGGTGCTCTACCGCGACGGCGCCGAGCACCGCGAGCACCGCCGGCAGACCGCGAAGTACTTCACGCCCAAGCGGGTGGAGACGGCGTACCGCGGCCTGATGGACCGCCTCGCCGACGAGCAGTGCGCCGAGCTGGTGCGCCGCGGCGCGGCCGACGTCTCGCAGCTGTCGTTCGCCCTCGCGGTGGCCGTCGCCGGCGAGGTCATCGGCCTCACCGAGGCCGGCCGCGGCATGGCCCGCCGGCTCGAGCTGTTCTTCGCCGACATGGAGGTCGACCCGGGCTTCCGCAGCCCGCGGGCGCTGCGCCGGATGTGGCGCACCAACACGGTGATGGGCACGTTCTACTGGCGCGACGTGCGCCCGTCGATCAACGCCCGCCGCAAGGAGCGCCGCGACGACCTGATCTCGCACCTCATCGACGAGGGCTGCACCAACGGCGAGATCCTCGGCGAGTGCGTCACCTTCGCCGCCGCCGGCATGATCACCACCCGCGAGTTCATCACCGTCGCCGCCTGGCACCTGTTCGACGACCCGGAGCTGCGGGCGGCGTACACGGCGGGGGAGGAGAAGCAGCGGCACGCGATCCTGCACGAGATCCTGCGGCTGGAGCCGGTCGTCGGCGAGCTGCTGCGCTGGACCACCGCCGACCTGACCGTGCCCGGCGCGGACGGCGACGTCACCATCCCGGCGGGCGCCAAGCTGGACATCAGCGTCGCCGCCGCCAACCTCGACACCGCCGCGGTGGGCGACGACCCGGGCGCCCTGTGCCCGGCCCGCCCGCTGGCCGACGGGGTGGGCGACGCCGGCCTGTCGTTCGGCGACGGGCCGCACCGCTGCCCGGGGGCGTACATCGCCATCCAGGAGACCGACATCTTCCTCAGCAAGCTGTTCGCGCTGCCCGGCCTGCGGATGGTCGCCCCGCCGACCGCCGAGCTGCGCCCGGCCATCGGCTCGTACGAGGTCGTCGGCCTGCACGTCGCCCTCGGCTGACGCCACCCCGCACGACGAAGGGCCCGGGAGCCGAAGCTCCCGGGCCCTTCGCGGTTAACCGGATCAGATCGCCAGCCACAGGGCCGGCACGCTGGCCGGCTCCCAGCCGGGCAGCGAGGTGTGCGCCTGCCGGCACTGGTACCGCTGGCCGTTGTAGGTCACGACCGCGCCCGTGGCGTACGAGACGTACGGGGCCCAGGCGTTGCCCGCCGGCGGGGTGGTGGTCGGCGGCGTCGTCGGCGGCTGCGTCGTGGGCTGCGTGGTCGGCGGCGTGGTGGTCGGCTGCGTGGTCGGCGGGGTGGTCGCCCCGCAGGCCCCGAACACCTTGAACTCCCACAGCGAGTAGCCGTACGGCGTCCCGCGGGTGGTGCCGTTCATCCGCACGTACCGGGCCGAGCCCGAGACGTTCAGGCTGTCCGCCCCGCCGTCGCCGTTGGTCACGGTCGCGGCGGTGGTCCACGTCGTGCCGTTGGTCGACGTCTGGATGGTGTACGCCTGGCCGAACGCGGCCTCCCAGTTCAGCTCGACCCGGCTCAGGTTCTGCGTCGAGCCGAGGTCGACCTGGATCCACTGCGGGTCGGCGAAGGCGCTCGACCAGCGGGTGCCGGTGTTGCCGTCCACCGCGAGGTTGGCCGGGTAGCCGCTCTCGATGCTGGACGACGTGGCCGTGCGGCCCTGGGAGAGCAGCGGGGCCGTGGTGCAGCCCTGCGTCGGGGTCGGCGTGGTCGGGCCGGGGGTGGTCGGCTGCGTGGTCGGCCCGCCCGTGGTCGGCTGCGTGGTCGGAGTGACCCCGCCGCCGGTGGCGTTGCCGCCGCTCCAGGTCAGCGCGCCGGTGGTGGCCGTCTTGCCGGCCGGGACGTTGAGCGTCCGGCCGTCGGAGAACGTCACCGTGATCGCGCTGTTGGTGAT
>NZ_BOOY01000008.1 GCF_016863475.1 Spirilliplanes yamanashiensis
AAAACTAAACAAGCGACATCGACAACCGAATAGGAAGGGCGACCGGCCCCGCGCCGGTCGCCCTTTCCCATAGTTCCGCGCACGTCCTCCCCCCTCCCGAAGGGACCGCCATGACCAGCACGATCGACGGCCTCGTCAGTGGTCTGTCCACCAGCGCGCTCATCTCGAGCCTGATGCAGGTCGAGGCGGCCCCCCAGAACCTCCTCAAGAGCAAGGTCACCAAGCAGCAGACGGCGCTGACGGCCTACCAGGGCCTGAACACGAAGCTGGCCGCGCTGGAGACCGCCGCGCAGAACATGCAGAAGCTGTCGACCTGGCGGTCGGTGGCGCCCAGCTCGACGTCGACCTCGGTGACCGCCAGCGCGACCAGCTCGAACTCGAACCAGACCGGCTCGGTCACGTTCGACGTCACGCAGCTGGCCACCACGCAGGTCTCGACCGTCGACGCCGCCTCGCCGACCACGCAGATCGTCAAGAACAACGTCCAGAACCTGACCGTCACCGTCGGCGGCGTCGCCACGCAGGTCGACGTGAGCGCGGACCGGACGATCACCGGCGTCGCCGCGGCCATCAACAACTCGGGCACCGGCGTCAAGGCCACGCTCGTCACCGACAGCGCCGGCAAGACGATCATGCAGCTCACCGGCCCGAAGGCCGGCGCCGCCAACTCCTTCACCATCACCGGCCTCGACACCGGCTACGCGATGGCGCCGATCACGGCCGCCGCGGACGCGAAGATCAAGGTCGGCGGCGCCACCGCCGGCGCCTACGAGGTGTCCAGCCCCACGAACACGTTCACCAACCTGATCCAGGGCACCTCGATCACCGTCAGCAAGGTCGAGTCCGGCGTCACCGTCGGCGCCGAGACCGACGTCGCCGCCATCTCGAACATGATGAAGGCGCTGGTCGAGGCAGCCAACAGCGCGCTGTCCGAGGTGAAGACCAAGTCGGCCAGCAGCACCAGCACCACCGGCGGCAAGACCACCGTCACGGGCGGGCCGCTGTCCGGCGACTACATGGTCAAGCAGGTCGCCGACAAGATCCTCAGCAGCGTCAGCACCGGCCTCGACGGCTACGGCAGCCTCAGCAAGTTCGGCGTCCAGCTCAGCCGGGACGGCAAGCTGACCTTCGACGAGGCCAAGTTCAAGTCGGCGTACACCGCCGACCCGGCCGCGCTGAAGACCGCCGCCAGCGGCTTCGCCGCCAAGGTCGAGAAGATCGCGGACGACCAGCAGACGAACGTCACCAACGTCGTCACCAGCCGCACCAGCGTCATCAAGACCCTGAACGACCAGATCAGCGCCTGGGACATCCGCCTCTCCAGCCGGCAGGCGGCGCTGCAGAAGCAGTTCGCCAGCCTGGAGACGTCCATGGGCAAGATGCAGAGCCAGTCGCAGTGGCTGGCCGGCCAGATCTCCAGCCTCGGCTGAGACCGGCAACGAAGAGGGGACCCATGAGCACTGCCGCGATGCGTGAGCGTTACCTGCAGGACTCCATCAGCACCGCGTCACCGGCCAAGCTCCTGGTGATGCTGTACGACCGTCTCGTGCTCGACCTGGTGCAGGCGGAGGAGGCCCTCGCCGGTGGCGACAAGGTGGCCGCCGGCCCGCCGCTGATGCACGCGCAGGAGATCATCCTGGAGCTGCGCAGCACTCTCGACATGGACGTGTGGGAGGGCGCCCAGGGGCTGGCCGACCTCTACGGCTTCCTGCTCACCGAGCTGATCGACGCCAACGTCAAGGGCGACGCCGGCAAGGTGGCCACCAGCCGGCAGATCCTCGAGCCGCTGCGCGACGCCTGGCGGGAGGCCGCCCTGACGGTCGGCGCCTCCGCCGGCGCGCGCTGAGGAGATGACCGGCGACTGGCGCACCGAGTGGACCACCGCGCTCGACGCGCTGGAGCTGGACGTGAGCCGGGCCGAGGCGATGCTCGCCGAGGGACACCGCCTGGCGGACGAGCCGGCGGCCGACCCGTGGCACCCGCCGGCGAACATCGGGCCGCTGCCGCTGGACCTGCGCCCGCGCGCCGACGCGATCCTGGCCCGCCAGATCGCGGCGGCCGAGGCGATCGCCGGCCGGCTGGCCTCGAACCGCCAGCAGTCCGCCGTGGTGTCGCGGATGGAGACGGGCGAACGCGTCAAGCGCCCCGTCTACCTCGACTGCGCCATGTGACACAGCAGCACCCCGGACCCGGGCGCCCGACGGCGCCCGGGTCCTGTGCTGCAACCGACCTGCTCCGCGGCGCCCCTCAGCGCGCAACCGGAGCCACCGATCGTTGGGTACGAGCACGGAACGCTCGACGACCTCGCCACGGACCGGCGGCCCAGATCTGCGAACAGGAGCTGCCGCCGTGTTCAACGACGTGTCGACGTCCTCCCTGCGCGTCGCCCTCTCGGGGTTGCACGCGCGGCAGAACGCCATCGCGGACAACATCGCGAACATCGAGACCCCCGGCTACCGCGCCAAGAAGGTCAAGTTCGAGGAGGCGCTCAACCAGGCCGTGGCCGACGGCGACGCGCCCGGCTCGGTCTCGCCGGCGCAGCTGACGTCGCTGGAGCCCACCCGCCTCAACGGCAGCAACGTCAACCTGGACCAGGAGACGCTGTCGCAGGTCGACACCTCCATGCGCTACCAGCTGGCGATCCGCGCGCTGGACGGCAAGTACAGCACCCTCCGCTCGGTCATCAAGGGAGCCTGATCGTGGCCATCTTCAACGCGGTCGGCGTGGCCGGCACCGGCGTGACGGTCTACCGCAAGTGGCTGGACGCCGTCAGCGACAACATCGCCAACATGAACAACGTCAGCCGGACCTCGGAGAACGCGTTCCAGGCCCGCTACGTCATCGCCCAGGAGGCGCAGGACGGCAACGGCGCCCAGGTCGGCGGCACCGTCCTGGGCAGCGCCGAGGGCAAGCTCGTCTACGAGCCGTCCCACCCGCTCGCCGACTCCGACGGGTACGTGCGCTACCCGGACATCGACCTCGGCAGCCAGATGGGCCAGATGATCATGGCCCAGCGCGCTTACCAGGCCAACCTGTCCGTCGTCGACCGCGCCCGTGACGCCTACACGGCCGCCATCCAGCTCGGGAGCAAGTGATGACCTCACCCATCGGCGGCATCGGCTCCATCGGCTCGATCACCGGCCTGTCCGGCATCGGCGAGCTCAGCGGCGCCGGCAACGATGCTGCTACCGGCCCCAACTCAGACTTCGCGAGCGTGCTGTCGAACAGTCTGAAGAACGTGCAGGAGCTGCAGAACAAGTCGAACGAGCTGGCGGTGAAGGTGGCCGACGGCACGCTGCAGGACCCGGCGCAGTACACCATGGCCAGCACGGAAGCGGGTCTGGCGCTCGATCTCACGATGGCTGTCCGGAACAAGGCCGTTGAGGCCTTCCAAGAGATCATGAGGATGCAGGCCTGATGGGTGACCGTCTTCCGAAGCCGCTCCGCAAGGCCCTCGCGGCCTTCGGGTCCTTCACCGCCGGCCAGAAGGCCGTGACCATCGCCGCTGTGCTGGCGCTGGCGGTCGGTGGCTACTTCTTCGCCACCTGGGCTTCGACGCCGGCCTACGCCATGCTCTTCAACAACCTCTCCGGCAAGGACGCCTCGGCCGTCGTCGAGTCGCTGCAGGCCTCCGGCACCCCGTACGAGCTGGAGAACAACGGCGCCACCATCATGGTGCCGGCCGACAAGGTCAACGACCTGCGCATCCAGCTGTCCGGCGAGGGCCTGCCCGCCGAGGCCGACAGCGGCTACGCGCTGCTCGACGAGCAGGGCATCACCACCAGCGACTTCATGCAGCACGTCGGCTACCAGCGCGCCCTGGAGGGCGAGCTGTCGAAGACCATCAAGTCGATCGACGGCGTCGAGGCCGCGACCGTGCACCTCGTCATCCCGCAGAAGGACGTCTTCAGCGACGACGAGAACAAGCCGACCGCCTCGGTCCTGGTCGCCTCGCAGGGCAGCTCCGGGCTGTCGAACCAGCAGGTGCAGGCCATCGTGCACCTGGTCGCGTCCAGCGTCGAGGGCCTCGAGCCCGCCGCCGTGACCGTGGCCGGCGCCGACGGCAAGGTGCTCTCCTCCGGCGACGGCACCGCGGTCGTGTCCGGCGACGGCGACGCCCGCAGCCAGGCCACCAACGCCTACCAGAACAAGCTCAACACCCAGCTCCAGCTGATGCTCGACAAGATCGTCGGCCCGGGCAACACGGTCGTCACCAGCACCGTGGACCTGGACTTCGACCAGACGCAGACGCAGAGCGAGACGTTCTCCTCGGACCCGAACACCGCCCCGCTGGCCGAGTCCAACAAGAGCGAGACGTACAACGGCGCGGGCGGCCCCAACGCCGGCGGCGCCCTGGGCCCGGACAACATCCAGAACCCGGCGGCCGGCGCCAACGGCAGCGGCCAGTACCTCTCGTCCGAGTCGACCAAGAACAACGCCGTCAACAAGGTCATCGAGACCCGCAAGAACGCCGGCGGCAACGTCCGCCAGCAGAGCGTCTCGGTGCTGCTGAACAGCCGCACCGCCGGCAACGTGCAGGCCGCCGACGTGCAGCAGCTGGTCGCCGCGGCCGCCGGCATCGACGCCGCCCGGGGCGACACCATCGCGGTCAGCGCGATGCCGTTCGACACCAGCGCCGAGCAGGCCCGCAAGGACGCCCTGGCGCAGGCCGGCGCGGCCGAGCAGCAGGACGCCATGATGGGCTACATCCGCATCGGCGCGATGGCGTTCGTCGTCCTGGTGCTGCTGTTCCTGGCCTGGCGGGCCAGCAAGCGCAACAAGCGCTCGCAGCTCACCGAGGCCGAGCTGGCCCAGCTGGAGGAGATGCAGGCGGCCCTCGAGCGCCAGCGCCAGCTGGAGCTCGCCGGCGGCGGCCTGACCGCCCTGGAGGCGGCGCCCGGCCCCACCGCCGACGACGAGGCCCGCGAGGCCCGCCAGAAGGAGATCGCGCAGATGGTCCAGGACCAGCCGGACGAGGTCGCGGCGCTGCTGCGCGGCTGGCTGGCCGAGCGCCGCTGACGGAACCAGGCGGGTCGCCCCGAACACGGGGCGGCCCGCCTTCTTCGTCCTCAGAATGGGATGGGGGGTGACGACATGACCAGTGTGACGTCGACGGAGCTGAGCGGCCTGCGGAAGGCAGCGGTGCTGCTGGTGCGCATGGGCAAGGAGAACTCGGCCAAGATGATGGCCAATCTCCGCGAGAACGAGGTCGAGGAGCTGTCGGCCGAGATCGCCCGCCTGGGCAAGATCGACCCCGACACGGCCGACGACGTCGTCGACGAGTTCTACGCGCTCGCCACCGCCCGCAACGGCGGCGTCGGCGGCATGGAGTACGCCCGCGAGCTGCTGGAGGCGTCGCTGGGCCCCGAGCGGGCCTCGATGATCCTGGACCGGCTCCAGGCGCAGATGACCGACATGCCGTTCAACTTCCTCAGCCACGCCGACCCCCGGCAGGTCCTGTCGTACGTGCAGTACGAGCACCCGCAGACGATCGCGCTGGTGCTGGCCCACGTGCCGTCCGCGCTCGCGTCCTCGATCCTGTCCGGCCTCGACCCGGACGTGCAGTCGGACGTCGCGCACCGCATCGCCGTCATGGACCGCACCTCGCCCGAGGTGATCCGGCAGGTCGAGGCGGCGCTGGAGCGCAAGCTGTCGACCGTCCTGCAGCCCACCGAGATGAGCACCGTCGGCGGCCTGCAGCCGCTGGTCGACATCATCAACCGCGCCGACCGCACCACCGAGCGGCTCATCCTGGAGGCGCTGGAGCAGCGCAGCCCGGAGATCGCCGAGGAGATCCGCCGGCGCATGTTCATGTTCGAGGACGTCGTGCAGCTCGAGGACCGCGCCGTGCAGCTGGTGCTGCGCCAGGTGGAGGCCGCCGACCTGGCCACCGCCCTCAAGGGCGTCTCCGAGGAGGTCCGGGACAAGATCACCCGCAACCTGTCGGAGCGCGGCCGCGAGAACCTGCTCGAGGAGATCGACCTGCTCGGACCGGTGCGCGTCAAGATGGTCGAGGAGGCGCAGACGAAGATCGTCTCGGTCATCCGCTCGCTCGAGGACTCCGGGCAGATCGAGATCCAGCGAGGCGGTGACACCGATGAGCTCATCGCCTGAGTACCGGCCCGGCAAGCCGATCCTGCGCGGCGGCGACGCCCAGCAGGCGACCCGGCCGGCGTTCCAGACGGACCTGCGGCGCGCCGTGCCCGTCGACAGCGACGCCGTCGCCCGGGTCAAGGAGGAGGCCCGCACCGCCGGGTACGCGGAGGGCTGGGCGCAGGGCCAGCGCGAGGCCGCCGTCGCCGCCGCCGCGCTGCTGGACCAGACCGCCGCCGCCGAGCGCGCCGCCGCGGCCCAGCACGCCGCCGCGGTCCAGCAGGCGCTCGGCGCCCTGGCCCGGGCCGCCGGCGACCTCGACGCGCGCACCGCCGCCACCGTCGAGGAGGTCGAGCAGACCGTCGCCCGGTACGCCGTCGAGCTGGCCGAGGCGATCCTGGACCGCGAGCTCGCCGACCCGGCGGGCCGCGGCGCCGACGCGCTGCGCCGCGCGATGTCCCGGGCGCCCAGCGCCGGCGTCGTCACCGTGTCGCTGCATCCCGACGACTACCGCCTGCTGACCGAGGACCACCCCGGCGGCGAGCACGTCGTCGACGGCCGCCCGGTGCGGCTGCGCCCCGACGCCGCCCTGCGCCCCGGCGACGCCGTCGCCGAGATCGGCGCCATGACCGTCGACGCCACCGTCGCCGCGGCGGTCGCCCGCGTCCGGGAGGCCCTGGCCGGGTGATCATCAGCGACCGCCTCACCTCCGCCCTGGACGCCGCCCGTCCCCTGACCCGCGGCACGGTGACGGGCGCGGTCGGCCTGCGCATCACCGTCGGCGGCGTCGCCGCCAAGGTCGGCGACCTGCTGCGCGTCGGCGAGGGCGCGGAGACGATCTTCGCCGAGGTGGCCGCCATCGACGGCGACCGGCTGAGCTGCCTGCCGCTGGGCTCCATCGCCGGCATCGGCACCGGCAGCCCGGTCGTGCCCACGGGCGGCCCGCTGCGCGTCACCGTCGGCCCCGACCTCGTCGGCCGCATCCTCGACGGCCTCGGCCGACCCATGGACGGCGGGCCGCCGCTGCGCGGCGAGTCGGTCAGCATCGACGCCAAACCGCCGTCCGCCCTGGACCGCGGGCTCGTCGACGCGCCGATGTCGCTCGGCATCCGCGTCCTCGACACCCTCGTGCCGTGCGGCAAGGGTCAGCGCATCGGCATCTTCGCCGGCTCCGGCGTCGGCAAGTCCACCCTCATGTCGATGATCACCCGCGGCACGTCCGCCGCCCTCAACGTGGTCGCCCTGGTCGGCGAGCGCGGCCGCGAGGTGCGCGAGTTCATCGAGCACGACCTCGGCCCCGAGGGCCTGGCCCGGTCCGTGGTCGTCATCGCCACCTCCGACCAGCCGCCGCTGGTCCGCCTGCGCGCCGGCGCGGTCGCCACCCGGATCGCCGAGTACTACCGCGACGAGGGCCAGGACGTGCTGATGATGATGGACAGCGTCACCCGCGCGGCGATGGCCCAGCGCGAGGTCGGCCTGTCCGTCGGCGAACCCCCGGCCACCCGCGGCTACCCGCCCTCGGTGTTCGCGATGCTGGCCAGCCTCCTGGAACGCGCCGGCCCCGGCGCCACCGGCAGCATCACCGGCCTCTACACCGTGCTGGTCGAGGGCGACGACCACAACGAACCCATCGCCGACGCGGCCCGCTCGATCCTCGACGGCCACATCGTGCTCGACCGCAAACTCGCCACCGCCGGCCACTTCCCGTCGATCGAGTCCCTCGACTCCATCTCCCGCGTCGCCAACAAGATCACCACCCGCGACCAGAAGGCCGACGCCACCACCCTCCGCCGCCTCATGGCGGCCCGCCGCGACGTCCGCGAACTCGTCGAGATCGGCGCGTACGTCCCCGGCAGCAACCCCGACGCCGACCGCGCCAACGAGATCTGGCCGCAGATCCTCGACTTCCTGCGCCAGGGCCTCGACGAGCGGGTCACCGCCGAGCAGGCCTGGGAGCAGCTGCATCGCCTGTTGCACGGCTGATTTCTCTGGTCGCTGTGGGGGTTTCGGGGGGAGGGTGCCTCCCGGAGCCCGTCAGGCTTGATGTCTCCGGGAGTCACCCTCCCCCCGAAACCTGACCCGGTCACGGCCCGCGGATCGGTCACCCTCCAGATCCGCCACCACGACTACGGCGCCAGCGCGACGTGCAGCCGATGCGCGGCCCTCTGTCCCGAGAGCGACCTAATCGCGGGCGGTGACCAGGTCGGGGTTCCGGGGGAGGGTGACTCACGGAGACATCAAGCCTGACGGGCTCCGTGAGGCACCCTCCCCCGGACCCCCCCACCGCAACCACAGGAATGGCCGCAACCGCGCGGCACCCGAGCGCATAACCCGGAAGCCACCGCGAGACCGGAGATTGGTGCAGGAGCCGGACGCCATCCGGCCGCACTCCCGGAACGCCCGGCGACGGATCGCCCACGGCACCGGACAGCCCGCTCGCCCTGGCCGCAGCAACGGATCTGCACCCGGACAGGCACCCTCGTCGCACCACGCCCCGAGGAGGCTTCCCTCCGTGAATCGCCGTTTCAAGCTCGGACCGGTCCTGCGTGCCCGTCAGGCGCAGGAAGACCTGTCCCGCAGTGCCGTCATCCAGGCCCGGGTCGAGGCCGAGTCCGCCGCCGCTCTCGTGAAGCGCCGGCAGCTCGAGCTCGTCGGCGGGGACGCCCCCAACGAGGGCACCGCCCGCGCCATGGTCGCGTCCATGGTGGCGCGGCAGTCGCTCGCCGCCGGCCTGTTCGCGGCCGCCCGGCTCGCCGACGAGGCCACCGACGTCATCGAGGTGCGGCAGGCCGAGCTGGCCGAGGCCGCCAAGCGGCGCCGCGCCGTCGAGCTGCTCGCGGAGCGGCACGCCGCCACCGTCAAGGCGCACGAGCTGGCGTCCGACCAGCGTGAGATCGACGAGCTGGCCGTCACCATGAAGGCGCGGAACGCCGCCCGTGGCCTCGACGGCACCAGCGAGCGCCGCGCGCACACCATGCGGCACGGGCACGCGCGGCCGGCGGGTGACACGGCGTGACCCTCGGCGTCGCCGGGGTGATGTCCCGGATCCAGGAACTGCAGACCCAGCTGGGCGCGGCCCCGGCCACCACCGCCACCACCGCCACGAGCGCCACGTCGGCCACGTCGGCGGCCAAGGCCACCAGCGGCACCAGCTTCGCCGCCGCCCTCTCCGCCGCCACGGGCAGCACCGGCACCACGAAGTCCGTCACCGGTGACGCCGTGGTCGACGCCGCCAAGAAGTACCTGGGTGTGCCCTATGTGTTCGGTTCCGCCAACCCGGACAAGGGACTGGACTGCTCGGGCCTTCTCCAGCAGGCGTTCGGGGACGTGGGCGTTAAGCTGCCGCGTATCTCGTCCGAACAGGCCAGGGTGGGGACGAAGGTCGACAGCCTCGCCGAGGCCAAGCCCGGCGACATCCTCGCGTTCAACCGCCCCGTCGACCACGTGGCGATCTACCTCGGCAACAACAAGATGATCGCGGCGCCGCACAGCGGCGAGGTCGTCAAGATCCAGAAGGTGTACGAGACGCCGTCGGCGATCCGCCGCGTCGTCCCGGACGCCGCTGCCGCCCCGGTGGCCGTGCCGGCGCTGCGGCCGGCCGCGCTCGGCGCCGCGGGCAGCAACACGGTGTCCGGTGTGAAGTACGCGGACCTGTTCAACGCGGCCGGCGCCAAGTACGGCGTCTCGCCGAAGCTGCTCGCCGCCGTCGCGAAGGTCGAGTCGGGCTACAACCCGAACGCCGTCAGCAAGGCCGGCGCGCAGGGCCTCATGCAGATCATGCCGTCGACGGCCAAGGGCCTGGGCGTGCGCGACGCGTTCGACCCGGCGCAGGCCGTGAACGGGGCGGCGAAGCTGCTCGCGAGCAACATCAAGGAGTTCAAGTCGGTGCCGCTGGCCCTCGCCGCGTACAACGCGGGCGGCGGCGCGGTGAAGAAGTACGGCGGCATCCCGCCGTTCGCGGAGACGCAGGCGTACGTGCCCAAGGTCCAGGCGGCCCTCAAGGCCCTCGGTTAAGGAGTGGTGCCCCGGATGGCGACCCCGAACATCGTGACGACGCAGTCCGCACCGGCCCGCGCCACCGGCACCGACGGCACCCGCCGGTCGGCCGGGCAGCGCGGCGGCACGGACTTCAGCGAGGCGATGTCGGCCGCGCTGGACAAGCGCCCCACCGAGCGCCCGACCGAGCGCCCCACCGAGCGCCCGACGGAGCGGGCCACGGAGCGCCCCACCGAGCGGCGCGACGACCGCAACCAGCGGGCGGACCGCAAGGACCGCCCCGACCGCCCCGAGCGCCACGAGCGGGCCGAGCGCCCCGACCGCCCCGACCGCCGAGACCGGGCCGACCGCGCCGACCGGGCCGAGCGCGCTGACCGCCCGCACCGCAACGAGCGCGCGGAACACCGCCGCGCCACCACCGTGGACGACGCCGCCGCGACTACCGAGACTTCTGAGGCCACCGAGACGGCCGAGGCCACGGAGGAGACCGCGACGGCCACGACCGCCACCGCGACCCCACCGGCCACTGTGGCCCCGGTCGTCGTGCCGGCCGCCCTCGCGTCGGCCCAGCCCACGCAGCCCGCCGAGACGACGGCACCGGAAACCGACGCCACCGCGACGGTCCCGGCGGCCACCCCGGCCACCCAGACCCAGGCCGCAGCGACGGCCACGGCCACGGCACCGGCCACCGCACCGACCCCGGCCGCCACCGAGACGGCCGCGGCCGCCGAGACCCCGGCGACGCCGGGCGCGCAGGCCGGCGCGGAGGCCCCCACGGCCGCCACCACAACCACCACGACCGCAACCCCGGACCAGGGGGCCGCCGACCCCGGCGCCGACCAGTCCACGCCGCGCCAGCCGGCCCCGGCCGCCGCCACGCCGGCGACGGCCGCCGCCGAGGCGCCCACCACCGACCCGGCCGCGGCGCCCGCGGCACCGCAGGCCACCACCACCGCCACCGCCGCCACACCGGCACCCGGCGTCCCGCAGGTCGCCCCGGCCGCGCCCGCGGCGCCCGCCGCCCCGGTGGCACCGGCCGCGCCGGTCGCCGCCGGCACCCCGGCCGCGCCGCTGCCCGCGGCCGCGCAGGTGGCGACCCGGATCGTGCCGTTGAAGCTGGACGCCGACGGCGTGCACCGGCTCACCGTCCACCTGCACCCGGCGGACCTCGGCGGCGTGCAGATCGTGGCCGAGATCCGCAACGGCGACATCTCCGTGCAGCTGGCCGGCGCGACCGAGGCGGGCCGGGAGGCGCTGAAGCAGTCGCTCGGCGACCTGAAGCGCGAACTTCAGCAGGCCGGCTTCGGCAACTGCAACCTCGACCTCAAGCAGGGCTCGCCCCAGCAGGAGCAGGCCCGCCAGCAGTTCGCGTCCCTCGGCAACGGCGGCGGCGACAACGGCACGCGCGGCGGCTCACGCACCGGCGCCGGCGTGCCGAACGGGAACCAGAACGCCCAAGGACAGGCCGAGACGCGGGTGCGCCCCGGCGACACCACCCGCCTCGACCTCACCGTCTGAACCGGAAGGACAGCCTCATGGCCAACGACATCTCGGGTTTCGTCACACCCAGCAGTGGCAACGTGTCCGGCGCGTCCATGTACACCGGTACCACCACGGGCGTCACGAAGAAGTCAGATCTGTCCGACAAGGACACGTTCCTGAAGCTGCTCGTCGCGCAGCTCAAGTACCAGGACCCCAGCAACCCGGCCGACTCCACCCAGTTCCTGGCGCAGACCGCGCAGTTCACGCAGGTGGAGAAGCTGGCGGAGCTCGCCAAGAGCCAGGCCAGCATGCTGCAGGCCCAGCAGTCGCTCTCGGCCAGCAACCTAGTCGGCCGCACAATCTCTTATACCGACGCGGCGGGTGCCGAACAGACGGGCGTCGTCACGAAGGCGACGCTCGGAGGAAGCGAACCGACCCTCACGGTCGGCAACACGGACGTGCCGCTCTCCTCGGTCAAGGATGTCCGACAGAGCTCCTGATCAGTCTCCCGGCTCCCGACCCAGAAAAGAGATCAGTACATGCTCCGTTCGATGTTCTCCGGCATCTCCGGTCTGCGCGCCCACCAGCAGATGATGGATGTCACCGGCAACAACATCGCGAACGTCAACACCACCGGCTTCAAGTCGAGCACGGTCACGTTCCAGGACACGCTGTCGCAGATGGTGCGCGCGGCCGGCTCGCCGCAGGGCGAGGTCGGCGGCACGAACCCGGCGCAGATCGGCCTCGGCGTGCGGCTCGGCACCGTCGGCACCAACTTCGGCCAGGGCGCCGCGCAGAACACCGGCAAGAGCACCGACCTGCTGATCCAGGGCGACGGCTTCTTCATGGTCCGCTCCGGCGGCGAGCAGCTGTTCACCCGCTCGGGCGCCTTCGACTGGGACAACAACGGCAACCTGGTCAACGCGAACGGCAACATGGTGCAGGGCTGGCTGGCCGACGCCGACGGCAACCTGAACACCGCCGCCGTCCCGGGCAAGATCACGCTGCCGCTGGGCCAGACGATCGCCCCGCAGGTCACCACGAACATGAAGATGATCGGCAACCTCCAGGTCGACGCCCCGACGGGCACGGTCAAGGAGGTCCAGACCACCGCGTTCGACGCGACCGGCCGGGAGAACCCGGTCACCCTGACCTTCACCAAGCAGGCCGACGGCACCTGGAACGTGGGCGACGGCACGAACACCGGCAACCTGGCGTTCGGCGTCGACGGCCGGCCCACCGCCGGCACGCTGACCCTGGGCGGCGTCACGGTCGACGTGGCCGCGATGACGCACTACAGCGGCGTCAGCGCCCCGTCGGTCAACACCCGCGACGGCTCGGCCGCCGGCACGCTGAACGCGTACAGCTTCACCGAGACCGGCGAGATCGTCGGCGTCTTCTCCAACGGCCTCACCCAGGTGATGGGCCAGGTCGCCATGGCGAACTTCAACAACGTCAGCGGCCTGGAGAAGGTCGGCAACTCGATGTACCGGATGACCGTCAACTCCGGCCTGCCGCAGGTCGGCCCGGCCGGCACCAACGGCCTGGGCTACATGTCGGGCGGCCAGCTGGAGATGTCGAACGTCGACCTGGCGCAGGAGTTCACCAACCTGGTCATCGCGCAGCGCGGCTTCCAGGCCAACTCGCGCGTCATCACCAGCTCGGACGAGATCCTGCAGGACCTGGTCAACATCAAGCGCTAGCACCTGCACCAGCACGCGAGAGGGGCCCGCCGCCGGCGGGTCCCTCTTCGTGTGTGCGCTCGTCCGGTTGCGGTGCGGTGGCAATGCCTCCGACCAGCCATTTCGGCCTCAGCGGACCGGGCCAGGCGTCGAAGGACAAGTGACGGGGCCACGGAGGGTCCCACACGAACACAAGCCAAGGACGGTCAGTCGTGATCCTCGTAACCCGCCTCAACGGAGCCGTCTTCGGCCTCAATCCCGACCTGGTCGAGCGCGTGGACTGCACGCCCGACACGGTCGTGACGCTGGTCGACGGCACCAAGTACATCATCGCCGAGTCCGTGCCCGAGTTCATCGAGCACGTCCGGCACTACCGCGCCTCGCTGATCGCCCAGGCGAGCCGCATGGAGACCGAGCAGCTCGCCCCGGCCTCCGCCAAGACGACCGACGACCTGGACGACGCGGCCCCGGCCAACGTTCTCCCGCTGCACCGTAAGGAGCGCTGAGCATGGACATCGCTGCCCTTGTCGGCATTGTCGTCACCTTCATCATCGTGTTCGTCGTGCAGGCGCTCGAGGGCGGCCACGCCGGCTCGATCATCCTGTTCCCGGCCATGCTGCTGGTGTTCGGCGGCGCCCTCGGCGCGGCGATGGCCGGCGGCATCCTGAAGGACACCCTCGGCATCGGCGGCCAGCTCAAGAAGGCGCTGCTGCCCAAGGTGACGCCCCCGACGAAGCTGGTCGACGACGTCGTGAAGCTCGCCGAGCGCGCCCGCCGCGAGGGCCTGCTGGCCCTGGAGGACGCGATCAAGACGGTCGACCACGCCTTCCTGAAGCGGGGCCTGCAGCTGGCGATCGACGGCACGGACCCGGAGGAGCTGCACGACATCCTCCACGCCGAGATCGCGGCCAAGAAGAAGGCCGACAAGGCCGGCATGAAGATCTTCGAGAACATGGGCGGCTACGCCCCGACGATCGGCATCATCGGCACCGTCATGGGCCTCGTGCACGTGCTCGAGAACCTCGACAAGCCGGAGACGCTCGGCCACGCCATCGCCGCGGCGTTCGTCGCGACGCTGTGGGGCGTGCTCAGCGCCAACGTGCTGTTCCTCCCGCTCGCCGCCCGCCTCGGCCGGCTGTCCGGCATCGAGGTGGAGGAGATGGAGCTGGCGATCGAGGGTGTGCTCGCCATCCAGTCCGGCGCCAACCCGCGACTGGTGGCCCAGAAGCTCCGCAGCCTGCTGCCGCCGGACGAGGCGGCGAAGGCCGAGACGAAGAAGGCGGCCTGATCTAGATGAGCGCTGCGAAGAGCGGTTCCCCCCGCAAGCGGAAGGGGGGCCACGAGGAGCACGAGGAACACGTCAACCACGAGCGCTGGCTGGTGTCGTACGCCGACATGCTGACCCTGCTCTTCGTGCTCTTCGTGGTGCTGTTCTCGATGAGCAACGTCGACAAGCAGAAGTTCGCCGAGCTGGCCGCCGGCCTGTCCGCGGGCTTCGGCGCGCAGAGCGCCGCGTTCGCCGGTCAGACGTCGTCGCTCGACGGCGCCGGCCAGAGCACGAACGTCGTGCCGATCGACCCGGGCACCAACCCGGGCCTGGGCGGCAAGGGCGACGCGAAGACGAAGGAGCAGAAGGAGCAGGACGAGGCGGTCCAGCGGGCCGTCGCCGCCGAGAAGCGCGCCGAGGCCTCGGCCGACGCGCAGGCCGCCGTCAAGGAGGCCGAGAACCTGAAGAAGATCCAGGAGCAGATCACCGCGGCGCTCAAGAAGAAGGGCCTGCAGGACAACGTCAAGTTCACGATCGACGAGCGCGGCCTGGTGGTCACCGTCGTGACGAACGAGATCGTGTTCGAGGGCAACCGGGCGGAGCTGCGCCAGGGCGGCGTGGCGATCCTGAACGCCATCGACGCCACGCTCAAGGGCCTGCCGAACAACCTGCAGATCGACGGCCACACCAACCAGCTCAACGTGAAGACGACGTTCTACCCGAGCGGCTGGGAGCTGTCGACGGCCCGCGCCTCGTCGGTCGTCCGGCACCTGGCGGCGCACGGCATCTCGCCGCTGCGGATGACGGCGTCCGGCTACTCGGACACCCGTCCGCTGATCGACCCGAAGGACCCGCGCTCGGTGACCATGAACCGCCGCGTGGACATCGTCGTGCTGTCGAGCCTGCCGGCCGACCAGCGCGTCCTGCTGCCGGCCGCCGCGGGCACGAAGAACGTCACCGCGGCTGCCGATACGACTACCGCACACGACTGACACACCGAGCCGACCAGGAGGGGGATTCCGATGGCTGAGAACGAGGCGGCGGAGGCCGCACCGAAGAAGAAGTCCAAGCTGCTGCTCGTCATCATCATCGCGGTGGTCGCCCTCGGTGGCGCGGGCGCCGGCGCGTACATGATGCTCAAGCCGTCCGAGGACGCCGCCGCGACGGCGGAGGCCGAGAAGGCCGAGCCCGGCGAGGTCGTGAAGGTCGAGGCCGTCACGATCAACCTGGCCGACGGCCACTACCTGAAGATGGCGTTCGCCCTGCAGGCCACCGCCGACGCCGCCGAGGCGCCGGACCCCAGCAAGGCGCTGGACGTCGCGATCAGCACCTACACGGACAAGCCGATCGCCGAGCTGTCCACGGCCAAGGGCCGCGACACCGCCAAGAAGGAGTTCCTCGAGAAGATCGAGGCGGCGTACATGAATAAGGAGACCAAGACCTCGTCGGTCATGGACGTCTACCTCACCACGTTCGTCACGCAGTGATCTTCCGTCCCGGGCTCAGGAGGCCGCGGACGGTGCCGATGGGCACTTTGTGACCACGTCGCCGTCCGCGGCCTCCCCCGCCCGATCGCCGGGCCGGATGTCGCGCCGGACCGGCAACGCCGGGCCGGCGCCGTACGACTTCCGGCGGCCGATCAAGCTCTCGCGCGAGCACGTGCGGGCGCTGCAGATCGCGTTCGAGACGTACGCCCGCAGCTGCGGCACCCAGCTCACCACCCGGCTGCGGGTGACCAGCAGCGTCACGCTCGCCGGCATCGACCAGGTGAACTACGACGAGTACGTGCAGTCGCTCAACAACCCGACCGTGATCAGCATGGTCACGCTCGACCCGCTGCCCGGCGTGGTGCTGATGGAGATGTCGTCGGCGGTGACGATGGCCTGCATCGACCACATGCTGGGCGGGCCGGGCGGGCCGCAGCCGGAGCGCCCCCTCACCGAGGTGGAGGTGCCGCTGCTGCGGGGGCTGCAGGAGAAGATGCTCGGCGAGCTGCGCTACGGCTTCGAACAGCTGGTCGACATCCGCCCGCAGCTGGGCGGCCTGGAGTACAACGCGCAGTTCCTGCGGGCCCACCAGCCCGGCGACGCGGTGATCGTGGCCGCGTTCGACATGAAGGTGGGCGCCGCGGAGTGCACGGCGACGTTCTGCATCCCGTTCAACACGATCCTGCCGGTGCTGCAGAAGGAGGAGGCGGTCGAGACGACCGCCGCCGAGCGCCGCGTGAAGGACCTGGCGCACCGGAACCTGTCCGCCGGCCTGTCGGCGGCCCCGATCGACGTGGCCGTCCGGTTCCACCCGATCCGGATGCGCACGGACGACATCGTCGGCCTCCAGCCGGGTGACGTCGTCCCGTTGACGCACTCCACCAGCAGTCCCCTCGACATCGTCGTGAACGGCACCACGTTCGCCCACGCGGTGCCCGGCAACCAGGGCGCGCGGCTCGCCGTCCTCGTCGTCCCCTCGCCCATGGAGGAACCCCGCTCATGACCGCCCTCACCATCGCCGAGCCGCAGCTCGCCCTGGCCCGGTCGGCGGCGCAGGCGGCGCTGGAGGTGCTGCCGACGAGCCGGACGCTGTCCGTGGGCGCCCCCGCCGTCGTGGCGCCGGACGCGCTCCCGGCGGGCCAGGCGGTGACGGCGAAGTTCAGCGGCGCCGCGACCGGCGAGGTCGTCGTGGTGGTCGGCCAGGATCTGGCGGACGCGCTCAAGGCCAGCCCGCTCGGCGAGCTGGACGTCGCGGCCGCCGTGCGCCCCGCGCTGGAGGCCGCCGTCCGCGTGTTCGGCCCCGTCGTGCTGGACCCGGGCCAGCTGATGGAGGCCCAGGTGGCGCTGAGCGCGCTGGCCGCGAAGCCCGACGCGGTCGCCGTGCCGCTGCTGGACGGCGCGGAGACCGGCGGCGTGATCGCCCTGGCGCTGACCCCGTGGCCGGCCGAGACCCCGGCGTTCCGCCCGAGCCCGCTCGGCGGCGGCCGCAACAGCGGCCTGGACATGCTGCACGACGTGGAGATGGAGGTCTCCGCCGAGCTGGGCCGCACCCGGATGAGCGTGCGCGAGCTGCTCACCCTGCACCCGGGGGCCATCGTCGAGCTGGACCGGGCCGCGGGCAGCCCTGCCGACCTGCTGGTCAACGGGCGGTTGATCGCCCGCGGCGAGGTCGTCGTGGTGGACGAGAACTTCGGCATCCGGATCACCGAGATCGTGTCACCGGGCAGCGAGGGCTAACCGGGTGGAAGCGGTCAAGCTGGGTCTCCAGATCGTCTTCTCGCTCGCCGTCGTCTTCGGGCTGATGTGGCTGCTGGCGAAGATCGCCAAGCGCCCGCTGACCGGCGGCCGGGGCGGGGCGCTGTCGGTGGTCGCGCGCCAGCAGCTCACCCGCACCGCGAGCGTGGCCGTGGTCCGGGTGGCCGACCGCGCGCTCATCGTGGGCGTGACCGAGAGCCAGGTGAGCCTGCTCGGCGAGACCGAGCTGGAGGCGCTGGAGGAGACGGTCCCGCACCCGGAGCACCGCGACTCGATGCTGCTGTCGGCCGACGCCACCCAGCCGCACCAGGGGCCCCTGGCGGGTTCCGCGCTGTCGCCGCGCACCTGGTCGGCGGCGGTCAACGCGCTGCGCGAGCGGACGGCCCGCCGATGACCGGCCGGCGCCGGCTCCTGCTGGGCCTGGCCGTGCTGCCGGCGGTGCTGGCCGGCACGGCGTCGGGCGCCGCCGCGGCGCCGGCGCCGCCCAGCCCGGCCGTGAGCCCGTCGGCGCCGACCGTCGGCATCAACATCGACGGCTCCACGGTGCCGCCGTCCAGCTCGCTGACGATCCTGCTGGCGCTGACCCTGCTGTCCGTCGCGCCCGCCCTGCTGCTGCTGTGCACGTGCTTCACGAAGGTGTTCGTCGTGCTCGGCATCACCCGCAACGCCCTGGGCCTCACGACCGTGCCGCCGAACCAGGTGCTGGCGGGGCTGGCGCTGTTCCTGACGCTGTTCATCATGGGCCCGACGCTGTCGGAGATGAACGACCAGGGCGTGCAGCCCTACATCAAGGGCGTGAAGAGCCAGTCGGTGGCGTTCAAGGACGGCGTGGAGCCGCTGCGCGAGTTCATGCTCAAGCAGACCCGGCCGGACGAGATCGCGCTGATGACCCGGGTCTCCGACGCCGAACGGCCGGCGACGCCCGAGGACGTGCCGCTGACCACGCTCATCCCGGCGTTCATCCTGTCGGAGCTGCGGGCCGCGTTCATCATCGGTTTCGTCATCTTCATCCCGTTCCTCATCATCGACATGGTCGTCTCCGCGTCGCTGATGTCGCTGGGCATGATGATGCTGCCGCCGGTCACCGTCGCCCTGCCGTTCAAGCTGCTGCTGTTCGTCCTCGTCAACGGCTGGGGCCTGGTCATCACCGCCCTCGCGGGCAGTTATTAGGCTTTCCGTGGCTGCCACCGAGCGGCAACGGATCGCTGCTCGGCCCGCACCCGAGCAGGGCCGAACAGGATCGCGTGACCGACGTACAGATCATTCAGATCGGCCTTCAGGCCATGACCATCGCCGCCAAGCTCTGCGCGCCGATCCTGCTCACGGCGCTGCTGATCGGGTTCGCGATCTCGCTGTTCCAGAGCGTGACGCAGATCCAGGAGGCCACGCTCTCCTTCGTGCCCAAGGCGCTCGGCGTCGGCATCGCGCTGCTGCTCAGCGGCAACTGGATGCTGCACGAGATGATCACGTTCACCACCCAGCTGTTCGAGAAGATCCCGACGCTGCTGGCCGCCGGCTGACCCGGCGGCCCGGACGGGGGGCGTCGTGATCGACATCGACGCCCAGATCGGCAACCTGGTCGCCCTCATGCTGGCGGCCCTGCGCACCTCGGCGTGGATCATCATCTGCCCGCCGTTCAATTCCCGGCTCATCCCCCGCCAGGTCAAGATCCTGCTGGCGATCGGGCTGTCCCTGCCGATGGCCGACAAGGTCCAGGGGACGCTGCCCGACATCGGCACCATGGCGCTCATCGCGACCGCCGCGCTCCAGGTGGTCATCGGCGCCTCGCTCGGCTTCGTGACCCTGCTCTTCTTCGCGGCCATCCAGGCCGCCGGCGACATGCTCGACCTGTTCGGCGGCTTCTCCCTCGCCCAGGCCTACGACCCGCTGTCGCAGTCGCAGAACTCCGTCTTCGGCCGGTTCTACAACCTGCTCGCCGTGACGCTGCTGTTCGGCACCCAGGGCCACATGCTCATCATCCGGGGCTTCCTGCAGACCTTCGACACGCTGCCGCTCGACCGCGCGCTGTCGATGGCGACCCTGAACCGCTTCCTGACCGCCGGCGTCGGCGAATTCTTCGTCTCCGCGCTGCAGATCGCCGGCCCGCTGATCGCCGTGCTGTTCCTCACCGACATCGCGTTCGGCCTGCTCAACCGCGCCGCGCCCGCGCTCAACGCGTTCGGCCTCGGCTTCCCCGCCAAGATCTTCCTGACGCTGTCGCTGGCCGGCACGGCCATCGCGGTGCTCCCCCGCGCCCTGGAGGGCCTCGTCGACCAGGCGGTCCGGGCGGTCGTGACACTCAGCGGCGGCTGACGCCCGCCGATCAGGATTACCGGTAGGGCAGAGGGGGTGATCCGGCATCAGCGGCGAGAAGACCGAGAAGCCGACACCGCAACGGCTCGCGAAGGCCAAGCGCGAGGGCCAGATCGGCCGGTCCCAGGAGGTCGGCGCCTGGTTCGGCATGCTGACGGCCAGCTTCATCCTGCCGCGCACGCTGGAGGCGGCCGTCGGGCACGCCCGCGAGGCGCTGACCCGCCTGCCCGCCGTGATCCAGAACCCCGACATGGCCGTCGCGATGGACATCCTCAAGTCCGGCGCGATGGGCGCCGCCACCGCCGTCGCGCCGCTGGCCTTCGCCGTGATGCTGGTCGGCATCATGGGCGCCGGCGCGCAGGGCGGCATCCGGGTCGCCACGAAGCTGTTCATCCCGAAGTTCAACCGGCTGAACCCGTTCCCCGGCATCAAGAAGATGCTCGGCACCCAGTCGCTGTGGGAGGGCGCGAAGGCGCTCATCAAGACCGGCGTGCTGGGCGTCGTGCTGTACCTGACGGTCAAGGACCTGCTGCCCGTGCTGCTGACCGCGGGCCAGCTGCCGCTGGGGGCGCTGCTGACCATCGTCAAGGACACCGTGCTGACGCTGGTGCGGTACGCCGCCGCGGCCGGCATCGTGCTCGCCGCCGCCGACTACGCCGTGATCAAGAAGAAGTCGATGAAACAGCTCAAGATGTCGAAGGAGGACATCAAGCAGGAACACAAGCAGCAGGAGGGCGACCCGCACGTCAAGGGACAGATCCGGTCCAGGCAGATGGCGATGGCCCGCAACCGGCAGATGGCCGACGTGCCGAAGGCCGACGTGGTGCTGGTCAACCCGACCCACGTGGCCGTCGCCCTGCGCTACGACCCGATGCGCGGCGCCCCGCGCGTGCTGGCGAAGGGCCAGGGCGCCATCGCCACCAAGATCCGCGAGCTGGCCACCGAGCACCGCATCCCGATGGTGCAGGACGTGCCGCTGGCCCGCGCGCTGCACAAGGGCACCGAGGTCGGCCAGGAGATCCCCGCCGAGTTCTACGGCGCGGTCGCCAAGGTGCTGGCGTTCGTGATGAGCCTCAAGGCCAAGGGATCCGCCGCCGGCACCCACCGCAACCCCAACCCGACACCCATCCCGACGGCCGCCTGAGCATCTGCCGAAACATTGCCCTCAGAACGACGGCCTTGTCGCCGAAAAGGATGACGCCAGGGATGGCAGTCGTCAGGGCATGGAACGCCCGGCCGTAGCGCCGTGCGAGGTGTTGTGAAGAACCAGCAGCTGGGCAAGCTCGCCGTACCCGTGGGCGTCATCGCGATCATCGTGATGATGGTCGTTCCGCTGCCCACGTTCCTGCTGGATCTGCTCATCGCCGTCAACATCACGGGTGCGCTGCTCACGCTGCTGGTCAGCATGTTCGTCACCCGCGCCCTTGACTTCTCGGTCTTCCCCGCGCTGCTGCTGGTCTTCACCCTGTTCCGGCTCGCGCTGAACATCAGCGCCACCCGCCTCGTGCTCAGCGAGGGCGACGCCGGCAAGGTGATCCACGCGTTCGGCGACTTCGTCATCGCCGGCAACCTGGTCATCGGCCTGGTGGTCTTCGCGATCCTGGTGATCGTCCAGATGATCGTCGTGACCAAGGGCGCCGAGCGCGTCGCGGAGGTGGGCGCCCGGTTCACCCTCGACGCGATGCCCGGCAAGCAGATGGCGATCGACGCCGACCTCAACGCCGGCCTGATCGACGAGGACACCGCCCGCAAGCGCCGCGCCGAGGTGGCCGCCGAGGCCGACTTCCACGGCGCCATGGACGGTGGCTCGAAGTTCGTCAAGGGCGACGCCATCGCCTCGATCATCATCACGCTGATCAACCTGATCGGCGGCTTCGCCATCGGCATGCTGCAGATGGGCATGTCGCCGGGCGACGCGATCCACACCTACAGCCTGCTGAGCATCGGCGACGGCCTCGTCTCGCAGATCCCCGCCCTGCTGCTGTCCGTCGCGACCGGTCTGATCGTGACCCGGTCGGCGACCGAGGGCGACATGGGGTCGAGCGTGCTGGAGCAGCTGGGCCGGCACAAGCTGGCGCTGCGCATCGTCGGCGGCGCCGCCCTGGCCCTGTGCATCATCCCGGGCCTGCCGAAGATCCCGTTCCTGCTGGTCGGCGCGGGCTTCCTGTTCGCCGCCCACAAGATCAAGCCGCCGCCGCCCGTCCTGGAGTCGGCCGCCGCGGACGACCCCGACCGGCCGTCGCCGGACTCGCCCGAGATGCTGCTCGGCGAGATGCGCGTCGACCCGCTGGAGCTGGCGATCGCGCCCGACCTCGTCGACCTGGTCGACCCGACCGGCGGCGACCTGCTCGACCGGGTCCGCGCGCTGCGCCGCAAGATGGCGCTCGAGCTGGGCATCATCATGCCGCCGGTGCGCACCCGCGACGACCTGGACCTGCCGCTGTCGTCGTACGCGATCCGGATCTCCGGCGTCGACGCGGCAGCGGGCCAGGCCCCGCCCGGCACCGTCCTGGCGATCGGCGACGGGCTGACGGCCCTGCCCGGCCGCGCGGGCGTCGAGCCGGTGTTCGGCCTGGCCGGCAAGTGGGTCCCCAGCGAGCTGCACTACCAGGCGGAGCTGACCGGCGCGACGGTCGTCGACCGCGCCTCGGTGATCATCACGCACCTGGCCGAGGTGGTCCGCGCCAACGCCAGCCGCCTGCTGGGCCGCGAGGACGTCCGCGCCCTGGTCGAGATGGTCAAGCGCACGAACCCGGTGGTCGTGGACGAGCTGACCCCGGCCGCGATGAGCCTGGGCCAGGTGCAGAAGGTGCTGCAGGCCCTGCTCGACGAGGGCGTGCCGATCCGCGACCTGGTGCGCATCTTCGAGGCGCTGTCGCTGCGGGCGAAGGTCTCCGTCGACCACGACGGCATGGTCGAGGCCGCCCGCGCCGCGCTGGGCCCGGCCATCGCCGCCCACCACACCAACGACGGCCGCCTGACGGTCATCACCCTCGACCCGCAGCTGGAGCAGCACCTGCTCGAGTCGCTGCGCCCCGGCGAGAACGGCAACTTCCTCGCCATCGACGGGATGCGCGCCGAGTCGATCGTGACCGAGTCGGGCCGGCTCATCGAGAACGCCGAGGCGTCGGGCGTGACGCCCGCCCTGGCGTGCTCCCCACAGCTGCGGGCGCCGCTGGTGCGCCTGCTCAAGGCGGGTAACCGCCGGGTGTCCGTGCTGTCGTACGCGGAGATCGCGGAGTCCAGCGCCCAGATCGAGACGATGGGGGTGGTGAACGGTGCCTACGCGGGTGTTGCTTGAGGGACCGGCCATCGAGCCACTGCTGACGCAGGTGCGTGAGGAGTACGGCTCCCAGGTGAAGATCATCTCTGCGGACAAGGTGCGCACCGGTGGCATCGGCGGGTTCTTCGCCAAGCAGAAGTACGAGCTGTCCGTCGAGGTGCCCGACGGACCGCCGGCGCCGGAGTCCGCCGAGCCGGGCGGGCCGCCGCCGAAGCGCAACGGTAACGCCAACGGCAGCGCCAACGGCAACGGCAAGGCGTCGCGGTCCGGCGTGACCGGCGGCAGCGTCACCGAGCCGGAGGAGGCGCTCACCCTGGAGCAGCTGCTGGCCCGGGTCGAGTCGCAGGACAACTTCAACGACGAGCCGGTCTCCCCGGCGCCCGCGCGCGGCCACCTGCCGCCGCGCGCCGGGATGCTGTCCACCAACGGAGCGGCGTTCGCCGAGGTGATGGCCGGCCTCGGCGCCGGGCCGGCGGCCACCGCCGACGACTCCGACGCCCCGGCCAAGCCGACCGTCAAGCCGTTCAAGCCCAAGCCCGCCAACGGCACTCCTGTGAACGGAGCCTCGACGAATCCCATGAAAGCCTCGACGAAGCGCAACCCGTACCTGGACGACGCCCTCATCTCGGACCTGACCTCGACGGCGGCCGCGCTGCTCGACGCGGCGGCCGCCCCCGAGGAGCAGCCGCCCGCGCCGCCCGTGCGCCCGGCCGAGCCGGCCCCGGTCGCCGCCCCGGCGCCGGTGGCCGCGCCGACGCCCGCCGCGGTGTACATCCAGCCCGCCGCGGTCGCGCCGCCGCCCGCCCCGGAGCCGGCCCCCGCGCCGGCCCCGGCGCCCGCGCCCGTCGCGCCGCCGCAGGCCGTGGCCCCGCCGGCCCCGCCGGCCCCGCCCGCCGCGCCGGCCCCGGCGCCCGCGCCCGCCACCGTCGTGGTGGAGACGCCGGCCGCCGAGCCGCCGGTCACGGTCGCGGGGACGCCCGCGGACGCCCCGACCCTGAAGCTCATGGCCGACCTGCGCGGGCTGGGCATGCCCGAGCACCTCGCGGCCGCCATCGAGGGCCCCGACGCGTACTCCGGCGTCATGAAGGCCCTGTCGCAGACCGAGCCGGCCCCCGGCCCGCCGGACCGCCCGGGCGACATCCTGGCGATCGCGGGCGAGCTGTCGCACGTCATGCCGGTGGCCCGCGCCCTCATGGAGGAGCTGCGGCTCGACGAGACCCAGCTGCTGCTGGCCGGGCCGTCGTGCGCCGGGACGGGCATCCACGCCTCGCGCCGGATCGAGAGCCTGGAGGACGCCGAGCGCCGCGCCCGGCGGATGCACCGGGCCGAGGCCGCGCACATCGTGGTCGTCGACGCCCCGATCTCCGGTTCGGGCGGCTCGTCGGTGCGGGACATGTGTGACGCGCTGGGCGCGAGCGCCGTGTGGGCCGTGGTGGACGCGACCCGCAAGACGACCGACTCGATCCGGCACGTCGACGCGATGGGCGACGTCGAGGCGATCGTCGTGCACGGCGTGCAACAGACCGCGGATCCGGCCTCAGTTCTGGCCCTGGACCTGCCGATCGTGTCCATGGACGGGCAGCCCGCCACGCGTCGTGCGTGGGCCACCCTGATCTGTGAGCGGCTGACCGCCGACCTCGACGAGACCGCGCCCGCCCGCCGGCGGCGCCGTACCCGGGAGCGCTGACCTTGGGCCTGATCCGACCCTCCGTACTGCTGCTCGCTCTGGCGATGGCTTCTCCGGCGCTGTACCAGTACCTCGTGGCGCAGGACCTCGACCTCGCCGAGACGCTCGCCCGGTACCTCATCGCGGTGCCGATCGCGGCGATCATGCTGGCGCTGTTCCGGATGGTGACGGCCGGCTACGGCCGGGAGAAGCGGGCCCTGACGCTGCAGAACGCCCAGCCGCCGGCCCCGCCGGTGGTCGAACCCGAACCGCTGTCCGCGCCGCCGAACTGAGCGGCCCGGCGTACCGTATCTCCGGTGAGACGCGGGGCGTTACCGAATCAGCGCATTCTGCACTGATTCGGCCATAATGGCCAAGCTGGTGAACTAGCGTGCCATGCGCCCCGAGAACGTCGAACCGGAGGTGCCGCATGGCCAGCCACCAGGCGAACGACCGCCCGATCATCGTCGTCGGCTGCCCGCGGTCGGGCACCACGATGCTCCAGCTGATGCTGCACGCGCACCCGCGCATCGCCGTCCCGCCGGAGAACCGGTTCGTGCTGCCCGCCTACCACCGCCGGGCCGAGTTCGGGAACCTGGAGGACGCGGCCAACCGCCGCCGGCTCGGCGAGTGGATCGTCGGCCACAAGGGCTTCGGCGACTTCGGGCTCGACCGGGCCGGGCTGGTCGAGGAGATCGTCGCGGCGCCCGGCACGCTGGGCTCCGCCATCGGCACCGTCCTGCGGGCGTACTCGGCCCGGTTCGGCAAGCCGCGGTGGGGCGACAAGCGGCCCGCCTACCTGCGCAACCTCGACATCGTGCTGCGCCTGTTCCCCGACGCGCAGGTGGTCAACATCGTCCGGGACGGGCGCGACTGCGTCGCCTCGCTCAAGGAGATGCCCTGGCTGGGCGAGTCGTTCGAGGCGATCGTCGGCAGCTGGGCGCGGGCCGTGGACGAGGGCGACCGGTGGGCCCGGCGCCTGGACGCCTCCTCGTACCACCAGCTGCGCTACGAGGACCTGGTCACCGACCCGGAGCCGCACCTGCGGGCGCTGTGCGCGTTCCTGGGCGAGGACTACGACCCCGCCATGGCCAAGCCGGGCGAGCAGGCGACGGTGGCCGTGCCGGCGTACAAGACGTGGCACTCCCGCACGCGCGGCGAGGTGACCACCGAGCGGGTGCAGAGCTGGCAGCACCGGCTGACGGCCGAGGAGCTGGCGCTGTGCGAGACGGCGCTGGCGTCCCGGCTCCGGTCGTGCGGCTACGAGCTGAGCGGGGCCGGCTCGCCGGGCGCCGCGGCCCGGGCCCGCTACGAGTGGGCCACCGTGCGGCACCGGCTCGCGCCGGCCCGGCGGGCGGCCGTCGCGCTGGGCCTGAAGCTGCGCCCCGAGCCGCCCGTGGCGGCCCGTCTGACCAGCCGGCAGGGCGCGTCGGTGGAGGCGGCCGTGCCGGCGCCCAGCGCGCCCGTGACGCCGCCGCCGGCGGCTCCCGTGTCGCCGGCGAGCATCCACGCGGAGTCCCGCGCGAGCCGGGCCGAGGCGGCGCCCGCCCTGCCGCCCGCGCAGGCCCAGACGCACGAACGCGCGGCCCGGCAGGCGCAGCCGCCCGCCTGAGCCGCGCGCCCGTGACAGGAGCCCGCGACGGCGCCCCTACGGGGCCATCGAGAGGGCGAACCGGCCCTTGCCGTACCGCGCGACCTCGACGACCAGGTCGAGCCGGCGGCCCAGGGCGAGCAGGTGCGCGGCGGCGTCGCTGGGCAGCGCCTGCCCGGGGACGACCACCTGGTGCAGCTTGACGTGCGGGGCGCCCTCGCGGTTGAGCAGGCTGGTGAGCACGTTGCACAGCTCGGCCACGTTCTCCGCCAGCACCGGCGTGAGGGTCTTCTCGTCGATGGCGTCCTCGGCCGCGCCCGCCGGGAGCAGGCCCAGGGCGGCGCCCGCGTTGGCGGCGAGGCTCAGGTCCATGCCGAGGACGGCGGCGATCTGCGAGCGCTCCGTGAAGATCGCCACGACCGCCTTGTCGAGGTCGGCGCGCTCCATCGGCATTCCGGGGGAGACGGTGACCTCGCGGCCGAGCAGGTCCTCGAAGAGGTTGCGCACGGCCAGCGAGGCAGGAATCACCGAAGTATCTGACATGGCTTAATCATCCCATTAGTTCAGAGAAGTCCTACCCCAGAATGCCGGAGAAGACCTCGTCGAATCGCTCCGCGGTGAACGGCTTGACGATGAAGAACTTGGCGCCCGCGGCCTCCGCCTGCGCCTGCATCTCGGCGGTGCACTCCGACGTCACGAACCCGAAGGTCACGTCGTTGCCGGCCGCCCGCAGCTTGCGCAGCACCTCCACGCCGGTCATCTCCGGCATGTTCCAGTCCGAGATGACCAGGTCGGGCGACTCCGCCACCGTCTTGTCGTACGCCTCGCGGCCGTCCGCGGCCTCGACCAGGTCGTGCCCGTCGAAGCCGGCCTGGCGCAGCGTCCGGGTGACGATCTGCCGCATGACCCGGCTGTCGTCGGCGATCAGGATCTTCACGCGACCCCACCTTCCTTCACGTCGGTACGGCTCTGCCACATCGTGACCGAGATCGGTTCGCCCTTCCACGTGCCGTAGAGGCCCGCGACCTGCACCGCCGAGGGGTACCGCGACGCCGACTCGGGAGCCAGCACCACCTGCGGCAGGGACAGGAAGCAGCCCGCCGGCAGCATCGCCTTGACGTTGCCGCCGACGATGTTGGCCAGCTCGCCCAGCACGTCCGCGAGGTCCTCGGCGCTGACCTCGTCGGGCTCCATCGCCAGGAAGGCCGCCGCCGCCTGCTTAGCCGCCTCCTGCGACGAGCCGTACACGACCACGCCCTGCCAGCTGCCGGTGATCGACACCGAGGAGTGCACCTCGGACGAATTGGCGCCCTTCTCGACCGGGATCAGGGGCTCGACGCCCTCCGGATCGAGGTACGACGTCCAGACCTGCTCGACCATCTCGGCCAGGTCGGCGACGTTCGGAACCGTCTGCACACTCATGGGTTCGCTCCGGTCGGTGTGAGGCCCAGCAGGGCCAGTTTGTCGATCATGGAGTCCTCCGTGAACGGCTTGATCACGTACTCGTGGGCGCCGGCCGCGAGAGCTCGCACGATCTGGCTCTGCTCGCTCTCCGTGGTGACCATGACCAGCGTCATGTCCCGCAGCCGCGGGTCCTTGCGGGCGCGCGTGACGAACTCGAGCCCGTTCATGACCGGCATGTTCCAGTCCACGAGCGCCAGCTGCGGCGGTTCGGTCAGCTCCGCGATGGTGTCCAGGGCGGCCTGGCCGTCGCCGGCCTCCACCGCGTCGAAGCCGATCTTGGCGATGATGCGGCGCAGGATCAGCCGCATGGCGCGCGAGTCGTCGATGATGATCGCCAGCACGGTGCTCACATCCTCCCCGCGGCGCCCGCCGGCACCGCAGCCCGCAACCGGTAGGCCGACGTCCGGCCGGCCGTGACCCGCTCGTAGTTGTCGTCGATGCCGATGGTGGTCTCGGCCGCGCCCAGGAACAGCCAGCCGTCCGGCCGCATCAGCCGCGCCACGTTGCGCAGCACGGTGCGCTTGGTGGCCACGTCGAAGTAGATGAGCACGTTGCGCAGGAAGATCACGTCGAACGGGGGCAGCGGCGGCAGCGGCGCGGTCAGGTTCAGCCGCTGGAAGCTGACGTGCCGGCGCAGGCTCTGCACCACCCGCCAGTGCGCGCCCGAGCGCTCGAAGTACTGCACGAGCTGCTGCGCCGCCAGGCCCCGGTTGACCTCGACCTGGCTGAACTCCGCCGCCTCCGACCGCTTGATCATCTCGGTGGAGATGTCGCTGCCGACGATGTCGTAGTCCCAGCCGGGCGGCAGCGACTCCTGCAGCGAGATCGCCAGGCTGTACGGTTCCTGCCCGCTGGAGCTGGCCGCCGACCACACCCGCAGCCGGCGCTGCGCGCCGCGGGCCTTGACCAGCTGCGGCACCACCACGTCGGTGAGCGCGGTGAACGGCTCCCGGTCGCGGAAGAACGACGTCTCGTTGGTGGTCAGCGCGTCGACGACCCGGCGCTGGTGGTCGGCGTTGGGCATGCGCTGCAGGCTCGCGAGGAACTCGGCCACCCCGGCCGCCCCGACCTGCCGGGCAACCGGGATCAGCCGGGCCTCCACCAGGTACTCCTTGCCGGGCGCCAGCACGATCGACGACTCGCGCCGGACCAGCGCGGCGACGAACGCGAAATCGGACGCGGAGAGGCCCATCAGACGCCCACCGTCCGGCCGCCGAGGCGCGCCAGCAGGGCGGCCGGGATCTGGTCCAGCGGCAGCACCGCGTCGGCCAGACCCGCCTGCGCCACCGCGCCCGGCATGCCCCACACCACCGAGCTCTGCTCGTCCTGCGCCACGACGGTCGCCCCCGCACCCTTCAGGTCGCGGGCGCCCTCGCGCCCGTCGTAGCCCATGCCGGTCAGCACCACGGCCAGCACCGACTTGCCGTACAGCGCGCGGACCGACCGGAACATCACGTCCACGGCGGGCCGGCAGCTGTTCTCGGGCGGGGCGCTCGACAGCTCGGTGGACACGTCGGTGCCGCGGCGGCGCAGCACCAGGTGCCGGTCGCCCGGGGCGACGTAGACCGTGCCGACCCGCAGCGGCATGCCGTCCTCGGCCTCGACCACCGTCAGCGGGGTGGTCCGGTTCAGCCGCTCGGCGAACATCTTCGTGAACACCGGCGGCATGTGCTGGGTGACCACCACCGGCACGGGCAGCGAGGTGGGCAGCGCCTGGAAGAGGTGGGCCAGCGCGTCCGGGCCGCCGGTCGACGAGCCGATCGCCAGCAGCTCCACCCGGCCGCCGCCGGGCAGCGGCGCCACCGGCTGGGTGAGCGCCGGCGCGGCGGTGACGCCCGCGGGGCGCAGCGGCGCGGGCGGCGCCGAGAGCCCGGGGCGGGCCGCCAGGCCGGGCGTCGGCGGCCGGACCGGCGCGCCCGGGCGCCGCCGGCCGAGCGCGTGGATCTTCGGGACGAGCTGCTCGCGCACCGCCGCGATGGACTCGCGCACCGAGCCCACGTTGGCGGGCTTGGTCACGTAGTCGGTGGCGCCGGCCGCCAGCGCGTCCAGGGTGGCCGCCGCGCCGGCCGACGACAGCGTGCTGAACATGATCACGGGCAGCCGCGGGTGCCGCTTGCGCAGCTCCTTCACCGCCTCGATGCCGTCCATCTCCGGCATCTCGATGTCCATCGTCACCACGTCCGGCCGGAGCTGGTCGATCTTCTGCTGGGCGATGCGCCCGTTCGCCGCGGTGCCCACGACCTCGACGTCGGGGGCGCCCGTCAGGGCGTCCACGATGAGGCGGCGCACGACGACCGAGTCGTCCACGACCAGCACGGAGACCACGGGCATCAGCTCCACCAGCTCGGTCCGAGGGCCGCCACCACCGGCGCGAGCAGCCGGTGCGCGGTTGCCGTGTCCAGCAGGTCGCGGACCACGAGGGCCTGCACGCAGCCGCTGAGGGTGTTCCAGACGCCGCCGGCCCGGTCCGCCACCGGGATGTCGGCCGTGTCGATCGCCTGCACGAGCAGCAGCTGCGCGGCCGCCGCGGTGCGCACCCGGCCCGACAGGTACGCCGCCCAGGACGCCGAGTGGACGGCCGGCGACCAGCCGCTCGACGCGCGGCGGGCCTCGTCGGCGGCCTGCACCAGCCGGGTGCGGTCGCCCGGGCGCGCGGAGCGGATCTTGTCCAGCAGCGCCGAGACGGCGTAGTGGTGCGGGCCGAGGTCGACGGGCGGGCCGGCCGCCAGGTGCCGCATCGCCCGCACCCAGCCCGCGCCCAGGCCCCGGCGGGTGTCGGCGTCCAGGTAGTCCTTCAGGTAGCTGGCGACGGCCGCGTCACACAGCAGCGCGGCGGCCGCGGCGGCGGCGTCGCTCTGCCGTGCCTGGTTGCCGGTGCCCGCCCACGTCCACTCCAGCACGTCGTACCGGATGCAGGTCAGCAGCTCGTCGACCGAGCCGATCGGCGCCCGCTCGACCGTGGCGAGGGTGCCGGCCGGGTCGTCCGCCTCGTTCATCCCGCGCAGGCTCGGCACCTGCCGCGCGGCGCTCTCCACCGCCACCCACAGCGGGCCGCGCACGTCCTCGCCCGGCACGTGCTCCGCCAGCACCGGCAGGTCGTCGGCCGTGAGCCGCAGGCCCCGCAGCAGCACCTCGGCGGTCGCCGAGCCGCCGGGCAGGCGGGTGAGATCGAACCCGAGGACGGGCGCGCTGACCAGGCTGTACATCGGCGATCAGCTCGTGACCCGGTACGTGTCCACGGCCGAGCGCACGTCCAGGGCCAGCATCAGCCGCCCGTCCATCTTGTAGGTGCCGACCACCAGGTCGCGGGTCGGGCCGCTGAGCGTCACGGGCGGCGGCTCGAACGTGTCGTCCTCCAGGTCGACGACCTCGCCGATCTTGTCGACGAGCAGGCTGACCGGCTCGCCGTCACCGCGCAGGATCACGTTCATCACCGGGCCCTGCAGCGCCTGGCGGGCCAGGCCGAGCTGCACCCGCAGGTCCACCGCGGCGATGACCTGGCCGCGCAGGTTGAACAGGCCGCCGACGGCCGGCGGGGCCAGCGGCACCGGGGTGTACTCGTTGTACGAGAGCACCTCCTGCACCGCCTCCACCTCCACCCCGAAGAGCTGGTCGGCCACCTCGAACGTGGCGAACTGCCGGCTGCTCATCGGGCCTCCACCAGGGACGGGTCGAACCGCTCGGTGTAGAAGTCGGGGTCGGCCGCGAGGATCGCCCGGCGCACGTCCAGCAGTTCGGTCACCCGCTGCTGGATGACGGCGGTGCCGACCAGGCCGTCCTCGTGGGTCTCGTTGCGCGCGGTCACGGCGTCCTCGGCGATGTCGACGATCCGGTCGACGACCAGGGCCACGCTGCGGTCGCCCTCGCTGTAGACCACGACGCTGACGGTGTCGCGGACCTCCGGCTCGTCGTACACCCCGAGCAGGTTCGCCAGCCGCACCAGCGGCAGGATCCGGCCGCGGTACTGCACCACCTCGCGCGAGCCGCTGCGCTCGATCTTCGTGCGCGGGAACTCCTCCAGGCGGGTCACCGTGTCGAGCGGGATCGCCACCCGGCGCTCGCCGACGGCCGTGACGAGCAGCCGCTCGCCGCTGCCGGCCGCGCCGACCGACCGGGACGTGCCCACCAGCGACTCGCGCTCCGCGTCGCCCTGCGCCAGGTGCGAGCGGCGGGCCAGCGACTGCACGTCGAGGATGAGGCCCACCTTGCCGTCGCCGAGGATCGTGGCGCCCGCGTACAGGCCGATGTCCTTGAACCGGCTGTTGATCGCCTTGACGACGACCTCCTCGGTGTTGAGGACGCGGTCGACGACCAGGCCGAAGCGGCGGCCGTCCGCCTGCAGCACCACCAGGTAGACGCCCTGGTCGGTGCCGATCTCCAAGCCGAGGGTGTGGTCGAGGCGCACCAGCGGCAGCAGCTTGCCGCGCAGCCGGTAGACGGGCGCGCCCGAGGCGTACTCGATCTTCGTGCTCTGGCCGTCGATGTAGACCAGCTCCAGCACCGACACCTGCGGCACGACGTAGCGGTGGTCCCCGCAGTCGACGGTGAGCGCCTGGATGATCGCCAGGGTCAGCGGGATCGTCAGCCGCCAGACGGTGCCCTCGCCGGGCGTCGAGTCGACGTCGACGGCGCCGCCGATGCGCTCGATGTTCGTCTTGACGACGTCCATGCCGACGCCGCGGCCGGAGACGTTCGTGACCGCCTTGGCGGTGGAGAAGCCCGGCTGGAAGACCAGCGCCATGATCTCCCGGCGGTCCATCTGGGCGATCTGGTCGGCGCGCACGACACCGTTCTCCACGCCCTTGGCGGCGATCCGCTCCACGTCCAGGCCGCCGCCGTCGTCGGCCACCTCGACGGTGACGTGCCCGCCCTCGTGGTACGCGCGCAGCGTCAACGTGCCCTCGGCCGGCTTGCCGGCGGCGACGCGCTGCTCGGGCGTCTCGATGCCGTGGTCGACGGCGTTGCGCACCAGGTGGGTCAGCGGGTCCTTGACCGCCTCCAGCAGGCTGCGGTCGAGCTCGGTGTCCTTGCCCTGCATGACCAGCTGGATCTGCTTGCCCATGCTGTTGCTGAGGTCGCGGACGACCCGGGGCAGCTTCGACCAGATGTGCTCGATCGGCTGCATGCGGGTCTTCATGATCCCGGCCTGCAGCTCGCTGGTGATCAGGCCGAGCCGCTGGGCGCTGCGGGTCAGGGCGGCGTCGCCGGTCTCCATGACGCCGCGCAGCAGCTGGTTGCGGGCCAGCACCAGCTCGCCGACCATGTTCATCAGCGAGTCCAGCAGGTCCACGTCGACGCGGATCGCCTGGTCGGCGACGCTGCGCTTGGGGGCGGCCTGCGCCTGCAGCGCCTCCACCACCGCGCCGGGCGCGGCCTTGCCCTCGTCCAGCAGGATCGTGCCGAGCTTGCGCTCGTCGCCCTCCAGCTGGCGCTGCAGCGCGGACGCCACGTCACCCGGCGAGGTGGCGCCCTTCTCGATGAGCACCTCACCGATCGGCCTGCGCTGCTCCTCGACGGGCTCCGGCGCGGGCCGCCGCGGGGTGTCGTCCAGCGACGCGGTGTCGCCGGCGACCGCGGCGGCCGCCTGCGCACCGGCCGCCGCGCCGGCCTCGGCGCCGGCGGCGGCACCGGCCGCGGCACCCGCCTCGACCGCCTGCTCGACGGCCTCCTCGGCGGCGTCGTTGCTGTTCATCTGCGCGTGCACGGCCGCGACGATCGGCTCGATCGCGACGTCGCCCTCGGCGCCGGTCTCCTCGATCGAGGCGAGCAGCGCGCGGACGCCGTCGATCATCTCCAGCAGCGTGGTGATGGTCGCCGGGGTCACCGGCTGCACGCCGTCGCGCAGCCGCGACAGCAGCGACTCACCCGCGTGGGCCAGCGCCTCCAGGCGGCCGAACGCGAGGAACCCGCTCGTGCCCTTGATCGTGTGGATCGTGCGGAAGATCCGCGAGATGAGTTCCCGGGACCCGGGCTGTTGCTCCAGGTCGACGAGGTCCCGGTCCAGTTGGTCCAGGTTCTCGTGGGACTCCATCAGGAATTCGCCGACGATCTCGCCAAGGTCTTCCACGGCGCCAGCCTTTCGATCGGACTACCCGAGGCCATTCGGCTCAGACGAGCTGTTACTTAGGCGTCGCCGCCGTTGCGCCGGTACCGGTAGCCGAATCCGCGCACACTCTCGATGGGCGAGTCGTCCGGTTCGGACCAGCCGAGCTTGCGGCGCAGGCGCAGGACCGCGAACTTGACGCGCTCCTGGCCGATGCCGGTCGGGTCGTCCCACGCCTGAGCCAGCAGCTGGTTCGGGCTGAGCACCGCGCCGGCGTGCCGCACCAGGGCGTTGAGCAGCCGGAACTCGGTCGGCGTCAGGCGCTTCTCCTCGCCCTTGACGTAGACCCGGCGCTTGGTGGGGTCCAGGTGCACGACGCCGTCGTCGTAGATCTGGCTCGCCCAGTTGTTCTGGCTGCCGGCCGAGCGGCGCAGCAGCGCCTCGACCCGGGCCAGCAGCTCGGCGTTGGCGAACGGCTTGGTCAGGTAGTCGTCGGCGCCGCCGCGCAGGCCGCGCACCTTCTCCGCCTCCTGGCCGTGCGCGGTCAGCACCAGCACGGGCACGTCGGAGACGTCGCGCAGCCGTTCGAGCACCTGCCAGCCGTCCATCTCCGGCAGGCCCACGTCCAGCACCACCAGGTCGGGGTGCTCGACGTACGCCTCCTTGAGGCCGCTGCGGCCGTCGGTGGCCTGCTTGACCTCGTAACCGGCCCGCGTGAACAGCAGCCGCAGGGCGAGGGAGATGTCCGGGTCGTCCTCGACGACCAGCAACCGGCTCACGAGTCGTACCTTCCGGGTGCGTTCACAACCCACCTCCCCGGGACGTCGACACCGCACGGAGAGGCCGGGCGGTGAGATCAATTCGCGACACTCACGATAACGTGAGGTCTCAGGCGAAATCCGGAAAGTTATAGTTTGTCGTGCGCATCCGACCGATCACCGCGCTGTGACCCCGCCAGCCACCAGCCCACCCGCCGGCGACCTGCGCCCCGGCGCGATGGAGGCCCGGTTCCTCGCGGTCGTCTCCCACGAGCTGCGCACCCCGCTGACCACCATCGCCTCGTTCACCGAGAGCATGGCCGCCGACGAGGACATGGCGCCGGCCGAACGGTCGCTCGCCCTGTCCGCCGTGCGCCGCAACACCGACCGCATGCTCACCCTCGTCGAGGACCTGATGCTGCTGTCCCGGCTGCAGACCGGCGACCTCGAACTCACGCTCACCCCGGTCGACCCGGCCGGCATCGTCCGCGCCGCCGCCGACGCCCTCGCCAAGCACGAACCGCACACCGCCGCCACGCTCGACCTGCCCGCCGGTCCCCCGGTCCGCGGCGACGCCGCCCTGCTGCACCTCCTGGCGTACGCGATGGTCGGCACCGTGGCCGCGGGCGCCGCCGACCGCTCCGCCACCGTCCACGCCGAGGCCGGCGGCGCCGGCTGGACCGTCACCGTGTCGGCGGTCCAGGCCGAGCAGCTCACCGACGAACTGCTCATGGCGGGCACCCTCGCCCTGCCCGAGCCCCCGCACCGGCGCCGCAGCACCGCCCTGTGGATGCTGCTGGCCACCGCCATCGCCACCCGCCACGGCGGCCAGGTCGACCTCACCTACGACCCGGCGGTCGGGGCGGGCGCGGTCGCGTTCCTGCCGTACACCCCCGTCCCCGACTGACCGGCCGCCCGCGCCGCCGACGTGTTACCGATCGGTAGTGCGGGACGTCTACCGTGACCGCCGCCACCGTGGCACGCTGCTCGTCATGGTGACGCGAGTCGATGCTCCAGGCGGTCCCGCGCGCGGTGGTGTGGGCGGGGCATGACTGGGCCGGCCCCCCGCGTGCCGCTGCGGCACGCCCTCCGGCGCGGCCGGTCGCCCGTCGTCTGGCTCAGCGCGCTGCTCGTCGTCGTGCTGCTCGGCTGGGCCGGCTGGGCGTGGCTGGACCGGGCGCTGGAGCCCGCCGGCTGCCAGGTGCGCACCGTCGTCGACGTGGTCGCCGCGCCGGCCGTCGCGGACGCGGTCGGCCGCGCCGCCGCCGCGCGGCCCGCCACCGGGTGCGTGAAGGTGCAGGTGTCGCCGCGCGACTCGGCCGGGTTCGCCGACGACCTCGCCAACCCGCCGTCGGGGGCCCGGCCGCACGTCTGGATCCCCGAGTCGACGTACTGGCTGCAGCGGGCGCAGTCGCTGGGCGCGTTCGAGGTGCCCGCGACCGGCACGTCGATCGCCACATCGCCCGTGGTGCTGGCCATGTCCGACCAGGTGGCGGCCGAGCAGGGCTGGCCGGACCGGCCGGTGTCGTGGGGCGCGCTGCTGCGCGGCCGGTCGTCCGACGTGCCCGTCGGCCTGCCCGACCCGGCGACCGACCCGGTCGGGGTGGCGGCGCTGGTCGCGGTGCAGGCCATCGTGGCGGACGACGACGACCCGGCGGCCGCGCAGAGCGCGGTGCTGCGCCGGTTCACCGAACAGACCGTGACCCGGGCGGCCGACCTGTACCGGCGGCTGCCGGAGGCCGGCAGCGGCGCCCGCACGCTCGGCGCGTTCGTCACCAGCGAGCAGGCGATGCTGCGGCACGCCCAGCGACCGGGGGCGTCGCCGCTGGTCGCCGCGTACCCGCCGGCGGACGTGCCGACGCTCGACTTCCCGTACGTGGTGCTGCCCGGCACCGCCGACGAGACCCTCTCGGCGGCGACCGCGTTCCTCGGCGAGCTGCTCGCCCCGGCCGGGCGGCGCACCCTCGACGCCGCCGGGTTCCGCGGGGTGGACGGCACCGCGTCCGGGCTGGCGCAGGAGAGCGCGGGCCGGGCCGGCACGGCCGCGGTGCCGCCGGTGCCGATGCCGGCGGACGCCACGCTGGTGCAGCTGCTCAGCGCGTGGACCGGCGTCCAGCTGTCGTCGCGGATGCTCGGCGTGATCGACGTGTCCGGGTCGATGGCGGAGCAGGTGCCCGGCGGCGGCAGCCGGCTCGGCCTGACGATCGACGCGGCACAGCAGGGCCTCGGGCTGCTGCTGGACACCACCGAGGTCGGCATCTGGCTGTTCTCCACGAACCTCGACGGCGACCGCGACTACCGGGTGCTGGCCCGCGCCCGGCCGCTCGGCGAGTCCCGCGACGAGCTGCGCCGGCGCCTCGACCAGGTGCGGGTGAAGCCCGACGGCGACACCGGCCTGTACGACACGACGCTCGCCGCGTACCGGGAGGCGCGCCGCACCTGGGCGCCAGGCCGGATCAACGTGCTGCTCATCGCCACCGACGGCAAGAACGACGACGCGTCGAGCATCAGCCGCGCCCAGCTGCTCGCCGAGCTGCGCGAGCTGGCCGACCCGCGCCGGCCGCTGCCGATCGTGTTCATGGGCATCGGCGGCGACATCGACCCCGACGAGCTGGACGACATCGCGTCGGTCACCGACGGCCGGGTCTTCCAGGCGAAGAAGGCGTCCGACATCCGCGACATCTTCTTCACGGCCCTGTCCGACTTCAGCTGTCAGCCGCCCTCGTGCCGCAAGTGATCGGCTGGCTGCGGGAACGCCGCTGGACGGTCGCCGGCCTGGCGGCGCTGACCGTGCTGGCCTTCGCGCAGCAGCCGGGCCGGGCCACCTTCGACACCAAGCTGGACCTGGCGGTCGACCCGGTCGGCTTCATGGCCCGCTCGCTGCACCTGTGGAACCCGTGGGCCACGTCCGGGGAGCTGCAGAACCAGGCGTACGGCTACCTCGTGCCGATGGGCCCGTTCTTCGCGGCGGGCCAGCTGCTCGGGCTGCCGGTGTGGTTCACCCAGCGGCTGTGGTGCGCGCTGCTGTTCGGGGTGGCGTTCGTCGGCGTGCTGCTGCTGGCCCGCGCGCTGCGCATCGGCACCGAGGGCAGCCGGCACGCGGCGGCGCTCGCCTACGCACTGGCCCCGCGCATGCTGACGGAGATCGGCACGCTGTCGTCGGAGATGCTGCCCGCGGCGCTGCTGCCGTTCGTGCTGCTGCCGCTCGTGCGGGTGGACCGGATCGGCTCGCCGCGCCGGGCGGCCGGGCTGAGCGCGCTGGCCGTGCTGGCCATGGGCGGCATCAACGCGGCGATGGTGCTGCTGGCGCTCGTGCTGCCCGGGCTGTACCTGGTGACCCGGCGGTTCACCCGCGACCACCTGCGGCTGGTCGCGTGGTGGTGCGCGGGCGTGCTGAGCGTGGTGCTGTGGTGGTTCGTGCCGCTGCTGCTGCTGGGCCGGTTCAGCCTGCCGTTCCTGTCGTACATCGAGTCGGCGGCGACCACGACCGGCGTGACGTCGACGTTCCAGGTGGTGCGCGGCACGAACCAGTGGGTGGCGTACGTCGTCGAGGGCGTCCCGTGGTGGCCGGCCGGCTGGCTGCTCGTCGACAACCCGGTCCTGCTGGTGGCGACCGCCGCGGTGGGCGGCATCGGGCTGGTCGGGCTGGCGCTGCCGCGGCTGCCTGAGCGCGGGTTCCTGATGCTCGGCATGCTGGCCGGGGTGGTGCTGCTGACGGTCGGCTTCGTCGGCACCCTCGACTCGCCGCTGTCCGGTGTGGCGCGCGGCCTGCTCGACGGGCCGCTCGCGCCGTTCCGCAACGTCCACAAGCTCGAACCCGTGCTGCGCCTGCCGCTGGTGCTCGGCTTCGCGCACGCCGTCGCGGCGGCGGCCCGGTGGCGGGCGGCGCCCGCCCGCGCGTGGGTGGCCCCCGCGGCCGTCGGCCTCGTCGTGGTCGTGGCGGCGCCCGCGTGGCTGCTGCACCTGCGGCCCGGCCCCGGCTGGACGGACATCCCGGCCCACTGGCACCAGGCCGCCGACTGGCTCGCCGAGCACGACCCGGCCGGGCGCACGCTGGTGGTGCCCGGCTCCGGCTTCGGCCACTACACGTGGGGCCGCACCGTCGACGAGCCGATCCAGCCGCTGGCCCGCACCGCGTGGGCGCTGCGCAACCAGGTGCCGCTCGGCTCCGAGGGCAACACCCGGGTGCTGGACACCGTCGAGGCGGTGCTGTCCACGGGCCGCGGCTCCCCCGCGCTGGCGGGCTACCTGACCCGCAACGGCTTCCGCTACCTGCTGCTGCGCAACGACCTCGACCGGGCCCGCACCCAGGCGCCGCCCGCCGCGGTGCTGCGCGCCGCGCTCGCCGCGTCGCCCGGCGTCCGGCTCGCCGCGTCTTTCGGCCCGCCGGCCGACGCCCGGCCCGAGCAGCGCAGCCCCGTCGACGACACCGAGGCCGCGCCGCCGGCCATCGAGGTGTACGACACCGGGGCGCCCGTCCCGCGCGCCCGCACGGTCGACGCCGCCGACGTCGCCACCGTCAGCGGCGGCCCGGAGTCGCTGCTGCCCGCGCTGGAACAGGGGCTGCTGGCCGCCGACCGGCCCGCCGTGCTGGCCGGCGACGGCGCCGGCGGGACCGCCCGGGTCGTCACCGACGGCCTGCGCCGGCGCGAGCGCAACGTCGGCCGGGTCCGCGACAACGTCAGCCAGACCATGACCGCCGACGAGGAGTCCCGGCAGCGCCGGGCCGCGCTGGACCTGCTGCCGTTCGAGGACGAGGCGCACCGGACGGTGGCGGCGTACTCCGGCATCCGCGCGGTCACGGCGTCGTCGGCCGCCAGCTACGCCGACGCGCCCGGCGGCGGCTCGCAGCCGTCGTACCAGCCGTTCGCGGCCCTCGACGGCGACGACCGCACCGCCTGGCACAGCGCCTCGTTCGGCGACCCGCGCGGGCAGTGGCTCCAGGTCGACCTGGGCACCCCGCGCCGGATCGACGCCGTCGGCCTGTCGTTCGTCGACGACGTGCGGGTCGGCTGGCCGGTCGCCCGGTTCGCCCTGACCACCGAGTACGGCACCACCGAGCACGACGTGGGCGCCGGGCCGTACCCGCTGCCGCCCGGCGGCCTGGTCACCACCGTGCGGGTGACGGTGCTGGAGCTGGCCGGCGACGCGGTCGGCGGCAACGTCGGCATCCGCTCGCTGACCCTGCCCGGCGTGGAGCCGAGCCGCAGCCTGCGGGCGCCCGCCGACGTCGGCGCGGGCGACGGCGGCCCGCCCGCGTACGCGTTCACCCGCGAGCACCACGCCCGCCCGGCGTGCTTCCCGGCCGACGGCGCGGTGCGCTGCGACCCGGGACTGGCCCGCGTCGGCGAGGAGCCGGGCGGGCTCGACCGGCTGTTCCGCACGCCGCTCACCGCCACGTACGGGCTGTCGGTGACCGCCGTCGCCCGGCCCGGCGGCCGCACCCCCGCCCCGCCCGAGGGCGTCACGGCGGAGGCGTCGTCGTGGCTGGCCGGCGACCCGCGGGTCGGCCCGTGGTCGGCCGTGGACGGCGACCCGCGCACCGCCTGGCTGGCCGACATCGGCGACCGCGACCCCCGGCTGCGGGTGCGCTGGGACGGCGAGCAGCGCGTCGACCGGCTCACGTTCCGGCTGGCCGGCCCGCCGGTGGCCGCCCGCCCCACCGTCGTCGAGGTGCTCAGCCCCACCGAGGCGCACGTCGCCGACGTGCGCGCCGACGGCTCCGTGCGCTTCCCCGCCATGACGACCGACCGGCTCGACATCCGCGTCGTCGCGTTCGACAGCCGCGTCTTCGACCGGCGCGGCAACCGGGCCGACGCGGTGCCCGGCTTCGCCGAGGTGACCGTCCCCGGCGTCGACCGGGCCACCGTCGCGCCGGAGTTCGCGGTGCCCTGCGGCAAGGGCCCGGTCGTCGAGCTGGACGACATCCGGTTCCGCACCGCCGTCAGCGGCACGCTCGCCGACTACCTGTCCGGCCGGCCCCTGTCGGTGCGCATCTGCGACCTGTTCGCCGCCGACGACCTGCGGCTCGGCGCGGGCGAGCACCGGCTGCGCAGCACGCCGTCGGACAGCTTCGTCGTGCAGGACGCCACCCTGCGCCCGACCGGCTGGGCCGCGGCGGCGCCCGCCGGTCAGCGCGCCACCACAGTGGACCGCTGGGACGAGACCGCGCGCGCGGTGACCGTCGCCCCCGGCGGGCAGGCGCTGCTCGTCGTGCCGGAGAACGCCAACGCCGGCTGGACCGCCCGGCTCGGCGGCGTCCCGCTCGCCGCCACCCGCGTCGACGGCTGGCAGCAGGCGTGGATCGTGCCCGCGGGCGACGGCGGCACCGTCACCCTCGACTTCACGCCCGACCGCACGTACCGGGCCGGGCTCGCCGCCGGCGCCGCCGCCGTCCTCGTCGCGCTGCTCATGGCCGCCCTTCCGGTCCGCCGGCGGCGCCCGGTCGCGGCCCCGCGCCCCATCGGGGGGTACGCGGTGACGATCGCGCTCGCGGTGCTCGCCGTCGCGCTGGGCGGGGTGCCGGCCGCGGTGCTACTGATCGCCGCCGTGCTGCTGCGGCAGGTGCGGCCCCGCCTGCTCGTACCGGTCGCCGCCGCCGGGATGGCGGTCGCCACCGCCGTCACCGTCGTGGAGCGGCTGGCGGGGCACGGGCAGGCGGGGGCGTACGGCGCCCCCACCCAGCTCGCCATGCTCGCCGCCGTCTGCGCCGTCGTCGCCGCCGCCGTGCGGGTGCCCGGCGCCCCGCTCCACCAGCAGCCCGACGGCGACGAGGAGGCCCGCGGCGACGGTGGCGGCGGCCGCGACCTGGCCCACGCCGCCGTCCAGCCAGGTGAGCACCAGAACGGCCTCGACGGCGGCGGCCACCCAGACGGCGGCCATCGGCCGCAGCTCGGCGCCGGCGATCCGGGAGTACAGCAGGATCTGCGCGACGGCGAGCAGCAGGCCGGTCAGCGCGAACAGCCACAGCGGGGCGGACGCGGCTGAGTAGCGGCCGCCGCCGAGCAGCGGCAGCAGCCACGACCCGGCGGCGGCGCACGCCACCACCACCGGCGCGTCCACCACGAGCACCGCCAGCAGCGCCGAGCGCACCGCGCCCCGCCGCACCGACGGGTCGGCCAGCCGGGGCAGCACCAACACGCCCACCGCCTGCGGCAGCCAGTAGGCGACCTTCGTGACGATGAGGCCGACCGCGTACACCCCGGACTGCTCCGCGCTCAGCACGTGCCGGGCCAGCAGGACGTCCAGGTTGAGCAGCAGCACCAGGCCGATCGTCGCGTACGCGGCGTGCGACACCCGCCGCACCAGCGCCCGCGACGGCACCCCCGGCACCGGCCGCCCGCACAGCAGCCACCCGAACACCGTGCTGGCCACCATCCCGGCGGCCACCCCGACCAGCACTGCGGCGGGCGTGCGCCCCACCACCAGCCCCGCGATGCCGCCCCCGGCCCGGCCCACCGTCTCCACCCCGAGCAGCAGCGCCAGCGTCCCGAACCGCTGCCGGCCCTGCAAGACTCCCGCCAGCGCCCCGGCCACGGGGAACGGCAGCAGCGCCAACGGCAGCACCAGCGCCGCCGACCACCCCGACAGGTGCAGCACCGCGGTCAGCGCGGGCGCCGCCAGCGCCACGACCCCCGCCACGGCGACGCCGACCGCCAGCCCCAGCCCGACCGACCCGCGCAGCGCCGCCCGCCCGCCACCGGTGCCCGCCACGTGCAGCGCGATGCCGGTCTGCGCGCTCATCGCCGGCACCACCCCGATGACCAGCAACGCCATCAACGCACTCAGCTCGCCGAACGCCGGCACGTCCAGCAACCGCGCGGCCACGATGGTCAGCAGATAACTGGCGGCGTTCGCGCCGAGCAGCACGGCGGAGACGCCGACCGCACGGCGGTGCGCGGAGCCGGCCATCCACGCACCCTATCGGCCGCCCTACCTCCCGGTAACCTTCCGGCGTGACGGAACGCGGGACGCGCGGGTGGGTGCTGCCGCTGGCGGCCGCCCTGCCGGCGCTCGCGATGCTCCTGCCGGTGCTGCGCCCCGGCTTTGTCCTGCGCTACGACATGGTGTTCACCCCCCGCCAGCCCCTGCTGCCCGAGTCCGTCGGCCTCGGCCCCGCCCTGCCCCGCGCCGTCCCCGCCGACGCCGTGGTGGCCGTGCTGACCTCGGTGCTGCCCGGCGAAATCGTCCAGAAGGCCGCCCTGCTGCTGCTCGTCTGGGCGGCGGCCCTCGGCGCCGCCCGCCTGCTGCCGACCCTGCCCACCCAACTGGCGGCCGGCGCCGCGTACGGCTGGAACGCCTACGTCGCCGAACGCCTCCTCATAGGCCACTGGTCCCTGCTGCTCGCGTACGCCGCATTGCCCTGGACCGTCGCCGCGGCCCTGCGCCTACGCGACCGGGCCGACCCGCACACCCTCGCCCGCCTCGCCCTCGCCCTGGCCCCGGCGGCCCTGGTCCCCACCGGCGGCGTCCTGTCCGCCGCGGTGGCCCTCGCGGCGGCGGGCCGCCGCCGCGCCCTGCCGACCGCCCTGCTCGCGGCCACCCTGAACGCCCCGTGGTGGGTGCCCGCGGTCTGGCACGGCTCCGCCGCCACCTCCGACCCCGCCGCGGTCGCCGCCTTCGCCTCCCGCTCGGAGGGGCCCGGCGGCGTCCTCGCGGCGGTCCTGGGCCTGGGCGGCATCTGGAACGCCGCCACCGTCCCACCCGGCCGGCACGGCCTGCTCGTGCCTTTGACGGCCTTGCTGGTCGTGGCCGGCACGCTGTACGGGTTGCGCCCGCTCGCCGCCGTGTGGGGGCGGCGGGTGGTCGTGTCGCTCGGCGTCCTGGCTGTGCTGGGCCTGGTGCTCGCGGTGTTCTCGGCTGTGCCGGGTGGGGCTGGGTTGCTGCGGGGGGTCGTCGACACGGTGCCGGGGGCGGGGCTGCTGCGGGACGCGCAGAAGTGGGTGGCGTGGTGGGCACTGCTGGCGGCGCCGGCCTGCGCGATGGCGACGACGCGCCTGGCGGCGGTGGCGCCGCGCGCCCTCACCGGCCCATTCGCCGCCCGACCCACGGACCCACACCCCTCGCCCCCCGCCACCTCATCCCCCACCTCGCCCGCCGCCCCTGCCTCGGCCGCCGCGGTCTCTCCCGCCTCGCCCGCCGCGGTGTCCTCCGCCTCCACCGCCGCCTCCACCGCCGCCTCCACCGCCGCCTCCACCGCCGCCTCCCCCATCTCGTCCCGGGTCGTTTCGCCACCGAGGGTGGATTCGGGCGCGGGCGGGTCGCCGGGGGCGCGGCTGGTGCGGGCCGCGGTGGCGCTCGTGGCGATCCTGCTGCCGGTGGTCCTGCTGCCCGGGCTCGCGCTGGGCGCGGGCGGCCGGCTGGAACCCGTGCGTTACCCCGCCGAATGGTCCACCGTGCACGACCTCCTGGCCGCCGACGAGCGACCCGGCGACGTCGTCGTGCTGCCGTGGCAACCGTTCCGGCGGTTCGCCTGGAACGACGACCGCGTCCAGCTCGACCCGGCGCCCCGCCTCCTGCCGTACGGCGCGATCGTGGCCGACGCCCTCACCGTCGGCGGCGTCACCGTCCGCGGCGAGGACCCCCGCGCCGCCCGCGCCGAGGCCGCCGTCGCAACCGGGGACTACGGCGCCGCGGGCATCGGCTGGGTCCTCGTCGAGCGGGGTACGCCCGGCGACCTGCCCTCCCTCGCCGGGCTCGACGTCGTCCACAGCGGAGAGTGGCTCACGCTCTACCGGGTGCCCGGCGCCGTCGCGGCGGCCCCGCGCGGCGGCCCGCCGGTCGTCCCGGTGATCGCGGCCGACGTGCTCGCCGTGCTGGTGCTGCTGGCCGCGGTGGCAATCGTGACCCGTGATCTGTTGCACAGGAGGTTACCGGTCGGTAGATTGAGCGCCGTATATGGCAGCCGGAGAGGCGGATGACGATGCGAATCGTGGCGGGAATTGTGATCTCGGCCGTGGTTGGCGTGGCGCTGGCCGTGACGGCGTCGTACGCGCTCGCCACGTCGAACGCGCCCGACCGGGAAGTCGAGGACGCCATCACCACCGGCAACCTCCGCGCCGGCGTCGTGGTGGAGTACGGCACCCGCTGAGCCGCACGACCCTCCTGCCGCCGGCATCACCGGCGGCGGTCGAGGCACGGCATGACCCGGCGGCCGGAGGATCCACCCAGAGCCGGGATGCGGGCCGGAGCACCGGAATGAGGCGGGGTTGGCCCTGCGGCCGGGCATCGGGTCAGCGAGGCGACGCCGCTACCGGGCGCGATATCGGATCACGGCGGCAGCATCCCGAACCCCACCCTGGCCACCGCCGGGGCGGGGCCACGGTCGCCGGTAGGCCCGCCACCGCCAACAGGACCGCGACCACCGCCGAGACCGCGACCACCTCCCGGACCACGACCACCGGGAAGACGGTGACCACCGGCAAGACCGCGGCCGCGACCGCCGGCAAGACCGCGACCGGTGACGTGACCGCCGCCACCGCCGGCAGAACCGTCGCCGCAAGCAGGGCCACTGGCACCCGCCGGCAGAACCACGACCACCACGCGGTGCGAGACCGCCTCAACCGCCCCCGCGCTTGCGGCCTCCATGGTCATTCGTGCCGGAAGGCTGGACCGGCCGCCGCGGGCAGAGACACCCCGCCGCAGCGCCAAGAGCAGCCTCAGGCCGGTACCGGCCGGCGCTCCCGGACCGGTGTGGCCAGGACCCCGTCGATGACCCGCGCGAACGCCGCAGCGCTCTCGTCCCAGTCGTGCCGGCGGGCGAAGCGGCGGCCCTCGCCGCCCATGCGCACCCGGAGCATGCCGCAGCGCAGCAGGAGTTCGACGTCGGCGACGAAGTCGTCCGGGTCGTCGGCGAGGAGGCCGGTGTGGTTGTGCTGAATGGACTCGCGGACGCCGCCCGCGGAGCGGTACGCCACGGACGGGACGCCGTGGGCGGCGGCCTCCATGACGACGATGCCCCAGCCTTCCTTGACGGACGGGATGACGTGGACCCAGGAGCGGGCGAGCAGTTCGTGTTTGGTCTGTTCGTCGACCCAGCCGTGGAAGTGGACGACGTCGGCGACGCCGAGGGTGGTCGCGTACGCCTCCAGGGTGTCGCGCCAGTGGCCGCGGCCGACGATGTCGAGGCGCAGGGCGGGCCAGCGGGCGCGGAGGCGGGCGACGGCGTCGATGGCGTGTTCGAGGCGCTTGTGGGGGACGAGGCGGCTGACGGCGACCAGGGTGGGGACGGTGCTGCGCGGGGTGACGGTGGCGGGCACCGGGTCGAGGCCGTTGGGGACGACGGCGACGCGGGTGGCGTCGACGCCGAGGGCGACGAGTTCGGCGCGGGTGGTCTCGGAGACCGTGACGTACTGGGAGCGGCGGTAGACGTACGGGGCGACGCGGGATTCGATCCACCAGCCGAAGCGGCCGACGGTGGCGCCGTACGTGGTGATCCACTGTTCGCGGTGCAGGTGGTGGACGAGCATGACGACGGGGCGGCGGGTGACGAGCCGGCAGAAGAACGGCAGCCCGTTCTGGACCTCGATGACGAGGTCGGGCCGGTGCAGCACGGTGATCAGCATGGCCCACAGGTAGACCGTGTACATGCCGCCGCGGCGCAGGAAGGTGACGCCGTCGGCGACGGTGTCGCCGGGGGCGTTCTCGTGGCGGGGGCAGAGGATCGTGACGTCGTATCCTCGCTCGGCCAGGCCGCGCGCGATCTGCTCGACGTACCGTTCGGAGCCGCCGCCGGACGGGTGCGACGTGTCGCGCCAGTTCGCGACGAGCACCCGGGGCGCGGTCACAGGGCCACCCGAACGACGAGACGAGCCACCCGCACGACGAAACAGGCCACCCGCACGACGAAGCGGGCCACCCGCACGACGAAGGAGGGGCGATGACGCACGAGGCGACGTTGCGGCGTTCCGTGGGGCTGTTCCGCGCGTTCCTGGTGGAGCAGACCGACCCGGACCGGTTCTACCGCACCCTGGCGGACGACTCGGTGGCGCAGCTGCGGCGCTACACCCCGCTGGTGGGCCGCACGGTGCTGGACGTGGGTGGCGGGCCGGGCTACTTCACGGAGGCGTTCGCTGCGGCCGGCGCCACGTACGTGCGGCTGGAGCCGGAGGCGGGTGACATGCCGGGCGGGGCGGCCGGGGCGGGGGTGCTGCGCGCCAGCGGGATGGAGCTGCCGATCCGCACCGGGGCGGTGGACGTGTGCTACTCGTCCAATGTGCTGGAGCACGTGCCGGACCCGCCGCGGATGCTGGACGAGATGGTGCGGGTGACCCGGCCGGGCGGCACGGTGTTCGCCTCGTTCACGCCGTGGTGGTCGCCGCACGGCGGCCACGAGACCGCGCCGTGGCACTACCTGGGCGGGGAGTACGCCCGGCGACGGTACGTCCGGCGTACCGGGCGCCAGCCCAAGAACCGCGTGGGTCACAGCCTGTTCCCCTTCTCGGTGGCGGCGGCCCTGGCGTGGGCGCGCGGCACCGAGGGCGCGACGGTCGTCGACGTCCTGGCGCGCTATCACCCGCGGTGGGCACAGTGGATCGTCCGGGTCCCGGTCGCCCGGGAGGTGCTGACGTGGAACGTCGCTCTGGTGTTGCGCCGCCGGTGAGCCGGCGGCCCGCGGTGGGCGGGCCGCCGGGCCGGCGACCGGTTCAGCCGACCGGCACGCGTTCGGTGACGGGTTCGGGGGCCCGTCCGCGGCGGTGCCGGGTCTTGATGTAGCGGTCGGGGCCGAACAGCAGGAACAGGGCCCCGGCGATGAGCAGCGCGCCGAGGATCCAGGCGGTCCACGGCCCGGTGGAGGTGAGCAGCCGCAGCTTGCCGGCCGCCTCGGAGGCGGAGTCGACCTGCCGGGCGACGGTCTGGTCGGTGAAGGTCAGGGTGCCGGCGAGCAGGACCTGGCCGTCCTGGCCGTCGGGGCCGCGCAGCACCTGCCGGACCTGCTCCTGGCCCTTGACGATGGTGCCGCTGAGCGGCTCGACCCACAGGGTGCGCACGTTGGAGTACCAGCGGGTGGCGCTGACGGTGGGCACGCCGGGCTGGTTGACGAGCGCGCCGGGCACCTCGCGGGTGTCGAGCTGCACGGGCTCGATGGTCTGCACGAACCGGTACGTGTCGAGCCCGTTGATGGTCTCGGTGCCGTTGTACGAGATCGGGGTGGCCTTGCGCAGGGTGATGTCGAAGAACGTGTAGTTCTTCTGCTCGGTGCGGAACGGGAACTTGTAGTTGAGCCCCGACATGTCGACCTCGGTGGTGGCGGGCTGGCCGCTGCCGTCGTCGACCTTCTGCTGGGAGCAGGGCTTGACGCCCTCGGCGGTGCGCCGGTCGACGCAGACCCACTGCTCGACGGCGTTCACGAGGTTCTTGTTCTCGTCCTCGACGACGAGGCCGACGCGCCACAGGGCGACGTCGCCGAGCACCTCGGTGTCGGGCCCGAGCTTGCCGTCCTTGACGACCTCCTGGGCGTCGAGCTTGCCGCCGACGACGCGCCGCGCGGTGACGGTGGCGTCGGTGCGCACGGGCTCGATCGTCGTGTCCTTGGCCGACGCCGGGTAGAACACGGTCATGCCGGTGCCCTGGGCGACGGTCTCGACGTCGGGGTCGAGCGGCGCCACGGCCAGCTGGTCGTACACGACGGTGCGCAGCAGCACCCCGAAGGTGAGCGCGAACACCCCCAGAGTGAGCAGGACGATGCCCACGACACGCCTCAACGGATCCTCCTTGACGTGAGCCAACTCACAAGTCAGCGAGGACGTTACCGCAGAGTAGCTTTTCGTGGAAGAACCTCGATTTAACGGGATGGCCACGCCGCGGTCCATCGACGACGGTCGTGCACGCCCATCGATGACGGTCGGCAACCGCATGGCAACCCAAGGCTCACGCCTGGACACCAAAGCGTCCCGCGCACATGCCGAACTTGGGTCACGTCAGCCCGGCGACACCGCCGGGAAGCGTGATCCGAGAGGGCCCAGAATCTTGCTGTCGAAGACGACCCGCCGCCTCGCACTGCTCGCCCTGGTCCCGGCCATGCTGCTCGGCTCGCTCATGATCGCGACGCCCGCCTCCGCCGCCACCGCGACGACCACCCTCGAGTCGCAGATCGTCGGCTACACCAACTGGCAGCGCAAGGCCCACGGCTGCGGCCCCGTCCGCCTCGACAACCGCCTCGCCCTCGCCGCCCGCGGCCACAGCTACCACATGGCCCGGACCGGCCGATTCAGCCACACCGGCTTCGGCGGCTCCTCCTTCGGCTACCGCATCACCTACAAGGGCTACACCGCCCCGCTGTCCGAGAACATCGCCTGGGGCTACCGCGACGCCGCCACCACCGTCCGCGCCTGGATGGCCTCCCCCGGCCACCGCCGCAACATCCTCAACTGCAAGGCCAAGGCCGTCGGCGTCGGCGTCGTCTACAACACCCGCGGCCAGGCCTACTACACCCAGGACTTCGGCTGGCGGTGACCGTCAGAGCGCACAGTTGACCAGGACCGGCTCGGGGTGCAGGACGACCCCGAACCGGTCCTGCACGCCGTTGCGGACCGTGCGCGCCAGCTCCAGCAGGGCGGCGGTCGTGCCGCCGCCGCGGTTGGTCAGCGCCAGGGTGTGCCGGCTCGAGATGGCCACGCCGCCCGCACCCCCGAACCCCTTCGTGAAGCCGGACCGCTCGATCAGCCAGGCGGCGGAGACCTTCATGGTGCCGCCGGCGCCGGGCCACGCCGGCGGCTCGCCCGCGTCCCCGGCCCGCTCGACGAGCCGCCGGTACGCCTCGGCGGACAGCACCGGGTTGGTGAAGAACGACCCGACCGACCACGTGTCCGGGTCGTCGTCGGCCAGCACCATCGCCTTGCCGGCGCGCAGCCGCAGCACCGCCGCGCGCGCGTCGGCCAGCGGCACCCGGGCGCCCACCTCGACGCCGAGGGCGCGGGCGAGCTCGGCGTACCGCACGGGGGCGGACTCGCCGGACGCGACGAGCCGGAACCGGACCCGCAGCACCAGCCACCGGTCGCTGTGCTTGAAGACGCTCGTGCGGTACGCGAACCGGCACTCCTCCGGCGTCAGCCAGCGGGTGTCCTCGTCGAGCCGGTCGTAGACCTCGACGGCCACGATCGTCTCGGCGACCTCCTGGCCGTACGCGCCGACGTTCTGGATCGGGGTGGCGCCGGCGGAGCCGGGGACGCCGGACAGGCACTCGACCCCCGACCAGCCCTCGGCGACCGTGCGGGCGACGAAGTCGTCCCAGGGCTCGCCGGCCGCGACCTCGACCTCGACGGCGCCGGTGCCCTCCGGGCGGGCGACGACCTCGATCCCGCGGGTGCGCAGCAGCAGGACGGTGCCGGGGAAGCCCTCGTCGGCCACGACGACGTTGCTGCCGCCCGCGAGCACGAGCAGCGGGCCGTCCGTCTTGCGGACGGTTGCGACCGCTTCGTCCGGATCAGTCGCGGTGACCACCCGGCCGGCGGGCCCGCCGAGGCGTAGCGTCGTGTACGCCCCCAGGGCCACGGGGGCAGCGGACGACGGTTCAGCGTAGGCGTCGGACACGGTTTCACCCTAGGCTGACGGGTCAGGGGTGGACCGGCCGGGCGGGGAGATCGCGATGAGGTTGCACGCCACGAAGGACTTCTGGCTGGCGGCGATGCGCGCCGACGGTCCGGCGCTGCGCGCCGCCGTGGGCGAGCCCGACCCCGCCACCCCGGTGCCGTCCTGTCCGGACTGGACCGTGGCCGACCTGACCCGGCACGTGGGCGGCATCCTCGCCTGGGTCGGCGGCTTCGCCGGCTCCGGCACCGCACACCCGGGCGAGCGCCCGTCCGCCCCCGAGCTGGCCTGGCCCGAGACGCTGGCCTGGTTCGACGAGACCTTCGCCCGGACGCTGGCCCGGCTCGACGCCCTCGACCCGGAGCAGCCGGCGTGGAACTGGGCGCCGCAGGCCAAGCGGGCCGCGTTCTGGCACCGCCGGCTGGCGCACGAGCTGTCGGTGCACCGCTGGGACGCGCAGATGGCGGTGGGCCGGGCCGAGCCGGTCGAGGCGAAGCTGGCCGCCGACGGCGTGAGCGAGGTGCTGGACACCTGGCTGCCGTCGGGCCGGCGGCGCGGCCCGACGGACCGGCACGGCGTGCTGCACCTGCAGGCCACCGACGCGCACCAGGAGTGGTTCGTGCGGCTGCGCGGCCCCGGGGTGGCGCTGCTCGACACGGCGACGATCCTGGACACCGACGACCACCACGCGCGGGTGGGCGCGGCCGGCACGGCGAGCGACCTGCTGCTGACCCTGTGGGGGCGCACCCGCCCCGAGGACGTGCTGACCGTCACGGGCGACGCCGGGCTGCTCGATTCGCTGCGCACCGGCTGAACGCTCTCCGTCACCCGCCTCTGACCTGCGGTGATGCGGCGAGAACACGTGTAACCAGGACAGACGCGGGCCAAACAGCGCCGCATGTAACACGCGTGCAACTTTGTGAGAGCGCTCTCTTGACATCCCGGTGACGTGGAAGCACTCTTCCGGGGAGCGCTCTCTCGGTGAGGCGCATCACCCTTCGAAACGCTTCCCACCCGACATCCCTTACGCCTGAGAGGGGCACCCACATGGGCGTCACTTCGCGTCGCGGCCGCCTGGCCGCCGCAGCCCTCGCCGCCGTGAGTGTCTTCGGTGTTGCCGCCTGTGGCGGCGGCAACGATGACGCTGCCGGCACCACCCCCGCGGGGGGCAAGATCAAGCTGATCGTCGACACCTTCGGTGAGTTCGGCTACGACCAGCTCGCCAAGGACTACATGGCGAAGAACCCCAACATCGAGGTCGAGATCCGGGGCAAGGGCAAGACCCTCGACAAGTACTCGCCGGCGCTGACCCAGCAGCTCGCGACCGGCAAGGGCGCCGGCGACATCGTGGCCATCGAAGAGGGCCTGATGATCGAGTACAAGGCCAACCCGAAGAACTTCGTGGACCTGAACCAGTACGGCGCCTCGGAGCTGAAGGACAACTTCCTGCCCTGGAAGTGGGACGCCGGCCTGAGCCCCGACAAGTCGCAGGTCATCGGCCTCGGCACGGACGTCGGCGGCATGGCGATGTGCTACCGCAAGGACCTGTTCGAGAAGGCCGGTCTGCCGACCGAGCGCGACGAGGTCTCGGCCCTCTGGCCGACGTGGGACGACTACGTGGCCACCGGCCAGAAGTTCGCCGCCAAGAACACCGGCGCCGCCTTCCTCGACGGTGCCGCGCAGACCTTCAACGTGATCCTGCTGCAGGAGGCCGGCAAGTCGACCGGCTACACGTACTACGACAACAGCAACAACCTGGTCGTCGACTCGAACCCGGCCGTGAAGGCCGCGTTCGACCAGACCAACAAGATCATCAGCGCCAAGCTGTCCGGCAAGTACGGCCAGTGGGGCCCGGAGTGGACCGCCGCCTTCAAGCAGGCCAAGTTCGCGACGATCGCCTGCCCGGCGTGGATGACCGGCGTCATCGAGGGCAACGCGGGCCCGTCCGCCAAGGGCAAGTGGGACATCGCCCGCATCCCGGGCGAGGGTGGCAACTGGGGCGGCTCGCACCTCGCGGTGCCGGCGCAGAGCAAGCACCCGAAGGAGGCGTACGAGCTGGCCAAGTTCCTGACCTCCAAGGAGGGCCTGATCGGCGCGTTCAAGGAGAAGGGCCCGCTGCCGGCCAGCACCCAGGCGCTGGACGACCCGGCCGTCAAGGACGCCAAGAACGCGTACTTCAGCGACGCCCCGATCGGCACGATCTTCGGTGAGGGCGCCAAGTCCCTGAAGCCCGTCTACATGGGCCCGAAGAACCAGGCCGTCCGCACCGAGGTCGAGAACGCGGTCACGCAGATCGACCAGGGCAAGGCCGACGCCGCCAAGGGCTGGGAGACCGCGATCTCCAACGCCAAGAAGGCCGCCGCCAAGTAAGGCACCTGATCGGGGCCCGCGTCGTCTCCGGGCGCGCGGGCCCCGTCCCTTTCCGGGTCACTCCTCCTGGTGCCCCCGGACGGCCCATCACCGAAGGAAAGCTCCGATGACCCTGCAGACGGACGTCGGCCGGCCCGCCGGGACCGACCCCCGCCGCTCGCCGAGGCAACCCACCAGGCGCCACAAGCCGCCGCGGGTGTGGTCCAACCGCTTCGACATGAAGGCATCCCCCTACTTCTACGTCGCGCCGTTCTTCGTGCTGTTCGGCATCTTCGGCGCGTTCCCCCTCGTCTACACCGCGTGGGTCTCGCTGCACGACTGGGACCTGATCGCGGAGGAACACCCCTTCGTCGGCCTGGACAACTACAGCCGGCTGCTGCAGGACACCGACTTCTGGAACTCCGTCGTCAACACGATGGGCATCTTCGTCCTGGCGACCATCCCCCAGCTGCTGCTCGCGCTCTGGCTCGCGAACACGCTGAACCGCCAGATGCGGGCGCGGACGTTCTTCCGGATGAGCGCGCTGGTCCCGAACATCACCTCGACCGCCGCGGTCGCCATCATCTTCGGCCAGATCTTCAGCACCGACTTCGGCCTGGCGAACTGGCTGCTCGGCTTCACCGGGCTCGACAACATCAACTGGCACGCCGAGCGGATCCCCGGCTGGATCGCGGTCTCGACGATGGTCAACTGGCGCTGGATCGGCTACAACGCGCTGATCTTCCTGGCCGCCATGCAGGCCATCCCGCGCGACCTGTACGAGTCCGCCGCGATCGACGGCGCGAACCGCAACCGCCAGTTCTGGTCGATCACCATCCCGATGCTGAAGCCGACCCTGATCTTCTGCCTGATCGTCTCCACCATCGGCAACCTGCAGCTGTTCACCGAGCCGCTGCTGTTCAGCGCCGGCGCCGACAGCATCCGCGGCGGCTCCGAGCGGCAGGTGCAGACGGTCGCCATGTACATGTACGAGAACGCGTTCGCCCCGTACTACAACTTCGGGTACGGCTCGGCGGTGGCCTGGCTGCTGTTCCTGCTGATCGTCATCATCGCGGTCGCGAACGCGCTCATCACCCGCCGGATCAGCGGCGAGGGGAAGAGGTAACCCATGGCCACCGGCACCTTCACCAACGCGCCCCCGCCGAACGCGGCCCTCAAGCCCGTCCGCGCCAAGGCCCGCAAGCCGCGCGAGAGCGCCGCCGCCCTGTGGCAGGCGTCGCCGATGACGTACGTGGCGCTGGTCGTCGCGGCGCTGCTGTCGCTGTTCCCGATCTACTACATGTTCGTGGTCGGCACCCGCAGCAACGACTCGCTGGGCCAGATCCCGCCGCCCGTGACCCCGGGCGGGAACTTCTTCGACAACGTCGAGCGCCTGTTCGCCAACCCGGACGCGATGTTCCTGGTCGGCCTCGGCAACTCGTTCATCGTGTCGACGGCCGTCACCGTCTCGGTGGTGTTCTTCTCGTCGCTGGCCGGCTTCGCGTTCGCCAAGCTGCGCTTCCGCGGCAGCAACGCCATGCTGTTGATCATCATCGGCACCATGATGGTCCCGACCCAGCTCGGCATCATCCCGCTCTACATGATCATGGCGTCGGAGACCCTCAGCTGGGACGGCCAGCTGCAGGCCGTCATCGTGCCCGCCCTGGTCACCGGCTTCGGCGTCTTCATGATGCGCCAGTACGCCTCCCAGGCCGTCAGCAACGAGCTGATCGAGGCCGCCCGGATCGACGGTTGCAGCACCTTCCGCATCTTCTGGCACGTCGTGCTGCCGGCCCTGCGGCCCGCCGCGGCCGTCCTCGGCCTGCTCACGTTCATGACCACCTGGAACGACTTCATCTGGCCGCTCGCCGTCCTCGGCAACGGGGACAACCCGACGGTGCAGTTGTCACTGAGCAACCTGTCCAACGGGTACTACAGCGACATGTCCCAGGTGTTCACGGGTACCGCCATCGCGTGCCTGCCCCTGCTGATCGTGTTCATCGTGTTCGGCAAGCAGATCATCGGCGGCATCATGCAGGGAGCGGTCAAGGGATGACGGCCATCGCAACGCAGCCCGCGTCCGCGAGCCAGGACGAGCCCGGGGAGCTGCGCTTCCCCGCCGGCTTCGTGTGGGGCGCGGCCACCGCGGCGTACCAGATCGAGGGCGCCGCGAACGAGGACGGGCGGGGCCCGTCCATCTGGGACACCTTCAGCCGCACCCCCGGCAAGGTGTACCGCGGGCACACCGGCGACATCGCCTGCGACCACTACCACCGCTACCGCGACGACGTCGCCATCATGGCCGACCTCGGCCTGGCCTCGTACCGCTTCTCGGTGGCCTGGCCGCGCATCCAGCCCGACGGCACCGGCCCGGTCAACCACCGCGGCCTCGACTTCTACGACCGCCTCGTCGACGAGCTGATCTCGCACGGCATCGACCCGGTCGTCACCCTGTACCACTGGGACCTGCCGCAGACGTTCGAGGACCGCGGCGGCTGGACCAACCGCGAGACCGCCGAGGCCTTCGCCGACTACGCCCTCGCGGTGTACGGCCGGCTGGGCGACCGGGTGAAGACCTGGACCACGCTCAACGAGCCGTGGTGCTCGGCGTACCTCGGCTACTCCAGCGGCCGGCACGCCCCCGGCGTGCAGGACCCGGCGGCGGCGTTCGCGGCCGTGCACCACCTCAACCTGGCCCACGGCCTGGGTGTGGCGGCGCTGCGGTCGGCGGGCGCGCAGACCATCGGCATCACGCTGAACCCGGCGTCGGTGCTGCCGCTCGACGAGGCCAGCGAGGCCGACCAGGCGGCGGTGCGGCTCGTCGACGGCCTGCACAACCGGATCTTCCTCGACCCGATCGTGAAGGGCGAGTACCCGGCCGACGTGCTGGAGCACCTGGAGCGGTTCGGCGGCACGCCGTGGCTGCGCGACGGCGACACCGCCCTGATCAACCAGCCGATCGACGTGCTGGGCGTCAACTTCTACAGCCCCACGTACGTCGGGGTCCGCGAGGGCGCGCCGGGCAACGTCGAGGAGTACCCGGGCACCGAGGGCATCGAGTTCCGCGAGCCCGTGGGCCCGGTGACCGACATGGGCTGGCAGATCGAGCCGTCGGCGCTGACCAAGCTGCTCACCCGGATCGGCCGCGACTACCCCGGGCTGCCGCTGCTCATCACCGAGAACGGGGCCGCATATCCGGACGGACCGGGCCCCGACGAGCGGGTCACCGACACGCTCCGGGTGAACTATCTGGATGGACACCTCCGCGCCTGTCACGATGCCATCAGCAACGGAGTCGACCTGCGTGGTTACTTCGTCTGGTCTCTGTTGGACAATTTCGAGTGGGCCGAGGGGTACAAGAAGCGCTTCGGCATCGTGCACGTCGACTACATGTCGCAACGGCGTACGCCCAAGGACAGCGCCCGGTGGTACCGGGAGGTGATCCGTCGGAACGGCCTGGCGGTCGCCGGCGGTACGGAGGAGTGACATGGTGACGCGGGAGCGGCCGACCCTCGAGGCTGTGGCACGTCGCGCCGGCGTCTCGCGGGCGACCGTCTCCCGTGTCGTCAACGGGTCGACGACGGTGGCCGAGGCGATCCGGGAGGCGGTCAACCAGGCGGTCGACGAGCTGGGCTACGTGCCGAACCAGGCCGCCCGCAGCCTAGTGACGCAGCGGACGGACTCGATCGCGCTGATCCTGCCCGAGGCGGCGAGCCGGGTCTTCTCGGACGACCAGTTCTTCGCCTCGATCGTGTGGGGCGTCAGCGCCGAGCTCGAGTCGGCCGACAAGCAGCTCGTGCTCATGATGGCGGGCTCGTCGGCCAGCCACGACCGGGTCGAGCGGTACGCCATGGCGGGCCACGTCGACGGCGTCATGTTCGCCTCGATCCACGGCGCCGACCCGCTGCCCGGCGCGCTGGCCCGGCTGGGCATCCCGGTGGTGTGCGGCGGACGGCCCCTCGCCCCGGCCGACGAGGCGTCGATCCCGTACGTCGACGTCGACCACAGCCAGGGCATCGCCGCGGCGATGAGCCGGCTGCTGGAGCAGGGGCGGCGGCGCATCGCCACCATCGCCGGCCCGCAGGACATGGTCGCCGGGCAGGAGCGCCTCCAGGCGTTCCGGGCCGCGGTGCCCGAGGAGCACCGCAGCCCGGTCGTCTCGATCGGCGCGTTCACCCGCGAGTCGGGCGCCGACGCGATGCGTCAGCTGCTGGAACGCGACCCGCGGGTGGACGCCGTGTTCTGCGCGTCCGACCTGATGGCGCACGGCGCGATCGCGGTGCTCAAGCAGCACGGGCGCCGGGTGCCGGACGACGTCTCGATCGTCGGGTTCGACGACATCGAGATCTCGAAGTACAGCGACCCGGCCCTGACGACGGTGCGTCAGCCCAGCGCCGACATCGGCAAGGCCATGGCCCGCCAGATGCTGCACCTGATCAAGGGCGAGGTCGTGTCCTCGTCCCTCGTGCTGCCGACCGAGCTGATCGTCCGGGCCTCGGCCTGACGGATCAGAGCTGGACGTCGAGGCGCCGCCACGCCTCGGCGTCCAGCTTCAGTTCCGCGGCGTCCATCGCCTCGTCGATCCACTCCAGCCGGCTCGCCCCGACGATCGGCCACGCCGCCGGGTCGCCGCCGAGCAGCCACGCCAGCACCACCTGGTTGGCGTTGACGCCCAGGTCGCGGGCCACCTCGGACAGCGCGGCCCGCTTGCGGGCGGTGCCGGGGTGGTCGAAGGCGTCGGCCAGCCGGTCGTCGCGCACGTAGGCGCCGTTCATCAGCGGCGTGTACGCCCACAGGTCCAGGCCGGGTTCCGTGCGCACGTAGTCGAGCGTCTCGGGCCAGGCGAACCGGTGCGCCGTCTCGGGGATCGCCGCCCCGACGCGCGGCTGCAGGTAAGAGTGCCGCAGCTGCAGCGCCGTGTACGGCTCGACGCCCAGCCGCCGGGCGGTGTCCCGGGCCTGCGCCACCCGCCAGGCCGGGTGGTTGGACACGCCGAGCCGGCCGACGACGCCGGCCGCGTGCAGCTCGCCGAGCGCGCCGACGGTCTCCTCCAGCGGCACCGACCGGTCCTCGACGTGCGTCCAGTACAGGTCGATGTGCTCGACGCCCAGCCGCCGCAGGCTCTGCTCGGCGGCCGACCGGACGGCCGCCGCCGACAGCCCCTCCGGCTGCCCGTTCACCTGGCCGTGGCCCGCCTTGGTGGCGATCCGCACCCGGTCGCGCAGGCCCGGCCGGGCCTTCAGCCAGCGGCCCAGCACCTCTTCGCTCTGCCCGTCCTGGCCCGCCGGGTCCAGCCAGTAGGAGTAGCAGTTCGCGGTGTCGATCCATGTGCCGCCGCGCTCGACGAACCGGTCGAGGACGGCGAACGATTCCTGCTCCGTCAGTCGGGTGCCGAACAGCATCGCACCCAGAACGATCTCACTCATGTGCACAGCCAACAGCCTGGAGTGCGCTCCAGGTCAAGGTCTACGATCGGCCGATGTCGCGCTTCTCCCCCGCCCAGGTCGTCGAACGCACCGGCTTCAGCCTCGACACGCTGCGCTACTACGAGCGCATCGGCCTGCTCGACGGCATCGCCCGCACCCCCGGCGGCCAGCGCGTCTTCAGCGACGACGACATCGCCTGGCTCGGCATCCTGCGCTGCCTGCGCGACACCGGCATGCCCATCGCCCAGATGCAGCGCTACGCCGACCTGTGCCGCGACGACACCACGATGGCCGAACGCCTGGCGCTGCTGGAGGAGCACGACCGCGAGGTGCAGCGCCGCATCGACGAGCTCCAGGCGCAGCGGGTGCACCTGGCCGGGAAGATGGACTACTACCGCTCGCTCGACACGCGCTCGGCGACGGCGTAGGTGTCCGCGCCGAACAGCACGAGCCGCACGTCCGGGACCGTCGCCGCGCGCAGCACCGTGAGGGCCTGGCGCACCGCGTCGTCCACCGGCCAGCGGTAGACGCCCGCCGAGATCAGCGGGAACGCGACCGACGTGGCGCCCAGCTCCGCCGCGACGGCCAGCGACGTGGTGTAGCAGGAGCGCAGCAGCGCCGAGCGGTCCTCGGTGGCCGACCAGACCGGCCCGACCGTGTGGATCACCCAGCGGGCGTCCAGCAGGCCGGCCGTGGTGGCGACGGCCTCGCCGGTGGGCAGGCCGCGGCCGTAGTGCCCGGCCCGCAGGCGGCGGCACTCGGCCAGGATCTCCGGCCCGCCGCGGCGGTGGATCGCGCCGTCCACACCGCCCCCGCCGAGCAGCGACGAGTTCGCCGCGTTGACGATCGCGTCCACGCTCTGCGCGGTGATGTCGCCCTGGACGAGGCGCACGCTCATACCGCGACCACCTCCTCCTCGCTCGTCGGCAGACCCAGCACGCGCCGGGACAGCAGGGTCGCCCCCGCGACCGCGGCCGGCGTCAGCAGCACCGCCCCGAGCGGCACCAGGAAGCACAGGAAGACGGCCACCCCGAAGCCCAGCGCCACCGGCCGCTGCGTCCGCAGCGCGCGGCGCCGGTCGGCCAGCCGCTTGCCGCGGCGCTGGAACGGCACGCCCGACAGCTCGACCGCCAGGAACCAGCCCGCGACGCACGCCGCCAGCACCGGCACGACGGTCTGGCCGACCAGCGGCACGAAGCCCGCCGCGAACAGCGGCAGGCCGACCAGCGCCGACAGCGCCACCAGGCGCAGCGCGTCCAGGACGCTGCGGCCCAGGGAGCGGTGCCACGACACCTCGACCTCGTCGGGCACGCCGCCGAAGCGGGCCTCGACCCGCTCGGAGATCTTCTCGTAGAACGGGTCGCCGATGATCAGCGTGAGCGCCGTGAACGTGACGACGCCCAGGACGCCGCCCAGGCCCAGCAGCGCCGCGCCCGCCACGAACCGGGTCGCCGAGCGCAGCCAGCCGGTCCAGTCGTCGGCGAACCACGTCACCGCGGACGCCAGGTCGGGCAGGAAGTAGACCAGGGTGACGATGCCGGCCGCGTACAGCACGCCCGAGATGAGCGCCGGCACGATGCCCAGCGCGATCAGCGACGGGTTGCGCAGGTAGAGGGCGAGGCCGCGGCCGAGCAGCCCGACGCCGGCGAAGAATTGACGGACCGTGTCTCCCACGACCGGGGAGCCTACCGAGCGCGCCGCTTCTCCGTGGAGGGCGTCGGGGTGGGCGAAGGGGTGCCGGTCGGTGTCGGCGAGGGCGTCGCGGTGCCGCCCGTCGGGGTCGGCACGGGCGGTGGCTCGAACGTCCCGGTCGGCTGGGGCGGGCGCGGCGACGGCGTCCGCGTGCCCGCCGGCGCCCCGCCGGGGCGCGACGACGGGCTGCTCACGGGCACGGCCACGCCGGTCCGCGCGGGCGCGCCGCGGGTGCCGGGCGAGGGCGGGGGTACGACGGCCGAGGGCGCGGACGCGACCGGGGCCACCCCGAGGCCCCCGGCGCCGGCCGGGGTCACGGGCGGGGCCAGCTGTGCCGGCACGCCCAGCGCCCAGCCGGTGGTGAGCGCGATGGGCAGGCCGAACGCGATGATTCCCAGGAAGACGGATTTGGGCGACAGCCTCACACGGGGTTCAATGCCTCAGGCCGCCAAAAGTTACGCCAACCGGACGCGCACCCGCCGGTTCGCCCGGCCCTTGCTCTCCACCTTAACCACCTGGACCCGGCCGATCTGGGCGGTCGACGCCACGTGCGTCCCGCCGTCGGCCTGCACGTCCAGGCCGACGATGTCGACGATGCGGATCTCCTGCTCGTCCGGCGGGATCAGGTTCGACTGGGTGCGGATGATGTCCGGCAGCGCGAGCGCGTCCGCGCGCGGCAGCACCCGCACGTCGACCGCGCGGTCGGCGGTCACCTCGTCGTTGACGAGCGCCTCCAGCCGCGCCTTGAAGTCGGCCGGCACCTCGGGCAGGTTGAAGTCCATCCGCGCCTCGCCGGGCTCCATGTTGCCGCCGGTGACCAGCGCGCCGAAGTCGCGGAACACCACCCCGCACAGCACGTGCAGCCCGGAGTGGGTGCGCATGAGCAGGGTGCGGCGCTCGTCCTCGACGGCGCCCGTGACGGCCGTGCCGACCGGCGGCAGCGGGTCGCCCTCCACCGGGATCAGGTACAGCTCGTCGCCCTTGCGGGTGCCGGCGATGCGGGTCTGCACGCCCTGCCACAGCAGCACCCCGTGGTCCGGCGGCTGGCCCCCGCCGCCCGGGTAGAACGCCGAGCGGTCCAGCACGATGCCGGTCTCCGGGTCGGCGGCGAGGACGGTGCACTCCCACTCGCGCAGGGTGGGGTCGGCGAGGTCGAGGCGGCTGGTGCGGCCGTGCGTGGTGACGCCCATGGGCAGCGACGTTACTCAGGCTGCGAGGAAAGTCGAGATGCGCGCCCGCAGGTCCGCCCGGTCGTGCCAGAGCGGGTACGGCGTCGGGTAGAGGTGCAGCTCGGCGTTCGGCAGCACCGCCGCCAGCCGCTCGGCGACCGCTGCCGGGTGGATCGGGTCGCCGTGGCAGCCCAGCACCAGCACGGGCGCGGTGACGGCGGCCAGCGCGGCCGGCTGCACGGCCGGTTCGGCGGGCATGGTGGCGAGCTGCGGGGCGAGGCGCAGGGTCCGGGCGCGGCGCCGCACGTACGCCTCGGCGGCCGGGGTGTGCCGCAGCTCGGCCGGCACCGCCCGGCCCAGCGCGGCGGCCAGGCCCTCGGCGTCGCCCGCGGCGAGCAGGGCGAGCAGCCGCTCGACGACCGTGGTCGCCGCGCGCGGGCGGGGCCCCTCCAGGTGCGCGGGCAGGAACAGCACCAGCCGGTCGAAGCGGTCCGGGCGGGCCGCGGCCAACCGGCACAGCGCCGCCGCGCCCAGGCTCACGCCGACCGCCCGGGTGGCGCCGGACGCGTCGGCGGCGGCGAGCAGGTCGTCGGCGATGTCGCCGATGGTCCACGGGCCGGGCGGCGCGTCGGAGCCGCCGTGGCCGCGCAGGTGCACGAACACCCGGCGGCCGGGCACGCCGCTGCCCAGCGGGCGGGTGCTGTCGATGTCGCCGGCCGCGCCGTGCGCGAACAGTGTGACCGGCTCACCGGAGCCGGTCACGAGTCGTTCGAGATGGACGCCGGACCCGGTGGTGACGACGTCGGTCCGCGGGGCGGGCCCGACGGTCACCAGAAGCCCTTGCCGTCCCCCAGCTCCTTCAACCCGACGCGGACGTCGAGCAGGTAGATGGCGGCGGCCGCGATGCCGATCATGCTGAAGATGTTGATCAGGTCGCGGGGCCGGTTGAACAGCAGGGTGAGCAGCAGCGCCACGCCGATGATGCCCAGCCAGGCGCCTTTCGGCAGGGAGCCGATCGCGGGAAAGCCCTCCGACCGCTGCGTCAGGCAGTGCACGAATGCCACGCCCTGCAGGGTGAGGGCGAAGACGAAGACGACGACGTTGAGTACGAGACGAACGTCGTCGACGAAGATCGGCGCGGTCGTGGTCATGGCGGCCAGTCTATGCCGCGGGCCCCGGTGACGTCCGGGACCCGCGACACGAGATCGACACCGTCACTCGGCGGCCGGGGTGGCCTTCTTGGCGCGGGCGGTCTTGGCGGCCTTGGTGGCGGGGGCGGTCTTCGCGCCCGGCGCCTTCGCGGCCTGCTGCGCCGGGGTGGCGGCGACCGCCTTGGCGGGCTCGCCGGCGTCCACACCGTCGGGCTCGGTGGCCTCGATGTCGGCGTTGACGACCTCGGCGGCCTCGATGACCCCGGAGCCGACGACCCGCTCGCCGTGCGCCACGAGCGCGGTGTACAGCTCGGCGGCCTTCACGACGGCGGTCTGCGCGAGCGTGGTGGTGGTGCGCAGGGCCTGCTCGCGCAGGGCCTCCAGGTCGGCGGCGCGCAGCTGGGTGGCGGTCGCGGTGGCGCGGTCGCGCAGCAGGGTGGCGGTGCCGTCGGCCTTGCTGCCGGCCGTCCGCGAGAACGCCACGGCCTTCTCGCGCAGCTCGAAGCCGCCGGCCAGGGCCTTGCCGCTGAGCTCGCCGACCACGGTCGGCAGCTTGCGCAGCTCCTGGTACGCGAGGTCGCCGGCGCCGGCGGCCGCGTACAGGGGGGCGGGGATCTTGGTGTTCTTCGTCTGCTCGGTCATGACGTCTCCTCGTCGGCGGCCTTGTCGGCCTTGCTGCTGGCGGTGTTCGGGGTGGCGGTGTGCGGGGTGGGCGTCGCGCCGTTCTCCAGGGCGGCGACGGCCTCCATGACGGCCTTGGTCTGGCGGTCGTTCTCGTTGTCCGCCTCGGGCTCGTCGGGTGTGGTGTCCGGTGCGTCCTGCACGGTGTCCTCCGCGGCGGTCTCGGCGTGGCGGGCGTTCTCGCCCCGGAACGTCTCGTAGATCTGGGTCAGCGACTGCTTCTGCGCCATGGTCAGCTCGGGGTCGACGGCGATGGCCGCCAGCACCCCCTGCTGCCCCTCGGCGTCGAGCAGGCCGGCCCGCAGGTACATCGCCGGGGTCGAGACGCGCAGCGCGCTCGCGATCTGCTGGAGCACCTCGGCGCTCGGCTTGCGCAGACCCCGCTCGATCTGGCTCAGGTACGGGTTGCTGACCCCCGCCTGCTCCGCGAGCTGGCGCAGCGAGATGCGGGCGTTGTGCCGCAGGTCGCGGATGAAACCGCCGATGTCGCGGGGCAGATCCTTGGGGGCTTCCATGCCTCCGACGGTAGTGCCGGGTGCTAGCTCCTGCAAGCACTTCGCTAACTGTTGTTAGCGTGTTCCGCGCCACGTAGGGTGTCCGCATGCTCCTGGCGGCGGACGACGTGGGCTCCGGCCCGGCCGTCGTCCTGCTCCACGCCGGCATCGCCGACCGCCGCATGTGGCGCGCCCAGGTCCCGGCCCTGGCCGCCGCCGGCCACCGCGTCATCGCCCTCGACCTGCCCGGCTGCGGCGACACCCCGGCACCCGGCCACGGCTACGTCCGGCACGACCCGGTCGCCGACGCCCTGGCCGCCCGCGACATCGGCGCCGCCACCCTGGTCGGCTGCTCCTTCGGCGGCCTCGTCGCCGTCGACCTCGCGCTGGCCCACCCGCACCTGGTGCGCTCGCTGATCCTGTTCGGCCCCGCCATCGGCGGCGCCCCCGCCGACGTGCCCGACGCGGGCGCCGGCCTGCCCGAAGACGACCTCGAGGCCCTGGCGGCCGCCGAAGCGGAGATGTGGCTGGTGGGCGAGGGCCGGCCGGTGTCCGCGGTCGACCCGGAGCTGCTGCGGCTCGTCACGGAGATGAACCTGCGCGACCTGCGCGGCGAGGCCGAGCTCGACAAGCTGGACATCACGGCGCTCGACCCGCCGGCCGCCACCCGCCTGGCCGACCTGACCGCCCCGGTCACCGTCACCACCGGCGCCCACGACTGGCCCGCCTTCCGCCACAACTGCGACCTGATCGCCGCCGCCGCCCCGGCCGCGACCCGGCTCCCCGACATCCCGGGCACGGCCCACCTGCCGCCGCTGGAGGTCCCCGCGGCGGCAACGGAGATCATCCTGGCGGCCCTGGCCCGCTGACCTCGCAGGCTGCGGACCGCTACCAGGCCGGGACGACCTCGCCGACCGGGTGGCCGCCGCCCAGCACCACCGTCGTGCCGTCCACCTCGATGCCGAGGCGGCGCAGGGCCGCGGCGGCGATCACCCGGCGGGGCCGCATGGCGCCGTCCTCGATCTTGAACGCGACCGCGCCCGTGCCCGGCACCGCGAAGGCCCAGACCCCCTCGGCGCCGCCCTTCGACAACAGGCCGGGGACCGCCGCCATGAGCCAGGCGTCGTCGGTGCCCGTGCCGGAGGTGAGGGTGGGGTGGGCGCGCATGGCGTCGGCGACGCGGCGGGACGGGCCGTCGGGGGCGTCGACGAGGTGCTGGAAGGCGCGGGCCAGCGACGTCAGCGAGGTGGCGAGGACGGGGGCGCCGCAGCCGTCCACGCCGATCGCCGGTGGGGGCGCGCCGGTCAGGTCGGCGAACGTGGCCGTGATGGCCCGCTGGAGCGGGTGGCCGGGATGGCGGTAGTCGTCGGCGGGCCAGCCGTGCAGGGCGCAGGTGGCGAGCATCGCGGCGTGCTTGCCGGAGCAGTTCATGTGGATCGGGGTCGCCGTGCCGCCCGCGCGGAGCAGGTCGGCGCGGGCGGTGTCGTGCAGGGGCAGGTCGGGCGGGCAGCGCAGGGCGGACTCTCCGACGCCCGCGCGGGCCAGGATCGACCGGACGCGGTCGAGGTGCATGGGTTCGCCCCAGTGGCTGGCGCAGGCGATCGCCAGGTCGTCCGGGGGCAGGTCGAGGCCGGCGCGGAGCATGCCGACGGCCTGCAGCGGCTTGTTCGAGGAGCGGGGGAAGACGGGGGCGTCGGCGTCGCCGGCGGCGGCCACGACGCGGCCGGTGGCGTCCAGCACCACGACCGCGCCGCGGTGGGCGCTCTCGACGAAGCCCGAGCGCACCACGTGCGCCAGGACGGGGGTCACCGCTGCGGGACGCCGAGCAGGGCGCGGGTCTCGCCGGTGGTCAGCGGCGGCCGCTGGGCGAGCTGGGCGAAGCCGACCGCGCGCGCCACGAGCTGCATGTTGGACTCGACGGGGCGGCCCTTCGCGTACGTGAGGGTGTCCTCCATGCCGACGCGCAGGTGCCCGCCGGTGGCCAGGGACGCCAGCATCACGGGGATCGTGGAGCGGCCGATGCCGGTGGCGGAGAACGTGGTGCCCTCGGGCAGGTCGCGGATGGCGTCGACGCACGCGACGAGCGCCTGGGCGGTGCCGGGCATGCCGCCGGGGACGCCCATCACCAGGTCGACGTGGACGTGGCCGCCGGCGGGCAGGCCGTGCTTGCCGAGCAGGCGCTGCAGGGTGGTGAGCTGGCCGAGGTCGAAGATCTCGTACTCGGGGACGATGTTCCGTTCCTGCATGCGGGTGTGCAGGTCGACGACGAACGCCCAGCGGTTGAGGAACACGTCGTCGCCGAAGTTGACGGTGCCCATCGTGCAGGACGCCATGTCGGGGCCGGCGTCGAGCACGGCGAGCCGGGCGTCCTCCGGGTCGGTGACGGCGCCGCCGGACGACAGCTGCACGATCAGCGAGGTGCCGGAGCGGACGGCGGCGACGGCCTCGCGCAGGCGGCCCGGGTCGAGGGTGGGGCGGGCGTCGTCGTCACGGATGTGCAGGTGGATGATCGAGGCGCCGAGGGCCTCGCACTCCTTGGCGGTCACGGTCAGCTCGTCCAGGGTCACCGGAAGGGCGGGCACGTCACTCTTGCGGGATTCCGCGCCGGTGGGCGCGACGGTGATCACGGTGCCGGTCATGCCCCGATCCTCGCACGGGGCGCGGGTCACTCCGGATCGATCGCCGCCGCGGACTCGGCCACCAGCAGGCGGGCGTCGTCGGGCACGTTGCGCTTCAGCACGGCCAGCGCCACGAGGCCCAGTTCGTGGTGGCGGACGGCGGTGCCGACGAAGCCGACCGCCCGGCCGTCGAGGGTGACCGGGGTGCCGGGGGCGGGCGGGACGTCGGTGGCGACCCCGTCCAGGTGCAGCAGGGCGAGGCGGCGCGGCGGGCGGCCCAGGTTGTGCACCCGGGCGACCGTCTCCTGGCCGCGGTAGCAGCCCTTGTCGAGGTGCACGGCGGGGCCGATGAGGTCGACCTCGGCGGGGATGGTGCGGTGGTCGGTCTCCAGGCCGAGGCGCGGGACGCGGGCGGCGACGCGGATCGCCTCGTACGCCCACAGGCCGGCCAGCGGCACGCCGAGGCGTTCGATCACCTCGGGCACGGACGCGCGCGGCACGAGCAGGTCGACGCCGAGCCGGGTGCGCCGGGCCAGCCCGACGCCGTCGATCGCGCGGACGTCGTACCCGCTGGACGGGCGCGCGGCGACGGACCCGGAGGGGAACTTCGGGCCGGGCACCGGGTCGATCCGGGGTTCGGCGAGGCCGGCGCCGAGGGCGTCGGCGGCGCCGGGCCCGACGAGCGACAGCACGGCCGTCTCGGCGGTGGCGTCGCGCGGCTCGACCCGGGCGAAGAAGCGCATCTTCTCGAGGAAGACCAGCAGGTCGGCGGCGGCGCCGGGCTCGGTGTCGAGCCAGGTGGTGACGCCGTCGTCGGCGACGAGGGCGTGGTGTTCGACGTGGCCGTTGGGCGACAGGACGAGCAGCTCGGTGCCGCCGGTCAGGTCGCTGAGGTGCTGCGAGGTGATGCTGTGCAGCCAGGACAGCCGTTCGTCGCCCGGGACGGCGACGACGCCGCGGTTCGAGCGGTCGACCAGGCCGACGGCGGTCTCGAGCGTGCGCTGCTCGCGCATCGGGTCGCCGTAGTGGGCGGCCACCCCGGCGTCGCGCGAGTCGGGGTCGAGCGCCTCGACGGCGACGACCCCCGCAATGTTGATCATGACTGCTCCCGGCATTCCGCGCAGAGGCCGAAGAAGGACACGTGGCCGATGTCGACCTGGAAGCCGCGGGTGTCCAGCAGCCGGTCGGCCACCGGCTGGACGACCGCGGGGTCGACGCCCGTGCTGGTGCCGCACGACCGGCACACGAGGTGGACGTGCTCGTGCTCGCCGACCCGGTGGTACGTGGGTGAGCCGTGCGACAGGTGCGTGTGGGTGACCAGCCCCAGCTCCTCGAGCAGTTCGAGGGTCCGGTAGACCGTCGTGATGTTGACGCCGGCGGCCCGCTCGCGCACCTGGTGGTGCACCTGCTCGGGCGTGGAGTGGCCCAGGTCGTGCACCGCCTCCAGGATCAGCTGGCGCTGCGGGGTGAGCCGCAGCCCGCGCTCGCGCAGCAGCTCGGCCAACGACGTGTCACTCACCCTGCGAAGTCTATGCTCCGCGCCATGACCGACCGCATCGTCGTCGTGCCCGGCCGCGGCGCGCTGCCGCCCGGCACGCCGCTGGTGGCGGGCGACGACCCGGCGGTGCTGCACGGCGACGGCGTGTTCGAGACCGTGCACGTCCGGTCGGGCGTGCCGTGGCTGCTCGGCGAGCACCTGACGCGGCTGGCGCGCTCCGCGGACCTGCTGGCCCTGGACCCGCCCGACCTGCGGGACCTGGCCGCCCAGGCGTGCGCGCTGGCCCCGGCCCCGGAGAGCGCGCTGCGGCTCGTCGTCACCCGGTCCGCGCACTGGGCGACGATCTCCGCCGTGCCGCCCGCCACCCTGGCCGAGCGCCGCGCCGGGGTGCGGGTGGTCACCGCGTCGCTCGGCGTCGCCGCGCACGGCCGCCCGCCGTGGTCACTGTCCGCCGCCAAGTCGCTGTCCTACGCGGCGAACCTGGCCGCGCGGCGCTGGGCCGCCACGCAGGGCGCCGACGACGTGCTGTGGACCTCGATCGAGGGGTACGCGCTGGAGGCGCCGACGGCGAACGTCGTGTGGCTGGCCGAGGGCGAGCTGCGCACGACGCCCGCCGACACGGGCATCCTGCCGGGCGTGACCGCAGCGCACCTGCTCGCCGTCGCCGGCCTGCCCGCCGGGGAACGCCTGGCGACCGTGCCGGAACTCGCCGCCGCCGACGGGATCTGGCTGACGTCGTCGCTGCGCGGGCTCGCCGAGGTGCGCGCCCTCGACGGGACGGCCCGCCCGGCGTCGCCGTGGACCGCCCGGCTGCTGGGCGCGCTCGGCTTCCCGGCGTAGCGGTCAGCCCCCGACGCGGATCAGCCGGGCCGACAGGTGCGGGAACAGCCCGTGCCCCTCGGCGGCCATCTCCTGGGCGTACAGCAGGGCGCCCTCGACGATGCCGAACAGCCGGTGCCCCGCCGTGACCTCCGTGGCCGTCGGCGAGCGCAGCACCGCGTCCGTCGCCATCTCCAGCTGGGTGCCCTTGGCCTGGCCCAGGTACAGCTCCATGACGCCGGTCGGGCTGGCCATCAGCGCCTCCAGCTCGTCCGTCGCGTTGCCGTTGCGGGTGATCGGCCGCCACCAGCCGATCTCCCGCGACAGCAGGCCGGACGGCTCGGAGTCGTCGCCGAGCTTCCACGAGCGCGACTCGTAGTGCAGGAACGGACGGCCGTCGTGGCTGATCCGGATCTCCTGCGCGAAGTTGAAGTCGTCCACGCCCGGGTAGCCGCCCTGCCCGCGGCCGCGCCACAGCCCGATGAACGGCAGCAGCCCGAGCAGCGCCGGGTGCAGGTCCGGGCCCTGCCGCAGGTCGTGGGTGTCCTCGTACGGGTACGGGTCGACCGGCGGCGCGTTCAGCCACGGCGGCGGCCCGAGGGGATTGTCGGTCGTACTCACGTCAATGCCTGTCCGTTTCACCAGCGCCCGCGGGCGATCTTCACCGCGAGGTACGCGACGCCGCCCGCCAGGGCGCCGAACCCGGCGACCAGGAGGCTGACGAACCCGATCTCGGTAACCATGTCCGGCTCATCCTATGCTGACGCGCATGGCTCGCTCGCTCGTCGTCAAGGCCACCGCCGGCGCGGACGCCCCGGAGCGCTGCTCGCAGGCGTTCACGGTGGCCACGACCGCGCTCGCCGCCGGCGCGGAGGTGTCGTTCTGGCTGACCGGCGAGTCGACCTGGTTCGCGCTGCCCGGGCGCGCCGCCGAGTTCGTCCTGCCACACGCCGCCCCGCTGCCGGACCTGCTCGGCATGCTGGTCGAGGGCGCGCAGGTGACGGCGTGCACCCAGTGCGCGGCGCGGCGCAGCATCACCCCGGACGACGTGCTGCCGGGCATCCGGATCGCGGGCGCGGCCGTGTTCGTCGAGGAGATCCTCGCCGACGGGGCACAGGCGCTCGTCTATTGAGGCGGACTTAATACTATTGGCAGGCGCCGTCTCATAGGCTCCTGTCCATGTCTTCGCGCTCCCTCCGCCGCTGGACCGCCGTCGCCGCCGCCCTCCTCCTCGGAGCCGGCGCCGTCGTCCTGGCCCGGCCCGGCGAAGCCGCCGTCACCCTCGCCACGGTCGCCTACCCGGCCGCGTCCGCCGACGTGACGAACCCCGAGCGGGGTCCCGCGCGCTACTACCTGTGCGGGCAGAAGGATCAGCGCCTGTCCGTGGACCTGCTCACGACGCGCCGCACCGACGAGGGCACCACGCTCGCCTGGTGCATGGTGTACCTGAACGAGTACAGGGCGAGCCCGCTGACCGGCACCTGGCTGGCGGGGCTGGAGGCGGACTTCGCGGCCCTCCGCAATTCCGGCGTGAAGACGGTGATCCGGTTCGCGTACACGGACAAGGAGGCCGGCGACGACGCGACGAAAGATCGGGTACTGGGTCACATCGGCCAGCTCGGTCCGGTGCTGCGGGCCAACGCCGACGTGATCGCGGCCGTCCAGGCGGGCTTCATCGGCGCGTGGGGCGAGTGGTACTACACCCAGAACTTCGGCAACGAGGGCCAGGTCAGCGACACCGACCTGGCCGCCCGTAAGGCCGTGCTGGAAGCGCTGCTCGCCGCACTGCCGGCCGACCGGATGGTGCAGCTGCGCGTCCCCAAGGACAAGCGCACGTTCTACGGCACCGCGCCGCTGCCGGCCAGCCGCGCGTACGACGGCAGCAACCAGGCCCGGGTCGGCATCCACAACGACTGCTTCCTCGCCAGTGACACGGACATGGGCACCTACTTCAGCGACGCCGAGCGGACGTGGCACGAGGCGGAGAGCGTCTTCACGGTGATGGGCGGCGAGACGTGCGCGGAGTCGCCGCGCAGCACGTGCCCGACCGCGCGGGCCGAGCTGGCGCAGTTCCACTGGAGTTACCTCAATCTCGACTACCGCAAGGAGGTCCTCGACACCTGGGGCGCCTGCCTGCCGGAGATCAGGCAGCGGCTCGGGTACCGGTTCGCGCTGACCGAGGGCACGTTCCCCGAATCCGCCGCGCCGGGCGGCACGCTGCCGGTCCGGCTCGGCGTGCGCAATGAGGGCTACGCGGCCCCGTACAACCCGCGGGCCGCGCAGCTGGTGCTGCGCCGCACCTCCGACGGGCAGGTCGTCCGGCTGCCGCTGGCCGCGGACCCGCGGCGCTGGGCGCCCGGCGCGACCACCACCGTCGCGGAGACGCTGCGGCTGCCGGCGAACCTGCCGGCCGGGCAGTACCAGCTCGGCCTGGCTCTGCCCGACCCGGCGCCGTCGCTGTCGGGCCGACCGGAGTACGCCGTCCGGGTGGCGAACGCCGGACTGTGGCGCGAGGACGACGGCGGCTGGAACGACCTGCTCCACACGGTGACGATCGCCGGTACCGCCGCGCCCACCACTGCGGCTCCGACCACCGCCGCACCGACCACGGCAGCTCCCACCACGGCCGCGCCCACGACGGCCGCGCCGGGGGTCGCCGCATGGACGCCGTTCACCGCCTATCGGGTCGGTGACCGCGTCTCCCACGGCGGCGTGACCTACCGCGCGCTGCAGGCGCACACCTCGCTGCCGGGCTGGGAGCCGTCGATCGTCCCCGCGCTGTGGACCCCGGCCGGCTGACCCGGCGCGGTCAGCAGGTGGTGGCGGTGGTGACGCGGGCGATGCCGTCGGCCGCCGTCACCACCACGGAGGTGCCGCCCGCGCGGTAGGCCACCGCGCCCGGCTCCAGCTGGACCGGGTCCGTGGCGAGGTCGCGCAGGGCGGCGGCCAGGTCGGCGGGCGCGGGGCGGACCTCCACGACGGTGGCGCGGGCGCCGCAGTCGAGGGCGTACGCGGCCGGGCCTGCGGGGGTGCCGCCCAGGGCGGCGAGCACGTCGCCCGGGGCCGGGTCCGCGGCGGTCCAGCCCGGCCAGTCCAGCGGGTCGCCCTCGGGGCGGCAGCCGGTGGCCACCCGCAGCCGCACGACCGAGCCGCCGTCCTCGACGCGGCCGTCGACGGCGAGGAAGTCGCCCGCGTCGGCGTCGAGGCGGTGCTCGTCGCGGTCGGGGCGGTGCCGCACGGCGGTGTCCCAGGACGGGGGCAGCCGGTCGGCGATGCCGTCGAGGATGCCGGGGCCGCTGCCCGGGCGCACCCGCAGCACCACCTCCTGCGTCGCGGACGCGCCCGCGCGCACCGGCGTCAGCGAGCAGTCGCGCTCGACCTGGGCCGGGCCGAACGCCACCACGCCGGCCGGGGCGGCCGCGCGCAGCAGCTCGCCCGCCGCCCGGTGCACCGGGTCGTACGCCTGCCGCAGGGTGCGCTGCTCGGGCACCGTCGGGTCGTCGCGGCGGATCGCCCACACCGACAGCGCCACCAGCAGGACCGCCCAGGCGGCGGACAGCAGCACCAGCCACCAGCGGATCCGCCGGGGCGGCGCCGGGGCCGGGGGGTACGGCGCGGGGGCGGTCACCGGACCATCCTCACACGGCCAAGATCGGTGGACGACGAAGGCCGGGCCCCCAGCGGGGACCCGGCCGTCGGCGGAGGTGGATCAGGCGGCGACCGTCAGGCCGACCTCGTTGATGCCGCGGTCGGCGCTGATCTTCAGCTCGCCGTTGCCGTGGCGGGACAGGGCGCGCAGCGTCCAGGTGCCGGGCGCGGCGAAGAACCGGAACACACCCTGCGGCGAGGTGACGACCTCGGCGGTGAACTCGCCGGTGGCGTCGAGCAGGCGCACGTACGCGCCGGCCACGGCCTCGTTGTCGGCGTTGACCACCGCGCCGGTGATCACCGTCTCCTTCTCGAGGTCGACGGACGCCGGGATCGGGGCGGACTGGTCGGGGGCGGCGCAACCGGCCGCGGTCGGGGCAGTCATCAGGGTCACGCCTTCCCGGGCTCGTCGCCGAGGGCCACCGGCACGCCGATCAGCGAGCCGTACTCGGTCCAGGAGCCGTCGTAGTTCTTGACGTTCTGGTGGCCGAGGATCTCCTTCAGCACGAACCAGCTGTGCGAGGAGCGCTCGCCGATGCGGCAGTAGGCGATGGTGTCCTTGGAGTCGTCGATGCCGGCCTCGGCGTACAGCTTGGCCAGCTCCTCGTCCGACTTGAAGGTGCCGTCCTCGTTGGCCGCCTTGCTCCACGGCACGCTGATCGCGGTCGGGATGTGCCCGGCGCGCTGCGCCTGCTCCTGCGGGAGGTGGGCGGGGGCCAGCAGCCGGCCGGCGTACTCGTCGGGGCTGCGCACGTCGACCAGGTTCTTGACGCCGATGGCCTCGACGACCTCGTCGCGGAAGGCGCGGATCGACAGGTCGGGGGCCTGCGCGGTGTAGCTGGTCTTCTCGCGGACCGGCACGTCCTTGGTGTACGGGCGGGCGTCCAGCTCCCACTTCTTGCGGCCGCCGTCGAGCAGCTTGACGTCGCCGTGGCCGTAGAGCTTGAAGTACCAGTACGCGTACGCGGCGAACCAGTTGTTGTTGCCGCCGTAGAGGATCACGGTGTCGTCGTTCGAGACGCCCCGGTCCGACAGCAGGGCCTCGAACTGCTCCTGGTTGACGAAGTCCCGGCGCACCGGGTCCTGCAGGTCGGTCTTCCAGTCGAGCTTGATGGCGCCGGGGATGTGGCCGCCGTCGTAGGCGGTGGTGTCCTCGTCGACCTCGACGAAGACGAGGCCCGGGGTGTTGAGGTTCTGCTCGGCCCAGTCGGCCGAGACGAGTGCGGTGTCGCGACTCATCAATGACTCCCAAATGGTCGGGTGAGAGAGGTGGTGAGCCAACGCGTGGGAAAGGATGCGCACGCGCAGGACCCATGGAGGAACGGATCACGGGTTCATTGCGACGGCGCCGCTGCCGGGCGTGAAGAGGAAGATCAGATGGAACGCAGCACGAGCAGCCCCGCCGTCAGATGACGGGGCGACACAGGCAGGTGGCCACGCGGCACAGGTCGACCGCGCGCCGTTTCGTGAGCATCCAACCCATGGTTGGCGACAGTACCAGCGGTCCCACAGAGGTGGACAGAGCCGACCACCCTTCGGGATCACCGTCACGCCGTGGTGTTGAGCGGCACCTCCGACGCCTGCGCCGTCACCACGAGCCCCTCGGGCCGCGGCGTCACCTTCTGCAGCTTCAGGTCGAGCGGCAGCGGGGGCAGCTGCAGGTCGATGGAGATCTGCCGGGCGTACGCGTTGACCAGGTTCTGCGCGAACGGCACGGACTCCAGCCCCTCGGCGGTCAGCTCCTGGAACCGGATGCGCACCAGCTCGCCCTCGATGGTGACGTCGGCGGTGCCGGTGACGTTGAGCGTCTGCCCGGCCGCGGACAGCGGGGCGCGCACCGCGAGCTTGCCGTCCTTCTCGGCGAGCACGACGCCGTCCCGGCCGATGAGCGCGGCGACGCTCGCGTACTCGAGGGTGGCCTCGCCGGCGACGGAGCCGGCCACGATGTCGCCCTGGCCGTTCATCAGGGTCGACAGCGGGGCGCGCACGTCGCGGGCGGTGATGTCGACCAGCGGCATCCGCACCGCCTTGCCGTCCTGCTGGCCGCTGAGGTCGCGCACCACGATGCCGATGTCCTCGTAGTTGCCGGCGGCGACCTGGGTGAGGAACGGGACGCCGGCGACGTCGACCTCGGGGCGCGACGCGGTGGCGCCCTGGTTCTCGATCTGCGCGGCGACCCGGTTCGCGATCTCCCGTTCGGCGTAGTTCGCCCCGACCCGGTCGGCCACCACGGCCACGATGAGCAGCAGCACCACGAGCACCAGCAGGCCGGTGAGCAGCTTGCGGCCGGTGCGCCGGCGCGGCCGGGAGTCCACCGTGGAGTCGTACGTCACGTCGCCATCCTGTCGTCGGGGGTGCCTGTAGTTTCCCGGGCGGGCGCGACCCCAACCGTCACGCCACGAACACGACCGCCAGCACGTACGCGACGGGCGCGGCCAGCGCGAACGCCCCGAGCGGGCCCTGCATGTGCCGGGCCACCCACAGGTTGGGGGCGCGGCCGACCATGTTGCGCCCGGCCTCGGCGTAGTTGACCCCGAGGTCGACCAGCCCGGCCAGGCCGGCGGCGACGAACCCGATGACGGCGCCGACGCCGGGGGTGAACGGCACGGTGAGCAGGCTGCCGAGGATCGACGCCACCAGGGTGCCGAGCATGGCGCCCGCCACGATGCCGGTGGCGCCGCGCGGCACCTGCCGGGCGATGCGCGGCCGGGCGAACACCGCGTCGAGCAGCCGGGCGGCCACGAGCGCCACGGCCGTCGCCGTGAGGCACACCAGCACCGTCTGCGTGCCGCCCGGGCGGCGGGTCAGCACGATGAGCGAGGCGAGCGCCACGACGCCGCCGACGGTGAGGGCGGTGCCGCCGAGCGCGTCCTTGGCCCGCTGCCAGCTGATCCGGTGGGCCAGCTGTGCCACGGTGATGAGCGCGACGCCGCCGGCGAACACGTAGAGCAGCCGGTGCCAGCCGGCCTCCGCGGGCAGCATCGCGACGGCGTCGGCCGCCACCGCCACCCCGACCGCGACGACCGCCACGGTGCGCAGGGCGGGCGGGCGCTGGGCCATCGTCCAGGCGAGTACGAACAGCAGCTGCACCCCGAACACCACGACGGCGTACGGCAGCCGGGAACCGGGCCCGGCGGTCTGCGCGCCGAGGATCAGGCCGAGCCCGAGCAGCCCCGCAAAACCGGCGATGGCGACGGACAGCCGCGGCCGGACCGGGACGAACGGGACCTCGATCTCCTCCTCGGGCTCGTCCGCGGCCTCCTCGACGAGGGCGGCGGTGAGCTCGTCGGCGCGCCGCTCGGTGCCGCTGCGGTCCACTCCCGAGCGGCGCTCGGCGGTGCGGCCGGGGCGGATGACGCCGCTGACGTCGTCGTCCCACGGGTCGCCCTGCACGGCGCCGCGCACGGTGGCCCGCCCGGGTCGCGGGGGCTCGCCGGGACCCCAGGGGTCGCGGTCGCCGTCGTCGCCGGTGGTGGGAAGCACCCTGCGATGGTGCCAGACGCCCGCGTTGGTTACATCACGTGGCGACGCGACCAGGGGCTTCGGGGCTCAGGATCGGTTAAGGTGAACCCTTGCACCCCGTCAGCGACGCCGGGACCGGCTGGGGGTGGCGCCGGCACGATCCAGCGCACCGCCGGCCACGGAACGCGGCGCGTGCGCCGCGACAGACGGAGGTGAGCGTGGAGATTCTGCTGCTGGTGACGGCGCGCGCCGGGGAGCCCTCGGCCGTTCTGCCCGCACTCGATCTGCTGCCCCACTCGGTGCGCACCGCGCCCCGGGACGTGCGCACCCTCGTGGCCGGGCCGAGCCCGGACGCCGTGCTGGTGGACGCCCGCTCCGAGCTTTCGGAGGCCCGCGCGACCTGCCGCATGCTGCACGCCACCGGCCAGGGCGTCCCGCTGATCGCGGTCGTGCACGAGGCCGGCCTCATCGCCCTGAACGCGGACTGGGGCGTCGACGACGTCATCCTCGCCTCCGCCGGCCCGGCCGAGGTCGAGGCCCGGCTGCGCCTGGCGGTCGGCCGGCTGTCCAACGCCACCGCGGGCGCCGGCGGCGCGATCCGCGCCGGCGAGCTCAGCATCGACCCCGACACCTACGCGGCCAAGCTCAAGGGCCGCCCGCTCGACCTCACCTACAAGGAGTTCGAGCTGCTGAAGTTCCTCGCCCAGCACCCGGGCCGGGTCTTCACCCGCGACCAGCTGCTGCGCGAGGTCTGGGGCTACGACTACTTCGGCGGCACCCGCACGGTCGACGTGCACGTGCGGCGCCTGCGCGCCAAGCTCGGCTCGGAGTACGAGTCGATGATCGGCACGGTCCGCCAGGTGGGCTACAAGTTCGTGGTGCCGCCGTCGTCGCGGCAGCTGCCCGACTCCCAGCCCGCCCCGCTGCCGGTCGGCTGACCGGCCGCCGCGAGCCCACGATGACGACGGCACCGGTGGTGCACCGCGCCACCGTGCTGTCGCCGGGCGACGCGGCCGAGGTGCTGGCCCTGGCCGCCGCGGCGGCCGAGACCGACGGCGTCTTCCCGCTCGACGAGCACACGGTGTTCGGCGTGCGCTCGAACGTCCCGGCGGCGGCCGTGCACCTGACGGTCGTCACGGACTTCCTGGCCGGCTACGGGCAGGCCGACCTGTCGGCGGGCACCGGCGAGCTGGTGGTGCACCCGGCGGCGCGCGGCCGCGGGCTGGGCCGGGCCCTGCTCGACGCCGCGCTCGACGCGGGCGCCCGCCGGTTCTGGGCGCACGGCGACCACCCGGCGGCCGCGGCGCTGGCCGCCGCCGCGGGGCTGACCCGCGACCGGGTGCTGTGGCAGTTCCGCCGCCCGCTGACCGACCCGCTGCCGGACCGGCCGCTGCCGGCGGGGCTGACGCTGCGCGCGTTCCGGCCGGGCCAGGACGACGCGGCGTGGCTCGACCTGAACGCCCGGGCGTTCGCCGGCCACCCGGAGCAGGGCCGCTGGACGGCCGCCGACCTGGCCGCCCGGATGGCGGAGCCGTGGTTCGACCCGGCGGGCTTCCTGCTGGCGGTCGACGCGGGCGGCAAGCTGGCGGGTTTCCACTGGACGAAGGTGCACCCGGACGGCCTGGGCGAGGTCTACGTGCTGGGCGTCGACCCGGCCGGGCACCGCGCGGGCCTGGGCTCGGCGCTGACCGTGGCGGGCCTGCGGCACCTGGCCGGGCTGGGCCTGCACACCGCGCTGCTGTACGTCGACGAGTCGAACCCCGCCGCGGTCACGCTGTACCGCCGCCTGGGCTTCACCACCCACGCCACGGACGTGATGTACACCCGCTGACCCGTCGGACGTGACGTGGTTCACCAAACGGACAACTCACCCTCAGTCCTCGGACACCGCGGGGGCTGGACCTGTTCACCTCTCGTTCATTTCGGCCGGGGACGGCGGCTACCTGGGGCTCCTAGCTTTCGGACGTAAGCGAGTCACGTCCATGAAGGGAACACCTCAGGTGAAGCTCCAGCGGCCCGGCTACGCGGCCGGCATTGCTCTGACCGCCGCGCTCGCGCTGGCTGCGTGCGGCTCGGACAACAACGAGTCGCCCGCCGCCGGCGGCAGTGCCGCTCCGGCGAACTGCGCCAGTGGCACGATCAACGCCCAGGGCTCGTCCGCGCAGAAGAACGCGATGGACGAGTGGATCAAGGCGTACCAGCAGCAGTGCCCCGACGTGAAGATCAACTACGAGCCGAGCGGCTCGGGCGCCGGCATCCAGGCGTTCATCGCCGGCACGGCGGACTTCGCGGGCTCCGACTCGGCGCTGAAGGAGGAGGAGCAGCCGCAGGCGGACGCCAAGTGCCCCGGCGGCGCCGCCATCCACCTGCCGATGGTCACCGGCCCGATCGCGGTCGTCTACAACGTGAGCGGCGTCGACAGCCTCCAGCTCAAGCCCGCCACCATCGCCGGCATCTTCGCGGGCACGATCACCAAGTGGGACGCGGCCGAGATCAAGGCCGACAACCCGGGCGCGACCCTGCCGTCGAGCACCATCCAGACGGTGCACCGCTCGGACTCGTCCGGCACCACCGACAACTTCACCAACTTCCTGAGCAAGACCGCCGAGGCCCAGTGGACCTTCGGCAAGGCCAAGGAGTGGGCGGCCCCCGGCGGCACCGGCGCCAAGGGCTCGGACGGCGTGGCCAGCGCGGTCAAGGGCGCCGACGGCGCCATCGGCTACGTCGAGCTGTCGTTCGCCGAGAACGCGCAGCTGAAGATGGCCAAGGTCGGCAACGGCGCGGGCGAGTTCGCCGAGCTCACCGCCGAGAACGCCGCCAAGACCGTCGCGAGCGCGGAGATCACCGGCAAGGACGCCGACCTCAAGCTGGCGATCGACTACAACACCAAGGAGGCCGGCGCCTACCCGCTGGTGCTGGTGACCTACGAGATCGCCTGCAGCAAGGGCACCCCGGCCGACAAGCTCGCCGCCGTCAAGGGCTTCCTGAGCTACGCGGCCAGCACCGCCGGCCAGGCCGAGCTGGCCGAGCTGGGCTACGCCCCGCTGGCCGAGGAGGTCCGGGCGAAGGTCGAGGCCTCCGTCCAGACGATGTCCTGACCTTCCGCACACCCCCCTTCGAGAAGGACAGCGAGCGAGCAGATGGGTGACACCTCTCCCCGCTCGGCGGAGACCGGCACCGGCGGGACCCTGACGACCGATGGTCGTCGCGGTTCCGCCGGTGGCGGCGTTCCGCCGGCACACACCCCCGACAGCCCCGGGCTCGGTGGCGGCGGCGGCCTCCCCCGCCGGACGCGGTTCGGCATGGAGTCCGGCTTCCGCGTGCTGACACTGGCCGCCGGCGCGATGGTGCTCGTCATCATCGTCGCCATCGCGGTCTTCCTGATCAGCAAGGCCGTGCCCGCGCTGCGCGCCAACACGGAGAACTTCTTCACCTTCAACGGCTGGTCGCCCAACGGCACCGAGCCGCGCTTCGGCATCGCCGCCCTGGCGTTCGGCACCGTGCTGTCCGCCGTGCTCGCCCTGCTCGTCGCGGTGCCGGTCGCGCTCGGCATCGCGCTGTTCCTGTCGCACTACGCCCCGCGGCGCATCGCGACGCCGCTCGGCTTCGTCATCGACCTGCTCGCCGCGGTGCCCTCGGTGGTGTTCGGCCTGTGGGGACGCGACGTGTTCATCAACCCGGTCCGGGACTTCTCGGTCTGGCTCAACGAGTACTTCGGCTGGCTGCCGATCTTCGGCGGCGACGGCCCGTTCGGCCGCTCGATCATGCTCGGCGCCCTGGTGCTGGCCATCATGGTGCTGCCGATCATCACCTCGCTCTCGCGCGAGGTGTTCCTGCAGACCCCCGCCATGAACGAGGAGGCCGCCCTCGCGCTCGGCGCCACCAAGTGGGAGATGATCCGCACCGCGGTGCTGCCGTACGGCAAGCCCGGCATCATCGCCGCGGTCATGCTCGGCCTGGGCCGCGCGCTCGGCGAGACCATCGCGCTGGCGATGACCCTGGGCATCACGTTCGACATCTCGGCCAACCTGATCGAGAACGGCGGCAACACGATCGCCGCCAACATCGCCAACGCCTTCGGCGAGGCGAACGACACCGGCCGCGGCGCCCTCATCGCCTCCGGCCTCGTGCTCTTCGCCATCACGCTGGTGGTCAACATGACGGCGCGCGCGATCATCTACCGCCGCCGCGAGTTCCGGGACAGTGCCGCATGAGTCTGTTGGAGCGCACCGGCGTCGCCATGACGCCCGGCAACATCCGTACCCGCAAGCTGTCGACCGCCGTCGTGCTCGGCATCGCCGTCGCCGCCGTGGCGCTGGCCGCCGTCGTCGTGTTCGGCCTGGGCATCGGCAACTGGGTGCTCGTCGTCGCCCTCGGCGGCGTGTTCTACCTGGCCGGCGTCTACGTCGCCGCGAGCCGGGTCGAGGGCCGGCGGGCCGCGCGCAACCGCACCTGGAGCGCGCTCATCCACTCCGCCTGCGTGCTGGCGATCCTGCCGCTCGCCTCGGTGGTGTGGACGCTGGTCTCCAAGGGCATGGAACGCCTCGACGGCGACTTCTTCGGCAGCTCGATGAACAACATCGGCGCGCGCGACCCCGAGGGCGGCGCGTACCACGCGATCGTCGGCACGCTGGAGCAGGTCGGCATCGCCACCGTCATCACGGTGCCGCTGGGCGTGCTCGGCGCGATCTACCTGGTCGAGTACGGCCGGGGCCGGTTCGCCGCGGCGATCCGGTTCTTCGTCGACGTCATGACCGGCATCCCGTCGATCGTCGCCGGCCTGTTCGTCCTGTCCTTCTACGTGCTGATCGTGACGCCGTGGTTCAACGACGGCCGGCCGGGCTTCTCCGGCTTCGCGGCGGCGCTGGCGCTGAGCGTGCTGATGCTGCCGACGATCGTGCGCTCCACGGAGGAGATGCTGCGGCTCGTGCCCGGGCCGCTGCGCGAGGGCGCGTACGCGCTGGGCGTGCCCAAGTGGAAGACGATCCTGCGGATCGTGCTGCCGACCGCGCTGTCCGGCATCGTCACCGGCATCATGCTCGCCATCGCCCGCGCGGCCGGCGAGACGGCGCCGGTGCTGCTGGTGGCCGGCGGCGGCGCCGCGATCAACTTCAACGCCTTCGAGAACAACCAGTCCTCGCTGGCCCTGTTCGTCTACCAGCAGGCGGGTGACGCGTCCCGGTACGCGCCCGCCCGCGCCTGGACGGCCGCACTGACGCTGGTCGCCCTCGTCCTGATCCTGACGATCGCGGCGAAGCTGCTCGCCCGACGCAACCAGCTGACCCGATAAGAGGTGTCCCCCATGGCCAAGCGCATCGAGGCGTACAACGTCTCTTCGTACTACGGGTCGTTCAAGGCGATCGACAACATCTCCATGACCGTCGAGCCGAAGACGATCACCGCCCTCATCGGCCCGTCGGGCTGCGGCAAGTCGACGTTCCTGCGGTCCATCAACCGCATGCACGAGGTGCTGCCGGGCGCCCGCATCGAGGGCCGGCTCACCATCGACGACCAGAACATCTACGACTCCGACGTGGACGTGACGGCGGTGCGCCGGATGATCGGCATGGTGTTCCAGCGGCCGAACCCGTTCCCGACGATGTCGATCTACGAGAACGTGGTCGCGGGTCTGCGCCTCAACGGCGTGCGCAAGAAGTCGCTGCTCGACGAGGCGTGCGAGAAGTCGCTGGTGGCGGCGAACCTGTGGAACGAGGTCAAGGACCGCCTCGACCGGCCGGGCGCCGGCCTGTCCGGCGGCCAGCAGCAGCGCCTGTGCATCGCCCGCACCATCGCGGTCGAGCCGCAGGTCGTGCTGATGGACGAGCCCTGCTCGGCGCTCGACCCGATCTCGACGCTGGCGATCGAGGACCTGATGTTCAAGCTGAAGGACCGCTTCACGATCATCATCGTCACGCACAACATGCAGCAGGCCGCCCGCGTCAGCGACCGGACCGGCTTCTTCTCGATCGACAAGACCGGCGACCCGGGCCGGCTCATCGAGTACGACGACACGCAGAAGATCTTCAGCAACCCGAGCGAGAAGAAGACCGAGGACTACATCACGGGCCGCTTCGGCTAGGCCCGCCTACAGCCGGATCCGCGCGACGCCGTCCGGCCCGAGCTCGATCTGGGGGAGGACGGGCCGGGCGGCGTCGCGGTCCGCGGCCAGGGCGGCCTCGACGGTGCCGTACCCGGCCAGCTCGGCCAGGGTGATCGCGGTGGGCGGGAGCATCGTCAGGTGCCCCGCGTCCGCCGGGTCGACCCAGGCCACCCGGTCGGCCTCGCCCGACACGTCGCGCGGCTCCTGCCCGGGCGGCAGCGCGGCCACGAAGAACCAGGTGTCGAAGCGCCGCGGCTCGAACTCCGGCGTGATCCACCGCGACCACGGCGTCAGCAGGTCGTCCCGCACGGTCGCGCCGCGCCGCGCCAGCACCTCCGCCAGCGTCGTCTCCCGGGCCACCAGGGCGGCGCGGTCGGCCTCGCTCGCCTGCTCGCCGCCGGCGGCCAGCAGGACGCCCGTCTCCTCGAACAGCTCGCGCACCGCCGCCGCGACGACGGCGCCCGCCTCGCGGTCCGGCAGGCCCAGCCGGGCGCCCCAGCCGGGGCGCAGCCCGTCCGGGGTGTCCGCCGGGTCGACCCGGCCGCCCGGGAACGCGTAGACCCCGCCGAACACCATCGCGGCGTGCCGGCGCAGGGCGTACACCTGGAAGGCCGGCGGCGCCGGGCGCAGCAGCACCACGGTGGCGGCCGGCCGCGCGGGCGCGGGCGGGCCGGTGAAGGCGGCCGCGCGCTCGGCCATGCCGGGCGGGAGCGGCAGGGTGACCACTCGAGCACGATAGCGTGCAGGGATGAGTGATCAGCGCGTCCGCTGGGGCATCCTGGGCACCGGCAAGATCGCCGGGAAGTTCGTCTCCGACCTGCCGCTCGTGCCGGGCGCCGAGCTGGCCGCCGTCGGCTCGCGCACGCAGGCGTCGGCCGAGAAGTTCGCCGCGGAGCACGGAGCCGCCCGCGCCCACGGCTCGTGGGACGCGCTGGCCGCGGACCCCGACGTGGACGTCGTCTACATCGCCACCCCGCACATCGCGCACGTCGCCGCCACCACGCTGTGCCTGGAGGCGGGCAAGGCGGTGCTGGTGGAGAAGCCGATGGCGCTGGACCGCCCGGCCGCGCAGCGCCTGACGGACCTGGCGGCCGCGCGCGGCGTGTTCCTCATGGAGGCCATGTGGATGCGCTGCCACCCGGGCATCCGGGCGGTGCGGCAGCTCGTGGCCGACGGCGCGATCGGCGACGTCACCGCGGTGCACGCCGACTTCGGCCTGGCCGGGCCGTTCGAGCCGACGCACCGGCTGCGCGACCGGGCGCTCGGCGGCGGCGCCCTGCTCGACCTGGGCATCTACCCGGTCAACATCGCCCACCTGGTGCTCGGCGCGCCGTCGTCGGTGCAGGCGTGGGCGCGGCTCACCCCCGAGGGCGTCGACGCGACCACGGGCATCCTGCTCGGCCACGACTCCGGTGCGGTCGCGGCGCTGACCTGCGGCATCGAGGGTGAGAGCCGCAACCAGGCGACGATCACCGGAACGGCCGGCCGGATCGAGCTGCCCACCCGCTTCCACTACCCGGAGGTCGTCACCGTGCACCGCACCGGGCGCGACCCGGAGGTGCTGGAGTTCCCGGTCGAGGGCTGGGGCTACCACTTCGAGGCCGCCGAGGTGCAGCGCTGCGTGCTCGCGGGCGAGCGGGAGAGCCCGCTGGTGCCGCACGCGGCGACGCTGGAGGTGCTGGACGTGATGGACCGCGTCCGCGCGCAGGTGGGCGTCGTCTACGAGCCGTGACGGCTCAGGGCTTGACCTCGACCGTGGCGCCGGTGCGGGCCGAGCGCAGCATGGCGTCGGCGACCCGCACCGTCTCCAGGCCCTCCCGCAGCGTCACCACGTGCGGGTCCTCGCCGCGCACGGCGGCGGCGAACGCCTCCAGCTCGGTCATCAGCGGCTCCGGCTTGCGGATGGCGTACCGGATGACGCTGCCCTCGCTCACGCCGCGGAACGTGGCGACCGCCGACCACGGCGCGGTCGTGACGCCGTTCTCGTAATAGGTGAGGTCGGCCATCAGGGTGTCGGCGACGAAGCAGCCGCGCTCGCCGGTGACGGTGGTGATCCGCTCCTTGAGCGGCGACAGCCAGTTGACGAGGTGGCTGGTCACCACGTCGATGCCGAGCACGCCGACGGCGCTGACCAGGTCCTCGTGGGAGCGGCCGCTGCGGGTGGCCGTGCTGGCCGACACCGACCGGTAGAACGACCCGGTGACCCAGGCGGTGAGGTCGATGTCGTGGGTGGCGAGGTCGCCGACGACACCGATGTCGGCGATGCGGCTCGGGAACGGGCCCTGCCGGCGCGTCGCCACCTGGTAGACCTCCCCCAGTTCGCCGTGGGCGAGCCGGGTGCGCAGGCTCTGCAGGGCCGGGTTGTAGCGCTCGATGTGCCCGACGCAGCCCAGCACCTGCCGCTGCTCGAACGCGGCGGCGATGCGCTCGGCCGCCGCCGGGTCGCCGGCGAGCGGCTTCTCGATGAGCGTGGGCACGCCGGCCTCGGCCAGCCGCGTCGCGATCGCCTCGTGCGTCACGGTCGGGGTCGCCACCACGCACATGTCGACGCCGCGGCGCAGCAGCGACTCCAGGTCGGGCAGCAGCAGGTCGGCGTCGAGCGGGCTGCTCTCCGGGCCGGCGTCCGGGTCGACCACGCCGACCAGCTGGACGCCGGGCAGCGTGCGCAGCACCCGGGCGTGGTTGCGGCCCATCATGCCGAGGCCGACGAGCCCGGCGCGCAGCGGCGCGGTCATCGGGCGACCGCCCCGGTCACGGCGCCGGCGACGGCGTCGGCGACGGCCCGCAGGTCGGTGTCGGTCAGGTCCGGGTGGACCGGCAGCGACAGCACCGAGTCGCAGGCGGCGGTGGTCTGCGGCAGGTCGAACGACAGCCCGAACGACGCCAGCCGGTGCACGGGCGTCGGGTAGTACACGCCGGAGCCCACGCCCGCCTCGGCGAGGTGCCGCTGCACCGCGTCGCGGCCGGCCACCCGCACCGTGTACTGGTGCCACACCGGCTCGGCCTGCGGCGCCACGGCGGGCACGGTCACGCCCGGCAGCCCGCCCAGCGCCGCCGACAGCACCGCGGCGTTGTGCCGGCGGCGCTCGGTCCAGCCGGGCAGCCGGGTGAGCTGCACCCGGCCGATCGCCGCGTGCAGGTCGGTCATGCGCATGTTCCAGCCGACGACCTCGTTGGCGTAGCGCTGCTCCATGCCCTGGTTGCGCAGCAGGCGCACGCGCCGGGCGACGTCGCCGTCGGCGCACACCACCATGCCGCCCTCGCCGCTGGTCATGTTCTTCGTCGGGTAGAAGCTGAACGCGGCCGCGTGGCCGAACGTGCCGACCGTGCGCCCGCCGTACCCGGCTAGGTGGGCCTGGGCGGCGTCCTCGACCAGGATCAGGCCGTGCCGCTGGGCGATCGCGACCAGCGGGTCCATCGCGGCCGGGTGCCCGTACAGGTGCACCGGCATGATCGCCGCGGTGCGCGGGGTGACGGCCGCCGCGACGGCGTCGGGGTCGAGGCAGAAGTGGGCCGGCTCGATGTCGGCGAAGACCGGCTGGGCGCCGGTGAGCGCGACGGCGTTGGCGGTGGCGGCGAACGTGAACGACGGCACGATCACCTCGTCGCCGGGCCCGATGCCGCACGCCACGAGGGCGAGCAGCAGCGCGCTGGTGCCGGAGTTGACGGCGACGCAGTGCCGGGCGCCCACGGCCTCGGCGAACTCGGCCTCGAACGCGGCGACCTCGGGCCCCTGGGCCAGGTTGCCGCCGGCCAGCACCCGGTCGACGGCCGCCCGCTCCTCCGCGCCGATCAGCGGCCGCGCGGCCGGGATCACGCGGCATCCCGGCGCAGTTCGCCGTCCCGCTCGCTGAAGGAGGCGCCGCTGCGCGGGCACTTCCAGAGTCCCGGGCCGACCTCGGTCAGCGGGACGCCCTCCTCGCCTACCCAGCCGACCCGGCGGGCGGGCACGCCGGCGACCAGCGCGTACGGCGGCACGTCGCGGGTGACGACGGCCCCGGCGGCGACCATGGCCCACCGGCCGACGGTCACCGGCGCCACGCACACCGAGCGGGCCCCGAGCGAGGCGCCCTGCTCGACGGTGACGCCGACGGGCGTCCAGTCGGCGGCCGACTTGCGCCGGCCGTCCGGGGTGACGGCGCGCGGGTGCAGGTCGTTGGTGAACACGGCGGCCGGGCCGACGAAGACGCCGTCGCCCAGGACCGCGGGCTCGTAGACCAGCGCGTGGTTCTGGATCTTCACGTGGTCGCCGGCCACGACGCCGGCGCCGACGTAGGCGCCCCGGCCGACGATGCAGCCGGCCCCCAGGCGGGCGCCGGAGCGCACCTGCGCCAGGTGCCACACGCTGCTCCCGGCGCCGATCTCCACGCCGTCGTCGATGTCGGCCGAGGGCGAGATGAAGGCCGGGCCCGGGTGCTCTGCCACTGCGTCGTCCACCGCTTCACGGTATGACGGTGATCGGCCGATTCGAGTGGTTTTCGGATATACGGCGCCCCGGGCCCGGGCGGCTCAGAACAGCGGGCGGACGATCAGGTACATCAGGCAGGCGAACAGGCCCGCCGCCGGGAACGTGATGATCCAGCCGATCACGATGTTGCCCGCCACGTTCCAGCGCACGGCCGACAGCCGCTTGGTCGCGCCGACGCCCATGATGGCCGAGGTGATCGTGTGCGTCGTCGAGATCGGGGCGCCGAGCACCAGGGCGTTGAAGTACAGCACGCAGCTGGCGACCGTCTCGGCGGCGAAGCCCTCCGGCGGGCGCAGGTCGATGATCTTGCGGCCGAGGGTCCGGATGATGCGCCAGCCGCCGGCGTACGTGCCCGCCGCCAGCACGGCCGCGGACGCCCAGATGGTCCACTCCGGCACGAACTTGGCGTCGTCCTGGTAGCCGCCGATGTAGAGGGCCAGCACGACCACGCCGATCGTCTTGGCCGCGTCCTGCATGCCGTGGCCGACCGACATGGCGGCCGCCGACACGGTCTGCGCCCAGCGGAAGCCCCGGTTCAGCTTGCCCGGGTTGCCGTTGCGGAAGGCCCACAGCACGCCGATCATCACGACGAAGCCGAGGAGGAAGCCCACCATCGGCGACAGGATCATCGGGATGATGACCTTCTCGATGATGTTGGTCCACTGCACCGCGCCGCCCGCCGCGAACAGCGTCGCGCCGACCAGCCCGCCGAACAGCGCGTGCGACGACGACGAGGGCAGGCCGAAGTACCAGGTGATCAGGTTCCAGGCGATCGCGCCGACCACGCCGGCGAACACCACGCCGAGGCTGGGCCGGCCGATGGGCAGGGTCACCAGCCCACTGCCGACCGTGGCGGCGACCTTCGTGCCGATGTGCGCGCCGATGAAGTTGCCGACGGCCGCCATGCCGAGCGCCACGCGCGGCGTCAGCGCCCGCGTCGAGACGCTGGTGGCGATCGCGTTCGCCGCGTCGTGGAAGCCGTTGGTGTAGTCGAAGGCGAGCGCGATCACGATCACCGCGAGCACGGCGATGAGCATGGGGTCCACGTGGATCAGGACTCCTTGACGGTGATCGTCTCGATGGTGTTCGCCACGTGCTCGAAGGCGTCGCAGGCGGCCTCCAGCTCGTCGGCGACCTCCTTCATCTTCAGCACGGTCAGCGCGTCGTACTCACCGGAGAACAGCCGGACCAGCAGCATCCGGTACGCCCGGTCGCCGTCGTTCTCCAGCCGGTTGATCTCGATCCAGTACTCCTCGAGGTTCTTCATCGAGGACAGCCGGGGCATGGCGTCGGCGGTGATCTTCGCCTGCTGGTCGAGCACGGTCACCAGCTCGTGCATCTCGCGCGGCAGCGACGGCAGCTCGGTGAGCCCGTACAGGTAGAGCAGGTTGCCGACGGCCTCGAGGTGGTCCATCACGTCGTCGAGCTGGGAGCCGAGGGAGTAGATGTCCTCCCGGTCGAACGGCGTGATGAACGTCGAGTTGATCTTCTTGTACAGCTCGTGGGTGATCTGGTCGCTGTCGTGCTCGACGTCGGTCAGCCGGTCACTGACGGACTGCACGTCGACGCCGGGCAGGGCCAGCTCGTTGAGCAGCGCGGTTCCCTTGACGAGGTTCGCGGCCGCCCGGGTGAACAGCTCGTAGAACGCGCCCTCGACGGGGCGGAAGGAGAACTTCACGGCATGGTCCTCGCTGCACTCGGGCGGACGGGGGTGAATATCACGGGGAATGCTAGGCACCCGCCTGTCGCGTCCTGTGCCCGCTCCCCCCTGCTCAACATCAGTTCAGGTGTCGTTCACGCGTTGTTCACCTTGAGCGGGCGGACATGCCGGGCAAGCGGGCCCAGGTCGGCATCGGCCACCGCATCCACCCCGGCGGCCCCCAGCTCGGCCAGGAAGGCCGCCCGGAACCGGCGCGGCCGCGGCAGCCCGCCGATCCGCACCGTCCGGCCCTCGGCGTGCGCCTCCGCGACCAGTCCGTGCAGGTAGTGCCGCTCGACGGCGGACAGCTCCTCCGTGCCGTCCCAGCCGAACCGGCGCGCCCACGGCTCGCCCAGCGCCGGCACCAGGTGCGGTGGGCCGGCCGCCGACCCGACGTCGTCCAGGGTGCCGTCCGCGAAGGCGTACCGGCGGTCCTGGCCGGCGAGCAGGCCGCGGACGTCGACCGTCCCGGCGATCAGCACGGTGACGGCGCGCGCCGACACCGTGCCGCGCACGCAGCGGCTGAACACCGCCGGGTGGTCGCGCAGCTGGCGGTCCAGGTCGAGGTACGCGCGCAGCAGCGTCCCCGCGTCGCGCTCCGGGCCGGTGAACTCCAGGACCAGCTCGAACGGGCGCCGCTGGCGCGGGTGCAGCCGGCCGCCGCGCCGCCGGGCCAGCTCCGCGAGCGGCTGCAGCACCAGCCGCCGCACCGTGCGGCCGGGCGCCGGCTCCCCCGCGCCCGCGAACAGCTCGTCGCGCGGGCCGGGCCGGACCGGGACGGTGGCGCCGCCGAAGCCCAGCCGCAGCGCGGTGCGCAGCGGGTCCGGGTCCGCGCCGGGCAGCGCGTGGGCGCCGGGGCGCCAGGCGCGCCCGCGCCGCGCGAGGGCCGCCGTGAGGCCGGCCGCCCCGCCCGCGGCCGCCACTCCGAACGCCCCGCTGAGCAGGGCCGACATGTCGTCCGCCATCGCCGTTCCGCCCTAATAGCAGATTCGGGTGTTTCACGACAAAACAGGTGGGCTCACTGTGACACACGGGGTTGGCCGCGGGGGTCAAGGTCGCGCACAATTCGCCCATGCCGCCGACGCCGCCCGACGCCCGGGCCTTCGAGGCCGAACGCGCCCACCTCACCGCCGTCGCGTACCGGATGCTCGGCAGCCACGCCGAGGCCGAGGACGCCGTGCAGGAGGCGTGGCTGCGCTACGCCGGCACGGACACCCGCGACGACATCCGCGACCTGCGCGGCTGGCTCACCACCACCGTCGGCCGGATCTGCCTCGACGTGCTGCGCTCCGCCCGGGTGCGGCGCGAGGCGTACCCCGGCCCCTGGCTGCCCGAACCCGTCGTGACCGCCGCCGACGGCCCGGAGGGCGTCGCCGCCCGGCGCGACGAGGTCGCCCTCGCCCTGCTCGTCGTGCTCGACCGGCTCACCCCCGAGCAGCGCGTCGCGTTCGTGCTGCACGACGTGTTCGCCGTGCCCTTCGACGACATCGCCGCCTCGCTCGGCACCACCCCGGCCGCCGCCCGCCAGCTCGCCTCCCGCGCCCGCCGCGCCGTCGGCGAGGAGGGCCACAAGCACACCGCCGACCTCGCCGAGCAGCGCCGCGTCCTCGACGCGTTCGTCCGCGCCGCCGGCACCGGCGACCTCGACGGGCTGCTCGCCGTGCTCGCCCCCGACGTCGTGTTCATCGGCGACGGCGGCGGCTTCGCGCCCGCCGCCCGCAAGCCCGTCGCCGGGGCCGTGCAGGTCGCCCGGTTCGCCGCCGGGCTGTTCCGGCGCGCCGAACGCGACCAGGCCGGGCTGCGGGTCGAGCCGGTGCTGGTCAACGGCGGGGCCGGGCTGCTCACCGAGGCGCGCTACCCCGACGGGACGGTGCTGCGGATGGTGCTCGGCGTCGCCGTCGCCGACGGCCGGATCACCGCCGTCTACAACCAGCTCAACCCGCACAAGGTCGGGCGCGCCCTAGACGACCGCTGACAGCCACTTCCGGTACGCCGTCGCGAACGGCTCCGTGCCGTCGCCCAGCGCCACCAGCAGGTGCGCCGCCGCGGCGCGCGCCTCGGCGATCACGTCGTCCGGGTAGCCGAAGCGGATGCGGTGCTCGTCGAACTCGTCCTCGTCGCGCAGCTCCACCGCCCCCGTCGCGCGCCGACGCACCACGTCCAGGTCCAGGTCGATGATGTGGACGGTGTCCTCGTCCTCCCAGCGCGCCGGGGTGGCGATGTCGCAGTAGACCTCGCTGGTGCGCGGCGGCGGGTTGAACATGCCCGTCCACCAGGCGTGATGCGGCACCAGCAGGACGAACGGGATCTGCTCCACCGAGGGCCGTCCGTGGTAGACCGACCGGGTGCCCTGCACGACGCCGAGCCACACGCCCAGGTCGTCCTCGTGCAGCCGCCGGGCCGGGTAGTCACGGTGTGCCGCGCCGTTGTACTTGCGGTACACGACCCGGACCATTTCGCTCGGCATGAACCAGAACCCTAACCGATCGTGGTGACGCGCCCGGCACGCGCGGGAGTCCGCTGTCGGTCGGTGCGGGTACGGTCTTCGGCGTGACCGCTCAGACTTCGGCCCCCGCCATCCGGCCCCAGCCCAAGGGCCGCCGGGGCGGCAAGCGGGTCGCCGCGGCCGAGCTGCTCGAGGCGGCCGTCGGCGCCGTGCCCGGCGGCTCCGCCCGCCCCGGCCAGCAGGAGATGGTCGCCGCCATCGAGCAGGCCATCGAGGAACGCCGGCACCTGCTCGTGCAGGCCGGCACCGGCACCGGCAAGTCGCTGGGCTACCTCACCCCCGCGCTGCTCGTCGACGGGCCCGTCGTCGTGTCCACCGCCACCCTCGCCCTGCAGAACCAGCTCGTCGAGCACGACCTGCCCCGGCTCGCCAAGGCGGTCAAGCCCGTGCTCGGCCGCGAGCCCACCTTCGCCGTCCTCAAGGGCCGGCACCACTACCTCTGCATGGCCCGGCTCGAACACTCCGACGAGCAGGACCCCGGCGACACCCTGTTCGACGAGCCCGGCCCCAAGCCCGGCAAGTGGCTCGGCGAGGCCGGCCGGCTCGGCAAGCAGATCCAGCGGCTGCGCGACTGGTCGGAGAAGACGCAGACCGGCGACCGCGACGAGCTCGACCCCGGCGTCGAGGACACCGCCTGGCGGCAGGTGTCCATGCCGGCCCGCGAGTGCGTCGGCGCCGCCAAGTGCGCGTACGGCCAGGAGTGCTTCGCCGAGCTGAGCCGGGTCCGCGCCCGCGAGGCCGACGTCGTCGTCACCAACCACAGCCTGCTCGCCGTCGACATGCTCGCGGACCGGCACATCGTGCCGCCGCACAAGCTGCTCATCGTCGACGAGGCCCACGAGCTGGCCGACCGGGTGTCGTCCGCCGCCCAGGCCGAACTCACCCCCGACGCCGTCGACCGGGCCGCCCGGCGCGCCCGGCCCGTCATCCAGCCCACCGCCGCCGAGATGCTCACCGAGGCCGGCGACGCGCTCGCCGTCGGGCTCGGCGAGACCCCCGCCGGCCGCATCACCGGCGAGCTGCCCGCCATGCTGCGCGAGGCCTGCACCCTGCTCGACGCCGCCGCCCGGGCCGGGCTCGACGCCATCGGCGACGTCAAGGCCGACGACCCCGACCCGGTGCGCAAGCAGCAGGCCAAGGCCGTCCTCGACGAACTGTCCACGACCGCCCAGCGGCTGCTGGAGGAGAACGATCACGACGTCTCCTGGGTGGAGAAGAGCGACATCACCAACCGGCGGGCGCTGGTCGTCGCGCCGCTGTCCGTCGCCGGCACCCTCGCCAGCGGGCTCTACGAGGACCGCACCGTCGTCGCCACCTCCGCCACCCTCGCCCTCGGCGGCCGGTTCGACACCGTCGCCAAGGCGCTCGGGCTGCCCGCCGAGGCCCCCGACGGCGCGCACAACTGGGCGTCGCTCGACGTCGGCTCGCCGTTCGACTACCCCAAGCAGGGCATCCTCTACGTGGCCGCGCACCTGCCCCGTCCCGCCGCCTCCGGCCTGCCCGCCCCCGCCGCCGAGGAACTGCTCAAGCTCGTCACCACCCTCGGCGGGCGCACCCTCGGCCTGTTCTCCAGCCGCAAGGCCGCCCAGCAGGCCGCCGAGCTGATCCGCGACCGGACCGACCTGCCCGTGCTGCTCCAGGGCGAGGAACAGCTGCCCGTCCTCGTGCGCCAGTTCAAGGAGGACAGGGCCAGCTGCCTGTTCGGCGTCATGTCGCTGTGGCAGGGCGTCGACGTGCCCGGCGACGCCTGCCAGCTCGTCGTCATCGACCGGCTGCCGTTCCCCCGCCCCGACGAGCCGCTCGCCGCGGCCCGGGCCGCCGCCGTCGACGCCGCCGGCGGGTCCGGCTTCTCCGCCGTCAGCGTGCCCATCGCCGCGGTCCGCCTCGCCCAGGGCGTCGGCCGGCTCATCCGCGCCACCGGCGACCGGGGCGTCGTCGCAGTCCTCGACTCGCGCCTCGAGACCGCCCGCGGGTACGGGGCGTACCTGCGCAAGTCCCTGCCGCCGTTCTGGTACACGACCCGGTCCGACGTCGCCGTCGGGGCGCTGCAACGGCTCGCTACCGCACCAGGGTGACCACGCCCGTGTCCAGGTCGTAGCGGGCGCCCACCACCGCGCACCGGCCCGCCTCCACCTGGGCGCGCACGATCGCGCTGCGCCGCAGGATCGCGTCGCGCTGCGCCCGCACGTTCGCGGTCACGCCCCGCTCCACCGCGTCCGGCTCGTGCACGAACGGCGCCACGATCGGCCGCAGCGCCTCCACGATCACGCCGATGTGGCCGGGCGCCGTGCCGCCGTGCTCCACCACCTCCAGCGTCGCCGCCACCGCGCCGCACCGCTCGTGGCCCAGCACCATCACCAGCGGCGGCGCGAACTCCGCCACCGCGTACTCCATGCTGCCCAGCAGCAGGTCGTCCACGATGTTGCCGGCCACCCGGTCGTCGAAGATGTCGCCCAGGCCCTGGTCGAACAGCAGCTCCGGCGGCACCCGCGAGTCGGCGCAGCCCAGCAGCACCGCGAACGGGTGCTGCCCCAGCGCCACCTCGCGCAGGTCGTCCAGGCTCTGGTGCGGGTGCCGCGCGTGTCCCGCCACGAACCGGCGGTTGCCCGCCATCAGCGCCGCCAGCGCCTGCGCCGGCGTGCCGACCGGTGCGCGCGGCCGGTCCCGCGCCGCCGCCGGGGCGGCCGTGCCGGCGGTGACCAGCCCGGCCCCCGCGCCGAGCAGCGCGAGCCGGTGGAACGTGCGGCGTGAATGCGAGATCTCGGTCATGGTCGCCGATCCTCGTCCCGCCCGGCGCCGACTACTGTCGGCTGCCTGACAACTACAGATAGAGACCGGTGCCGTCGGGCTCCACCCGGCTCGCCGCCACCGCGTGCACGTCGCGCTCCCGCAGCAGGGTGTACGACCGCCCGTGCAACTCCACCTCGGACTTCTCGTCCGGGTCGAACAGCACCCGGTCGCCCACCACAATGGAGCGCACGTTCGGCCCCACCCCGACCGCCGACGCCCACGACAACCGCCGCCCCACCGACGCGGTGGCCGGGATGACGATGCCGGCGCTGGACCGGCGCTCCCCCTCCGCCCCCTCCAGCCGGACGAGGACGCGATCGTGCAGCAACCGGATCGGCAGCCCGGTCTCAGTCGTGGTGTCGGCGCTCACGCCGCAGACGGTACCCGCACGTCAGAGGCCGTCCACGACCCGGCGCGCGTTTCCCGAACGGGAGACGCGGGCACCGAACCGCCGTGCCGGTGGAGCACACCCGTTACGGTCGTCGCGGGAGCGGACCCGATCAACCCGGTCCGCGATCTGCGAGGAGGTGGCCGTTGAGCCGCTTGGGGCGAGTCCGGGACAATCTGCGCCGCGCCTACGAGTCCGGCCGCGACTCCGTACGCGCCGCCCGCGAGGCCCGGCCCGACGACACCACCGACGACCTCGCCGTCCCGCCGCCCACCCCCGTCGTCGCCGTGCACCCGTCCACCACCAGCGGCGACGACGCCGAGGTGCCGCACGCCCTGCGCATCGGCGCCGCCTGGTCGTGGCGGCTCATCGTCGTCGGCGTCGTCGGCTGGGCGCTGCTCCAGCTCGTCAGCACCATCCGCATCGTCGTCATCCCCCTGGCCATCGCCCTGCTGCTGTCCGCGCTGCTCGCCCCCGCCGTCGGCTGGCTGCTGCGCGCCCGGCTCCCCCGCTCGCTGGCCACCTTCCTCGTCCTCGTCGGCGGCCTCGCCGCCGTCGGCGGCACCCTCACCCTCGTCGTCACCCAGTTCATCGAGGGCGTCCCCGACCTCAGCCGCAACGCCACCGACGGCGTCCGCCAGATCCAGGAATGGGCCCGCACCGGCCCCCTGCACCTGTCCGACGCCCAGGTCGACAACGCCATCAACGCCCTGCAGGACTGGGTCAACGACAACACCGACCGGCTCACCCAGACCACCGTCACCGGCGTCACCGTCGTCGCCGAGATCGTCACCGGCGCCGTGCTGGTCCTCTTCGCCACCTTCTTCTTCCTCCGCGACGGCCGGAAGATCTGGCGCTTCCTCGTGCGGCTCTTCCCCGTCAACGCCCGCTGGCACCTCGCCGACGCCGGCGACGCCTCCTGGGAGACCCTCGGCAACTACGTCCGCGCCACCGTCCTGGTCGCCTTCATCGACGCCGTCGGCATCGGCCTGGCCCTGGTCATCCTCGACGTGCCGTTCGCGTTCCCGCTGGCCGCCCTCGTCTTCCTCGGCGCCTTCATCCCGATCGTCGGCGCCACCCTGTCCGGCACCGTTGCGGTCCTGGTCGCCCTCGTCGACAAGGGCTGGCTGGTCGCCCTCATCGTGCTGGGCGCCGTCATCCTGGTCCAGCAACTCGAAGGCCACATCCTCCAGCCCCTGATCATGGGCCGCGCCGTCGCCATCCACCCCCTGGTGGTCATCATCGGCATCGCGGCGGGCGCCATCCTGGCGGGCATCGTGGGCGCCCTGGTGGCGGTCCCCCTGGTGGCGGTCCTGAACACCGGCATCCGCCGCCTGTCCCGCCGCCGCCCGGAGATCCCGCCGGACGCGGTGGTCATCGCCGGCACCCCACCCACCCCGGCGGACCCCAACCTCCGCTGACCCCGCGAGGGCCGGTGGTGGGGCGGCCTGAGGGCCGCTGAATGCGCCCGGCCGCACGGCCCGCGACCCCGCCGGGGGCGCGGGTTGGGCGCGGGCCGAGGTGGGCGCGCGGCGCTGGCCGGGCGCGGCGCTGGCCGGGCGCGGCCTGTTGGGGCGACGCGGCCTCGTGGGGCGGCGCGGCCTGTGGGGCGGCGCGGCCTGTGGGGCGGCGCGGCCTGTGGGGCGGCGCGGCCGCGCGCGGCCTGGTGGGGCGGCGCGGCCTCGGTGGGGCGGCGCGGCCTGTAGGGCGGCGCGGCCTGGTGGGCGGCGCGGCCTGGTGGGCGGCACGGCCGGTGCGCGCGGCCCTGATCGGGCGCGGTCCTGGTGGGGCAGCGCAGCCTGGAAGCAGCGCGAGACCGTGGTTAGCAGAGCCGGGTGGCTCAGTCCTGGTCCGCGGCCGGGCGCACGTAGGGGGTCGGCGGCTGCTCCGGGGCGGGCTCCGCCGCGGTGCCGGCGGCGGGCGTGGTGCCCGGCGGCGGGGGTGCCGCCTGCGGGCGGTCCGGGCCGTCCGGCCCGGGCGGGCGGGCCCACGGGTTGGGCTGGCCGGGATGGGCGGTGGGCGGCAGAGCCGGCGGCCGGCCGTGCACCTCGACCGGCGGCGGGCCGTAAGGACCCGCGCCCGGCGGCGGACCGTAGGACGGCATACCGGGCGGCGGACCGTAGGAACCGGAACCCGGCGGCGGACCGTAGGGACCGGGCCCGGGCGGCGGGCCGTAAGCACCAGGACCGGCCGGCGGACCGTAAGCACCAGGACCGGGCGGGGGGCCGTAAGGACCGGGACCGTGCGGCGGGCCGTAGGGCCCGACCGGCGGCGAACCATAGGGCGCCATGCCAGGCGGCGGCGGGCCGTAGGGACCGGCAGCCGCCGGCGGACCGTAAGGACCCACCGCTGCGCCGGGCGGCGGACCCGCCACCGGCGGCACCCCGTACGGACCGGCGCCCGGCGGCGGGCCGTAGCCGGGCGGCACGGGCCCCGGCCCGAAGGGGCTGGGCCCGTGGAGCGCCGGCGGCTGCCACGCAGGCGCGGGCGGGGCGAGGATGACCGGCACCGGGACGACCGGCTCGGGTGGCGCGGGGGTCTCGTGGGCGGTGCCGTCGGGGAGGGTCAGGCGGTAGGCGGTGCCGTCCCAGAAGGCCTGCGGGGTCTGCGGGTCCCGGCCGGTGTAGACGGCGCGGTAGGCGGCCAGTTCGGTGAGGAGGCGGTGTTCCTCGGCCTCGGCGCGGGCGGCGTCCTTGGGGCGGTCGTGCAGGCCGCGGGTCATGCCGTCGCGCAGGAGGGTGAGCTGGGTGGCGCTGAACTGGAAGTTTCGCATCGCGCGCAGGCCGGCGTCGCCGGCGACGCGGCGGGCCCAGCGGCGGGCGGCGTGGCGGCGGCCCAGGCTGCCGAGGGCGGCGACCTCGGGTGGGCTGAGCCAGCCGGCGGCGGCGTAGCGGGGCAGGACGCGTTCGGTGAGGCGACCCTCCCAGCCGCGCAGGCCGATCGCGAAGCCGACCATGCCGAGGAAGATGGGCACCATGACGCCGATGTAGCCGTACAGGAGGATGAAGTTGTTCTCCACGGCCAGCGCCAGCGTGGGCATCAGGTTCCAGGTGCCGTGCAGCATCATCGCCACCAGCAGGCCGGCGATGGGGGCGAACACGCGCACGGCCCGGTTGTTCGAGCGGGCGGAGATGCCGAGGCCGATGCCCGCCATGGACGTGAACAGCGGGTGGGCGAAGCCGGTGAACAGGATGCGCACGATGAAGATGGCGAAGACCGCCTGGGCGCCGGTGGCCGGGCCGTACTGTTCGGCGCCCGCCGCGTAGCCGTGGCCGCCCAGGTAGAGGACGTTCTCGACCATGGCGAAGCCGACGGCGGACAGTCCGCAGTAGACGATGCCGTCGGTGATGCCGGACCACTCGCGGCGGCGGAAGATCAGCAGCAGGATGGGGCCGAGGGCCTTGGTGAGCTCCTCGATGAACGGGGCGACGAGCACCGCCACCAGGCTGTCGGGCAGGTCCCAGCTCTGGAAGACGGCCGACATGGCGGTGTTCACGCCGAGTGACGCGGCCGTCGACACGAACGCGCCCCAGCAGAACGCCAGCGCGAGCAGCAGCACCGGTTCGGGTTCGTACCGGTCGAGCCACAGGAAACAGGACACCAGCACCGGGACGGGCAGGATCGCCGCGGCCAGGCCGATGAGCAGCGCCTGGACGCCGATGTTGTAGCCGAGGTAGACGAGCATGCCGATGGCGCACACGGCGATGAAGCCGATGACGCCGACGAGGGTGAGGATGCGTTTCCACGGCACGCGGCGGGCCGGGCCGGGTGGCGGCGGCGCCGGGGCGGTGGGCGGCGGGTCGTCGAGTGCGACGGCGCCGGTGGAAACGTCGGCCATGCCCGCCAGCCTAGCCACCACCGGCCCCGTCGGCCGCCCCGAGCGGGCGGCGGGTGATCACGAACCGGGCAGGCCGGTGCCGCCGTAGCGGGCTGCGGCGCCGCGTACGAGCTGCACGGCGTCGGCGTGGGTGATGCCGGTGGCGCGCAGCAGGTCGGTGGCGGTGCTGCGGATCTGGGCGACGACGACGCCGCCGGAGAAGGCGACGCCGTCGGTGTACGCGCGGCCGGACTCGCCGGCGGCCCGCAGGGCGCGCTCGCGGGTGGCGACGGGCTCTGCGCCGCCGGCCAGCTCGCCGCGCAGCAGGGCGACGGCGTCGCCGAGCAGGCCCACGGCGTCGGGCAGCTCGGGCGGCACGGGTTCGTCGTCGCGCAGCGCGGTGAGGACCCGGCGGACGAGGACGCGGACGTTGCGCAGGGCGTACAGGAGCTGGTCGGCGCTCTCGACGTACCGGGTGATGGCGGCGCGGCTGCGCCAGCGGGCGGGGGCGAGGGCGGAGTTCTCGCGGGCGGCGTCGACGGCGGAGCGGAACGCGGCGAACGGGGCCTCGCCGGCGCGCAGGGCCGTCAGGGCCCGTTCGGCGCGGTCGACGTCGCGCTCGGCGAGGGCGGCGGCGACCTCGTGCAGGCCGTCGGCGAGCAGGTCGAGGGCGGGTTCGGCGGCGCGCCGGACGACGGTGAGCGGGTTGAGCGGCAGCAGCACGGCCATGACGGCGAGCCCGACGGCGCCGCCGACGAGGGCGTCGACGAACCGGCTGTACGGCGCGGCGCCGGTGGGGCTGAACGCGGCGACGAGCACGGCGGACCCGGCGGCCTGGACGACGAGCGGCCCGCCGCCGCCGAGCGCGGCGGCGGCCACGACGGCGAACGCGACCATGATGCCGAGCTGCCACGGCCCGCTGCCGATGACGAGCAGGATCAGGTCGCCGACGCCGATGCCGAGCGCGACGCCGATGACCAGCTCGGCGGCGCGCTGGAGGCGCTGGCCGACGGAGACGGCGAGGGTGACGACGGCGGCGATGGGCGCGAAGAACGGGGTGGGTTCGCCGATCAGGTCGTGCGCGATGTACCAGGCGAGGCCGCCGGCGACGCCGGTCTGGGCGGCGAGGGCGACGCTGGCGCGGACGCGTTCGAGGCCGGCGCCGAGGTGCCCGCGCGACCGGGTGCCGAACGCGGACAGTCTCCCCACGCCGCCAGCCTAGGGCCTGAAGCGGCGCGCGGCGGCACCGAAGATCCCCGACAATGAGGCGCATGACCGTGCTGCTGGACCGCTGGCGGACCGCCTGCCGTGGGGCGGGCGCGACCGCGCCGGACGCCGACCTGGACGCCGCGGAGGCGTCGCTGCGGCGCCGCTGGTCGGAGCCGCACCGGCACTACCACACCGTGGCGCACCTGGAGGCGGTGCTGGACGTGGTGGACGCGCACGCGCACGCCGCCCGCACGCTGGACCGGGTGCGCCTGGCGGCGTGGTGGCACGACGCCGTGTACGACCCGCGGGCGGCGGGCGACGCGAACGAGCGGGCCAGCGCCGACCTGGCCGGGCGGGTGCTGGGCGCGCTGGGCGTACCGGCGAAGGAGGTCGTGCGGCTCGTGCTGGTGACCGCCGGTCACGACCCGGACCCCGGCGACGCCGACGGCGCCCTGCTGTGCGACGCGGACCTGGCGGTGCTGGCGCGCCCCGCGGCGGACTACGACGCCTACGTGGGCCAGGTGCGCCGCGAGTACGCGCACGTCGGCGACGAGGCGTGGCGCGCGGGCCGGGCGGCGGTGCTGCGGCGGCTGCTCGGCCTGGAGCGGATCTACCGGGTGGTGCCGGGGTGGGAGGAGCGGGCGCGGGCGAACCTCAGCCGCGAGCTGGCCGCCCTGGGCTGAGGTGCTTGGGCCGGCGCAGGCCGGACGCGCGCAGCAGCCGGGCGATCTCCCGCCCGGGCACGACCCGGGCGCCGAGCAGCACGGCGAGGGTGAACCGGCCGGCCGGGATGTCGTAGTGGTCGCGGTCGAAGCCGCGCCGGGGCGCGCCGATCATCTCGGCGAAGACGTGCAGCTCCGCGTACGACGTGTCGCTGATGAGGTGCGACCACAGGCGGCCGTGCGCGGGCCAGCGGGGCTCGTCGACGTAGATCACCCCGAGAGCGGCACCCCGCCCCGGTCGGCGGCGAAGCCGCGCACGTCGGGCACGCCGAGGCGGGCGGCGTCGGCGGCGGCGTCGTCGGGTTCGCGCTGGGAGCGGCGTTCGGCCTCGACGCGGGCCAGGTAGTGCTCGACCTCGCGGTCGCGGACGGCGGCGTCCCAGCCGAGCACCCGGCCCATCACCTCGGCGGCGTGGGCGGCGGACTCGGCGCCGCGGTGCGGGGTCTCGAACGAGATGCGGGTGCGCCGGGTCAGCACGTCGTCGAGGTGCAGTGCGCCCTCGGCCTGGGCGGCGTACGCGACCTCGGCGGCGAGGTACTCCGGGGCCCCGGCCAGCGGCGCGCCGAGCAGCGGGTCGGCGGCGATCATGGCGAGCAGGTGGGTGGTGAGGGTGCCGTAGCGCTCCAGCAGGTGCTCGACCACCCCGGCGGGCACCCCGTGCCGGCGGGCGAGGTCGTGCCGGTCGCGCCAGGCGGCGGCGTACCCGTCGGCGCCGAGCAGCGGCAGCTGGGCGGTGAGGGAGGCGGCGGGCACGCCGATGCGGCGCACCACCCGGTCGACGACGTCGGAGGCCATCACCCGGTACGTCGTGTACTTGCCGCCGGCCACGATGAACAGCCCGAGCATGGGCTCGACGACGGCGTGCTCGCGCGACAGGGCCGAGGTGGACTCGGAGTCGCCGGACAGCAGCGGCCGCAGCCCGGCGTACACGCCCTCGATGTCGTCGGTGGTCAGCGGGCGTTCGAGCACGGCGTTGACCTGGTCGAGCAGGTAGCGGATGTCGCGGGCGGACGCGGCCGGGTGCGAGCGGTCGAGCTGCCAGTCGGTGTCGGTGGTGCCGATGATCCAGTGCCCGCCCCAGGGGATGACGAACAGCACGCTGGTGGCGGTGCGCAGGATGAGCCCGGCGTCGCCGGTGATGGCGGAGCGGGGCACGACGAGGTGGACGCCCTTGGAGGCGCGCACCCGCAGGCCCGGCCGGACGCCGACGTCGTCGAGCATGCGGGTCATGTCGTCGGACCAGACGCCGGTGGCGGCGATGACGGTCTTGGCGCGCACCTCGAAGTCGGGCGAGCCGGGGGCCTCCAGGTCGCGCACGCGCACGCCGACGACCTCGCGGGCGTGCCGGACGAAGCCGGTGACGCGGGCGCTGGTGACGACGGCCGCGCCGAGGCTGGCGGCGGTGCGGGCGACGGTGACGACGAGGCGGGCGTCGTCGACCTGGCCGTCGTAGTAGCGGATGGCGCCGTTGAGGGCGTCGGCGCGCAGGCTGGGGAACAGGTGCCGGGCGCCGGCCCGGGACAGGTGCTTGTGCAGGGGCATGCCGCGGCCCTGGCCGAAGATGCCGGCGAACACGTCGTAGGCGGCGACGCCGAGCCCGTAGTAGGCGCGCTGGGCGGCCCGCTTGGGCAGCGCCCGGTTGCGGGTGGAGCCGGTGAGCGGGACGAGGATCGGCACGGGCTTGACCAGGTGCGGGGCGAGCCGGCTGGCGAGCAGGCCGCGTTCGGTGAGCGCCTCGTGGACGAGGTGCAGTTCGAGCTGCTCCAGGTAGCGCAGGCCGCCGTGGATGAGCTTGCTGGACCGGCTGGACGTGCCGGCGGCCAGGTCGCGGGCCTCGACGAGGGCGACCTTCAGCCCGCGGGAGGCGGCGTCGAGCGCGGCGCCCGCGCCGGTGGCGCCGCCGCCGATGACGAGCACGTCGAAGTGTTCGTCGCGCAGCCGCCGCAGGTCGGCGACGCGCCGGGCCGGGGACAGCCGCCCGGCGGTGTACCGGGACACCGAAGGATCACGCACCCGTCCCACGGTAGCCCCCGGGGGCCTCGCGGCACCCACGTACTGTGCGGCGCATGCAACGTCACACCGGGCCGGGCGCGGGTGCGGTCGTCGCCACGGTCTTCGTGGGCCTGGGCGCCACGGCCGCCGCCGTGCTGGGGTCGGGCGCCGGCTGGGTCGTGGAGCAGCTGGGGGCCGCGCTGGGCACGGCCTCCCCGGGCTGGCTGTGGCCGCTGGTCGCGGTGCTGGCGACGGCGCTGGTGGCGGCGGGCGCGTGGCCGCTGGCCGTGGCGCCGCGCGCCGCGGTGATCCGGGCGGCGGGCCGGGCGTGGCTGACCGCGGGGCTCGCGGCGGGCGCCCTGACCGCGCTGCGCGCGATCCCGGCCGCCCACCACGAGGCCTATCTGGCGGCGTCCGCCCTGGTCGCGGGCGCGGCCGCCCTGCTGGTACGCGGTGCTCGCGGCGCCGTCCCGCCCCGGGCCCGGGTGCTGGCGGCCGCAGCGGGCCTGGTGGTGGCGCTGCCGTGGCTGTGGACGGGCGCGCTGGGCGGCGTCACCGAGACCCTGCTGGCCGTGCTCGCGGCCGCCGCGGTGGGCCTGCTGGCCGCGCGGGTGCTCGGCCCGTCGCTGTGGCAGTGGTACGCCTCCTCGCCGGCCCTGCTGGTGCTGGGCGGCGGAACGGTGGCGGCGGTGGCGCTGACGCTGCTGGCGGCGGGCACCGGCCACGCGGGCACGAACCTGGCGGAGCTGCTGGTGCTGCCGCCGCTGGGGTACGCGCTGGCCGCCCTGTACGCGCTGAGCCTGCGCCTGCGCGGCGGGGCCGCCCCGGCGGCGTGGCTGGTGGGCGTGGCGGCGGCGGGCCCGCTGGCGTTCACCGACCCGGAGGAGCTGACGATCCTGCTGGCCACGGGCCGTGACGCCCCGGCGTGGGCGGCGATCGCTGCGGGCCTGTCGTGGCTGCTGGCGGTGCTGACGGCCGGGGCGTACGGAGTGTGGCTGGCCCGCCGGTCGGCCCGCGCGCCGCGCCGGGCGACGGCCCTGGTCACGGCGTTCGCGGTGGTGGCGGCGGGCGGCGCCGTGCACGCGGCCGCCGGGCAGCCGGGCCTGCACGGCGAGCGGCTGTTCGTGGTGATGCGGGAGCAGGCGGACCTGGGCGGCGTCGCGGCGCTGGGCACCGGGGCGGTCAACCGGGACGCCCGCGTCGCGGAGACGTACCGCCGGCTCGTGGCGACGGCCACGGCGAGCCAGGCCGGCATCCGCGCGGCGCTGGACGACGCGCGCCTGCCGTACACGCCGTACTACCTGGTCAACGGCCTGGAGGTGGCGGGCGGTCCGGAGGTGCGGGCGTGGCTGGCGGCCCGCGACGACGTGGCCCGGGTGCTGTTGTCGCAGCGCGCCCGCCCGCTGCCCGCGCCGCCGGCCGCCTCCCGGGGGGAGCTGACGACGCCCCCGGCGGCGCCGTGGAACCTGGCGGCGATCGGCGTCCCGCGGGTGGCCGGCGCGACCGGCGCGGGCATCACGGTCGGCGGCTCGGACTCGGGCGTGGACGGCCGGCACCCGGCGCTGGCGGGCCGGTTCCGCGGCTTCGACGACTCCTGGCACGACCCGTGGAACGGCACGACCGCGCCCACCGACCGCAACGGCCACGGCACGCACACGCTCGCCACGGCGGTCGGCGCCCGGGGCGTCGGGGTGGCGCCGGGCGCGCAGTGGGTGGGCTGCGTCAACCTGGCCCGCAACCTCGGCAACCCGGCGAAGTACCTGGACTGCCTGCAGTTCATGCTGGCCCCGTTCCCGCCGGGCGGCGACCCGTTCACCGACGGCCGGCCCCGCCGCGCCCCGCACGTGCTGACGAACTCGTGGGGCTGCCCGGAGGTCGAGGGGTGCGACACCGGCGCGCTGCGCCCGGCGGTCGACGCGTTCGCGGCGGCCGGGGTGTTCTTCGTGGCGGCGGCGGGCAACACCGGGCCGCGCTGCGGCAGCGTGGACGCGGCGCCCGCGCCGTACCCGTCGGCGTTCACGGTGGGCGCCGTCGGCGACGACGGCCGGGTGACCGACTTCTCCAGCCGCGGCGGCGGTAAGCCCGACCTGGTGGCGCCGGGCGCGGGCATCGTGTCGGCGCTGCCCGGCGGCACGTACGGCGCGCTGGACGGCACCTCGATGGCCACCCCGCACGTGGCGGGCGTGGTGGCGCTGGTGTGGTCGGCGCAGCCCGCCCTGGTCGGCGACGTGGAGCGCACCCGGCGGCTGCTGGTGGACACGGCGGTGCCGGTGACCGGGCCGTGCGGCGGCGCCGGCGCGGGCCGGGTCGACGCGTACGCCGCCGTCACCGCGGCCCGCGCGCTCCGCTAGCGTCGTGATCGTGGACGACGAGTTCTCGATCGCGGAGCTGACGGACGGCGACCTGCCGGCGGTGGTCACGCTGTGCCGCAGCGCCCTGGACCTCGCCGACGACGCCGCGGAGGCCGCCGAGATCGTGGGCCGCCTGCGCGAGCGCACCGGCACCGAGGGGTGGGCGCCCGGCCCGCGCCGGCTCACCGGGTTCGTCGCCGTCCAGCGCGGCCGGGTGGTCGGGGTGGTGCTCGGCTCGATCTCGCACCGCTCCGACGAGGTGGGCCACGTCGACCTGCTCGCGGTCGACCCGGACCACCGGCGCCGGGGCATCGGCCGGGCCCTGGTGGGCCGCGTCGAGGGCGCCCTGTCGGGGCTGGGCGCGGGCGAGATCCTGTTCGCCGGCAACGCCCCGTACTACGCCTGGCCGGGCATCGACGTGCGGTACACCCCGGCGGTGTGCGCGGCGACGGCGATGGGCTACGAGAACGACCAGACGGCCTGGAACATGACGGCCGACCTGACGTACGACGCCTCGCCCGCCCTGCGCCCCACGGCCGAGGCCGAGATGCGGCTGGCCGACGGCGGCATCTCGGTGCGCGCCGCCGTGGCGGCCGACGCCCCCGCGCTGGCCGCGTTCACGCTCGCCCACTTCGGCGAGGGCTGGACGGGCGAGGTCACCCACTCGCTGGGCCGCGACCGGGCCGGCTGCCACCTGGCCGCCGACGCGCAGGGCGCGATCCTGGGCTTCGCCGCGTACGGCTCGTCGCGGCCGAGCTGGTTCGGCCCGATGGGCACGTCCCCGGCGGCCCGCGGCTCGGGCATCGGCGGGGTGCTGCTGCGCCGCTGCCTGGCCGACCAGCGGGCGAACGGCGTCACCCGCGCCCAGATCGGCTGGGTGGGCCCGGTCCCGTTCTACTCGCAGGCCGCGGGCGCCCGCATCGAGCGCGTGTTCTTCCTCTACCGCAAGCAGCTCTAGAACCGCTGCGGCGCTGCACCCGGCCTGCACCGGCCGGTTCCTACCGTCAAGTAGCCCGGACCATCAGGTCCGGGTTTTCGCATGGACGCGGGACCCCGGGGGCAGCACGATGCACCGACGCCGTAACAGCACGTCGCCGCGCAGGGCGCTCGCCCTGCTGGCGGCCATGGCCATGGCGGCCGTCCTGGCGCTGGTCGTGAACCCGGCCGCGGAGGCGGCGATCACCACGCCGTTCGCGCAGACGTTCAGCACCAACACCAACGGCGCGATCGTGCTGCGCGGCAACTCGAACCTGAGCTGCCCGGCGGGGGCCGGGGGCTGCGCCGCGGCCCGCACGTACAACGCGTCGCCCGGCACGCCGGACAACAACAACGCCTACGAGATGACGTGGGTGGACGCCGACGGCGACGCCGGCACCTTCAACTCCAGCAGCAGCGACCTCGCGCTGCCCGCCGGCAGCACGGTGCTGTTCGCGGGCCTGTACTGGAGCGCCGACACGAACTCGACGTACAACACCGGCGGCAACAGCTACCCGGCCGCGCCGATCGCCACGCCCTCGCTTGCCGACCGCGACAAGATCCGGTTCCGGGCGCCCGGCGGCGCCTACCAGACCGTCACCGCGACCCAGTTCGACGAGACGACGCAGAACGCCAACCACGACATCTACCAGGGCTACGCCGAGGTCACGAACATGGTGGCGGCCGGCGGCAACGGCACCTACTGGGCGGCGGACATCCAGGCGGCGCGCAACGACGACCGGTACGCGGGCTGGGCGCTCGTGGTGGCGTACCGCAACCCGGCGGAGAAGGTCCGCAACCTGACCGTCTTCGACGGCTTCGGCTTCATCAACCAGGGCGCCAACACCCTGACCATCCCGGTGGTCGGCTTCCAGACCCCGCCGACCGGCGACGTGCGCAGCAAGATCGGCACCGTGGTGTACGAGGGCGACGCCGGCCTGACCGGCGACAGCCTCAAGGTCACCAGCAACGGCGTGACGACCACGCTGTCCGACGCCGTGAACCCGGCGGCCAACCCGTTCAACAGCACGGTCAGCGACAGCGGCGTGCTGGACACCGCCCGCACGCCCGCCCACGGCAACCTGCTGGGCGTCGACATCGACCAGATGTCCACCACCAACGTGATCAAGAACGGCACCAGCACCGCCGACCTGACGCTGACCACGTCGTCGGAGACGTTCTACCCGGGCGTCGTCACCATCGCCACCGAGCTGTACGCGCCCGACATCAAGGCGACGATGACCTCGAACGACCTCAACGGCGGGCAGCTCAAGCCGGGCGACGAGGTCGAGTACACGATCGCCGTGAAGAACGAGGGCAACGACAGCGCCGTGGACGTCGTCGTGTCCGACGCCGTGCCCACCGGCACCGCGTACGTGCCCGGCACGCTGCGGGTCGACGGGGTGGCCCGCACCGACGCCGCGGGCGACGACCCGGCCGAGATGCAGGCCGGCACGGGCACGTTCCGGCTGGGAACCGGCGCGACCGGCGCCGCCGGCGGGTCGCTGGCCATCGGCGCGCAGACCGTCGTGACGTTCCGCGTGCGGGTCGGCGTGGACACCCCCGGCGGCACCGTCATCACCAACGTGGCCAACATCAGCGACACCGGGCAGAACTCCAGCCCGCCGATCTCGCTGACCGGCACCAGCAACGTGCACACCATGACCGTCGTCGCGGCCGCCACCGAGCTGGCCGTCACCGGCTCGGCCGTCCCGGCCGTGGTGCAGCGCGGCGGCCCCGACGACGCCGTGGGCTACGACGTCAGCGTGGTCAACAACGGCCCGGACGCGCAGCTCGACACCGTCCTCGCCCTGACCCTGCCCGCCGGGGTCACCCCGTCGGCCGGCACCTGGCCGTCGGGCGCCTGCACGGTCGACGGCCAGGTCGTGACCTGCAACCTGGGCACCCTCGCGGTGGGCCAGACCGTCACCGCGCACGTCGACGCGCTCGCCGACGCCTCGGCCGCCGACCCGGCCACTGCGGTCGCCGCCGTCAGCGGCAAGTACGCCGACGGCACCCCCGCCAACGACACCGCGGCCATCGCCCTCGGCGTGAACCGCAACCCGGTCGCCGACGCCGACAGCGGCGGCACCGGGCACACGGTCGGTGTCACCGTGGACGTGCTCACCGGCGACACCGACCCGGACGGCGACGCGCTGCACGTGGCGTCCGTCAACACCCCGGCGCACGGCGGCGCGGTGAGCAACGGCGACGGCACGATCACCTACACCCCCGCCTACGGGTTCGAGGGTGTCGAGACCATCACGTACCACGTCGCGGACGGCCGGGGCGGCAGCGCGCCCGGCACGCTGTCCGTGACGGTCGCCAACGCGCCCCCGGTCGCCGTGGACGACGCGGACACCACCGCGGCGCAGACCCCGGTGACCGTGGACGTGGCCGGCAACGACACCGACCCGAACCCGGGCGACACGCTCACCGTCACCGGCGTCACCCAGCCCGCCGGCGGCGGCGCGGTCGGCACGGTCACGGACAACGGCGACGGCACGGTCACGTTCACGCCGAGCGCCTCGTTCGGCGGCGCCGCCACCTTCACCTACACCGTCGGCGACGGCACCGCCACGGACACCGGCACGGTCACGGTCACCGTCGCCAACCAGGGCCCGGCCGCTGCGGACGACACCGCCACCACCCCGTACCTGACCGACCGCACCGTCACCGTCGTCGCCAACGACACCGACCCCAACGGCGACACCCTGACCGTCACCGCGGTGGGCCAGCCCGCCGAGGGCTCCGCCACGTACGCCGGCGGCACCGTCACCTGGCACGCCGCGCCCGGCTTCTCCGGCGCGCTGACCATCCCGTACACCGTCGGCGACGGCAAGGGCGGCACCGCGAGCGCGACGCTGCACCTGACCGTGGCCAACGCCGCCCCGGTGACCGTCGCCGACGGCCCGCTCAGCACCCCGCACCACCAGCAGGTGGACGTCGACGTGCTGGCCAACGACGCCGACCCCAACGGCGAGGCGCTGACCGTCACGTCGGCCGGCCCGGCCGCCCACGGGCAGGTCACCGTCGTCGGCGGGCTCGTCCGGTACATCCCGGACGCGGGCTACGCGGGCACCGACATGTTCAGCTACACCGCGAGCGACGGCCAGGGCGGCCACACCACCGGCACCGTCACCGTCGAGGTGCTCAACGCCCCGCCGGTCGCCGTCGCCGACGTGCGCACCATCGAGGCCGACAACCCGGTCGACGTCCCGGTGCTGCTCAACGACACCGACCCGAACCCGGCCGACGTGCACGGGATCGCCGCCTTCGACGCCGTCACCGTCCAGGGCGGCGCCGTGACCCAGGTCGGCGGCGCGCTGCGGTACACCCCGCCGGCCGGCTTCCTCGGCACGGACTCGTTCACCTACACCGTCACCGACGGCACCGACACGGACACCGCCACGGTGTCCGTGACCGTGCAGAACAGCCCGCCGGTCGCCCACCCGGACGGCGCGAGCACGCCCACGAACCAGGCCGTGGCGCTCGACGTGGCCGCCAACGACACCGACGCGGGCAACGACCCGCTGACGGTCGTCGCCACCACCGACCCGGCGCACGGCTCGATCGCCGTCAACGGCACCGTCGTCACGTACACGCCGGACACCGGGTTCAGCGGCTCCGACACGTTCACCTACACCGTCGGCGACGGGCGCGGCGGGTCCGCCACCGCGCTGGTCACCGTCACCGTGCAGAACGCCGCCCCGGTCGCCGTGGCCGACGCCCACCGCGTCGAGCCCGGCCAGGCCACCGTCGTCGACGTGCTGCACAACGACACCGACCTCAACACCACCCAGCAGCTGGGCGTGCTCAACGCCACCGACGGCGCCCACGGCACCGTCACGGTCGCCGCGGACGGCTCGACGGTCACCTACACGCCGCAACCGAACGCCCCGCACGTCGTGGACACGTTCACGTACACGGTCAGCGACGGCAACGGCGGCACCGACACCGCGACCGTCAGCGTGGACATCAACGCGGCCCCGGTCGCGCACGCCGACGGCCCGGCCGGCACCGGCACGGGCGCCCCCGTCACCGTCGACGTGCTCGGCAACGACACCGACACCGAAGGCGACGCGCTCACCGTCACGGCGGGCCCGGCCGCGCCGCAGCACGGCCAGGTCGTCGTCGAGGCCGACGGCGGCATCACCTACACCCCGGCGCCCGGCTGGGCCGGCGACGACACCTTCGAGTACACGGTCACCGACCCGTCGGGCGGCACCGGCACCGCCACCGTGACGGTGCGGGTCGCCAACGCGGCGCCCGTCGCGGCCGACGACGACGGCGGCAGCACCACGCCGTCCGCCGCCACCGACGTGTACGTGCTCGCCAACGACACCGACGCCAACGTGGTGCCGGGCGGCCAGACGCTCGCCGTGTCCGCGGTGACCCAGCCCGGCCACGGCACCGTCGTCAACCACGGCACCCACGTCACGTACACGCCCGGCGCCTTCAAGGGCACCGACACGTTCACGTACACCGTCAGCGACGGCGCGGGCGGCACCGACACCGCCACGGTGAGCGTGCTGGTCGCCAACGAGGCCCCGCAGGCTGCCGCCGACACGGTCACCGGCGTGGCCGCGGGCGGCCCGGCGCAGCTGGACGTGCTCGGCAACGACACCGACCCGAACGGCGCCGCCGACGCGCTGACGATCACCGGCGTCACCACCCCGCGCGACGCCGACGGCGTCGACCGGGGCACCGCCCAGGTCGTCGGCGGCGCGATCGTCTACACGCCGCCGGCGGGCTTCCGCGGCCCGGTCACGTTCGTCTACACCGTCGAGGACTCCGACCAGCTCGCCGACACCGCCCTGGTGACGGTCGAGGTGGCCAACACCGCCCCGGCCGCGGTGCCCGACGCCCGCACCACGCCGTACGCCCACGCCGTCACCGTGCCGGTCGTCACCAACGACACCGACGCCAACGGCGACGGCCTGACCGTCACGGCCACCACCGCCCCGAAGGACGGCGCCGGGGTGGTGCGCGGCACCGTGTCGGTCGGCGCGGGCGGCACCACGGTCACCTACACCCCGCCGGCCACGTTCTCCGGCACGGTGACGTTCACCTACACCGTCACCGACGGCCACGGCGGCACCGCCACGGCCACCGTCACGGTCGACGTCGCCCCGGCGCCCGCCGTGCCGGACAAGGCCGTCACGTCCGGCCCCGGCGACCCGGTCAAGGTGACCGTGCCGCTGACCGACGAGCACGGCCGCGCGGTCGAGCTGATCCGCACCGGCAAGCCGAAGCACGGCACCGCGCGGATCAACGCCGACGGCACCGTCACGTACACCCCGGCCAAGGGCTTCGCCGGCACGGACTCGTTCACGTACACGGTGCAGGACGCCGACGGCAACCTGGCGTCGGGCGTCATCCGGGTCAAGGTGGCCGCCGCCCCGAAGGCGCCGGACGACGCGGTGCGCACCCCGAAGAACAGGCCGACGACGATCGACGTGCTCGGCGGCGCGACCGACGCCGACGGCGACGTGCTGACGCTGAAGGCGGTCGGCAAGCCGAAGCACGGCACCGCGTCGATCAACGGCGACGGCACGGTGACGTACACGCCCGACGAGGGCTACAGCGGCGCCGACTCGTTCACGTACACCGTGACCGACGCGGACGGCAACACCTCGACCGGCACGTACACGATCTCGGTGGGCACGGCGGGCGGTTCGCTGCCGCGCACCGGCACCGACGTGGCGACGATCACCGGGTTCGGCGCCGCGATCCTGGTGCTCGGCGGGGCGCTGCTGCTGCTCGGCCGCACCCGGCCCCGCCCGGTCGCCGTGGCGGCCGACGGCCGCCCGGTGCGCCGGCACCGCCGCTAGGCACGCACGCGGAAGGGCGGGCCGCCGACCGGCGACCCGCCCTTCTGGTTCGTGCGCAGGTGAGCTGGACTCAGAAGTCCATCTCGCCGCCGCCCGGCGCACCGGCCGGGGCGGGGTTCTTCTCCGGCTTGTCCGCCACGACCGCCTCGGTCGTGAGGAACAGCGCGGCGATCGACGCGGCGTTCTGCAGCGCCGAGCGGGTGACCTTGGCCGGGTCGATAATGCCCGCGGCCAGCAGGTCGACGTACTCGCCGTTGGCGGCGTTCAGGCCGTGACCCGACTCCAGGTTGCGGACCTTCTCCACCACGACGCCGCCCTCGAGGCCGGCGTTCACGGCGATCTGGCGCAGCGGGGCGTCGAGCGCGACCTTCACGATGTTCGCGCCGGTCGCCTCGTCACCCTGCAGGTCCAGCTTGTCGAACGCGGTCTTGCCGGCCTGCACCAGCGCGACGCCACCACCGGGGACGATGCCCTCCTCGACGGCCGCCTTCGCGTTGCGAACGGCGTCCTCGATGCGGTGCTTGCGCTCCTTGAGCTCGACCTCGGTGGCCGCGCCGACCTTGATGACGGCCACGCCGCCGGCCAGCTTGGCGAGGCGCTCCTGGAGCTTCTCGCGGTCGTAGTCCGAGTCCGACTTCTCGATCTCGGCGCGGATCTGGTTGACGCGGCCCTGGATCTGCTCGGCGTCACCGGCACCGTCGACGATGGTGGTCTCGTCCTTGGTGATGACGACCTTGCGGGCCGAGCCCAGCAGCGACAGGTCGGCGGCGTCGAGCTTGAGGCCGACCTCCTCGCTGATGAGCGTGCCACCGGTGAGGATGGCGATGTCGTTCAGCATGGCCTTGCGGCGGTCGCCGAAGCCCGGGGCCTTGACGGCGACGGACTTGAAGGTGCCGCGCACCTTGTTGACGACCAGGGTGGCCAGGGCCTCGCCCTCGAGGTCCTCGGCGATGATGACCAGCGGCTTGCCGGACTGCATGACCTTCTCGAGGATCGGGAGCAGGTCCTTCACCGAGGAGATCTTGCTGTTGGCGATGAGGATGTAGGGCTCGTCGAAGACGGCCTCCATGCGCTCGGCGTCGGTCATGAAGTACGCCGAGATGTAGCCCTTGTCGAAGCGCATGCCCTCGGTGAGCTCCAGCTCGAGCCCGAAGGTGTTGCTCTCCTCGACGGTGATGACGCCTTCCTTGCCGACCTTGTCCATCGCCTCGGCGATGATCTCGCCGACGGTGGTGTCACCGGCGGAGATGGAGGCGGTGGAGGCGATCTGCTCCTTGGTCTCGACGTCCTTCGCCAGCTGGCTCAGGGCCTCGGACACGCTGGCGACGGCGGCCTCGATGCCCCGCTTGAGGGCCATCGGGTTCGCGCCGGCCGCGACGTTGCGCAGGCCCTCGCGGACCAGCGCCTGGGCCAGGACGGTCGCCGTCGTTGTGCCGTCACCGGCGACGTCGTCGGTCTTCTTCGCGACCTCCTTGACCAGCTCGGCGCCGATCTTCTCGTACGGGTCCTCGAGCTCGATCTCCTTGGCGATCGACACACCATCGTTGGTGATGGTGGGAGCGCCCCACTTCTTCTCGAGCACGACGTTGCGGCCCTTGGGGCCGAGCGTCACCTTGACGGCGTCGGCGAGCTGGTTCATGCCCCGCTCGAGGCCGCGACGAGCTTCCTCGTCGAATGCGATGATCTTGGCCATACGGCTGTTGTCCTCCTGGACACTCGCGGCGCCTGGCCTCCTCGGCCCTGCTGACCGCACACGTTGAACTCACGAGGACGTCACCACCTGGCGATGTGACGTCCTCAGGCCGGGCCGGACAGCCCGCGACGACCGGCCCCGTGCCGGAGCGCCGATGGCGGCGCCACGACCGGAACCCCACCGTCCCGACCTCTGGCACTCACGAGCCGCGAGTGCCAACACCTTGTTTAGCACTCCGGTAGGTCGAGTGCAAGCAGATCGCCTCCCGCCGGGGTCGTCCCCGGGGCGCGGATCCGCCGTCGATGGTAGGAAGGCTGCATGACCAGCCTCGCGGCCGCGCGACCGGCCCGTGCCGCCGGGCCGCACCCCGTGCGCCGGGTGCGCCGCGCCGACGCCGCCCGGATGCGCGCCCTGCGCCTGGAGATGCTGGCCGACAGCCCGCTGGCGTTCCTGGAGACCGTCGCGCAGGCCGCCGCCCGGCCGCACGCCGAGTTCCAGGCGCGCATCGCCCGCGCGGCCGTCGGCGACGACTTCGCCCAGTTCGTGGCCGGTCCCGCGCAGGGCCGGCTGGTGGGGCACGCGGGCGGCACCACCTGGCCGGAGGAGCCGCTGACCACGGTCGTGTTCGCCGTCTACGTCACGCCCGCCTGCCGCGGCACCGGCGTGCTGGCCGACCTGGTCGAGGGGGTGGCCGCCTGGTCGCGGTCGGTGGGCCGGCCGGAGCTGCTGCTGGAGGTGGTGACCGGCAACGACCGGGCGGTGCGGGCGTACGAGCGGCTCGGGTTCACCGACACGGGGGTGCGGGTGCCGCACCCGACCGTGCCGGCGATGACCGAGCTGCACATGCGCCGCAGGGCCTAGGCGGGCCGCCTCGACTGCACGATCTTGAACCGCGACGCCACGTACGCGCCGTCGGTCAGCGCGGCGGTGGCCGACGGGTTGACGGTGCCGTGGAAGTCGCTGAACGCGGCCGACTGGTTGACGAACACCCCGCCGGTCAGGTTCGCCGACAGGTGCACGCCGACGTCCACGGCCGCCGCCTCCGCCGCGTCGAGCACGGCGGGGTCGGTGGAGTAGACGGCGGCCGTCAGCGCGCCCTTCTCCCCCACGACGGACCGGAACACCCGCAGCGAGGCGTCGGTGGACGCGGTCTCCACGACGAAGGCGACCGGGCCGAACCACTCCCGGGAGTACGTGTCCGCGTCGCCCTCGCCCAGCCGGACGATGAGCGGGGTGCGCACGACGGCGTGGGCGAACGCCGGGTGGTCGACGGCGCGCGACGGCAGCACCACCTCGCCGAGCCCGGCGGCGTCGGCGAGCCGGTCGAGCACGCCGTCGTTGACGATGGCACCGGTCAGCTCGACGCCGCGCTTGGCGTCCTCGGTCAGGGCGCGCACCGCGTCGGCGATGCCGGCCGCCACCTCGGCGGCGCTCTTGCGACCCTGGTCGGTCTCGATGCCGCCGGCCGGGACGAGGATGTTCTGCGGGGTGGTGCACATCTGGCCGCTGTACAGGGTGAGCGAGAAGCCCAGGTTGCGGCACATGCCGGCGAAGTCGTCGGTGGAGTCCACGACGACGGTGTTGACGCCCGCCTTCTCCGTGAACACGACGGCCTGCCGGGCGCTGGCCTCCAGCCAGTCGCCGTACTCGGTGGAGCCGGTGAAGTCGACGATCCGCACCTCGGGGCGCAGCGCCAGGTCGGAGGCGAGGCCCTCGCCGGGCGCCTCGGGCGCGAGCTGCACCACGTCGGGGCTGAAGCCGGCCTCGGCGAGCACCTCGCGCGCGTACCGGACGGTGACGGCCAGCGGCAGCACGGCCCGCGGGTGCGGCTTCACGACGACCGGGTTGCCGGTGACCAGGCTGGCGAACAGGCCCGGGTACGAGTTCCAGGTCGGGAACGTGTTGCAGCCGATCACCAGGGCGACGCCGCGCGGCACCACGTGGAACCGCTTGCTCATCCGCAGGGGCTGCTTGCCGGGCTTCTCCCACTCGACGGCTTCCGGGTGCCGGGTCATCTCGTCGTAGGCGTACGCGACGGCCTCCAGCGCCCGGTCGAGGGCGTGCGCGCCGCCGGCCTGGAACGCCATCACGAACGCCTGGCCGGTGGTGAACTGCACCGCGTTGGCCAGCTCGAAGATGTGGGTGTGCAGCCGGTGCAGGATCTCCAGCACCACCCCGGCGCGGGCCTGCGGGCCGGCGTCGCGCCAGGCGGGCAGGGCGGCCGCCGCGGTCGCGACGAGGGTGTCGGCGTCGGCGTGCGGGTAGCTGACGCCCAGCTCGACGCCGAACGGGCTGCGCTCGGTGGCGACCGGCTCGCCGTCGCGGCCGAGCGGGAACGGCTTGCCGAGGTACGCCTCGAAGGCGGCCTGGCCGTCGGCGGCGGCGGTCTCGCCGTACACGCGGGGGCTGGGCGACTCGGGGTACGCGGACCAGTAGGCGCGCTCGCGGATGGCGTCGCGGGCACGGGCCAGGGTGTCGGCGTGCTGCGCGAAGAGGGGGTGCGGGGTCTCCGTCATGACAGTCATCATGCCGTGCGCGGCGGCCTCTGGGATCCTGTCCGCATGCGTTTCCGGGCGGCGGTCCGCAGCGTCGTGACCGCGATCAACGGCACCACCCTCATCGGCCTGGCCGTGGCGAAGGCGGGCGGCGCGACGCTGCGCCGCGCGGGCGACGGCCGGCTCATCGCCGAGGGATACCGGCTCCGGGTCCCGAAGCAGAGCTGCTTCACGATGGGCTCGGTGATCCTGACCAGGCGCTCCGCCGACTGGCTCCTGCACGAGCAGCACGTCGACCTGCTCGACCACGAGACGAAGCACGTCTTCCAGTACGCGCTGCTCGGCCCGCTGTTCTGGCCCGCGTACTGGCTGGCGTGCGGCTGGTCGTACGCCCGAACCGGCACGTACGGCCTGCGCAACGTCTTCGAACGGCACGCGGGCCTGGAGTCCGGCGGCTACGTCAGGTCAGCTTCAGCTGCCACTGCACGAAGCCGTCCACCGGGCGGTAGCCCATCGCCACATTGATGGCGATCATGTGCGTGTTGGCCGCGGCGTTCCAGGTGTCGACGGCGGTCAGCGCGGGGTGCGCGGCGACGAACCGCAGCAGGTTCTCGATCTTGACGAGCAGGCCCAGCCGGCGGCCGCGGTGCGGCGGGTCGACGAGCGTGATGCCCTGCCAGCAGTGCCAGTCGCGGCCGCCGTCCTGCACGAGCGTCGTCCACGCGACGAGCCGGCCGGACTCCTCGTGCACCGCCCCGGCGTGCCAGGCGGTGCGCCCGCGGCTGCGCTGGTCGGCCTCGATCTCGCGGATCCGGGCCGCGTCGGGGCGCTCGGGCTCGACCTCCAGGTCGCCCATCGGGGCGTCGGACAGCAGCCGGCCCTCCAGGTAGGCGACGTCGTCGACGTAGGCGTCCGGGGCGCGGTCCTCCCAGAACACCACCCGGTAGCCGGCCGCAGCGGTGCGCGCCCCGGCGAGCATCCGGTCGAGCCGCGGCCGGTCCAGCGCGGTGACGTCGAGCCGGTGGCGGATCTCCGGCAGCGCGGCCTCGGCGCCCATGGCCTCGGCGAAGCCCGGCCCGGCGCCGTCGTGCGGCGCACCGCCGCCGCCCGGCAGCTCGCGGGCGATGCTGACGCCGACCATGACCCGCCGCCCGTCGGCGCGCGCCCGGCCGGACAGGTGCGCGTGCAGGGCCCGGCCGACGCCGCGGCGGCGCAGCTCGGGGTGCACGAACAGGTCCACCGTGCACAGCTCGGGGTTGTCGTCCTGCGGCAGGTGCAGCTGGCCGTAGCCGGCCGGCCGGCCGTCGAGGCGGGCCAGGAACCGCTCGGTGCGCCGGCCCGGCCGGTCGTGGTGCAGGGCGTGGAAGAACCACGCGCGGGTGGTCTCCGGGAAGTCCGGCAGGTCGTGCAGCGACGACAGGCGCCAGATGTCGAAGGCGAGCTCGCCGTCGGAGTCGGCGAGCGGGGCGACGGCGATGGTCATGCCGTCGAGCCTGCCCGCCGCGCGCCACCGGCGCGACCGAGATTCGGCCGGGGATCCGGTGGGAGTTTGGTCGGGAGGACGCCCGCACAGTGCCTCCGGCAGCTGGGTCGTTGGGCGCCTCGGTGAGATTGTCGCCAAGCTCTGATGAGGGCCTCGTACGGCGGCGCGTCCTCCCGCACGGAGCATCCTGCGAGATCGCGAACAGGCCGTCAACCCCTCGCAACGGGATTTCTTGAACCCACGGCGAGAGGCCGACTACTGGCCGCTACGTTCCGGCCGGTCGTCCGCCCAGCTCAGACCGGACGGACGTACCCGTCCGGGTCAGCCCAGCAGACCCGCGTCGCGCGCCCCGCGCAGCGACGGCTTGATCCGATACGTGGGACCGACGAGCCCGGCGACCGCGTCGAGCGTCTTGAGGCCCTCGCCGGTGTTGAAGACGACCGTCTCCTTCTCCGGGTCGAGCTTGCCGCTCTCGACGAGCTTCTTGAGGACGGCGACGGTCACGCCGCCGGCGGTCTCGGCGAACACGCCCGTCGTGCGGGCGAGCAGCCGGATGCCCTCGCGGATCTCGTCGTCGTCGGCGTAGTCCATCCAGCCGCCGGTGCGCCGCACCGCCTCCAGCGCGTACAGGCCCGCGGCCGGGTCGCCGATGTTCAGGCTCTTGGCGATGCCGGTCGGCTTCACCGGGACGATCGTGTCGGTGTCGCCGTGCAGCGCCACCGCGATCGGGTTGCACCCCAGCGACTGCGCCCCGAACACCGTCCAGCCGTTCGCCGGCGCCTCCACCAGGCCGATCTCGACCAGCTCGGTGAACGCCTTGTCGACCTTCGTCAGCAGCTCACCCGACGCCATCGGGATCACGACCTGCTCGGGGATGCGCCACCCGAGCTGCTCGGCCACCTCGTAGCCGAGGGTCTTGGAGCCCTCCGCGTAGTACGGCCGCACGTTCACGTTGACGAACGCGGTGTCCTCGAACTCGTCGGTCTCGACCAGCTCGCTGCACAGCCGGTTCACGTCGTCGTACGAGCCGTCGATGGCCACCAGGTCGCCGCCGTACACCGCGGTCGTGATGACCTTGCCCTGCTCCAGGTCGCCCGGGATGAACACGATCGACGGCACCCCGGCGCGGGCCGCGTGCGCCGCCACCGAGTTCGCCAGGTTGCCCGTCGACGCGCACGCGAAGCGGGTGAAGCCGAGCCCGCGCGCGGCGGTCAGCGCGACCGACACCACCCGGTCCTTGAACGAGTGCGTCGGGTTGGCCGAGTCGTCCTTCACCCACAGCGGGGCGCGCAGCCCCAGCTCGGCGGCCAGCCCGGGCGCGCTGACCAGCGGCGTGAGGCCCGGGTCGAGGCTGACGCGGGTGGACGGGTCCTGGCCGGCGGGCAGCAGGGCGGCGTACCGCCAGATGTTCTGCGGCCCGGCCTCGATCTGCTCCCGGGTGACCCGCGCGAGCGCCGCCTGGTCGTAGGCGACCTCGAGCGGGCCGAAACACTCGAAGCAGGCGTGCTGGGCGGCCAGCGGGAACTCCGCGCCACAGCCGCGGCAGACGAGCGCGCGGGCGGGGCTGGTGGCGGCGGGAGCGTTGACGGTAGACGTCATGGGTGTGAGGTCCTCTCATCTTCCCCGGCATCGCGCAGGCACGCGGCGGGACGGAATTGGCACCTGCCGCGCCGCGCTCGTCGTCGAGCGCGCGTGGTGGTTGCCGGGGCGTCGTCGGGCCGTATCCCTCAGCCCCTCTGGATGAGGTATTCAGTTGTGACGCCGAGTTTACGGCGCGACGCCTTTTCCGTCAGGACCAAATCCCAGGGTGTGAGCGGAGTCGCGGCGCGCGGGGCATCAGCGCCGCCGGTGAGATCGGCAGGTGGTCGACGGCGACCGGCGCCGGGGTGGCCGGCCGCCGCATGGTCAGGTTGGCCGCGACCAGGGCGGCGACCGTCAGCGCCGCCCCCGCCAGCTCGACGGCGAGCGGACGGTGGCCGCGGGCGATCTGGACGGCGAACGTCACCACGGGCACCAGGTTCATGTAGAGCGCCGCGTTGGCCGGGCCGAGCCGGCGGGCGCCGGTGTTCATGGCCAGGACGGCGGCGACGGCGGCGACCAGCACGAGGTAGGTGAGCTGGGGCGCCACCGCGCCCAGGTCGGCGACGGCGGGCAGGCGCTGCCAGCCGGCGAGGTCGGCGACCAGGGCGGCGGCGACGATGGCCAGCGTGCCGGCCACCGAGGTCAGGGCGGTGTAGCGCAGCGGCGACCAGGCCGGGAAGCGGCTGGAGCCGTGCGCGTAGATGGCCCAGCTGACCACCGCGGCGAGCATCACGAGCTCGCCGCCGCCGATCGCGGCGAGGCCGTCGAGGCGGCCGCGGGTGAGCACGAGGCCGACGCCGGCGAACGCCACCGCGGACAGCCCGACCAGCAGCGGGCTGGGCCGCACCCCGTCGCGGGCCCAGCGCACGAACTGGGTGATCACGGGGGTGGTGGCGGCGAACAGCGCGACGTTCTGCGGGCTGGCGACGCCGAGCGCCAGATTGGTGAGCAGGTTGAAGGAGGCGAAGCCGAGCACGCCGAGCACGAGGACCTCCCCGGCCCGGCCGGCGGGCCGCAGCGCCGCCGGGCTCTCCCGCCAGGCCAGGATGCCGACGAGGATGCCGGCGGCGAGCAGGTAGCGCACGGCGGTGAGGTTGAACGCGTCCACGGTGACGAGCGCGGTCGACAGGATCGGGAACATGGCGCCCCAGGAGAGCACCGCGAACAGCGGGAAGGCGGCGTCGGTGGCCGACGGGGACGGGGCTGCGGCGGTCGTGGACACGGCGGCCTCCTCGTTCGAATCGAGGCGTACTGTTCGAAGAAACTCGAACATCTCGGCCCGACTCTAGCAAGGTTCGACGCGATTCGAACAAGGGTTAGGATGGTGACATGGACCTCGACGAGCCCGCCCCGCGCGACGTGCCGGTCACCGCGATCCTCGCCGCGCTCGCCGACGAGAACCGCCTGGCCGTCGTCCGCGAGCTCGCCGACGGCAGCGAGCGGGCGTGCGGCACCTTCGTGCCGGAGTGGTCCAAGGCCACCCGCTCGCACCACCTGCGGGTGCTGCGCGAGGCGGGCATCACCCGCACCCGCGTCGCCGGCACCAACCGGCTCGTCAGCCTGCGCCGGGCCGACCTGGACGCCGCGTACCCCGGCCTGCTCGACGCCGTGCTGACCGGGGCCGCGCGGGTCAGCTCGTGACGTCCTTGCGGGTGAAGCGCCAGAATGCCAGCGACCAGAACAGCGTCGCGTAGGCGATCGCCGAGATCGCGCCCTTGACGATGTCGTCGGTCTGCGGCGGCGTCGACAGCAGGCCGAGCCAGGCGGTGCTGAAGTGGGTCGGCAGGAAGTCGCGGATGACGCCGAGCGCCGTGATCTGGTCGAGGATGCTCGACACGATCCACAGCAGCACCGCGCCGCCCACCGCGCCGAGCGCCGCGTCGGTCAGCACCGACAGCAGGAACGCCAGCCCGCCCACGGCCAGCAGCACCACCGCCAGGTAGCCGAGGATGGCGAGCAGCCGCAGCGTGCCCTCGCCCGCCGGGATCTCCGCCGCGATCGTGCTGCCCAGCGGGGCCCAGCCGTAGCGCAGGGTCCCCAGCAGCATCGCCGTGCCGGCGAGGGTCAGCAGCGCCAGCAGCGAGTAGCCGAGCGCCACCACCAGCTTCACGCCGAGCAGGCGGGCGCGCGGCACCGGCACCGCCAGCAGGTACCGCAGGCTGCCCCACGACGCCTCGCTGGCCACCGTGTCGCCGAAGAACAGCGCCACCACCACGACGAGCAGGAACGACGCCGAGACGAACAGGCAGAACAGGGTGAAGTTCAGCCCGCCCGAGGTGGCCAGCTCGACCAGGCTGGAGAACTCGCCGCCGCCGTTGTCGTCGTCGCCGTCCCCGCCGAACTCGAACGCCACCAGCACGATCACCGGCAGCAGCGCCATGAAGCCCAGCGCCAGCTGGGTGCGCCGGCGCGACGCCTGGCGCCGCACCTCCGCCCAGATCGGCAGCGTGCTGCCCGGCCGGTAGCCGGTCGCGGCCGCGGTCATCGGTCCCCACTCCCTCGCGAGTTGTCGCCCACCAGGGCCAGGAACGCGTCCTCGAGGCGGCGCCGCGGCACCACCCGGTCGACGCCGACGCCGGCGCGGACCAGCTCGGCCACCACCTCCGTGCGCGGCGTGCCGTTCATGTCCACGACCAGCCCGCCGGTGCCCTCCGCCGTCACCGACCGCACGCCGAGGCGCTGGAGCACCTCCGTGGCGACGGCCTGGTCGGACACGTCGAGCTGCACCGACGGCGAGTCGCCGACGATGTCGTCCACCGGGCCCGACGCGACGATCCGGCCCTTGTTCACCACCACGGCGTGCGTGCAGGTCTGCTCGACCTCGGCCAGCAGGTGGCTGGACACCAGCACCGCCCGGCCGTCCGTGGCGTACCGCTTGAGGACGCGGCGCATCTCGGCGATCTGGGGCGGGTCGAGCCCGTCCGTCGGCTCGTCGAGCACCAGCAGCTCCGGCAGGCCCAGCATCGCCTGGGCGATCGCCAGCCGCTGCCGCATGCCGTGGCTGTAGTTGTTCGTCCTGCGGTGGATCGAGTCGCCGAGGCCGGCGATCTCCAGCGCCTCGTCGAAGCGGGCGTCCGCCCACGGCCGGCCGGTCGCCGCCCAGTACGCGCGCAGGTTCTGCTCGCCGGTCAGGTGCGGCAGGAAGCCGGGCCCCTCGACGAGCGCGCCCAGCCGCGACAGCACCGGCGAGCCCGGCACCAGCTGGTAGCCGAACACGCGCACCTCGCCTGCCGTCGGCATGGTCAGGCCCATGAGGACGCGCAGCGTGGTGGTCTTGCCGGCGCCGTTCGGCCCGAGCAGGCCGACGACCTGCCCGCGCTCGACCCGGAAGTCGACCCGCTCCACGGCCACGAACCCGTCGCCGTACGCCTTGCGCAGCCCCGTCACCACCAGCGGCGTCTCCGCCGTGGCGGGGTCGACCGCGTCGACGCGGCGCCGGTTGCGCACCCGCAGCACGATCAGCACCGCGGCCAGGCCGAGCAGGATCGCGGCGATCAGCCCGATGAGGACGTACCGCCAGATCGCGGCCGGGGTGGCGATCGGGTCGCCGGTCAGGGTCGGCAGGCCGACCGGCGCGGCGCCGACCGGGCCGGCGCCCGCCGGGCCGACGGCGACGGTGTAGACGGTCGGCTCGGCCGGCGTGGTGAAGCCCTGGTCGGACGTCGCCACCACGACCGCCAGCCGGTTGCCGGCCTCGATCCGGCGCACGATGCCCGGCAGCGTCACCGTCACCGGCTGCGCCTGCGCGATGTCGGCGGGCAGCCCGGTGAGCCGCACCGGCGCGACCAGCCCGCCGGACAGCGTCACGCCGCCGGCGGTGTCCACGTCGTACAGCTTCACGAACAGGGTGGCCTCGCCGGTCGGCGACGCGGCCCGGATCTGCACGGTCGGCGAGCCGCCCACCTCGACGGCCTCGGCCAGCGGCTCGGACACGAAGCGCGCGTGCTGGCCCGCCAGGTCGCCGGCGACGCCGCTGAGCAGGTCGCTCAGGCCGCCGCCCAGCCCCGGCAGCGACGACAGCGCCGCCGGGTTGCCCGCGGGCGGGTTCGCGATCGGCTGCGCCGGGCCCGCCACCGTGACGTCGGTGCGGCCGCTGCCGTCCATGCCGGGGTAGGCGCCCACCGAGTACGCGTTCGTCACCAGGCCGCGGTCGAGGGCGTTGAAGCCCGCCACCCGCGACCAGGTGAAACTGCCGGCCGGCGCCTCGCCCTCGCCCTTCACGTGGTGCCCGAGCCACTGCGCCAGCAGGAACTTCACCCGGTCCTGGTCGGTCTGCGGGCCGCTGCCGCCGTCGTGGCCGCCGGTGAACCAGGCCACCCGCACCGGGGTGCCGGTCGCCGCGATGCCACGCGCGTTCGCGTCGGCCTCCGCCAGCGGGAACAGCGTGTCCAGCGCGCCCTGCACCAGCAGCGTCGGCGCCTTGATCCGCGGCAGCACCGACTGCGGGCTGGAGCGGCGCAGCAGCGCCACCGACTCGGCGCTCGGCCGGCCCGTGGTCGCCATCGCCAGGTACGCCGCGCAGACGTCGCGGGCGAACCGGCCGCAGGACGGGTCGCCCGTGCTCACCCCCGGCGGCGGGCCGCCGGTCGGCAGGCTGTCCGTGGTGTCGCCGGCGCCGCCGTCGGCCTCCCCTTCTTCGTCCTCGCCGCCGGTCTGGCCGCCGGTCTGGCCGCCGGCGAGCGCGCCCAGGCCGCCGCGGCCGCCCGTGCCGCTGCCGAAGAAGACGCCGGCCCAGCCCTTCTTGAACACGCCGTCGGTCGGCTCCGCGCCCGTGGACTCCGGCACCAGCGAGCGGGCCAGGTCGTTCCACGTGATCATCGGGACGATGGCGTCCACCCGCTGGTCCTGGCCCGCGAGCAGCAGCGCCAGCGCGCCGCCGTACGACCCGCCGACCACGCCGACGCGGGGGTCGCCCGCCGCATCCGTGCGCACCTCGGGGCGGGCCGCCAGCCAGTCGAGCAGGCGCTGCGCGTCGCGCACCTCGTAGTCGGGGCTGTTCAGGTGGATCTCGCCCCCGCTGCGGCCGAAGCCCCGCGCCGTCCACGTCAGCACCGCGTAGCCCAGGCCGGCCAGGTCCTCCGCGTCGGTGCGCACCGACTCCTTGGAGCCGCCGAAGCCGTGCGCCAGCAGCACCGCGGGAACCTTGCCGGACCGCTCCTTCGGCAGGTAGAACCGGGTGTCCAGCTCCACCGGCTCGGTGCCCGACGGGCCGGACGCGACGGTCAGGCGCTCGTCGGTCGCGGTGAACGGCCGGGACTCCGGCAGCACGGCGACCGTCACCAGGCCCGCCACGAGCGCGACCACCACGGCACCGGCGATCACCCGGCGCCTGGTCATCCGGGGCAGGGCACGGCGAAGCCGCGCCGACAGGGCAGAAGGCATGGCGCTCACGCTACGGGCCGCGAACTGAGCGCACGCTGTGAACACCCGACGATGGCCCGCACCGCCGGCCCGGGCGCGCACCCGGCCGGAGTGTGGCCGGACCGATATCGTCGTCCGGGTGACCGACGACGATCTCACGCTGACCGCGAGCCTGCGGCCGGCGGCACTGGACGCGCGGCGCGGCATCGTGCGACTGCACCCCGAGGTGATGGCCGCGCTGGCCATCAACCCGGGCGACCCGGTGCGCCTGACCGGCCGCCGCAGCACCGCCGGCATCGCCGCGCGTGCGGAGCCGGGGGCCAGCCGGGCGCTGCTCTACGCCGACGACCTGGTCCTGGGCAACCTGGGGCTGCGCGACGGCGGCCAGGTGACGGTCGCGCCCATCCCGGTGGTGGCCGCCCGGCGGGTGACGCTCGCCGGCGGACCCGAGATCGTCGCGGTGGTGTCGCCCGAGATGCTGCGCCTGGCCCTGCTCGGCAAGGTGGTCAGCGCGGGTGACGACGTGTCGCTGCTGCCGCAGGACGTGCTGCCCGGCGCCGACAACCGCGACCTGGTCGAGGCCGCGCGCCGCAGCCTGGCCAACCGGGTCGGCTACGCGTGGACGAGCACGCTGCTCAGCGTGGTCGGCGTGGAGCCGGGCGACGGCGCGCTGGTCACCATGGACACCGTGGTCGCCTGGCGGGACGGCCAGGAGACCCACGCGCCGGGCACCCCGATGGGCGGCGTCCGGGCCCGGGGCGCCGGGGAGCCGGGCGGCCCGGGCGGGTTCGCCACCGCCGGCGGGCGGGCCCGGTCCCGGTCCGACGACGACGTGATCGACGGCGAGGTCGTCGAGGAGGTCCAGGAGTCCGGCGAGGCGGTGCCCACCCTGGACGACCTGCCCGGGCTCAAGGCGCAGGCGCAGGAGCTGACGGAGCTGCTCGACCTCGGCTTCCACCACCGCGAGGTGCTCACCCGGCTCGGCACCACCGTGTCGCTCGGGGTGCTGCTCACCGGGCCGGCCGGGTCCGGCAAGTCCGCGCTGGTCCGGGCCGTGGCGGCGGAGGTGGGCGCCCGCGTGACCACGCTGTGGGCGCCGGAGATCGCGGCCCTGACGAACGACGCGGCCGCGGGCCGGTTGCGCACCGCCGCCGCGGCCGTGCGCGAGGCCGCCGCGGTGCTGCTCGTCGCCGACGTGGAGGCGCTCGCGCCGCGGGAGGACCCGGGTCCGCTGGCGACGGTGTTCCGACAGGTGCTCGGCGAGCTGGTCCGGTCCGGCGCGGCGGTGGTGTGCACGACGAGCCGCCCCGAGTCGGTCGACCCGGCGCTGCGCTCCCCCGACCTGCTGGCCACCCAGATCGCGGTGCCGCTGCCGGACGCGGCGATGCGGCGCGAGCAGCTGGGGGTGCTGACCCGCGGCATGCCGCTGGCCGAGGACGTGCGGCTCGACGACGTCGCCGGGCGCACGCCGGGCTTCGTGGCCGCCGACCTGGGCGCGCTGGCCCGCGAGGCCGGGGTGCGGGCGGCGCTGCGGCAGAAGGAGGCGGAGTCGCCGACCGTGGCGGCGGAGGACTTCGAGGCGGCGCTCGACGTGGTGCGGCCGACGTCCATGGCCGACTCTACGCTCGAGGTGGCGGCGGTGACGCTCGACGAGGTCGGCGACATGGCCGAGGTGAAGCAGACGCTCACCGAGTCGGTGCTGTGGCCGCTGACCTATCCGGACACGTTCGCCCGGCTCGGCGTGCAGCCGCCGCGCGGCGTGCTGCTGTACGGGCCGCCCGGCTGCGGCAAGACGTTCCTGGTCAAGGCCATCGCGGGCACCGGCAAGGCGAACGTGCTGTCGGTCAAGGGCGCCGAGCTGCTGAGCAAGTGGGTCGGCGAGAGCGAGCGCGCGGTCCGCGAGCTGTTCCGCCGCGCCCGCGAGGCCGCGCCGACGCTGGTGTTCCTGGACGAGGTGGACGCGCTGGCGCCCACCCGCGGGCAGGCGTCCGACGGCGGCACCACCGACCGGGTGGTCGCCGCGCTGCTCACCGAGCTGGACGGGGTCGAGTCGCTGCGCAATGTCGTCGTCATCGGCGCCACGAACCGCCCCGACCTCATCGACCCGGCGCTGCTGCGCCCGGGCCGCCTCGAACGCCTCGTGTACGTGCCGCCGCCGGACGGCGAGGCCCGCGCGGCGATCCTGCGCGCCTCGTCGAAGGCCGTCCCGCTGGACGACTCGGTCGACCTGGACGCGCTGGGCGCCGAGCTGGACGGCTTCTCGGCGGCGGACTGCGCGGCGCTGATCCGGGAGGCGGCGCTGGCGGCGATGCGGGAGTCGCTGGAGGCGTCGGCGGTCACGGCGGCGCACGTGGCGACCGCCCGCGAGCGGGTGCGGCCGTCGCTGGACCCGGGCCAGGTGGCCTGGCTGGCCGCGTACGCCGACCAGCACGCGGCCCGCTGACCGTGGAGCGGATCGGGTCGGCCGCCGCGTCGGCGCAGGTGACCGGGCTGGGCTGGCGCTGCGTGCTGGGCGCGCTGCGCACCACGGTGCGGGTGGCGTCGCTGGCGGAGGGCGTCGAGGTGGCGGGCCGGGCGGCCGCGGCGACCGGCGGCTATCCGGGGCTGCGGGCGGACGTGCGGCACGACCGGGTGGGCCTGACGCTGCAGGACCCCGGCGTGGCCGACCTGACCGGGCGGGACGTCGCGGCGGCGCGCGCCGTCGCCGGGCTGGGCCTGCGGCTGGACCCGCTCGCGACGGGCACCCGGTCGGTGCAGGGCGTCGAGGTCGCGATCGACGCGCTCGACGCGGCGGCGATCCGGCCGTTCTGGCGGGCGGTGCTGGGCTACGCCGCCGAGCCGGGACGCGACGGGCCGGACGACGCGCTGGTCGACCCGGACGGGCAGGGCCCGGCGGTGTGGTTCCAGCGGATGGCGGAGCCGCGCCCGCAGCGCAACCGCGTCCACCTGGACGTGGCGGTGCCGCACGACGAGGCGGACCGGCGGGTGGCGGCGGCGCTGGCGGCGGGCGGGCGGCTGGTGTCGGACGCGCACGCGCCGCGGTTCTGGGTGCTGGCCGACGCGGAGGGCAACGAGGTGTGCGTGACGACCTGGCAGGGCCGCGACTGAGGCCCGGCGGCGAGGGGTCAGCGGCGGCGGGTGCGGGCGCGGGTGGCTCGCAGGCGGCGCAGCCGGCCGACCACGACCGGGTCCGCGGCCAGCGCGGCCGGGTTGTCGAGCAGGGCGTTCAGCAGCTGGTAGTAGCGGGTGGCCGAGAGGCCGAAGCGGTCGCGGATGGCCTGTTCCTTGGCGCCCGCGTGCTTCCACCATTGCTTCTCGAAGGCGAGGATCTCGGTCTCGCGCTCGGTGAGGGCGGGCGCCGCGCCGGCCTCGGCCGGGGCCTCCGGCGACGCGGGCTCCTCGCGCGGCGCGGGGACGCGCGCACCCGCCGGCGCCTCGGATCCGGGCACGTCAGAGGCGTCGGCGGGGTGCATGTCGCGAACCTACCTCACGTGATGTCCCGCCTCTTCATGGTCCACAGAGCCGGCACCAGAACGAGGACGACCGTGGCCAGCATGAGCCAGCCGGAGGTGTGCCACGTGATCTCCATCTTGGCCGGGACGCACCCGCCCCACCCGGAGGTGTCGCAGGAGTTGTAGTCCTCGATGGTGTACAGCTTGGCCATCCACGCGGTGATGTAGGTGGGGATGAGCCACGCCTCCATGAACTTCACCTCGGCCAGGTCGAGGGCGATGCCGACGGCGAACTGGACCACCACGATGACGCCGACCGCCGCGCCGAGCGCCATCGCCGTGTGCCGGCCCAGGGACGCCAGGGCGAAGCCGAGGACGCCGGCCGCCACGATCAGGGCGAGGGCGCGCAGGCCGGTGAGGCCCACCGACTGCCAGACGCCCGGGGTGACCTTGGCCGTGGTGCCGCGCTGCAGGGCGATGAACCAGAAGGCGGCCGTCCACAGCCCGGCGACGACGACCGAGCCGACGACGACCCAGGTGAGCAGGGCGGCGAGCTTGGTGCCGAGCACCTGCAGGCGGCGCGGCCGCCACAGCAGCAGGTTCATCATGCCGCCGCTGCTCCACTCGGCGCCCACGAAGGACGCCCCGGCGACGAACGCGACCAGGGCCAGGATGGCGGCGAACACCAGCCAGGTGGAGTCGAACTGATCGCGGAAGTCGAAGGTGGCCGGCATGAACCACTCGGTCTGCACCTCCTCCCGCGCCGGGGCGGTGATCTGGGCGCAGTCGGGCGGGAAGTTGCCGGCGTCCGCGGTGCCCTTGGCGGCCTCGCAGCGGGCGCGCTCCTCGTCGGCGTAGCGGACGTTCTCCTGCCAGCTCCTGGTGGCCTCGGCCTCGGCCGCGGCGACGGTGGCCGGGCTGACCTTCTGGTTGGTGAAGAAGGTGCCGACGGCGACCGCGGCGAGGACGAGCAGCCCGGCGACGACGGCCCAGCGGATGAGCCGGCGCTTGGCCAGCCGGCGGCTCTCGGCGGTGAACAGGCTCACTGACCCCACCGCCCCGCGGCCGGCGCGCCGACGGCGACGGACTGGTCGACCTGCCGGTGCGCGCCCTCGACGGGCGCGGTGCCGGTGAGCTGGAGGAAGACGTCCTCCAGGTCGGCGGCCATCGGGGCCAGCTCGCTGACCCAGTAGCCGCGCTCGGCGAGCACCCGGGTCACGAACGCGGGCCGGTCCAGCCCGGACACCAGCAGGTGGTCGTTCTCGACGGACACGTGCGCCCCCACCCCGGTGATGAGCTGGGCGGCGGCCGGAAGGTCGCTGACGGCCTCCAGGCGTACCCGGATGGTGGAGCTGGAGTTCGAGGCAAGCACGTCGGCGACGGACCCGTGGGCGACGCGGCGGCCCCGGGAGATGATCGTGACGGAGTCGCAGATCAGCTGGATCTCGCCGAGGATGTGGCTGGACAGCACGACGGTCATGCCGGACGCGGCGAGGTCGGCCATGAGCGAGCGCATCTCGCGGATGCCGCCCGGGTCCAGGCCGTTCGCGGGCTCGTCGAGGATGAGCAGGCGCGGGTTCTTCAGCAGCGCGGACGCGACGGCGAGGCGCTGCTTCATGCCCAGCGAGTACGTCTTGACGCGGTCCTTCGCCCGGTCGCGCAGGCCGACCAGCTCCAGCACCTCGCCGACCCGGATGCGGTCGACGCCGCCCGCGTCGGCCAGCAGCGACAGGGTGTCGCGGGCGCTGAAGTGCGGGAAGAACTGCGGGCTCTCCACGATCGCGCCGACCTGGCCGGCGACCTCGGGCAGCGAGGCGGGCACCTCGCGGCCGAGGATCGTCATGCGGCCGCCGTGCGGCTTGATGAGGCCGAGCACGGTGCGCAGCGTGGTGGTCTTGCCCGACCCGTTGGGCCCCAGGAAGCCGTGGACCTGACCGGCCTCCACGACCATGTCGAAGCCGTCGAGCGCCTTGCGAACGCCCCGTCTTCGCGAGCGGTAGGTCTTCTCCAGACCTTGGATCTCCAGTACGGCTGACATGCGGCGCATCATGTCAGGCGCACACAACCTCCACCCCCGCCTCGCGGAACGAGCGCACCTGCTCGGGCGCGGCGCCGGAGTCGGTGACCAGGGTCTCGATGCGCTCGACGGGGCAGATCCGGGCGAAGGCGTGGCCGCCGAGCTTCGAGGAGTCGGCGATGATGACGACGCGGCGGGCCCGCTCGACCATGAGGCTGTTCATGGCGGCCTCGCCCTCGTGGTGGGCGGCGGCGCCGAGCGTCGCGTCGAGGGCGTCGACGCCGAGCAGCACCACGTCGAGGGTGACCTCGCGCAGCAGCGCGCCGCCAAGCGGGCCGACCAGCTCGTACGACTGGGGGCGCACCACCCCGCCGGCCACCACGATCTTCATCCGGGACCGGACGAGCAGCTCGTTGGCGATGTTGAGGGCGTTGGTGACGATGGTCAGCTGGGCGCCGTCGCCGCTGGTGTTGAGGTCGGGGCGCACGGCGAGCGCGCGGGCGACCTCGGTCATGGTGGTGCCGCCGTTGAGGCCGACGACGGCGCCGGGCTGCACGAGCGCGGCGGCGGCCTCGCCGATGCGCTGCTTCTCGGCGGAGTGCTTGGCGCTCTTGTAGCGCAGCGGCAGGTCGTAGGAGACGCCGTTGGCGACCGCGCCGCCCCGGGTCCGGGTGATCATCTGCTGCTGCGCGAGCTGGTCGAAGTCCCGGCGGATCGTGGCCTGCGACACGGTGAGCCGGTCGGCGGCGTCCTCGACGGACACCCGGCCGTTCTCCGCAAGCAGCTCAAGTAGGGCATTCCACCGCGCGTACCGGTCCACCGGGAGCCTCCGATGCACGTACCGTGAGTAGTTGCGCGCACATTAGTGCGCGAAAGCCGACTTAGCAAAGCTCACACCTGCGCAAAGCCCAACGACCTGTTGCGTACGCGGCGACGTTCCGCGCAGAATGACGCGCGAAAGACCGATGGATCGAGCGCATATGCGCAGCATTCGTGGGGGGCGAAGGAACCGGATGAGCCACGTGAAAGCCGAGCTCGCCAGCCAGCCCGACTGCTGGCGCCGCGCCGCCGAGCTGTCGGCGGCCGACGGGCTGCCCGCCACGGGTGAGCGGACCGCCGTGGTCGGGTGCGGCACCTCGTGGTTCATGGCCAAGGCGTACGCCGCCCTGCGCGAGCAGGCCGGGCACGGCGAGACCGACGCCTTCCAGGCCAGCGAGTTCCCGGCCGCCCGGCCGTACGACCGCATCCTCGCCATCACCCGCTCGGGCACCACCACCGAGGTGCTCGACGTGCTCGCCGCCGCCAAGGCGCCCACCACGGTCATCACCGGCGAACCCGCCGGCAACCCCGCCGCGGGGCTGGCCCGCAGCACGATCGCGCTGCCGTTCGCCGACGAGCGGTCGGTCGTGCAGACCCGGTTCGCCACCAGCGCGCTGGCCCTGCTGCGCGCGCACCTGGGCGCCGACATCGAGGCGATCGCCGCCGACGCCGAGGTCGCCGTGCGGCTGCCGCTGCCGGTGCACCCCGCGCTGGTCGAGCAGGTCACCTTCCTCGGCCGCGGGTGGACGGTCGGGCTCGCCGACGAGGCCGCGCTGAAGTGCCGCGAGGCCGCCATGTTCTGGGCCGAGTCGTACCCGGCGATGGACTACCGGCACGGGCCGATCGCGGTCGCCGGCCCGCGCCGGGTCGTGTGGGCGTTCGGCGAGATCCCGCCCGGCCTGCGCGAGCAGGTCGAGGCCACCGGCGCCGCGTTCGTCCACAGCCGGTTCAACGGCGGGTACGCCGCGCTGGGCCGGTGGACCGGCGGGCGCGCCCCGCTCGACCCCATGGCCGACCTGATCGTGGCGCAGCGCTTCGCGGTGCTGCTGGCCACCTCGCAGGGCCTCGACCCGGACACCCCGCGGAACCTGACCCGTTCGGTCGTCCTGACATGACCACCATGGACGCGGTGATCGCCCTCGACGTGGGCGGCACCGGCATGAAGTGCGCCGTCGTCAAGCCCGACGGCACCGTCCACCACGCCGAGCGGCACCCCACCGGCGCCTCCCGGGGGCCGGACGCGGTCGTCGAGACCATCCTGGACGTGGCCGCGTCGCTCGCCGACCGGGCCCGCGCCGACGGCCTCACTCCGATCGCCGCCGGCTGCGCCGTGCCCGGCGTCGTCGACGAGGCCGGCGGCACCGCCGTCTGGTCGGCCAACGTCGGCTTCCGCGACGTGCCGCTGCGCAAGCTGCTCTCCGAGCGCCTCGGCGTGCCCGCCGCGCTCGGCCACGACGTGCGGGTCGGCGGCATCGCCGAGGCCCGGCTCGGCGCCGGGCGCGGCCACCGGCACGTGCTGTTCGTCGCGATCGGCACCGGCATCGCCGCCGCGCACGTGGTGGACGGCGCCGCGTTCGCCGGGGCGCACGGCGCCGCCGGGGAGGTCGGCCACATCGTGGTGCGCCCGGGCGGGCCGCCGTGCGGCTGCGGCAACCGCGGCTGCCTGGAGTCCATCGCGTCGGCGTCGGCGATCGGCCGCCGGTACACCGAGCTGTCCGGCATCACCGCCTCCGCCGCCGACGTCGCCGCCCGCTCCGCCGCCGGCGAGGAGCTGGCGAACGAGGTGTGGCTGGAGGCCGTCATCGCGCTGTCCGACGGCCTGCTCACCGCCCAGGCGCTGTACGACGCGGACGTCATCGTCGTCGGCGGCGGCCTGTCCGAGGCGGGCGAGGCGCTGCTCGGCCCGCTGCGCACCGCGCTGGAGGCCCGCGTGACGTTCCACCGGCCGCCGGACCTGGTGCGCGCCGGGCTCGGCGACGAGGCCGGCTGCCTCGGCGCCGCACTGCTCGCCCTCGACACCCTGGAGTAGCCCCGTGCTCAACGGTCGGATCGTCACCCCCGCCGGCGTCGTCGACGGGTCCGTCGCGGTCGCCGACGGCCTGATCGCCGCGGTCGAGCCGGGCGACGCCGGCACCGACGTCATCGTCCCCGGGTTCGTGGACATCCACACCCACGGCGGCGGCGGGCACGCGTTCACGCTGGGCGACGCCGAGGCGGTCCGCGCGGGCGCGGCCTTCCACCTGGGACACGGCACGACGACGCTGGTGGCCAGCCTGGTCAGCTCGCCGTTCGAGCTGATGCGCACCGCCACCGCCGCGTACGCGCCGCTGTTCCACGAGGGCGTCATCGCGGGCATCCACTTCGAGGGGCCGTACCTGTCGGCGGTGCGCTGCGGCGCGCAGAACCCGGCGTACCTGCGCGACCCGTCGGCCGACGAGATCGCCGAGGTCATCAAGCTCGGCGAGGGCGCGGTGCGGATGATGACGATCGCGCCGGAGCGGGCGGGCGCCCTGGACGCCATCCGCCAGCTCGTCGCCGCCGGGGTGGTCGCCGCCATCGGGCACACCGACGCCACCTGGGAGCAGACCCGGGCGGGCGTCGCCGCGGGCGCCACCGTCGGCACGCACGTCTTCAACGGGATGCGCCCGCCGCACCACCGCGAGCCCGGCCCGGTGTTCGGCCTGCTGGACGCCGCCCCGGTGGTGTGCGAGTTCATCGCCGACGGCATCCACCTGCACGACGGCACGCTGGCGTTCGCGGCCGGCGTCACCGGCCCGGCGCGGGCGGCGCTGATCACCGACGCGATGGACGCCGCGGGCATGGCCGACGGCCGCTACGAGCTGGGCGGCCAGGCCGTGCTGGTGGCCGACGGGGTGGCCCGGCTGGAACGCGACGGCGCGATCGCGGGCAGCACCCTGACGATGGACGCCGCGCTGCGCCGGGCCGTCGGCGCCGGCATCACCCTGGCCGACGCGGTCACGATGGCGTCGGCGACCCCGGCCCGCGCCATCGGCCTCACCGACCGGGGCGCGATCGCCCCGGGCCTGCGCGCCGACCTGGTGGTGCTGGCCGAGGACCTGACGGTCAAGCGGGTCATGCGCGGCGGCGCCTGGGTCAGCTGAGCCCGGCGGGCCGGTCCCAGCCGTCGCGCAGCCCCGGCAGCGGCAGCGCGTCGAACGGCACCCGGGTCAGCAGCCGGGCCAGCGGCCAGCCGATGAGCAGCCCGGCCACCGAGTCCGACAGCCAGTGCCAGCTCAGGTAGACGGTGGTGCAGAAGACGACGGCCGGCGGCACCGCCCGCAGCGCCAGGTAGGCGGCGCGCGACAGCGGCGGCCGGTCGAGCGAGCGCAGCAGCGCCGACGCCAGGATCGCGATGGCCGCGTACCAGACCAGGGCGTTGGCGACGTGCCCGGACGGGTAGCTCAGGTCCCACTCGGTGGGGGGCAGGTCGTTGAGCAGCTCGGCCCGGTCCGGGCGGGCCGACGCCGGGGCGGCCCGGTCGAAGACCAGCTTGAGCGGGCCGACGGTGACGTAGGTGAGGGCGAACGCCGCCGCGAACACCAGCGCCGGGCGCACCGAGCGGCGGCGCAGCCCGACGGCCACGGTCAGCAGCAGCGCCACCGGCATGAGCACCTGGCCGCCCTGACCGAGGTAGTTGAGCACCCGGGCGACCCAGTAGAGCGGCGCCGGGCGGTGGGCGTCCATCCAGTCGGCGACCGCCACGTCGGCGCCGAGGAACGCGCCGCGGGCCAGCGCGACGGTCAGCGCGGCGAACGCCGCCAGCAGCAGCGCGTCGAACCACCAGCCGGCCGGGCGCACCGGCAGCAGAGCGGGCCGGCGCCGCACCGAGGTCTCCACCCCGGTCACGCTACCGGCCCGCTGCCAGCCACTCGTCAGAGCACGTTACGGATCTTGGCGAGCACCAGGTCGCCGCGGACACCCGAGTTGGGGCAGCCGCCGAAGTGGTGCAGGGCGACGACCCGGTTGCTGACCCGCGACAGCACGGGCGAGCCGGACGAGCCGCCCTCGGTGTCGCAGTAGTACGAGACGTCGGAGTCCCGGGCGTAGCCGTCGTACGCGTTGTCGACGACCGCGCAGTTGCCGGCCCGCTCGCCCTTCTCGCCGGCGATGCGGGTGGGCTCGCCCGCCGGGTGCTGCGGCACGTACAGCTCCTCGCCCTTGGCGGGGCGGCGCGGGTCGAGGATCAGGTAGCCGAACCGCTGCACGGCGGCGAAGTTCTCGACGGTGAACACGGTGACGTCCAGGACCCGGTCGGTGGTCAGCACCCGGTCGCCCCACACCTTGGTCGGGCGGAACACGTCGTAGCCGCCGCACCGGGCGCACTGGTAGTTGAACCAGACCTCGGTCTCGTAGGCGTCGCCCGAGTTGTCGAAGCAGTGGTTGTTGGTGACCATGCGGTTCTTCTGGCCGGCCCGCCAGCCGGTGCACAGCTCGGTGCCGTTGATGAGCAGCCGCGCGATGGCCTTCGACCGGGCGTACGCGACGGGGTCGCTGGAGCGGTAGCAGACGGCGTCGGCGGACTGGTCGCCGCCGCACACGCTCTCCTCGCGGCCGGGCCCGGCGGGGGCGTCGGCGGCGCGCTCCTGGGCCGTCTTGCCGCGGGCGACCCTGTCGACGCCCACGCCGAGGCGCGACAGGGGGGCGGTGATCTGCGACAGCAGCGAGCGGCGGTGCAGCTCGACGACCGCGGTGTCGCCCGTGATCGACATGGCCCAGCGGCCGGTGGCCGACTCGGCGACGGTGCCGTCGAGCACCTGGTCGAGCAGCGCCGGCGCCTCGTACCGGTAGGACTCCTCGCCGCTGGGGTCGCTGACCGTGACGTAGTCGCCCGGCATCAGCAGCATCTTGGCGAAGTGCACCTTCACGTAGCTGGCGCCGGGGTGCCGGATGGTCTCGGTCTGCGCGCCGCCGCCGTAGCCGAGCAGCCGGGCGACGTTCTCGACGACGCCGACGGTGATCGTCCCGGTGGTCTTCGTGGTGGCGTCCTCGGGCGTGCCGGTGCGCCCGGCGGCCGGCTGGGGCGCCGGCACGGCACCCGGGCCGGGCTGCGCCGCGGCGGCCCCGCGGCCGGGCGCCGCCACCCCGGGAGCGGCCCCGCGCTCCTGCGACACCGCGGCGGTGGACGGGTTGCGCCACTCGCCCACGTCGGGCGACTGGTCACGGCCGGTCAGGGCCCAGGCCGTCGCGCCCGCCGTGCCGGCCAGGGCCAGCGCGGTCGCCGCTCCGACGATGATGCCTACCGTTCGCCGCATTCCGCCGCCTCTCGGGTTTGTATCCGTTTGGTCGCAGTTGTGCCTATACGGCGACCTCGTCCCTGTGTAACGAGCCACCGCAGGCAGCGACGCGCCGGAGCGCTTGTCATGCTGGGTAGGTGCGCATCACGTCCGCCGTCGTCGACCCGGCGCTGCTCGACCTGCCGTGGAGCACTCCGCTCGAGGAGTGGCCCGCCGATCAGCTCGTCGCCCTGCCGCAGGGCATCTCCCGGCACGTCGTGCGGTTCGTCAAGATGAACGACGTCGTCTACGCCGTGAAGGAGACCCGGGAGCGGATCGCGGAGCGGGAGTACGACCTGCTGCGCGCCCTGGAGCGGATCGGCTTCCCCGCGGTCGAGGCGGTCGGGATCGTCGCCGACCGCAGCGACGACGCCGGCGAGCCGCTGGAGACCATCCTCATCACCCGGCACCTGCAGTTCTCGCTGCCGTACCGGGCCCTGTTCTCGCACACCCTGCGCCCCGAGACGATGACCCGGCTGCTCGACGCGCTCGCCGCGCTGCTGGTCCGGATGCACCTCACCGGGTTCTTCTGGGGCGACTGCTCGCTGTCCAACACGCTGTTCCGGCGCGACGCGGGCGCGTTCGCCGCCTACCTCGTCGACGCCGAGACCGGCCAGCTGCACTCGAAGCTGAGCGAGGGCCAGCGCAGCGAGGACCTGGAGATCGCCCGGCTCAACATCTTCGGCGAGAGCCTCGACCTGCAGGCCGCCGGCCTGCTGCACGAGTCGATCGACCCGGAGACCGTGGTGGACGACATCGTCGCCCGCTACGAGCGGCTGTGGCACGAGATCACGTACGAGGAGAAGATCGGCCCCGACGCCCGGCACGACATCGAGAAGCGGATCCGCCGGCTCAACGAGATGGGCTTCGACGTCGCCGAGGTGTCCATGTCGACCGTCGACGGCGGCTACACGGTGCGGCCGAAGGTCGTCGACGCCGGCTACCACTCGCGCCGGCTGCTGCGCCTCACCGGCCTCGACGCCGAGGAGAACCAGGCCCGGCAGCTGCTCAACGACCTGGACGCGTACCGGGCCGAGAGCGAGCTGCGCGACGAGGCGCAGGCCGCCCACCGCTGGCTGACCGAGGTGTTCGAGCCCGTCGTGCGCGCCGTGCCCGCCCACCTGCGCCGCAAGCTGGAGCCGCAGGAGGTGTTCTCGCAGATCATCCAGCACAAGTGGCTGATGAGCGAGAAGGCCGGCCGCGACGTCGGCATGGCGCCGGCGGTGCAGGGCTTCCTCAACGACATCCTCGTGCACAAGCCCGACGAGCAGGCCGTGCTGGGCCGCCCGGTGGACGAGCTGAGCGAGATCCTCTAGCTCTGGAACGCGCGGGCCATCGTGGCCTGCTCCTCCAGCACCTCGTTGAACCGGGCCTGCACGGCGTCCATCTGGCCGATCGTCTCGCTGGTGGTGTGGATGCCGGCGGAGACGGCCTTCGCGCTGTTCTGGATGCCGGCGATCTGGTCGGCGACCCGCTTGGTGGCCTCCGCGGTCTCCCGGGCCAGGTCCTTGACCTCGCCGGCGACCACGGCGAACCCGCGGCCCACCTCGCCCGCCCGGGCCGCCTCGATGGTGGCGTTGAGGGCGAGCAGGTTCGTCTGGTCGGCGATCGATGAGATGATCTTGATGACGTCGCCGATCGCGGCGGACGCCTGACCCAGCGCGTTCACCTCGCTGGTCATCGCGGACGCCCGGCTCACCGCCTCCTGCGCCACCCGGTCGGCGTCCTCGCTGGCCGCGCGCAGCTGCGACACCGTCTCCAGCAGCTCCCGCGCGTTGCGCACCGACGCCTCCGCGCCGCGCACGATGTCCAGCCGCTGCGAGACCAGCTGCGCCACGTTGCGCAGCGCGTCCGCCCGGGTCTCCGACAGCTCGATGTACTCGGTGGTGAAGAAGTCCATCGTGCCGATCACCCGGTCGCCGCTCATGATCGGGAAGCAGATGCCGGAGCGGACCCCGGCGCGCTGCGCGGCGGGCGCCCGCACGCAGTCGGTCAGCTCGGCCAGGTCGCGCACGAACACCAGGTCCCGGGCCCGCCAGGCGCGCCCGGACAGGCCCACCCCCTCGGCGAACGACGCCGCCAGCGTCACCTTGCGGAACTCCTCGCCCGCGGACCCCGACTCCAGCGCGAAGCGCAGGGTGTTGCGGTCGTCGACCTCCCAGTACGACCCGTACGCCCAGCCGAACGCCGTGCGCACCGCGTCCAGGGCCGTGCGGACGGCGGACTTCACGTCGGTGGCGTGGCCGAGCGAGGTCACCACGCCCGTCACCGCCAGCCGGTCGTCGGCCACCTGCTTGAGCTGGGCGGCGGCGGCCACGCCGGAGCGGATCTGCTCGGCCACCCGGCCGATCGCCGTCCACTTGGCCCGGCGGTTGTCGTCGGCGTTCAGCGGCTGGGGCAGGAAGTACTCCAGCACCGCGATCGGCCGGCCGTTGTGCAGCACGGGCGCCGCCAGCGCGGCCCGGGCCCCGGCCCGCAGGGCGGCCTCGCAGCGCCGGCAGTCGCTGCACTCCTCGACCGTCTCCACGTAGACCGGCCGGCTCGTGCGCCAGGCCCGGCCCACCAGGCCGACGTCGGCGGGGACGGTTTCGCCCCCGGTCGCGGCCTGCAGCTGCCGCTCGATCGAGCCCGTCTCGTAGCCGACGCGCAGCTTGCCGGAACCGTCCGGGAACCACACCGCGCCGTAGAGGTTGCCGTAGAACTTCACCGCGCTGTCGACGCGGATCCGCCAGGTGCTCGCCTCGTCGGTGGCCGCCGACAGGTCGAGGACGAGCTGCTCCAGGCCCTCTACGTCGCGCGGGACCTCGAGCGGCGCGGTCGCCTGGCTCTCGGACCGGTTCCCGAACAGTCCCACTGCGTCCCCCTGCTGTCCCACGGGCCTCTCATCGGGTAGTTCGGCACGGTCGCGACGGGGTTGAGCGCGGGTTGCAGGAAAGTTTCAGGCCGCCGGGGACCCGTCGACGGGCGGCGGCGGGGTGGCGGCGCGCTCGGCCAGCGTCCGCAGGCCGACCCGGCGGGCCACCACCGCCAGCCGGTCGCCGGGGCGCAGCACGTGCGCGGGGTTCGGCAGCCAGCTCATCGTCGTGCTGCCGTGCGGGGTGAGGCCGAGCACCCGCACCCGGCCCGGCTCGCCCGCCGCGCGCAGCGGCCGCCCGGCCAGCGGGGCGCCGTCCTGCACGGTGACCTCGGTGACCAGCAGCGCGTGCCGGTCGACCGGGATCGTGGCGATCATGTGCCGGTCCAGCAGCGCGGCCGCGAACGCGGGCGCCGCCAGGTACGACACGCTGCGCGACACCCCCAGGTTGAACGCCCTCTGCACGCGCAGCGCGAAGTCGCCGTCGAACAGCCGCAGCACCACCCGCAGGTCCTCGCGCACCGCCCGGGCGTTCAGGGCGGCCTGCAGGTTCGTCACGTCGTCGGTGGACACGACCACCAGCGCCTGGCAGGTGTCGACCGACGCCGAGCGCAGCGTCTCCTGCAGCGCGGCGTCGCCGACGATCAGCGGCACGCCCAGCTCCTCGGCCGTCTTCGCGCCGAGCGGCTGCGCCTTGCGGTCGATGGCGACGACCTCGATGCCCAGGTCGGTGAGCTGCCGGATGACCCGGGTGCCGACGTTGCCCAGGCCGACCACCACCACGTGGTCCTCGCGCGGGGTGCGCACCCGGCCGCTGGCCAGCGCCAGCCGCGCGTTGACCACGCCCTCGACGACGGCGGCGGTGATCAGCGGCAGCAGCGCCAGCCCGGAGATGGTCAGCGCCAGCTGCGACGCCTGCGCGAGGTGGTTGCGCTCCATCTCGACGTCGGACGAGCCCACCGCGGTCAGCAGCGTGACGTAGATCGACTCCCAGAAGCCGTCGACCGGGTCGGCCTGGGCGAGGATCGTGCCGGACACGAGCGTCACCACGAGCGTGACCAGCACCGCGACGCCCAGCTTGCGGTTCAGCGCGGCCCGCAGCGCCGACCCGAGGGCCAGCAGCGGCTTGCGGCGCCGCCGGTGCCGCACGATCCGCCGGGCCGCCACGTCCATGCCGGGGGTCCGCCCGGCCGCCTCCGCCAGCACCAGGTCGGTGGGGGCGGCGGGGGTGCCGTCGGGCGGCAGGACGCCCCGCTCGCCCGCGTCCAGCACGCAGACGACGTGCTCCGGCCGCGCCTCCGAGCGGCGCACCAGGGTCAGCGTGCGCCCGGCGTGCCGGAAGTACGTCGGCGTCAGCTCGCCCAGCGACGCGGCGACGAACGCGGGCGCCGCCATGGCCGCGTCCGACAGCACGGTGCAGTCGGCGAACAGCTGCTTCACGCCGTTGCCGAGGCTCGGGTTGAACATCCGCATGACCAGCCGCAGGCCCGACTCGACCTCCTGGGCGCACAGCGCCGCGTGGATGTTGCCCACGTCGTCGGGGTTGACCAGGGCCAGCGCGTGGGCGCCCTCCAGCCCGGCCGCCTTGAACGTGCGCTCGTCGAGCCGTTCGGCGCGCAGCACCCGCACCCCGCGCAGCGCCGCCAGGTCGGGCACGTCGGCCCGCATCCGCGGCGGCACCACCGCCGTGACGCGTACCCGGTGCCCCGCCAGCTCCTCCGCGATGGTGTAGATCAGCGGGTCGCTGCCGCAGATCACGTAGTGCGGCCGGCTGTCCGTGGGCAGGTTCTCGCGCAGCCGGGTGGCCAGGGCCCGGCGGGCGCGGTCACGCCAGGGGTCGACCGTCATGCCCGGATCGTAGTCAGCGCGGGCACGGACCGTGGCCCCGGTGATCTTGCCCCGAAACGCCCGATGAGCCTGGCTCGTTGAGCCGGGCGAGCGGTCACGACCGACACCAGGAAGGCTCTCCGATGAACAAGTGGTGGTACCGGACGATGGGCACGGTCGGCGTGGCCGGCGGGTTCCTGCTGCTGAGCGGCGCGGCGGCGCAGGCCGACCCGGGCGCCCCGGCGCAGCCGCAGCCCCTGACCGGCGTCCTCGGCGGGCTGCTCGGCCCCACCGACGGCCTGACCGGCTCCCTCGGCGGCAACCCGGCGAACGGCCTCATGCCCGGCGACGACGTCGTCCCCGGCGTCGTGGACGGCCCGTACCTGGTGCCGCCGCCCACCATGGAGACCCGCGGCAACGTGGCCGGCGACGCCCCCGCGGGCCGCGCCGCCACCGACGCCGTCGATCCCGCCGGGCTCGCGGGCCGGCTGCCCGCCGGCCCGGCCGCGTCGGTCGTCTCGCCGCTGGCACCCGCCACCGGCGGCGGCGTCCCGGTGCTCGGCGACCTGACCGGTCTGCTCGGCGGCGGCCTGCTGCCCACCGGCGACCTGCTCTCCGGCGGCGGCGTCGCGCCGGCCGACCAGGTGCCCGCCCTCATCGGCGACGCGATGGCCGCCCGGCAGCCCGAGCTGTTCGGCGCCCCCGGCCTGCTCGGCAGCCTGCCGCTGCTCGGCGGCGCCGCGCCGGCCGCCCCGGCGGCGCCGGCCGCCCGGCCGGTCACCACCCTGCCCGCCGACACCTCCGGCATGCCCTCGGGCGGCCGGCACGTGGCCCCCGAGGCCCCGTCCGGGCGCGCGTTCTCGGACGGCCGCCCGGTCGCCGGCGAGGACACCGAGTACCGCTGACCGCAGTGGGTACGGCAGGGACGTGCAGACGTTCCTGCCGTATCCCGGCTTCACCGCCAGCGCCGCGGCACTCGACGCCAAGCGCCTCGGCAAGCAGCGGGTCGAGACGATCCAGGTGCTGCGCGGGCTGACCCTGCCCACGTACGGCTGGCGGCACCACCCGGCCGTGAAGATGTGGCACGGGTACGAGGAGGCGCTGGTCCGCTACGGCCTCGACATGTGCACCGTGTGGCGCGCGACCGGCCGGGCCGACACGTGCGCTACCACGCTCACCGCCGACCTGGCCGCGCACTGCGGGCTGCGGGCCGTGCGCACCCAGGACGAGCTGGCGGCCGCGGGCGACCTGCCGCCGTGGCTGGGCGACGAGGCGCTGCACGTCAGCCACCGCTCGGCGCTGCTGCGCAAGGACCCGGCGTACTACCGCCCGCTGTTCGGCGACGAGATCCCCGACGACCTGCCGTACCACTGGCCGGCCTCGGACCGGGCGCCGACCTGCGTGCCGGCTGCTCCCGCCTAGGTCGCGGGCAGCCAGAGCGAGAGCACGTTCGCGGGCTCCCAGCCGGGCAGCGAGGTGTGCGCCTGCCGGCACACGTACCGGCGGCCCTCGTAGGTCACGACCTGGCCGGTGGCGTACGCGGTGAAGGACCGCCAGGCGTCGGCCGCGGCGGGCGGGTCGACGACCACGGGCGGCGTGGTGACCGGCGGCGTGGTGACGGGCCGGGTGGTGGCGGGCGGCTTCGTGGCGGGCGCGGTGGTGGGCGCGGTGGTGGGCGCCGTCGTGGCCGGCGGCGTCGTCCCGTTCGGGTTGTACGCCGACACCTTCACGTAGTCGATCACCATCTCCTCGGGCAGCACGCTGTCGACCGGGGCGCCCGGCCAGTCGCCGCCGACCGCCACGTTGAGCAGCAGGTAGAACGGCTGGTCGTTGAAGACCCAGCGGGTGCCGGCCGGGATGTTCGCCGGGGTGGTGGTCTTGTAGGCGTGGCCGTCGACCGACCAGACGATCCGGTCCGGCGTCCACTCGATGGCGTAGGTGTGGAAGTCCGCCGCCAGCTCGACGCCCAGCGTGTGCTCGCCGCCGCGGCCGGTGGTGTCGCCGCCGCCGGAGTAGCCGGGGCCGTGGATGGTGCCGTAGACCGTGCGGGGGTGCGCCCCGACGTTCTCCATGATGTCGATCTCGCCGTTGTTCGGCCACGAGCCGGTGTCGCCCATCGCCCAGAACGCGGGCAGCAGGCCCGGCCCGCGCGGGATCTTGATGCGCGCCTCGAACCGGCCGTACTTCTGGCTGAACTTGCCCTTGGTCTTCAGGCGGCCCGACGTGTACTTGCCGTCGGCCTCCTTGCGGGCGGTGATGACCAGGTTGCCGTTGCCGTCCTGCCGCACGTTGGCGGTGCTGTCGGTGTAGGTCTGGTACTCGTTGTTGCCCCACAGGTGGTTGCCGTAGCCGAGGTCGTAGACCCACTTCGAGCTGTCGGCGCGCGACCCGGCCGGGCCGGAGAAGTCGTCGATCCAGCTCTGGTCGAACGTCGCGGCGCCGGCCGTGCCGAGCATCGGCACGGCGATGGCGGTGGCGACGCCGACGCCGAGGGCGGCGAGCAGGGCGGCGGTGCGCTTGCGGGGCATGTACGGAACCTTCCGGCGGCGGGGCACTGCCAGCCGGTTCTACCAGCGGGAGCGCTCTGCGGCCCGGTCGGCGCCGATAACAAAAGGATCTGCTAATTGACCATGCACCCTGCGCGACCGCCCATGATCACCCGGTCAGCCGCCGCGCCTCCGCGGTCGCCTCGTAGTACGACGCGCACCACTGCAGCAGCGCGCCCAGCCCGAACAGCAGCATGCTGACCGCGAACGCCAGCCACGCCAGGGTCACCTCGACCGTGAGGTGGTCGGCCCAGTCGACGCCGGAGAGCGTGGCGAACGCGAGGAACGCGGCGCCGCACAGGCCCAGCGCGCCGCACACGTGCAGCAGGGTGGCGACCCGCATCGGCGTGCGCACGCCGAGCCGGTACCGCGGGGGGAGGTCGTAACTCACGGGGCAGCACGCTAGCGGGCCGGGCCCGCCGCGCGCTGCCCCGTCCGCGGCTCAGAGCGCCGCGCGGATCGCCTCGGCCAGCGGGGTGGCCGGCCGGCCGAGCAGGCGCTCCAGGTCGGCGCGGTCGACGTACAGGTCGCCCTGCCGGGCGCCGCGGTCCGCGTCGGCGAGCACCGCCGCGTACGGCTCGGGCAGGCCGGCGCCGACCAGGACCTGGGTGTACGCCTGCTCGGACAGGTCGGTGTAGGCGACCTGCCGGCCGGTGGCGGCCGACACCGCGGCGGCCAGCTCGCTCAGCGTGAACGGCTCGCCGCCCAGCTCGTACACCCGGCTCTCGTGCCCGCCGCCGACGAGCACCGCGGCGGCGGCCTCGGCCAGGTCCGCGCGGGTGGCGGCCGAGATGCGGCCGTCGCCGGCCGCGCCGGCGACACCGTGCTCCAGGTACGTGGGCAGCTGGCCGGTGTAGTTCTCCAGGTACCAGCCGTTGCGCAGGACGGTGTACGGCAGGCCCGACTCGGCGATCATCTGCTCCGTGGCGCGGTGCTCCGCGGCCAGGATGAGGCTGCTCGTGTCGGCCTTCGGGGCGCTGGTGTAGACGACGCGGCCCACGCCGGCGGCCTTCGCGGCGTCCACGACGTTGCGGTGCTGCGGCAGGCGCTGCCCGGCCTCGCTGCCCGACACGAACATCAGCACGTCGGCGCCCTTGAACGCGGCCGTCAGGCCCTCCAGGTCGCCGTAGTCGGCGTGCCGGACGTCGACACCCCGCTCGTCCAGGTCCGCGATCTTGGCGACGTCCCGGCCCAGGGCCACGACGGCCTCCGCGGGCACCCCCCGGCTCAGCAGGGACTCGACGATGAGGCGGCCCAGGTGGCCGGTGGCGCCGGTGACGACGATCGACATGGCGTTTCTCCTTCACGGTGTGGTCGGACGCTTCAGCCCAACCGCCCGGGCCGCCGGTCACTTCCCGGTGGAGAGCAGGCACCTTGAAGTGGGGTACGTACCTGAGGGAGAGTAAGCAGGTGGACGGCAACATGTACGCCAAGAACTGCCCCAGCCGGCAGGTCCTCGACCGCATCGGCGACCGGTGGAGCGTCCTCGTGGTCGCGGTCCTGCGCGGCGGCCCGCGCCGCTACGGCGAGATCGCGGCCACCATCGAGGGCGTCAGCCAGAAGATGCTGACCCAGACGCTGCGCGCCCTCGAACGCGACGGCCTCGTCACCCGCACCGTGCACGCCACCGTGCCGCCGCGCGTCGACTACGAGCTGACCGGACTCGGCCGCAGCCTGCTCGGCCTGGTCGCCGCCCTGGAGAACTGGGCGTACACGCACATGGGTGACGTCCTGGCCGCCCGCGACGCCTACGACGCCCGCTGACCGTCCGCCAGCAGCCCGTCCAGCCGGGTCCAGGCGCTCTCCCAGCCCGCCGTCGCCGGGCCCACCAGCTCGTCGGCGAAGGGCCCCTGCCGCAGCGTCAGCCGGGTGCCGTCGCCCTCGTCCGCCAGCTCCTGGCGCAGCGTCATCACCGCCCCGCCCGGCAGCGTCTCCTCGCCCGCCAGCACCTCACCCGGAACGACCTCGGTGAACGTGGCGTCCACCGGCGAGGTGACCGACGGGTCGTCGTCGCTCACCATCACCAGCCGCTGGTGGCCGCCCACCCGCACGTCCACGTCGACGGTGTCCCGCGGCACCGAGAACCCCACCGGCCCGAACCACGCGGCCAGCAGGTCCGGATCGGTAAGCGCCCGCCACACCGCGGGGCGCGGGGCGGCGAGGAAACGGGAGACGGCGAGCTCGGCCACGGGGCACAGTCCCTTCATCGGAGGACCCTTCCCGACGATCCAACCTCAGGGCGTGTACGTGCGCAGCGTGACACCGTCCGTCGTGTACATCCGCCCGCCCGCCGGCACCGGGAACTCCCGCGCCGTGCGCCACGCCGGGTTCACCACGCCCGCCCTGCCCGTCACCGGGCTCAGCACCGCCAGGTCGCGGCCCTCGACGGTGGCGTACAGGATGCCGCCGGCGCGCACCGGCCGGCCCACGTACCCGCGCAGGTCCTTCAGCCACTGCCGCTTGCCGTCGGTCGCGCCGTACGCCGCCAGCCACCGGTCCCGCGCCACGAACAACCGCCGCCCGTCCGTGGTGACCACCCCCCACGCCGCCGACCGCGTCCACGCCCGGGACCCGTTGCCGACCCGCACCGCCACCAGCGCGCCGTCCGGCGTCGTCGCGTAGAACCGGTCACCGGCCGGGTTCGCCGCCCGCACCCGGAACGTGCTCGCCGACTTCCACGCCGGCGCCCCCGACACCACGTTCACGCCGTAACTGGCGCCCGTCACCACGTTCGTCAGCAGCACCCGCCCGCCCGCGGCCACCGGGGCCGGCAGCTCCGCGTCGACGTGCGACCACAGCCGCTTGCCGTCCGACACCCGGAACCCGGTCACCGTCGGGGCGTCGCTCGCACTCTCCCCCGAGATCACCACGACCCCGCCGGCCACCAGCACGGTGTCCGCCGGCGTGTCCACCCACCCGGCCCACCGCTGCGCCCCGGTGGCGGCGTCGAACGCCACGATCCGCGTGTCCGGGTCACTGTTGGAGTAGCAGTCGTACCCGGCCGCGACCAGCGTGCCCCCGGCGACCGCCAGCTGCGGCGACACGTACCCCTCGAACGCGTCGACGTCGCGCCACACCCGCTTGCCGCTCGCCACGTCGAACGCCCCGACCCCGTTGCCGACCCCCACGAACGCGCGCCCACCGGCCACCACCGGCGGCCGCAGCCACGTGCACCCCTCGTCCCCGCGCCGCGGCGTCACCGACCAGCGCGCCTTGAGCGTGCCGACGGACCCGCCGTTGATCACCGACTCACCCGGGTTGTACGCGGAGTTCGTGGCGTCGAACCCGGGCTGCGCCCAGTCGGTCACGGCGGCGCGGGCGGGCGCGGCGGGCAGCAACAGGGCGGCGACGGCGACAGCTCCGGCCGTCACGCGGCGAACGATACTCAAGGGGACCCCCGTGGTCGGACTGCGAACGTGTGCAGCCCGACGCTAGGAACACCCACCGGCCACCGGGCCGATTCGCCCGGAAACCCCGCCTGCCGGGTACGCCGACCGGCTGGGTCCGTCAGGCGCGCACCACGAGCGTCTTGGCGGCCATGTCGCCCAGCCGCCGGCGCCGGTCCGAGTTCACCACGATGATCAGCGCCACCAGGTAGCCGAGCAGGCCGTCGACGATGCGCAGCGCCGTGCGCGCGATGCCCGACAGCAGCCCGGGCCGCCCGCCGGTCTCGGCGTCCACCACCCGGATGCCGGTCACGAGCTTGCCGACGGTGCGGCCGGTGAAGCCCTCCAGCACCACGTAGTACGCGACGATCCCGCCGAGCATCCACAGGTTCGCCGCGGACAGCGTCGTCATCTCGAAGCCGGACTCGCCGTCGAGACCGAACAGCGACGCCACCAGCCCGAAGACGATGCCGTCGACGAGGGTCGCCACCACCCGCCGGCCCGTGACCTTGACGGGCGCCGTGTCCGCTGTGAATGCCATGACCTGATCATGCAGGACGACCGCAACGGGCCTCCCGGGATGGTCACTGCGATCAAGCCCGCCGTGAATCCAACCAGTGATGTCTCACCTACAAGATCCGTTGAGTGGCGTCGGCCGACGCCTATCGGCGACCTCGGGTGACCTCGAGCATGATCGCAAACGCCGGCGGCCATCACCTGGAAGAAATCAATAAGACGGCAGCTGAGACGACGTCACAATCCCGCCCCCTCAACTCCTCATTGCCGCTAGCCGGCGCCTACCTCGTGCCACTCACTCATCTTGCCACCTATGGCGGAGTGAGCGATCAATCACTTAAGGTGATACTCGATGTCACGAAGGGGGCAAGGTGGACGTAGTTCGCATATCACCTGAGGTCGCTCAAAAATTGCTGCAGAAGCAAGAGGGCCACTTCCTTGACTTCAAGGCACGCGAGATAGCGCCTGGCAAATTGACGCGCTCCCTTTGCGCATTCGTCAATGCGGACGGCGGAGATCTGTATGTTGGGATTGCAGAGGATAAGGCCGCCGGCGCCTTCGCTTGGCGTGGGTTCACCAAGGTCGAAGACGCCAACGGGCACCTCGAAGCTTTCGAGTCCGTTTCCCCCTTCGGGGAAGATCTAGACGGCGAGTTCCTGCAAGTCGAACATCCGCGAAGCGAATCCCAGGCCTATCCCGGGCTCGTCTTGCACATCAATGCGAGGAAGTCGCGATTCGTACGCACGTCGAGCGAGAGTAAGATCTACAAGCGCCTCGGCGCAGCAAATAAGCCCGTCAGTACACCCGAAGGAATTACGGCACTTCGCCGCCACAAGGGCATGGAATCCTTCGAAGATGAGACGCTGTCCATCCCCGTCGACACGGTTACGAATTCTCTTGCCATTATTGAATATCTCCTGGAAGCTGTCCCAACAGCCGAACCGGACATCTATCTCCGAGGGCAGTATTTAGTACACGGCGAACGCCCCACCGTCGCGGCGACCCTCCTTTTCGCAGACCTTCCTCAAGCCATCCTACCCAAGCGCTGCGGCATCAAGATCTACCGTTACAGCTCTGACGAAACATCCCGCGATCGCCTTGTGAACATTCCACTGACAATCGAAGGAAACCTTTACAATCAAATCTACGCTGCAGTGGAGAAGACTGTGGAGTTGATCTCCGAGGCGGCATTTCTCGATGCGGAAGGGCTGAGGACGGTTCGTTACCCTACCGAGACGCTCCACGAGATCATTACCAACGCGGTCCTGCATCGCGACTACAGCATCACGGATGATGTACACATCCGGATCTTCGAGAGTCGGGTCGAGGTTGAGAGTCCCGGCAAGCTGCCCGGGCACATTAGGCCAGACAATATTCTCACGGAACGATTGAGCCGCAATCCCAACCTAGTGCGCCACCTGAACCGCTTCCCCAATCCGCCGAACAAGGATGTAGGCGAAGGGCTCGACACCGCCTTCGAATTCATGAAGAAGCTCAATCTTAGGAATCCCCTGGTTGCCGAGCGCGAGAACTCAGTATTGGTGGCCATTCGCCACGAGAGCCTTGCCTCGCCAGCCCAACAGGTGGTGATGTTCCTCAAGGAAAATGAGCGGATCAGGAACGAAGAAGCTCGTAAGCTCACCGGCATCAACTCTGAAAGCAAGATGCAGAAGACTTTCACGCAGCTCATAACGGCTGGCGAAATCGAGCACGTACCCGGCACCGCCGGCCGGGGATATGCTTACCGCAAACGAAGGTGACGCCTCACGGCTCGGCGGTCACGACAATGAGTCCTTCACCGCGAGGAGGGTCGTAGCTCAAGATCGGCCATTCGGCGGACGAGGTGCAATTTGCGCCTGGCTTTGGCATCAAGGGCTACGGAAAGGTGGAACGCTGAGCCCTAGCGGAATTGGTCGTGCTTGATGAAGGCGTGAGGCGCCCGAACGACGTGAGAAGCTACACCTAGCTATATGAACCCGCGTGCTGCGGTGAGGGTTACCACAAACAACCGTGTCGTCCCACGCGCCGCAAGGAACAGCGAATGCCCCGCGCCGCGCGTTCCTGGATTGCGCGCAGCACGCGATCAAGTGCCACGAGCGGCACGGCGGCGGCCTGATCGAAGTTAACGGACAGTCGGGTGCCGGCAGGCTGGCATGGGCACCCGGGTTCCCTTGTGACGGCCTTACGCAAGCACCGAACGCTGCAGGAAGAGGAACGGACGACGGCCGGGTGGCGTTCAGCCCCAGGGTCAAGCCGATTGACCGAGGCTCCGATCACCGCGTGGAGCCCCTGCTGTCAGCGGCGGGCCTTCGAGCCACCCGCTTGCCCGACACCCCGACGCCCCGACGCCCCGACACACCGCCGCGACCGCGTAACCGGCTCTCCGGGTTGCATCCAGCGCCGTCACGGAGATCATGGTCTGGTCGAGATGTACTTTATGATCCACTACCACCGCTTCGTCGCCGACCTCTTCGCGTGCACCGCCGATCAGGTCGAAGGCGTCCTCGAGACGCCTGACGAGACGTCCGGACAGCCGGACTGAGACGACAACCTCAGACGGAGGGGCATCGGGCTGACGCCCGCGTTCGTGCCGGCAGAGGTCTGGCAGGGGTTAAGAGCCCCCGGTCGGAATCGAACCGACGACATCTCGCTTACAAGGCGAGTGCTCTGGCCAACTGAGCTACAGGGGCGCGCGCATCAGCATAGCCCGAAGCGCCCCCGCCCCCGATTACGCGCCTGGTTCGCTGCTGTCCCATAAACGGCTGCTGCTCTTGGCAGGTCAGGCCGGTGGCCTTACGGTGAGCGAACACGGGTGACGTGCGTCCGCGCGCGCCACCCAACCTGAGGGCCGGTGGCTTGATACGCCGGCCGCTCCTTCACACGGATCGTCCGGCACGTTCCTGCCGGTGAAAGGAAGCACCCCATGGCAACCGTGAGCTACAACAAGGCCACGCGCATCTACGCCGGCCAGGAGCGTCCGGCCGTCAACGAGCTCGACCTGCAGATCGGCGACGGCGAGTTCCTCGTCCTCGTCGGCCCGTCGGGTTGCGGCAAGTCGACCAGCCTGCGCATGCTCGCCGGCCTCGAGGACGTCGACCGCGGTCAGATCCTCATCGACCAGCGCGACGTGACGCACCTGCCGCCGAAGTCGCGCGACATCGCGATGGTCTTCCAGAACTACGCCCTGTACCCGCACATGACCGTGTACGAGAACATGGCGTTCGCCCTGAAGCTGCGCAAGACCTCGAAGGCGGAGATCGACCGCCGCGTCAAGGAGGCCGCGCAGCTGCTGCAGCTCGACGAGTACCTGTCGCGCAAGCCGAAGGCCCTGTCCGGCGGCCAGCGCCAGCGCGTCGCCATGGGTCGCGCCATCGTGCGTGAGCCGCAGGTCTTCCTCATGGACGAGCCGCTGTCGAACCTCGACGCCAAGCTGCGCGTCCAGACCCGTTCGCAGATCGCCACCCTGCAGGCGAAGCTCGGTATCACCACCGTCTACGTCACGCACGACCAGGTCGAGGCCATGACGATGGGCCACCGGGTCGCCGTCATGCTCGACGGTGTGCTGCAGCAGTGCGACACCCCGCGCGCCCTGTACGACACCCCGCAGAACGTGTTCGTCGCCGGCTTCATCGGTTCGCCGGCCATGAACATCAAGACGGTGCCGCTGAGCGAGCAGGGCGCGAGCTTCGCCCAGATGATCCTGCCGATGCAGCGCGAGCAGATCGCCGCGGCGTCCAGCGGCGGCGGCAAGGTCACCATCGGCTTCCGCCCCGAGGCGACCGACCTGGTCGGCCCGCACGAGGGTGGCCTGCCGATCGTCGTCGACCTGGTCGAGGACCTCGGTTCGGACGCCAACGTCTACGGCCACGCGGCCCTCGACGGCGGCTCGGAGCGCTTCGTGGTCCGCACGGACCGTCGCGGCATGCCGAGCATGGGCGAGACCGTGTTCATCAAGCCGCAGCCGAACCACGTGCACGCGTTCCACGCCACCAACGGCAACCGCATCTGATCCACAGCACCGCACGGGCGGGGCGGTTCCCTTCGGGGAGCCGCCCCGTTCCGCGTTCCGCGCGGCCCTCGCGTCGGGCGCGGCCCGCGCCCCATCCGGTGCCCGCCGGCGCCCCGGCCCTGGCGGCGGTCAGTCCGCGAAGCGTTGCAGCACGAAGCCGTCCTTGCCGGCGCACGCGATGACCGCGCTGTCCCACGAGCACCGCCCCGCCCGCATCCCCGCGAGCGGCCCCAGCTGCACCGGCTCGTCCGCGCCCAGCGACACCCCGGCCACCGGCACGTCGCTGACGTAGTCCGACGGCGTGTCCGCGAACAGCAGCAGGTTCGCCCCGTCCACCCGCGCCGGCACCCCGGTCAGCGTGCGCCGCCCGTCGCCGTCGGCGAGCACCGCCGTCGGCGGGTTGTTCGTCTGCACGGCCAGCACGGCGTCCCCGACGGGAACCAGCCGGTCCGCGCCGGCGGCGGGCGCGTCCCACACCCGTCCCGGCTTCTTCAGGTCGACGGCCACCACCGCGGCGGTGTCCTGGTCGTAGCCGTCCTTCTCGATCAGGCACACCCGGTCGGGCCCGCACGGCGTCAGCTTCTCCGCGTCCCAGCCCCGCCCGGTCTGCGTGTACACGCTGACCGGCTCGCCCATCGTCGCCAGGTCGTAGGAGCTGAGCCGGTACCCGTCGTCGTTCGCCCCGATGATCAGCCGCCCGTTGTGGGCGAGCATCAGGTCGTTGGCGTCGGCGACGTCCGCGCGCTCCTTCACGACGTCGCCGCTCTGCACGTCGATCACCCGCGCCGACCGGTCCGCCCCGATCGCCACGATCCGGGCGTCCGCGCCCCGGTACGCCGCGAACGACCGCCCCGCCACGTCCGCCGCCCCCGCATGGTCGTCGGGCACGGTCGCCACGACCACGGTCGCGTGCGCGTTGTTCGTCGGCTGGTCGAGCTTGTTGGGCAGCTCCCACCGGTGCTCACCGCTGCGCGGCTCGAGCCCGATGATCCGCGCCTCCCCCGGCTGCGACACCACGACCGTCGACTCGAACAGATACACCAGGTCGTCCGCCAGCAACTGCCGCCGCCACGACGCGTCCGCGCCCCGGATCACGGTCATCGTGCGCACGTCCGTGCCCGGGTCCTCCTCGGTGAACACGGCCACGCCGTCGCCCACCGCGGCGATCCCCTGCCACCGCTCGGCCGTCCCGGCCGCGGTGCTGCGCCACAACTCCTTGCCGCCGTCCACCTCGACCGCGACCACCTCGAGCGAGGTGTCCTCCTTCGCGAACGCCAGGTACGCCCGGTCGCCCACCACCGCCGTGTCCACCCACCCGGTGGCGGTCATGCCGGGCGCGGCCACCGTCGTCGCCCCGGTGAAGGACCGGAAGTCGATCGCCGCCGGCCCCCGGTTCCACCACCAGGCGACCACCGCGCCGGCCCCGACGACCACGACCACGGCAACGGCCGCCGCGACCCAGATCAACGGATTCCGCCGCCGGGCCGCGGGCGCCTCCGGCGTCGGGGGTACGCGCACAGCCCCGCCCCCGCCGCTCCAGCCACCCCCACCGTCACCTGCCGGCGACCCCGGCGCCCAGGCAGGAGAACCGGCGGGCGGTCCCGACGCCCAGCCAGCAGGCCCCGCGGGCGATCCCGGCGCCCAGGCAGCAGGTCCGGCGGTCGATCCCGGCCCGGACGGCGCACGCTGCGCCGCCGTCCCGGCCGGCGCCTCGCGGACCCCGGGAAAGTGCGCAGCGGGACCCGCCGGAGCCGGGTTCCCCACCGCCGCGAGCGGCGCCGCCTCATGACCGTCCGGCAGCGGCCGCGTCTGCTGCGGCGCCGACCCACCGCCCCCGTACACCGGCCCGCGCGGACCCGCGGCCGCCGCCCCGTCCGGCGACGGCACCACGTCGGGCACGGTCGGGGTGAACTCCGGCACCGGCCCGCCGGGCGGCTCGTCCGCCCCGACCAGGGCGGGGGCACTACCGACCGGCACCCACCCACCGTCCCCGGCCGATCCGGCGCCGGGCGCATGCCCGCTGCCGGCGGAACCTCCGCCGGGCACATGCCCGTTGCTGGCGGCGCCTCCACCAGGCGCATGTCCACTACCGGCGGCGCCTCCGCCAGGCGCATGCCCGCTGCCGGCGGCGCCCCCGCCAGGCGCGTGTCCGCTGCCGACCGGCCCGGCGAGGTCCGCGTCCCGGCCCGCCCGGGCGGGCTCCAGCAGGGCGCCCTCCGCGACCGGCAGTTCCGGCTGTTCCAGCACGGTCGGCGCGATGCCCAGCTCGTGGTGCAGCAACCGCGCCACCAGCGGCACCCGCGACGACCCGCCCACCAGGAACAGCCCGGCGAGCTGGTCGGGCCGCAGCCCGCACCGGTCGATGACGATCGCCGCCTCGCGGACGCCGCGGGCGAGCAGCGGCCGGATCACCGCCTCCAGCTCGTCGCGGGTCAGGTGCGCGGCCTGGTCGATGCCGGGCACCGCGACGGGCGCGAGCGCCGCCCGCGACAGCATCTCCTTGGCCCCGCGCACGTCGTCCCAGAACCGGCGCCGCGCGCGCAGCTGCGCCGTGGTCGCCGGTTCCTCGATGGCCGCCCACGCCGCCGCATCGCTCGCCCGGATCCCCGCGCCGAGGTGCTCGACCAGGGCGGCGTCGAGGTCGAGACCGCCCAGCTCGGCGACGCCGCCGGCCCCGGCGACGACGAACCGCCCGCGGCCGTCCTCGCCGACGCCCTCATTCCGCACCACGGCCAGGTCGAGCGTGCCGCCCCCGAAGTCGAACACGGCGAGCGAACCGCCGACGGGCACGGGCCGGCGCAGCACGTCAGCGAAGTACCGCGCCGCGGCGACCGGCTCGGGCACCAGTGTGGTGCCGCGCCCGACGGGCGGCCAGCCCGCCCGGGCGACGGCCTGCACCAGCACGTCGCGCCGGCTCGCGCCCCAGCTCGCCGGGTACGTCAGCACGGCCGGCGGCAGCCCGCCCGCGGCGGCGACGGCGGCCCGCCCGACCTCGTGCAGGACGGCGGCGAGCAGGTCGGCCGTCCACGTCTCGCGCTCGCCCAGCAGGATCGACGGCTCGTCGATGCGCCGCTTCGGGTTGGGCTCGAGGCGGGCGGGATCGGCCTGGCCGAGCCGCGCCGCGTCCCAGCCGACGTGGTACGCACCGGCCGCGTCGAGGTACACCGCCGACGGCAGCACGGGCTGCCCGTCGAACAGCACCGGCCGCGTGCGCCCGTCAGGCGCGCGCAGCACCGCCACCGTGTTCGACGTGCCCAGGTCGACGGCGAGCGCGTACCCGGCCGCCATGCCCCCGCCCGCGCTCAGCCGGCGCTGCGGCGGCGGGCGACCTCGGCGAGCGTGACGGCGGCCGCCACGCTCGCGTTGAGCGACTCCACCGACGACGCCATCGGGATGCCGACCCGCAGGTCACACGTCTCGCCGACGAGCCGGGACAGGCCACGGCCCTCGGAGCCGACCACGACGACGAGCGGGCCGACGGCGGCCTCCAGGTCGTACAGGTCGGTGTCGCCGTCGGCGTCGAGGCCGACCACCACGAACCCGGCGGCCTGGCAGGCCTTGAGCGCCCGCGTCAGGTTGACCACCTGCGACACGGGCACCCGGGCGGCCGCGCCGGCGCTGGTGCGCCAGGCGGTGGCCGTGATGCCGGCGGCGCGCCGCTCGGGCATGAACACCCCGTGCGCGCCGAACGCCGCCACCGACCGGATGACCGCGCCCAGGTTGCGCGGGTCGGTCACCCCGTCGAGGGCCACGAGCAGCGGCGCGGCCTGCTCGGACGCCGCGGCCACCAGGTCGTCGAAGTTCTCGTACGCGAACGGCGGCACCTGCACGCCGATGCCCTGGTGGAGCACCCCGCCGGTCATCCGGTCGAGTTCCGCCCGGCTGATCTCCAGGATCGGCACGCCCCGGTCGCCGGCGGTGCGCACCGCCTCGTTGACCCGCTCGTCGATGTCGATGCCCTGCGCCACGTACATCGCGGTCACCGGCACCAGGGCGCGCAGCGCCTCGACGACGGGGTTGCGCCCGACCAGCAGCTCGGAGGCCTCCCGGCCCGGGTTCGACCGGCGCCCCGGCGCGACCCGCGGACCCGACCGACCACCACGCGCGGCGGCGGCGGTCCTGGTCTGCTGCGGCTTGCCGTGACCGCCGCGTCCCCAGGTGGTGTCCTTGGTGCCCGGCTTGCCGATCTTCGGGATGCGCCCCTCCGCGGCGGCGGCCTTGCGCTCCTTGTCCTGCTTCCAGGCGGTCTTCGACGGCAGCTTCTCCGTCCCCGAGTAGCCCTTGTGCCACGGCCGCTCGTCGGCGGGCAGCGTCTTGCCCTTGCCCTTGAGCGAGCTGCGGTTCTTGCCACCCGAGCCGACGGTGGCGCCCTTCTTGGCGGTGACCCGCTTGCTTCGGTTCTGCGAATTGCCCGGCATCAGTGCTGCTCCCCTATCGTCCACCGCGGGCCCGCCGGGGTGTCCTCGACCTGGACGCCCGCGTTCTTCAACTGGTCGCGGACCGCGTCGGCGGCCGCCCAGTCCTTGCGCGTGCGGGCTTGCGCGCGTTGTTCGAGGGCGAGCGCGACGAGCGCGTCGACCACCGATTTGAGGTCGCCGCCGCTCTGCCCGGCGGTCCACGGGCCGTCGAGCGGATCGACGCCGAGGATGCCGGCCATGGAGCGGACCGCGGCGAGCGCGGAGCGGACGGCCTCGTCGTCGCCGGCGGCCAGCGCGGTGTTGCCCTCGCGCATGGTCTCGTGCAGGACGGCGAGACCCGCCGAGGTGTTGAGGTCGTCGTCCATCGCGGCGGCGAACGCGTCCGGCACCGCCCCCGGCTCACCGGGACCCACCCGCTCGACCGCGCGCTGCACGAACCCCTCGATACGCCGGTAGGCCACGGCGGCCTCGCGCAGCGCGTCGTCGGAGTAGTCGATGCGCGAGCGGTAGTGCGGGGCGCCGAGGTAGTAGCGCAGCTCGACCGGGCGGATGCCCATGGCGACGACGGCCGCGACGTCGATGACGTTGCCCAGCGACTTGCTCATCTTGGCCTCGCCGAGGTTGAGCAGCGCGTGGTGCACCCAGTAGCGGGCGAACCCGAGCCCGGCCGCCCGGGACTGGGCGATCTCGTTCTCGTGGTGCGGGAACGTCAGGTCGAGCCCGCCGCCGTGGATGTCGAACTCGTCGCCGAGGTAGCGCTTGCACATGGCGGAGCACTCGATGTGCCAGCCCGGCCGGCCCCGGCCCCACGGCGACGGCCAGCTGGCGTCGGCGGGCTCGGTCGACTTGACGCCCTTCCACAGGGCGAAGTCGCGGTAGTCGCGCTTGCCCGGGTCGTCCTTGTCGGGGCGGCGCATGTCCTCCGGGTCCTGGCCGGACAGCGCACCGTACGCCGGGTAGGACATAACGTCGAACCACACGTCGCCGCAGCCGTCGGGCGCCGCGTAGGCGTGGCCCGCGTCGATGAGGATCTGGATCAGCTCGTGCATGTCGGGCACGTGGCCGGTGGCGCGCGGCTCGTAGGTCGGCGGCAGCACGTTGAGGCTGGCGTAGTCGGCGGCGAGGACGCGCTCGTTCGCGTAGGCGATCGCCCAGAACGGGCGGCCCTGCTCGTCGGCCTTCTCCAGGATCTTGTCGTCGACGTCCGTCACGTTGCGCACGAAGGTGACGTCGAAGCCGGAGTGCGTGAGCCAGCGGCGCAGCACGTCGTAGTTGACGCCGGACCGCAGGTGGCCGATGTGCGGGGTGCCCTGGACGGTGAGACCACACAGGTAGATCCCCGCCTGACCGGGCACACGCGGGACGAAGTCCCGCACCGAGCGGGTCGCGGTGTCGTAGAGGCGGAGAGTCACGGGAGCCAGGGTACCGGCCGGGCCCAGGGGGTTTCCGTCCGCGGGCCGCCCGAAAACGGCGGAGGGACCGGTTTCCTGGAAAGGCGCGCGAGCGGCCCGCGAAAGTTATCCACAGGGTCCGCCGGGGCGGCTGGGGGCGGCCAAGGTGTGAGCCATGCCCGTGCAGCCCCACCGCCCCGCCCGGCTCGCGTTCCACGTCTTCCGCGGGTCCGAGGCCGTCCGCCGCGGCGTCCTCACCGAACACCAGCTGCGCAGCCACGCCTGGCTGCGGCTGCGCCACGACGTGTACGGCGACGCCCGGCTCGACCGCGACCACACGCTGGCCTGCCGCGGCGCCCTGGCACGGCTGCCGCCCGGCACCGTCCTGGCCGGTCCCTCGGCGGCCTACCTGCACGGGGTGGGCCACGCGGCCGGGTTCGGCGACGACGTGCACGTCGTCACCCCGGCAGGCGAGCGGGCCGGCGCCCAGCAGCGCCTGCGCGTCCACCACGTCGACCTCGGCCCGGCCGACGTGCACGAGGGCGACGGCCTGCCCCGCACCACGGCGGCCCGCACGGCGTGGGACGTCGGGGCGTGGCTGAAGCCGGTGGTCGCGGTGCCGATCATCGACGCGCTGCTGTCGAGCGGGCAGGTGCCCGAGCCGGCCCTGACCGAGCTGGCCACCCGGCTGGACGGCCGCCCGGGCTCCCGGCGCGCGCAGGCCGCGCTCGCGCTGGCCGACGCCGCCGCCGAGCTGCCGCTGGAGTCGCGGCTGCGCGTGCGCCTGGTCCTCGGCGGGCTGCCACGCCCGGCGGTGCGGCAGCCGCTGGTGCTGGAGTCGGGCCGGGTGCTGCGGCCGCACCTGTGCTGGCCGGAGCACCGCGTCGCCGTCGAGATCGACGGCATCCGGCCGGCCGGCGATCAGCGCCGGGTGAGCAGCCTCGCCGCGGCGGGCTGGGTCGTCCTGCACATGGCGCCCGCGCGCGTGCGCACCGAGTTCCCCGGCGTGCTGGCCGAGGTCCGCGCCGCCCTGCTGGCGGCGGGGTGGCGGCGATGACCGCGCCGACCCTTTCCTGCCGCCGCCCCCGGCAGTGCGAGCGCCGGTGTGGACGCCGCCGGTCGTGGACGGCGCTGCGCGCGGAGGCCCGGCGCGGGCCGGCGGGCCGGCGCCGGGCGGCGGGCCGGCACGGACCGGCGGGACGGCGCAGCGCGGTAGGCCGGCACGGACCGGCGGGACGGCGCAGCGCGGTAGGCCGGCCCGGGCCGCCGGGCCGGCGCAGGGCGGCGGGACGGCGCAGCGCGGCGGGTCGGAGCATGGTGGCGAGCCGTCCGGAGCGGCCACCGGCTCGCCGGCGCCGCGACCACCGCGAGGCCGCGCCGCCGTGGCGCTCAGCGCGCGAGACCCTCGACCACCGCCGGCAGCTCGGCCAGGTCCCGCACCTGGGCGTCGGGCGTCACCTCCGGCGGCGATGCGAGGCCGAGCGGGTTGAACCACACCGCCCGCATCCCGGCAGCCCGCGAAGCGGCCACGTCGTGGTGGATGTGGTCGCCGACGTAGACGATCGACGCCGGGGGCCCGCCCACCGCCGCGGCCACCCCCGCGAAGAACCGCGGGTCCGGCTTCTTCGGCAGGTCCTCCGGGCCGAACGCGTACAGCTCGAACGCGAACTCGCCGCCCAGCCCGCACCGCCCGGCCAGGCTGTTGCCGTTGGTCGCGTAGCCGAGCACGTACCGCTCGCGCAGCGCCGCGAGCACGGGCAACACCCCGTCGAACGGGCGGCTGTGCGCGAAGCGCCGCTCGTAGAACAGCTCCAGCATCTCGTCGGTGAGCGCGCCCAGCCCGTGCCGGTCCAGCGAGGCGGCCAGCGCGGCACGGCGGATCCGCTGCACCGGCTCGGCGGCCATTGCGGCGAAGGCGGTGTACCAGTCGGCGCGCATCTCCTCGGCGGACAGACCGGTCGCACCGCGGGCGTGCGCCTCGGCCAGCACGGCGTCCTGGGCGGCCTCGACGGCCGGGCGCAGGTCGACGAGCGTGTGGTCGGCGTCGAAGACGACGGCACGGATCACCGGCGCGCGCCCCGCGCCGGTCGGCCCGCTGTCGTCACCGCGCGCTCACGGCCGGGTCATCCGCAGCACGTCGAGCGCCTCGTCGAGCTGCGCCTCGGTGAGGGTCCCGTTCGCCACGTGCCCCCGCTCGATCACGACCTCGCGGATGGTCTTGTGCTCCTTGAGCGCCTGCTTGGCCACCGCGGCGGCCTCGTCGTAGCCGATGTGCCGGTTCAGCGGCGTGACGATGGACGGCGAGCCCTCCGCGTAGCCGCGGGCCACCTCCTCGTCCGCCTCCAGCCCGGCGACGCACCGGTCGGCGAGCATCCGGCTGGCGTTGGCCAGCAGCCGGATCGACTCGAGCAGGTTGCGGGCCATCACCGGCAGCATGACGTTCAGCTCGAAGTCGCCCTGCGTGCCGGCGAACGCGACGGCGGCGTCGTTGCCGATGACCTGCGCGCACACCTGACGCACCGACTCCGGCACGACGGGGTTCACCTTGCCCGGCATGATCGACGAGCCGGGCTGCAGGTCGGGCAGGCGCAGCTCGCGCAGGCCGGCGCGCGGCCCGGAACCCATCCAGCGGATGTCGTTCACGATCTTGTAAAGCCCGACGGCCACGGTGCGCAGCTGCCCGGACGCCTCGACGAGCGCGTCCCGTGCCCCCTGCGCCTCGAAGTGGTTGCGCGCCTCCGTCAGCGGCAGCCCGGTCATCTCCCGCAGCCGCTCGATGACGGCCGGCGCGAACCCGGGCGGCGTGTTCACGCCCGTCCCCACCGCCGTGCCGCCCAGCGGCAGCTCCGCCAGCCGCGGCAGCGTCCCGAGCAGCCGGTCGGCGCCGTAGCGCATCTGCGCCGCGTACCCGGAGAACTCCTGCCCGAGGGTGACCGGGGTGGCGTCCATGAGGTGGGTGCGGCCGCTCTTCACGACCTCCGCCCACTCGGCGGCCTTCACCTCGAGCGCCCCGGCGAGGTGGTCGAGCGCCGGCAACAGCGTGTTGACCACGGCCTCCGACGCGGCAAGGTGGATGGACGACGGGAACACGTCGTTGCTGGACTGCGACGCGTTCACGTGGTCGTTCGGGTGCACCGGCCGCCCCAGCTCGCGCGCGGCGAGCGTCGCGACGACCTCGTTGGTGTTCATGTTCGACGAGGTGCCCGACCCGGTCTGGAACACGTCGATCGGGAACTGGTCGTCGTACCCGCCCCCGGCGACGTGCGCGGCCGCCGTCGCGATCACCTTCGCCACGTCGGCGTCGAGCACACCCAGCTCGGCGTTCACCTGCGCGGCGGCGCCCTTGATCTGGGCCAGCGCCCGGATGTGCGCGGGGTCGATCCCCCGCCCGGAGATCGGGAAGTTCTCGACGGCCCGCTGCGTCTGCGCCCGCCACAGGGCATCAGCAGGGACCCGGACCTCACCCATGGTGTCGCGCTCGATGCGGAAGCCGCTCTCCTCAGTCGTCACGCATCCCATCCTGCCCCGCGCGCCCGACGGGCGCAGATGATCCGCGCCGGCCGCCGGTCGACCGCCCGGGGCGCACCCGGCGGCGGACACCGGCGTAGCTGCGCCGCCGCTGCTTCCCGCAAGCCCGGGCGAGGACGTCGAGGCCGTCGGCGGGCGCCCCCTTTTGTCCGGGTACGCCACCCGGTGGGCTGCGTCGCTAGGTGGACGGTCCCCGGAAACGCGCCGTAGGGTGCCCCGGAGTTGCCCGGTACGCCCCACAGGAACGGATCTTCTCCGATGCGCCGTCTTCTCCTCGCCGTCGTCGCCGGCGGTCTGCTCATGACCGCGGCCTGCAGCGCCGACGAGCCCGACGGCGCCGCCGCGCCCGCCGCCAACGCCACCTCGGCCGCGCCGAGCACGGCGCCCGCGTCGGCCGCGCCGGACTTCAGTGCCGACACGGAGAAGGTGTGCGCCGGCGTCATGAAGGTCATCGAGACCGACATGGACGGCTTCGGCGCCGCGATCGGCAAGATGATCGCCAACAAGGAGGCCAAGGCCACCGCCGAGGCGAAGAAGGCGCAGGCGCAGGCGAAGACGGAGCTGGAGACGGTCGCGAAGAAGATCCGGTCGAGTTCCGCCAAGGCGCAGGACCCGGAGCTGGTGGCGGCGGGCAAGGAGGCGGCGGACAACATCGCCGCGACCGCCAAGGACGCGAAGTTCTACAACGACATCAAGAGCGTGGAGAGCATCAACGGCACTCTCCAGGAGGAGATGGTCTCCTGGGTCGAGCCGCTCGCCCCGATCTGCGGCTGACCCGCGATAGTCCGATCGGACCCGGCCGGCGGCCCGGCCGCGGGCCCGAGCCGGTGACCGCCCCGGACCGGCCGTCGCAGTCCGGCTGCGCGCCGAGGCCGAGGTCACCACGCCCCGGACCGGCGGCCGCAGTCAGGCCGCGGGCCCGGCCTGGGTGATCAACCCGACGTCGAGCCGCCGCCCGACGCGCGGCCGCCGCGCAGGACCGAGCCCGGGAAAGCTCAGCGCCTCCCGATCGACAGCGTCGGCTTGGTGACCTCGGCGAAGAAGTCCTCACCCTTGTCGTCCACCACGATGAACGCCGGGAAGTCCTCCACCTCGATCTTCCACACCGCCTCCATGCCCAGCTCCGGGTACTCCAGCACCTCCACGTGCCGGATGCAGTCCTGGGCGAGCCGCGCCGCGGGACCGCCGATGGAGCCGAGGTAGAAGCCGCCGTACGTCTGGCAGGACCGGGTCACCTGCGCGGACCGGTTGCCCTTGGCCAGCATGACGAGCGACCCGCCGGCGGCCTGGAACTTCTCCACGTACGCGTCCATGCGGCCGGCCGTGGTGGGGCCGAAGGAGCCGGAGGCGTACCCCTCGGGGGTCTTGGCCGGGCCGGCGTAGTAGACGGCGTGGTCGCGCAGGTAGGCGGGCATGGGTTCGCCGGCGTCGAGCCGTTCGGCGATCTTGGCGTGGGCGATGTCGCGGGCGACCACCAGCGGCCCGGTCAGCGACAGCCGGGTCTTCACGGGCAGCTGCGAGAGCTGGGCGCGAATCGAGGACATGGGCTGGCGCAGGTCGACCTTGACGACGTCGTCGGACAGGCGGTCGGCACCGACGTCCGGCAGGAAGCGGGCCGGGTCGGTCTCCAGGCGTTCCAGCCAGACGCCCGACGGGGTGATCTTGGCGACGGCCTGGCGGTCGGCGGAGCAGGAGACGGCGATGGCGACCGGGCAGGAGGCGCCGTGGCGCGGGAGGCGGATGACGCGCACGTCGTGGCAGAAGTAGCGGCCGCCGAACTGGGCGCCGATGCCGAAGTCGCGGGTCAGTTCGAGGACGGCGGCCTCCAGCTCCACGTCGCGGAAGCCGTGGGCGAGCATCGAGCCCTGGGTGGGCAGGGTGTCGAGGTACTTGGCGCTGGCCAGTTTGGCGGTCTTCAGCGCGTGCTCGGCGGAGGTGCCGCCGATGACCACGGCCAAGTGGTACGGCGGGCAGGCGGAGGTGCCGATGAGGCGCAGCTTCTCGTCCAGGAACTGCATCATGCGCGCCGGGTTCAGCAGCGCCTTCGTCTCCTGGTAGAGGTAGGACTTGTTGGCGGAGCCGCCGCCCTTGGCCATGAACAGAAACTTGTACGCGTCGGGGTGGCCGCCCGGGTCCTCGGCGTACAGCTCGATCTGGGCCGGCAGGTTGGAGCCGGTGTTGCGCTCGTCCCACATGGTCAGCGGCGCCAGCTGCGAGTAGCGCAGGTTCAGTTTCGTGTACGCCTCGTAGACGCCGTGCGCGATGGCCTGCTCGTCGAGGCCGTCGGTGAGGACGTGCCGGCCGCGCTTGCCCATGACGATGGCGGTGCCGGTGTCCTGGCACATGGGCAGCACGCCGCCGGCCGCGATGTTGGCGTTGCGCAGCAGGTCGAGGGCGACGAAGCGGTCGTTGGGCGACGCCTTCGGGTCGTCGATGATGGCGCGCAGCTGGGCGAGGTGGGCGGGGCGCAGGTAGTGCGCGATGTCGTGCATCGCCTCGGCGGTCAGCTGGGTGAGCGCCGCGGACTCGACGGTGAGGAAGCGGCGGCCGCCGGGCCCGTTCACGACGTCGACGCCCTCGTCGGTGACGAGGCGGTACTCGGTGAGGTCCTCGCCCGTGGGCAGCAGCGGGGCGTACGAGAAGGCGGCGGCTCTGCTCATGAGCGGCAACTCTAGGGCAGCGGTCGGACGCTGCCGAAACTCCCCCGTCCGGTCATGACGACACGGCTGAGATGCCATTGAACGGCAGGTACGCCATCTGCCGTCCCTCGCCGACGACCATCCCGGACGGTCCGACGGCGAGCACCCGGGCGCCGGTGCGGAACTCCGCGAGGACCGCGCCGGTCGAGGTGCGCAGCGCGGCGACGCGGCGGGGGCCCTGGTCGACGACCACGACGGCGTACGGGGTGACGGCCGCCTGCGCCTTGTCGTGGACGGTGCGCTCCCAGGCGGTGCGGCCGCGGGAGAAGTCCCAGGCGGACAGCCGCCGGCCGGTGCGGATGAGGGCGCGCCGGTCGTCGACGGCGAGGACCCGGTGCGCGGGGGTGCCCTTCCAGAGGCGGCGGCCGTCGTGGGCGTCGATGAGCTGCTCGCGGCCGGTCGGGTCGACGCCGAGGACGACGTCCTGGCCGCCGGCCGGGTCGTGCTGCTGTTCGCAGCCGGCGCCGTCGCCGGCGGTGCGCAGGTTGAGGCCGTCGGCCTGCCAGACCTCGCGGCCGCTGCGGGCGTCGGCGGCGGACACGGCGAAGTAGCAGGTGCCGTCGGCGGCGGTGGCGGTCACGGTGAGGACCCGGCCGCCGGCGACGGTGACCCGGCGGTCGCGCCGGTCGAGGTCGAGGACCTGCTCGACGCGGCCGGCGGCGGTGTCGACGACGTGCAGCCGGTTGTCGGCGGGGAAGCCGATGACGCCGGGCAGCCGGCCGGGGCCGCCCGCGGCGCCGTCGACGGCGTCGCCGGTGAGCGGTTTGGTGCCGGGCAGGGCGGGGTTGTCGGCGAACAGCACGAAGCCCATGCCGGGCGTGCTGACCGTCCACAGCGGGGCGGTGCCGCGCGGGTCCCACGCGCTCAGCTCGCAGTCGCGGGCCTCCAGGCAGCGCACGTCGAGGATGGCGTCGGCGTACGTCCAGACGGCCTTGGCCTCGGTGTCGGTGCGCCGGACGGCCCCGGTGAGCGGGTCGAGCACCTCGTAGCCTTTGCTGAGCAGCTCCCCGGTGACCACGACGGCGCTGTCGCCCTGCCCGGCCACCGCGGACCAGTCGGCGTTCTTCTCCCACAGCGGCGCCCCGGCCTGGGTGCCGAACGCCTCGGTGCGGGTGCGGTACTCGACGACCACGGCGGCGCCGGCGACGGTGACGCTCTTGTGCGACCCGTCGAGCTGCTGCTCCCACGCGGCGACGCCCTGGGCGATCGGCTCGCTGCGCACGACCCACGCCCACACGCCGGGCCACGGGTTCCAGACGTTGGTGAGGGCGAGCGTGACCACCGCGATCAGCACGAGGATCACGTAGTACCGTCGCCGGGTCACGCGGCCACGGTATGCGCCCGGTCAGCCCGGGACGATCACCGCGATCCGCCCGTGTCGATCTCATTGGCCCCGTTTGCGGCCGCTTTGACCAGGGGCATCGTCCGGTACGGGATCTGCTCGGCGAGCGCGATGATCGTGGACGCCCGCACGATGCCCTCGTACCCGACGATCTGGTCGATGACCCGCTGCAGGTCGGTGTTGGAGCGGGCCACGATGCGGCAGAGCAGGTCGCCGGAGCCGGTGATGGTGTGCGCCTCCAGCACCTCGGGGATGTCGGCGAGGTGGTCGGTGACGGCGCGGTGGCCGTACCGCTGGCTGATCTCCAGCGTCACGAACGACATCACGCCGTAGCCGATGGCGGCGGGCGACACGTCGGGCCCGAAGCCGCGCACGACGCCGCGGGCGGCGAGCCGGTCGAGCCGGGCCTGGGCGGTGCCGCGGGCCACGCCGAGCCGGCGGCTCAGTTCGAGCACGCCGATGCGCGGCTCGTCGGCGAGCAGCGCGAGGAGCCGGGCGTCGAGGTGGTCCAGCTGGACATCCTGTACAGCCATGGGCGGATTCGACCGTACCAGATGTGCAGAGTGACCAGCGGAAACCGCCACTCTTGCCCACCGGCCACCGGTGGGGCGATGGTCGGGGAAACGAGAGCCCGAGGAGGCGACATGACCCAGACGCTGCCCGCCCGCCCGCAGACCGGCCGCGACCCGTTCCCGGTGTCCGGGGTCGACCACCTGCGCTTCCTCGTGGGCAACGCCCGGCAGACCGCGCACTACTACTCGACCGCCTTCGGCATGACCTGCGTCGCCTACCGCGGGCCGGAGCAGGGCTACCGCGACCACGCCGAGTACGTGCTGACCAGCGGCTCCGCCCGGTTCGTCATCACCGGCGCGGTGCACGCGGGCGCCCCGGCCGCCGCGCACGTCGCCGCGCACAGCGACGGCGTCTCCGACATCGCGCTGAGCGTGCCCGACGTCGACGCCGCCTGGGCCCACGCGATCGCCGCCGGCGCGGCAGGCCTGGAGGAGCCGCACGACGTCACCGACGCCCACGGCACCGTCCGGCTGGCCGCCATCGCCACCTACGGCGACACCCGGCACACCCTGGTCGACCGCTCCCGCTACACCGGGCCGTTCCTGCCCGGCTTCGTGGCGCGCGCGCCGATCGTCGACCGCTCCGCCGCCATCGCCGCGGGCGTGCAGCCGAAGCGCTTCTTCCAGGCCGTCGACCACGTCGTCGGCAACGTCGAGCTCGGCAAGATGGACGAGTGGGTGGAGTTCTACCGCCGCGTCATGGGCTTCACGAACATGGCCGAGTTCATCGGCGACGACATCGCCACCGACTACTCGGCGCTGATGAGCAAGGTCGTCGCGGACGGCACCCGCAAGGTCAAGTTCCCGCTCAACGAGCCGGCCGTGTCGAAGCGCAAGTCGCAGATCGACGAGTACCTGGAGTTCTACGGCGGCCCCGGCCCCCAGCACATCGCCGTCGCCACCAACGACATCATCCGCAGCGTCGACGCCATGCGCGCCGCCGGCGTGGAGTTCCTGGACACGCCCGACTCGTACTACGACGACCCGGAGCTGCGCGCCCGCATCGGCACCGTCCGGGCGCCGATCGAGGAGCTCAAGGCCCGCAGGATCCTCGTCGACCGGGACGAGGACGGCTACCTGCTGCAGATCTTCACCAAGCCCGTCCAGGACCGCCCCACGGTGTTCTTCGAGCTGATCGAGCGGCACGGCTCGCTCGGCTTCGGCAAGGGCAACTTCAAGGCGCTGTTTGAGGCGATCGAGCGGGAGCAGGAGCTGCGCGGCAATCTGTGACACTGTGCGGGTGACCTACCCGCCGCCGGCCCACCCGCCCGCGTACCCGCCGCCGCACTACTGGGCGCCACCGCCGCCGCCCGTCGCGCCCGACGGGCGGCTGCTGGCCGACTTCGGCGACCGGCTCGTGGCCCGCATCATCGACGTCGCAATCCTCACCGGCGTCGCGATGGTGGTGATGCTGCCGGTGGTCGGGCTGGTCATCTGGCAGACGGTGCAGAACCCGCCGGAGCCCGGCGCGAGCCTGCTCGACGTGGTCGGCCCCTGGCTGCTCATGTACGCCGGGCTCACCCTGCTCGCCTTCGCCGTCAGCTACCTGTACGAGGTCGAGTACTGCTTCCGCCAGGGCGGGCGCACCGTCGGCAAGCGGGTCATGAAGCTGCGGATCGTGCCCCTGCGGCCGGGCGCGGTGTACCACCGTGGGTTCGCGGTCAAGCGGTGGCTCATCATGGACGTGGTGAGTGCGTTCCTGCCGGGTTTCACGTACGTCGACGGGCTCTACCAGCTCGGCGACAAGCCGTACCGGCAGTGCCTGCACGACAAGTACGCGACCACGGTCGTCGTCAAGGACCCGGCGTGACGGTCCGCGAAGGGGAGGCGTTGCGGTGAGCGAGATCGCGCCCGGCTGGTACCGGGACCCGGCCGAGCCGGACACCCAGCGCTACTGGGACGGCGAGGGCTGGGTGGGCGCCGCGCTGCCCGCCGACGCCACCCCGCCCGACGGGCCGCCACCGGCCGAGCCGGAGCCCGCCCCGTCCGCACCCGAGCCGCCGCCCGGCACGTTCGCCCCCGGCACGTACCCGCCCGGCGCCCCGCAGGCCTCGACCCCGTTCCCGCCGGTGGCCCCGCCACCGCCGGTCGCCCCGCCGCCGACGGGCCCGCCGGCGCCGCACAGCGGGCACCACGGGCTGCCGCCGCTCTACCACGGGCCGCCGCCGGGCTACCGGATGCCGCCACCGGGGTACGCGCCGCCGCCCCCGCCGCCGCGCCCGCACGGGTACGCCCTCGCGCCCGTCGCCAGCCGCCTCGTCGCCCGCCTCATCGACATCGCCGTCGTCGCCGCCCTCGCCGCCGTCGCGAACGCGTACCTGGCGTACCAGTGGTGGCAGGAGTTCCAGCCCATCCTGCAGGCCGCGCTGCAGCGCGAGACGGCCGTCAGCCCGCAGGCGTCCGCGCGTGGCCAGTGGCTCATCCTCACGATGCTGTTCCTGACCACGGCGCTGTGGCTGGCGTACGAGGTGCCCGCGCTCGGCAACAGCGGCCAGACCCTCGGCAAGCGGATCATGCACATCCGCGTCGTCGCGCAGGAGAGCACCGAGCCGCTCGGCTTCGGGCGCGCGTTCCGGCGCTGGGGCCGGCTCGGCATGTGGACGCCGCTGTGGGGCTGCTACGGCATCGGCCTGGTGTTCCAGCTCGTCGGCTCGGCGTCGCTGCTGTTCGACAAGCCGCTGCACCGCGCGTTCCACGACCGCATCGCCGGCACCGTCGTGGTCGAGGCGCCGCCCGGCTCGCCGGCCCCCCGCAAGCAGGACGACAGCACGACCACCGGAGGAACCCGATGAGGCTGACCCGCGCCGACCTGGACCAGCTGCCCGCGTACGTGCCGGGGCGCAGCCCCGCCGACCTCGCCCGCGAGCTGGGCATGGCCGAGGCGGTCAAGCTGGCCAGCAACGAGGTCCCGTACGGCCCGCTGCCCGGCGTGGTGGAGGCGGTCACGGCGGCGGTCGCCCAGTCGCACCGCTACCCCGACATGGCGACGACGGCGCTGCGCGCCAAGCTGGCCGCCCGCTACGGCGTGGACCCCGAGCGCATCGCCACCGGCTGCGGCTCCGTCGCGCTGGCCGAGCACGTCGTGCGCGCCACCTGCCTGCCGGGCGACGAGATGCTGTACGCGTGGCGCTCCTTCGAGGCGTACCCGATCATCGCGGCCACCGCGGGCGCGACCAGCGTGCGCGTGCCGAACACCCCGGCGCACGCCCACGACCTCGACGCGATGGCCGCCGCCGTCACCGACCGCACCCGCGTCGTCGTCGTCTGCAACCCGAACAACCCCACCGGCACGTCGGTGCGCCGCGCCGAGCTGGACGCCTTCGTCGACCGGGTGCCGGAGAACGTGCTGGTCGTCATCGACGAGGCGTACCGGGAGTTCGTCACCGACCCCGACGTCCCCGACGCGATCGACACCTACGCCGACCGCCCCAACGTGGCCGTCCTGCGCACCCTGTCGAAGGCGTGGGGCCTGGCCGGGCTGCGCGTCGGCTTCCTCGTCGCGTCCCCCGAGGTGGCGGGCGCCGTGCGCAAGGTCGTCACCCCGTTCTCCACGTCCATGACGGCGCAGGCCGCCGCCCTGGCCGCACTCGACCAGGAGGCCGAGGTCCACCGCCGCTGCGCCCTCGTCGTCGCCGAACGCGACCGCGTCACCGAGGCCCTGCGCAAGCTGCTGCCGGACGTCCCCGACAGCCAGTCCAACTTCGTCTGGCTCCCGCTGGGCGACGGCGCGGCCGCCTTCGGCGCCGCCTGCGAGCGCCGCGGCGTCATCGTCCGCCCCTTCCAGGGCGACGGCGTCCGCGTCACGATCGGCACCCCCGCCGAGAACGACCTGTTCCTGGCCGCGGCCGAGACAGCGGTGGCCTGACATGTCCGCCACCGACGCCGCCGAGATCCGCGCCCTCATCGAACGCTGGGCCAGCGCCGTCCACACCGGCGACCTGCCCACGGTCCTCGCCGACCACGCCGACGACATCGTCATGTTCGACGTCCCGCCCCCGGAGGACGGCATCCGCGGCCTGGACGCGTACCGCTCGGCGTGGCCGCCGTTCTTCGAGTGGCAGGCCTCCGGCGCCACCTTCGACATCGTCGACCTCGACGTGACGGCGGGCGACGACGTGGCGTTCGCGTGGGCACTGCTGGTGTGCGCGTCGGAGGAGGAACGGGCGGCGAACCCGGACCGCCGGCTGCGGCTGACGATCGGCCTCCGCAAGGTCGACGGCCGCTGGACCGTCACCCACGAACACCACTCGTTCACCGTCACCTCCGCGTAGGCAAACCTGTGGACCCGGGGCCCGGCACCGGCGACACGGAGATCTGGGTCGACGGCCGGCGCGTGTACCGCACCGGGGCGGGCTGCCCGGGCGGGCTGGTCCTCGACAGCGACCTCGACCTGGGCGACCTGACCGTGGGCGCGCCGCTGACGGTCACCCTGAAGGCGACGAGCGGGCCGGTCGCGCTGACCGTCGGCGAGTTGCTGTCGGTGTCGAGTTACAAGTTCCCGCCGCGTCCCGCGACACTGCGTCCCCTCGACGCGGACCGGCCGGCCGACCCGGACGGCGACGGCGAGAACGCCCTGGCGGTGCGGGCCGATCCGGCCGACCCCAACCGGCCCGTGACGGTCATGGGCATCTGGCGCGGTCAGAAGCGGATCAGCCTGGTGACCCAGACCCCGGGACGGCTGTCGCTGACCGTGGCGAACCGGCTGGCCGCGCAGGAGGACTGGTGGGACTTCGACCAGGGCGTGCGGACCACCGCGTACGACGGGCGGTTCCTGGAGGACGGTGAGCCGTTCCCGGTCACCGTCACCCCGGAGGGCATGTCGGGCGACTGGCTGGTCCGGCTGGAGCGCTGACCCTAGGTCGCGGCGAGCAGGACGGTCTGGGACGTGAAGTAGTAGGCGGCGTCCGGGCCGTCCGGGTCGGGGTCCGGTGCGAGGCGTTCGACGGCCACGTAGCCGTCCGCCGCGTACACCGCGCCGGGCGTCCACGTGGGTCGTTCGCGGCCGAAGGTGTACGGGAACGACGAGCGCACCGCCCCCGTCGCCGCGTCGAGGGTGACGAGGTGGCGGTCCGGGGTGAGCAGGTGGACGCGGCCGGGCTGGGTGGCGAGGACCGTGGCGGTGCCCGTCCAGCGCCAGCCGGCGGAGGCGGTGAAGCCGTCCGGGGCCGGCGTGACGACCACGTCGCCGGCGGCGGTGGCGCCGGGCGGGTCGAGGGCGGGCGTGCGCGCCGGGGTGGCGGCGGTGGTCAGCCAGCCCTCGCCGGTCGCGGAGCGGGCCCCGGCGCAGGCGGAGGCGGCGGCCGCGCAGCCGAGCGGGGTCGCCGGGCCGGGCGGCCAGGCGGCGGGGGCGCCCGTGGCGGCGGTGCGGGCGGTGCCGGCGCAGACGAGCAGGCCGCCCGCCGTGGTGAAGCCGCCGGGGCACGGGGTGGGTGCGGTCCAGCGGGTGGCGCCGGTCGCGGCGTCGAGGGCGACCGTGCGGTCGCCGGTCACCAGCACCGTGGCGCCGGAGGTGTGCAGGCCGGGCGGCTGCCACAGGGTGGCCGCGCCGGTGCGCCGGCCCGGCCAGGCGGGGGCGGGCGGGGCGTCGGCGCGCCATGCGACCGTGCCGGTGCGGGCGTCGAGGGCGACGACGCGGCCGTCGGACCAGTGCGTCACGACCGTGGGGCCGACGGCGGCGACGCCGCCGAGCCGGGCCGGCCAGCGGCGGTACGACCACACCGGGGTGCGCTGGGTGGTGGCGTCGGCGGGGGTGTCGGCGCGGACGCTGCCGCTGTTGGCGTATATCCGCAGCCGGCCGTCGACGACGAGCGACGCCCCGAGGAAGCGGGCGATCACCCCGGGCCCGGGGCTGGCGGGCGCGGCCGGGTACGGCGCCGACAGCGGGTACGAGACCTCGGCCGGGCGCAGCACCCGCCAGGAGATCAGCCCGGCGGCGGCCGTGAGCGCCACCGCGACCAGGGCGCCGAGCACGCGCCGGCCGACGGAGGAGGTCACCCGCGAAACGATAGCGGGGCGGGTTCAGGCGGCCGCGGAGCCCGCCGTCGCCGCCACGGCCAGGTCGTCCAGGTCGCGGCGCAGCGCGCCCTCGACGGTGAGCGCGGCGAGGCCGCCGAAGACCAGCGCGAGGAAACGCCCGCCGCGGGCGGTCGGGGTGCCGTCCTGCACGACCGTCACCATCGTGCCGCCGACGTGCCGGCCGTGGTCGACGGGCGTGAACGTGTACGTCATGCGGTAGTCGGCGCCGATGCCGGGCGACGCCACCACGAAGCGCTCGGGGGCGACGCACTCGCGCACCCGGAACTCCTCGGTGACCTCGTCGCCGTCGACCATCGTGCGGCTCTCCCGCCACACCGTGCCGGTGCCGAACGGGCCCCGGGTCAGCAGCTCGACGCGGTTGACGGTGGACATCCACTCGCACCGGCCGCCGAGGTCGGTGAAGGTCCGCCAGACGGCGTCGACCGGCGCATCCACCAGCCGGCTCACGGCCACCGTCGACATGCCGTACACGGTAATCGCACAGTGGCTGTCTGCACACCCGTTTCAGGCGGTCTTCACAACCGTCCCGGTGACCTCGCCGAAGCCGATCGTCGTGCCGTCGGGGCCCGGAGCGGTGGCGGTGATCGACACGGTGTCGCCGTCCTCCAGGAACGTGCGCAGCGAGCCGTCCGCCAGCCGGACCGGCCCGGCCGCCGTCAGCTCCAGGAACGAGCCGACCTCCTCGCGCTGCGGGCCCGAGACGGTGCCGGAGGCGAACAGGTCGCCGGTGCACAGCGACGCGCCGTTGACGGTCAGGTGGGCCAGCTGCTGGGCGGGGGTCCAGTACATGCCGGCGAACGGGGGCCGGCTGACCCGGGTGCCGTTCCACTCGACGGCCAGCGACAGGTCGAGCCCCAGGTGTTCGTCGGCGCGCAGGTAGTCGAGCACCGGCGGGTCCTGCGCCGGCGCGGGCGTCCAGGCGTGCGCGAGCGCCTCCAGCGGCACCACCCAGGGCGCCACGCTGGTGGCGAACGACTTGCCGCAGAACGGGCCCAGCGGCACGTACTCCCAGGCCTGGATGTCGCGGGCGGACCAGTCGTTGACCAGCACCACGCCGAACACGTGGTCGGCCAGGCCGGACACCGGCACGCGGGTGCCGAGCCGGGTCGGGGTGCCGACGACGAAGCCGACCTCCGCCTCGATGTCGAGCCGGGTCGACGGCCCGAACGCGGGTCCGCCGTCGCCGCGGCGCTGCCCCCACGGGCGCACGATCGGCGTGCCCGAGACGGTGACCGTGCCGGCCCGGCCGTGGTAGCCGATGGGCAGGTGCCACCAGTTCTCCGGGATGTCCGGCTGGTTCGGGCGCAGGATCTTGCCGACGTTCGAGGCGTGCCACGCCGAGGAGTAGAAGTCGACGTAGTCGGCCACCTGGAACGGCAGGTGCAGCTCGCAGTCGGCCAGCGGCACCAGCGTGCCGTCGCCCGCCCGGGCCAGCTCGCGCACCCGGGCGCGCACCGCCGACCAGGCCGCCCGGCCCTGCGCCATGTGCGCGTTCAGGGTGGGGGTGCGCAGGGCGCCGCGCGCGTCGATCAGGCCGGCCGCCTCGGCGGCGTCGAGGTCGAGGACGTCGTCGTGCACCCGGACGCCGATGCGCCGCCGCCCGCCGTCGACGCTGAACACCCCGTACGGAAGGTTGTCCAGCCCGTAGAGAGTCACTCGTGTCCTCCGTTGACCAGCCCGAGGCGGACCATGTCGGTGAGCGGCTCGAGCACGCTGCACGAGCCGAACCCGGCCCAGAGCGGCCGCTCGTCGTGCCGGCGCGCCTTGGCCGGCTCCACCAGCGGCAGCGGGTGCGTGACGGCCAGCGCCTCGGACACGGCGGCCACCTCGGCCCCCTCGTCCGCCTCCAGCGCGGCCACCAGCACGTTGAGGAAGCCGTGGTGGGTGAAGCCGGTCTCCGGGTCGGTGTGCCGGACGGCGTGGTGCAGCCCGGCGGTGAGCTTGAAACGTAGCGCGCGGTCGCGGCAGGCGCAGATGACCGCGGCCAGTTCCACCGGGGTGGGGAACAGCTCGGCGGCGAGCCCCCCGGTGCGGAACTTCGGGGTGATCCGCCCGCCCTCCGCCCGCGCCTGCGCCACCGTGTCCAGCGCGCCCAGCAGGCCCCACGTCAGCGGGATCTCGGCGTACACCTCGATGCCGGGGTGGTCGGCGGCGAACGCCCGCAGCCGCTCCAGGCCGGGCTGCGGGTCCTCGCCGCGCTTGGCGACCGCGGCCTCGACCTGGCGCACGTCCAGGCCGGCGGCGAGGGCCTTGTCGACGGCGCCGGGCAGCGCGCCGAGCCCGGTGTCGCCGATGACGCCGATGGTGGGGGCGCGGGCCACGTCGAGCGCGGGCAGCTCGCTCACGGGCACGAGCAGCGGCCCGACCAGCGTGCGGTACCAGGCCATGCGGTGGGCGCGGTGGGACGTCACGGCGTCCGGCAGGGTCGCCGAGCCGGGCGGGAAGACCGCCGCGTCGTCGACGAGCCCCTCGACGAGGCGCGGTACCAGCGTTGACACGAATTCGAACCTAATGGACGCTACGAAGGCCGGACAACAGCGACGTTTTCCGTGCTCCCGGAGGTGCCACGTGCCTTACTACCGCAGCGTGGGCGAGGTTCCGCCCAAGCGGCACACGCAGTTCAGGCGGCCCGACGGCGGCCTGTACGCCGAGGAGCTGATGGGTCAGGAGGGGTTCTCCTCCGACTCGTCCCTGCTCTACCACCGGCACCTGCCGACGGCGATCGTGGCGGCGGAGGAGTTCGACCCGCCCGCGCACATCCGCTCGCCGAACCGGCCGCTCAAGCCCCGGCACCTGCGCACCCACAAGCTCGACGCCGGCCCGGCGGACGCGGTGCTGGGCCGCCAGCCGCTGCTGGCCAACGACGACGTGCGCATCTCGTACGTGGTGGCCGACCGCCCGTCCCCGCTGTACCGCAACGCGATCGGCGACGAGTGCCTGTACGTCGAGGCGGGCGCGCTGACGGTCGAGTCGACGTTCGGGGTGCTGCGGCTGGAGGCCGGCGACTACGGCATCGTCCCCACCTCGGTGGTGCACCGGCTGGTGCCCGACGGCGCGGCGCGGGTGCTGACGATGGAGGCGACCGGCCACATCGGCCCGCCGAAGCGGTACCTGTCGGTGCGCGGCCAGTTCCTGGAGCACGCGCCGTACTGCGAGCGCGACGTCCGCGGCCCGTCGGAGCCGCTGCAGAGCGACGACGAGAACGTCGAGGTGCTGGTGCAGCACCGCCGCGGCTGGACCCGGCACGTGTACGCGCACCACCCGTTCGACGTGGTGGGCTGGGACGGCTGCCTCTACCCGTGGGCGTTCTCGATCCACGACTTCGAGCCGATCACCGGCCGGGTGCACCAGCCGCCGCCGGTGCACCAGACGTTCCAGGGGCCGAACTTCGTGGTGTGCTCGTTCGTGCCGCGCAAGGTCGACTACCACCCGCTGGCCGTGCCGGTGCCGTACAACCACCACAACGTCGACTCCGACGAGATGATGTTCTACACCGGCGGCAACTACGAGGCGCGCCGCGGTTCCGGGATCGAGCAGGGGTCCATCTCGCTGCACCCGTCCGGGTTCACGCACGGGCCGCAGCCGGGCGCGGTCGAGCGGGCGCTCGGCCTGGAGGCGTTCGACGAGCTGGCCGTCATGGTCGACACGTTCCGGCCGCTGGACCTGTGCGACGCGGCGCTGGCCTGCGAGGACTCCGGGTACGCGTGGACGTGGGCCGGGCGCCCTGCCACGTAATGTTCCCCACGTCAATCGGGTAGCTGGATCGTGGCCGGGACCGCTTACGCTGTCGGACGGCATCGCGAACCAGGCGCGTAAGTGTGCCAACACGGTGCGTTGTCGCAGGTCGCAACCTTGACAGTGTCGTCACGCGCCCCTACCGTCCCGGTCGTCCGAATCGGCCAGTCCGCCCCACTATCTGGAGCATCGTGTCGCGACTCGCGCATTCGCCCAAACTGCTCCGCGCGATGAACGAGAGCGCGGCGCTGGCGCACCTGCTCGAACGCGGCCAGCTCACCCGCGCCGACCTGCGCGCCCTGACCACGCTGTCGACGCCCACGATCTCCGAGGTGCTGCGCCGGCTGGTCGACTCCGGCCTGGTCACCATCGCCGGGCGGGTCAGCGGCCGGCCGGGTCCGCACGCCGAGATCTACGCGGTGAACGCCGACGCCGCCTACACGGCCGCCATCAGCGTGCGCGACGCCATGACGACCGGCGTGCCCACGCTGACCGCCGCGCTGTGCGACCTGACCGGCGTGGTCCGCGCCCGGGTCGAGTCGTCGATCGACTTCGAGGCCACCGACCCGGTCGACGCGGTGGTCGAGCTGGTCGAGCGCCTGCACACCGAGTCCGGCGTGCCGACCGGCTCGCTGCGCTACGTGCAGCTGGGGGTGGCCGGCTCGTACGACCCGTTCGAGGCCACCATCAAGCACTCCGACATCCCGAACTGGGAGCGGCCCGGCCTGGTCCCGGAGATCGGCCTGCGGCTGGGCACCCAGGTCGGCGTGGAGAACGACGTCAACCTGGCCGCCGTCGCCGAGCGCGAGCGCGGCGTGGCCCGCGAGGCGGACGGCTTCGCGCTGGTGTGGCTGGGCGAGGAGGGCCTCGGCGCGGCCATCGACATCAACGGCGTCATGCTGCGCGGCGCCCGCGGCGGCGCCGGCGAGATCGGCTACATGCCGATGTCCGCCGCCGGCTCCGCCGACGACGCGTGCGGCGAGCAGACGGTGTCGCTGCAGGAGCTGGTCGGCGGCCCGGCCGTGCTGGAGCTGGCGACCGCGCACGGCATCCCCGGCGACACCCCGGCCGAGGCGGTCGCCGCGGCGGCGGCCGACCCGGAGAACGCCGGCAAGTTCCTCGACGTGCTGGCCCGGCGGGTGTCGGTCGCCATCGCCGCGATCGTCGCCGTGCTCGACCCGGCGCTGGTCGTCCTCGCCGGCCAGGTCTCGCAGGCGGGCGGCGAGGTGCTGCGCGACGCGGTGAGCCGGGCGCTGACGCGCACGACCCCGCTGGAGACCAGCATCGAGGTCACCGCGATCCACGACGACGCGGTGCTGCTGGGGGCGCTGGACGCGGGCCTCGCCGAGGTGCGCCAGTCGCTGCTCGACGGCATCCGCGACAAGTCGGCGCCGTAACCGCAGCCGCCGCCGGCGCCGGTCAGCTCCGGCGGTTCAGCACCACGGCCAGCTCGGCCGCCGCGGCCAGGACCATCGCCGCCACCAGCGGCGCCGGGCCGCCCACCGCCGCGTACGCGACGATGCCGACGGGCGCCAGGAACGTGGCGTAGACCGCGAACGTCAGCCGGCGGCCCTCGACCGCGCGGGCCCGGGCGAACGCCCCGCCGCCGAGCCGCCGCCCGGCCCAGATGCCGAGCACGACCAGGCCGGACACCCCGACCACGCCCGCCCAGGCGCGGGACACGCCCTCGCCGACGACCGACATGAGCGCGGTGACCAGGCCGACCACGAGCGTGACGTTCGCCGCGTACAGCACCACCTGGCGCAGCCGGTCGACGATCGCCCGGTCCTCCACGACGGGCACCGGCGGCTGGAACCCGGGCTGGGCGGCCGGGACGGGCTCGTCCGGCGGGGTGGCGACCTGCCCGGGCATGGTCGCCGCGTCCGCCACCTCCTCGAGCGCGGCCGACCAGCGCCGGCGGTCGTAGCGGATCAGGCCGACGCCCTGCTGCGCCTCGGCGAGCGCCGGGTCGAGCTCCAGGGCCTCGCCGTAGGCGCGCTGCGCCAGGTCGAACAGGCGCAGCCGGGCCGCCACGACGCTCAGCACCAGGTGGGCGTCGGCCTCGGTGGGCTGGAGGCTGACGGCGCGCCACGCCGCGTCGAGGGCGGGCTGGCCGTTGCGGCTCTCGGAGAGCAGGGCGGCGCCGGCCCGCTGGGCGTACGCGTCGGCGGGCCAGCGCCCCAGCACGTCGGCGGCGACGGCGGCGGCCTCGGAGTAGCGGCGCAGGTCGGCGAGCGCGTCGCCGCGGATGATCAGCGCCTCGACCGCGTCGGCGTCGGCGGCGAGCGCCCGGTCGGCGGCCGTGAGGGCCTCGGCGGGCTGCCCGGCGGCGAGGTGCAGCCGGGCGAGCGTCGTCAGCAGGGCGGTGTCGGCGGGCGCGGCGGACAGCCCCTCGCGCACCTCGCCGGCGGCCTCGTCGTAGCGGCCGAGGTCGGCGAGGAGGAGGGCGCGCTGCCGGAACTGCTCGGCGGACGTCTCGGGGGCGGGCTCGGCGTCGCTGGACACGTCCAGAAGCTTAGGGCCCGCCCGCGAACGCTACTTCCCCAGGATCTTCCGCGGGGTCAGCCGGCAGACCAGCCGCACGGTGCCCGCGGGCTCCTCCGGGTACTTCTGGCCGCCGTACTTCATGCTCAGCTCGTCGATCAGCTCGCGGCCGCCCTCGGGCGTCATGGTGACCTCGCCGCTGACCGAGAAGTACGAGTACGGGTTCGCCGGGTCGTACGCGGCGACCGACGCGCGGGGGTCGCGCTCCAGGTTGCGCGCCTTCTGCCGGCCGCGGACGGTGGAGAACAGGACGTCGTCGCCGTCGCGCTTGGCCCACATGGTGGTGGAGTGCGGGGAGCCGTCCTTGGCGAGCGTGGTCAGCACCACGAAGGTCGGCGCGTCGAGCAGCGTCTGCACGTCGTCGGGGAGCGGGATCGTCATGCCACCGATCCTGCCGTCTCGTGGACCAGGGCGACGGCGATCGCCGCGAGACCTTCGCCACGCCCGGTCAGGCCGAGCCCGTCGGTGGTGGTGCCGGCGACGGTGACGGGCGCGCCGACGGCCGCGGACAGCACCGCCTGCGCCTCGTCGCGCCGCCGCCCGATCTTCGGCCGGACGCCGACGACCTGGATCGACACGTTGCCGATGGCGAACCCGGCCGCGCGCACCCGCCGGGCGGTCTCGCCGAGCAGCGCCGCCCCGGACGCGCCGGCCCACTCGGGGCGGTCGGTGCCGAAGTTGCTGCCGAGGTCGCCGAGCCCGGCCGCGGACAGCAGGGCGTCGCAGGCGGCGTGGGCGGCCACGTCGGCGTCGGAGTGCCCGGCCAGGCCGGTCTCGCCGGGCCAGTGCAGGCCGGCCACCCAGCAGTCGCGGCCGGTGGAGAAGGCGTGCACGTCCGTGCCGACGCCCACGCGCGGGATGATCACGGCGTCACGCTACGCCGCCGCCCTCCGCGGCCAGCAGCGCCTCGGCGATCAGCAGGTCCAGCGGACGGGTGATCTTGAGGGCCAGCTCGGAGCCGGGCACGCACAGCACGGCGCCGCCCGCCTTCTCGACCAGTCCGGCGTCGTCGGTGAGCGGGTCGGTGGCCGCCGCGTGGGCCGCCGCGAGCACGGTGCGGCGGAAGCCCTGCGGCGTCTGCACGGCCCGCAGCGCCGCCCGGTCGACGGTGCCCAGGACCGTGCCCGCCGCGTCGACCTCCTTGATCGTGTCGATCACGGGCAGCACCGGGATGACCGCGTCGGCGCCGCCGCGCACCGCCGCCGCGACCGCCTCGACGAGCGCCGGCGGGGTGAGCGCCCGCGCCGCGTCGTGGACGAGCACGATGGGGATGCCGGCCGGGACGGCCGCGAGCGCGGCGGCGACGGACTGCTGGCGTTCCGCGCCGCCGGCCACCACCGTCACCGGGGCGACCGGGGCGAGCAGCGCGCGCACGGCGTCGACCTCGGCGGGCGGCGCGGCGACGACCACGCACCGCACCGACGGCGCCAGGGCGACCCGGCGGACGGCGTGCACGAGCAGGGGCGCACCGGCGAGCGGGCGCAGCGCCTTGGGGGCGCCGGCGCCGAGGCGTACCCCGGCTCCGGCCGCCGGAACGAGGACCGCGACGTCACCGCGCGGGTTGAGCTGCGCGGTCACGTCGCGGTCCTGTTCGGGGTGGTGGTGCGGTTGGGGATGCGATCAGGCCTCGGTGAGCACCTTGTCGAGGAGGACTTCCGCCTCGTCCTTGGTGCTCTTCTCGGCGAGGGCCACCTCGCCGACGAGGATGTCGCGGGCCTTGGCGAGCATCCGCTTCTCACCCGCAGAGAGGCCACGCTCCCGCTCCCGGCGCCACAGGTCGCGGACGACCTCGGCCACCTTCAGCGGGTTACCCGAGGCCAGCTTCTCGAGATTCGCCTTGTAGCGCCGCGACCAGTTGGTCGGCTCCTCGGTGTGCGGAGCGCGGAGGACGTCGAAGACCTTGCCCAGGCCTTCCTCGCCGACCACCTCGCGCACGCCGACGATCTCGGCGTTCTCAGCGGGCACACGGACCGTCAGGTCACCCTGAGCGACCCGGAGGACGAGGTACTGCTTCTCCACGCCCTTGATCGTCCTAGTCTCGATTGCCTCGATGAGTGCGGCCCCGTGGTGGGGGTAAACAACGGTCTCGCCGACACTGAAAACCATAGGTTCGAAACCCCTTTCGCTGTGTCTAGGGTAACACGCTCCGGCACCGATGTCCCACCTCGCCCGTCACTGTTAGTGCAGCTCAGGGGCCCTGTGAGAGGGCTTTCTCCCGCTTGACAGCGGGCGCTGGAGATGCCTCAGCGACGGAGAGTGATGGATCGTTCACCACTCGAGCCAGCGAGTCGGAGATTTCGTGATGTGCGCTATTCGCGAGGTCAAGCGTATCGCCTCGCCCGGAAGCGCCCCCTACTGGCGGTCCGCCCGCACGTGGGGGAGGCTGTGCAGGTAAGGACCCCGGACGAAAAGTGCCGGAGGGGAGGCGCGCGCATGGGCAGCCCTGGCGGCAACGGCGGCAACCGGCCACCCGACGGCCCCGTGCCCGACGGCCCCACCCCCGACGACCTCCCCGAGCTGCCGCCCGAGTGGCGCGAGCTGGTCGTCCCCGACGACGCCTCCGCCCTGGCCGCCGAGGCCGCCGCCGTGCGCGCCGAGCTGCAGGCCCGCCGGCCGCCCGCCGGCCGCCGCCGCCCCGCCCTGCGCGCGCCGGTGCTCATCATGGCCATCGCCGTCGTCGTCACCCTGGCCAGCCTCGGCAGCCTGTTCGTCGCCGGCTGGCCCGGCATCAGCCGGCCCGCCACCGTGCAGCGGCCCACCGGCAGCCCCGCCGGCCGGCTGCCCGCCCTCGACCTGCTCACCGCCGACGGCCAGGTCGTCGCCCTGACCAAGCTGCTGCCCGCCGTCATCGTGCTCGTCGACGGCTGCCGGTGCGACGACCTCGTCCGCTCCGCCACCGCCGCCGTCAGGCCCGGCACCACCGTCGTCACCGTCACCGGCCGGGCGCCGTCCGCCGCCCCCTCGGCCCCCGCGGCGCCCGCCGCCCAGCAGCCGCCCGGGCCCACCACCGCCGCGGGCGCGCCCGCCACCCACACGCCCGTCGTCCCGCCCGCCGGGGCCGCGCCGGCCGCCCGGGCGCTCATCGACCCCGCCGGTGAGCTGCGCCAGTCGTTCCGGCTGCCCAGCCCGGACGGCACCGCGAGCGTGCTGCTCGTCGACCGGGACGGCGGCATCGTGCGGACCGTGCCGCGCACCGCGTCGATCGACGACTTCCGGCCCGACCTCGCCCGGCTCTGACCGCCTAGCGCTCCGGCCGGAACAGCTGCCAGCCGAACACCACCGTCCCGCGGGTCTCGGCGGTCAGGTTCAGCACCACGTCGCCCGACAGGCCCCGGCGCACCTGCACCGGCACCGGGGGGCGGCCGCACTCGATCATCCGCACCGCGTTGACCGACCGGCCGAGCTGGGCGCGCACCCGGCCCTCGCCCGCGCAGGCCAGCAGCACCTCGTACACCGCGAACGGCATCTCCTCCGCCCGCGCCTGCCGGGTCGCGCCCTCGGCCAGCTCGAACGTGTCACCCACCACCAGGTCGTCGGCCGGCGGCAGCACCGCGGCCACCGCCTGGCGCAGGCCCTCCAGCTCCAGCCGCGGCGACGGGCCCGGCGGGGCGTTCACCGTGTACCAGGCCGCGCCCGCCAGCAGCACGGCGGCCGCGCAGCCGTAGAGCGACACACTGCTGCGGTTCACCCCACGAGCGTGGCACGTCAGTAGATGATGCGGGCCAGCTGCCACCGGAACACCGACGTCCCGCGCGACGCCGACGCCTCCATCCGGAACGGCCCCGCCGCGCCCAGCACGGCCGCCTGCGGCACCGGCGTCTCCCCGCACGTCACCGTGTACGCGGCGCCGTTGTCCTGCGGGCCGGTCCGGACGCTGACCACGCCCTCGCCCGCGCACACCATGCGCAGCTGGAACTGGCCGATCGACACGTCCGCGTCCCAGGAGCGCTCCGCGCCGGAGCGCAGCACCGCCGTGCCGGAGGCGGCCACCCGCACGTCGTCGACGGACATCGCCCGCGCCGCCGCCGCACCCCACGCCGCCACCCGGGGGTCCGGGTCGCCGGCGGCCGGGGCCGCGGCCACCCACCACGCCGCGCCCGCGGCGGTCAGCAGCGCCGCGCCGCCGTACAGCGCCACGGTGTTCAGCCGGCCTCGTCCCACCCCAGCAGGGTCGCATAGAGGGTCAGCCCGGGGCCGAACGCCAGCATCACGATCGAGCGCGGCGGCTCCGGGCGCGACCGCAGCGCGTCCAGCACCAGCAGCACCGTCGGCGACGAGCAGTTGCCGTGCGCGGCCAGGGTGGCCTTCGAGGCGTCGAGGGCGTCCGGCGGCAGGGCCAGCTGCTCCTCGACGGTCGACAGGATGCGCGGGCCGCCCGGGTGCACGGCCCAGCCGTCCACGTCGGCGACCGTCAGGCCGTGCCGGCCGAGCAGGCCGTCGACCAGGCCGCGGACGTGCAGCGCCAGCACGTTCGGCACGCGCGGCGACAGGCCCATCCGGAAGCCCAGGTCGGTCATCTCCCACGTCATGTGGTCCGCCGTCGAGGTGTCCGTGACGGCGGCGACCTCGCGGACCGCGTACCCCCGGCCCCCCGGACGGACCACGACGGCGGCCGCGGCGTCGGAGAACAGGGCGTGCGCGACGATCTGCTGGGTGTCGGCGCGGGCGCCCGGCGGCTGGATGTGCAGGCTGGTCAGCTCGGCGCAGAGCAGCAGGGCGGGCCGGCCGCGGGCGGCGACGAAGTCGCTGACGGCGCCCAGCCCCGGCAGGGCGGCGTAGCAGCCCATGTGCCCGACGAACAGGCGCTGCACCGACGGGCTCATGCCCATGTCGCGCGCCAGCATGATGTCCAGGCCGGGGGTGGCGTAGCCGGTGCACGAGCAGACCGCGAACAGGCCGATCTCGTCGGCGGCCACGCCCGACTCCGTCAGCGCCCGGGCGACGGCCTCCTTGCCCAGCGGCATCGCCTCGACCTGGTAGCGACGCATCCGGCGCTCCGTCGACCAGCCCGACACGTCTTCCAGCAGCGGGCTGACCGCCGCGCTGCGGGTGCGCACCCCGGAGTGCGCGAAGATCCGCCGGGCGAGGCTCTGCGCCGCGCCCGTGTAGTGCTTCTCGAAGTAGTCCCGCCACAGCGTGTCCTGATCCGCCTGCGGCGGGAAGGACGTGCCCAGTCCCGCGACGACCGCGCCCACAGTGCCTCCCCAGGCCATCCGATTCACCAGCGCGGCGCCGACCCGTCGGAGTCCGGGTCGCCGCCGAGCGCCTCCACGCCCAGCCAGTCCGCGCAGACGTCCGACGTGGCCGGTTGCAGCGAACCGGCCCGCGCGTCGCGGTAGAGGCGCTCCAGCGGGTGCCCGCGCCGCATCGCCGACGTGCCGGCCGCCTCCAGCATCGACGCGGCCACCTCGGCCGCCGTCGTGCCGGCCAGCAGCTTCGCCCGCCACACCCACTGGTTGGTCTCCGGGTCGCCCGGCGCCTCGTCGACGCGGCGGGCGGCCTCGAACACCGCCAGCCGGGCCGCGGCCACCGCCGCGTCCGCGCGGCCGATCCGGGCCCGGACCGCCGGCAGCCCGGTCAGCCGCCGCTCGCGGACGTGCGCCACCGCCGCGTCCACGGCCGACTGGGCCACCCCGACGTAGACGGCCGCGTAGCTGGCCACCATCCAGTGCGGCATGAGCTGCGCGACGACCAGCGCCAGGCCCTCCACGCCGCCGAGCAGCGCGCCCTGCGGCACGGTGGCGTCGACGTGCAGGTCGTGCGAGCCGGTCGCGCGCATGCCGAGGGCGTCCCAGGTCGGCTCGACGGTCAGGCCGTCGCCCGCCGGCACCAGGAACTGCGACACCACGGCCTGGTCGGTCACGCTGCGGGCGGCCACCAGGTACGCGTCGGCGTGCCCCGCGCCCGAGCAGAACGTCTTCGAGCCCTTCAGGTGGTAGCCGCCGTCCACCGGCTCGTACACGGTGGACAGCTGCGACAGCCGGGAGCCGGCGCCGCGCTCGCTCATGGCGACCGCGTACCAGCTGCCGGCGGCGGCCGCGCGCAGGTACCCGTCGCGGGCGGCGATCGCCTCGTCCGGCAGGCCCAGCGCCTCGGCCAGCTCGGGGGTGACCGCGCCGAGCGCGCCCGTGACCGAGGCGTGCATGTTGAACACCAGGGCGGTGGCGCCGTTGCCGCGGGCCAGCTCGTAGGCGGTCTCCGCGTACGTCCGGAAGCCCGCGCCCGCGCCGCCCAGCGCGGCGGGCACCATCAGCCCGAACAGCCCGGCCGCGCGCAGGTCGGCGAAGTCGTCGACCGGGAAGCCACCGTCGCGGTCGGACGCGCCCGCGCGCGCCGCGAACCGGGGCGCCAGCCGGCGCGCCTCCGTCACCGGGTCACCGACCATCTGCTGCCTCCTCCTTGCGGCCGGCGCCCTGGTAGAGCACCGCCGTCGACCGGGACGGGACGATCCGGCCGCCGGTGCGGCCGGTGAGCCAGCGGACCATGCCGGAGGCGCTGGGTCGCAGGCCGCGGACCCGCAGGCGCACGCCGTGCCGCGCGCACTCGGCGGTGAGCCGGGCGGGGTCGACGAACAGCGCCGCGTCGTGGATCCCCCGTGGCACCCCCGGCAAACGCTCCCCGACGGTGACGATCACGAATCGACTCAGCGCGGTGGCGTTGACGGTGTCGAGCACCAGCAGGCCGCCGGGACGCAGCACCCGGCACAGCTCGGCGACGGCGCCCGGCAGGTCGGTGACGTGCTCGAGGATCTCGCCGGCGACGACGACGTCGGCGCACGCGGTGCGCAGCGGCAGCCGGACCGCGTCACCCTGCACGGGCAGCGCCGCGCGGGCCGCCGCCTGCTCCAGGCCCGCCCGGCGCAGGTCGACCCCGACGTGCCGGTAGCCCTTGCCGACCAGGTGCGGGGCGAGCAGGCCGCCGCCGCAGCCGACGTCCACGAGCAACGCGCCGCGCCGGGTCGCGGCCGGCACCAGCCGGGCCCGCGCGGCGGCGAGCCAGTGCAACACCTCGAACGCCCCGCCGGGGCGCCACCACTCGCCCGCCAGGTCGTCGTACTGGCGCGGGTCGTTCGGCGCGAGCGTGACCATGCGACGAGCCTGGCATGCATCGACGCTTCCCACCACACTGCACGTCATGCTGCGATCACTGGTCGGTCTGCTCCGGTCCTGCCATCCCGAGCCGGGCGGGGCCGTCACCCTGGCGTTGACGCTGCTCGCGGCCGGTGTGGGGCACCGCGGGTGGCGGCTGGCCGGGGTGGCCGCCGCCGTCGCTTCGACGCAGTTCGCCGTCGGCTGGGTCAACGACTGGCTCGACGCCGGCCGCGACCGGGTGGCCGGGCGCGCCGACAAGCCCGTCGCGACCGGGCAGGTCAGCCGCCGCGCGGTCGGCATCGCCGGGCTGGTGTCCTCGGTGTCCATCCCGTTCTTCGGGCTGCCGTTCGGCTGGGCCGCCACGGTCACCATCACGCTCATCGGCGTCTTCGCGCTGCTCTACGACTGGCCGCTGAAGTCGACCCCGCTGTCGGTGCTGCCGTACCTGGTGGCGTTCGGGCTGCTGCCCGCGTTCGTGGTGCTGGCCCTGCCCGGCGACGAGCTGCCGCCCGCCTGGCTGGTCGCGGCGGGCGCGCTGCTCGGCGGCGGCGCCCACTTCGCCAACGTGCTGCCCGACCTGGCCGACGACGCCGCCACCGGCGTGCGCGGCCTGCCGCACCGCATCGGCGCGCGCGGCTCCCAGGTGGCCGCCGCGGTGCTGCTGCTCGGCGCCACCCTGGCCCTGGTCCTCGGGCCGCCCGGGCCGCCGTCGTGGACGGGCGTCGCCGCGGCCGCGGCCGCCGCGGTGGTCCTGCCGCTGGGCGGGTACGCGGGCCACCGGGCGCAGCGGCGCGGGCAGCGGCCGGTCGCGATGTTCCGGGCGGTCATGGTCGTGGCGCTCATCGACGTGGTCCTGCTGGTGCTGAGCGGCCCGGAGGCCTTTTGACGCGGGTCGCCGCACGGTCCGGATCGTGGCCATCTAGGCTGACGGGTGGCCTGTGTTTGGCCGTTTCGCGTTCCGGTGATCGAGGAGGACCGACGTGACGCGCACGATGGGGACCCGCCGAGCCGCACTGCTGGCCGGGGCCGCCGCGGCGGCCGTCGCGGCCCTGTCGGCCTGCGGCGCCGGCCAGATCGCCGAGACCGCCCTGAAGGACGCGTCGGTCTACTCGGCGTCGGCCGAGAGCGCCGACGGCAGCCTGCTGATCCGCGGCCTGTCGGTGGCGTACGGCTCGCCGCAGGGCTACCCGGCGGGCGCCAACGTGCCGCTCGAGGTGCACCTGTTCAACCAGACCACCCGGCCCATCACGGTGACGGTCAGCAGCGCGCCCAGCGCCACGCAGGCCGCGGGCGTGCTGTCGGCCCGCAGCGTCAACCTGGTCGGCCCGGCGCCCACCTCCACGGCCACCGCGCCGTCGGGCGACCTGGAGCCGTCGGGCAGCCGGCCGCCGGCCGTCCCGCTGCCGGAGGACTCGGCCGCGCCCACGTCCATCCCGTCGGCCGTCGCGTCCGAGGGCGCCGGCGCGCCGGGCGCCGGTCAGCAGACCTCGTCGGCGCAGGGCGTGCCCGCCCGGTTCACCATCGAGCCGCTCGGCACGGTCGACTTCCGCCCCGGTGACTCGCCGTCGCTGCAGCTCGTCGGCCTGTCCGGGCCGCTGCGCCCGGGCAACTCGGTCAACCTGGTGTTCGAGTTCGGCACCGGCCAGCCGCTCGTCGTGGCCGCCCCGGTGGCGTCGCCGCTGTCGCCGGCCCCGCGCGGCAGCGTCAAGCTGAACGAGGGCATCGGCACGGGCGAGGACCACGGCTGACGTGTCGCCCGGCGGTGTCGTACCCCCGGGTTAGCGTTTGCGGGTGACCGCCAAGACGACCCCACGGGCCCGGCCCGCGAGCAAGGACCGCCCGGCGTACGAGTGCGACGCCTGCGGTCACCAGCCGCCGAAGTGGCTCGGCCGCTGCCCCGAGTGCGGCGAGTGGGGCTCCGTCGTGGAGTGCACCGTCGGCGGCCCGCTCGTCGCGGGCAAGGTGGTCAGCTCGCGCCTCCCGGGCGAGCCGGCCCGCCCCATCGCCACCATCAGCGCCACGGCGGCCAAGGCCCGCCCCACGGGCGTCGGCGAGCTCGACCGGGTGCTCGGCGGCGGCCTCGTGCCCGGTGCGGTGGTACTGCTCGCGGGCGAGCCCGGCGTCGGCAAGTCCACCCTGCTGCTCGACGTGGCCCAGCAGTGGGCGGCCAGCTCCGGCACGCCGTCGCTGGTGGTCAGCGGCGAGGAGTCGGTGAGCCAGGTGCGGCTGCGCGCCGAGCGCCTCGGCGCCCTGCACGAGCAGCTCTACCTGGCGGCCGAGAGCGACCTGGGCGCCGTCCTCGGCCACCTCGACGCGGTGCGGCCCGGCCTGCTGGTGCTCGACTCGGTGCAGACCATCTCCACGTCCGGCAGCGAGGGCGTGCAGGGCGGCGTCACCCAGGTCCGGGCGGTCACCGCCGCGCTGGTCAGCGTCGCCAAGGAGCGCGGCCTCGCCGTCGTGCTGGTCGGCCACGTCACGAAGGACGGCCAGGTGGCCGGCCCCCGGGTGCTGGAGCACCTGGTCGACGTGGTGCTGCACTTCGAGGGCGACAAGCACTCGTCGCTGCGCCTGGTGCGCGGCGTGAAGAACCGGTTCGGCGCCGCCGACGAGGTCGGCTGCTTCGAGATGAGCGAGTCCGGCATCACCGGGCTGCCCGACCCGTCCGGGCTGTTCCTCACCCGCTACGCCGAGCCCGTGCCCGGCACCTGCGCCACCGTGGCGATGGAGGGCCGCCGGGCGCTCGTCACCGAGGTGCAGGCGCTGATCGGCGCCACGGTGGCCGGCTCCCCACGGCGTACCGTCTCCGGCCTTGACAGCGCCCGGCTGGCCATGGTGCTGGCGGTGCTCCAGCGCCGCACCGAGCGCCTCACGCTGCACGACAAGGAGGTCTTCGCGGCCACCGTCGGCGGCATCCGGGTCGTCGAGCCGGCCGCCGACCTGGCGCTGGCGCTGGCCGTCGCGTCCGGCGGGCTCAACCTCGCCATGGCGCCCACCCTCGTGGCCATCGGCGAGGTCGGGCTCACGGGCGAGGTACGCCGGGTCGGTGCCGTCCCGCGCCGGTTGGCCGAGGCGGCCCGGCTGGGCTTCCGGTCCGCGCTCGTCCCGCCCGGCTGCGGGCCCGACTCCACCGGCGTCAGACCGGAGAACATGCAGGTCGTGGAGGTCGGCGACGTGCGCGGCGCGCTGCAGGCGGCGGCCCGCGCGTCGGCCGGCTGAGGTCACCGACGGTGAACGGTTCTCACGCTGCGCAGTTGTGGCCGAACCGGGACGGTCGTACTGCTGCGGCGGTTCGTAGACTGTACGAGTGCCCCTCGACCGTGACGCCTCCCGGCCCGCCGCCGGCAGCCCCGCGCTGCGGCCTGCGGCGAACGGCTCGACCCCGCCGCGCCCCGTGACGCCGCCCGCCGCGCCGGCCGCGGTCACCCCCGGCACCACCGCCGACCCGCTGCGCGCCAACCTCGCGCTGATGGCCCCCGGCACCGCCCTGCGCGACGGGCTCGAACGCATCCTGCGCGGCCGCACCGGCGCCCTCATCGTGCTGGGCTACGACGCCACCGTCGAGGCGATCTGCACCGGCGGCTTCCGGCTCGACGTCGAGTTCTCCTCCACCCGGCTGCGCGAGCTGTGCAAGATGGACGGCGCCGTGGTGCTGTCCAGCGACGGCACCCGCATCGTGCGCGCCGCCGTGCACCTCATGCCCGACCCGGGCATCCCGTCGGAGGAGTCGGGCACCCGGCACCGCACCGCCGAGCGCGTCGCGAAGCAGTCCGGCTACCCGGTCATCTCGGTCAGCCAGTCGATGCACATCATCGGCCTCTACGTGAACGGCCAGCGGCACGTCCTCGACGACTCCGCGGCGATCCTGTCCCGCGCCAACCAGGCCCTCGCCACGCTCGAGCGCTACAAGCTGCGCCTCGACGAGGTGTCCGGCACGCTCAGTGCGCTGGAGATCGAGGACCTGGTGACGGTGCGCGACGCCGTCGCGGTCGTGCAGCGCCTCGAGATGGTGCGCCGCATCGCCGACGAGATCGCCGGCTACGTGGTCGAGCTGGGCACCGACGGCCGCCTGCTCGCCCTCCAGCTCGACGAGCTGATGGCCGGCGTCGACGCCGACCGCACCCTGGTCATCCGCGACTACCTGCCGAGCGGCCGCAAGGCCCGCACCCTCGACGAGGCGCTGGTCGAGCTCGACCTGCTCTCGGCCACCGAGCTGATCGACCTGGTGGCGGTGGCGAAGGCGATCGGCTACCCGGGCGCGTCCGACGCGCTCGACGCGGCCGTCAGCCCGCGCGGCTTCCGCCTGCTCGCCAAGGTGCCCCGCCTGCCCGGCTCGGTCGTCGACCGGCTGGTCGACCACTTCGGCAGCCTCCAGCGCCTGCTCGGCGCCACCGTCGAGGACCTCCAGGCCGTCGACGGGGTGGGCGACGCCCGCGCCCGCGGCGTCCGCGAGGGCCTCTCCCGCCTGGCGGAGGCGTCCATCCTGGAGCGGTACGTGTAGCCATGCTGCTGTGGCACGCCACCATGTCGCTGGACGGCTTCATCGCCGGCCCCGGCCACCGCATGGAGGGCGTGTTCCGGCACGCCGGCCCCAATCCGGAGGCCGACGCGGTCCTGCGCACCACCGGCGCGATCCTGGCGGGCCGCAACGCGTTCGAGGCGGCCGTGGCCGGCGGCGCCGCCCTGTTCGGCGAGCCGGGGCGGGTGCCGGTGTTCGTGCTGACGAACCGCCCGCTCGACGACGCCCCGCCGGGCGTGACCACCCTGCACGGCGACATCCACGAGGCCGTCGCCGCGGCGCAGGAGGCGGCGGGCGGCCGGGACGTGCTGGTGTTCGGCGCCGAGGCGGCCCGCGAGTGCCTCGACGCCGGCCTGCTGGACGAGGTGCTGGTGCACGTGGCGCCGGTGCTGCTGGGCGACGGGGTGCGCCTGGTGGGGCGCCCGGGCGTCGGTCAGGTCGAGCTGGAGCCGCTGTCGGTGACCCGCGCGGGGGCGGTGACGAACCTGCGGTTCCGGGTGATCGGCCCGCTGCCCTAGGCGGCGACGGTGATCGGCGCGGGGTTGCTGACCTTCGCGCCCAGGCGGCCCATGACCTCGTACTGGCCGGCGAGCGGGAAGTTGCCCGCCGCCATGCCGCCGGTGCACCGGCTGGAGTCGCGGCCGTTCCACGTCACGTAGTAGGTGCGCACGCCGCCCGGGATGAACGTCTCCACCTTGGAGCCCGGCCCGGCGGCCACGGCGCACACGTCGGACGACCAGATCTTCGCGGCGCCCTGCTTGATGTAGATCTCCTGCACGTCGGCGCCGACGTCGCGGGCGCAGGTGCGGGCCGAGACGTTCTTGATGACGAGCTGCAGGTTGAGCGGCTGGCCGCGCTTGGTGGTGGCGCGGGCCGGGATCGGCGTCAGCGCCATCTCCGCGTCGGTGCACGGGCCGGTGCCGTTCGGCGGGACGCCCGGGTCGGCGGCGGGCAGGCCGGGCGCGGCCGAGACCGGGCCGGCGGGGACGTCCGTGGGCGCCGGGGCGGCGGGGCCGCCACCGACCGGCGCACTGTCCGCGAAGGACGGCTCGTCGACCTGGGGCGTGAGGACGCCGGTGCTGGACCCGCCGCTGTTGCCGCTGGCGCCGGGCATCGGGGTGGTGGCACCGGTGCCGCCGGGCGGCTGCGCCTTGTCGTCGTCACCGCCCGTGCAGGACAGTGCGACGAACAGTACGAGGATCAGGACGCCTGCCAGCACGACGAGGCGTCGCCGCCAGTAAACGGCTGGGGGCAGGGGTCCGACCGTCGCACGCATGATGTGCACACGTTAGCGCCGCGGGTCCCGCGCCCGGCGGCGACGCGCCGGGGATGCGACTGCTCCTCGCAACCGCACAGTGTCACAGGTACACCTTGCGCTGATAGATGGCGTGGGGGCCGACCACCCGATCGAGGAACAGCAGACCGGCACAGTGGTCGATCTCGTGCTGCAGGGCGCGCGCCTCGAACGCGTCGGTGACGAGCCGCACCGGCTCGCCGGTACCGGGCAGGGCGGCCTCGACGACGACGCGGCCGGCGCGCTTGACGTCGCCGGTCAGATCGGGCACCGACATGCAGCCCTCGCGGCCGGGCCGCCACCGGCTCGCCTCGACGATCTTGGCGTTGCACAGGGCGAACACCCCGTGCACCGTGCCGGCCTTCGGGTGGCCGGTGACGTCGACGCAGAACACCTGGGCGCTGACGCCGACCTGCGGGGCGGCCAGCCCGACGCACCCCGGCGAGACGCGCATGGTGGCGATCAGGTCGGCGGCCAGGCGCACCACGTCCGGGTCGGCCGGGTCGACCTCGGCGCCGACGCGGCTGAGCACCGGCTCGGGGGCGCTGACCACCGGCAGCACCCGTCCGGTACCGAGCGTGTCCGGCGTCCAGTCACCGAGCGTCACAGCAGGTCGCTTTCCGCCCGGCGGAGGGTGATCTCGACGTCCAGTTCCTTCGCGGCGGCGGCGAGGCGCTCGGACAGGCCGGCGGCCGCGCCGGCGGGCAGGGACACCTCGGCGACGAGCACGTACAGCAGCCCGGCGAGCCGGGTGGTCAGGTCGGTGATGTTGCCGCCGGCCGCGGCGACCTCGCGGGTCACGGCGGCGACGATGCCGAGCCGGTCGGCGCCGTGCACGCTCACCAGGTGCGGCTCGCCGGCGTCCGCCTCGTCCTCCTCGGGCGTGACGGCCCGCACGGTGGCGAGCAGGCGGCCGTCCGCGGTGAGCGGTTCGAGGGCCTGCGACACGGCGTCGGCCTCGGGACCGTTGCACACCAGCGTCCACGCGAAGTGGCCGCGCAGCCGGGTCATGGTGGAGTCGGTCAGGTTCGCGCCGAGCCCGCCGAGGACCTCGGCGACGTCCGCGACGATGCCGGGCCGGTCGTGCCCGATGACGGTGATGGCGAGCTCGTTCACCCCGGCAGTCTCCCCCATCCGGTTGGCGGCGCGGGCACCGGGCCGTGTGAGGATGGTCCGGCGATGACCGATACGACCGTGGCCGACGCCTGCATCGAGTGGTACGACCGCAACGCCCGTGACCTGCCCTGGCGCGTCCCCGGCACGTCCGCGTGGGCGGTGCTGGTGAGCGAGGTGATGCTCCAGCAGACCCCGGTCGTGCGTGTGGAGCCGGCCTGGCGCAGCTGGCTGACCCGCTGGCCGACGCCCGCCGCGCTGGCCGCCGACACCCCTGCCGAGGCGATCCGCATGTGGGGCCGGCTCGGCTACCCGCGCCGCGCGATGCGCCTGCACGCGTGCGCGGTGGCGCTGGTGGAGCGGCACGGCGGCGAGGTGCCGGACGACCTGGACGCGCTGCTGGCCCTGCCCGGCATCGGCACGTACACGGCCCGCGCCGTCGCCACGTTCGCGTACGGCCGGCGCCACCCGGTGGTCGACACCAACGTGCGCCGCGTCGTGGCCCGCGCCGTCAACGGCCTGCCCGACGCCGGCCCCACCACCACCGCCGCGGACCTCGTCGAGACCGCCGCCCTGCTCCCGGCCGACGACGCGCGCGCCGCCCGCGCCAGCATCGCGTTCATGGAGCTGGGCGCGCTGCTCTGCGTGGCCCGCTCGCCGCGCTGCGCGGACTGCCCGCTGGTGGCCCGCTGCGCGTGGCGCGCCGCCGGCGCCGTCCCGGCCCAGGGCCCCAGCCGCCGCCCGCAGGGGTACGCCGGCACCGACCGTCAGGTGCGCGGACTCATGATGGCCGTGCTGCGCGAGGCCCACGGCCCGGTCCCCCGCCCCCGCCTGGACGCGGTGTGGCCGGACGAGGTGCAGCGCGCCCGCGCCCTGGCCGCCCTGGTCACCGACGGCCTGGTGGAACCGGTGACGGACGACGCGACCCACTTCGTCCTGGCCGGCGACCGCCCACCCCCGGCCACACCGGTCTAGCCACCGGCCGCAGCGGGCGCACGGGTTCCGGGGTGGGTGGCCCACGGAGGGATCAAGCCTGACCGCCCGGAGTGGGCCACCCACCCCGGAACCCCCACCGCAACCACCCGCTCTCCCGACTTCGTGCCAGCCCCGCGCGCATAGACGGCGTTGTGACCTTCGGCCGGGAAGCCTCGTCGCGACCGAAGATCGCCGGCAGGGGAGGCCATGGTGACCACACCGATCCTGGAACGGGAGGCGGCGCCGCGGCTGTCCGTCGTCGTGCCCGTGTTCGACGAGCAGGACGTGCTGCCGCTGTTCGCCGAGCGGCTGCGCCCGGTGCTCGACGGCCTCGGCGTGACGTACGAGGTGCTCACCGTCGACGACGGCAGCCGCGATGCCACCCCGGCCGTGCTGGAGGGCCTGCGGCGGCGGTGGCCGGAGCTGCGCACCGTCCGGCTGCGGCGCAACAGCGGCCACCAGAACGCGCTCACCGCCGGGCTGCACCGCTCCCGCGGGCAGTACGTCGTCAGCATCGACGTCGACCTGCAGGACCCGCCCGAAGTGATCGCCGAGATGCTGCTGCTCGCCGAGTCGGCGGGGCTCGACGTCGTGCACGGCGTGCGCACGGACCGCCGCACCGACACCCCGTTCAAGCGGTGGACGGCGGGCCTCTACTACCGGCTGGTGCGCCGCGTGGTCGGCGCCGCCGTGCCCGCGAACGCGGGCGACTTCCGGCTGCTCAGCCGGGCGGCGGTGGACGCGCTCACCGAGCTGCCCGAGCACCTGCCCGTCTACCGCCTGCTCGTGCCGTGGCTGGGGCTGCCCAGCGGCGAGGTGGCGTACGCCCGGGCGTCCCGCGCCGCCGGCCGGTCGAAGTACCCGCTGTCCAGGATGGTGCGGCTGGCGCTCGACAGCATCACCGGCTTCTCCGCCGCCCCGCTGCGGATGGCGACGTGGCTGGGCTGCGCCGGGGTGGCGCTGTGCGTGGTGCTCGGGGGCGCGGCGCTGGCGGCGTACCTGTGGGGCTCGGTGGTCCCCGGCTGGGCGTCGATGTTCGTGGCGCTGGTGTTCCTCGGCGCGGTGCAGCTGCTGTGCCTGGGGCTGCTCGGCGAGTACGTGGCGCGCATCTTCACCACCGTGCAGAGCCGCCCCGCGTACGTGGTGGCGTTCGACTCGCACGCCGCCCCGCGCCGGCACGCCGCGGCCGGCCGATGAGCACCGCACTGGTCGTCCCCGACCGGGTCGCCGCGCCCGGCGACGCCCCGCCGCCGGCCCGCCGGCCGTGGCGCGCGGCGTGCCGGGCGGCGGCCGCGGTCTGGGCCGCCGCCACCGTCGTCCACCTCGCGGTGACCGCGCTGGCCTGGCTGCCGCGCGGCGGCCGCGCCCCGGACCTGTGGTCGGTGGTGCTGGACTGGAACCGGTGGGACGCCGGGCACTACGTGCGGATCGCCGAGAGCGGCTACCACCTCGGGCCGGGCTTCCCCGCGTTCTTCCCGCTGTTCCCGATGCTGGTGCGGGCCGCCGACGTCGTGCTGCCGGGCGGCGCCCTGGTCGGCGCCCTGGTCGTCGCCAACGCGGCCGCGTTCGGCGCGCTGGCGGTGCTGCACCGGCTGGCCGAGCACGAGTTCGGGCCGGAGGTGGCGCAGCGCGCCGCCTGGTACCTGGCGGTGTTCCCGACCGGGTTCTTCCTGTTCATCGGCTACAACGAGTCGCTGTTCCTCCTGCTGGCCGTCGGCGCCCTGTACGCCGCCCGGCGCGGGCACTGGTGGCTCGCCGGGGCGCTGGGGGCGCTGGCGTCCGCCACCCGCCTGTTCGGCCTGCTGCTCCTGCTGCCCCTGGCGATCGAGTACCTGCGGCACCGCGGGTGGCGGCCGCGCCGCATCCGCGCCGACGTGCTGGGGCTCGCGCTGGTGCCGCTCGGCGTGGTCGCGTACGCCGCCTACTGCTGGGTGGACCTGGGCGACCCGCTCGCCTTCAGCACCGCCCAGGACCAGTGGGGGCGCCGCTACACGATCCCGGGCGAATCCTGGCTGATCGCCGTGCGGCAGGGCGCCGGGCACGGCCCGCTGCACCCCGCCACGCTCGGCGCCGCCCTGGACGCGGGCACGGTGCTGGTCGCGGCGGTGCTGCTGGCGCTGTGCGTGTGGGGCCCGTACCGGTTCCGCCGCGACCAGCTGTACCTGGTGGCGTACTCGGCGCTGACCCTGGTCCTGCTGATGTCGACGGAGGTGGGCGGCCGGGCGATGCAGTCGTCGGCGCGGTACGCGATGGAGGCGGTGGCGGTGTTCCTCGTGCTGGCCCGCCTGGGCGCCCGCCCGGTCGTCGACCGCGTCGTGCTGACGACCGGGGTGGCGCTGCAGGCGGTGCTCCTGACGGCGTTCATGGCGGGCACGTTCCTCGTCGCCTGACCCGCCGCCCGGCCGTCAGGTCCAGGCGCCCACCGGGATCGGCCCGTGCTCCCCGGCCAGGGCGACCAGCAGCTCGGCGAGCGCCTCCTGCGGGTCGAAGTCCGGCTCGGCGAAGACCAGCTCGCGCAGGATGAGCCCGTCGAGCTGGTCGATCACCAGGCGGCAGTGGACGTCCGGGTCGGCCGAGCCCACGTCGGCCAGCCAGCCGGCCAGCAGGGAGCGCACCAGCTCCTCGTTGCCGGCGATCAGCGGCCGGAACGCCGGCTCCACCGCCACCTCCGTGAACACCGCGAACCGGGCGAGCGTCAGCGCCCGCGCCGGGCCGACCATGTGCTGCACGTACGCCGCGAGCCCGGCGGCCAGGGTGGCGGGCGAGTCGGGCCGGAACGCGGCGGCGACGGCCTGCCAGGCGGTGCGCTCCCGCGCGGCCAGGTGCTCGATCACCGCGGCGACCAGCGCCTCCCGGGTGCGGAAGTGGTTGCTGGTGGAGCCCATGGGCATGCCGGCCTGCTCGTCGACGGCGCGGTGGGTGAGATGCCGGAGCCCCCGGCTCCCGAGCACCTCGACGGCGGCGGTCAGCGATTCCTCACGTCGGGACATGACCGACACTACGAAGGTAGTCGGGGGTCACCGGGCCACATCGGCCCGGTTGTCCCCCGTACGGGGACGGGCGGCGGTCCGGGCGAACCGGCGGGCCAGGCGCGCGAAGGCCGCGGTGAGTTCGGCGGGGCCGACGACCTCGATGTCGGCGTCGTACCGGGCGACGGCGGCGGCCAGGCCGGCCCACGACCACGATCCCGTGGTGAGCCGGCAGCGGCCGGCGTCGACGGCCTCGACGACGCCGTCGCAGGTGTAGAGCGCCACGGTGGCCGCGGGCAGGTCGAGGATCACCGTGCCGCGGCAGGGCCACTCCCCGGAGCCGTCGCCGGAGCCCCGGAAGACGCCGGTGACGTACGTGGCGACGTCCCCACCGGGCAGCCGCCGGGGGGTGAAGCGGGGTCCGTTGGGGGTGCGCAGCGACATCCGGTCGGCGCGGAAGGTGCGCCAGTCCGCTTGGTCGAGGTCCCAGGCGACGACGTACCAGCGGCCGTCCCAGGTGACGACGTGGTGCGGTTCGGCGCGGCGCGGCGCCCCGCCGGTGCTCGCCGGGCCGTAGTCGAAGCGCAGGGTCTCGCGGGCGCGCACGGCGGCGCTGACCGCCAGGAGCACGTCGCCGTCGACCGGTCCGGCCGGGTCGGTGGCGGGCCGGTCGACGGCGCTGACGTCGAGGGCGCCGACGCGGTGCCGTAGCCGGGAGGGCAGCACCTGCCGGACGGTGTTGAGCGCCCGCGCGGCGGCCTCCGCGAGGCCGCTGCCCTGGGTGGTCGCGGCGACCTGCAGGGCGACGGTGAGGGCGACGGCCTGGTCGTCGTCGAACAGCAGCGGGGGCAGGTCGGCGCCGGCGCCGAGCCGGTAACCACCGTCGGGGCCCTTGACGGCGGCGATCGGGTAGCCGAGCTCGCGGAGCCGGTCGATGTCGCGGCGCACGGTGCGCAGGCTGACGTCCATGCGGTCGGCCAGCACGGTGCCCGACCAGTTGCGGCGGGTCTGCAGCAGCGACAGCAAGGCCAGCAGCCGCGAGGAGGTTGTCGGCATGGGGCCGATCATGCCCGAAGAAGGTGCCACAACCTGGCACCCACTGCTGCGAACCTGGTCCTCCAGCCGGTCACCAGGCGATCCGGCCGGGAACGACGACCCGAGGAGCCAGCATGGCCATCTCCACCACCACCCACCTGAACTTCCGCGGCGACGCCCGCGCGGCGCTGGAGTTCTACCAGTCCGTGTTCGGTGGCCGCCTCACCGTCGTGGAGTACGGCGACTTCGGCATGCCGCGGGACCTGCCGGACGCCGACAAGGTGGTGTTCGGGCAGGTCACCGCCGACAACGGCTTCGGCATCATGGCCTACGACGTGCCCGGCCACGCCCCCGCCGCGAGCGCGCCGGCCGCCACCACCCGCGCCGACGGCATGACCCTGACCGGCGAGCGGTTCTTCGTCTCCGTCCGCGGCGAGACCGCCGAGGAGGTCGGCGCGCTGTGGGACAAGCTCGCCGACGGCGCCGACGTCATCGAGAAGTACGGCCCGTCGGCCTGGGCCCCGGGCTTCGGGATGCTCACCGACCGCTTCGGCGTCACGTGGATCCTCGACGTCGCCGCCCCGTACGCCGGCTGACCGGACACAGCGAACGGCCCGGCTCCCCCGAGGCGGGGGAACCGGGCCGTCGGCGCGCGAAGCGGCTACGCCTCGTCGGTCGCCGCGGAGGCGCCGAGGTCGGCGGGCACCGCGTCCGGGATCTCGACCGGACGGTCGGATCCGTTGAACACCAGCTTGGACTTCTCGATGTTGTTCGGGTCGCCCTCGCAGTCCACGACGACGATCTGGCCGGGGCGCAGCTCGTTGAAGAGGATCTGCTCGGAAAGGGTGTCCTCCAGGTCCCGCTGGATCGTCCGGCGCAGCGGCCGGGCGCCCAGGACCGGGTCGAAGCCCTTCTTCGCCAGGTACTTCTTGGCGTTGTCCGTCAGCTCGAGGCCCATGTCCTTGTTCTTGAGCTGGCCCTCGATGCGGGCGGTGAAGATGTCCACGATGTGGAGGATCTCCTCCTGCCGCAGCTGGTGGAAGACGATCGTGTCGTCGATGCGGTTGAGGAACTCAGGCCGGAAGTGCTGCTTGAGCTCGTCGTTGACCTTCTGCTTCATCCGGTCGTAGTTGGACTCGGTGTCCTCCGACGCCTGGAAGCCGAGCGACACGGCCTTGGCCACGTCGCGGGTGCCCAGGTTGGTGGTCAGGATGATCACCGTGTTCTTGAAGTCCACGATGCGGCCCTGACCGTCGGTGAGCCGGCCGTCCTCCAGGATCTGCAGGAGGGTGTTGAAGACGTCCGGGTGGGCCTTCTCGATCTCGTCGAACAGGACCACGCTGAACGGCTTGCGGCGGACCTTCTCGGTCAGCTGGCCACCCTCGTCGTAACCGACGTAGCCGGGGGGCGCGCCGACGAGGCGGGACACCGTGTAGCGGTCGTGGAACTCGGACATGTCGAGCTGGATCAGCGCGTCCTCGGAGCCGAACAGGAACTCGGCCAGCGCCTTGGACAGCTCGGTCTTACCGACACCCGAAGGGCCGGCGAAGATGAACGAGCCGGACGGGCGCTTCGGGTCCTTGAGGCCGGCCCGGGTGCGCCGGATCGCCTTCGAGACCGCCTTGACCGCGTCCTCCTGGCCGACGACCCGCTTGTGCAGCTCGTCCTCCATGCGCAGCAGCCGGGAGGTCTCCTCCTCGGTCAGCTTGTAGACCGGGATGCCGGTCCAGTTGCCGAGGACCTCGGCGATCTGCTCGTCGTCGACCTCGCTGACGACGTCGAGGTCGCCCGCCTTCCACTCCTTCTCCCGCTGCGCCTTCTGGCCCAGCAGCTGCTTCTCCTTGTCGCGCAGCTGCGCGGCCCGCTCGAAGTCCTGCGCGTCGATCGCGGACTCCTTGTCGCGGCGCACTTGGGCGATGCGCTCGTCGAAGTCGCGCAGGTCCGGCGGCGCGGTCATGCGGCGGATGCGCATCCGGGCGCCGGCCTCGTCGATCAGGTCGATCGCCTTGTCCGGCAGGAAGCGGTCGGAGATGTAGCGGTCGGCCAGCGTCGCCGCCGCGACCAGGGCCGCGTCGGTGATGCTGATCCGGTGGTGCGCCTCGTAGCGGTCGCGCAGGCCCTTGAGGATCTCGATGGTGTGGGCCAGCGACGGCTCACCCACCTGGATCGGCTGGAAGCGGCGCTCGAGGGCCGCGTCCTTCTCGAGGTGCTTGCGGTACTCGTCGAGCGTGGTGGCGCCGATGGTCTGGAGCTCACCGCGGGCGAGCATCGGCTTCAGGATCGAGGCCGCGTCGATCGCGCCCTCGGCGGCGCCGGCGCCGACCAGGGTGTGGATCTCGTCGATGAAGAGGATGATGTCGCCGCGCGTGCGGATCTCCTTGAGCACCTTCTTCAGGCGCTCCTCGAAGTCACCGCGGTAGCGGGAACCGGCGACCAGGGCGCCGAGGTCGAGCGTGTAGAGCTGCTTGTCCTTGAGCGTCTCGGGCACCTCGCCCTTGACGATGGACTGGCTCAGCCCCTCGACGACGGCGGTCTTGCCGACGCCGGGCTCGCCGATCAGCACCGGGTTGTTCTTGGTGCGGCGGGACAGCACCTGCATGACCCGCTCGATCTCCTTCTCGCGCCCGATGACCGGGTCGAGCTTGCCCTCGCGGGCGGCCTGGGTGAGGTTGCGGCCGAACTGGTCGAGCACCAGGCTCGTCGACGGCGCGGCCTCGCCCGTGGCGGTGCCGGCCGCGGCCGGCTCCTTGCCCTGGTAGCCGGAGAGGAGCTGGATGACCTGCTGGCGCACCCGGTTGAGGTCGGCGCCGAGCTTGACGAGGACCTGGGCGGCGACGCCCTCGCCCTCGCGGATCAGGCCGAGCAGGATGTGCTCCGTGCCGATGTAGTTGTGGCCGAGCTGCAGCGCCTCGCGCAGCGAGAGCTCCAGCACCTTCTTGGCCCGCGGCGTGAACGGGATGTGCCCGCTGGGAGCCTGCTGGCCCTGGCCGATGATCTCCTCGACCTGCTGGCGGACGCCCTCGAGGGAGATGCCGAGGCTCTCCAGAGCCTTCGCGGCAACGCCTTCGCCCTCGTGGATCAGGCCCAGCAGGATGTGTTCCGTGCCGATGTAGTTGTGGTTGAGCATCCGGGCCTCTTCTTGGGCCAGGACGACAACCCGTCGCGCTCGGTCGGTGAACCGCTCGAACATGCCCTCGTGCTCCTCACGTGCCGTGCGCCAATGGAGACTGGCGGGGCCAGCGCGCGGGCACCCGGTAGGTGACCGCTTGTCTCACTCTATCGCCGGAGGCCGACCGATCTGCGGCCGTCGTCACTGCTCGGGTCTGCTACCGGCGATGTTTTCCACAACTCTGCACGCTCAGCGGCTGTTCCTCGCGCCCCGGCGCTACGCGCACAGCGAAATCCGGGAGGCCGGAAAGTTGTCCACAGCCTGTGGACAACGTCGTCCACACCTGTGGACAACCCTGCCACAGGGGCCCGCGGGGTGTCCCGGAGACGCCGAAGGCCCGCGGCGGCGCCACGGGCCTTCACGAGCGGGAGCTCCGGTCAGCGACCGGGGCCCTTCGCGTGGAACTCGTCGACGATCTCCTGCGGGATGCGGCCCCGGTCGGAGATGTCCTTGCCGTTCTTCTTGGCCCACTCGCGGATGGCCTTGTTCTGCTCGCGGTCGGCGGTCGCGCCGCCCCGCCCGCGCGCCGCCCGGCCGCCCACGACGACGCCGCCCCGGCCGACCTTGGAGCCGGCGGCCACGTACGGCGCGAAGGCGTCCCGCAATTTGTCGGCGTTCTTCTCCGACAGGTCGATCTCGTACTGAATGCCGTCCAGCGCGAACTTGACGGTCTCGTCGGCGTCGCCTCCGTCGAGGTCGTCGACGAGCTTGTGAATGATCTGCTTGGCCACGCCCGCATGTCCTTCCAACGAACAGAGTTCCCCTGCAATCAGGAGAACAATAACGCTACTGCCGAGCCGTTCGTCAATGGACCTGCCGAAAACTACTCGGCGCGCACCAACGGGAAGAGGATCGTTTCCCGAATCCCCAGACCGGTCAACGCCATCAGCAGCCGGTCGATTCCCATTCCCATGCCGCCGGCCGGGGGCATTCCGTACTCCATGGCCCGCAGGAAGTCCTCGTCGAGGCGCATGGCCTCGGCGTCGCCGCCGGCGGCCAGCACGGCCTGGGCGGCGAACCGCTCGCGCTGCACGACCGGGTCGACCAGCTCGGAGTACGCCGTGCCCAGCTCGAAGCCCTGCACGTACAGGTCCCACTTCTCGGCCAGGCCGGGGGTGTCACGGTGGGCCCGGGTCAGCGGCGACGTCTCCTCCGGGTAGTCGCGGACGAACGTGGGCGCCTGCAGCGACGGCACGACCAGTTCCTCGAACAGTTCCTCGGCGAGCTTGCCCGGGCCCCACTTCGGGTCGGCGCTCACGTCGTGCTTCTCGGCGTGCCGGCGCAGCACCGCGATGTCGGTGTCGACGGTCACCTCCTCGCCGAGCGCCTCGGACAGCACGCCGTAGAGGGTGACCGACCGCCACTCGCCGCCGAGGTCGACCTCGGTGCCGTCGGCGTGCGTAACGACGTGTGAGCCGGTCAGCGCGTACGCGGCCTCCTGCACCCATTCACGGGTGTTGACGGCCATCACGTCGTAGTCGGCGTACGCCTGGTAGGCCTCCAACATCGCGAACTCCGGCGAGTGCGAGGAGTCGACGCCCTCATTACGGAAGTTGCGGTTGATCTCGAAGACCCGCTCGATGCCGCCGACCACGGCGCGCTTGAGAAACAGCTCGGGCGCGATCCGCAGATAGAGATCGGTGTCGAGTGCATTGCTGTGCGTCACAAATGGCCGGGCGGCGGCGCCGCCGTGCACCAGTTGCAACATTGGCGTTTCCACCTCGAGATAATTCCGCCGGTGCAGCGACTCGCGCAGGCTGCGCACGACCGTCGCGCGGGTGCGCACCATGTCGCGGGCCTGCGGGCGCACGATCAGGTCGACGTAGCGCTGGCGGACCCGGGACTCCTCGCTCAGCGGCTTGTGCGCCACCGGCAGCGGGCGCAGCGCCTTGGCGGTGATCTGCCACGAGGCGGCCAGCACGGACAGCTCGCCGCGCCGGCTGGTGATGACCTCGCCGGTGACGCCGACCAGGTCGCCCAGGTCGACGGTGGCCTTCCAGGCCGCCAGCGAGTCGGCGCCGACCCGGTCGAGGCTGAGCATGGCCTGCAGCTCGGTGCCGTCGCCGTCGCGCAGCGTCGCGAAGCACAGCTTGCCGGTGTTCCGGATGAAGATCACCCGGCCCGTCACGCCGACCGTGTCGCCGGTGGCGTGGTCGATCGGCAGGTCGGTGTAGCGCTCGCGGACCTCGGCGAGCGTGGCGGTGCGGGGGTAGCCCACCGGGTACGGCTCCACCCCCTCGGCGAGCAGGCGGTCCCGCTTGGACCGGCGCACCCGCATCTGCTCGGGGAGGTCCTCGGCGGGGTCGGCGGGTACGGGATTCTGCTCGCTCACGGCACGGCTCTCTGTCAGGCGGAAGGGCTCGGGATCGGGGAAAAGCCTAGACGCCGCCGGAGGGCGAAGACGCCCCAGCCCAGGTGCGGGCGCTCGTGCGTCACGTACGCCAGCGGGGCGGCGTCGAGCTCGGCGCGCAGCTCGGCGTACAGCTCGTGGCCGGGGTTGGCGTCGAGCCACTCGCGCACGTTGAGCCACTGCGCGGCCCGGTAGCGGTCCCAGCTGTCGGCGTCGGCCAGCACCATCTCGACCAGGTCCCAGCCGAGCGCGGCGAGGTGGCCGACCAGGCCGGGCAGGGTGCGGAAGTCCTCGGCGGACGTGGCGTGGCAGGCCGCGACGGTGGCCGGGTCGGTGGGCACCCGGTGCCAGTACGGCTCGCCGAGCAGCACCGTGCCGCCCGGCTTTAGGCTGCGTTCCAGCAGGTCGAGGGTGCCGTCGACGCCGCCGCCGATCCAGCTCGCGCCGACGCAGCAGACGAGGTCGACCGGCTCGTCGGCCACGTACCCGGCGGCCTGGCCGTGCACGAAGCGGACCCGGCCGGCGACGCCCAGCTCGGCGGCCCGGGCCTGCGCGGCGCGGGTGAAGTGGGTGCTCAGGTCCACGCCGAGGCCGCCGACGCCGTGGTCACGGGCCCAGGTGCAGAGCATCTCCCCGCTGCCGCAGGCCAGGTCGAGCACCGTCTGCCCGGGGCGCAGCCGCAGCGCCCGGCCGAGCGTGGCCAGCTTGACGTCGTCCAGCGGGTTGTGGATGCGGTGCGACGACTCGCGGACGACGAACGGCAGGGGCAGGTCCATCCGGGCAGCCTGCGGCCCCGGCGGCCGGACCGCGACCGATTTCCTCAGACGTTGCGCTCGTACACCATCCGCAGCCCGATCAGGGTGATCATCGGCTCGTGGTGGGTGATGGTGCGGCACTCGCCCTGCACCAGCGGCGCCAGGCCGCCCGTGGCGATGACCGCGCGCACCGTGCCCAGCTCCTCGGTCATCCGCTCGACGATCCGGTCGACCTGCCCGGCGAAGCCGAAGTACATGCCCGACTGGAGGCACTCGACGGTGTTCTTGCCGATCACCGAGCGCGGCTTGGCCGGCTCCACCTTGCGCAGCTGGGCGGCGCGGGCGGCGAGCGCGTCGAAGGAGATCTCGATGCCGGGCGCGAACGCCCCGCCGAGGAACTCGCCCTTGGCGCTGATCACGTCGAAGTTCGTGGTGGTGCCGAAGTCGACCACGATCGACGGTCCGCCGTAGAGGGTGTGCGCCGCCAGGGTGTTGACGACCCGGTCGGCGCCGACCTCCTTGGGGTTGTCGATGGCGAGCTGCACGCCCGTCTTCACCCCGGGCTCCACGACGATGTTCGGGATGTCGCCGTAGTAGCGGCCCAGCATCGTGCGCAGCGAGCGCAGCGCGGCCGGCACCGTGGAGCAGGCCGCCACCCCGGTGATCTCGACGGCGTCCCCGGCGAGCAGGCCCCGGAACTTCAGCCCGAGTTCGTCGGCCGTGGACCGCGAGTCGGTCTTGATCCGCCAGGAGTGCACCAGCTTGTCGCCGTCGAAGGTCGCCAGCACGGTGTTCGTGTTCCCGATGTCGATGCAGAGCAGCACGATCGAGAGCCTAGCCGCGCGGGCGGAGGTCGAGCGCGATGTCCAGGATCGGCGACGAGTGGGTGAGGCCGCCCACGGACAGGTAGTCGACGCCGGTGGCGGCGTACGCGGCGGCCGTGGCCAGCGTCAGGTTGCCGGTGGCCTCCAGCTCGGCGCGGTCACCCACCTCGGCGACGACCCGGCCCAGCAGCTCCGGGCTCATGTTGTCGCACAGCAGGAACGTGGCGCCCGCCTCGACGGCCTCGACCGCCTCGGCGACCGTGGTCACCTCGACCTGGATGGACAGGTCGGGGAAGGTGTCCCGGACCCGCCGGTACGCGGCCGTCACGCTGCCCGCGGCGAGCTTGTGGTTGTCCTTGATCATCGCGACGTCGTACAGGCCCATGCGCTTGTTGGTGCCGCCGCCCGCGCGGACCGCGTACTTCTCCAGGGCCCGCAGGCCCGGGGTGGTCTTGCGGGTGTCCAGCACCTGCGCCTTCGTGCCGGCCAGGGCCTCGGCCCAGCGGCGGGTGTGGGTGGCCACGCCGGACATCCGGCAGAGCAGGTTGAGGGCGGTGCGCTCGGCGGTCAGCAGCGCCCGGGTGGGGCCCTGGATGACGGCGAGGACGTCGCCGCGGCGCACGGCGGCGCCGTCGACCAGGTGCGGGGTGAACGACCCGCCACCGGCGCTGGTGGCGGCGAACACCGCCGCCGCCACGGCCAGCCCGGCCACCACGCCGTCGGCGCGGGCCACCAGCTCGGCGGTGTCCTCCTGGTCCGGCGGGATCGTCGCCTCGCTGGTCACGTCCAGCGGCGGCACGCCCAGATCCTCGGCGAGCGCGGTCGCGATGATCCGGGCGACCTCCTCGGGGTCGGGCCGGCCGAACGGCCCCGGCTCGGCGGTGACGTCGAACTGCGCGGCCAGCCAGAAGGCGGGGTTGACGCTCATGGGATACCTCCGTGGACGTCCCCGGCTCGAGCCAAGGGGAGGGGAATGGAGGCAACGGCCCGACGGCACGTCGCCTCGATGCTCACTGCTGAGGCCACTAAATTGTGAGGAGTGACCAGGATCGTGAAGCGGGCGTTCAAGTACCGCTTCCATCCAACCGATGCGCAGGCCGCTGAGCTGTCGCGCACCTTCGGCTGTGTCCGGAAGGTCTACAACCTTGCGTTGCAGGCGCGCACCGAGGCATGGACGCTGCGCCAGGAACGGGTCAACTACAACGCCACCAGTGCGCTGCTCACCCGCTGGAAGAAGACCGAAGACCTGACCTTCCTCAACGACGTCTCGTCTGTTCCGCTGCAGCAGGCCCTGCGCCATCTGCAGGTGGCGTTCACGAACTTCTTCGCGAAGCGGGCGAAGTACCCGGCGTTCAAGAGCAAGAAGAGGTCGCGCCGATCGGCCGAGTACAGCAGCAGCGCGTTCCGCTGGCGTGACGGTCGGCTCACTCTCGCGAAGATGGCCGAGCCGCTGGACATGGCCGAGCCGCTGGACATCGTGTGGTCGCGACCGCTGCCCGACGGTGCGACACCGTCCACGGTCACCGTTTCCCAGGACGCGGCGGGCCGCTGGTTCGTGTCCCTGCTCTGCGACGACGTGATCGAACAGACCCAGGCGACGGGTGCGGTCGGGATCGACGCCGGGCTGGAGCACCTGCTCACCCTGTCCACCGGCGAGAAGATCACGAACCCCCGGCATGAGCGGGCCGACCGTGAGCGGCTCGCCAAGGCGCAGCGGAACCTGGCGAAGAAGGCCAAGGACTCCAAGAACCGCGAGAAGGCGCGCCTCAAGGTCGCCCGCGTCCACGCCCGCATCACCGACCGCAGGCACGACCACCTGCACAAGCTGACCACTCGGCTCGTTCGTGAGAACCAAACGATCGTGATCGAGGACCTGACCGTGCGCACCATGGTCACCAACCACAGCCTTGCCCGCGCCATCAGCGACGCGGCCTGGCGGCAGTTCCGCACCCTGCTCGAGTACAAAGCCGGCTGGCACGGCCGCAACCTTGTTGTCGTGGACCGCTGGTTTCCGTCGTCCAAGCTGTGCTCCGCCTGTGGTGCACGCACCGAACGGATGCCGCTGAACGTACGGTCGTGGACGTGCCGGTGCGGCACCACCCATGACCGGGACGTCAACGCGGCCCGCAACATCCTGGCCGAGGGGCTCTCGGTCACTGCCTGTGGAGGCGGTGTAAGACCTCAACGGGCGAACGTCCGGACGGGGCTGTCGCCCGCGAAGCAGGAAACCCAGCGGGCGACCGCTGGAATCCCCCGCCGTTAGGCGTCGGGAAGATGTCAAGCCATCTCCTCGAAGGTGTCGGTCAGGCGCCCGTCCGGACCGAGCGCGGTGAGCAGGTGGCCACGCCAGTCGTCGTCGGCGGCCGGGAAGTCGTCGCGCCAGTGGCAGCCGCGGGTCTCGCGCCGCTCGGTGGCCGACAGCACCAGTGTGGCGGCGACGGTGAGCAGGTTGGTGGCCTCCCACGCGTCGACGCGCGGGGCGCCGCGGGTGCCGGCCAGCTCGGTGAGCGCCTCGGCGGTGCCGGCCAGCGAGGACGCCGAGCGCAGCACGCCCGCGCCGGCGGTCATCGCGGCCTGCAGGCCGGGCCGCACGGCGGGGTCCACGACCCACGCGGGGCCGGGCGCCGGGGCCGGGGTGGCCTGCTCGGGCAGGCCGGCGGCGATGTCGTCGGCGATCCGGCGGGCGAACACCAGGCCCTCCAGCAGGGAGTTGCTGGCCAGCCGGTTCGCGCCGTGCACGCCGGTGCAGGCGACCTCGCCGCACGCGTACAGGCCGGGGATAGAGGTGCGGCCCGCCAGGTCGGTGCGGACGCCGCCGGAGGCGTAGTGCGCGGCCGGGGCGACCGGGATCAGGTCGGTGACCGGGTCGATGCCGGCGGCCCGGCAGGACGCCAGGATCGTCGGGAAGCGGCCCTCCAGGAACTCCTTGCCGAGGTGCCGGGCGTCCAGGTGGACGTGGTCGGCGCCGGTGGCGCGCAGCACCCGGTGGATGCCCTTGGCGACGACGTCGCGGGGGGCCAGCTCGGCGAGCTCGTGCTTGCCGACCATGAACCGCTTGCCGTCGCCGTCGACCAGGTGGGCGCCCTCGCCGCGCAGCGCCTCGGAGATGAGCGGCCGCTGCACGGACGTCACCGACGACGTGACGAACGACGTCGGGTGGAACTGCACGAACTCGACGTCGGTGACGGTGGCGCCGGCGCGCAGCGCGAGCGCGACGCCGTCGCCCGTGGACACCGCCGGGTTGGTGGTGGACGAGTAGATCTGACCCATGCCGCCGGTGGCCAGCACGACGGCGCGGGCGAGGATCGCGCCGACGCCGTCCTCGGAGCCCTCGCCGAGCACGTGCAGCGTGATGCCGCAGGCCCGGCCGTCGCGGGCGCGCAGCAGGTCCAGCACCAGGGCGTGCTCGACGCGGCGGATCCACGGGTCGCGGCGCACCGCCTCGTGCAGCGCGCGCTGCACCTCCGCGCCGGTGGCGTCGCCGCCGGCGTGCACGATGCGGTTGGCGTGGTGGCCGCCCTCGCGGGTGAGCATCAGCGAGCCGTCGGGGTTGCGGTCGAACGCGGCGCCGAGCCGGATCAGCTCGCGCACCCGGGCGGGCCCCTCCTCGACGAGCACCCGCACGGCGGCCGGGTCGCACAGCCCGACCCCGGCGATCTCGGTGTCGGCGGCGTGCGCGGCGGGGGTGTCCAGCGGGTCGAGCACGGCGGCGATGCCGCCCTGCGCCCACCGGGTGGAGCCGTCGTCGATGTTGACCTTGGTGACGACCGTGACGTGCAGGCCGGCCTCGCGCAGGTGCAGCGCGGCCGTCAGGCCGGCGACGCCGGACCCGACGACGAGCACGTCGGTGGTCTCGGTCCAGCCGGGTTCGGGGGCCGCCAGGCGGCGCGGCAGCGCAGGGTTCGCCATGGGCACCAGTCAACCGCGCCCCGGGTACGCGTGTCCCGAAACGTGTGCGTCATTACTCGTACTGGATGGGCAGGGCCTTGTCGCCGCCGCCCTTGACGGACGCGGTCAGGTCGGCGCCCGCCACCCACAGGTAGCAGCGCACGCCGCGGTCGCCGTCGGCCCAGACGTCCTCGCCGCCGGGCAGCGACACGACGCCCGTGCGGAACTCCAGGTTCTTGTCGTTGGGCACGCCCGCGTAGGCGGCGATGAGCCCGCGGCACCCGGCGTGGAACGGCGCCCACTGCGTGCCTCCCGTGGGGTACGGCAGCTCGCCGGCCTTCCACACCCCCACGAACTCGGCGTTGTGGCTGGTGGTGCAGGAGCGGGCGGGCATGGTGTCGATGGCCCCGGCGGCGTCGAGCTGCACCGCGTAGCAGGTCAGCCGCAGCGGCGACGCCTGGTCGGTGAGCGCGCTGCGCAGGGTGCCGGTGCGGTTGACCAGGTCGCCGTCGTCCTCGATCGACGACACCTCGACCAGGTCGCAGCGGTACCAGCGGGCGCCGCCGGTCCACGCGGCCGGCGACGGCTGCACGACCCCGAGCCACAGCCGGGCGGTGCGCCAGTCGCCGCCGACGTGGGCCACGGCCTTGGCGTCGCAGTCGGTGTACGCGGCCTTCGCGCCGGGGCTGCCCTGGGCGGGCGGGGCGGCGGCCGTGGCGGGGGCGCCGGTGAACGTGCCGACGGCGACGGTCTCGGTGCGGTGCGGCTCGTCGCAGTCGACCTGCTCGTAGGCGTCGCGGAAGCCGACGTCGCTGAACGCGGCGGCGTGGCAGGTGTCGGCGGGCGGCACGAAGCCGGTGGGCGCGGCGACGGCCGGCCAGTTGTCGGTGAGGTCGCCGTCGACGCCGCCCGGGGCACCGCAGCCGGTCATCAGGGCGGCCGTCAGGACGGCCGCCACGGCCGCCGCGCCGGTCCGCCGCATGACCGCACCCCCGAGCGGCTAGATGTCCGTTATGTCGAATATACGACGCGGCGGACGCCCGGCACCTCGGAAACCGTCAGACCCCCGCGACGGTCAGGTCGCCCCGGACCAGGTCACCGGCCATGCCGGGCACCGCACCGGCCGGGTCGGTGCCCAGCTCGATGACCCGGTTGTCCGCGTCGACGTGCACCACCGCCGGCTTGTACGCCCGCGCCTCGGCCGTGTCCATCTGCGCGTACGAGATGAGGATGACCAGGTCGCCCGGGTGCACCAGGTGCGCGGCGGCGCCGTTGATGCCGATGACGCCGGAGCCGCGCTCACCCGGGATCACGTACGTCTCCAGCCGGGCGCCGTTCGTCACGTCGACGATGGCCACCTGCTCGCCCGGGATCAGGTCGGCCGCGTCCAGCAGGTCCTGGTCGACGGTGACCGAGCCGACGTAGTGCAGGTCGGCCTGCGTGACGGTGGCCCGGTGGATCTTCGACTTCAGCATGGTGCGCAACATGGCGAACTCCTTCAGGCCAGCTCGAGCGGCAGGTTGTCGATGAGGCGGGTGGTGCCGACCCGGGCGGCGACCAGGATCCGGGCCTTGCCGGCCCGCGGGGCGGGCCCCAGGTCGGGGTCGGTCAGCACGAGGTAGTCCAGCTCGGCCCCGCCGCCCTCGGCGAAGCGCTTGTGCGCGGCGGCCAGCGCGGCCTCCGGGCCCTCGCCGCCCGCGGCGGCCGCCGCCCGCAGCGCCGCCGACAGGGTCAGCGCGGCGCGCCGCTCGGCGGCGTCCAGGTAGCGGTTGCGGCTGGACAGCGCCAGCCCGTCCGGCTCCCGCACGGTCGGCACCCCGACGATCTCCACGCCCAGCTCCAGGTCGCGGACCATCCGGCGGACCATCGCCAGCTGCTGGTAGTCCTTCTCGCCGAAGTACGCCAGGTCGGCGCGGGTCAGGTTGAGCAGCTTCAGCACCACCGTCAGCACGCCGTGGAAGAAGCCGGGGCGACTGGCGCCCTCCAGGATCTCGCCCAGCGGGCCGGGCACCACGCTGACCTGCGGGTCACCCTCGGGGTACATCTCCTCGCGGGCGGGCGCGAACACCAGGTCGACCCCCTCCGCCTCGCAGATGTCCAGGTCCGCGGCGAACGTGCGCGGGTACCGGTCGAAGTCCTCGTTCGGACCGAACTGCAGCGGGTTGACGAAGATCGTGGCGATCACGTGGTCGGCGTGCCGGCGGGCGGCGCGCAGCAGCTCGCGGTGGCCCTCGTGCAGGGCGCCCATCGTCATGACGACCGCCACCGCGCCCGTCCAGTCGGCGCGGTGCTCCCGCAGGTCTTCGCGCGTGTCGAGGACGATCATGCGAGCACAGCCTCCATGGTCGTGATCCTGCCCGCCCGCTCGGCGGTGCGGCGGGCCAGCGCGCGGTACGCGGGCGTCAGGTCGGCGGGCAGCGCCGCCAGGTGCCGGGCGACCGTGCCGGCGTCGCCCCGGGCGACCGGCCCGGTCAGCGCGCGGTCGCCCACGGCCAGCACGTTGTCCAGCGCCGCGGTCAGCAGCGGGCGCAGCACGGCGGCCGGGTCGCCGACGCCCGCGGCGCGCAGCGCGTCCGCGGCGTCGTTGACGAGCGTGACCAGGTGGTTCGCGCCGTGCGCCAGCGCCGCGTGGTAGAGCGGGCGGGCCTCGTCGGCGATCCACTCCGGCACGCCGCCCAGGTCGGCGACCAGCCGGGCGGCCAGGTCGCGATCGCGGTCGCGGGCCGTCACGCCCCACCGGATGCCGCGCAGCCGCGCGACGTCCGCCGGTGTGCCGGTGAAGGTCATCGCCGGGTGCAGCGCCAGCCCCACGCCGTCCTTGAGCCCGTGCGCGCCCGAGGTGTGCGCCACCGCCCGGCCCGCGCGCGGCGCCAGGTCCGCGACGACCGCGTCGAGGGCGTCGTCGGGGACGGCGATCAGCAGCAGGTCGGCCTCGGCGGCCAGCACGGCGGCCCGGCCCGCGCGGCCGGAGGCGGCCACGACGTGGTGCCCGGCGGCCGCCAGGGCGGCGCCGAGCGCGGACCCGACGCGGCCCGCGCCGAGCACCGCGACGCGCAGCGGTGCGCTCATGGTCTGATCCAGTCCTCAGAACGTAGGTACCGGTCGACCGCAAGTATGCGCCCTGGACCTTGGCCCGCTACGGGACTGTGAACTGCTTCACGCCCGCCACAGGAAGCCCGCGTCGACGAACTCGAAGTTGGTCGCCGGGCGGTCGCCGTCCGGCGTCTCCCGCCCGTCGTGCACCACCAGCAGGCCGCCCGGGAAGCCCGGCAGCGGGGTCGCCGTCACGGCCGCGCCGTCGCACTCCTGCGAGCCGTCCGCCCGCGCGCCCGCCACCACCGCGAACCGCCCCAGCGGCCGGTTCGAGCGCCGGTCGTACGTGTAGAAGGTGTCGTCGCCCTGGCTGGACACCACGAGCGTGTTCCGGGCGATCGTCAGCCCCTCGACGTCCGCGGCGATCCGGCCGCCGAAGCCGGGGTCGCGGGAGTGGTCGACGACGCACTCCTCGGTCGCCTCGTCGTAGGCGGCCGGGACGCCGAACTCGCGGACCCGCTCCACGCTCGCCGGCCGCCCCGCGAACCGGCCGCGCGCCACCGGCACCCGCCACAGGCCCACGTCCTCCTGCGCCAGGTACGCCACCCCGCGCGCCGCGTCCACCACCGTGCCCTCGACCTGCGGGCCGTCGCCCGGGTCCGCGCACGGCGCCCAGGCCGTGCCGTCGGGCAGCCGGAACGTGGCCGGCAGCGTCAGCCCGTCCACCTTCCGGTAGGTCACCGCGCGGCCGCGGTCCAGGATCTCGAAGATGCCCACCTCGGGGGTGCTGCGGCGGCTCACCACCGCGTACAGGCGACGGCCGTCGCGCCACAGGCCCAGCCCGTACGCCGTGCGCTGCAGCGCCACCTCCGCCTCGTCCGCGCTGAACGCGAACGGCACGCCCGCGGCCGTCACGTCGGCCAGCCGCGACGTCGCCCGGTCGATCCGGTAGAACCGCAGCTGGTCGCGGCCCCGGTCGGTGACCACCGCCAGGTCGCCCGCCAGGTCCACGTTGTTGAACCGGCCGCCCGGCGGCACCGCGACCGCCTGCGTCTCCCGCCCGGCCAGGTCGTACACCCGCAGGCCGCCGTTCTTCGCCGTCGCCAGCACCCGGCTGCGCCGCCGGTCGCCCGGGTGCACCCAGATCGCCGGGTCGTCGGCGTCGGCGTCGCCGCCCGCCTCGTCGTCGTACAGGGCGGGCGTCTCCACCCGCGCCGTGACCTCGGTGATCCGCCCGCCGGCGGCCACCGCCGGGGTCGCGGTCACCAGCAGCAGGGGTACGGCCAGCAGCACGGTCAGTCGTCGCATGCCCCGCACCGTAGGGTGTGCCCGGTGACGGCGGCTGAACGTGACGTGAACGGGTGGCGGGCCGCGATGGACGCGGCGCTCTACGGCCCCGGCGGCTTCTTCGTCGGCCCGGCCGGACCCCGCGACCACTTCCGCACGAGCGTCCACGCGTCGCCGCTGTTCGCCGGCGCGATCCTGCGGCTGCTGCACGCCGTCGACGCCGCCCTCGGCCACCCCCGCCCCTTCGACGTCGTCGACGTCGGCGCCGGCCGCGGCGAACTGCTCGCCGCGCTCGCCGGCCACCTGCCCGACCCGCGCTTCAGGTTCACCGCCGTCGAACGGGCGCCCCGCCCCGCCGGCCTCGACCCCCGCGTCGGCTGGGCCGCCGAGCCGCCGCCCGGGCGCACCGGCCTGCTGCTCGCCACCGAGTGGCTCGACAACGTGCCGCTCGACGTGGCCGCCGTCGCCGCCGACGGCACCGTCCACCTCGTCGGCGTCGCCCCCGACGGCACCGAGCGCCCCGCCGGGCCGCCGTCGGCCGCCGACCTGGCCTGGCTGCGCGACTGGTGGCCCCTCGACGGCGCCCCGCCCGGCGCCCGCGCCGAGATCGGCCACCCCCGCGACGCCGCCTGGGCCGCCGCCGTCGCCACCCTCGACCGCGGCGCCGCCCTCGCCGTCGACTACGGACACCACCGCGACACCCGCCCCCGGGCCGGCACCCTCACCGGCTACCGCGCCGGCCGGCAGGTGCCGCCCGTGCCCGACGGCGGCGCCGACCTCACCGCCCACGTCGCCGTCGACGCCGTCGCCGCCGCGGCCGGGCACCCGTACACCCTGCTCACGCAGCGCGAGGCGCTGCGGGCCCTCGGCGTCGACGGCGCCCGGCCACCCCTGGCCCTGGCCTCCACGGACCCGGCCGCCTACCTGCGCGCCCTCGCCGCCGCGGGCGCCGGCGCCGAACTCACCGACCCGGCCGGCCTCGGCGGGCACTGGTGGCTGCTGCACGGCGTCGGCGTCGACCCGGGCCGCGCACTACGATGCGCAGGGTGAGCGACCTCCGGGAGATGACCGTCGGCACCGGCGCCGGCCTCGACACGGCCGACATGGTGCTGAACATCGGCCCGCAACACCCCTCCACCCACGGCGTGCTGCGCCTCAAGCTCATTCTCGACGGCGAACGCGTCGTCGCCTGCGAACCCATCGTCGGCTACATGCACCGCGGCGCCGAGAAACTGTTCGAGGTCCGCGACTACCGGCAGATCATCGTGCTCGCCAACCGGCACGACTGGCTGAGCGCCTTCTCCAACGAGCTCGGCGTCGTCCTCGCCGTCGAACGGCTCATGGGCATGGAGGTCCCCGAGCGGGCCGTGTGGCTGCGCACCGCCCTCGCCGAACTCAACCGGGTCCTCAACCACCTGATGTTCCTCGGCTCGTACCCGCTGGAGATCGGCGCCATCACGCCCATGTTCTACGCGTTCCGCGAGCGCGAGACCCTCCAGGCCGTCATGGAGGAGGTGTCCGGCGGCAGAATCCACTACATGTTCAACCGGGTCGGCGGCCTCAAGGAGGAGGTGCCGGCCGGCTGGACCCGCCGCGCCCGCGAGGCCATCGACCTCGTCCGCCGCCGCCTGCCCGACCTCGACAACCTCATCCGCCGCAACGAGATCTTCCTCGCCCGCACCGTCGGCGTCGGCGTCCTCACCGCCGAACAGGCCGCCGCGTACGGCGCCTCCGGCCCCGTCGCCCGCGCCAGCGGCCTCGACATGGACCTGCGCCGCGACGAGCCCTACCTCGCGTACGGCGAACTCGACGTCCCCGTCGTCACCCGCACCACCGGCGACTGCCACGCCCGCTTCGAGGTCCTCCTCGACCAGGTGTACGCGTCCCTCGACCTGGCCGCCCAGTGCCTCGACCGCGTGGACACCATCGGCGGGCCCGTCAACGTCCGCCTGCCCAAGGTCGTCAAGGCGCCCGAGGGCCACACGTACGCCTGGACCGAGAACCCGCTCGGCCTCAACGGCTACTACCTGGTGTCGCGCGGCGAGAAGACCCCGTGGCGGATGAAACTGCGCACCGCCTCCTACGCGAACGTCCAGGCCCTGGCGACCCTCATCCCCGGCTGCCTCGTGCCGGACCTCATCGCCATCCTGGGCTCGATGTTCTTCGTCGTCGGCGACATCGACAAGTAACCGCTCACCGCCCCGGGAACGGGTCGTGCCCGTCCGCGTCGTCACCCGACGTCCACCATGCCAGGTCGTCGTACCCCGCCTGGGTGTCGGCCATGGTGCGGGGCGGGGGCTGCTTGCGGGCGGCGAGCCGGTCCTTGAGCGAGTCCTTGAGGGCGTCCTTGAGCGACTCCTTCTCCGGCCCCTTCGGCCTCGGCGCCGGCTCGGCGTCGCCGCCCGCCGGCGGGGCGGCCGGCACCCGCGCGGCCCCGGCCGGCTGCACCGGCGGCCTCGCCGCACCGCGCGGGGCCTCCGCCGGCGGCCTCGCGGCGCCGCGCGGGGTCTCTGCTTGCGCCGCGCCGCGCGGGGCCTCCATGGGCGGCCTCGCGGCGCCGCGCGGGGTCTCCAGCTGCGTCGCGCCGTGCGGGCCCTCCATCGGCGGCCTTGCGGCACGGCGTGGGGTCTCCACCGGGCCGGAGCGCTGGCCGGGGCCGGGTGAGCCGGGCGCGGGCACCTGCGCCGCACCCGCAGGACGGACCCCGGGCACGGCCGCCGCGGCCCGCGGCACCGGCGCCGCGCCCTGCGGCACACCTGTGGCGCCCTGCGGGGCCGGTCGCGGCGCGGGCGGCGGCTCCACCGGCGCTGACCGCGGCGGGGGCACGTTCCTGACCTGCGCCGTCTGCCGCACCGGCCCGGCCGCGGCAGTACCGCCGTAGACCCGCGGGCCCGGCGGCGGAAGCTCGTCGTGATCGGCCGCACCACCCCGGCGGCGCACCTCGCCCGCCGGCCCGGCGCCGGGCTCGTCGGGGGCCGCCCGGCGGCCACCGGTTCGCGCCTGCCCGGCGGCGCCGTCGTCGTCCGGCGCGGCCCGGCGCCCGCCCGGTCGCACCTCGCCGGTCCCCCACGGCGGGTCCTCGCGGGACGGCTCCACCAGGTCGGGCTCGGCCGCGCGACGGCCCGGCGCCGTCGCGGGGCGCCGGCCCACGGCGATCTGGGCGGACGCCCCACGCCCGCTGGGCGCGGGCTCCTCACCGTGCCGGCCCTCGGCCGACCGCCGACCCGCCCGGCGCGCCGACGGCGCGTCGTCGCCGACCAGGTCCTCCAGCCCGGCGGGGCTCTCCCAGTACCGGACCTCGGCGGCGTCACCGTCGTGCCGGCGGCGCAGCACGTCACCGGACCGGTCACCGGGCAGCTCGCCGGACCGGTCCACGTACCGTTCCGCGGTCCGGTGCCCGGTCCGGTCGTCGGCGGACCGCCCGGCGTGCCGGCCGCCCACCTCCCCGGCCGCCGCCTCACCGCGGCCTGCGGCCCGGTCCGCGGCCCGCTCCCCGGCGTGGTCGGCGGCCCAGCTCCCGGCACGGTCCGCGGTCCGGCCCCCGGCACGGTCCGCCGCGCGGTGCAGCCGAGCCACCTCCTGCAGCTCCGCGACCGTCATCCCGGTCGAGGTGTTGGAGAGGGCGTGCGCCCCGCGCCGCCGCGGCGCGTCAGGCTCAGCGTCCTGCGGGCCCGCGGCCGAGGGCGGCACGACCGCCGCCCGAGGCGGCACGACGGCCGCGGACCGAGCCGCCACGGGCGCGGCGCCCGCCCGGCCCCCGGCCGGAAGCGACGGCGACAGCGTGGGCGACAGCGGCGGTGGGGAAAGCGCCGGAGGCCCGGCCGGGGGCGGCGCAACAGGCGGCGCCGGCGGCCCGACGGGCGGGCGCTGCGCCGCCGGGGGGCGCGCGTTCTGGGCGAGCTGCACGGCGACCAGGCGGCGGTGCAGTTCTTCGAGGCGTTCCTCGAGGTCGGCGCGGGTGGCGTGGTCCGCGGCGGCGATGTCGGCGCCGACCGCCGCGCGCACGGCGTCGGTCTGGCGGGCGAGGAGGTCTTCGGCGTCGAGGCGGGGCAGCACCGGGTCGGTGCGGATGAGCTGGGACGCTCCGATGAGGACGATCGCGGCCGCCAGCAGCAGCACCGACAGGCGGGTGGCGTCGGCGGCCAGGAGCAGCACGGCGAGCGGGGCGAGGGACACGCCCGTCCACAGCAGGGCGGCGGGCAGGCGGGTCGGCCGTGGCGCGTCGGAACTGTCCACATCGGGCATGGGCGCAGATGCTACCCAGCCGTGATCTTCGGCGGAAAGGGCTCGCGCGCGCCGCCGTGACGCGCGCGAGCCCGATCGTCAGCTGGCGGCGAGGGCGCTGTCGGAGGAGAAGACGAGCCCGACGCTGACGGTGCCGGTGCGCAGGCCGTTCTTGGTCTGCGGGCCGCCCGCGTCCAGCGAGCTGAACGAGCCGGCCTGGAAGTTGTAGACCTTGATCAGGCCCGCCTGGCACTGCGGGCGCTGCGGGCACTCCGGCGGGCCGGCGAGCACGGTGGCGGAGCCGGAGCACTTGGCGGCCAGGTCGGACAGCGTCTTGACGCCGTACTTCTCGGCGAAGGCGGTGGTGACGGCGAACGCGTTCTGGTCCTGCGCCGCCGACGGGACGCCGAAGACGATGTTGTACTTCTCGCCGAGCGGCTTGAGCGCGGCCATCGTCTTGTCGATGTCGGGTGCGGCGGCGGGCGCGGCGCCCTCGCCGTTGGCCTTGCCGTTGAGGAACTCGGCCATGGTCGCCGCGTACTCCGGGACGACCTGGATCTCGCCCTTCTCCAGGGCGGGCTGGTAGAGCTCGCGGTTGCCGATCTGCTGCACCTTCACGGTGTAGCCGGCGGCGGTCAGCGCGATCTTGTAGAGCTCGCCGAGGATCTGGTTCTCGCTGAAGTTGGCGGCGCCGATCGTGATGGCGCCGCCGGCGCCCTTGGCGATGCCGGCGGTGACGTTGTTCGCGGTGGCGAACTCCTGCGCGGCGACGGCCGGGGTCTTGCGGTCGGTGTCGACGGCCTTGTTGAGGCCGATCAGCTTCGGGGTGTCGAGCGACGCGGCGACCTTGTCGAGCGCGGCGACGACGTCGGGCTTGGCCGCGTCCTTGTTGATGGCCGCGACGATGTTGTCGGTGTTCTGCAGGGCCTTGTCGTCGGTGAGGGCGACCAGCCCGTCGCCGGCGACGGGGGCGCAACCGGCGCCGGCCGCGGCGCTGGCCGGGGCCTCCGTGCCGGACGAGCCGGCCTCGCCGCACGCGGTGAGCGCGACGAGGGCGGTGAGCGAGGTGAGGACGAGGGCAGGGTAACGACGCATGCTGCCGCCTTCTGTGTCCCGGCGCGTCCCCTGCCCAGGGGGCGGCCGCGTGTCCGACGGGCAGCTGTCATGCAGCGCCCGTGGCGGGCGACCGGCTGTGGCGCCCACCATCGCCGACCATAGACCCGCCCACCGACACTTCCGCAACCGTTGCGTCGATGGTCACGCCCCGGCGGTGACCGCCGGCCGCCGCCGCGGCGCGGTGGCGCGCAGCGCGCGCGGGGTCGCCAGGCGCTGCACGACCGCGAGGACCGCCTCGACGAGCAGGGCGAGCACGGCCACGGCGAGACCGCCGGCGACGATCTGGCCGGCGCCGCCGTTGCTGATGCCGATGCCGAACCCGGCGGCGATGATCTGGCCGAGCCCGCCGCCGTTGACGAACGACGCCAGCGCGGCCGTCGCCACCACCTGCACGCTGGCCGTCCGCAGGCCCGCCGCCAGGTACGGGACGGCCAGGGGCAGCTCGACCCGGCGCAGGATCTGCCCACCGGACAGGCCCATGCCGCGGGCCGCCTCGATGGTCTCGCGGTCGATCTGGCGCACCCCGGTGTACGCGTTGGCCAGCAGCGGCGGCACCGCGAACACGGCGAGCGCGATGACCACGGGCGGCTTGCCGAAGCCGATGGGGGTGAGCGGCAGGATGGTCAGCAGCGCGACGGTGGGGACGGCGAGGGTGAGGTTCGACACGGTGACGATCACGGCGCCGCCGCGGCCGCGGTGCCCGAGCAGCACGCCGACCGGCCAGCCGACGAGGCAGCCGACCAGCACGGCGAGGGCGGAGATGAGCAGGTGCTCGCCGAGCCGGTCGAGGACGCCGCCGGGGTTCGTCCAGTTCAGCGGGTCGTTGAGCCAGAGCAGGCCCTCGTTCAGGTAGTTCACGCGCGTACCCTCCGCTGCCACGGGGTGAGCAGCCGGCCGACACCGGCCAGCAGCAGGTCGAGCACGAGGGCCAGGCCCACGCAGAGGATCGTGCCCGTCATGATCTCGGCCCGGTAAAAGTTGTTCCGGAACCCGCCGAGGATGAGGTCGCCGAGGCCGCCCTGGCCGATGAGCGCGCCCACGGTGACGAGCGCGACGGTCGACACGGTGGCCAGCCGCACGCCGGTGATGATGCCGGGCAGCGCCAGCGGCAGCTCGACCCGCCACAGCCGGCCGAACCGGCTGTAACCCATGCCCTGCGCGGCCTCCCGGGCCTCGGGAGGCACCTGTTCCAGCCCGGCGAGCGTGTTCCTGATTATCATCAGCAGGGCGTACAGGACCAGAGCGATCAGCACCGCCGCCCGGGTCGTCACCCCCACCAGGGGCGCCACGAACGCCAGCAGCGCCAGCGACGGAATCGTGTAGAGCACACCCGAGAGTGCAAGAATCGGCCCGGTGAGCGGGCGCACCCAGTACGCCAGCACCGCCAGCGGGAGCGCGACGAGCACGGCCAACCCGACCGCCTGCGCGGTCACCTCCGCGTGGAACGACAGCGCGGACAGGATGGTCTCGCGGTTGTCGTTCACGTAACGCCAGGAGAACCACGGGTTGCCCGGCCCGTCCGGGACCGCCAGGAGGGACATACGTGGACGCTACCGTGAACGGGTCCGCCGGACAGGGCAGGACGGCCTCGAGCATCAGGCTCGACGGGGTGAGCAAGGTCTACGGCGACGGCACCGTCGCGGTGGGCGGCCTGACCCTCGACGTGCCGGCCGGCGAGCTGGTGGTGCTCATCGGCCCCTCGGGGTGCGGCAAGTCCACCGTCCTGCGCATGATCAACCGGCTCATCCAGCCCACCCAGGGCCGCATCCTCATCGACGGCGACGACGTCACCGACGTCGACCCGGTCGAGCTGCGCCGCCGGATCGGGTACGTGATCCAGAACGTGGGCCTGTTCCCGCACCAGTCCATCCGGGCGAACGTGGGCACGGTGCCGCGACTGCTGGGCTGGAAGAAGGACCGGGTCCGCCGCCGCGCCGACGAGCTGCTGGAGCTGGTCGGCCTCGACCCGGCCCGGTTCGGCAAGCGGTACCCGCACGAGCTGTCGGGCGGCCAGCGGCAGCGCGCCGGGGTGGCCCGCGCGCTGGCCGCCGACCCGTCGGTGCTGCTGATGGACGAGCCGTTCTCGGCGGTCGACCCCATCGTGCGCGGCAAGCTGCAGGAGGAGTTCCTGCGCCTGCAGGCCGCCGTCGGCAAGACGATCGTGCTGGTCACCCACGACATCGACGAGGCGGTCAAGCTGGGCGACCGCATCGCGGTGCTGTCCGAGGGCGGCAAGCTGGAGCAGTACGCCCCGCCGGGCGAGCTGCTCGCCGAGCCGGCGTCGGACATGGTCCGCGACTTCGTCGGCGCCGACCGCGGCGTCCGCCGGCTCGCCGTCACCCCGCTGAGCACCGTCATGCGCAAGGTGGGCCCCGGCCACGACACGGCGGGCCTGCCGTCGGTGCCGGACACCGGCACGCTGTACGACGCGCTGGCCGCCATGCTGACCGCGGACGCCCTGCACGTGGCCGTCCGCAACCGCGACCGGGTGGTGGGCACGGTGTCCCGCTCGGCCATCTTCGAGGCGCCGGCGGACGCGATCGCGCGCTAGGACACCGAGAACCGGCCCCTCGCACCGATGGCAGAAGGTGCGCGAGGGGCCGGTCTCTTCGATGCCGCACCGGCGGTGTGGGTCCGGTGCGGCCGGGCGCCCGGTGGGGGGTTCCGGGCGCCGAGGGGGGTCAGCTGCGGGTGCCGCGCCACCCGCCCAGCGTGGCCAGGCCGATGATCCAGCCCACGAACAGGCCGTACGTGGCGCCCTCGCCGGCGGCCCGGAACGCGCCGAGCAGCGTGGGGTCGCGCAGGATCAGCGCGGCGATCAGCGCGGCGAAGCCGCCCGCGAAGACGTACGACGCCCAGCCGGCGAAGAACTGGCTGAGGGTGCCGCGGGCGCGGGCGAGCTGCGAGCCGGGCAGCATGTAGAGGAACAGGAACGTGAGCGCGACGACCAGGATGGCGCGCAGGTCGGTGGAGAGCACGTTCTGGATCGAGTCGTCGGAGTCGAAGCGCCAGCGCGGCCACGCGAGCAGGCGCAGCCACCAGCCTCCGGCGGTCTCGGGGTTGGTGTTGTCCGTGGCCCAGTCGGCGTACCAGGGGGAGCCGAAGACCAGGACCAGGATCAGTGCGGCGAGCGTGCCCGCACCGGGGGCGGTCTTGTAGCGGTTGGTGAGAGCCATGAAACCGGTTTTTCCCAGCTACGGCGACTCTCCAAACGCGACACCCAGAGCGACGTCGGCGCTACTCAGCCGTGCTTCTGCAGGTAGTCGATGAAGGCGGCGCGGAGCAGGGGCTCGGACTCGCCGTAGCCGTGGCCGGTGAGCTGGCGCCACAGGGCGACGGCCTCGTCAACGGTCACGCCCAGCGTGTTCGGGGCGCCGTCGAGGGCCTCCGCCTCGTCCGAGTTCGGCAGGTGCCGCAGGACGTTCCAGTAGAAGCCGAGGTCCCGTTCGCGGCGGGCGACCGCGAAGGCGCGCTCGCGCAGCTCCTCCGTCGAGAGGGCGTCGAGGGCGGCCAGGTCGGTCGGGTGGTCGGTCATGACCGCGAGCATATCCGGGCGGCAACCGCCCGAAACGGCGATCAGCGGGCGTTCGTGCCCCACCGGTCGTCCCACCGATCGGCGCGGCCGCCGGACGGCTGGGCCGGGGCGGCCGTCGACCAGGTGTCGGGCATGGCGGGCGACCAGCTGGCCGTGGTGCCGGTGGTGGCCTGCCAGTCGTCGTCGTCACCCGGGGCGGGCAGCGGGCGGCCGTACGTCTCGACGAGGCGGGTGACGACGAGCCCGGCGCCGAGGGCCGCGGCGGCGATGGCGAACAGGGCGATGTCGAGGTCGCGGCGGGCCGCGTAGTCGAGGAAGACGGTGAGGATGACGACGGCGAACAGGGTGCCGAAGATGCCGCCGCGGCGGCCGTACGCGCTGGTGCCGGCGATGAGGGCGGCGCCGACGGCGATGCCCGTCCACTCCAGGCCGGTGCGGGGCGCGACCGGGCCGGTGGCGTTCGCGGCGAACAGCACGCCGGCGCCGACCGCCATCACCGACGACAGCACCAGCGACGTGATGACCGGCAGGGCGGCGGCGCCGCCGGGGCGCACGGCCGGGTCGCCGGTGGGACGCAGCCGGCCGAGCCAGCGCCGGACGCCGGGCAGGACGCCGAGCAGACCGCCGCCGAGGGCGAGCACGGCGAACCCGGCGAAGACGAAGTAGGCGCGGTTGCTGGGGTCGAAGTCGCCCTGCACGTTCACCGGCGCGACACGCAGCTGGTTGTACGTGACGACGGCGAGCGCACCGCCGAGCGTGGCGACCCAGCCGGGGACGTGGAACGCGACGACGATCAGCGCGATGACGACGGCGCCGACGACGGCCACGGCCACGGCCTGCCCGGCGGCGGGGACGACGCCGCGGTCGCCGTTCTCGGCGAAGTGCAGGGCGGCGGCGATGGCGATGGGCCCGACGGCCAGGTTGGGCACGCCGGCCCGCAGGGTGAGGCCGGCGGCGAGGGCGAGCAGGCCGATCGCGGCGCCGGACAGGAGCAGCGTGTCGAGCGCGTCGCCCTTGAGGGCGTCGGCGTCCTCGCGCCACAGCAGGTAGCCCATCGCGGCGGCGCCGAGCAGGAGGACGACCTCCCAGCCGAGGTGGATGCCGATGCGGTCGCGGCCGTCGGCGGGGTCGGGTCCGGCGAGGGCGCCGCGCCGGGACGCGTTCTCGTCGAGGTCCTCGGTGGCGCCGAACTCGGTCTGGGCGTAGTCGACCGGCGGTTGGTAGTCCTGGGTGCTGCGGCGGGCCCGGTAGTCCGGGCTGGCGAAGGTGCCGGTGCGGTATCCGCCGCCGTCGCCGTCGCCGGTCGACGTGTGCCGGCGGTAGCTCGGCTCGTCGTACGCCATCGCGCGCCTCCTCTGGCTGGTCGAGGCACGGCTACGTCGCCGGTCCGACCGCTGGTCGCAACCTACCGGCGGCCGGGCGTGTCGTCACCCCCGTCCGGAAATACGCAGCCGGCGGGGGCACCGGTTCAGGGGCGCCCGGGCGCGTCCTCGTCCTCGGGGCGGTCCGGGACCCGGCAGGCGCGCTCCAGCCAGAGCGCGGCGCCGACGAGCGCCAGGGACGCGGCGAGGGCGGCGGCCGCGGCGGGCACGTCGTCGCGGGCCGCCACGGTGGGTTCGAGCACCAGCCAGCCCAGCAGGCCGGCGGAGAAGCCGGCGAAGATCGCCCCGGCCAGCGACGACGCCCGCGCCAGCACCGCGTAGCGGGCGACCGCGAGCGGGTCGACCTTGGGCTGGCCGGGGCGGCGCTCGATGCGGGCCCGGGTGTTCTGCGCGAGGATGCCCTCGACCACCGCGAGGGCCGCCACGGTGAGCGTGGGCAGCCACGGCAGCGCGGGCATCCGCCCGTACAGGGTGCTCAGCAGCAGCCACCCGGCGGCGGCCGCGGCGAGGCCGGCCACGACGAGCAGGGACGGGCGCGTCGGCCCGATGCTCGGGTCGCGGACCGGCTGGTTGCTCACGCTACGACTCTAGTGCGAGATCGGGTCGCGGGCGCACGCCGGGAAGGTCGGCGAGGACCGCCTCGGTGTTCATCAGGTCGGTCAGCCAGCCGTGCCCGGGCAGCTGCCCGTACGGCATGATGTCGATCCACGGCCGCAGCACGAAGGCCCGCAGGTGCGCGCGCGGGTGCGGCAGCGTCAGGTCCTCGTCGTCCGACACGATCGGCTCGCCGTCGTCGGTCCAGGCCGCGATCACGTCGACGTCGAGGGTGCGCGGGCCGAACCGGCGCCGCGGGTCGCGTTCGCGCCCGGCCGCGGCCTCCAGCCGCTGCGCGCGCCGCAGCCAGTCCCGCGGGGCCGCCGCCGGGTCCGCGACCAGCACGGCGGCGTTGAGGTACGCGGGCTGCGCGGCGTCGCCCCACGGCGGCGTCTCGTACACCCCGGAAACCACCAGCAGGTACGGGTCCAGCGCGGCGACCGCCGCCCGCAGGTGCGCCTCGCGGTCGCCGAGGTTGCCGCCGAGCGACAGGACGGCCCGGGTCATCCGCGCTCCCGCCGCACGGTGACGGAGACGTCGGCGAACGTCAGCGGGATCGGCGCCTGCGGCTTGTGCACGGTGACGGTGGCGGCGGCGACCCGGCCGTCGCGCAGGCACACCGCGGCGAGCCGGGCGGCCAGCGTCTCGATGAGGTTGACCGGCTCGCCCGCGACGACGGCGGCGAGGTCGTCGGCCAGCTCGCCGTAGTGCACGGTGTCCGACACGTCGTCGCTGGCTGCGGCCGGCGCCAGGTCCAGCTCCAGCGCCACGTCCACGACGAAGTCCTGGCCGCGCTCGCGCTCGAAGTCGAAGACGCCGTGGTAGCCGCGGACCGTCAGCCCGGTCAGCGTGATCACGTCAGGCACGCGTACCCCCGATCGCCGGGCTGCCGGAGGCGCGCCACACGGCGAGGGCGTCCGCCGTACCCCGGACGTCGTGGACCCGGACCCCCCACGCGCCCGCCGCGGCCGCGAGCACGCTGGTCGCGACGGTCGCGGCCTCGCGGCCGTCGACCGGCCGCGGCGTGCCGTCGGGCCCGGCCAGCAGACTGCCCAGGTACGACTTGCGGCTGGCCGCGAACAGCAGCGGGTAGCCCAGGCCGATCAGCCGGTCGAGGTGCCGGGTCAGCTCCCAGTTGTGCTCGGCGGTCTTCGCGAACCCGAGCCCCGGGTCGATCACCAGCTGCTCGTCGGACACGCCGGCCTTGAGCGCGTCGTCGACCCGCTGGGCCAGCTCGGCGCGCACCTCGGCGACGACGTCGCCGTAGACGGCCAGCTTCTTCATCTGCCGGGAGTGCCCGCGCCAGTGCATCAGCACCCACGGGCAGCCCGCGTCGGCGACCACCCGGGCCATGTCGGGGTCGGCCAGACCGCCGGACACGTCGTTGACGACGACGGCGCCCGCCTCCAGCGCGGCGGCGGCCACCCGCGCCCGGGTGGTGTCGATGCTCAGCGGCACCCCGGCCAGCTCCCGGATGACCGGCACCACGCGGGCGATCTCGGTGTCGGCGTCGACCCGGTCGGCGCCCGGCCGGGTGCTCTCGCCGCCCACGTCGACGAGGTCGGCGCCGTCGGCGCGCATCAGGTGCGCGTGGGCGACGGCGTCGTCCACGCCCGCCCAGCGGCCACCGTCGGAGAACGAGTCGGGGGTGACGTTCAGCACCCCCATGACGACCGTCCGGTCGCGGGTCAGCAGGTCTGCGGGCTCGGGCACCCCCTGACGGTACCGACGGCCCGGCCGGGCCCGCGGGCGGACGTGGGGTTCGTACGTGTGTTCTAATACCGTGACAATGTTTCACTCACGCGTGCACCTTGGGTAACGAATCAGGCAGCTTGTTAGTCGACAGGACGGCCCGTACGCTTCGGACTTGGGCATCATTGAGGAGCCGGAAGATCGCAGATGGGTTCAGGTAGGACAGGGGCGCCCTTTCGAGGTCACCAGCGCACCCAGGAGGTTTACCAGTGATCGCCACAGAGCTCATCGCCAGCACGCTGGCGCAGTCGAGCGTGCTCGCGGCGGAGCCCACCGGGATCAACACCGAGGGTGTCGTCACCTTCTTCGCCAGCAACATCGCGCCGATCCTGCTCGCGGTGCTCGGCGTCATCTTCATCGGGCGAGCCAGCCGCGGTGAGATCTCGAAGGTGCTGACAAGCTCCGCCATCGCCATCGTCGGCCTGGCGTTCATCGCCGGCGCCGCGACGCTGTTCTTCGTCGGGGATTACCTCATCGATCTGATCTTCCAGTAGGCCGCGGCGGGACCATGCGGCTACGCACCGACGACGACATCTACCGGGCCCGCCTGGTCTACCTCGGGCCGCCCGGCTACACCCTTCCGATCCACCTGCCGTACGCCCAGTACGGCATGTTCATCCTGCTCGTCCCGTTCTACATCTTCCTGCACTGGTTGATCACCTTCAGCATCGACCCGTTCCCCGCCTGGGAGATCGCCCTGGCGATGGTCACCACCTCGTACGTCTTCCGCCACGTCGACCCCGATCGGCCCGCGCGCAAGGTGATCCACACCGCGCTGACCGACTGGCGCCGCACCCGCGAGCCCGCCGTCGAGCAGCGCGACCCCAAACTCGTCGCGACGCGCATCCGGGTACGGGAGGAGCTGGTATGACCGAGAACTCCAGCCGCACGACCCTGGGCAGGGCGGCGGCATGACGGGTCCACACCAGCCGGACGACACCCGTTCGGCGGGACGCGCGCCGGGCGTGCAGAGTAACGGTGTGCATTCGGAGCGCTACCCAGAGCCAGAGACCGAGCTTGTCACCAGCCCGGACCACGGCACCGTGGGCTACTTCCAGGCCCCCCAACCGGCCCGCGGCCGCACCGGCGGCCCGGCCGCACCCCGCCGCGCGCCGGACAACCTGGACATCGACAGCCCGTTCCTCGACCTGTTCAGCCCGCCCCCCACCTCGGCGCCGCCGGCCCAGACCGGCGCCACCGACTTCGACACCCCCAGCGGCCCGGCCGACCTCCCCGGCCACGCCCCCGCTGCAGTGCCTGCCCCGCTGCCCGCCCCGCCGTCATCCGCAGGGGGGATCTTCGGCGCCCGCCAGACCCCCGGCGGCATCTTCGGCCACCGCCCGTCGACCACCCCGGCCGCCGAGCCCCCGGCCGCGGAGGGCATCTTCCGCGGCCGCACCCCGGAATTCGGCACCCCGCCCCGCCCCGGCCCCGCGCCCGATCGCACCGGGTCTGCCGGCGGCGACAGCCCGGTCCCGGCGCGAGGGCTTCAGCGCACCCGGCCCGGGACGGGACGGCTGCTGTCCGAACTGAGCGGGCTGGCCCCGGACCGCCGCACCACCGGCCCAGCCACCACGAACGGCAACGGGCACGGCGCCGCTCCTGAGACGCGGTCCACGGACGACAGCGGCCGCACGGCCGGGTCCCACGCCGCCGACCGGGCCAACGGCCAGATCGTCGAGCCGGCCGAGGGCCAGGCGCCGGGCCGGGCCGCGGACGAGGCTGCGGAGCAGCCTGCCGGCCAGGCCTCCGAACAGCCTGCCGGCCACGCCTCCGGGCACCCCGGCGGCCAGGTCGCGGAGCACCCTGCCGACCAGGTCGCGGACCACCCCGGCCACCACGCCTCCGAGCAGGCCGGCGGCCAGGCTGCCGAGCAGCCCGGCGGCCATGGCGCGCTGGTTTCGGACCACTCCGGCGGGCAGGCCGCGGAAGCGGCCGCCCAGGTCGTCGAGCGGCCCGCGGACCAGGTCGGCGAGGGACACGCCGCGGCGCCGCATGCGGCTTCCTCCACCGACCACTCCGCCGCGCAGGCGGACTCCGCTTCCGCTCTTCCGCTGCCCGCGGGCAGCGTCGGGCACGACGGCACCGAGCAGAACGGCGCGAGCCGCCGCGAGGGCGTCGAGGGTGTCGAGGCGGGAGTGGGTCAGCCGGGCCCGCAGGTCTGGGCTGAGCGCGCGGAGGGGCCCGAGGGCCCCTCTTCCGCGCCGCCCGCGGGCGCGCGGCCCGCCGCACCCACGGCCGCGCCTACCGCGCAGCCCGCCTCACCCACGGCCGCGCCTACCGCGCAGCCCGCCTGGCCCTCGGCCGCGCCTGGCGCGCAGGTGGCCTCGGCCGCGCCCGCCGCGCAGTCCACGTCGCCATCGGCCGCCCCCACCGCGCAGCCGGCGCAGCCCGCCGCCCCCACCGCCGATGAGCGCGGCGGGACCGGGTCCGGGCTCGACTGGGATGACGACGACGACCTGCTCGCGGTGCTCGACGTGACGCGGCCGCTGCCGCCGCGGCAGGCCGCCGCCGACGGTGAGGCCGCCGTGCACGCCGCGCCCGGGGCCCGGGCCGCCGCCGGGCAGCCGGGGCTGGAGGCTCTGGCGCCGCGTACCCGGGTCGCCGACACCGGGCAGTGGCCTGTCGCCGTACCCCCGCAGCAGCCCGGCCACGACGAGGCGCACGCCCTCGTGGTGCGGGAGGACACGCTGCCGGTGGAGAACCGGGAGACCGTCGCGCTGGACACCGGCGTGCGGCCCGCGCCGGCGGCGCAGGTGCCGGCGACGCGGGAGCCCGCGGAGCCGCCGGCGAAGAAGGGCTGGGGGCGGCGGCGCGAGCCGGCGAACCTGCCGGCCGTGCGGGAGAAGAAGCCGAAGACGCCGCCGCCGTTCAAGCCGCAGCGGTTGAAGTTCCAGGACAAGGATCCGTCGGTCGAGCTGGAGATCAGCGAGATCGCGGGGCACCTGACGTTCACGCAGAGCACGGTGACCGCCTGGTACTGGCTGCCGGAGGTGCGCTGGGCGTTCCGGCCGGACGCGGAGCGCGAGGCGCTGCTGTCGGCGATCAGCGAGCAGTACGCGGGCCTCGCCGGGTTCCGGCTGCATCTGCGGCGGACGACGCGGCCGTTCCCGGCGGACGAGTGGGCGCGGACGATCGACCGGCACACGGCGCGGCCGCTGCCGGACGTCGCCGGTGGCACGTCGTGGTCGGACCACCTGGTCAGCGCGCAGCGGCACCTGCTGTCGGTGAACCATGCCGAGGGGCAGACGTACCTGGGGGTGACGTTCGCGCGGCGGGCGCTGGGCGACACGTTCGCGGAGCGGGTGCTGCGGATCTTCGGGCGGGGCACGTCCGACTCGGAGCGGCGCAAGCTCGGGCGCACCGTCGAGCAGTTCGACGAGGTGCTCAACGCGTTCGGCATGCGCGGCCGGCGGGTGACGCCGCAGGAGCTGGAGTGGTTGCTGTTCCGGTCGGTGGCGCTGTGCATGGCGCCGCCCGGGCCGCTGTCGCCGGTCACGAACGGGCAGTGGGAGCGCGGCGACCTGCTGGCGCTGACGGAGCAGGTGGAGCGGTACCGCTCGCCGTACGGGTCGACGGTCAAGCTGGTGAACCGGATGACCGGCGAGGAGCGGCACGTCGCCGTGCTCACGGTCGGCCGGATGGAGCCGCTGGAGATCCCGGAGCGGCACGAGCCGTGGCTGCACTTCCACGAGCGGCTGCCGTGGCCGATGGAGCTGTCGTCCGTGGTGGACATCCTCGGGCCGGCGCACTCGTTCAAGAACCTCGAGCACCGGCTGCGGATGATCCGCTCCCAGCAGCTCGACTACGCGGAGCACGGCATCGACGCGCCGCCGGAGCTGGAGCGCCTCGCCAAGCGGGCCCTGCACATCGGCGACGAGATGACGACGGGCCTGCCGGTGGAGTCGGCGCGGGCGCACGGCTGGCACCGCATCGCCGTGGGCGGCAACACCCGCGAGGAGTGCCTGGAGCGGGCCCGCCGGGTCATCCAGCTGTACTCGCGGGAGCTGCGCATCTCGCTGCAGCACTCCAAGAACCAGGACCAGGTGGCCCGCGAGTTCATCCCGGGCGAGCCGATCGCCAACACCGGGTACGTGCGGCGCATGCCGGTGAAGCTGCTGGCGGCGGCGCTGCCGCAGGCCGCGTCGACGGTCGGTGACCGCCGCGGCGACCTGATCGGGCGCACGTCGGGCACGTGCCGCCGGCCGGTGTTCCTCGACCTGCACTTCCCGATGGAGGTGCGGGAGCGCTCCGGCCTCGGCGTGTTCGTGGCCGAGCCGGGCGGTGGCAAGTCGACGCTGATGGGCGCGCTGGGCTACCTGAACGCCCGCCGCGGCGTGCAGGTCACCCTGCTGGACCCGTCGGGCCCGCTGGCGCGGCTGTGCCAGATGCCGGAGCTGCGGCCGTACTCGCGGGTGCTGAACCTGACCGGCTCGGAGCAGGGCACGCTGGCGCCGTACTCGCTGATCCCGACGCCCGTCCGGTCGGAGTTCGCGACCGGCCCCGCGGGCGACCGCGAGTTCGAGATCGCCATCTCCAACGCCCGCGCCGAGCGCCGCATGCTGGTGCAGGACATCTGCTCGATGCTCGTGCCGCCGCAGGTGGCCCGCGAGGCGTCGACGGCGACGATCCTGCGGCACGCGGTCCGTGGCGTCCCGGCGGAGGAGACGTCCACCCTCGACGACGTGGTGGCGTTCCTGCAGGGCCTCGACGACGAGGGCAAGGAGCTCGCCAACCTGCTCCTCGACACCGCCGAGATGCCGCTGGCGCTGCTGTTCTTCGGCCGCCCGCCGGCGCACCTGCTCAGCGCCGACTCCGCGCTCACCGTCATCACGATGGCCGGCCTGCGCCTGCCCGACATGAAGATCGAGCGCGAGTACTGGTCGGCCGAGGAGGCGCTGGCCCTGCCGATGCTGCACACCGCCCACCGGCTCGCGGTGCGCCGCTGCTACGGCGGCTCGATGACGTCGCGCAAGATGGTCGGCCTGGACGAGGCCCACTTCATGGAGGGCTGGCGCTCCGGCCGGTCGTTCCTGGTGCGCCTCGCCCGCGACTCCCGCAAATGGAACCTGGCCGCCCTGGTGGCGTCGCAGAACCCGCGGGACATCCTCGGCCTCGACGTGCAGAACCTCGTCTCGACGGTGTTCGTGGGCCGCATCGCGGAGGACCAGGAGATCGCCTCCGAGGCGCTGCGCCTGCTGCGGGTGCCGGTCCACGACGGGTACGAGGCCACCCTCGCCTCCCTGTCCCAGGCCGACACGTCGTCGTCGAGCCGCCTGGGCTTCCGCGAGTTCGTGATGCGCGACGTCGACGGCCGGGTGCAGAAGGTGCGGGTCGACGTCTCGTACGTCGACGGCCTCCTGGAGCACCTCGACACCACGCCCGGCGCCCCGCCGCCGGCCATCACCTCCTCTGCCGTTCCGCTCCCCTTACCCGACGCGGAGGTGTGACATGGCCAGGCGGGCGAGTGCGCTGGTCCTCGCCGTGCTGGTCGCGGCCGTCGCCACGCTGACGTGGGCGTTCCTGCCCGCGTCGGCGGCATCGGCGGCCCCGGCCCCGGTGGCCCAGGCACCGGGTGATCCGTTGTGCAGCGTCGAGGAGTGGCGCACGAACATGCGCGGCTGCGTCGGCCGGCTGCAGGACGTGGCCGCCTCGGAGACGTCCTGCCTGACGGCGCCGACGCCGAACACCCCGGACTCTGGGCTGGCGGGCTGGTTCGCGGCCCGCCCGGAGTCGGCGAAGGGCAACGGCCCGAAGGGCCTGTACAGCGAGTACGGCTACGCGGGCTACAACTACTCGACGTACGACATCGGTTGTGCCTCGACGCTGGTCGCGCCGGAGTACAAGTTCGAGACGACGGTGGCGAACGGCGAGTTCATGCTGGCCACGTCCATCATCGGCGCCTCGAACGCGCTGCGCGAGCGCGCGTGGGAGCCGAAGGCGATGTGGGGCTGGGCGGACCCGCTGGTCGAGCAGGCCACCAAGGCCGTGTACGAGAAGGTCTTCAGCGTCTTCGGCGTCATCACGCTGGTGGTCATCGGCGTCTACCTGCTGTGGCGCTCGCGCCAGGCCGACATGAACAACGCCATCACCACGGTGAGCTGGGCGATCCTGGTCATGGCCGCGGTCACTGCGCTGGCGGCGTGGCCGGTGAAGTCGGCGAACATGGCCGACGCCACGCTGGTGGGCACGCTGGGCGTGGTGCACGACGCCATCGGGCCGCGGGCTCAGGACCGGCCGCCGTCCGAGTGCCGGCTGGGTGGCCCGGCGGCCTGCGAGGACGTCCGCCCGCCGGCGGTGCGCGCCAGCGACACGGCCACCGAGACGATGCTGTACCGCAACTGGCTGCGCGGCATGCTGGGCTCCGCCGACAGCGTCACGGCGCAGAAGTACGGCCGGGCGCTGTACGACGCGAAGGCGCTGAGGTGGGACGAGGCCGAACGCCTGCGGACCAACCCGGCGGACCGTGAGGCCACCCTCAAGGACAAGCAGAACCAGTTCATGAGGGTCGCCAACCAGATCAAGACCGAGGACCCCGAGGCGTACGAGTACCTCAAGGGCGTCAACGGCATGGACCGCATCGGCGCGGGCTTCATCGCCCTGCTGGCCGCGGCGCTCTACGCCATGTTCGACCTGACGGCGTCGCTGCTGATCCTGCTGGGCTTCCTGATCTTCCGGTGGGCGGTCATCGCCGCGCCGATCCTCGGCACCCTGGGCCTGCTGCGTCCCGCCAGCGCGGGCCTGCGCCGCCTCGGCAACGCGGTCGTCGCGGCGATCTTCAACATCGCCATCTTCGGCACGGGCGCGGCCATCTACCTGTTCGCCGTCGACCTGATCATGAACACGGCCAGCCTGGCGGGCTGGCTGCAGGTCGTGCTGATCTGGCTGTGCGGCGTGGTGGGCTGGCTGCTGCTGCGGCCGTACCGGCGGATCACCCAGCTCGGCGGCAAGGACAGCAGCCAGGCGGTGTCGTCGGCGGGCTCGTGGCACCGGCGGTTCTTCCGGGACCTGCGCGAGGCCGCGAAGCTGGACCCGGCGGAGCCGGGCGGCACCCGCGAGCCGCAGATCGGCAAGGGCCGCGGCGTGCCGATCATCCAGTCGACGCTGCGGCCGGAGGCCCGGCTCGAGGACCCGGCGCACGCGAACCAGCAGCGGCAGGAGGTCACGGCGGGCGGCGGCGCCGGCACCCCGCAGCAGGACGGCGCCCCGGCCCGGCCGGACGGCGTCGAGCGGGTGGAGCCCGTGCGGGCCGACGACGACGGTGCGCGCCGGCCGGCGCGGCAGCCGACCCGGCGGGAGCCGCGGTGGACGTCGCCCGACGTGCCCGACGCGCCCGCCACGTATGCGATCTACCGGCCGGAGACCGCGGAGAAGGCGCCCGCGCCGGAGCAACCGCGGATCCGGTCCGAGGCGAGGTGACCCGACGTGCAACGCGGACTGCAGACGTTCCTGACCGGCTTCTTCCGGTCCCGGTGGATCGTGGCCGTGGCCCTCGCGGTCATCGTCGTGGCGATCGTGGCGCTGGCCCGGCTGCTGGCCGGCCCGGCGCCGGCCCGGGTGCTCGACGCGGGTGACCGGCCGGCGCCGTCGATCAGCGTCGACCCGCACGGCGACGACAGCGTCACCTCGACGGACCCGCCGCCCGCGCCGAAGGTGAGCCCGGGCACGGCGCGGCCGGAGGCCGTCGGGTACGCGTTCGCGTCGGCGTGGGCCGACCACAACGACGTGTCGGCGAAGGAGTGGCGCGACCGCCTGCTGCCGCACGTCACGAAGGACCTGGCCGGGAAGCTGGCCGACACCGACCCGGAGAGCATCCCCGCCGACCGGGTCACCGGCGAACCCGCCCTGACGTCGCTCGGCTCCCAGCTCGTCGAGGTCCGGGTCGCCACCGACGCCGGTGAGCTGTCGCTCCAGCTGGTCGCCCCGGACGGGCGGTGGCTCGTCGACTCGGTCGGCTGGAAGCGGTCATGACGGCCGCGGCCGAGGCGGAGGGCCGCCTGCAGTCGGCCCGCCGCAAGGCGGCCCTGGCCGTGTCCATCGTCGCCACCCTGGCGCTGCTGTGCTGCGGCGGCAGCGTCAGCGCGTTCTTCCTGGGCAACCTGGGCGACGAGGACAGCCTGCTGGCCGCCTCGTTCGGCTGCGGCGGCGAGATCCTGCCCGACGGCGCCGACCTGCCGGTGTTCGCGAACTACAACCCGAAGCAGATCCGGCACGCGCTGACGATCGTGCGGGTCGGCGACGAGCGCAACCTCGAGGCCCGGGCCTGGATCATCGCCGTGGCCGTGGCGCTGGTCGAGTCGCGGCTGAAGAACTACGCCAACGACAACCCGAAGTACCCGGCGGTGCGGCGGATCAGCATGGCGCTGCCGCACGACGCCGTCGGCCACGACCACGACTCGGTCGGGCTGTTCCAGCAGCGGCCGGTCGAGGGCGACGGCGGCTGGGGCACCGTCAAGGAGCTGATGACGCCGGAGATCGCGGCGGGCAAGTTCTACGACAAGCTGGTGACGATCAAGGACTGGAAGACCCGCGACCTGTCCGAGGTGGCGCAGGCGGTGCAGGTCAGCGCGTTCCCGTACCGCTACGGCGACGAGGAGCCGCTGGCCACCGAGATCGTCAACGCGCTGACCGGCGGCGCCGCCCGCACCCCGATCGGCGGGGACGGCACGCCGCTGCCCACGTCCAGCCAGGACCCGATGTCGGCGGGCTGCGCGGTGGACGGCCAGATCGCCGCCTCCGGCTGGACGATCCCCGTCTCCGAGGGGGTCGTGTCCGGCTTCCGCACCCGCAGCCGCCCCACCCACCAGGGCGTCGACCTGGGCGGCGACCACGGGGACGAGATCGTGGCGGCCGCCGCGGGCGTCGTCAGCGTCGTCAAGTGCGACGAGACCTCCGGCGGCGCCAAGGACTGCGACCGCGACGGCTACCCCGGCAAGGGCGGCTGCGGCTGGATGGTCGAGATCGTCCACGCCGACCGCGTCATGACCCGCTACTGCCACATGATCCAGCGGCCGGACGTGCGCGTCGGCCAGCGGGTCAACGTCCAGCAGAAGATCGGCCTGGTCGGCAGCAGCGGCAACTCGTCCGGGCCGCACCTGCACTTCGAGGTGCACCTCAACAACAACCGCAGCAGCAGCGGCGCCGTCGACCCGGTCAAGTTCATGCGTGACCGCGGCGCGCCGCTCGGGGGATGACGTGACCAACCCGATGCCCGACCCGTTCGCGGGCCAGCCCGACTGGGCGCCCCGGCCGCCCCGGCCCGTCGCACCCACCCCGGCGGTGCTCGGCGGCGACCTGCGCGGCCGCCGCGTCATCGTCGGCCTGCCCGGCCTCGGCTGGCGCGCCGACCTGCGCGCCGACGACCGCGTGGTGCAGGGCAGCCGCACCTACGTGCCGGTCATGTCCGAGCAGGAGTGGTACCGCGCCGAGGCGGAACGCACCGAGGTGTTCGCGCCGCTGGTGCCCGTCGAACGGGTGTGGGTCGAGGAACTCGGCATGGCGCACACCGCGAAGACCGGCGGCGACGTGCTGTCCCGCCTGGTCTCCATGGACGAGCCACCGCGCCGCGAGCCGACGCCGGCCCTCGACGCGGGCGCCCTGACCGGGCGGCGGGTGGTGCACGTGGACGACGGCGAGGAACGCCGCGACCTGCGCGCCGTCACCGAGCTGCACACCGGCGACGAGGGCGACATCTGCGCCCGGGTGGCGACCGAGGTGGACTGGTACCGGTGGGCGTGGAGCGGCAAGGCACCGCAGACCATGGAGATCCCGGTCCACCTGCTCTGGGTGGAGTGAGTCAGGGCAGCTTGGTGGCCGAGCAGACGCGCCAGCCGTCGCGGTCCTCCACGGTGAACGACCACCGGTCGGACAGGGCCTCGCTGCCGTCCGAGACGGCGCGCCGCACCTCGGTCTGCACGGTGGCGCGGTCGTCGCTGCTCGGCTGCACCTGAAGGCTGCCCCAGCTGAAGGCGACGTTCATGGTGTACCGCCGCTCGCGCGACTCGACGTCCCCGCGCAGGGTCGCGATCTCCGAGGTGGCCGGCTGACCGTCGCAGGTGAGCAGCTTCGCCCGCTCGTCGTCGCGATTGACCAGGTAGGCGCGCAGGTAACTGGACACCACCTGATCGGGGTCCTCGCGATCCACGCGGGTCTCCTGGTCGTACAGGACGAAGGCGATGCCGCCGCCGCCCAGGCACAGCAGCGCGACGATCCCCGCCGCCAGCACGAGGATCAGCCGCTTGCGCGGACCCGTCGCACCCTTCACAAACCAGACACTACCCATCCGCGGCCACCCGCACGAACCGACACCGAGGCGGATGCTGAACGATATTCCGCCGCTGGGATACGGTTTGAGCGCGTACAGACGGAGGTGGTGCAGTGGCCGGGTCGAGGGAACGCGTCGACGCCGCGGCCCTGCACCGCCGGGCCGCCGCCGTGGCGACCGCCGCCGCCGACGCGCTCGGGGCGGCCGCGCCGCCGCCGCCCGACCCGCGGGAGCAGTACGAGCTGGCGGAGCGGTTGCGGGCGGCCGCGCAGGCGCTGGCGCCGGGGTGGCTCGGGGCGCCGCTGGACGCGCAGCCGCAGATCCCGCTGGGCGGGCCGCCGCCGCGGTTCGTGCGGCTGGGCGTGGCGCAGCCGCTGGACGACGCGCGGTTCCCCGCCGTGGTGCCGCTGCTGGGCGCGGGTCACCTCACTGTGGACGCCGACGCCCGCGACCCGCGGGTGACGGGGCTGCTGCGGTCGGTGCTGCTGCGGCTGCTGGCGGCCGCGCCCGCGGGCAGTGTGCTGGTGCGGGCCGTCGACGGCGCCGGTGGCGGGTCGGTGTTCGCGCCGTTCGCCGCGCTGGAGGACGCCGGGCTGCTGGCGCCGCCGGCGACGGACCGGGCCGGGCTGCGGACGTTGCTGACGGAGGCGGAGCAGTGGGTGCGCCCGGCGCGCAGCGCGTCGGTGCGGCCGAGCCGGCGCGAGCGCACGATGCTGGTCGTGGTGGCGTCGCTGCCGGAGCTGACGGAGGGCGCGGACCTGACGCGGCTGGCGGCGCTGGCTCAGCACGGGCCGGACGCCAACCTGCACATGGTGGTGGCGGGCTGGCCCCCGCCGCCGCTGACGGCGGAGACGACGCAGCCGCCGCTGCCGCGGGCCACGATGGTGGCGGTGAAGAACCCGTTCGCGTTCGTCAGCGACCCGCCCGGGGCCGCGTTCAGTGAGGTCGCGGCGGCCGGCGGCAAGGTGGGCTGGCTGAACTCGCCGGTGTACCTGGACGAGGACCCGCCGGCGACGCTGGTCGACCGGGTGTGCGAGGAGCTGGCCGCGCAGTCGGCGGTGGCGTCGCAGGTGACGCTGGCCGACGTGCTGCCGGAGCCGGGCGAGGGGCTGTGGGCGGGCGACGCCGCCGACGGGCTGACCACGATCGTCGGGCACGACGGGGACCGCTCGGTGACGCTGCGGTTCAACGACCTCACCCCGCACTGGCTGGTGGGCGGCCGCTCCGGCGCGGGCAAGACGGCATTCCTCATCAACGTGCTGTACGGGCTGGGCAGCCGGTACTCCCCCGGCGAGCTGGCCCTGTACCTGCTGGACTTCAAGGAGGGTGTGTCCTTCACGGAGTTCGTGCCGACGCCGCGGGACCGCACCTGGCTGCCGCACGCCCGGGCCGTCGGGGTCGAGTCCGACCGGGAGTACGGGCTGGCGGTGCTGCGCGAGCTCGAGGCCGAGATGACGCGGCGGTCGGTGGCGTACAAGCGGGCCGGGGTGTCGAAGTTCGCGGACCTGCGCGCCGCGGCGGCCGAGGAGGGCCGCCCGCACCGGCTGCCCCGGGTGCTGTGCGTCATCGACGAGTTCCAGGTGCTGCTGGCCGGCAGCGACCCGATGGCGGCCGAGGCGGTGGCGCTGCTGGAGTCGCTGGCGCGCAAGGGCCGCTCGTACGGCATCCACCTGGTGCTGGCCAGCCAGACCGTGCTCGGCGTGGAGGCCCTGTACGCCAAGCGCGACTCCATCTTCGGCCAGTTCCCGGTGCGGGTGGCCCTACCGGGCGGCGGCGACGTGCTGGAGCCCACGAACGACTCGGCGGCCGGGCTGGCGCTCGGCACCGCCGTCATCAACACGGCGGGCGGCCTGGGCGGCCCGCGCGGCGCGACCCGCGGCCACGAGCGGGTGGTGCAGTTCCCCGACCCGCACGCCGACCGCGCGGAGCTGCTCGACCTGCGGCACCGGCTGTGGCAGGAACGCGACGCGGACGCGGTGCCGCCGCGGGTGTTCGCCGGGTACGCCCGCCAGCACCTCGACGACGACCCCACGTTCCGGGCGGCGCTGGCCGGGCGGGCGGGCCGGCCCGCGGCGCTGCTGGGCCGCACGATCGACGTGAACCTGTCCACGGCGGCGTTCCCGCTGGACGCCTCCCCCGGCCGGCACCTGGCCGTGTTCGGCTCGCAGGCGGTCGGCGCGGAGGTGCTGCAGGCCGCGGCCCGCGGCGTCGCCGCCCACCACGCCCCGCGCACCGCCCGGTTCGTCATCGCGTCGCTGGTGGCGGAGGGCGACGAGCTGGCCAAGCAGCTGGCCGTCGAGGTGGGCCAGTCGCAGGAGGTCAGCGTCATCGAGGCCGCCGACCTGGCCGAGGACCTGGACGCCACCGTGCCCGGCTACCGGATCGTGTTCGGCATGGACGCCGCGAAGCTGCCGACGGACCGGCTGCGCGCCCTGCTGCGCGACGGCCCGGCCAACGGCGCGCACCTGCTGTCGTGGTGGCGGGGCACCCGGCGGTTCACCGAGGAGGTGGGCGGCAGCGCGGCCCGGGAGGACGTGGCCGGGATGCTGTTCCTGAACGTGCCGGGCGCCGACGTGGGGCTGCTGCTGGGCCGCCCCGTCGACTGGCACCCGCGGGAGAACCGGGCGCTGCTGCACGACCGGCACGCCGACCGCACGACCGTCATCGTCCCGTTCGCGGCGCCGGAGCGCGACTGATGACCGAGACCGACCCCTGGGCCGAATACGTCGCCGCCGCGCAGCGCCTGGACACGGTGCGCCGCGCCGCGAGCGACGCCGCGAAGCTGCGCACCGAGGCCGCCGCCGCGGCGCAGGTGGAGCTGACCGGCCTGCAGGCGCGCCTGGCGCCGCAGCGGGCCCGGCTCGCGCAGGACGTGGGCGTACCCGAGACCGACCTGACGCCGACCACGACGGACCTGGAGCTGGCCTCGCAGGCCGTGGCGGGCGGCCCGGCCGCGGTCGCGGCGGCGCTGCGCGACGCCCGCGGCACGGCCGACGCCGCCGACGCGGCGACGGTCCGGACCGGCCGCATCGCCGCGCCGTGGCAGCGCAACCTGCTGGTGTACGGGCCGTTCGCGCTGGTCGTGCTCGTGGTGCAGGTGGTCCTGTCGGCGGTCGCCGACTCGCAGGCCCGGCTCGGCTACGCGCTGCTGTGCAGCCTGACGCTGCCGGTGTTCGCGTTCGCGCTGGGCTGGCTGGCGATCGGCGTGGTGTGGGGCGGCAAGGACGCCAAGGTGGACCGCACCCCGATCATGGGCGCGGCGGTGTGCCTGGCGCCCGTCCTGATCAGCTGCATGGGCGTCGGCCTGATGTCCCTCGTCAACTGAAGGAGCAACCGCCCGTGAGCAGCGTCGAAGAGGTCAAGGTGCACGTGGCCGCGTCGGTCGAGCAGGCCGGCCGGGCCGTCGTCGGCATCCAGCAGGTCACCGACCAGCTGGACGAGGCGCTGAACCGGCTGCGGCTCACCGCGATCGGCTCGGCGCACCCGTCGGCGATCACCGCGATCGCGCAGCTGGAGCAGGCGAAGGACCGGCTGGACGAGGCGATGACGCTGATCCGCAGCGCGTCGGACAGCGCGGAGACGTACCGGTCGGTGGTCTGACCGTCAGTTCGGCGCGGGTCCGTTGTCGACCAGGTAGAACGTGTCCGGCTCCGGACCGTCGCCTGCCTCCTCGAGGATCAGGCCGCGCGCCGGCGAGTACCGCAGGTACGCCGACCGGTTCTCGATCGTCCAGGCGTCGCCGGCGGCACGGACCGTGAACTGCTGCGCCGCGTCGTCGGTGCGGCACGCCGCCGCGGCCACGCTGAGCGGGTCGACGCCGTTGTTCTTCGCTTTCCAGCAGGCCCGCTCGTTGTTCTCCCGCCGGTCGGTGGTCTGGATCAGGTGGGTGCCGTCGTCGAGGGGCACCAGCACGAACGACTGGCTGCCGCTGTCGTCGTCGGTCTCGACCAGCGCGCCGTCGTCGGACAGGGCGACGCCGCCCTCGAACGCCTTGACCCGCACGACGGCGACCCGGCGGTCCCCGGCGAGGATCGGGTTGTCCGGCGTGCTGTCACCGGCGGGCGTGGTGCGGTTCTGTGTCGGCCGCGCGGACGTCGGCGCCGTGGACGGCCGCGACGGATTCGCGCTGGGCGTCACCGGCGGGGTGGTGGGCGGCGCCACGGATGCGGGCGGCGCGGTGGTCGGCCCGGCCGGCAGACTGGGCGGCCGCTGGGCGTCGGGCTGGGCGACGGCGATGCCGGTCGCGACGACGCCGATCGCGACCACCCCGGCCGCGTAGGCGCCGATGGTGTGGCGGCGCCGCCGCCGGTCGCCGCGACGCCGGATGTCGGCAGCGGGCGCGACGCGCCCGGTGCGGTGGATGTCGCCGGCGAGCGAGTGGAGCGCATCGTCGAGGTCCCGGTCAGCCATGATCGCTCCTCCTTCCCGTCAGCGTGTCAGCCTCGTCGGCCAGGTGTTCCGCCATGGCGCGCCGGCCGCGGGCGAGCCAAGTCTTCACGGTATTCGGTGACGCGCCGACCTCCGCCGCGATCTCCGCGACGCTCAGGCCCGTCAGGTGGTGCAGGACGACGACCCGGCGCTGGTCCACGGGGATGCGCCGCAGGGCCGTCACGATCGCCACGTGGTCGGGGCCGACCGCCTCGACGTGTTCCTCGGCGGCGTCCCGGTGGTGCGCGCGGAGGCGGTTGACCGCCTTGCGCCACGCACTGACCGCGATCCGGTACGCGACCCGGCGCACCCACGCCTCGGGACTGTCGGCCTCCCGCACGGAGGACCACCGGTGCCACGCGCGGACGTACGCCTCCGCCACCGCGTCCTCGGCCTCGGCCCTGTTACCGACCATGGCGTACACCTGGCCCAGGACCCGGCGCGAGGACGCGGCGTAGAACGCGTCGAACTCGTCGCTGCTCTGCATGGATGCGGAGGGTTCCTCAGTCGTGTGTGTCAGTCCAGGACCGGGGCCGCACCCCGGACGACCAGCGTGAACGTGGTGGTCAGCGGCGCGTCGCCCAGCTCCTCGAGGATCAGGCCGCGCGTCGGCGAGGCCTGCAAGTATGCGTCGAAGATGCTGATGGCGTACACGTCGGGGCTGATCTCGCGGATCGTGAACCGCTGGTTGCGGTCGGCAGCGTCACAGGCAGCCGCGCGGACGCGCAGCGGCTGTCCGTTGTCCGGGTTGTGCAGGCGCCAGCAGTCCGGCTCGGCGGTGACGTCCCTCTGCAGCGTCTTGATCAGGAACGTGCCGTTGCGTGTCGGGGCGAGGACGAAGTTCTCGCGGCCCTCGGTGCCGTCGATCTCGCCCAGGCTGCCGTCGGGCAGCACGGCGATCGCGCCCTCGAACGCCTGCACCCGGATGATGCCGACCCGCACCTTGCCGGACAGCGGGTCGTCCGCGTCCACGGTCCTGGTGGGCTTCGGCTTGGGCCTGGTGGTCGTGGTCTTGCTCGGCCTGGGCTTCGGCTTGCCGGCCTTGTGCGCCGCCGCGTCGGCGGGAGCGGCTGCAGGAACCGCGGTCCCGGTCGTCCCGGCGGCGCGCTCAGCGGCGGCGGCCTGCCCCATCAGGGAGTACCCGATCATGCCGGTGCAGGCGATGAGGGCCGCCCCCGTGATCAACTTCGCTGTGCGCATCGTCCACTCCTTGAGCGTCGCGGTCCTCGGTGCCGTCGACTCGGCGTCGACGTGCCCTCAACACGCGTGCACAGCGGCCCCGGTTTCAGCCGAGCCAGTGACGCCCGTCACCCTCCACGGATGATGAGGCTCATCGCCTCGGCGCGGACCTTGCCGTCGCTCTGGAACGCGCCCCGCACCGCGGAGGTGACCGTGCGGGCGCCCGCCTTGCGGATGCCGCGCATCTCCATGCACATGTGCTCGCACTCCAGCACGACGATGGCGCCGCGCGGGTCGAGCCGGTCCATGAGCAGGTCGGCGATCTGCGACGTGAGCCGCTCCTGCACCTGCGGGCGGCGGGCGAACACCTCGACGAGGCGGGCCAGCTTCGACAGGCCGGTGATGCGGCCGTGCGAGCCCGGGATGTAGCCGATGTGGGCAACCCCGCGGAACGGCAGCAGGTGGTGCTCGCAGAGGCTCATGACCTCGATGTCGCGCACCAGGACCAGTTCCTCGTGGTTGGCCTCGAACGTGGTGGTGAGCACCTGCGCCGGGTCGACGCGCAGGCCCGCGAACAGCTCCGCGTACGCGCGGGCCACCCGGGCCGGGGTGCGCTGCAGGCCGTCGCGGTCCGGGTCCTCGCCGACGGCCAGCAGGATCTCGCGGACGGCCGCCTCGATGCGGGGCAGGTCGACGGCGTCCTCGACGGGCGTGCCGTTCAACTTGCCGTCGACCAGGCGCGCGGCGAGGTAGTCGAGGTCGCCGTTGCCGTCGGGCTCGGTCGAGGACGCGTCCCCGGCCGAGCCCGTGGCGGCGTTCGTGCTCAGTTGGAGCCCTCGGACGCGCCGTTGGCGGAGTTGCCACCGCCCACGGCGATCTGACCGTCGGCCTGCGCCTGCGCCTTGAGCTTGTCCTTCTCCGCGGGCGTCAGCACCGGCGGGGCGTCGGACGGCAGGCGCTTGCCGAAGCCGTTGAACGGCGCCATCGGCGGGCGCTTCTGCACGCGCTCGGCGATGCGCTGCATGTCGGCCTGGGAGAGGGTCTCCTTCTCCATCAGCTCCAGCACCATCGCGTCGAGGACGTCGCGGTACTCGACCAGGATCTCCCACGCCTCGTCGTGCGCCAGCTCGATGAGCGCCCGCACCTCGGAGTCGATCTCGGCGGCGACCGAGTCGGAGTAGTCCTTCTCGTGGCCCATCGTGCGGCCCAGGAACGGCTCGTCGCCGCTGGTGCCGTACTTGACGGCGCCCAGCTTCGAGCTCATGCCGTACTGGGTGACCATGGCCCGGGCCAGGCCCGTCGCCTTCTCGATGTCGTTGCCGGCGCCCGTGGTGGGCTCGTGGAAGACGAGCTCCTCGGCCGCCCGGCCGCCCAGCGCGTACGCCAGGGTGTCGATCATCTCGGCGCGGGTCTGCGTGTACTTGTCCTCCGTCGGCAGCACCAGGGTGTGCCCCAGGGAGCGGCCGCGCGGCAGGATCGTCACCTTGTGCACGGGCGCCGAGTGCGGCAGCGCGTACGCCACCAGCGCGTGGCCGCCCTCGTGGTACGCGGTGATCTTCTTCTCGTGGTCGCTCATCGCGCGGGTCTTGCGCTCCGGGCCGGCGATGACCCGGTCGATCGACTCCTCGAGGAACTCGTTGCTGATCGCCCGCTTCTCGTTGCGGGCCGTCAGCAGCGCGGCCTCGTTGATGACGTTGGCCAGGTCGGCGCCCGAGAAGCCGGGCGTGCGGCGGGCCACCGAGTCGAGGTCGACGTCCGGCGCGAACGGCTTGCCCTTGGCGTGCACCCGCAGGATGGCCTTGCGGCCCTCCATGTCGGGGGCGTCCACGGCGATCTGCCGGTCGAAGCGGCCCGGGCGCAGCAGCGCCGGGTCGAGGATGTCGGGGCGGTTCGTGGCGGCGATGAGGATGACGCCGCCCTTGGTGTCGAAGCCGTCCATCTCGACGAGCAGCTGGTTGAGCGTCTGCTCGCGCTCGTCGTGGCCGCCGCCCATGCCGGCGCCGCGGTGGCGGCCGACGGCGTCGATCTCGTCGACGAAGACGATGGCGGGCGCGTTCGACTTGGCCTGCTCGAACAGGTCGCGGACGCGGCTCGCGCCGACACCGACGAACATCTCGACGAAGTCCGAACCCGAGATCGTGTAGAACGGCACCCCGGCCTCGCCGGCGACCGCGCGGGCCAGCAGCGTCTTACCGGTGCCGGGCGGGCCGAACAGCAGCACGCCCTTCGGGATCTTGGCGCCGAGCGCCTGGTACTTCGCCGGGTTCTGCAGGAAGTCCTTGATCTCGTGCAGCTCCTGCACGGCCTCGTCGGCCCCGGCCACGTCGGCGAACGTCGTCTTCGGCGTGTCCTTGGTGATCATCTTCGCCTTGGACTTGCCGAAGTTGAGCACCCGGGAACCGCCGCCCTGCATCTGCGACATGAACAGCAGCAGCAGGATGACGAGGATCGCGATGGGCAGCAGGTTGACCAGCAGCGAGAGCAGGATGCTGTCGCCGGACACCGTGCTGTTGTAGTTGTCGGTGACCCGGCCTGCGCCCTTGGCCTGCTGCACCGCGGCCCACACGTCGCGGGTGACCTCGTACGGGTACTGGGTCTCGATCCGGTCGGTGGTGGTGTCACCGAACTTCTCGCGCTGGGCGAGGTCGAGCTGGAGCGTCTGCTCCTTGTCCTTGACGAGGGCGACCTTGATGCCGGGCTGATTGAGCCGGTCCAGCGCCACGGAGGTGTCGACCCGGTGGTAGCTCGGGCCGTTGGTGAACAGGGTGCTGAGCGCGATCGCACCGATGATCACCAGGATGATCCAGACCACCGGGCGGCGGAAGAAACGCGTACGTTCCATGCTGTTGACGAGCGCCGGGGCGCCCGGACCTCCTGATCGGCAAGCTGGGTCTCTCGGACTTTCGACCGTACACCGTGAGTGCCCCGGCCACCGCCGTGAGCCCGTTGGTGCACACGGCCACCACTACCCGTCCGTGCGCCGCCAATGCCTACCGAGCGGGCAAAACAGGACGCCGAGGACTCAGGGGACTCTCAGCTTTCAGCTACGGGCGTACACGTCCTTCTTCAACACGCCCACGTACGGCAGCTCGCGGTACCGCTCGGAGTAGTCCAGCCCGTAGCCCACCACGAACTCGCTGGGGATCTCGAAGCCCACGTACTTCACCGGCACGTGCACCTTCACCGCGTCGGGCTTGCGGAACAGCGCCACCACCTCGACGCTCGCCGCCGACCGCGACTCCAGGTACTTCAGCAGCCAGGACAGCGTCAGCCCGGAGTCGACGATGTCCTCCACCACGATCACGTGCTTGCCGGCGATGTCGCGGTCCAGGTCCTTGAGGATGCGCACCACGCCCGACGACGTCGTGCCCTGCCCGTACGACGAGACCGCCATGAACTCCATCTCGGTGGGCGGGCCGTAGCGGCCCAGCGCCCGCGCGAAGTCCGCCATGAACATCACGGCGCCCTTGAGCACGCAGACCAGCAGGAGGCCGCCCGTGCTGTCCGCGTGGTCGGCCGACACCTGCTTGGCCAGCTCCGCGGTCTTCTCGCGGATCTGTTCCTCGGTGATGATCACGCGGTCGATGTCGGCGTCGTACCAGGAGCCCTCAGCCATGCCGCCTAGCCTGCCCCATGCGCGCCGGAGTACGCCGCACGGGGCGTCGGTCACGGCACGTCCGTACGCGCGAATTGCGGCGGAACCGCCCTGCTGACCCCGTTGCCGCGGCGGCGCCGGTGAGAACCGTCACAGCGCCGGGCGCAGCGCGTCACCGCGGCGGGCGACGCCGAGGCCGCCCGGCAGCGACGCCGTGCCCTGCCCGTGCCAGTCGGTGACGAGGGCGTCCAGCGCCGCCACGTGCCGGTGCGACAGCGCCGCCCCGGCCGCGCCCAGCTCCCGGCACCAGGCGTGCAGCACCCGGGTGCGCACCGCCGCGTCCAGGTCGCGCAGCGCCGGCACCGACAGCCCGTCGCCGTCGCGGCTGGCCGCCAGGGCCGCCGCGGCCAGCCGGTCCAGCGTCGCCGCGTCCTCGGCCAGCATCCGCGCCGTGCGGGCCAGGTTGTCCACCACCGCCGGGCCCAGGGCCGCCACCAGCGCCGGCAGGGCGGAGGCGCGCACCCGCGCCCGCGCGTACCCGGGATCGTGGTTGTGCGGGTCCTCCCAGGGCGACAGGCCCTCCGCCGCGCACGCCGCGCGGGTGTCCGCCCGGCCCACGGCCAGCAGCGGCCGCAGCAGGGCGACCCCGTCGAGGTCGCGGCGCGCCGGCATGCCGGCCAGGCCGCGCGGGCCCGCCCCGCGGGCCAGCGCCAGCAGCACCGTCTCCGCCTGGTCGTCGCGGGTGTGGCCCAGCAGCACCGCGGCGGCGCCGTGCCGGTGCGCGGCCGCCACCAGGGCCTCGTAGCGGGCCTCCCGGGCCGCCGCCTCCGGCCCGCCCGGACGCCCGGCCACCCGCACCGCGACCGCCTCGGCCGGCGCCAGCCCCACCGTGGCGCCCCAGGCGGCCACAGCGGCCGCCCGCGCCGCCGACCCCGGCTGCAGCCCGTGGTCGACCGTCACCAGCCCCACCGCGCGGCCCGACCGGGGGCCGGTGAACGCGGCCGCCGCGGCCAGCGCCAGCGAGTCCGCCCCGCCCGAGCACGCCACCAGGACCGGGCCCGGCGGCGCCGCCCGCAGCGCCTCCCGCACGGCCAGCCGCACCGCCGCCACCGCGGGCGGGAGGGAGGTCATGCCCCGGTGATCGCCGGCCCGTGCACGCGCGCCACCCAGGCGTCCGGGTCGCCGATCTCGTCGAGCCGGGGCAGGGTCAGCGGCGAGCTGAAGATCTTGTTGAAGCCGTCCATGCCGACGCGCTCCACCACGCCGTGCACGAACTTGCGCCCCTCCGCGTACTGACGCATCTTGACCTCGATCCCGAGGATCCGGCGCACCGCCTTCTCCAGCGGGTTGCCGCTCTCCCGGCGGCGGTTGAACCGGGCCCGGATCTGCTCCACCGTCGGGATCACCGTGGGGCCCACGCCGTCCATCACGAACTCGGCGTGGCCCTCCAGCAGCGTCATCAGCGCCGTCAGCCGGTCCAGCACCGCCTTCTGCGCCGGCGTCTGCACCAGGTCCAGCACCGACGTGCGGCTCTCCGGGTCGCGCACCGCCTCGGCGAGAGCGCCCACGCCCCGGCGCAACCGGTCGACGATGTTGTCCCCGCCCGCCTGCGACGCGTCGACGAACGACTGCACCTCGCCCAGGAAGTGCCCGCGCATCCACGGCACCGCCGTGAACTGGGTGCGGTGCGTGACCTCGTGCAGCGCCACCCACAGCCGGAAGTCGTGCGGGTCGGCGCCCAGCTTGCGCTCCACCTCGACGATGTTCGGGGCCACCAGCAGCAGCTCGCCCGGCTCCTTCGAGAACACCTCGTACTGGCCGAGGACCCGCCCCGACATGTACGCCAGCACCGTGCCCGCCTGCACACCGGTCACCCGCGAGCCGATCGCGTCGGTGATCGGGTTCGGCGGCTTGTCGCCCGTCAGCCGGTTGACCAGCGGGGTGATCACCTCACGCAGCCCGGCGATGTTCGACGCCGCCCAGTCGCGGCGGTCCACCACCCGCACCGGCGGGTGCTCCACCTGCGCGCGCAGCCCCGTGTAGTCCGCGACGTGCCCCGCGGCCTCCTCGGTCAACCGCCGCAGATCGGCCACCACGTCGGTGGCCTCCTCGTAGCTCACCGCGGGCCCGGTCTTACCCAGCGCCCCCGCGGTGGCGGCGGCCAGGTCCCAATCCACGAACTGCGCCATGGCCCCACCGTACCCGCGGGGTCACAACCCGCCCGTTCTCCTTCTCACGTACGGCCTTACGTTCGGCAGCCGCAGGCCACCAGCGCCGCGACGATCCCGTCGAGCACCCGGCGCGCCTTCTCCGTGCCCGCCGTGACCCCGTCCGCCATGATCGCGAACGCGAGCAGGTGCCCGCTCTGCGTCGCCACCACCCCCGACAGCGAGCTGACCCCGTTCAGCGTGCCCGTCTTGGCCCGCACCGCGCCCTGCCCGGCCGCGTTGCGCTGCGCCGTCACGAACCGGTCCGCCAGCGTGCCCGACCAGCCCGCCACCGGCAGCCCCGCGAACAGCTCCGCCAGCTCCGGGCGCGACCCGCCCGCCGACAGCGCCAGCACGTCCGTCAGCAGCGACGGCGACACCTCGTTCAGCCGCGACAGGCCGCTGCCGTCGCGCAGCTCCGACTCCGCCGCGTTCAGCCCCAGCGCCGCCACGACCTCGTCCATCGCCGCCTGCGCCCCCGCGAACGACGCCTCCTCGCCCTGCGCCAGCGCCACCTGCCGGGCCAGCGCCTCGGCGATCACGTTGTCGCTGGCCTCCAGCATCCACTCGACCAGCCGCACCATCGGCGGCGAGTCCACCCGGCCCAGCTCGGTGCCCGGCGCCAGCGGCGCCGCCGCCGTCCCGTCGCCGTCCGCCGTGGCCAGCGCCGACGGCTCCGTCACCGCCGGCTCCGGCGCGGTGCCCCGCGACGCCCCGGACAACCCCAGCAGCCGGGCGAAATCGGCGCCCGCCGCCAGGTCCGGCTGCGCGTCCCGCGCGTCGCCGTGCCCGCTCAGCTTCGGCTCGCGCCGCCCGCCGTCCACCATCAGCGCGGTGATCGGCGCCGCGTACCCGCCCGGGCTGACCACGTCCGGGTCCCAGCCCGGCCCGAGCACCGGCCCGCTGAACAGCGACCCGTCCACCACGACCTTCGTCGGCCGCGTGTCCCCCAGCGCCTTCTTCACCTGCGCCGCGAGCCGGTCCAGCCGGGCCACCCCCGGGTACGCGCTGCGGCTGCCCGCCCCCAGCGTCGGATCCCCGCCGCCCACGATCACGACCTCGCCCGGCCGCGCGCCCGCCACCACCCGCGTCGGGATGCGGTACGCCGCCCCGCGGCTCGCCAGCACCGCCGCGGCAGTCACCAGCTTCGTCGTGGACGCCGGCACGGTCAGGTCGTCCTCGTTCGTCACGTACAGCGGCTGCCCCGACGCCACGTCGACGATCGACACGTTCATCCGCCCACCGAGCCCGCTCGCCCGGATCAACCCGCCCACGGCCGCCGACACCCCGGCCGCGTCCGGCCCCGCCCCGTCCGCGGCCACGGCCGCCAGCACCGGCGGCGGCACCGGATCCGGCGCGGGCGGCGGCGTGGTCGGCGCCGGCTCCGGCCCGGCCAGCCACCGGTCCACCGGCCCCGGCCGCACGACCAGCACCAGGCCGGCCCCCACCATCAGCACGACCAGGGCGACAAGCAGAGCCACCGCCCGGGTACGCCTCCCGCGCGCCGGCTTCGCCGGCTCCACCTCCGCGGGCGCCGGGAAATGCTGCGGCGCGGCCCGCGGCGGCAACCCGCCCGGCGCCGGACTGACCTGCGCCCGGCCGGCCGCCGCCGGCACACGCCGCACCGGCCACCCGAGCACCTGCGTCGGCGGCTCGTCGTCCCCGACCGGCGCGGGCGCGGTGGGCCGGGCCCTCCCGGCGGCCGGCGGCGTCGCGCGGCCCGCCGCGGGCGGCATCGCCGCGGAGGCGCGGCCGGCGGCCGGCGGCTGGTCGGCGGGCCGGGCCTGGGTGCGCTCCGGGTACGCCGCCGGGGCGCGACCGGCGGCCGGCGGGCCCGCCACGGGCGCGGCCGGCGGGCCACTCACGGAAGCGCGACCGGCCGCCTGCTGGCCGGTTCTGGGCGGTGTGACCTGGGCCGACCCGCGCGTCGGGGCCGGCGGCGGCTGCTCCCCACGGGTCGGCGCGGGGATGGCGGCGGTGGGCTCGTCCTGCGGGGCGGGCTGCCGGCGCGGCGGGTGGATCGCGGCGGTGGGCTCCTCCTCCGCCGGACCACGTCGCGCGCCCGGGGACCCGCCGCCCTGCCACGCCGGGGCCGACGGGGTGGGGCCGGCTGCGGTCGGCGGGGCAGTCGGCTGACTCGCCCACGGCGGTGGGGTCCACCGCGGCGGGGCCGGCGGACCCGAGGCCGCGGGAGCCGCACCGCTCGCGGGCGGGGCGGCCTCGGCTTCAGCGGCCGGCGGCTCGGCCGCGGCGGGCTGGTCCGGGGCCTTCGGCGCCGGGTGATCGGGGACCGGCTGCCCGCCGCTCGACGAGACGAAGGTGATCTGGTCGATCTTGGGCGGACGGTCACCGCTCGGCCGCGGGCCGGCACTCGGCCCTGCGGGCCGGTCGGGTTGCGGCGGCGCGGGCGGTTCCGCCTGCTCCGGCCGGGGGTCGATCCGGGCGGTCGGCTCGTCGGCATCGGCCGTGGGCCGCTTCTCCGGGGCCTTCCCGGCCTGCGCGGTGTCGGAGGTGGCCGGGGTCGCGCGGACCTGGGCGGTCTCCACAACCGTGGGGCTGTCCGTGGCCTGCTCGGCCTCCGTCGCGGAGGGAGCGGAGGGCGCAGGCGCGGAGGGCGCAGGCGCGGAGGGCGCAGGCGGGGAGGGCGCCGGCTCCGACGGAACCTGCGCGGCCGACTCGGCGGCGGGCTTCCCCGTCTCGGGCGCCGCATCCGGTGCCGCCTCCGGCTTGGAGGCCGGCTCCGGCACAGACTGCGGAGCTCGCGCCGCAGTCGAGACCTCGGCCGGCGGCGCCCCGCCAGGCCGAACGTCAGCCGCAGGCGTGTGGGTGGACCCAGCCTCGGCCGCCTGCTCGACCGGCGGGGCGGCCTCGGCCGCCGTCTCCTGGGCAGGCCCGACCTCGGCCGCCGGATCCGCGGCGGGCGGGACCTCGGCCGCCGGCTCCGCGGCAGGCGGCTCCTCGGCAGCAGGCTCCGTCGTCGCCCCACCCTCCGGCGCCGGAACGGGCTCACCGGCGGACGGCAGCACGAGCTGAGCAGTCGGCTCCGTGTCCGGGTCGCTCAGGACTACAGGTGTCGTGGGCTCGTCACCCGGCGGTGGGACAGTGGGCTGTGCGGGGGCCGGTTGTGCGTCGGACGGCGCAACGGCCGGTTCATGCTGCGGTGCTGCCGTGCCGGGCTTAGGCTCGGGGGCGGGCTTACCGCTCACGGCTTCGGATGCGGTTTCGGACACGCCGTCACCCTCCGAACCGTGATGTGAATCTTGCCTCCCCACCGGGCCCTCCTCGTACGCGGCCGCAGACTTAGAGGAGACTAGTCGCGTCCGGCAATTCCCTGCGCGGGGATCGGGCAGTGGGACGGCGTGGGACGGACAGAGGGAGTGGCAGATGGACTTCGACGTTCTGGTCGAGATCCCGAAGGGTCAGCGGAACAAGTACGAGGTCGATCACAAGACCGGCCGGATCCGGCTCGACAGGACCCTCTTCACCGCCACGCAGTACCCGGCGGACTACGGGTACATCGAGGGGACGCTCGGTCAGGACGGTGACCCGCTCGACGCGCTGGTGCTGATCCAGGAGCCGACGTTCCCGGGGTGCCTGGTGCGGGCGCGGGCCATCGGCATGTACCGGATGACGGACGAGAAGGGCCGCGACGACAAGGTCCTGTGCGTCCCGGCGGAGGACCCGCGGCAGGAGCACCTGCGCGACATCCACCACCTGGGCGAGTTCGACCGGATGGAGATCCAGCACTTCTTCACCGTCTACAAGGACCTGGAGCCGGGCAAGTCGGTCGAGGGCGCGCTGTGGACGGGCCGGGTCGAGGCCGAGGAGGAGATCCGGGCGTCGTTCGAGCGGCAGCAGAAGCTCGAGGCCGAGGGCGGCGACCACCACTGATCGTGTGCACCACCTGAGCGGTCTGGCCTATCCGGCCAGGCCGCTCACTTTGTCGTAGAGGTCGAGCACGGCGCAGGCGACGGGCACGACGGAGATGACGATGAGGGTGTCGAGCAGGTCGGCGGCGCGGCCGAGGTACGGCGACGGCGGGCGCTGGGAGTAGGTGGCGCCGCCGACGACGGTGAGCACGGCGAGGACGAGGACGACGCCGGTCCACAGCAGGACGGTGCCGCCGCCGGCGACGGCGAGCGCGAGGGCGCCGAGGCCGAGCAGGCCGGCGGTGATCATGGGTACGCGCTGGCGGACGGTGACGAACAGCCGGGAGCGCAGCAGCAGCGCGGCGGCGGCGACGGCGGTGAGGATCTGGCCCCAGCCGTCGCCGGCGAGCACCAGGAACGCGCAGGACGCGAGGACGGCGTGCCCGATGAGCATGCCGGTGAGCAGTTCCTCGGTGCGGGCGACGGCGGCGAAGACGCGGGTGCGGTCGGGGCGTTCGCGGGCGGCGTCGAGGGCGCCGGAGCCGGCGGCGGTGAAGCCGCGGGTGGCGTCCTCGCCGGTGGGCAGGGCGACGGGCGGCATGGGGACCTTGCCGAACCGGATGGCCAGCAGGGGCAGCGCGCCGATGCCGCACACGAGGACGGCGACGAGGATCGCGGCGGCGCCGGGGGCGGACACGCCGGGCAGGTAGGCGGCGAGCGCGGTGAGGGCGCCGAGCAGCCCGGCGAAGCCGCCGGCGGCGAAGACCCGGACGGACGCGGCGACTCCGACGGCCCCGAGCAGGGCCAGGACGAGGGTGAACACGCTGCCGGCGAGCAGTTCGGGTTCGGCGATCCAGCCGGCGAGGGGCAGCGGGCCGGTGCGGTCGCCGGTGGCGACGAGGGCGGCGCCGCCGAGGAACGCGTAGGGCAGGCCGAACCCGGCGAGGGCGGCGCCGGCCAGGCCGTCCCCGTACGCCCGGGAGGCGCCGACCCCGGCGACGGTGAGCAGCAGTGCGACGCCGAGCGCCACCCACGCGGCGCCGTCGCGGGGGCCGCCGAGCAGGATGACGAGGGCGCCGACGCCGAGCAGCACGCCGCCGGCGGTGAGGGTGGCGGCCCGGGTGGACGCGGCGGTCCAGGCGGCGCCGCGGCGGCGGGCGCCGTCGGCGATGGCCTCGACGACGTCGTCGTACTCGAGTTCGGGCCAGGCCTGCCGGGCGGGCACGAGGTGCAGCACCTCGCCGTCGCGCACACCCTGCGGGAACAGGCCCTGGGCGATGGCGAGGACGGCGCCGTCGACGCGGCGCAGCAACCAGCCGCCGTGCTTCTCGCCGTCGTCGGCGAGGCCCTCGCCGGCGTGCTTGAGGACCTCGGGCAGCAGCTCGACGAGCGGGACGTGCTCGGGCAGGGCGACGTCGACGCGGCGCTGCGGCGCGCTGATGGTGACGCGTGCGAGCCCGGCGCTCATCGACGTACCTCCGTGCACAGGGGACTGCGGAACGTCGGGCACTTTACCTAGGATGACCGCGGCGCGGGGGACGGGACGAAGGGGCGGTCGCAGGCATGAGCACCGTGGTGGTTCGGCGGTCGGCGCGGCGGCCCGAGCCGGAGATCCCGACCGGCGAGATCACTGTGGAGGCTCCGCCGGAGATCCCGCAGGCCACGGGCGCCCGCTGGCAGCAACTGCTGATGGTGCTGCCGATGCTGGGCGGCTCGGTCGCGATGGCGATGATGATGGGCGGCCAGGGCAGCGGCGGCGGCACCCGCGCGTACTCCTATGTGGTGGGTGGCCTGTTCGGCATCTCGTCGCTGGCGATGCTGGCGACGTCGTTCTCGTCGAGCGGTTCGCCGAAGAAGACCGAGATGATGGCGGCCCGCCGCGAGTACCTGCGCCACCTGGCGAGCCTGCGCCGCCGGGTGCGGCAGACGGCCGACCGGCAGCGCTCGGGGCTGTTCTACCGGCACCCCGACCCGGCGCAGCTGTGGTCGACGGCGAACAGCCACCGGCTGTGGGAGCGCCGCGCCGCCGACCCGGACTTCGGGGTGGTGCGGGTGGCGGTGGGGCCGCAGATGCTGGCGACGCCGCTGATCCCGCCGCAGACGCGGCCGCTGGAGGACCTGGAGCCGATGACGGCGGGGGCGCTGCGGCGTTTCCTGGACGCGTACTCGGTGGTGCCGGACCTGCCGGTGGCGGTGTCGCTGCGGGCGTTCGCGACGGTGTTCCTGCGCGGCGGCGGCCACGGCGCCGACGCGGACGCGCGGGCCCTGACCCGCGCGATGCTGGTGCAGCTGGCGACGTTCCACGCGCCGGACGACCTGCTCGTCGCGGTGTGCGCGGGCCCGGACCGGCGGGAGCTGTGGGAGTGGACGAAGTGGCTGCCGCACGCGCAGCATCCGTCCAGGATGGACGCGCTGGGCCCGGTGCGGCTGGTGGCCAGCGCGGGCGAGGAGCTGGAACGCATCGTCGAGGACGTGATCGGCAACCGCCGCCGGTTCGGGGCGGGCACCGGCCAGCTCGACGGCCCGCACGTCGTCATCGTGCTGGACGGCGCGCACCTGGAGGGCGCGACGCAGCTCGACGACGGCCTGGACGGCGTGACGGTGCTGGACCTGGACGCCCGGCCGCCGCGGATGCTGGACCGCAGCATGCTGGTGCTGGAGGTGGCCGGCAGGCAGCGGGCGCTCAACACGTACGCGATGGAGCACGAGGCCACGGTGGGCACCGCGGACCGGCTGACGATCGCGGAGGCGGAGGGCATCGCCCGCCGGCTGGCGCCGCTGCGGCTGGCGGCGCGGTCCACGTCGTCGGACGCGCCGCTGGCCACCGACATGGGGCTGGCGGAGCTGCTCGGCATCGCCGACCCCGAGGGCTTCAACGTGCAGCAGGGCTGGGCGCCGCGGCCGAACCGGGACCGGCTGCGGGTGCCGATCGGCATCGCCGCCGACGGCTCCCCGATCGAACTGGACCTGAAGGAGTCGGCGCAGGACGGCATGGGCCCGCACGGCCTGCTGATCGGCGCGACGGGTTCGGGCAAGTCGGAGCTGCTGCGCACGCTGGTGCTGGCGCTGGCGGCCACGCACTCGTCGGAGACGCTGAACTTCGTCCTGATCGACTTCAAGGGCGGCGCGACGTTCTCGTCGCTGGACCGGCTGCCGCACACGGCCGCGGTCATCACGAACCTGAAGGACGAACTGCCGCTGGTCGACCGCATGGTGGACGCGATCGAGGGCGAAATGACCCGCCGCCAGGAGGTGCTGCGCAAGGCGGGCAACTACGCCAGCCTGCGCGACTACGAGAAGGCCCGGGCGGGCGGCGCCCCGCTCGCCCCGCTGCCGTCGCTGCTGATCATCTGCGACGAGTTCTCGGAGCTGCTCACCGCGAAGCCGGACTTCATCGACCTGTTCGTGTCGATCGGCCGGCTGGGCCGGTCGCTGGGCGTGCACCTGCTGCTGGCGTCGCAGCGGCTGGAGGAGGGGCGGCTGCGCGGCCTCGACACGCACCTGTCGTACCGGATCGGCCTGAAGACGTTCTCGGCGCTGGAGTCGCGGGCGGTGCTGGGCGTGCCGGACGCGTACGAGCTGCCGTCGTCGCCGGGCCACGGCTACCTGAAGTTCGGCACGGAGGCGCTCAACCGGTTCAAGGCGGCGTACGTGTCGGGGTCGTTCCGGGCGGCCGGGCGCGGCGGGGCGGGCTTCGACGGCGAGCGCGACGAGCCGCGGGTGCTGGCGTACACGACGCACCACCAGGCGATCGTCGAGCCGGCGAAGAAGCCGGCGCCGCAGGTGCAGGCGGCGGGCGGCCGCTCGCTGCTGGACGTCATGGTGGACCGGCTGGCCGGGCAGGGCCCGCCCGCGCACCAGGTGTGGCTGCCGCCGCTGGTGACGTCGCCCGCCCTGGACGAGCTGCTCGGCCCGGTGACGGTCGACCCGGCGCGCGGCCTGGCGTTCGCGAACCCGGAGCTGCACGGCGCGCTGCAGGTGCCGGTGGCGCTCATCGACAAGCCGGCCGAGCAGCGCCGCGACGTGATGTGGTTCCAGCTGGGCGGGGCGGCCGGGCACGTCGCCGTGGTGGGCGGCCCGCAGTCGGGCAAGTCGACGTCGATCCGCACCATCATCAGCGGGCTGGCGCTCACCCACACGCCGCGCGAGGTGCAGATCTACTGCCTGGACTTCGGCGGCGGCGCGCTGAACGCGGTGCGGGAGCTGCCGCACGTCGGCGGCGTCGCGGGCCGGCTCGACGGGGCGTCGGTGCGCCGCACGATCGGCGAGGTGATGACCCTGCTGAACGCGCGCGAGCAGCGCTTCGCCGACCACGGCATCGAGAGCATGGCGGCGTACCGCAAGCGCCGGGCGGCGGCGGCCGGGATGGGTCAGCAGCTGGACGACCCGTACGGCGACGTGTTCCTCGTCATCGACGGCTGGGCGACGCTGCGCAAGGACTACGACGACCTGGAGCCGGTCGTGACCGACCTGGCCACCCGGGGCCTGTCGTACGGCATCCACGTCATCGCGGGCGCCTCGCGCTGGATGGACTTCCGGCCCGCGATCCGCGACCTGTTCGGCTCGCGGCTGGAGCTGCGCCTGGGCGACCCGTCCGACTCGATCGTGCCGCGCAAGCTGTCGCAGACCGTGCCGGAGAACACCCCGGGCCGCGGCATCACGCCCAACGGCAAGGACGACGCCCTGCACATCCTGGCCGTGAAGCCGGAGGTGGCGTCGCTCGGCGAGTCCGCCGACCTGGTGAAGGCGTGCGCGGCGGCCTGGCAGGGGCCGGGCGCCCCGCAGGTGCGGCTGCTGCCGGCGGAGTTCCCGTACTCGGCGCTGGACCTGTCGGCGACCTCCGGCCTGGTGTTCCCGATCGGCCTGGCCGAGCACAACATGGCCCAGGTGTCGCTGGACTTCGCCGCGGAGCCGCACTTCCTGCTGTTCGGCGACTCGGAGTGCGGCAAGTCGTCGGTGCTGCGGTCGATCGCGACGACGATCAGCCGGCGCTTCGAGCCCGACCGGTGCCGCATGATCATCGTCGACTACCGCCGTAGTCTCTTCGACACCGACTCGCCGAACCGGATGCGCTACGTCACCCAGGCCGCCGAGGCGCTGGAGCTGATGCAGTCGGTGGCCGGCTACATGGAGAACCGGCTGCCGAAGTCCGACATCACGCCGGAGCAGCTGCGCGACCGCTCGTGGTGGGAGGGCCCGGAGCTGTTCGTGCTGGTCGACGACTACGACCTGGTCACCGGCGGCACCACGAACCCGCTGCAGCCGCTGCTGGAGTACATCCCGCACGCCCGCGACATCGGCCTGCACCTGGTGCTCGCGCGCCGGGCGGGCGGCGCGTCGCGGGCCGCGTACGAGCCGTTCATCCAGCGCCTGCGCGAGCTGTCCACGCCGGGCCTGGTGATGGCGGGCGACCCGAACGAGGGCGCGCTCGTCGGCCCGGCGAAACCCGCGCCGCTGCCGCCGGGCCGCGGGCGGTTGGTCACCCGGCGCGAGGGGGTACGACTGATCCAGGTCGCCCACCAGCCGCCGCCGACCCTGTGAGATTTCCGCGCGGGGAAGCTCTGCTGCGTGGGCACCGATCGGAGTAACCTCCCTCCATCGACCGTCCGCCCGGGTGAGAATGGCCATGTCGTCCACGTGAGTGCAGCATCGAGCGCAACGCCGGCTGAGCAGCCCCGGAGACCGGGGGCCGCCCGGCGCTTCGTCGCGGCGTCGTTCGCCCTGCTCGCGCTGGGTGTGGCCCCGGTGCCCGCGGGCGCGCCGGCGGGCGGCTCGGCCGCCGGCCCGCTCACCGCCCCGCCGCTGTCCGGCGACCCGGTGCGCGACGAGCAGTGGCAGCTGAAGGCGCTCGACATCGACGCGGCCTGGAAGCTGTCCACCGGCGCGGGCGTCACCGTCGCGGTGATCGACTCCGGCGTCGACGGCGGGCACGCCGACCTGAAGGGCCAGGTGCTGGCGGGCCTCGACCTGGTCGCCGACTCGGGCGACGGCCGCACCGACCCGGTCGGCCACGGCACCACCGTCGCCGCCCTCATCGCGGGCCGCGCCGACGACGACGCGGGCGTGGTCGGCATCGCGCCGAAGGCGAAGATCCTGCCGGTGCGGGTGCTCGACAAGGAGAACAAGTACGACGACGCCCTGATCGTGGCGAAGGCGGTCCGCTGGGCCGTCGACAGCGGCGCCCAGGTCATCAACCTGTCGCTCGGCGGCACGGGCAGCAGCGCGTCGCTGGCGGCCGCCCTCGACTACGCGTTCGCCAAGGACGTGGTCGTGGTGGCCTGCACCGGCAACTCGGGCAGCACCGAGCCCAGCGAGGTGTGGTACCCGGCCCGCGAGCCCGGCGTCATCGCGGTCGCGGGCCTGGAGCGCGACCGCGACGCGCTGTGGTCCGGCAGCATCAGCGGCCGGCAGACGGTGGTGTCCGCGCCCGCCACCCAGCTCGTCGGCGCCCGGCCGGGCCCGAGCGACTACTGGCGCGTGCAGGGCACCAGCTTCGCCGCGCCGATGGTGTCCGCCACGGCGGCGCTGATCCGCGCCCGCTGGCCGCAGATGAGCGCGGCCGACGTCGTCAACCGCATCATCACCAGCGCGCAGGACATGGGCCCGGCGGGCCGCGACGAGTCGTTCGGCTACGGCATGGTCGACCCGGTCGCCGCGCTGACCACGCAGGTCGCCACCGTGCGGCAGAACCCGCTGGACACCACGCCGTCGCCGGGCGTGGCCCGGTTCGGCGCGGCGCCGGGCACCGGCACCGACACGGCGGCGGGCCGGCCGGCGGGCGGCAACGCCCCGGGCAGCGGCACGGCGTGGCGCCCGGTCGCCACCCGCGCGGCCGCCGAGGACGAGAGCGAGGGCGGCATGTGGTGGGGCGCGGCGACGCTGTTCGTCGTCTCGGCCGCGGCGGCCGCGTTCACGGTCCGCCGCGTCGGCCGCCTCGGCTGACCCGGGTCAGGCGCAGTCGCCGGTCTTCACGCCGCGGGTGCGCTCCAGCCCCAGCCGGGCCGTGCCGGCGGCCTCCTCGACCGTCACCGCGAAGCCGGTGTTCCGGTCGTCGGCCGCCGCCGCGAAGATCACGCCGAGGACGTCGCCGTTCGGGGCCACCAGCGGGCCGCCCGAGTTGCCGCTGCGCACCAGCGCCCGGATCGTGTAGATCTCCCGGGTGACGTCGCCCGACTCGTAGATGTCGGGGCCGGTGATGCGGCTGACGTCGCGGATGCGGGCGGACTGGGCGTTGTACGGGCCGTCGAGCGGGAAGCCGAGCACGATCGCGTTGGCGTTGGTGCGGGCCTGGGCCGGGGCCCAGTCCATGGCGGGCGCCTGTAGGCCGGGCACGTGGATGACGGCCAGGTCGCGGTCGGGGTCGTACACGACGACCTCGCCGTCGCGGCGCTCGTCGCCCACCTCGACGACGATCTCCTTGGTGCCGGCGACGACGTGCGCGTTGGTCATGATCCGCTCGGCGGCGTACACGAAGCCGGAGCCCTCGATGCGGCGCGAGCAGCTCGGCGCGGTGCCGAGCACCTTGACGACCGAGCGGCGGGCCTGCTGCACGACCTGCGACCGGGCCAGCGCCGGGTCCGGCGGCTCGACCTCGCGGGCCTGGGTGCGAGCGAGCCCGCCGAACACGTCGGGGAAGTCGTTGGGGTCGAGGGTGTCGCGCAGCGCGCCGGACAGCGCCTGCGCCTGGGCGGGCATGAGCCGGTCGATGCCGCCGAGCAGGGCGCTGCTGCGGACCTCCCGGTTGAGCCACGGCACGGACGACGAGCCGAGCGGCACCGCGACCAGCCACGCCACGAGCAGCACGGCGACCAGGGAGACGACCGCCCCGCCCAGGTCGTCGGCGCGCTGGCCGGACGGGCTGGTGATGCCGCGGCGCAGCCGGGTGCCGAGCCAGCCGGCCAGGGTCTGGCCGAGGACGGCGAGGGCGAACACGGCGATGAGCGACACGACGATGCGCACCACGCCGTCGTCGAAGTTGCGGGCGATCAGCGGGCCGACCTGCAGGCCGATGAGCGCGCCGCTGAAGAAGCCGCCGAACGACAGCGCCCCGATGACGAAACCCTGCCGGTAACCGCTGATCGCGAAGACCAGCATGAGCAGGATCAGGATTCCATCGACCACGGGCACTCGCTCAGCGTAGAAGTGTTGGGCCACGACCCCGGACTGATCATCGGCCGTCCTCCGCCGAAGCTGAACCCGACGCGGACGGCACCGGCGTGGCGTCCACCGCGGGCAGGTCGACGAGGCGGCCCGGACCCCACGGGCGCGACCAGCCGCCCATGTCGAGCACGGCCGACAGCACGCCGCCGGTGAACCCCCAGACGAGCATGCCGGGCATGTCGAAGGCGGGGCCGATCCAGCCGCTGGGGTGGCGTACCCGGACGCGGTTGGCGGGGTCGACCAGCTCGGCGACCGGCAGCCGGGCGACGTGCGCCACCTCCTCGGGCTGGCACGGCCACACCTCGTGCGGGGAGTGCCACCAGGCCAGCACCGGCGTGACGACGTACCGGCTGACCGGGATCCACAGCCGGGGCAGCTGGGCGACGACGGTGACGCTGGCCGGGTCGAGCCCGACCTCCTCGTTCGCCTCGCGCAGGGCGGTGGCGGCCGCGTCGGCGTCGCCCGGGTCGGCGGCGCCGCCGGGGAACGCCGGCTGCCCGGCGTGCTGGCGCATCCGGGCGGCGCGCTGCAGGACCAGCACGTCGGGGCCGGCGGGCCCCTCGCCGAGCAGCACGAGCACGGCGGAGTCGCGGCCGCCCTCGGCGGGCGTGGCGAGGCGGGTGAAGTCCTCGGTGCGGGACGCGGCGGCGCGGTCGAGCAGCGGCTGGAACCAGCCGGGCAGGGCGGTCACGCGGGCACCGCCACGCCGAGGTGGGTGTCGACCAGCTCGGCGAGGTCCGCGTCGGTGAGCGCGGTGCCGTTGTGGACGTGCGCGACGGAGCCGGTGGCGTCGACCAGCACGGTGAGCGGGATGCCGATCTTGCCGAGGGCCGCCATCAGCCGCTGGCCGGGGTCGTCGACGTTGGGGTAGCCGACGCCGACGTCGGTGCCGAACGACTGCGCGCGCGGCCGGGTGTCGCCGGTGACGACGCCGAGGACGTGCAGCCGCCCGGCGGTGCGGTCGGCGAGGCGCTGCAGCGCGGGCATCTCCTCCCGGCACGGCGCGCAGCCGGTGTTCCACACGTTGACCAGGGCGGGGCCGCGGACGTCCGCGAGCTTGACGGTGCCGCCGGCGTAGCAGTCGAGGGTGAGGTCGGGCAGCGGCTCGGCGGGCGCCACCCCGCCGCCCGGGGCGACGGCGGCGCACCCGGCGAACGGGTTCGGCGTGGCGGGCGGGCCGGGGTCGGGCGCGGCGCACCCGGCCGCCGCCGAGGTCAGCAGCAGCGCGGCGAGCGGCAGCCCACGCCTCATGGCACGTCCGGGGCGGCGACGGCGGCGGCCGGCACCAGGTCGGGGTCGACGCCGGCGGCCGCGGCGAGGTCGCGGGCGCGCGGGCCCTTGAGCAGCTTCGCCGCGGGGGCCGCCTCGGTGGGGCCGAGCCCGTACGACGGGCACAGGCGCGCCAGCGTGCAGGCGCCGCAGGCGGGCTTCTTGGCGTGGCAGACCCGGCGGCCGTGGAAGATGATCCGGTGCGAGAACATCGTCCAGTCGCGCTTCTCCACCAGCTCGGCGACGACGTTCTCGATCTTCACCGGGTCGGTCTCGGCGGTCCACCGGAAGCGCTGCACGAGCCGCTGGAAGTGGGTGTCGACGGTCAGCCCGGGCACCCCGAACGCGTTGCCGAGGATGACGTTGGCGGTCTTGCGCCCGACGCCGGGCAGCGACACCAGCTCGGCCATGGTGCGCGGCACCTCGCCGCCGAACCGCTCGACGATCGCCTGCCCGAGCTTCATCACCGAGGCCGTCTTGGCGCGGAAGAAGCCGGTGGGCTTGAGGATGGCCTCCATCTCCTCGCGGTCGGCCCCCGCCAGGTCGGCGGCGGTCGGGTAGCGCGCGAAGAGGATCGGCGTGACCTCGTTGACCTTCTTGTCGGTGGTCTGCGCGCTCAGCACGGTGGCCACGGTGAGCTGCAAAGCGTCCTTGTGGTCGAGTTCGCAGTGCGCGTCCGGGTGGGCCTCGGCCAGCGCCCGCGCCATGCGCCGGGCGCGGCGCTTGAGCCCCAGCGCCGTCTCGGGGGCGGCAGCGGCCTGGGTGCGGGTCACGCCAGCAAGGGTACGTCGCACGAGCGGCCGTCACCCCGTCAGGAACGCGGGGCGATCTTCCCGTCGTCGCCGATCTTCACGCCGTCGGCGCCGAAGTCGTCCGCGGACAGCTGGTTGACCAGCTCCCGGCCGTTCTCGTCGGTGTCGCGGGTGGGTACCCCGGACGAGTTCATCCGGGTGGAGAGGAACTCCCCGCCGGTGAAGGCGCCGTCCTTCGTCAGGCTGACCTTCAGCACCCCGCCCCAGCCGAGGCGCCCGGTGCGCGACAGCGTCTTGCCGCCGCCGGCGAAGTTGCCCAGCGAGTACGCGATGAGCCGGTCGTTGTAGAACTCCATGCCGCGCAGCACGTGCGGGCCGTGCCCGACGACCAGGTCGGCGCCGGCGTCGATCACGGCGCGGGAGAACTTCATCGGGTCGCCGCGGTTCTCGCCGAAGAACGTCTCGGTGCCGGGCTTCACCCGGGTCTTGTCGGCGCCCTCGGCGCCCATGTGCACCTGCACGACGACGAGGTCGGCCTCCTCGTCGGCCTTCTTGACGATCTCCTCGGCGGCGCCGATGTCGGTGAGCAGGTTCAGCCCCGCGTACGACGCGAAGCCGACGACCGCGACCGTGATGCCCTCGACCTCGACGGTGGCGATCTCGCCCTCGGCGCCGGTGTGCGCCAGCCCTTGCGCCTCGAGCGCCTTCTGGGTGTTGGCGAAGCCCACCGGCCCGTAGTCCTTGCCGTGGTTGTTGGCCATGTTGAGCAGCTCGAACCCGGCGTCCTTGAGGTGCGCGGCGTACTCGGGCGGGGCGCGGAACGCGAAGCAGTTCGGGCGCGGCGGGGTGCCGCACTTGCTGGTGCCGGTGTCGCCGGTGAGCGGCTGTTCGAGGTTGCCCATGACCAGGTCGGCCTTGAGCGCCTCGGCCACGTCGTCGAAGAAGCCCTCGCCGCCGTTCGCGGGCAGCTTGTTCGGGGCGCTGCCCATGATGATGTCGCCGGTCGCCGACAGCGAAATGCTCTTCGCTCCGGCCGCCGGCGCCTCCTCGGAGGGCTCGCTGGAGGCCGCCGGGGCGGCGCCCGCCGGGGTCTGCCAGCGCGGCGGGCCCAGGTCGTCGCCGCGGTTGGCGAGCGCGACGCCGCCGAGCCCGGCGCCGATGAGGGCGGCGAGCGCGATCGTGACGGTCAGGACGGGGCGACCGGCCAGGCCGCGGCGCGGGGGTTCCGAGGGGGTGGCGTTCATCGATGGCGACCCTAGCCGTGGGCCGCAACCCGACACACCCCCCTAAAAGCCTGCCCTGTCCGACCAGGGGACCGTGTCGATCCCCCGGGTGACGACGGCGCGGTGCACCGCCCGGGCCAGCCGGGCGCCCCACCGCGAGCGCGGCCCGCCGTACTCGGCGGCGGGCCCGTCCGGGTCGCACAGGACGGTGACGGCGTCGGTGGCCGTACCCGTGGCCACGAGGCCGAGGTCGGTCATGGCCTGCGCCTTGGCCTCGGCCGCGGTGGCGACCAGGTTGACCAGCGCCCCCGGGCCCGGCAGCGCCGGCAGGTGGGCGACCACGTTGACGGTGCCCGGCCGGGTGACCGCCGGCGCGTCGGGCGCGGCCGCCAGCGTCGGCGTGCCGAGGCCGACGGTCGCCCACACCCGCACGCCGCCGTCGTCGGCGGTGACCACCTCGCCCACGTCGACGCCGGTCAGCAACCCGACACCGGGCCCGCGCAGCCCGAGGCCGCGGGCCAGCTCCGCCAGGTGGTCCGCCGGGTCGTCCCGGTGGTACGACATGGGCACGGTCGCGTTGACCACCCAGTGCCGCAGCCCCAGCCCGCCGCCCAGCACCGCCGACGAAACGGTCATCAACGGCCTTTCGGGACGCCAGACGAGCACCGGCACGGCGCGGCCGCCCTCGGCACGGGTCGTGAGCTGCGGGTCCACGGCGCCGACTCTAGAGACGGTGCTCGGGCCGCGGGCGGGTAGGGATAGGCTGATCAAGACCTATAGGGGTGCCCGACCGATTCCGGCCCGCGTGCGCCTAGACTGACGTGGCGCGGTGGGACGCGCATTCGGAGGTGCGCGATGGATGACGTACTGGCTCGCAGCGGGATCTTCCAGGGCGTTGACCCGGAGGCTGCCGACGCGCTCGCCAAGGAGATGGACCAGATCGACGTCCGTAAGGGCGACGTCGTGTTCAACGAGGGTGAGCCGGGCGACAGCCTGTACATCGTGCTGTCCGGCAAGATCAAGCTGGGCCGGCGCGCCGCCGACGGCCGGCAGAACCTGATCTCGGTCATGGGACCGTCCGACATGCTCGGCGAGCTGTCCCTGTTCGACCCCGGGCCGCGCACCGCCACGGCCACCGCGGTCACCGACACGCGCCTGGCCCGGCTGAAGAAGTCGTCGCTGCGCCCGTGGCTCAACAACCGCCCCGAGATCGCCGAGCAACTGCTGCGCGTGCTCGCCCGCAGGCTGCGCCGGACGAACGACGCCCTCGCCGACCTGATCTTCACCGACGTGCCCGGCCGCGTCGCGAAGAACCTGCTCCAGATGGCGGGCCGCTTCGGCACCCGCGACGGCGGCGTCCTGCGGGTCACCCACGACCTCACCCAGGAGGAGCTGGCCCAGCTCGTCGGCGCGTCCCGCGAGACGGTCAACAAGGCCCTCGCCGACTTCGCGTCCCGCGCCTGGCTGCGCCTCGACGGCAAGAGCGTCATCATCCTCGACCCCGAACGCCTGGCCCGCCGCGCCCGCGTCTGACCGGCCGCCCGGGGGTCACCTGCCGCTGTCGGGCCTGACCCGGGCGGCCCGGGGTCACCTGCCGCTTTTGCGTCCGACCCGGCGCCCGGAGGTCAGTGGAAGACCTTCAGCCCGATCACGCCCGCGACCACCAGCAGGATGCACAGCACCCGGGCCACGCTGACGGTCTCGCCGAGCGCCACCATGCCCACGATCGCCGTGCCCACCGCGCCGATCCCCACCCACACCGCGTACCCGGTGCCGATCGGGATGTCGCGCAACGCGTAGCTGAGCCCGGCCATGCTGGCGACCAGCGCCACCCCGAACACGGCCGACGGCACCGGCCGGCTGAAACCCTCGCTCTTGCCGAGCGCGATGGCCCACACGGTCTCCAGCACCCCGGAGACGACGAGAACAACCCACGCCATGACGCAGTTCACCCCTCGGCGGTCGTCTTGGCAGAACCGGGTACGACACGCAACTCGTCCGGGGTGGCCGCACGTCAGCGGCACCGCCTACGACGGTAACCCGCCCCCGCGGCCCGGTGAACCGATGGTCAGAAAGGTCACCCGGCGGCCACCGGCAGCGGCGACGACGGCTTCAGCTCCTCCAGCCGCAACAGCGTCGTCAACCGCTGCGCGCCCCGCGTCGACAATCGCGTCAGCACCTTCTGCAGCTCCGCCACGTCCCGCGCCACCACCAGGAGCATCACGTCGATCTCGCCGGCCACCCAGTCCGCCGCGATCACCTCGGGCATCGCGCGCACCGCGTCCTCGAACGCCTTGCTCGCCCGCGGCTCGTGCCGAGCCAGGATCACCGACACGTACACCTGCAACGGGAACCCCGCCGCCCCCGGATCGAGCCGCGCCGCAATCTTGGTGATCACGCCCGCCTCCTTCAGCCGGCGCACCCGGTTCAGCGTCGCCGCCGGCGACAACCCCACCAACCGGGCCAGCTCCACGTTGGGACGGTCCGCGTCCACCTGCAGCTCGGTCAGCAGCTGCAGGTCAATTTCATCCAGTCGAACGGCCATCCGACCGACGATAATTTGGTCCGGGCGCCGATGCACGGCTCATCCGCTCGCGAACGCGGACGCTTGCCGCATGCGTCGCCACCTGTTCGCCCTCATCGCCGCCGGCCTCCTCTGGGGCAGCACCGTGCCCCTCACCAAGGTCGCCCTCGCCGGCTGGGGCCCCGGCTGGCTCACCGTCGCCCGCTTCACCCTGGCCGCCCTCCCCCTCGCCTGGCTGGCCCGCCACCGGCTCCGCGCCGCCGTCACCCCGGCGATCATCGGCTGGGGCGTCCTCGGGTACGGGCTGGTCATCGTCCTGCAGAACGCCGGCATCGAACGCACCAGCGTCACCCACGCCGCCCTGCTCGTCGGCGCCACCCCGATCCTGGTCGCCCTCCTCACCGTCGCCACCGGCCGCGCCACCGTCCGCCCCACCGCCTGGGCCGGCTTCGCCACCGCCCTCGCCGGCGTTGCGTTCGTCGCGTCCCACGGCGGCTCCGGCGCCACCCTCACCGGCGACGCCCTCGTCATCCTGTCCCTCGTGCTGTCCGCGGCCTTCCTGGTCGCCCAGCCCCGCATGCTCACCGGCCGCGACCCCGTCGCCGTCACCGCCGTCCAACTCACAGCCGCCGCCGTCGGCGCCGTCCCCGCCGCTGCTCTCCTCGACGGCCCGGCCCCCGCCGCACCCGGCGCCATCCCCCTGCTCGCGATGCTGGGCCTCGCCGTCGGCGGCACCCTGCTGCCGTTCACCCTGTTCGCGTACGCCCAGAGCCGCGTCTCCCCCGACGTCGCCGGCGCCTTCCTCAACCTCGAACCGCTCGTGGGGGTGCTGGCCGCGGCGGCGGTGTTCGGGGAGGCGCTGGGGGTGGCGCAGGTCGCGGGTGGAGTGGCGATCCTGGCTGGCATCGCCTTGAGCACGGCGGCCGCCTTCCTTCGGCCGGCGCGACCTCGGCGGCTGGAGCTGGCGGGCTGAGCCGGGCAGCGGTTGTGGTCGTCTGCCTGGCGCGCCGCCGGGCCACCGGGACCGGCCGGGGCGTGGCCCTGCCACGCCGGGACCGGCGGAAGTGGTGGCCGGACTACGCCGGACCACCCAACGCCACGTCGACCCACCCTCTACCCACGCCGAGCCACCCCGGGCCCCGCGGGCTTACAACCCACCCTCGCGAGCTTGCGGAAGCGGCAAAAGCGGCGCGGCGGGCGCTGGCGCCGCGGTCGCGGCGCGGGCGGCGCGGCGGGCGCGGCGCGGGCGGCGCGGGCGGCGCGGGCGGCGCGGGCGGCGCGGGCGGCGCGGGCAGCGCGGGCAGCGCGGGCAGCGCGGGCAGCGCGGGCAGCGCGGGCAGCGCGGCGCCGCCGCGGCTGCCGTCGGGATCGTCCTGAGTGCGGCGAGGCGGCCCCACGAAGGAGGGGTGATCCACGGCCGGGACGGTCCGGTCGAGGTGGTCGGCGATGCTGCCGGGGCACGCCATCGGTAGTCCCGCGGACCCCCGGCCCACCGCCGGCCGCTCGCGGTGCCGCGGCATCCGGTGGAGACCCCGGCAGGGCCAACCCCCGCCCGCAGAAGACCCGCCGATGGCGACGCGACACACCGCCAGGCGTGTCCGGTTTGGGGCGGTATTGCAGGCGCGCCGCAGAGGGGTCGTACGGGCGTTTCAATCTTGGGCGGGGGTGGGGGTGTCCGTGTCGAGTAGTGGCGGACGTTCGTTAGCCGAGTGGTCGAACGGCACTATCCGGAGGCGTGGATCTTGAAGTTCGTCAGGGTGGCGGCGGCATGACGGTCCTCGACACGGCCGTCGATCCGCGGAGCCCCGCGCATCTGGAGAACCGGGGCGCCATGCTGGAGCGCCTCGCCGACCTCGAGTCCGCCCTGGAGGCCGCCCGCGCCGGTGGTGGCGAGAAGAATGTCACCCGGCATCATGCGCGCGGCAAGCTGTTGCCGCGGGAGCGGGTGGAGTTGCTGCTGGACCAGGATGCCCCGTTCCTGGAGTTGTCGCCGGTGGCGGCGTGGGGCACGGAGTTCCCGGTCGGGGCGAGTGTGGTGACCGGCGTGGGGGTCGTCGAGGGTGTCGAGTGTGTCGTCGTCGCCCATGATCCGACGGTGCACGGCGGGGCGGTCAATCCTTTCACGGATCGGAAGGTGCGGCGGGCGGCGGAGATCGCCGCGGCGAACCGGTTGCCGTTGCTGACGATGGTGGAGTCGACGGGCAGTGGGTCGCCGGCGCCGGGGGCGGTGGCGGCGGAGCTGGCGCGGCACCGGGTGCCGACCGTGTGTGTGGTGTTCGGGCCGACGTCCGGGGACGCCGTGTATCTGCCGGCGCTGTCGGACCAGCTCATTCTGGTGGGGCCGCAGGCGCGGGTGCAGTTGTCGCAGCAGGCGGACGGCCAGCACGACGGGCTCGCGGACTTCGTGGCGGAGGACGAGCGGGACGGGATCCGGCTGGCGCGGTTGTGTGTGCGGCGGTTGAACTGGCGCAAGCTGGGGCCGGCGCCGCGGTCGGCGGAGCCGGTGCCGCCGCGGCACGAGATGGAGGATCTGCTCACGATCGCGGGGAGTTTCCCGGCGGGGCCGTTCGAGGCGCGTGAGGTGCTGGCGCGGGTGCTGGACGGCAGTGTGTTCGACGAGTTCAAGCCGGGTTACGGCCCGGAGCTGGTGTGCGGGTGGGGCGAGGTGCACGGCTACCCGGTGGCGGTGCTGGCGGTGGGCGGGTCGCCCGCGTCGGCGGAGGCGCGCAAGGGGGCGCACTTCGTGCAGCTGGCGAACGCGTCGGCGACGCCGCTGGTGGAGTTGCGGCACCCGGGCAACCGGGCGGCGGCGGGCGGGGACGTGTCGTCGGCGGCGCTGCTGGTGAACGCGCTGGCGAACTCGGTGGTGCCGCGGCTGGCGGTGACGCTGGGCGAGGGGGTGCGGGAGCCGGGGCACCGGTTCGGCTTCCGGTGGCCGTCGAACCCGTTGCCGGTGGGGCTGGTGCCGAGCCCGGGCGGCGGGGACGCGCCGAAGGCGTCGGCGGCCATGTACGCGTCGGGGCACCTGCACGACGACGGCGTCATCGACCCGCGGGACACCCGTACCGTGCTGGGAATCTGCCTGTCCGCGGTGCACAGCGGACCGATCGGGGGCGCCGCGTCGTACGGCGTCTTCCGCGTGTGACGAGGGGTACGAACATGATCCGTCGTCTGCTGGTCGCCAACCGCGGGGAGATCGCCCGCCGCATCTTCGCCACCTGCCGCCTGATCGGCATCGAGACGGTCGCCGTGTACTCGGACGCGGACGCCGACGCCCCGCACGTGGCGGAGGCGGACTACGCGGTGCGCCTGGCGGGCAGCGCGCCGGCGGCCACGTACCTGCGCGGTGACCTGGTCATCGCGGCGGCCCTGCGGGCGGGCGCGAACGCCGTCCACCCGGGGGTGGGGATGCTGGCGGACGACCCGGAGTTCGCGGCGGCGGTGACCGACGCGGGCATGATCTGGGTCGGGCCGGAGGCGAAGACCCTCGCCACGCTGCGCTCGAAGGTGGCGGCGAAGGAGCTGTTCACGCAGGCCGGGGTGCCGGTGCTGCCGTCATTCACGGACCCGGCGGCGGTGCCGGAGCTGCCGGTGCTGATCAAGCCGGCGGCGGGTTCGGCCGGCCGCGGCCTGCGGATCGTGCGGGACCCGGCGGCGCTGGCGGAGGCGGTGGCGTCGGCGCGCCGGGACGCGCAGGTCGCCACGGGCGACGGCACCGTGTTCTGCGAGCCGCTGGTGGAGGGTGCCCGGCACCTGGAGGTGCAGATCATCGCGGACGCGCACGGGGCGGTGATCCCGTTCGGCGAGCGGGAGTGCTCGGTGCAGCGGCGCCACCAGATGATCGTGGAGGAATCGCCGTCGCCGGCGGTGAACACGACGCTGCGCGCGCAGATCTGCAAGGCCGCGGTGATGGCGGCGCGGGCGGCCGGGTTCGTGGGGGCGGGCACGGTCGAGTTCCTGCTGTCGCCGGACGGCGGGTTCCACTGCATCGAGCTGACGCCGGCGTTGCAGGTGCAGCACGCGGTCACCGAGTGCATCTCCGGCTTCGACCTGGTGCGGCTGCAGCTGCTGGTGGCGGAGGGCGGGCACCTGCCGATGGGCGGGCCGCCGCCGATCCGCGGGCACGCCATGGAGGTGCGGCTGTGCGCTGAGGACCCGGCGTACGCGTGGCTGCCGGCGACGGGCACCCTGCACCGGTTCGCGGTGCCGGACGTGGCGGGCCGGTTCAAGCCGCTGCTGCAGCCCGGCCTGCGCCTGGACGCCGGCGTGGGCGACGGCTCCGTCGTGGGGGTGCTGTACGACCCGATGCTGGCGAAGCTGGTGGCGTGGGCGCCGACGCGCGCCGAGGCGGCCCGGATGCTGGCGTCGGCGCTGACCCGGGCGCAGATCCACGGCGTCGTCACGAACCGGGACCTGCTGGTGCGGGTGCTGCGGCACCCGGCGTTCCGGGCGGGCGACGTCGACACCGGCTTCCTGGACCGGCACCCGGAGGTGTTCGCGCCGCTGCTGTCCTCGGTGGACGCGGTGCGCGTGTCGTGCCTGGCGGCGGCGCTGGCCGGGGCGGCGGCGCGGCGGGCGGGCAGCCCGGTGCTGGGGACGCTGCCGTCGGGCTGGCGCAACGTGCCGTCGGCGTCGCAGAGCGCCCTGTACGTGGGCCCGTCCGGCCCGGTCGAGGTGGGTTACCGGATGAACCGGCTGGGCGCCCTGGCCGGCTGGTGGGTGCGCCCGATCGACCCGGACGACCTGGACCTGGCGGGGTTGGGGCAGCCGCCGCTGACGGACGACCAGCCACCGGTGAGCGTGGTGTCGGCGGACGCGGAGCGGGTCGTGCTGGACCTGAACGGGATGCGGCTGGGCTTCGGCGTGCACCGCGTGGGCGAGGTGTCGTACGTGGACAGTCCCGAGGGTTCGGTGACGCTGTCGGAGATGCCGCGCTTCCCGACGGCGACCGGCCCGGCGGAGGGTTCGCTGACGGCGCCGCTGCCGGGCGAGGTGCGGCAGGTGCTGGTGGTGCCGGGGCAGCGGGTGCGGGCGGGCGACCTGCTGCTGACGCTGGAGGCGATGAAGCTGGAGCACCCGGTGCACGCCCCGTCGGCGGGCGTGGTGGCGGCGGTGCCGGTGGCCCCCGGCTCGGAGGTCGACACGGGCGCGGTGCTCGCGGTGGTCAGTCCCGAGTGAGCGTGGGGCCGGTCAGGGCGTTGGTGCCCCGGCCGGCCAGGCAGCGGAACGTGCGGTCGGCGGCGGCCGCGTCGGGCGGCAGCACCGACAGGCTCCACCCGGCCGCGCTGACCAGGCCGGTGGTGCGCAGGAACGTCTCGCGGCTGCACACCTGGCGGACGGTCGGGTCGCCCTTGACGGCCTCCTGGTCGGTGGGCGACACGGCCGCGGGCAGGGTGCCGAGGGCGAACACCTCCCACGTGTGCCGCTCGGTGCACGCCACCAGCCCGGCGGCGAAGCCCTGGTCGGGCCGCCGGTTGAGGCATTCGAGGGAGCCGGGGCAGCGGGCGCCGCCGGGCAGTGGGGTGGCGCAGCCGGGCAGGGCGGTGCCGGCGCCGGAGCCGGGCGCGGTGCCGGTGGACGACGGCGCGGCGACCGCCGGGGGCGGCGTCGGGGTGTCCTGCCGGTCGGTGCCGAACCACACGCCGGCCGCGCCGGCGGCGAGCAGCAGGGCCGCGCCGAAGCCGCCGAACAGCCACTTGCGCTTGCCGCGCTTGCGGGCGGTGTGCACGGTCGGGGTGTCGTCGGCCGGGCCGGGCAGGTCGCGGGTGGGCGACACCGGCGGGTGCAGCTGCGGGGTGCGGAACGTGCTGGACCGGTACACGTTCGCCGGGGCGCCCGACGTCGGCGCGTTGGTGCCGAGCGGCAGGCTGCCGAGCATCTCGCACAGCTGGGCGGCGGACGGCCGGGCCCGCGGCTCGTTGGCCATGCCGTAGCGCAGCACCTCGAGGAACTGCGGGGGGACGCCGGGCAGGTCGGGGATGGGCCGGTTGAACAGGTCCATCAGCGTGATGAGGCTGGGGCTGTGGTCGGTGTCCCAGCGCGGCGGGCGGCCGCGCATCACCGCGTACAGGGTGGCGCACAGCGCGTAGACGTCGACGGCCGGCGACGGGGTGGCGTGCCGGAACATCTCCGGCGGCGCGTACGCCGGGGTGAGCACCTCGAGGGTGACGGACGAGTCACGCATCTCGCCCAGCACGGCGAGGCCGAAGTCGGCGAGCACGGCCGGGTTGAAGTTCGAGTAGAGGATGTTCGCCGGCTTGACGTCGCGATGCAGCACGCCCGCCCCGTGGGAGTGGGCGAGCGCGTCGGCGATCTTGACCCCGAGGTCGCGGGCCTCGGCCGGGCCGAGCGGCGAGACCTTCATCCGGTCGAGGTACGAGCCGTCGCAGAGCTCCATGATCAGGTACGGGTGCTGGTCGACGGTGACGCCCACGTCGAACAGGTCGACGACGTGCGGGTGCGAGGACATGCGCCCGGCCGCCTTCGCCTCGCGCAGGAAGCGGGCCTGGTCACGGGGGTTGTCCAGGGTCCGGTTCTCGACCTTGATCGCGACCTCGCGGCCGACCGAGTCCTGCGTGGCGCGGTAGACCGTGGCATAGCCGCCGCGGGCCATGACCGTCAACCCGGACATGCCCGGCACGTACGGCGTCGGCAGGGCGCCAGGTGGGGTGTCCGTCACGGGTATGAAAATACGCCAGGGGTCCGACGACCGGTCGGCCCGCATCCCGACGGTTAGGCGACAATCATGGTCGCGCGCCGCCGTTCGTGCAGCAGGGCGGCCCCGGTGGCCAGCGCGCCGAGCCCCTCCCACGCCGCCACGGCCAGAAATCCGGCCGGCGCGGGCCCCACCAGCACGAACAGTGTGAACACGGTGACGGTGAGCGCCCGGAACGGCACGGTGAAGGCGAAGAACGGCTTCCAGTCCCGCGAGGCCGCCAGCAGGTAGTACACGCCCATGTTCAGCGACGCCATCGACGACGCCGCCAGGAACGTGGCCGCCGCCCCGTCCAGCGGGGTGGCGAAGCCGAGCGGGCCGACGAGGGCGCCCGGCACGGCCAGTCCGAGGACGCCGTTGACGAGGGCGAGCGCCCCGAACACGGCGATGGTCCAACCCGACACGGACTTCGGCACGACCACTCCCACCCGACGCTCCACAGGGGAGCTCAGGTTAGGTCACGGCCCGGACCCGGTGCAGCACCGCTTCGGCGTACGCCTGGGCCCGCACCCCCTCGGTGGGCACCTCCAGCGCCCGTTCGATCCAGTTCTGCGCCTCGGTGACCCGGTTGTCCGCGAGCAGCGCGTCGGCGTACGCGGCCAGCGCGGGGCGGCGGCCCTCCAGCAGGGCGGCCGCCCGCGGCGCGGCGGCGATCGGCGCGAGCAGCCCGATGGCGGTCGGCGGGTCGCCGTCGGCCAGGCGGCACTGCGCCAGCAGCACCCGCGGGCCGATCTGGGCGGGCGCGAGCGGGTTGTGCGGCTCCACGTTGGTGATGACCCGGCGGGCGTCCGCCTCGGCGCCCGCGATGTCGCCCAGGCGCAGCAGCACGTGGCCGCGGTGGGTGCCGGCGAGGCCCAGCAGCAGCGGGTGGTTCGTCTTGTCGGCGTACGCCAGCGCGTCGGCCAGCAGGTCGGCCGCGTGCTCCGGCTCGCCGAGGCCGCGCGCCACGATGCCGCGCACCACCAGCGCCAGGCCCTGGCCCCAGTCGTCGCCGGCCGCCACGAAGTCCCGGTACGCCCGGCGCGCCTCCCGGTCCGCCTCGGTCAGGTCGCCCAACTCGGCGGCGGCGCACGCCTCGACGGAGCGCAGCGTCCCCGCCGCCCACGACTCGCCGACCCGCTCGCCGAACGGCAGGAACGCGTTCGCCAGCCGCCGCGCCTCGGTGAGCCGCCCGGCCAGCAGCCGCGCGAACGCCGTCGTGCCGCGCAGCCACGCCCGGCCCACCGGGTCGCCCAGCTCTGCGAACAGCCGCGCCGCCCGGCCCAGCACCGCGTCGGTGCCCGCGAAGTCGCCCCGGGTGGTCGTCACCCAGGCCAGGTTCTGCATGGACCACGCCTGGCCGTGCCGGTCCCCCGCCGTCAGGGTCACCTGGTACGCGGCGGCCAGCCGGGAACTGGCCTGGCCGAGCCGCCCGGCCCGGAAGTCCGCCATGCCCAGCCGGCGCATCGCCTCCGCCCGCTCCGGCAGCAGCTCCGCGTCCGTGGCCGTCTGCAGCGCGTCCTCCCACGAGCGCACCGCGCGCTCGTTGTCGCCCAGCGCCTCCAGCGACTGGCCGGCCACCAGCATCGCCTCGGTGCGGCACAGCGCGTCGCCGTCGGCGTTGGCGCAGATCTTCTCGCTGTAGGTGAGCGCGTCGGCGGCCCGGCCGGTCTGCAGCAGCGCCCGGGCGTACACCAGCCGGTCCGGCAGCGGCAGCGCCTCGCCGGCCAGGTTCGCGGCCCGCTCCGCCAGCGACACCGCGGCGGCGGGCTCGGCGGCGAACAGCGCCCGCCGGGCCGCCCGGCCCAGCGCCGCCACGCCCAGCGGGGCGACCGCCCGGGCGTCGGCGTCCGGGCGCAGCCGCACCGCGTCGGCCAGCTCCACGGCGCACTCGGCGTGGTGGGCGACGAACGCGTCCCGCTCCGCCTCGCTGAACCCGGCGCCGCGGAACGTGTCGCCCGTCGGGGCCGCCCAGCGGGCCAGGTACGCGTGCCGCTCCGCCAGGTCCGCCTTGCCCAGGCCGCCGTACGCGGCCTCGCGCATCAGTGGCGTCGTGAACGCGAACCCGCCGCGCACCCGGTGCAGCATGCGCCGCTGCAGCAGCTCGTCGACGGCGCGCTCCAGCTCGACGTGCGCGACGGCGGTCGGCCGCGGATCGCCCACCGACCGGCGTTCGCGCAGCGCGTCCATCGCCGCCACCGGGATCGTGTCGCCGACGACGGCCGCGTCGCGCAGCACCGAGCGGGCGTCCGGCGGCAGCGCGTCGATGCGGGCCGCCAGCACGGCCGCCAGGTCCCGCGACAGCAGCTGGCTGCCCAGCGAGCCCGGCGCCAGCCGCCACGGCCCCGCCGGGTCCGGGCCCGCCGGGGTCAGCGCGCCGCGCTCCATCAGCAGCGTCACCAGCTCGGCCAGGTAGAACGCGTTGCCCTGCGCGGTGCTCAGCAGCCGGTCGGCGTCGTTCTGCGGCAGCCGCCCGCCCGACAGGTACGCCGTCAGCAGCCGGGACGCGTCCGCGCCGCGCAGCGGCGGCAGGGCGTGCACCTCCGCGTCGGCCAGGCCGGTCAGCGCGCCCGCAGTGCGCACCAGCTCGGGGCGGCCCAGCAGCAGCACCACGATCGGCCCGCTCAGGTGGTCGAGCATCACGCCGACCGCGTCGATCGTCTCCGCCGTCGCGTCGTGCAGGTCGTCGATCACCACCAGCAGGGGCGCCTCGGCGGCCAGGCCGGTCAGCAGGTCGCCGACGGCCGCCGGCACCGCCTCGGCGTCCACCGTGGGGGCCGGCGCCCAGTCGGTGGCGTTGGCCGGGTTGGCGGGGGCGGGCGTGTCCGCGTACCCCAGCAGGAGCAGCAGCAGGTCGATCGGGACCGGCGGGGCGTCGAGCTGCCGGGCGAGGCGCTGGGCCAGGCGGCGCAGCCGCTCCTCGACCACCGCGCGGGTCACGGCGGTGGCGCTGTCGACGGGCAGGCCCACCGCGTTGCGCACGAGGTCGGCGAGCGGCGCCAGCCGGCGGCGCTCGCCGAAGGCGGCGCACCGCACGTGCAGCACCCGGGCCCCGGTGTGCGCGCCGAAGCCGCCCGGACCGACGTCGTAGCCGGCGGCGTACCGCTCCACCTCGGCGGCGAACCGCGACTTGCCGATGCCCGCCTCGGCCGTCAGGACCAGCACCCGCGGCTCGCGCCGGTCGATGACCTCGGCGAGCCGGCCGACGACCCGGCCCAGCTCGGCCTCGCGGCCCACGAACGGCGCCTCGTCGCCCAGGCCGGACCGGGTGCCCGGCGCGTCCAGCAGGCCCAGCAGCTCGTACGCGGGCACCGGTTCGCGCTTGCCCTTCAGCCGCAGCGGGCGCAGGTGCCGCCACGACGCGACCCGCTTCGTCGCGTTCATCGTGGCGTCGCCCGCGTAGACCGCGCCGACCGCGGCCGCGTCGGCCAGCCGGGCGGCCGTGTTCACCGTGTCGCCGATGACCGTGTACTCGATGGACGCCTGGATGCCCGCCACCACGTCGCCGGTGTTCAGGCCGACGCGCAGGCCCAGCGGGGCGCCGCCGCCGCGCTCGTCGTCCAGCACCCGGCGCACCGCGCGCTGCATGGACAGGGCGGCGCGCACCGCCCGCTCGGCGTCGTCCTCGTGCGCCACCGGCGCCCCGAACACCGCCATGATGCCGTCGCCGGTCAGCTTGTCGACGTGCCCGCCGAACGTCTTCACCGCGCCCGCCAGCGACGCCAGCACCCGGTCGGTGACCGCGCCCACCCGCTCCGGGTCCAGGTCCTCCGACCACGACGTGAAGTCCGACAGGTCGCCGAACAGCACCGTCACGACGCGCCGCTCCGTCGCCGGCAGGGTCGCCGCGGCGGGCAGGGCGGCGCCGCAGTTGTGGCAGAAGTTCGCCGCCGGCACCGCCACCGTGCCGCACACCGGGCAGGTCACGCCGCCCGCCCCAGGTAGGCCAGCTGCGCCCGCACCGTCTGCTCCGCCGCCGGCCACAGCGCCCGGTCGACGTCCGCGTAGACCAGCTCGACGACCGCCTGCGGCGTCGTCGCGCCCGCCGCCAGGGCCCGCTCCACCTGGGCGAGCCGCTCGCGCCGGTGCGCGCGGTAGGCCCGCGCCGCCGCGGCGCAGTCGGCCAGCACCGGGCCGTGGCCCGGCAACCCTGGCACCGGGTACGCGGCCAGCAGCTCCAGGCTGTCCAGGTACGCGCCCAGGTCGCCGTCCGGGTGCGTCACCACCGTGCTGCCGCGGCCCAGGATCGTGTCGCCGGTCAGCACCACCCGCTCGTCGCCGACCCGGGCGAGGAAGCACACCGAGTCGGCCGTGTGGCCCGGCGCCGGCAGCCGCTCGATCTCCACGCCGCCCGCCGTCAGGCGCGCCGAGGTGTCGAGCCGGGCGCCCGTCAGCTCCAGGAACGCCGCCAGCCCGTCGACGTGGTCGGGGTGGCCGTGCGTCACCAGGACCGTGCCGACCGGGCCCGCCGCGGCGACCGCGCGCAGGTGACCGGCGTCGTCCGGGCCCGGGTCGACCACCACCGCGTCCGCCGCGCCGGGGGCGCGCAGGATCCACGTGTTCGTGCCGTCGAGGGTCATCACACCGGGGTTCGGGGCGCGCACCAGCGTCACCCAGCCCGGAAGCCGGTCGTCCGGCACACCCCCCACGCAAGCATCGTACGTCCCCGACCGCACCTGATCATCCGGCAGCGGCCGCGGATCAGCGCAGCTAGGGGGCGATCTCGGCGATGATCTCGATCTCGACCGGCGCGCCCAGCGGCAGCTCCGCCACGCCCACCGCGCTGCGCGCGTGCCGGCCGATCTCGCCGAGTACGTCGCCGAACAGGTTCGACGCCCCGTTCACCACCGCCGGCAGCGCCGTGAACCCCGGCGCCGCCGCCACGAACCCGGTCACCTTCACCAGCTTCACGACCCGGCCCAGGCCCACCAGCGCCTCCACGGCCGCGAGCGCGTTCAGCGCGCAGATGCGCGCCAGCTCGGCCGCGCGCTCCGGCGACACCTCGGCCCCGACCTTGCCCGCCCCGGCCAGCTCGCCGCCGACCAGCGGCAGCTGCCCCGACACGTACACGTGGTGGCCCGACTGCACCGCCGGCACGTACGCCGCCAGCGGCGCCGCCACCTCGGGCAGCGTCAGGCCCAGGTCGGCCAGGCGCGCGTAGACGTCGACGACCCCGGAGACCGGGACCGGAACCGGCTCGCTCATGCCTTCGGGCGCTTCAGGTAGGCGACCAGGTTCTCGGCGTTCATGCCGGGAACAACGGTGACGAGCTCCCAGCCGTCGTCGCCCCAGTTGTCGAGGATCTGCTTCGTCGCGTGCACCAGCAGCGGCACGGTCACGTACTCCCACTTCTGCATGGCCGCCAGCGTAGTGGGGTCGAGCGGCCCACGGCGGGAGGGTCCGGGCCGATACGCTGAGCGGTGACCGAACCGTCCGGCGACGGGCTGAACAGGACGAACGCGCACACGGGGGACGACATGGCGACTCAGGGCGGCGACACCCCACCCGACGAGCCGGACTTCTTCGGCCGCCGCGCCGCGGAGATGGCCGCCAACCGGGACACCCCACCCGCCGCGCCTCCCGCCGGGGCCTCCGCGCCGGCCGCTGGGGCTTCCGCGCCGTCCGCGCCGTCCGAGCCCGGCTCACCCACCTCCGCGCCGCCCACCTCCGCGCCGCCCGCGCCGCCCGCGGGGCCCGCGGGGCCCGCCGGGTCCGCCGGAGCCTCCGCGCCTTCCGCCCCTGACGCGGCCGGTGCACCCGGCTCCGCGCCGCCCGCCGGTCCTCCGTCGGCCACCTCGCCGTCCTCGACCGGCCCCGGCTCCCCCGCACCGGGCGGACCGCCGGCGCCGGGGATCCCGCAGGACCCGGACGCCACCGGCGTCTTCCCCGGGGCGCGGGAGTCCGGCCCGCCGCCGGCCGCCGACTCCTGGGCGGCTCCCGCCGCCGGGATCCCCGCCGATCCCTGGCGCGCCCCCGCGGGCGCGCCGCCGCCCGCTGCCGCCCCCGGCACGCCGGGCGCGGGCCCGGCCCCGTACCCCGGGGGCTCGGGCTGGCCGGTGACGACGGCGCGCAAGCGGCGGCCCGGCCTGTGGGTGACCCTGGTGCTGGTCCTGGCGCTGGTGCTGTGCGGCGGTGGCGGCGTGTCGGCGTTCCTGCTGCTGCGCAACGCGGAGTCCGGCGACGGCGCGCCCGACCCGGCGACGGCGGTCAACCGGTTCCTGACGGCGGTCTACAACCAGCAGGACCCGGCGGCCGCGGCGGCGCTGGTGTGCCGGGAGGCCCGCGACGAGGCCAAGATCGCCGCGAAGGTCGACGAGGTGAAGGCGTACGCCCAGAAGTATGACAAGCCGAGCTTCACGTGGGGCGACCCGGCGGTGGCGAGCGTCGACGAGGAGCGCGCCCGGGTGTCGGTCGAGTTGACGATGACGACGCGGGACGAGAAGACGTCGGAGCAGGCGCTGACGTTCACGACGATCCGCAAGACCGGCTGGTGGGTGTGCGAGGTCTCGGGCTGACCGCGCGGGGCTGACCTACGCTCGGGGAGTGGGGTCGGAGGAACAGCACGAGCAGTGGCCGGCGCGCCTGCACGTCGTGACGGGCAAGGGCGGCACCGGCAAGACGACGGTGGCGGCGGCGCTGGCGCTCGCCCTGGCCAGGGGCGGCAGGCGCACGCTGCTGGTCGAGGTGGAGGGCCGGCAGGGCATCGCGCAGCTGTTCGGCACGGATCCGCTGCCGTACGAGGAGCGGCGGATCGCGACGACGCCGGACGGCGGTGAGGTGCGGGCGCTCGCCGTCGACCCGGAGGAGGCCCTGCTCGAGTACCTCGACATGTTCTACCGGCTGGGGGCGGCCGGGCGGGCGCTGCGCAAGCTGGGTGCGATCGACTTCGCGACGACGATCGCCCCGGGCCTGCGCGACGTGCTGCTGACCGGCAAGGTCAAGGAGGCGACGACCCGGTCGGTGAACGGGCGGCGGGCGTACCACGCGGTGGTGCTGGACGCGCCGCCGACGGGCCGGATCGGGCGGTTCCTGAACGTGACGACGGAGACGGCCCGGCTGGCGAAGGTGGGCCCGATCAAGAGCCAGAGCGAGGGCGTGGCCGCGCTGCTGCGCTCGCCGATGACGGCGGTGCACGTGGTGACGCTGCTGGAGGAGATGCCGGTCCAGGAGTCGGCGGACGCGATCGGCGAGCTGACCGCGCTGGGCATCGGGATCGGGAAGGTCATCGTGAACGGGGCCCGGCCGCCGTTGCTGGCGTCCCGCGGCCGGGTGACGAAGCAGGAGCTGAAGCGCGGCCTGGCGGCGGCGGGGTTGCCGGCCGACGCGGGCAGCGTGGCCGCCCTGCAGGCCGAGGCGCAGGCGCACCTGACCCGGCGCGAGCTGGAGGAGTCGCTGCGCACGGAGCTGGCCGAGCTGGGCCGGCCGATGATCGAGCTGCCGCAGCTGGCGGACGGCGTGGACGCCGCCGCGCTGCGCACGCTCGCCGACCGGCTGGCGGGTCGCGGTTGAGCGCGGGCCCGGGCGGCCTTCAGTACGCTCGAACGGTGCCCACTGCGACCGCGCGCCTGGACGTCGACGCGCTCCTGGCCGACCCCTCGATCCGCATCGTGGTCTGCTGCGGGGCGGGCGGCGTCGGCAAGACGACGACCGCGGCGGCGCTCGGCGTGCGGGCGGCGGAGCGGCACGGCCGCCGCACGGTGGTGCTGACGATCGACCCGGCGCGCCGGCTGGCGCAGTCGCTGGGCCTGACGGAGCTGGACAACACGCCGCGCCAGGTCAAGGGCATCGACACGGACTCCAGCGGCGGTGAGCTGCACGCCATGATGCTGGACATGAAGCGCACCTTCGACGAGGTGGTGCAGGCGCACACCGACCCGGCGCGCGCGCAGGAGATCTTCGCGAACCCCTTCTACCAGGCCATGAGCTCGACGTTCTCCGGCACGCAGGAGTACATGGCGATGGAGAAGCTGGGCCAGCTGCGCTCGCGGGACGAGTGGGACCTGATCGTGGTGGACACGCCGCCGTCGCGGTCGGCGCTGGACTTCCTGGACGCCCCGGCCCGGCTGTCGCGGTTCCTGGACGGCCGGATGCTGCGGCTGCTGATGGCGCCCGCCCGGGCCGGCGGCCGCAGCATGTTCAACCTGGTGACGGCGTCGTTCGGGGTGTTCTCCCGCGTGGTGCAGAAGGTGATCGGGGCGCAGCTGCTGACCGACCTGTCGGGGTTCGTGGCGGCGCTGGACTCGATGTTCGGCGGGTTCCGGCAGCGGGCGGAGCGCACGTACCAGGTGCTGCAGGACCGGGAGACGGCGTTCCTGCTGGTGGCGGCGCCCGAACCGGACGCGGTCCGGGAGGCGCAGTACTTCGCGGAGCGGCTGGTGGCCGAGCGGATGCCGCTGGCGGGGCTGGTGCTCAACCGCGTCCACTCGACGACCCTGGACCTGGACGCGGCGGCGAGCCTGGCGGCGGCGGACGCGCTGGACGCGGCCGGCGATCAGGCGGTGACGGCGGACGCCCTGCGCGTGCACGCGGCCCTGGTCCGGCAGACGGAGCGGGAGGCGCAGGTGGCGCAGCGGTTCACGGCGGCGTTCCCGGCGGTGCCGACGGTGCCGGTGACGGCGCAGCCCGCCGACATCCACGATGTCGACGGGCTGCGGACGATCGGCGACGCGCTGGCCGCCTGATATCTCCTGCGAGGGTCAGCTCGTGGAGACGAGCACCTTGTCGGCGCCCTTCTCCCGCAGAGCGGCCTCGAACATCTTGCGCCAGCTGGCGACGTGCGGGTGGCGCCGGAGGAGCGCGCGGCGCTCCCGCTCGGTCATCCCGCCCCACACGCCGAACTCGATCCGGTTGTCGAGCGCGTCGGACAGGCACTCGTAGCGAACCGGGCAGCTGCGGCAGATGCGCTTGGCCACGTTCTGCTCAGCTCCCTGCACGAACAGCGCGTCAGGGTCCCCACTCTGACATGCCGCCATGCTGGGCCAGTCGCTGATCATCCCCATGTGTCCACGTCCCCCCTTGCAAATCCCCCTGACGCCCCGGTGCCTCCCGTGCCCCATGAGGACGTCGTTGCGATACTCGCCACGCCATCATGCTCTGTAGTTGGGCGATTACGCAACGTTGTCAGACAAGAACTACAAAGCCGGACACTTTCCACCCATCGAACGTTTGTGCCATTCCGGCCTATCTATGCCGGATTCCGGGAAAGTCAGGCGCTTCCCGGGACGCTACCCCGAAGATGATCTGGCGAACCGCACCCACGGCGTCCACAGGCCGACCGCTCGATAAGCGGCGGGGTGCAACCTTCACGTACCCTGCTTCGCGTGACTCGTGTGCGCAAGCGTGACCACAACCTCCTGACGAACGGCGCCTCGCTGCTGATCTGCGGCCTGCTGGCGGGCGTCGTGGTGGCGGCCGCCGCCTTCCCCGCGGTCGCGATGTCGGGCCTCGCCGCCAAGGCGGGCGCCCAGACGTTCGACGCGCTGCCCACCGAGCTCAAGGACCAGCGGGCCCCGCAGATCACCCGGGTCTACGCCAACGACGGCAAGACCCTCATCGCGATGATGTACGACGAGTTCCGCAGCGACGTCCCGCTGAAGGACATCTCGAAGAACATGCAGAACGCGATCATCGCGGCCGAGGACCACGACTTCTACAAGCACAACGGCGTCGACGTGAAGGGCATCGCCCGCGCCTTCGTCGCCAACAAGGGCGCCGGCAAGACCGAGCAGGGCGCGTCCACGCTCACCATGCAGTACGTCCGCATGTCGATCTCCTACTCGGCCACCCACCCGGTCGACGTGGTCCGCGCCAGCGAGGACACCCCGGCCCGCAAGGCCCGCGAGATGCGCTACGCGCTCAAGATCGAGCAGGAGCTCACGAAGGACCAGATCCTCGAGCGCTACCTGAACATCGCGCCCTTCGGCAACGGCGCCTACGGCGTCTACGCCGCCAGCCAGGTCTACTTCGGCAAGCGCCCCAAGGACCTCACCATCGACCAGGCCGCGCTGCTGGCCGGCATGGTCAAGGCCCCGTCCGCGTTCAACCCCGCCACCGAGACCGGCTACCCGCAGGCCGTCGACCGCCGGGCGTACATCCTCAAGAACATGCTCGACCTGAAGCAGATCACCCAGGCCGAGTACGACGCCGCCAGCGCCACGAAGGTCACCCGCGACGTCAAGCGCGCCGGCCGCGACTGCGTCAGCGTGCCGAAGAACAACTGGGGCTTCTTCTGCGACTACTTCTACCGCTGGTGGATGGCGCAGGAGACGTTCGGCGACACCTCGTACGACCGGGAGCGGCGCCTCAAGACCGGCGGCTACAACATCGTCACCTCGCTCGACACCAAGGTGCAGGCGGCCGCCTACAAGAACGTCCAGCAGTACCTGAAGAACGGCAGCAAGGACGCCCTGATGCTGGCGGCCGTCGAGCCGGGCTCGGGCCGGGTGCGCAGCCTCGCGGTCAACCGCAACTTCAAGATCGACGACCCGTCGGACCCGAAGAACGGCCCCTCGTCGAACCCCGACAAGAAGGGCCAGCGCGGCTCCTACCCGAACACCACGAACCCGCTGGTCACCGGCGGCGGCGACATCACCGGCTACCAGGGCGGCTCGGTCTTCAAGATGTTCACCCTGGCGGCCGCGCTCGAGGCGGGCTACCCGCTGAGCTACACGATCAACGCCAAGGACCAGTACGTGTCGAAGTACCGGGTCGGCGCCGGCTCGGCCACCTGCCAGGGCGACCGGTACTGCCCGAAGAACGCGGGCAAGATGTCCGGCGTCAAGAACATGTGGTCGGCGTTCGGCCAGTCGGTCAACACCTACTTCATCCCGCTGCAGGAGCGCGTCGGCTCCGGCAAGGCCGTCGACATGGCCTACAAGCTGGGCATCCGGTTCCGCTCGTCCGAGGACGTCAAGCAGTACAACAACCGCAAGCTGGACGACTGGGGCGCGTTCTCGCTGGGCGTCACCGACGTCACCCCGCTCGACCTCGCCAACGCGTACGCGACCCTCGCCGCCGACGGCAAGTACTGCGAGCCCATCCCGGTCCAGGAGATCCGCGACCACGACGGCAACAAGCTCGACGTGGCGAACCCCCGCTGCAACAAGGTCATCGGCGAGGACGTCGCCCGGGCCGCCGTCGACGCCGGCCGCTGCCCGGTCGGCGACCGCCCGGCCTTCGGCAGCTGCGGCGGCTACGCGACCGCCCGCGCCACCCGCGGCGTCGTCGGCCACCCGGTCTTCGGCAAGTCCGGCACCAGCGACGGCGCCAAGACCGTCTCGCTGATCGCCGGCACCAAGTCGCTCGTGGTCGCCGGCCTGGAGGCCGACGCGGACTGGCCGCAGAACCCCCGCTACCGCCAGCACGACCGGGTCAACCCGGCGGTGTGGGAGACCCTGGCCGACGCCATGAAGGGCAAGGACAAACAGGACTTCAAGGCGCCGACGGAGAAGATGGCGTACGGCGACCAGCGCAGCATCCCCAACGTCACCTGCGACTCCCGCGAGAGCGCCATCGACGAGCTGCGCGACGCCGGCTTCGACGTCGAGGTGAGCTTCAGCCGCACCGCCTCGTCCTGCCCGGCCGGCTCGGCCGCGGGCACCAACCCGTCGGGCCGCACGATCAAGGGCGGCGTCGTGATCGTCGAGATCAGCGACGGCACGGGCGGTCAGCAGCCGGGCCAGCCCGGCCAGCCGGGGCAGCCAGGCCAACCGGGACGCCCGGAGAACGGCCCGGTGACCCGCCCGGGCCCGCGGTAACCCGAACACGGACGGCGGCGCCGGCTTCGGCCGGCGCCGCCGTCGTCGTCTCCCCTGCCGTCGTCCCGCCCGCCGGCACGTGAGCCCTGCGGTGCACGAGGGCCGCCCCGGGCGGTGCTGTGTCCGCGATCAGCCGGCGAGCTGTCGGCGTACCTCCGCGGCGACGCGACCCCCCTCGGCCCGGCCCGCCACCGCGGCCTGGGCCGCCTTCATGGCCGGGCCCATCGCGGTCGTGCCGGCGGCGGACAGCGCCCCGGCGACGATCTCGGCCAGCTCGGCGTCGCCGAGCTGAGCCGGCAGGTACCGCTCGATGATGTCGCCCTCGGCGGTCTCCTTCGCGGCCTGCTCGGCCCGCCCGGCGTCGGCGAACGCGGTGGCCGCCTCCCGCCGCTTCTTCGCCTCCCGGGTCAGCACGGCCAGCACGTCGTCGTCGGACAGCTCCTTGGCCTGCTTGCCGGCCACCTCGGCGGTGCGCACGGCGGCAAGCACCATGCGCAGCGTGGACGTGGTCAGCTCGTCGCGGCCCTTCATGGCACCGCGGAGGTCATCGTTGAGTCGGTCCTTGAGCGCGCTCATGGACGGTCAAACTACCCTTACGCCCATGCGCAAGCGCACCCTTATCGGCCTCGCCGCGAGCACCGCCGCCGCGACCCTCGCCTACGCCAGCCTCGTCGAGCGCAACATGTTCACCCTGCGCCGCGTGGACGTCCCCGTCCTCGACCCGGACGCCGAACCGCTGCGCATCCTGCACCTGTCCGACCTGCACATGACCCCCGACCAGCGCCGCAAGCAACAGTGGGTGGCCGCCCTGGCCGGCACCGACCCCGACCTGGTCGTCACCACGGGCGACAACATGGCCCACCCGGACGCCGTCCCGGCGGTCCTGCGCGCCCTCGGCCCCCTGCTCGACCTCCCCGGCGCCTTCGTCTTCGGCTCCAACGACTACACGGGCCCGGTCTGGAAGAACCCGCTGTCGTACCTGCTGCCGTCGCGCGAATATGTGGAGGGCGCGGACCTGCCGTTCGAGGACCTCCGCACCGGCCTGCTCACGGCCGGCTGGGCCGACCTCAACAACGCCCGCACCACCCTGAAGGCCGGCGGCCGCACCATCGAACTCGCCGGCGTCGACGACCCCCACGTGGCCCGCGACGACTACGCCTCGGTGTCCGGCCCGTCGACGGCCGACCTGTTCCTCGGCGTCACCCACACCCCCGCCTCCCAGATCCTCGACGGCATGGCCAACGACGGCGCCGACATCGTCCTGGCCGGCCACACCCACGGCGGCCAGGTGTGCGTCCCGTTCGTCGGCGCACTGGCCACCAACTGCGACCTGCCCCGCTCCATGGCCAAGGGCCTGCACCGCCTGGGCACCTCCTCCTGGCTGCACGTCTCGGCCGGCCTCGGCACCCACCCGACGGCCCCGGTCCGCTTCGCCTGCCGGCCGGAGGCCACGCTGCTGACGCTGATACCGCGCTGACCTGCGGGTTTGCGGCTGGGTGGATACCGATTTCGCCTGGGGATCAGGGTCGGATACTATTGCTCAGCACGCCTCGGGGTGTGGCGCAGCTTGGTAGCGCGCTTCGTTCGGGACGAAGAGGTCGTCGGTTCAAATCCGGCCACCCCGACCAAGTAAGTGCAGGTCAGGCCCGGTTCTTCCACACGGAAGACCGGGCCTTCTGCCTCTCTCCCAGGGCTGCGTGGGAGAAGTTGGGGAGAAATTCTTGTGCGGTCACTTCGCCGCCCTCCCCCGCAGCAGCCGATCGAGCACGGCCACCGGCGACCCGGCCGACATCGCGCGCCGCTCGTCCAGCGCCGTCCCCCACTCTCCGTCAAGGCGTCCATCAGCGCGCCGGCATCTTCGCGGTGATGTGCGTATACCGCGCCTGCACCGAGCCGTCGACGTGGCCCATCCGGTCGCCCATCAGCCGGGGGCGAGGTCCCCAGCTCCTCCATTACCGTCCGGTGGGTGTGCCGGAGACCCGTGCGGGGTGAGCTTCGGCGCGATCGGCACCCAGCAGGCGTCCGCCCGCGCGGTGGCCCCCGACCCCGCGCCGGGATCCCCGGCCAGGGCTCGCCAATGATCGGCACCGGGCGCACCGGCGACGGCGCCCTCGCCGGGTACGAGCCGGTCGCCGCCGGGCGGAACAGCCAGGTCCCGACCCCGCTCCGTCGCCAGTGGGCCGCCAGCTCGCCCGTCGCTAGGCCACGGACTAACCCCAGCTCAGCGACGGCCGCTTCGACCTTCGCGCGAGTCGCATCCGGCACGGTGTCGGGCCGGATCAGCACGTTCGAGACCGTGCCGGTCGACACCCCAATGCACTGGGCGACGTCGACCAGCCTCGGGCCCGGAGCCCGAGCCGCCCCCTTGGCCGCGGAGTAGCCCCGGAAGACGCATGCCTGGCGGTGACAGTCGCACGGTTGCGGCCGCAAGCCGGACACGAGGGCGACGAGCATGGCACCCAGCCACCCCGGAAGGTCGACGGTGCGCCGCGACCCGTCCTTGGGCGGCTGCCGCACACACTCCCCATTGTCGATCTCGTAAAGCTGCCACTCGACCCCCACCGCGAGCGGCCGCGCGAACTCGACCTCCAGACCGACCAGCTCACCCCACCGGACGCCCGTGTAGCCCCGTAGTCACGATCGCTCGTCGCCACATCAGACGCTGACGCAGGCGGGTCACACAGGCGGTCCGGACGGTGAAGACTTTCCACACGTCTCAAGGGCGGCCTCCGGCCGCCGCGCGAGCCACTTCGCCGGCCGTCCGCGCCTTGCCGCTTCGCTTCCGGCGCGGGCCGGCGGTGGCCTCCGCGCCACCGGCGAAGCCGCCGAAGCCCCGGCATCCTCACCGTCTGGGACCCGGGGCTCCTGCCGCACCGAACTAGCGCAACAACCCAGTGCAGGCACCGTTCGCGCCACTCCCGCTCATCCCGTCCGCCTTCGCGGGACGAGCGCCCAGGCGCCGAGCCGCAGCCCGCGGCGCCATTGCCATACTCTTGCCGTGGCAGACAACGTGCTCTCCGTCCCGGCCTACGACGAACGAATCGGCGTCGTCGCACCCACCGAGGGCGGCAACGTCACGGTCGAGGTCCGAGACGGTGCAGTGGAGATCTTCGGTGATCCCGCCGGACTCCGCGACCTGGCCCGATGGTGCCTCGCCTTATCCGACGAGAACGCCCACCCGGGCGCACACGTCCACCTCGATCCAGGCGTCATACCACTCACGACCGAGTCGGCTCCGTTGACCCTGGCTCTGCACCAGTCGGTACCCGCCGCGCGGCAACCCAGACACGCCTCCGGCGGGTAGGGCCTCCAGCCCTACAACCCGGAGCCACCTCCGGCGGCCGGGGCTCCGCCACACCGGACCCCGGCGACTCCGGGATGCCCAGCCGGACGCCGCGACCCGTCGCGCACCGGAGGCAACAAGACCGCGCCTGACTGGTCCAGGGTCGTACGTCCGGTGGGGCGCTCCACCTGGACCAGCAGAGCGCGGCCCGGCCAAGCGACGCTTGCGCGTTGGGATGCCAGCACCGGCCAAGAGGCCCACGGCCCACTGGGAGAATCCGGAGATGATTTTGCCTCAAAGGTCCCTGGACCGACGTTCGCATACCATCAATGCCCAACGCCATGAGCAGCATGTATAGCGAAGTCCGCATGTGCTGAGTTGACCTTGACCCAATTCGGACGAACAGGTCGTCGGTTCAAATCCGGCCACCCCGACCAAGTAGATGTGCAGCTCAGGCCCTCCTACGGGAGGGCCCTGATCCGTTCCCGGCTAGTCAGCACCCTACTGTCTCGCTCACTCGTGGAGTGCGTGTAGCGATCCAGCGTCGTGGGTGTCTACTAATGACCCGTCACCAGGGCCACGTCGTTGATCGGCACGTCGCGTATGAGTGCTGCGGATCGTGAAAGCGAAGCTCCACGGCACCCGGCGCGCTGCAGGACGGGCTTCCGTACCCGAGCCCGCAACGTGCCTCGCTGGAGAGCCGCGCCGGTGCACGCCACGGAGATCAGATCATCGTCATCGGGCTCGTACGCCCTGGCGTGCGCGGTGAGCGCCTGAACGACGAATGCAGGCAGCGGGACGGAACTGCGGCCGGCTTTCGACTTCGGATACGGCGTGAGCCCGACGTGACCCGAGGTCCTCAGCGACCCGCACCACCCGGACGGCGCGCCGCGCCACCGGCGCATGGAGCCGTCAATCGGGCTTGCGGCATCGATCCTGCCAGGAGAAGACGAGCGGGACGAACGCGACGGGGCTCCAGCACTCCGCCGGCTCGGCACCGCAGTCGCTCAGCAGGCCGATCCGCAACCCCCGCCGCCGGAGTTCCGCCAGGACGCCGAGCGCGTGGTGCCGCGGCTTGCGGAGCGGGCATGACCGCTCCGGTGACGTGCGAGCGATGGGCGGACGACGGGTTCGGCTCCGCAGGAAAGCGCCACCGCCCTCAGCGTGCTCTCCGTCCCGCCGTGGACCCGATGGTGCGCTCGCCGAAGCTCCCGGCCAGCGCCTCCCAAAACCGTGGCCGGCAGACGCCGAGCAGCTCGCCGGTGCGGTGCCTGAGGGGCTCGCGATACTCCTCCCGCCGGGGTCGGTCAGCGTGCCCGCGCGCATGGCCCACGCACGGACGCGCCGGAGACCCCCGTGGTGCGAGGGCCTCCGGCGAGGCGGTTCCGTGCGGTGGATCAGGATCCGCGAAGGATCAGGTTGCCGTTGTCCGCGGCGGCGCTTGTTTCGCTGGGGCGTTTGCGGCGCCGCATTCCCCGCGGCTTTATCCCGCCGGCGTTTCGTTCAAACCCAAACCGCGCAGGACGTTATCGCGGTTCGCGTCTCCGCGCAGCGCGGTCAAGGACTTCAAGCGGCCCAGCAAAGTCGTGGAAGATGCGGGGCACTTCAAGTCCTGAATCGCCGACAGGGTCTTCTCATAACGCTGGATGCGGCTCTCAAGGTCCGTTCCACTCGGGAAGTTCGCATTCTTGAGCGCAACCTGCGCGTTCACCTGGGCTTGAGTGGGTGGGCAGCGACCGGGAACGTTAATCCCGGTAGGGCCGACGCGGTCGGCCGTCGCGTTCGGATCGCCCGGGCTGAAACCCAGCGCCGGCACCAGAGCGTCGATGTTACCGGAGCCGGCCCCGGCGTTCCCCGCCGCTCCGCCCTGGTCCGAACCCGCGTCGGGCGGGTTCGCCGGGGGATTCGCGGCCGGCGGATTCGCGGCCGGCGGATTTGCGTCGGCCGGGGGGTTCGCGTTCGCGGGCGGGTTGGCGGCACCGGCGTCCCCCGTGCAGCCGGCCGCCGCCCGCCGCTGCTGGATCAGGTCCACCACGGCCTGCCGGTTGGCGACGCGGGCGTCCGACAACGCGTCGGGATTCGCCCGCTGCCCGGCGATGAAGTTCCGGTTGTTCTGCAGCGCCGTGTCCAGGTCCGCGCAGTTCTCCCCCGCGTGCCCGATCCCCGTACTGACGGCGAAGATCCCTGCGACCAGCGTCGCGGCGGCCGCTCCCAACGTCAGTTTGCGCGTCCGATTGCTCTTGCTGGTCCGATGCATTCACCGCTCCTTCACGATCCTCGACGGCCCCGTTGCAGTACCGATGAGTACGGGGCGGTCGACGGCCGCGGTTCAGCGAGGAACATTAAGAGATCCATAAACGTAGTGCGTGCAGGCGCAACATCGTGGCGCCCACGTCGGCGGGCACGCGACCCGCGGTGCACAGGGAGACGCCCACCATGACGACGAACGCCAACGGAACGGTCCAGGCGGCACGCTGACCGACGAGCACCGCCGGGCACCTAGCGCCCTGACTACGCCAGGCGTCGGCAGCGGTCCTGGGCCGGACGACGGACCGGTAGGCGTTGGCGCTTCCGTCCAAAGCTCGCCGGTCGTGGCGGCTGACCGATAAGGGTTGCCGAATCTGCCTGTACTGAATCAAAGACGCCGCGCAAGCGCGGCGCGGCCGGCCGCGCCTCCGGCCGGCATCGGCCGGCGCGCCGGCCAGCTGCTGCGATAACTTCTGACCCCATGGGCGCCTCCGGCAGGAGCGCTCGGGCCCCGGAATGAGGTTGCATCCCGCCCACCGACGACCCAGGCGAAGCCGTTTCGGGGACGGCCCCTGCGGTGGGCGGCATGCCGCCTCAGCCGAAGCGGGCGCCCAGTCCCCCAGCCCGCCGACGTCGGTGTGCCTGCCGCACCGCCGGCAGACCCGCAGGTTGGGGTCCGGGGTGTCGTGCCGCCGGACCCATGAGTGCCAGCCCAGCCGGCACTTCCACGGCTTGCTCATGCTCTCGCACGCCACGCCGCCCGCAGTGACCGACGGTAGCCGCCTTCAGCGCTCGGCAGTTCGTCGTACCCCAGGGGCGCGATGGGGTGGTGGTGGTGGAGACGACGGCGGGACGGCCCCTGCGCGACAGGGCGGACCTGGAACGGGTCCTGAGGCTCGTGCTCGACCGGGTGGGACGGGACTTCGGGTACCGGCTCGTCGGCACCGGCGCCGCTCTCGCAAGGCGTCGAGCTGCCGACCGGCGACATCGACCTGCTCGTCGCGCACCGCGGCGACGTCGACCGGTTCGTTGCCGCGCTCGGCGGCTTCGCCTGCCCGCAGCCGCCCGTCTGGCTCCCCACGGCCCGGCAGTACTACGCCACCGTCGTCGTCGACAAGGTCTTCGTCAGCGCGAGCACCGTCGAGACGCCGACGGACGGCGGGGCGTTCGAGTGCATCGGGAGTGGCCCGTGGCAGCACTACGCCGAGGTCCACATCGGCCGGCACGTCGTGCCGGTCGTCTGCCTCGAGCTGCGGCTGGTTTCCGAGCTGGTTCGTGACAGGCCGGATCGGTACGCTCCGTAGATCCGGCACATGCGGTCGCACGGTGCCGACCTCGGCCTCGTGCAGCAGGCGATGACGGAGAGCGGCGTCGGACCCGATCGGCAGCGGGAGGTCCGCGTGCTGCCGGGTCGAGCGGCGCGCAGGGCCGCGGTCGAGGAGGCGCGATGTTCGACCGGCCGGTGATCGTCGCCCCGATGGCGGGTGGCCCGACCACCACCGCGCTCATCCATGCCGCCGCCCGCGCCGGCAGCCTCGCCTTCCTGCCCGCCGGTTACCGCAGCGTGGACGCCGTCGCCGCCGACATTGCAGCCCTGACGGCCGCCGGCGTCCCGTACGGGCTCAACCTGTTCGTCCCCGACCAGCCGCCCGCCGACATCAAGGCCGTCGAGCGCTACCGCGACACGCTAAGGGCCGAAGGCGAGCGGTACGGCGTCGAGCTGCCGCCGGTGCGGCCGCACGACGACGACGCGTTCGCGGCGAAGGCCGAGCTGGCGCTGGACGTGCGGCCGCCGTTCGTCAGCTTCACGTTCGGGGTGCCGCCCGCGGCGCTGGTGGGGGACCTGCGTGCCGGCGGCTCGGTCGTGCTGGTGACCGTCACCGGTGCGGACGAGGCCCGGGCGGCGGTCGCCGGTGGCGCCGACGTGCTGGTCGTGCAGGGTGGTGAGGCGGGCGGGCATGCCGGCACCGCGGACCCGGGCGGATATACCGGGCTTCGCGGGGTGGTGGATGTGCTGCGGGAGGTTCGTGCGGTGGTGGACGTGCCGCTGGTGGGTGCGGGTGGTGTCGGCACGGCCGCCGATGTGGCCAGGATCGTCGCGGGTGGCGCGGTTGCCGTGCAGGTCGGGACCCGGTTTCTCGCCGCGGACGAGGCCGGGACGCGCGCGCCGCACCTGGACGCGCTGCTCGCCGACGGCGCCGGTGGCCGGGGCACCGTCGTCACGCGCGCGTTCACGGGGCGGCCCGCGCGGGCGCTGCGGAACCGGTTCACCGATGCGTACTCGGCGGTCGCGCCCCTCGGTTACCCGGCCGTGCACCACCTGACCGCGCCCATCCGGGCCGCCGCCGCGAGGGCCGGGGACGCCGAGGCGTTGAACCTGTGGGCCGGCACCGGGTACGCGCACGTCCGGCGCGGGACGACCGCCGCGATCCTCGACGAACTCGATCCGCGCGGCTGATCAGCCGGTGCGGTCGCGCCCGCCGCCGGCAGCACGCCAATCGTCGTGCCGCCGCGATGAGCGGCCTCATCGACGCCGGCCGCGCTGCGGCGTCCGTACGCCCGGCGCCCGAGCGAGCTGCGCGCACGGCAAGGCACAAGTGCGGGGCTCGCCCCGCCTGTCAGGCCACGTCGAAGGCCGTCGCCACCGCCTCGTCCAGCAGTGCCAGCAGGTCCGGCTGGTCGCCCGCGCCCGCCTCGCACAGCTTGCGCGCCACCGCCACCACCTGCCGCCCCGCCACGGAGTCCGGGTCCGGCAGCGGGAACCGCTCCACGTACTGGGTGATCCACCGCCGCCGCCCCGCGTACAGCTGGTTGCCGCACGTCCGGTCGTAGAACGCGGCGCCGAACGACGAGTTCGCCACCCCCGCCATCAGCAGGGCGACGTCCTCCGACGGCAGTTCGTCCACATTGATCCAGTAGCAGTCGCCGTTGACCACCGCGCCCGACCGGTCGAGCGCGAACCGCCCGCGGACGCTGATGTCGGGAAAGACCACTTTGGGCGAACGCCAGGACGACGGGCGCTGCGGCACCCAGATCTCGTACCAGGCGCGGCCCGCGTCGGTGACGTACCGCCGGGACCGGAGTCGGTCCGCGTGCAGGTCCAGGTAGGACCGGGCGCGGGGGTACGCGGCCAGGTCGAGGAGCCGGCGGCGGTCGGAGGAGCGGTCGTACGGGTACAGCACGCGGGTCGCCGGGTCGGTCGGCGGGGACCAGGCCGTCAGGTTGCGGTGGGTGAGCAGGGGCAGCAGCAGGTCGTCCTCGGGGCGGACGGCCGGCGGCAGGGCGTCCCAGTTGTCGCGGACGAACACGGCGTCCGCGGTGGTCTTGATGCCGACGCGGATCTTCGCCAGGTCGCCGAACCGCCGCCACGTGCCCGCCGCGACCCGGGCGCGCCACGTCTCCCCGGCGGGCGTGCGCTGCCGCCACGGCTCGGCCGGGTCGGGGGCGGCGGCCAGCTCACCGACGGTGACGTCGACGGTGCGCCCGTCGACCGTCGCGGTGGACGAGGCGGGGGCCCGCAGGGCGGCGTAGAGGTCGCCGCCCGCCGCCGCTGTGGCGGACTGGTACGCGCGCACGTACCGTGACGGGCCCGGCTCCGTGGCGGGCGCCGACGCCGTCGCGATCACGATCGCCGGCAGCACCGCCGCGTCGAACAGCCGGGTGTCGCCCAGGTCGAACACCTCGCGGACGTCGTACCCGGCGGTCAGGGTGTGCCGCATGTTCGCCCCGGCCCGGGTGAACAGGAACCGGTTCGCGCACAGCAGGGCCAGCACGCCGCCGGGCCGCAGCGCCCGCCCGGCCAGCGCCACGAACGCGTGCGTCAGGTCGACGCGTCCGCGCAGGCCCAGCCGCGCCGACAGCTCCGCCGAGCGGTGTGCGCCAAGGACCTGCGTACGGACGTACGGCGGATTGGTGATCACCAGGTCGAAGCCGGCGGCGGGCGGCGGGGTCTCCAGGAAGTCGGCGGTGCGCAGGTCGGCGGCGGGCAGCCGGGTGCGGGCCGCGGCGACGGCGGCGGGGTCGCGGTCGTAGCCGGTCAGCCGCACGCCGGGGCCGAGGGCGGCGGCGGCCGCGGCGAGCAGTTCACCGTCGCCGCAGGCCGGGTCGAGGACGCGCAGCGGCCGGCCCGGCGGGGCGAACGCCGCGGCGCGCGACGCCAGGAACGCGGCGAGCGGCGGCGGCGTGTAGTGGACGCCGTGCCGCTTGCGGCGGTCGGGCGGCGTCGGCATGAGAAGAGGGTCGCACGGCGGCCCGGAGGGACCGGTCAGGCCGCGTGGGGTTGTGCGCCCGGGCCGGCCGGGACGACGTCGTCGAGGCGCCGTCCCACCGCGGCCGCCACCGCGAACACCAGGCCCGGCACGATGCCGACCGCCACGTACAGCACGTCGGAGTCGGCCGAGTTCACCGCCGGGCTGCCCGCCAGGGCCGTGAACAGCGCCGCCACCGGGACGAAGATCTGGGCGAACGCCGCCACCGACACCAGCAGCGGGTACCCCACCAGCACCGCCCCCAGCACGCCGAGCAGCCGCGGCCAGCCGGGCCACGGGCCGGTCAGCGCCCACACCGCCGCGACCAGGCCGCCGCCGATCAGCGCGCCCGGCAGCAGCTCCCCCGACGACGCGGCGAACGCGGCGACGGCCCCCGCCGCCACCACGCCGACAACCGCGGCGACACCCAGCCGGGCGGTCGCCCGGGACGGGGCCGCCGCCAGCGCACACCCCACCGCCGCCAGCACCAGCAGGACGGCCGCCGCCAGCCGCGACGGCACCAGCGCCGCCTCCGTGTCGGTCGGCGACTCGACCATCGCCGCGACCGGCGCGGTGGCGGCGCACACGGCCGCGGCCGTGGTGAGCACCAGCCGGTTCGCCCGGTACGGCCGCAGCAGCAGCACCGCCGGGATCAGTGCGAGCACCGGCCACGGCGTCACCCCGGCCCGGTCCAGCACCAGGTCGGCGGCCAGCCACGCACCCGCCCCGTACAGCACCCGCCGGTCGCCGCGGGTCAGCGCCAGCAACGCCCCGACAGCCGCCGTCGCGGCAGCCCACCGGACGTCGCGCGCCCAGTACGTGTCGTTCTCGGCGAACCCCGACGCCTCGGTGACCGGCTGCCACACCGCCAGCCCGTACGCCCACAGCACACCGCCGCCGACCGCCACAGCCAGGGCCGCGCCCGCGAACACCCGTCGCATCATGGCGCGGACCCTAGCCCACGACGTCAACCTCAGCAGGCCACCCAGGTGCGCCCGCTCTTCTGCTTCCACGAACACGAGTCGTGCGCCACCCCGGACGGCCGGCGCAGGTACGCCGTGTCGCCCGTGTTGTTCCAGACGTAGTTGCCGCTGCCCCAGTACGCGTTCGGCGCCTTCGTGGTGCCCTTGCCGGTGTGCAGCCAGATCCGGCCACCCTTGCCGGGGATGCTGACGTTGCCGAACGTGTACACGTGATTGGCCTTGTCGCGGACCGTCCAGCCCTTGAGGTTGACGGCGGACGTGCCGCTGTTGACCAGCGAGATCCACTCGGCGTTCAGGCTGGCCGCGCTGCGGGTGTCCTTGCCGGGCGAGTCGTACTGGGCGCCGTGGAACCGCAGGGTGGGCGCGGCGGCGGCCGCGGACGCGGCGCCGGGGAGGACGGCGACGGCGCCGATGGTGGCCGCGACGACGGCGGCGAGAGCGATACGCATGGGGGTTTACCTCCGGGACGGAGAGGCGAAGCGAACCTCCACATCGTCCGCTCCGGTCACCGTCCGCAACGGCAGTGAAACGGTCCGACTTCGCCCCCGGCAAAGCCGACAGGTGGTCGTCCGGAACGGCGACCGCGCACGGTGGACAGTCAGGGCGCAGCGCCGATCAGCATCACCGCGGCGGCGCACTCGGCGGCTGTCACCGTCGGCCGGGCCGGCCGGATCGGACCATGCCAAGCAGCATCGGGCACGAAAAGAGGGCACGGCCCGGGCGGACCGTACCCTCTTTCAGCGGTCACTCAGCCGCCACACCTCGCGTCCCTAGCGACACCGGACAGGTTGACCCCCGCGATCCTGGCAAAGTTCTCCAGGTTGTTGATGCGGCTCTGAACCTGAGCGGGATTCCCGCCGTTGCACTCGATGGAGCCGTTAATCGCGCGGACGGTGCCGTTGAAGTCGTTCGCACGGATCGCGACGTGCGCCGGCCGCGTGCCGGGGCCGTTCTGGGTCATCCAGTACCAGACGGCGGTTTCGAAGGCGATCGTCGCGTCGGTCGCGACCAGGTTGGGGTTGTTGAGCAGGTCACGCCCGAGCGCGTCGCCGGCCGCCTTGTAGTTGAAGTTCCAGCTCAGCTGCATGGGGCCACGGCCGTAGTACATGGCCCGGCCGGCCGGGCATCCGTACGGACGGCTCGCATCACAGTAGTTCGGGTAGTTCGCAGTGTTCAGCTCGACGGTGTACTTGAGGCCACCGGACTCGTGGGCGATGTTCGCGAGGAAGGCCACGACCTCGAGCTTGCCGGCGGCACCCTCCGTGAAGGCAACGTACTTCTGCGCCGCGTTGACCAGCCCGCCGTAGGTGTAGAACGGGATCCGGCTCGGGAACATCTGGTTGAACTGAGCCTCGGTCACCGGGAAGGCACCCGGGTTGCTGGGCGGGGGCGGGTTGGTGGTGCCGCCGCCCGAGCAGGTGGTCGGCTCCCAGAACCAGGTGCTGATGATCGGGTCGTAGCCCGGGTTCGCGTGCTTGGCGCGGTAGCACTGGCCGTTGGTGTAGCGCACGACCGAGCCGGCCGGGTAGTCGGTGCCGGCCTGCCAGTTCTGAACGGTGCCGCTGCCCGGCGGGGGCGGCGGGGGCGGGGGCGGGTTGGTGCCGCCGCCACCGCCGGAGCAGGTGCCCTGGTCGCGCCAGACGCCCCACTCGCCGGTGGTGCCGGGGGTCTCGCCCTGGGTCCACCACTGGGCGCGCCAGTTGCGGCCGCTGTGCGAGGCGATGTTGCCGCCGTTGTAGACGGCGCCGCTGTTCCAGGCGGCCGCGCAGTCCGCCGCCGAGGCGCCGGTCATGGGGATGACGGCGGCCGCTGTGCCGGCGAGGGCGACGCCGGCCGTGGCCAGGATCGTCAGGAGACGCTTCTTCTTCATGGTGACCTTTCGTGCGTTGGGGGGACCGCACTGCGGGAACGGGGGGCCTCCGGTGGCCGGGCACGACGGGGACGCGTCGCGCGCGCTCGGCCGCGGAGATGACCAGCACTCAACCGGACATATGAGGCTTCGTCAATATCTGTTAAGAAAGCTTAAGGAATAGTGGTGAACTTTCCTCGCGTCGCTCCCGTACCCGTCCGGTTGGGGTAGTGCCGCCTACAAGCGACCGAGCAGCTCGGCCTTCTTCTGCTCGTAATCGGCGTCGCTGATCAGGCCCTTGTCGCGGAGACCCGCCAGCCGCTCGATCCGGGCGACCGGGTCGTCCGCGGGCGCGGGAGCCGGCGCCGAAGCGGGAGCCGGCGCGGCGGCTGCGGCGCGGACGTCGCGCAGGCCGCGGACGACGGCGTCGGCCTGGCCGTGGCCCATGTTCTTGATCTCGACGGTGTTGCCGGAGCTGTGCACGGTGAGCGTCTCGCCGGTGCGGGACTTCTGGACCGTGAGCGAGGCGATCGACGCCAGTGGGAACTCGTCCAGGGACTCGAGGCTGAGCAGGCTCTTCTCGAAGAAGAACAACCGGTCGTTGGTCAGCGCCACGAGGCCCAGCTTGCTGCCGTACTGGCCGGTGCCGAGCGCCACGACGTCCTCGTCGACGTGCAGGACGTTGTGCAGGTGGCGGATCTCCTTGCGGCCGAAGACGCGGTGCAGCCCCAGGTCGGCCACCGCGGCGGCGATGCCCTGGTCGTCGAGCAGACCGGCGGGCAGTTCGGCCGCGATGTCGTCGAGGATGTCGAAGTGCTTGTCGCCGAGGGCGTCGACCCGCCAGCGGACGGCGGCGCCGTCGCCGCGGGGGGTGAGCTGGGCGGAGATCTTGGCCGCCCAGCGGTTCTTCATGAGCGACCGCTTGCTCGCCGCCTCGATGGCGCCGACGGGGCCCGAGACCTCCATCGACAGCTTGGCCATCGCCGCCCGCAGGGCAGCGTCGGTCTCGTGCGGCGCACGCGTCGACCGCCATTCCGTGGTGCGCAGGATGCCCATCCCGCCATCATGGCGAAACGCGGCGGCCGGGTGAGCCGAATCGGCCAGGTGCCAGCTACCGGGCGGCGAATTCCGCCGCGATCAGCTCCGCGATCTGCGCCGTGTTCAGCGCCGCCCCCTTGCGCATGTTGTCGCCCGTGACGAAGAAGTCCAGAGCGCGCGGGTCGTCCAGGGAGCGGCGGATGCGCCCCACCCAGGATGGGTCGGTGCCGACGGCGTCGATGGGCATCGGGAACTCGCCGTTGGCGGGGTCGTCGACGAGGATGACGCCCGGGGCGTTCTTGAGTACCGCCCGGGCGCCGTCGGCGTCGAGTTCGGCGGCGAAGACGGCGTGGACGGCGACGGAGTGGCCGGTGACCACGGGGACGCGGACGCAGGTGGCGGAGACCTTCACGTCGGGCAGGGCGAGGATCTTGCGCGTCTCGTCGCGCATCTTCATCTCCTCGGACGACCAGCCCAGATCGCACAGGTCGCCGGACCACGGCACGACGTTGAGCGCGACGGGGGCCGGGAACGGGCCGAGGTCGTCGCCGACGGACTGGCGGACGTTGCCGGGGCGGGAGCCGAGGCTGCGGTCGCCGGCCACCTTCGTCAGCTGGTCGTGCAGGGTGTCGACGCCGTACTGGCCGGCGCCGGAGACGGACTGGTAGCTGGCGAGGACGAGTTCGCGCAGGCCGTACTCGCGGTGCAGCGGGGCGACGGCCATGATCATGGCGATCGTCGTGCAGTTGGCGTTGGCGACGATGCCGCGCGGGCGGTGGCGGATGGCCTGCGGGTTGACCTCGGTGACGACGAGCGGCACGTCCGGGTCCATGCGGAAGGCGTCGGAGTTGTCGACGACGACGGTGCCGCGGGACGCGGCGACCGGCGCCCACTCGGCGGCCACGTCCGACGGGACGTCGAACATGGCCACGTCGACGCCGTCGAACACGTCGGCGGTGAGTTCGTGGACCGGCAGCTCCTCGCCGCGGCAGGGCAGCGTGCGGCCGGCGGAGCGGGCGGAGGCGACGAGCCGGATGTCGCCCCACACGTTGCGCCGGGAGCCCAGCAGCTCGCGCATGACGCTGCCGACGGCGCCGGTGGCGCCGACGACGGCGAGGGTGGGCTGCCGGGCCACGGGCGTCAGCGCCCGGTGCCCGCGTAGACGACGGCTTCCTCTCCGCCACCCAGCTCGAACTCGGCGTGCACGGCGCGCACGGCGGTGTCGAGGTCGGTGTCGCGGCAGACCACGGAGACGCGGATCTCGGAGGTCGAGATCATCTCGATGTTGACGCCGGCGGCGCCGATGCAGGCGAAGAACTGGGCGGCGACGCCCGGGTGCGAGCGCATGCCGGCGCCGATGAGCGAGACCTTGCCGACGTGGTCGTCGAACAGCAGGCTCTTGAACTTCACCGCGTCCTGGATCTTGTTGAGCGCGCTCATCGCCTGCGGGCCGTCGGCCTTCGGCAGGGTGAACGAGATGTCGGTGCGCCCGGTGCCCTCGGTCGACACGTTCTGCACGATCATGTCAATGTTGATCTCGGCGCCGGCGACCGTCTCGAAGATGCGGCCCGCCGCGCCCGGCTCGTCGGGCACCCCGACCAGCGTGATCTTGGCTTCGCTGCGGTCGTGGGCGACCCCGGTGATCAGTGCCTGTTCCACGCTCGGGTCCTCCATCGATCCCTTGACCATCGTGCCGTTCTTCTGCGAGTACGAGGAGCGCACGTGGATCGGCAGGTTGAACCGCCGAGCGTATTCCACGCTGCGCAGGTGCAGGATCTTCGCCCCGCAGGCGGCGAGCTCGAGCATCTCCTCGTACGTGATCTGCTCGATGTGCCGGGCGTCCGGCACGATCCGCGGGTCGGCCGTGTAGACGCCGTCGACGTCGGTGTAGATCTCGCAGACGTCCGCCTCGAGGGCGGCGGCGAGCGCGACGGCGGTGGTGTCGGAGCCGCCCCGGCCGAGCGTGGTGATGTCCTTGGTGTCCTGGGCGACGCCCTGGAAGCCGGCGACGATGACGATGGCGCCCTCGTCGAGCGCGCCGCGCAGGCGCCCCGGCGTGACGTCGATGATGCGGGCGCGGCCGTGCGTCGACGTGGTCAGCACGCCGGCCTGCGAGCCCGTGAACGAGCGCGCCTCGTACCCCAGGTTGTGGATGGCCATGGCGAGCAGCGCCATGGAGATGCGCTCGCCGGCGGTGAGCAGCATGTCGAGCTCGCGGCCGGGCGGCAGCGGGCTGACCTGGTTGGCCAGGTCGAGCAGCTCGTCGGTCGTGTCGCCCATGGCGGACACGACGACCACGACGTCGTCGCCGGCCTTGCGCGCGGCGACGATGCGCTCCGCCACCCGCTTGATGCGCTCGGCGTCCCCGACGGACGAGCCACCGTACTTCTGCACCACCAGGGCCACGGCGGCGGTTCCTTCCCTCGACGACCGGAAATCCGTGACCAGGGTACCGGCGCATCGGGGTCCGCCCATCGGCCGATCCCACGATCCGGCCTGCGCGACACGCCCGGGCGCGGGCACGCGGCGTTTGCGGCCCGGAGGCGAGAATGTCTCGATGCGCCCCTCGTACCCCCTCCTCGGCCTCGCGGCGCTCGGCGCGCTCGTGGCGGGCTGCACCGCGCCCCCGCCGGAGGCCGAGCCCGGGCCGGCGCCGTCGGCGCCGCCGATCAACGACGCCCGGCTGCAGGTTGCGGGCCTGGCGGCCGCGGCGAAGGACCGCGCGTTCAGCGCGCTCTACACGCTGACCGGCGGGGGCCGGGAGCCGCGCACGGTGGTCGCCACCCGCGCCGCCGACGGCAGCTGGCGGGTCGACGTGCCCGGCGGGGCCCTCGGGGGTACGGCGGACGTGTCGATCGCGCAGCTCGGCGCGGGCATCTACTCGTGCGCGCTGACGTCGCCCACGGTCGCCCTGCCGTCGACGTGTGTGCAGGTCGCGAAGGCGGAGGGGCGGGTCCCACGCAGGTACGACCCGCGGGTGCACCACCCGTTCAGCGACTGGATCGAGGTGCTGATCGACCGGCAGACGCCGATCGCGGTGTCGGCCAGCGCGCCGCTGCCCGGCGCGCAGGGCTCGTGCTTCTCGGTCGAGTCGATCTCGGCTGCGCTGGACGCCCCGATGGACATCGGCATCTACTGCTTCGCGCCGGACGGCCTGCTCACGGCCGCGCGCACCGGCTTCGGCACGCTGGTGCTGCAGGGCCCGCCGTCGCCGGCCCCGCCGTCGGTGTCGCTGGCGGGCCCGGTCGTGTCGGGCGAGCCGCTCGGCATGGCCACCCCGCCGCCGCCGCCCCCGCCGCCGTCGTTCCCGCCCTCCGCGGCGCCGTCCGCCGTTGCCCCTGGGTGATCTTGTAAACACGGAACGTGAACCCCGCGCACGAACCGGTCTCATCGATGCGGCAGACTCGACCCCATGCCGGACCTACACCCCGTCCTCGCGGCCCGCTGGAGCCCCCGCGGCTTCGACGACAGTCACGAGCTGCGGCAGGCCGACCTGGCGTCGATGCTGGAGGCCGCCCGCTGGGCGCCGTCGGGCGGTAACGCCCAGCCGTGGCGCTTCGTCGTCGGCCGCCGCGACGACCCGGCGTACAAGCGGATCTTCACCGCCCTCACCGACGACGACCAGCGCTGGGCCGGCCGGGCCGGCGCGCTGATCGCGGCCGGGCACGTGCACGGGGCCGACCCGTACGACCTCGGCCAGGCCGTCGCGCACCTCGGCGTGCAGGCCGTCGCGCTGGGCCTGCACACCCGCCAGGTCCTCGACTTCGACGCCGCCGCGCTGCACGCCGAGCTGGAGCTGCCCGCCGAGGTGCACCTGCACGCCGTGGTCGCCGCCGGCCGCCTCGGCGACCCCGGCACGCTGCCCGCCGACCTGCGCCGGCTCGAGTTCCGGCTGCGCGAACGACGGGCCATCACCGATCTGGTGCTGTCGGTCGCGGGCTGAGGGCGTAGGATCACCGACGACATGTGGCAGGCGCTCCTTCTTCGCTGCCGCGACGAGGCCCCATCCGAGGCCGGCACCTCGTCGCGGAGTTGACGCGCGCGCCGCTTTCCTGACAGCGCGGTCGGCCCCCTCTCGGACCTCTTTCCCTTGGAGCCACCGTGTCCGCTGACCCCATCGCCCGTCAGAATCCCAGCGCCATGCCGTACGAGCGCTACCAGCCGTACGCCGCGCCCTACTCCGTGGACCTGCCCGACCGGCAGTGGCCGTCCCGCCGCACCGACACCGCGCCCCGCTGGTGCGCCGTCGACCTGCGCGACGGCAACCAGGCCCTGATCGACCCCATGTCGCCCGAGCGCAAGCGGCGCATGTTCATGCTGCTGGTCAAGATGGGCTACAAGGAGATCGAGGTCGGCTTCCCCGCCGCCAGCCAGACCGACTTCGACTTCGTCCGCCAGCTCATCGAGCAGGACCTGATCCCCGACGACGTCACCATCCAGGTGCTGGTGCAGTGCCGCGAGCACTTGATCGACCGCACGTTCGAGTCGATCCGCGGCGCCAAGCGCGCCATCGTGCACTTCTACAACTCGACGTCGACGCTGCAGCGCCGCGTCGTCTTCGGCCTGGACAAGGCCGGCATCACCGACATCGCCACGACCGGCGCGCGGCTGTGCCAGAAGTACGCGGAGATCCACACCCCGGACACCGAGATCTTCTACGAGTACAGCCCCGAGTCGTACACGGGCACCGAGCTCGACTACGCGCTGGAGATCTGCTCCGCCGTCATCGACGTCATCGACCCCACCCCGGCCCGGCCGCTCATCATCAACCTGCCGGCCACCGTCGAGATGGCCACCCCCAACGTGTACGCGGACAGCATCGAGTGGATGCACCGCAACCTGCCCCGCCGCGACTCGGTGATCCTGAGCCTGCACCCGCACAACGACCGCGGCACCGCCGTCGCCGCCGCCGAGCTGGGCCTGCTGGCCGGCGCCGACCGCATCGAGGGCTGCCTGTTCGGCAACGGCGAGCGCACCGGCAACGTCGACCTGGTCACGCTGGGCCTCAACCTGTTCAGCCAGGGCATCGACCCGCAGATCGACTTCTCCGACATCGACGAGATCAAGCGCGCCGTCGAGTACTGCAACCAGCTGCCCGTGCACGAGCGCCACCCGTACGCCGGCGACCTGGTCTACACCGCCTTCTCCGGCTCCCACCAGGACGCCATCAAGAAGGGCTTCGCCGCGCACGAGGCCGACGCGGCCGCCGCCGGCACCCCCGTCGAGGCGTTCACCTGGGGCGTGCCGTACCTGCCCATCGACCCGAAGGACGTCGGCCGCAGCTACGAGGCCGTCATCCGGGTCAACTCGCAGTCCGGCAAGGGCGGCGTGGCGTACGTCATGTCGTCCGAGCACCACCTGGAACTGCCGCGCCGCCTGCAGATCGAGTTCTCCGGCGTCGTCCAGGCCGTCACCGACGACCAGGGCGGCGAGGTCGACCCGCAGAAGATGTGGGACATCTTCGCGGCCGAGTACCTGGTCGACCATCAGCAGGTGAAGCGGGTCAACCTGGAGCGATACTCGACGGCGTCCGTCGACGGCAAGGTCGAGATCGACGCCGAGGTGTGGTTCGGCGGCAACCGCCGCCCGCTGGTCGCGGTCGGCAACGGCCCGATCGACGCGTACGTGCAGGCGCTGGCCACCCTGGGCATCCAGGTCCGCGTCCACGACTACGCCGAGCACGCGATGAGCGCGGGCGGCGACGCCCAGGCCGCCGCGTACGTGGAGTGCGAGGTGGACGGCCGCACCGTGTGGGGCGTCGGCCTCGACGCGAACATCGTGACCGCGTCGATGAAGGCGGTCACCAGCGCGGTGAACCGCTCGGCGGGCCGCCTGTCCTGACCCTCGGGCGCCGCCCGGCCACCACGGCCGGGCGGCACGCCGAGTGACCGTGACGGATCGGACGTCGAGGACGAACTGGACGATCCTTCGTAAGCTGGTGGGGTGCGCGCCCCCCTCGCCGTCCTGTCCACCGCCGCCCTGCTCGCCCTCACCGGCTGCGAGATCTACCCCGCCCCACCGTCCGGCGACCCCGGCGCCGCCACGGGCAACGCCACCCTCGACGACCTCACCGTCGCCCGCGCCGCCAGCATGCGCGGCTACAGCCGCGACCACTTCCCGCACTGGCGCGACACCGGCGACAACTGCGATATCCGCGACAGCGTCCTGACCCGCGACGGCCAGAAGGTCCGCCACCGCGGCTGCAACGTCACCGGCGGCACCTTCTACAGCGTGTACGACGGCAAGACCGTCTACAAACCCGCCGACGTCGACATCGACCACATGGTCCCGCTGGCCAACGCGTGGCGCTCCGGCGCGGCGAAGTGGACCGAGGCCAAGCGCGGCGAGTTCGCCAACGACCTCGACACCCCGCAACTCGTCGTCGCCACCCAGGCCACGAACCGCTCCAAGGGCGACCAGGACCCGTCCCAGTGGAAGCCGCCGCGCCGGGAAAGCTGGTGCTCGTACGCCCGGGACTGGATTGCGGTCAAGGCGCACTGGAAACTCACGGTGACGACCGCTGAGAAGATGGCCCTGGCCGACATGCTGGAGACGTGCGCATCATGACCGACGAGTCCGTCACCACCCCACCCCCGGCCGACGCTGCGCCGCCCCCGGCCGCGCCTCCGGCCGCTCCCCCGGTTTCCGCCGTCGCGGAGGCCGCGATGCGCGGGGCTGCCAACGCCGCCGCGGCCGCCGCGACCGCCGCCGCCGAGGCCCGCACGGCCGACCTGGTGGCGGGCCCGGGCGGGGTGATGACCGACGAGGTCGGTGTCGTCACCGGCGACCTGACCCTGAAGACCGAACTGGCCGGCGACACCGTCACCCTGCGCGTGCAGTACAAGGACGCCGACGAGTGGTACGTCGTCACCGGCGGCACCACGAAACTGCAGCACCCGGCCGACCTCGACGCGGTCCACGCGGTCGCGCTCGCCCTGCTCAACCGCCCCGAGGGCTGAGCGGACGCCGGCTACCAGCCCCGGTACTGGTCCACGTCCAGCAACGCCCCGACGTCCGCCAGGAAGGCGACCTGATCGGGCAGCAGACCGAACCCGAGGCCGCCCTCGTCGTCCGGGCCGATCGTGTGAACCACGTCCAGCGTGATCCCGACGTCCGGATCCTGAACCGCGAGCTCGCGCAACGACGACCGCAGCGGCACCGCACGCCGGACGGCCGCCTCGACGACGGCTGACAACGGGCGACCGGCGTCGCCCACCTCCTCGATCGCCCAGACGGCATCCCGCGCGGGCCGCGGGTGCCGCAGGCCGCGCGGGATGTCGCCGGTGGCATGGCAGTAGTCCGGCTGGACGCCGAGCACGGCGGTGATCTGCGCCGGCGTGAGGCGCCGGCTGAAGATGACCAGCCCGGCGTAGCGCGGCGGCCGCTCCCAGACACCGTCGGACCCGCTCAACCCGGCTCCGCGGTGATCAGCGCGGCGTCCGGCAGCCCGGCCGGCGGCTCGCCCGTCACCCACGCGTACTCCACCGGGTCAGTTGTCATCTCGGACCGTCGGGCCTGTCCGATGGAGGACGTGGTGGTCAGGCGCGGATCTCGAGGAGCGTGGCGGACGGCAGGTTGGCGGCCTCGCCGATCGGCGTCCACTCGTTCGGGGCGACCTCGACGGGCGCCTCCGGCTCGGTCTCGCCCGCCAGGACGACCGTGGCCTCGACCGGCTTGTTCTCGCTGTAGACGAACACCGCGCGGGCGATCTCCAGCGACAGGTAGCCGTGGGTGCCGCGCAGCTGGAAGCAGATCTCGCCGGTGTGGTCGTACGACTCGACCTTGATGACGTCGCCCGGCACGGCGCAGTCGACGAAGAGGATGTTGCCGTCGCCGGACTTCAGCTTGACGTTGTGCTGGGCCAGGATCTCGTCCGCGTTCGGGTACGAGAAGTCTTCCACCAGGCCGCCCGGCTGGTCGGCATCGGCGGCGTTGGCGGCGGCGGCGCCCGTCGCGGCGATGGCGCCGGCGGCGGCGATCGCGGCGGCGGCGGTTGCGAACGTGGTCAGGATGCGCACGTTGATCACTCCTACTGGTCCCCCGTGGTGACTGCGGTCGATGCCGCAGCCGCGCGTAGGTTATGCGATCCGCGGACGCCGCCGCTGCCCCGTCCGGTTCGCCCGGTTCAGATGACCGGACCGCCGGGGTTCTCCAGGGCGCTCTCCAGCGCGCCCTGCGCCTCCTTCGCCCCGGCCATCTCGGGCGGGGTGACCAGCGACGCCTCGACGGAGTGCGGGCGCAGGCGCCCGGCCTCGATGTCCTCGGCCCAGTGGCAGGCGACGCGGTGCGTGGCGGTGCCGATGACGCGCAGGGCGGGGCGTTCATCGCGGCAGCGGGTGGGCTGCGCCCACGGGCAGCGGGTGTGGAACCGGCAGCCGGACGGCGGGTTCGCCGGGGACGGCAGGTCGCCGGCGAGCAGGATGCGTTCGCGGCGGTCCTCGACGTCGGGGTCGGGGACGGGCACGGCGGACATCAGGGCGCGGGTGTACGGGTGCAGCGGCGTGGCGTAGATGTCGTCGGCGGCGGCCTCCTCGACCAGCGCCCCGAGGTACATGACGCCGACGGTGTCGGAGATGTGCCGGACGACGGCCAGGTCGTGGGCGATGACGAGGTAAGTGAGGCCGAGCTGGTCCTGCAGCTCGTCGAGCAGGTTGACGACCTGCGCCTGGATGGACACGTCGAGGGCCGAGACCGGCTCGTCGGCGACGATGAGCTCGGGGCCGAGCACGAGGGCGCGGGCGATGCCGATGCGCTGGCGCTGGCCGCCGGAGAACTCGTGCGGGTAACGCGACAGGGCCCAGCGGGGCAGGCCGACGGCGTCGAGGGTCTTGGCGATGACGGCGCGGCGTTCGGTGCGGTTGCCGCCGACGCCGTGCGCGCGCAGGCCCTCGGTGAGGATGGACTCGACGTTCATGCGCGGGTCCAGGCTGGACATCGGGTCCTGGAAGATCATCTGCATGCGGCGGCGCATCGCGCGCAGCTGCTTCGGCGGCAGCGACGTCAGCGGCACGCCGTCGAACACGACCTCGCCGCCGGTGGGCGGCGTGAGTTGCAGCAGCGCCCGGCCCAGCGTGGACTTGCCGCAGCCGGACTCGCCGACCAGGCCGTACGTCTTGCCCTTGACGATCGTCAGGTCGACGCCGTCGACGGCCTTGACGTGGCCGACGACCCGGTCGAAGAGCACGCCCCGCTTGATCGGGAAGTGCACCTCGAGGTCCTTGACCTCCACGAGATTCGTCACGGCTGGGCCCCCTGCGGCGTCGGGTTCACGCACCGGTAGCCGTGCCCGTCGTAGCCGACGACGAGCGCGGGTGGTTCGCCGACGCAGGCGTCGACGCGGCGGTCGCAGCGCGGCGCGAACGCGCAGCCGTCCGGCCAGGGCAGCACGTCGCGCACGGAGCCGCGGATCGGGTTGAGCGGCGTGCCGCGGCCCGCGTCGAGGCGCGGCACCGACCGCAGCAGGCCCGTCGTGTACGGGTGGCGCGGCTCGTAGAACAGCGGCTTGCGGCGGGCGTTCTCGATGACCCGGCCGGCGTAGAGGACGTTGACGGTGTCGCACATGCCGGCCACCACGCCCAGGTCGTGGGTGATCATGATGAGCGCGGTGCCGGAGTCGCGGACCAGCTCCTTGAGCAGTTCGAGGATCTGCGCCTGGATGGTCACGTCGAGCGCGGTGGTGGGCTCGTCGGCGATGAGCAGCCGCGGCTTGCACGCCACCGCCATCGCGATGAGGGCGCGCTGGCGCATGCCGCCGGAGAGCTGGTGCGGGTACTCCTTGAGCCGGCGGGCCGGGTCCGGGATGCCGACGCGGTCGAGCAGCGCCGTCGCCTCCTTTGTCGCGGCCTCGCCCCTCATGCCCCGGTGCCGGGTGAGCACCTCGGTGACCTGGACGCCGATCGGCACGACCGGGTTCAGCGACGACAGCGGGTCCTGGAAGATCATGGCGACGTCGCGGCCGCGGATGTCGCGCATCGCCCGCGCGTCGGTCTTGAGCAGGTCGGTGCCGTCGAAGTCGGCCACGCCGTCGATGGTGACGCCGCGCTGCTTCGGCAGCAGGCCCATGATGGCCAGCGAGGTGACGCTCTTGCCGCAGCCGGACTCGCCGACCAGGCCGACGACCTCGCCGGCGTGCACGCCGAACGAGACGCCGTCGACGGCGCGGACGGTGCGCTGGCCGCGCCGGGCGAAGGTGACCGAGAGATCGCGTACGTCGAGCAGGGGCATCGCCGGCCTCACTTCCGCAGCTTCGGGTCGAGGGCTTCGCGCAGGGCCTCGCCCAGCAGCGTGAAGCCGAGCGCCGTGACGATGATCGCCGCCGCCGGCCAGATCGCCAGGCCGGGCCGGATGCCCAGGTACGGCTGCGCGTCGGCGAGCATGACGCCCCACTCCGGGATGGCCGAGTCGGGGTTGCCGAGGCCGAGGAAGCTCAGCGCGGCGGCCTCGATGATGGCGGTGGCCAGCGTCAGCGTGGCCTGCACGATGACCGGCGCCAGCGAGTTCGGCAGGATGTGGGTGAGCGCGATGGTGTTGCGCTTGACGCCGAGCGAGGTGGCGGCGAGCACGTAGTCGCCGCCGGCCTGGGCCAGCATCGAGCCGCGCAGCAGCCGCGCGAACACGGGCACGCTGACCATGCCGACCGCGATCATCACGGTGGTGAGGCTGGCGCCGAGCAGGGCGGCGATGCTGACGGCCAGCAGCAGGCTGGGCAGCGCCAGCAGCATGTCGACGATGCGCATGAGCACCACGTCGATCCAGCGCCCGACCCGCCCGCCGAGGCCGGCCGCCGCGCCCGCGACGCCGCCGATGAGCGCGCCGATCGTCAGGCCGATCAGGGTCGAGATGACGCCGACGAGCAGGGTCTGCCGGGCCCCGACGAGCATCCGGCTGAAGAAGTCCCGGCCCTGGTGGTCGTAGCCGAGCCAGTGATCGCCGGTGGGGCCCGGGATGATGCCCTGGCCCGACTTGACGACGCCCTCGCGGATGCCGGACGGGTCGGTCGGCGTGAACGGCGCCAGGATCGGCCCGAGGATCGCCACGATGACGAACAGCAGCAGGATGACGGCGCCGGTGATGGCGGCCGGGTTGCGGCGCAGCCGCCGGAACGCCTCCGTCCACAGGCTGACGCCGCGCTCGTCGTCCTTCGCGGCCGACAGCTCGGACAGCCGGTCGATCTTGTCGATCTTCGTGCTCACCGGACCCTCACCCTCGGATCGATGAGGCTGTAGCTGACGTCCACGATGAGGTTCACCAGGACGTAGAACAGGGCGATGATCAGGATGAAGCCCATCAGCACCGGGTAGTCACGGTTGCTGATCGCCTCGTACAGGAACGCGCCGATGCCGCTGAACGCGAACACCGTCTCGGTGAGCACCGCGCCCGACAGCAGGCCGCCGGTCAGCAGGCCGATGACGGTGACGATCGGCAGCATCGCGTTGCGCAGCACGTGCCGGCCGCGGACGGTGCGTTCCGTCAGGCCCTTCGACTCGGCGGTGCGCACGAAGTCCTCGCCGAGCACCTCGAGCACGCTGGCCCGGGTGATGCGCACGATGATGGCGAGCGGGATGCTGGCGAGCGCGATGCCGGGCAGCACGAGGTGCCAGATCGCGTCGGCGGCGGCGTCCCACTCGCGGGTCATCAGCCCGTCGAGGACGAAGAAGTTGGTGATGTGGGTGGCCCCGATCGTCGGGTCCTGGCGGCCGCTCGACGGGAACCAGCCCAGGTTCTCCGCGAAGATCGCCTTGAGCACGTACGCCAGGAAGAAGACCGGCACGCAGATGCCGATCAGCGAGCCGCCCACCGAGGCGTGGTCGAGCCAGGTGCCGCGCCGGCGCGCCGCCAGGTAGCCCAGCGGGATGCCGACGCCGATCGCGATGATCATGGCGGTGATCGTCAGCTCGACGGTGCCGGGGAAGCGCAGCAGGAACTCCGTCGTCACCTCGCGCTTCGTCGAGATCGACGTGCCGAGGTCGAGCTGCAGCGTGCGCTTGACGAACCGGCCGTACTGGATCAGCAGCGGCTCGTCGAGCCCCAGGCTGCGGCGGACCTGCGCGCGCAGCGCCGGCGTGCCGCGCTCGCCGAGGATCGCGGTCTCCGGGCCGCCGGGCAGCCGGCGCAACCAGATGAACAGCAGGACGGACAGGCCGAGCAGCGTGGGTACGAGCTGCAGCAGCCGCCGCACGATGAAACGGAACAAACTCGCCGCCTCGTGGGGGTGGGTTCGAAGCCGGGCGGGCGCCGGGTCACGGCGCCCGCCCGGTCTCTGCGGCTACTTGAACTCGGCGGTGGAGTAGCGCTCGTCGGTCAGCGGGCTCGGCTTGACGCCCGTGACGTCCTTGCCGAACACGATCGCCGGCGGCGAGTGCGAGATCGGCACGCCCGGCAGGAACTCCATGACCGCGGCGTTCAGGGCCTTGTACTTCTCCACCCGCTGGGCGTTGTCAGCGGTGGTGTCGGCGTCCTGGAACTGGTCGAACAGCGGCTTGTTGGTGTAGCCCCACTCGTCCTTCGGCCGGTCGAAGAAGGTGCCGATGAAGTTGTAGGCGTCGCCGTAGTCACCGGTCCAGCCGAGCAGGTGCAGGTCGTGGTTGCTGCCGGACGTCGTGGCGTTCAGGTAGTCCGGGCTCCACTTCAGCGGAATGCCCTCCACGGTGATGCCGACGGCCTTCAGGTCGTTCGAGAGCAGCTCGAAGATGTCCTTCGGGTTCGGCATGTACGGCCGGGTGACCTCGGTCGGGTAGTGGAAGCGCAGCGTCAGGTTGCTGGCGCCGGCCGCGGCGAGCAGGCGCTTGGCCTCCTCGACGTTGTAGTCGTACGTCTTGACCTGCGGGTTCCAGCCCTCGACGGTGTCGGGCATGAACTGGGTGGCGACCTTCGCGCCCGGGGGCAGCTTCGAGTCGACGAGCGCCTGCCGGTTCAGGGCGTGCGCGATGGCCTGGCGCACCTCGAGCTTGGCCAGCGCCGGGTTGCCCTTCTGGTTGATCGCCAGGTAGAGCACGTTGAACGCGGGCCGCGTCAGCATGTTGAAGCCCTCGCTCTTCAGCGGCTCGACGTCCGCCGGGCCCACCAGGTCGTAGCCCTGGATGTCACCGGAGCGCAGCGCCTGCTTGCGGGCGTTCTCGTCGCTGATGGTGCGGAAGACGATCGTCTTGAGCTTCGCCTTGTCGCCCCAGTACTCCTCGTTCCGCTCGATCGTGAGGGACTTGTTCGCCAGGTCCCACGACTTGAACTTGAACGGGCCGGTGCCGGTCGGGTGCTGCATCGCGTACGCCGGGTACTTGATGTCGTCCGCGGTGCCGGTGACGTTCGAGGCGTCGTACTGCTGCAGCGCCTGCGGGCTGTGGATCGCGAACGACGGCAGCATCAGCGCCGACGGGATCTTGCTGGAGACGCGGGTGAACGCCAGGTCGACGGTGGTCGGGTCCTTGGCGGTGCACGACTTGAACAGGCTCGGCGGCAGCTCCGGGTCCTCGTTCTTGGCGAAGCCGCCCATGACGTCCTGCCAGTACGGCGTGACGTCAGGGCTCTGCATGAGGCCGGCCGAGTTGAACCAGCGGTTGAAGTTGGCGCAGACGGCCTCGGCGTTGAAGTCGGTGCCGTCGTGGAACTTCACGCCGGTGCGCAGCTTGAACGACCAGGTCGTGCCGGCGGCGTCCGGCTGCCAGCTCTCGGCCAGGCCGGGGGTCGGCTTGGTGCCGCCCTCCTCCGGGCGGACCAGGGTCTCGAAGACCTGACGGGCCACCCGCAGCGACTCGCCGTCGCTGGCGAAGCTGGGGTCGAGCACCTTCGGGTCGCCGGCCACGCCGAAGACCAGCGTGTCCTTGGTGCTGGAGCCGCCTGAGTCGTCCCGGTCGCTCTCGGCGCAGCCGGCTGCTGCCAGAGCGGCAATGGCGGTGACCGCGATAGCGGCCTTCCGCGTCGATGCACGCATGGTGCTTCACCTCGTCCTGTGGGTACGGACCACCGCGGTGACGGTGTGGTCACCGATGGCGCGACATTAACGGCTCACAGGGGGCTCAGCAGCAGTTGGTATCGGATCGTGTCTTAACCCTTACTGACCGGTATCACGCTGTTACAGCGAGCCGCCCCGCCGGACGTGAGGTGTCAGACGGCGCGACGGCCCTCGAAGGCCCGGCCCAGCGTGATCTCGTCCGCGTACTCCAGGTCGCCGCCCACCGGCAGGCCGCTCGCCAGCCGGCTCACGTCGATGCCCATCGGCTTCACCATCAGCGCCAGGTAGGTCGCCGTCGCCTCGCCCTCCGTGTTCGGGTCGGTGGCGAGGATCAGCTCCTTCACCGCCCCCGTGCCGAGCCGCGCCAGCAGCTCACGGATGCGCAGGTTGTCCGGGCCGATGCCCTCCAGCGGGTTGATCGCCCCGCCGAGCACGTGGTACTTGCCGCGGAACTCGCCGGTGCGCTCGATCGCCACGACGTCCTTCGGCTCCTCGACGACGCAGATCGACTCCTCGGTGCGTCGCGGGTCCCGGCAGATCCGGCACTGCTCCGATTCGGCCACGTTGTAGCAGGTCGTGCAGAACCGGACCAGCTCCTTCACCTTCCGCAGAGCGGTGGCGAGCCGGCCGACGTCCGCCGGATCGGCGGAGAGAATGTGGAACGCGATCCGCTGGGCGCTCTTCGGCCCCACGCCGGGCAGGCGGCCCAGCTCGTCGATCAGGTCCTGAATCGCACCCTCGTACATGGATGGTGGCTCAGAATCCGGGGATGCCCAGGCCGCCGCCGAGACCGCCCGTCGCCGAGCCCATCTTCTCGTCGGTCAGCTTGCGGACCTCCTCGGCGCCTGCGTGCAGCGCCGCCACCACCAGGTCCTCCAGGGTCTCCACGTCGTCCGGATCGACGGCCTTCGGGTCGATGTGCACCGACTTGACCTCGCCCAGCCCGGTCAGCGTCACCGTCACCAGGCCGCCGCCGGCGCTGCCGGTCAGCTCCGTCTCGGCCAGCTCGGCCTGCGCGCTCGCGACCTGCTGCTGCATCTTCTGCGCCTGCTTCATGAGCTGCTGCAGGTTGGGCTGTCCGCCGGGACGCATGACATCTCCTCACCGGGTACGGGGGCGTGCAGAGGTCAGCCTAGCCGCCCCCGCCACAGCCGCCGCACGCCGCGCGGTCGCCCCGCCGCTCGACGCGCCGGTCAGTCCGCCGTGAGGCGGCGCCACGCCGAGCCGTAGAGGCCGCTCAGCTCCTCGAACGCCGCCGGGTCCGGCGCCTGCAACCGCCCCGCCAGCTCCGCCGCGAGCCCGTCCAGCGCCACCTGCCACGCCGCCGCCGACTCCACCGGCGACCCCGGGAACCCGCTGTGGTCGAGCGTCAGCACCGACGAGTCGCCCCCGTCCGCGCGCACCTCGGCCCGCAGCCGCGTGGCCAGCCCGTCCGGGAACACGTACCGCAGGTCCAGCCGCCGCTCCGGCAGGCAGTCCTCGATGGTCACCGCCGCGACCGCGTCCAGCCCGAACAGCAACCGCACCGTCGCCCCGGGCCGCCGCTGCCCGTCCACCGGAGCCAGCCAGCGCGCCAGCCGCTCCGGCACCGTCAGCGCCGACCACAACTCCGCCACCGGAACCGGGAACCGCAGCTCGAACCGCACCGCGGCGCCACCGACCCCGGCCCGCAACCGACCCAGCACCAAGCCCGACGCCATCGCCGCCCCCTTCCCGGGTTCAGCTCTCGCCGATCTTCTCCGCCCCGAACGCGTCTCGCAACAGCTGCATCGCCTGCTGCTCGCTGCTCTGCCGCGATGTCTTCTCGTCGATCACGTCATCGGTCGGCTCGTCACCCGGATCGAACCCCTCGTAGACCCGCCCACCCGACCGCGGCGGCGCGTCGTAGTCAGGATCGAACGGCGGCTCCTCCGCCGGCGACCCGTCCGACCACGCGTCACCCGCCGCCGCCTTCTTCGGCGCCGCCGTCTTCATCCCCGCCGCCGCGGCCCGCGCCGCCGCCCGCGCCGACCCCGGCTGCACCGGCGGCCGCGCCGCCTCCGCCTTCTCGGCCGCCGCGACCTGCGGCGCCGCGTTGGGCGCCTCGACCCGGACCGGCGCCGCCGCCTGCGGCGCGGCGTTCACGGCCAGACCCCCGGGCCGCGCGGGCTCGGGCCAGTCGTCGGCCGCGGCCACCGCGGTCGCCACTCCCCCACCCTGTTGGGTACGCCCGCCCCCGGCACCCTCCGATGCCCCGGCCCCGAGGCCACCGGCAGGCCCGGCTCCCATGCCCTGCCCACCGGCACCCACGGACCCACCGTCACCGCCGGGCGCCCCGCCCGCAGCGGGCAGCCCTGCCCCGCTGGGCAGCCCGGCGTCGCCGCGCGGACCGGGATCGCTGTGCGGACTGCCGCCCGGGCCGCCACTTTCCAGACCACCTCGTGGACCGCCGGCCGGGCCGCCGGTCGGACCGCCGCCCGGACCACCGCCCGGACCACCGCCCGGACCACCGCCCGGACCGCCGCTTGGACCGCCGCCCGGACCGCCGCTATCCGCGCTGCCACCGGGGCCACCGTCGAGGCCCGCTCGCGGGCCGCCGTCGTGGCCGCCGCCCTGGTGGCCGGGCCGGCCGGCCGCCTCGCCGCCGCCGGGCGCCGGGTGGGACATCTCGCCCGCCGGCGCCGCGGCCGCCGCCGGGCCGGGGGTGCCCCAGCCGGGGTCGGGGGTGCGGGCGGGGGGTGGCTGCAGGGGCGGGGTGGATGCGGAGCGGGGGGTCGGGTGCATTCCGCCGGCCTCGCCCGCGACCTCGCAGCGCAGCTGCCAGCGGCCGCCGAGGATCTCGTACAGCGCCTCGACGACCGGTTCCGGCTGCGCGCCGAGCATCTTGGCGTGCGCCGGGAAGCGGAACGTCAGCACCACCGTGCTGCCGTCGAGGTCGCGAACCGTGGCGCCCTGGGCCAGCGCGGCGATCTTCTTGCTCTTGCGGCCCGCCGCGGAGACCACCTCGGGCCACGCCTCGCGGATCGCGGCAGCCGACAGCTGCCCGGGGGCCTCGGCCGCGGGCGGGGCGGGGGCGAGGTCGGCGGGGCTGTCCGGCATGAGCCCGGCGGGCTCCCGCCGCCCCGCGGAGGAACCTGAGGAGTCGGCCGAACCCGCTGTGGCTGCGCCGCCACCCTGACCACCCGCCGCCGGACCACCGGCCGCCAGGCCACCGGCCGCCAGGCCACCGGCCGCCAGGCCACCGGCCGCCGGACCACCTGCCGCCGGACCACCTGCCGCCGGACCACCTGCCGGGCCGCCCTGCGGGCTGCCCGCAGCCGGACCACCCGCCGGGCCGCCAGCCGGACCGGTTGCGGCAGGACCACCCGCGGCAGGACCACCCATCGCCGGGCCGCCGCCGGGGGCGGCGCCCGAGACCGGGGTCGCCGCAGCCCACGGGTCCGCGGCCGTCTCGCCCACCGGAGCCGCGGAAGCGGCAGCCGGCGCCGCGGAAGCCGGGCGGGGGGCCGCGCGTTGCGGGGTCGGCAGGGCCGGTGGCTGTGCCGTCGCGCCCGGAACTCCCGCCCCGGACGCGACGGATGTGACCGAGGCAGCCGGCGACGCCGGTCGTACCTCATGGTCCTGAAGGGTGAGGCGGCGTTCCATGCGCTCGAGGCGCTGCAGCAGCGCCCCCGTCGAATCCTCGGCCCCCGGCAGCAGCATGCGGGCGGTGACCAGCTCCAGCAGCAGGCGCGGCGCGGTCGTGCCGCGCATCTCGACCAGGCCGTTGTGCACGATGTCGGCGGCGCGTGACAGCGTGGCCGGCCCCAGCCGGCCCGCCTGGCCGGTCATGCGCTCGATCTGGTCGGTGGGGCCGTCGATGAGGCCCTTGGCGACGGCGTCGGGGACCTGCTGCATGACGATGAGGTCGCGGAGGCGTTCGAGCAGGTCGGAGGCGAAGCGGCGGGGGTCGTGGCCGGCCTCGGCGACGCGGTCGATCGTCGAGTAGGCGGCGGCGCCGTCGCCGGCGGCGAGGGCGTCGCACATCTCGTCGATGAGGGCGACGTCGGTGACGCCGAGCAGGCTGACGGCGCGGGTGTAGCTGACGCCGTCGGGGCCCGCGCCGGCGATGAGCTGGTCGAGGACCGACAGCGTGTCGCGGGCGCTGCCGCCGCCGGCCCGCACGACCAGCGGGAAGACCTGCGGCTCGACCTTGACGCCCTCGGCGGCGCACAGCTGCTCCAGGTACGGGCGCAGCGTCGCCGGCGGGATGAGCCGGAACGGGTAGTGGTGGGTGCGCGACTTGATCGTGCCGAGGACCTTCTCCGGCTCGGTCGTCGCGAAGATGAACTTGACGTAGTCCGGGGGCTCCTCGACGAGCTTGAGCAGCGCGTTGAAGCCCGCCGACGAGACCATGTGCGCCTCGTCGATCACGTAGATCTTGAAGCGGGAGCTGGCGGGCGCGAAGAACGCCTTCTCGCGCAGCTCGCGGGCGTCGTCGACGCCGCCGTGGCTGGCCGCGTCGATCTCGATGACGTCGATGGAGCCGGGCCCGTCGTTCGACAGGGAGCGGCAGGAGGCGCACTGTCCGCAGGGTTCGGGCGTGGGCCCCTGCTCGCAGTTCAGCGACCGGGCCAGGATGCGCGCCGAGCTGGTCTTGCCGCAGCCGCGCGGCCCGGAGAACAGGTACGCGTGGTGCAGCCGCCCGCTGCGCAACGCCTGCGACAGCGGCTCGGTGACGTGTTCCTGCCCGATGACCTCGGCGAACGTACGCGGCCGGTACTTGCGGTAGAGCGCGAGTGCCACGCTTGACGCTCCTCTCGACCGCGCCATTGTCCGTCGGCCCACCGACAAGAACCAGCCCGGTCCCGCCGGGGTGACGCCGACCCGGCCGCGGGCATGAAAAGGGCCCCCCGTGCACCCGTCAGAGCCCGCTTATCCTTGCTGCCTTCCGGCCCTGGGGAGGTTCACGAGATGCACGCCGCACGAGGGGCTGATCGCAGTCTAGCGGGTGGCTTCGCGGGACAGGTCAGGGTGGTGGCATCCGGGCGGCGATCGGTTCTGTAAGCTGGCGCACGGAGGATTCGCCTAGAGGCCTAGGGCGCACGCTTGGAAAGCGTGTTGGGTTCACACCCTCACGAGTTCGAATCTCGTATCCTCCGCCAGCTTCACCAGGGCAAACGTTGAGGGCCGCACCCCCCGTGGGTGCGGCCCTCGGTCCGTTTCCGGCCCCGGCGCGATTACCGCCGGCAGGCCGCCTGGTACCGGTCGACGGCGGCGCCGAGCTGCGCGAACTTCTGCGTGTACTCGACCGGGACGGTGCCGGCCGGGGTGGCCGGGCGGCCCGGGTCGCGGTACTGGTCGCCCAGGTTGGAGAAGACCGAGATGATGTAGTGCCGCTTGGCCTCGCCGGGCAGGGAGCGGACGATGCCGGCGTCGGCGCCGCTGTTGTTGACCCAGCCGGGCTTGTGGGCGAACGTCACCTGCGCCTCGGCGTTGCAGGGGCGGACGTCCTGGCCGAACCTGTTGCCGGCGACGGTGACGGTGCCGTCGGCGCCGATCCAGCGGTCGGCGACCACCTGCGGGATGCCGGGGGCCGGGTAGTCGCGGCCGCAGTAGTTGGTGGTGGACAGCATCCAGTTGAAGCCCTGCCGGCCGAGGGCGGTGAGGAACAGGGCGCGCGACGAGGCGCTGAGCACGTTCCGCGTCACGCGCCGGCCGTCCGGGGCGGTCCAGAGGGTGCCCCTGCCGCCGTTGACGATGGCCAGCAGCTTGGCCGTGTCCAGCGAGCTCATCGTGATGGTGTTGCCCCAGCGGCCGCCGTTGACGGGGTTGGTGCCGACGAGCCGCAGGGTCTCCAGGCCGAGGTCCTGGAACTGCTGGTTGAGACCATCGATGGCGTTGTGGTCCCACATCATCTTGATCAGGGCGCAGCTGGCGTTGTTCGACGACTGGGTGAGCGCGGCGTCGAGGTATTTGCGCACCGTGTCGGCGCTGGCGGCGCCGCACAGCGAGCTGATCGTCGTGGGCTGGTACCGGTAGGTGTCGTCCAGGCCGACGACGCCCTGGTCGACCAGGCGCAGCACGCCGAAGGCCACCATCAGCTTCAGGACCGACGCCGGGTACGGGAGCATGTAGTCGAGCGGCGCGTCCTCGCGGCCGGGCAGGACGTCGATGGTGCCCTGGCCGCGGTTGACGTACCAGCCGGCGTCGTCCCACTGCCGCCAGCGCACCCCGGTCGTGTGCAGGTTCGCGTCGACCGGCACGACGACGCCGCGCGGGTACTGCGGGCTCATCAGCACGGTGGCGGACCCGGCGACCCGGCCGTGGCGGTCGAGTTCGAGGACGGTGGCGTCGATCTGCGGCTGCTGGAAGATCGGCTGCGCGGCGGCGAGCGCGGCTGCCGCGCCGGGCGCCCGCTGCACCGACGGCGCCGCCTCCTTGTCGACGGTGGGCGCGGGCGCGGCGGCTCGCGCCCCGGCCTGCGCGGACGTGCGCGGCGCGAGGTCGAGGACCTCCTGGAAGGCGAGCGAGTCCAGGGTCTGCTGGAGGAACTCGGCGAGGGACTGCTCGGGTGGCGGCACCGGTGCGGCCGCCGCCGCGGCCGGGGGCGGCACCACCGCCGCCCCGACGACGACCGCCATCGTCCAGCTGAGAATCGTGCGTACGCGCATCTCGTACCCCCCGTGTCGACGCCGTGGAACCGGCAACGGGTGGGAATCTATCGGCATCGATCAACCCCCGTGGCAGGTTTGTCCGGTTCCCGTCGGCGTCAGGCGGGTGGCCGGCGGCGCGTGCCGGTGACCACGGTGCGCGGCAGGCGGCCCGCGCGGGAGTGGCCGGCGAACGCGTCGCCGACGACGACCACGTCGAACTCGAGGTTGAGGCGCATCGGCCGGGTCACGGCCTGCCGCCACGTGACGCGCCGCCCGGCGGGGACGTCGGCGCAGGCCACGTCGGTGAGCGGGGCGCCGTCGGCCGCGCCGGTGACCGTTCCCCCGGCGTCGGTGAACGTGTAGACGGCGGTGAGCGTGCCGATCGGCGTCCTCAGCGTGACGTCCCAGGTGCCGGCGACCGGGTCCACGTCAGACCTCCACCGGGACGCGGCCGGTGCGCCGCCACACGGTGCCGCGGCGTTCGTACTGGAACAGGGTCTCGACGGCGTGGGCGATCCGCGGGCCGTACTCCCGTTCCAGCAGGTGCAGGCCCAGGTCGAGGCCGGAGGTGACGCCCGCGGCGCTGACCAGGTCGCCGTCGTCGACGACGCGGGCGTCGACGGCGCGGACGCCGGTCGCCTCCAGCACGGCCATGCCCTGGACGTGGGTGACGGCGGTGCGGCCCTCGATGAGGCCGGCCATGGCGAGCGCGAGCGAGCCGCCGCAGACGGTCGCGACGGTGACGTCCGGGTTGTCGAGCGCCCGCCGCATGAGCGGGGCGGCGTCGGTGCCGCCGAAGCGGGCGAGCAGCACCGGGATGGTGTCGACCTCGTCAGGGTCGCCCGCGGTGGGCCCGCTGGCGCCCGGGACGACGACGTAGCCGGGGCGGTCCGGGTCGAGGCGGGCGGTGGCGCGCAGGGTGAGCCCGCGGGTCCCGCTCGCGACGGTACGGGGGCCCTCGGCGCTGACGAGCTCGACGACGGTGTCCGCCGCCGCGGCGTCGCTGCCGGCCACCAGCACCTCGAACGGCGCGATGACGTCGAGCGGGTCGAACCCGTCGAACAGGACGATCTGCACATGGCTCAGCCGGTTCACCGCCTCATCGTCGCGGCGGCGTACGCTCGGCCTCCAGTGGCCGGAATGCCATAGCCCGGCTGAATCTTGCCAGGGGGCATCGTGCACACCGTCGTCGTCCTGGCCCTGCCCGACGCCATCGCCTTCGACGTCGCCACCCCCGTCGAGGTGTTCGGCCGGGCCCGGCTGCCCGACGGCCGGCCCGCGTACCGGGTCGAGGTCTGCGCCACCGAGCCGGTCGTCGCCGCCGGACCGCTGCGGCTGGTCGCCGCCCACGGCCTCGAGGCACTGGCGGACGCGGACACCGTCGTCGTCCCCGGCCGCGCCGACCCCACCGCCGCCACCCCGGACGCGGTCGTCGCCGCGCTGCGGGCCGCCGCGGCGGCGGGCACCCGGATCGCGTCCATCTGCGTCGGCGCGTTCACCCTGGCCGCGGCCGGCCTGCTGGACGGCCGGCGCGCCACCACCCACTGGGCGGCCGCCGGCCTGTTCGCGGCGGCGCACCCGGCCGTCCACCTGGACCCGGCCGTCCTTTACGTCGACACCGGACAGATCGTGACGTCCGCCGGCGCCACCGCCGGCGTCGACATGTGCCTGCACCTCATCGGCCGCGACCACGGCGCGGCCGTCGCCGCCCACGCGTCCCGGTCGGCGGTGGCGCCCCTGCACCGCGACGGCGGCCAGGCCCAGTACATCGACCACGGCCACACCCGCACGGCCGACCCCGGGCTGGGACCGCTGCTGCACTGGATCGAGGAGAACGCCCACCGTCCGCTGAGCCTGGACGACGTGGCCGCCCGCGCCGGTCTCAGCGTGCGAACCCTGAACCGGCGCTTCCACGCCCACACGGGCGGCACCCCGATGCAGTGGCTCGCGGGCGTGCGCATCCGCCGGGCCCGCGAGCTGCTGGAGACCACCGGGCACGGCGTGGACCGCATCGCGTACCAGGTCGGCTTCCCGTCGCCGACGAACTTCCGCGCCCAGTTCAAGCGCCTGACCGGCGTGACGCCGCAGGCCTACCGCACCACGTTCCGGCCCGCGTCGACCGGCCCGCGCGCCTAGCCCCCTCCCCGGCCGGGCCACCCCGGCCCCGGTTCGACGGTCGCGTCGATGCACTTGCGTCGATTGAGGTTTCGCCAGCTCAGGACGCTGATCCAGGCGGCGGCCAGGGGACCGGATCGCATCGATACGACGTGCGTCGATTTGGGTCCCATCCGCCACGGGTGGCGGGCCGAATGCCGGGTGTGACGGCCGTCATTCCACCGGGTTTCCGCTTCGACCACGAAAGGCCCCGCTCATGAACCTCGTCCGACTCGCCGCGCGCCTCGGCGCCGGCATCACCGTCACCGTGCTGGCCACGACGGCGGTGGCGGTGCCCGCCGCGCAGGCTTCCGGGTCGCACCACCGCGGCACCACCTCGCTGGCCACCGTGCTCGGCAAGGACCGCAGCGGTTTCGACCGCAACCCGAGGGACTTCGACGTGCTGTCGGCCGCTGTGAAGGCCGTCCTGACGGCTAAGCCGAACTCGCCGGTGAAGGTGCTGGCCGACGGCAAGACCCGGCTGACGGCGTTCCTGCCGACCGACCGCGCCTTCCGCGTGCTGGTCCGCGACATCACGCACCAGCGCTACCTGCCCTCGGAGCGGGCGGCGTTCAACGCGGTCGCCGGCCTGGGCATCGACACGGTCGAGAACGTGCTGCTCTACCACGTCGTGCCGGGCGCGACGATCGACAAGCGGGCGGCCGCCAAGGCCGACGGCGCCAAGCTCACCACGGCGCTCGGCCCGCAGCTCACCGTCGACGTGCGCCGCTACTGGCACCGCACCGTCTCGGTGAAGCTGATCGACGCCGACCGCAGCGACCGCAACCCGCGCGTCGTGAAGTTCGACATCAACAAGGGCAACCGGCAGATCGCCCACGCCATCGACCGGGTCCTCCGGCCGATCGACCTGCCGTGAGACGAGGGCCGCGCGCGGTGTCCAGGGGCCTGCGCGCGGCCCTTCTCCATGTCCGGGGTCAGCCGCCGAGGTCGGCGCAGCTCTTCTCGGCGGAGGCGAGCCAGTCGGACTCGTCGACGGCCTTCGACGACCGGGCGATGGTGCCGACGAGGACCTGCCCCGGCGCCAGCGCCTTGAGCTTGGCCGGCGTGAAGTAGACCGGCGCGAGCTTGGTGGTGTCGGCGAAAGCTGAGACCGAGTACTCCCGGTCGTCGGCGAAGCCCGTCAGCGTCCGCTCGGTGACCGTCCACCCGGTGGGCGCGTCGAGGAGCAGCACGTCGGCGGGCGGCTTCGCCGAGCCGGACTCGATGTGCCAGCGCTCGGCCGGCTCGACGCCCAAGCTGTACGCGCTGATCGAGTCGACGGTCACCGCGTCGCAGGGGGCGAGGGCGAGGGCGGGCCGGCCGTCGACGAGGCGCATGGCGCCCAGTCCGGACGGCGCCGGGGTGCACGCGCTCAGCAGGCCCGCCAGGGCGGCGAGCGCTGTGAGGGCGCCCGCCGTCCTGGTCGCCCGCGAGCGGGCGGTGGTGTTCATCGGATGTCGCTCCCGGTCCACGTCACCAGCAGAGCCGCTGGTAGATGCAACGATAGAGCGGCTGGCCGATCGTCCGGTCGGCCAGCCGGCCGAGCTGCTTGGCCCCGGACCAGTCCACCTTGGGCTCCTTGCCGTACTGCCAGTAGTTGCCCTTGTACGGGTTGGCGCCGATCTCGAACGGATTGAAGTCGCCGTAGTCCTTGTTCTTCAGCCAGGACAGCCCGGCGCCGGCGTAGTAGTGCGCCAGGAAGATCGGGAACGGGGCGTACTTCCACTGGTCGGAGTGCCGGGCCTCGTGTTCGAGCAGGTCGGGGCCGTACGTGCTGGCGTCGACGCCGGCGGCCCGCAGCTCGGCCCGCTTGCCCGCCTCCTTGCTCAGCTCCTCGCGCAGCTGCTCGGGCGTGCCGGGGTAGAGCAGGTAGTCGCCGACCGTCATGGTGCGGCCGGTGTTCGTCTCGGAGCCCGTCGTGGGCGTGCCGACGTTGTAGCAGATGATCTGCTTCGTCGCCTCGACGCAGCTGCCGCCCCACTGGTCGACCAGCTTGCGGGCCAGCCAGTTGTTGCCGAACAGCTCGTTGGTGAACCGCCGCGGGTCGTCCGGGGTGTCGGTCAGCAGCGACGGGCCGTCGCCCGGCCCGGCGCGGTTGGCGATCATCTCCTGGAGGACCTTCTCCATGTACGCCGTCATCGCCAGCGCACCCTCGACGGCGGCCTCGTTCGCCGCCTTGCCGGCGTCGGCGGCCGACTTCCGCGCCTCGCTCAGCGCCTTGCGGGCGCTGGCGGCCGAGTTCATCGCGCGGGCCTTGGCGTTGTCGGCCTGGGCCGCGGACCTCGACGCCGCGGCCGCGCTGGCCCGGGCGCTCGCCGCCGCGGTGCGGGCCGTGGCGGCGGAGGCGGCCGCCTGCTGCGCCGACACCTGCGCCGCGTCGGCGTGCCGGTCGGCCTCCGCCGCGTAGCCGATGGCGGCGTCCGCGGACGCGGCGGCCTGCTTGGCGTACTCCTTCGCCTCGGCCTCCGCCTTGCGGGCCCGCGCCGCGGCCTCGGCGGCCCGCTGGGCGTCCACGCGGGCCTTGGCGGCGACCTCGCGCGCCTCGGCGACCAGGCCGGTCACCCGGGCGACGTGCGCCGCCTGCTCCTCGTCGCGCAGCCGCGCGCGGTGCTGCTCCACCTCGAGGAAGTCGCGCAGCATCTGCCGGGTGCCGGACAGCGCCACCTGGGCGGCGGCCTTCACCTCGGGGCCACCGGCCGTCATGATCTGGCCCACCCGGGTCCGGTCGTCGTGCTTGCGGGCGATGTACTGGCCGATTTCGAGGAACTGCTGCCGGTCGGCCGCGGTGCCGCTGAGGGCGGCCTGCCCCGCGGTCTTCGTCGCCGACCCGCCGGCGGTCATGATCTGCCCGATCCGGACGCGGTCGTCGCGGTCCTTCGTGGCGTACGACGGGTACTCAAGGAACGCGGTGAGCTGCGCGGCAGGGGCGCCGAGGGCGGCGTCGGCCGCCGCCTTGAGCGCCGGCTTGTCGGTGGTGGCGGCGAGCTCGCGCACCCGCATCCGGTCGTCCTGGGTGGCGGCCGCCAGCCGGGTGGTGGACAGCCAGACCCGCAGGTCGTCGGGGGTGCCGGCGAGCGCCTCACGGGCCGCGGCGGCGGTCCACTCACCGCCGTCGAGCATGAGCCGGGCGGCCGCCTTCCGGCCGCTGGCGGTCACGGTGGCGGCGGGGGCGCCCGGCGCGGACGCCTCGGCCAGCCACTGCTTGACCTGCCCGTCGACGGCGGCCCACTCGGTGGCCTGCCGGTTCGCCTCCGCCTCCTCGGCCTCCTCGGCCTCCCGGGCGGCGGTCGCCTCGGCGACCTTGGCCTCGGTCTGGGTGCGCAGGCGCTCGGCGTCGGCGGTGCGGGCGGCGGCCTCGACCTCGGCGGCCTTGTTCGCCGCCGCGGTGGCGTCGTTGGCCGCGGTGATGGCGGCGTTCGCGTGCTGGGTGGCCAGCGCGGCGGCGGCCGCGGCGTCGCGGGCGTGGTCCGCGGCGTCCTCGGCGGCGTCCGCGGCGCGCTCGGCGTGCTGCGCGGCGCTGAGCGCCGCGACCCGGGCGTCGCGGGCGGCCAGGGCCGACCGGCGGGCGTAGTTCTGGGCGGCGTTGGCCGCCGCCGTCGCGGTGGCGGCGGCGCGGCGGGCGCGGGCGGCCTCGTAGTTGGCCCGGGCCGCCTCCTCGCCCGCCACCCCGGACTGGGCGATGGCGTCGGCGGTGGCCTGCGCCGCGGAGGCGGCGTTGCGACCCGCGTCGGCCGCCTTGACGGCGGCGTCGGCGGCGCGGTTGGTGGCCGTCTCGGCGGCCTGGGCGGCGGCCGCGGTGTCGCGGGCGCCCTGGGCGACCAGCCGGGCGGCCCGCGCGGCGTCGCGGGCCCCCTGGGCCTGCTTGTTGTCGAGCGCGGCGGCGCCGGCGGCCCGCCACGCCCGCGACGCGGCGTTGCCGGCCAGGGTCGCGGCGCTGGCGGCGCGGGCGGCCGCGTTCGCGGCGGCGCGGGCGGCGTTGTTCGCCACGGCGGCGGCGCCGATGGCGGTGCGCGCGGCGGCGGCGGCCCGGACGCTGGCGTCGGCGGCGCGGCCGGCGGCCAGCGACGCCCGCTTCGCGTCGTCCTTCGCCTTGCGGGTCTCCTCCGCGGCCCGCTCGGCCGCGGCCTTCGCGAGCGCGGCGGCCTCGGTGGCGTGCTTCGCGGCGGCCTCGGCCGCGTCGGTCTCCTGGGCCGCCAGCGCGCCGGCCTCCTTGGCCCGCTCCACCAGGGACGTCAGGGTGGCGACCTCCTCGTCGCGGGCGCGGGCCACCTCCTGGCCGGTGAGCAGGAACTCGCGCACGTCCTCGTCGGTGCCGCTGAGCGCCGCCTGCGCCGCCGCCCTCGTCTGCGGGCCGCCGGACGTCATGATCTGGCCGACCGTCACCCGGTCGTCCTTGCCCTGCTGGATGGGCAGCTCGAAGGCGAGGAAGGTGCCGACGTCCTCGGCGCCGCCGCCGAGCGCCCGCTGGGCCGCGGCCCGCACGCCGGAGCCCCCGACGCTCATCACCTGGCCGACGCGGATGCGCAGGTCCTGGTTGAGGTGCGGGGCGTACCCCGACTCGACGAACGTCCGCACGGCGGCGGGCGAGGCGGCGATGGCGGCCTGGCCCGCGGCCTTGGTGGCCGGCCCGCCGAGGGCCATGAACTCCTCGGCCTGGGCGCGGTAGTCCTGCTCCGTCGCCTCGGCGAGGCCGGTGCTCAGGAACGCGGCCAGGTCGGCGTCCGTGCCGACGAGCGCGGCGAGGGCGGCGCGGGAGACCGACGGGCCGCCCTCACGGAGCAGCTCGACGCAGCGGGCCCGGTCGGCGAGCGTGACCGTGACGTCGGCGTACGCCGGCACCTCGAACAGCCCGGTCAGGACGACGGCGGCGGTCGCCGCGGCGGCGGTGCGGCGCGCGGTCGCGCGCCATGGTCTGTCCCGTCTCATCTCTTCCCCCGTGTCGGTCGGTGGCGCGGGCGACGACGGGGGGCAGGGCGCGTCCGGCGCAGCGTGCAGCGCCCGCACCCGGGTGCGGTTCATCGAAGGGACCCCGTGTCGTGGCGCTGCGGAAACGGCGTGCTCCGCCTCGCTGGGGTCGATGATGGCCTATGCGCCGCGCCCGCGCTGCCCCGTCCGGCCGCCCTGTGGACAACCGGCCCGGGCGGCGGCCGGGGGACGCTAGCGGAGCAGGCCCAGCAGCACGGCGAGGACGGCCACGACCAGCGCCGCGAGCAGGAACGCCACCAGCAGGTGCCGGTTCTCGGCGTGCGGGTCGGCGGCGGCCGCGGGTTCGGCCGGCAGGTCGTCGGTGACGGCCCCCAGATCGCCGTGGGTACGGGCGGCGAGGACGGAGTCGACGCGATCCGCGTACTCGCTCAGGGTGAGCCGCCCGGCGGCGGTGTGCCGCTCGAGGGCGGCGACGACGCGCTGCCGGTCGGCGTCGGACGCACGCTGCCGGGGGTCGGTCACGGGCACAGGGTAGCCGCCACCGTGGTGTGACGAGAACCACGACTTTGTTGCGCGGGCGTCTTATCCTCAGCCGACCTTCCCGCGATCCGGCCCACATCGGAGAGTCACCATGACCCAACCCACAGGCGGCGGCCTGCTCGTGATCGAGCGGCTGCTGCGCGACCGGGACGGCATCTGGCAGCAGATCATCGAGGAGCGCGACCTCAAGCCCCTCACGCTGCACATGCTCGCCAGCTCGGCGCTCAGCCTGGCCCTCTACGGGGCCGTGCTCGGGGCGTCGAACGGCGCGCTGATGGCGCTGTCGTCGTTCGTGAAGCTGCCCCTGCTGTTCCTGGCCACCCTCGCCATCTGCCTGCCGACGCTCTACCTGTTCAACCTGGTCTTCGGCGCGCGCCTGTCGGTGATGCAGGCGGTCACGCTGATCATGGTGACGATCACGGTCACGTCGGTGCTGACGCTGGCGTTCGCGCCGATCAGCCTGTTCTTCCTGGTCACCGCCCAGAGTTACGCGTTCTTCAAGCTGTTGAACGTCGCGATCCTCATGCTGACGGCGCTGGTGGGCCTGAAGTTCCTGACCACCGGCATGGCGGCGTTCAACGCCCACCAGATGCAGGTCGCGCAGGCGGCGGAGCAGCAGCGCCTCGCCGCCGAACGCAAGCGCCTGGCGAAGGAGCGGGAGGCCGCGGAGGCGGAGAACGCGGCGGAGCGGGCGACGGTGACCGAGCTGGTGCCGGCCGCCGCGGCGACGCCCAACGGCGCCCCGGTGACGGTCCCGGTGCCGGTGGGCGCGGTCCCCGCTCACCCGCACCACGCGCCGGGCCACCTGCCGGTGCCCGGCCAGCCGCTGCCGCCCGGGCTCGCCGCGATGGGGCACCAGCCGCGACCGCTGCACCCGAACCAGCTGCCGCCGGGTCAGCGCCCCGCCAGCATGACGCTGCTGTACATCTGGATTCTGCTGTTCGGCTTCGTCGGCACCCAGCTCGCCTGGACGCTGCGGCCGTTCTTCGGCAGCCCGGGCCAGCCGTACGAGGTGTTCCGCGACATCGAGGGCACCTTCTACGCCGACATCCTGGACACGCTCGGCCGCCTGCTCGGCGGCTGACCCACCGTGCGACGCCCGGCGCCCACGGATGCCGGGCGTCCCCCGCCAGCCGGGGCACCGGGTCCGCGACCGGCCGCGAGCGCTAGGCAAGGCCGCGAGTTGTTCCGGACGGACGACGGCCGGGTCCCTCATGGGACCCGGCCGTCGATCAGTGGCGGAGGTGGATCAGCGGAGCCAGCCCGGCCACCAGCTGCCGTTCTTGAAGCCGGTGGACCACTGGTGCTCGGTGCACTTCTTGGTGGTGGCGAACCGCTGCTCGTCCAGCGTCGAGACGACACCCGGGTTGTAGGTGCCGAGACCGAAGCCGAGCCCGGTGACGGTCATCCCCGGGTTGGCGGCGGCCACCTGGGCGAAGGTCAGCGTCGCCGGCCCGCCCGCCGTCTTCGGCAGGCCCTTGAGCGTGGTGGACGGCGTCCACAGCGGACCGTCGAGGACGTTCCACTCGGTGCGCACGCCGCGCTGCGGGCTGCCCGCGCCGATCGACATCAGGTAGAAGTACGGCTCGAAGACGAGCGTCGCGTCGCCCTGGGCGGTCCGCACGTACAGGTGGTAGGCCGGGAGCGCGCTGTCGCTGACGCCGGCGCCCGCCTTGTCCTGCTTGACGGTCTCGTAGCTGACCTCGCGCACGGTGCCCGCGGCGACCGGCTTGAACGAGGTCTTCCACGTCACCTTGTCGGCGTTCACGGAGGGCGTGGTGGTCAGCTTGAGGCCCTCGGCGACGACCGTGGCCGTGCCCCCGCCGATCGTGGTCACCCCGCTGGTGCTGGAGTGCTTGACGATCGTGCAGGAACGGTGGGATGCGGCACTCGCCGGCTGGGCGGTTCCCGCGAGGGCCGTCGCCGCGGTCACCGCGAATCCTGCGGCGAGCAGGCGGCGCATGCTTGAGCGTGAGATACCTTTACGGGACATATGTCCATTATGCCCGACTCGGTGGGCCGCGAAACAGACCGTCAGCCCATCGTGCGTGACCACCCGCTCGGGCCGGACCGGGCCGACGGGCCCCACAATGACGAAACGCCCGGCGTGATGCCGGGCGTTTCGCCTGCTGGATGGCGGTGGTGAAGGGATTTGAACCCTTGGAGGGCGTAAACCCTCACACGCTTTCGAGGCGTGCTCCTTAGGCCGCTCGGACACACCACCGACGGGTACGTTACCCGACGCCGCCGAGCCCTCGCCGCCGGGTTCCCCGACGCGCCGCCGGAGAGTTGTCGGACGGGGCTGGCAGGATCGGGGACCATGAGCGTGCACATCGGGGCGGAGCAGGGACAGATCGCCGAGCGGGTTCTCATGCCCGGCGACCCACTACGGGCGAAGTGGATCGCCGAGACGTTCCTCGAGGACGCCGTCTGCTACACGCAGGTCCGCGGCATGCTCGGCTTCACCGGCCGGTGGAAGGGCGTCGAGGTCTCCGTCCAGGGGTCCGGCATGGGCATGCCGTCCGCGGCCATCTACACCCACGAGCTGATCACCGAGTACGGGGCGCGCACGCTCATCCGCGTCGGCTCCTGCGGGGCACTCACCGACGAGCTGCGGCTCGGCGACGTCGTGGCCGCCATCGGCTCGGCGACGGACTCCAACATGAACCGGGTCCGCTTCGACGGCCTCATCGACTACGCGCCCGTCGCCGACTTCGGCCTGCTGCGCACCGCCGTCGACGTCGCCGCCGGGCGCGGCACCCCCATCACCGTCGGCCCCATCCTGGCCGCCGACGCCTTCTACACCGACCGCCCCGACCTGTACGACTCGCTCGCCGACTACGGCATCCTCGCCGTCGAGATGGAGTCCGCGGCGCTGTACACGATCGCCGCCCGGCACCGGGCCCGCGCCCTCACCGTGCTGACCGTCAGCGACCACATCAAGCGGGGCGAGAAGCTGGGCGCACAGGAACGCGAGCAGGGATTCACCCGCATGGTGGAGATCGGCCTGGACACCGCCATCGCCTGACGGTTGTCCACAGGCTGTGGATCAGCGGAAGAAGGCGCGCAGGAGTGCGGCACACTCGTCTTCGAGAACGCCGGCGTAGACCTCCGGGCGGTGGTTGAGGCGGCGGTCGCGCACCACGTCCCACAGCGACCCGGCGGCGCCCGTCTTCGGCTCCCACGCGCCGAACACGACGGCCTCCACGCGGGCCAGCACCAGCGCGCCCGCGCACATCGTGCACGGCTCCAGCGTGACGACGAGCGTGCACCCGTCGAGCCGCCACCGGCCGAGGGCGGCCGCGGCGCGGCGCAGCACGAGCACCTCGGCGTGGGCGGTGGGGTCGCCGGTGAGCTCGCGCTCGTTGCGGGCGGCGGCGAGCTCGACGCCGTCGGGGCCGTAGAGAACGGCCCCGACGGGCACGTCCGCATCGGCCCGGGCGGGGCCGGCGGCAGGGCCGGCGGCGGGGCCAGCCGCGGGGCCAGCCGCGGCTGGCGCGGCAGCGCCGGGCCTGAAGGGGACGGCCGCGGTGGGCGCGGCAGCGCCGGGCCCCAAGGGGACGGCCGCGGTGGTCGCAGGGCCATCGGGCCCGGAGCGTACGACCCCGGCCGGCGCGGCGCGCCCGGCGGGGCCGGAGGCAGAAAGGTCCGGCCCGGCGGCCTCCGGCGGTGCGGCCTCGCCGGCCCCCACGGGCGCATCCGCGGCCGTGCCGGCCGCTACGGCCAGGGCCCGGCGCATCCAGGCCTCGTGCCGCTCGGCCCGGCCGGCCGCGGCGGGCGTCACGAGTCGCGCAGCTCTTCCATCTCGTCCCCGCAGCCGATGCGGGCGCAGATCTCCGCCGTCACGTCCGCGGGCATCAGGCCCTCGGCGCTGCACAGCCCGAGCAGCCGGCTGCCCGGCACGCCCAGGTCGGCGAGGAGGTCGGCGTCGCCCACCGGGTCGGCGTCGGGGTCGGCCGCGGGGCGGTCGTCCTCGTCATCGTCGTCGTCGCCGGGGCCGGCGTCGAGGGCGTCGATCTCGAGGGCGGGCGCCTCGATGTCGCCGAGCAGGAGCGCGCCGAGGCGGGACTCGTCGGCGAACGCCGAGTCGGAGCCGAAGACCCGCAGGTCCTCACCCTCGTCCAGGCGCAGCACGACGAGGTACTGGTCGTCGGACTCGACGAACAGCAAGGACAGGTCCGCATCCGGCTCGACGTCCCGGAGTCGATCGACCACCTCGTCGACGTCGGCGACCCCTGTCAGGTCGACCTCGGACGCGGTCCAGCCGTTCTTCCCGCGGGCTGCGGCGGCAGCGAAGTTCGACATGGTCCCCCCACGGGCCATTCGCCACTCAGTAGGTACGCGGAAACGGTAGTCGGTGGCACGGCGAGACAACCGCGCCACGCCCCAGAAGAACCACCACGCCGATGATTGCCACGCGACGGGCGGCGCACACCTCGGACGGGCAAGTTTTCCCCCGGGGGCGGGGGACGATGGTGCGGAGGGGCGGGAGGGCGCGCGTGGAGGTCGTGAAGGACGGGCGGGCGTGGCGGATCGGGACCCTCGCCGACGCCGGGGTGCTCGCCGGGTACAGCGACATGGGGCTCACGGTCGCGGCGGCCGTCCCGCCGGTGTTCGAGGCGTACGCGACGTTCCACCTGCCGGACGGGGCGGACGTGGGGGTGCACGAGCGGGCCGTCGTCCGGGTGCTCGACGCCTGCACCCGGCCGCAGCCGTGGTGGCTGGGGTTCCTGGAGACGGGGGCGCACGACGTGGTGTTCCCGGACGCGCCGCGGGTGCGCCTGTACTGGGACTGGCCGTACGTGCTGGTGCGGGCCGGGCCGGAGCAGGCGCTGTCCTGGCGGACGGGGCACATGCGCGGCGACGGGGCGCTGCCCGACCTGTTCTTCCCGGCCGACCGGTCGTGGCTGGTGTCGGCGTTGTGGGACGACACGTGGACGTGCGTCGGCGGGCCGGCGGCGGTGGTGGATGCGCTGGTGCGCCAACCGGCGGCCAACGCCCGGCGGGTGCTGCCGGGCGAGGACGCGGTGCCGCCGGGGCTGACCCGGGAGTAGGTCAGTGGGTGAGGCGGCGGCGGTGGTCGATCAGTTCGCGCAGGCGTGCTCCGCGCAGCCGTTCCGGCTGGGACCGCTCGCGGGCGGTCTTGGCGTCGGACAGGGCGGCTAGGAGCTGCAGGCGACGCCGTCGGCGGTCGGGGTCGAGACGCTGCGGATACCAGGCCATGGGGCCGACCATGCCTATTCGGCCCAGGTTCGTCAAGAGCGGGTGCGCTCCGCAGTCAGCAGGACACTGTCGGTGCAGGGCACGGCACGCAGAGGCGGACATTCACCACATCGGCCAGTCGCCCGTCGTGGACCAGCGGACGGCGACGGCGATGGCGGCGACGGACCAGCCGGCGCCGGTGCCGATGGCGGCGCCGACGGCGGCGCCGCGGTCGCCGAGCCGGGCGAGGACCACGGCGACGCCCCAGGCGACGAGGGCGGCGAGCAGAGTGAGCCAGGCGTAGCCGCGCAGGTCGCGGGCGAGCAGGCCGATCAGGGCGAGCCACAGCACCGAGCCGCCCAGCCCGGCGAGCAGCGGGCCGGCGGTGACCCGGAACGGTTCGCGCCAGGTGGGGCGGGGCGGCCCGGCGAAGCTGGGGACGAGGCCGGACGGGGGGCGAGCCGGCTGACCGGCGGGCGGGAGCCAGCCCGGCGGCGGTGACGCGGGGCCCGTCCAGGTCTCCTGGTGCTCCGGCATGCACCCACAGTACCGGCGCGGGCGTCCTCGCCGGTTTCTGTCACCATTGCCCGGTGCCCCCGTTGCTGACGATGTCGTTGCGGCTGGTCGCCGCGGGCCTGACCGCGGGGCTGGCGGCCGGCTGCGGCAACGGCCCGGCCGAGGGCACGGAGACCACGTGGGCGGTGCCGACGGCCACCCCGGGGACGACGGCGCCGGCAACGAGCGCCACAGCAGGACCGAGCGCCGCAGCGGACCCGAGCGCCGCGCCGAGCCCGAGCGCCGGAGCGGAGAAGCCGAAGCGGCAGCCCGCGTTCGCCTTCCCGGTGCCCGGCGCGAACGTCGACTACCACCCCACGCACGGCAAGTACCCGGCGACGGACCTGTTCGCGCGCTGCGGTGCGCCGGTGGTGGCGAACGTCGACGGGGTGGTCCTGGAGGTCAGCCGCACCGACCGGTACGTGAAGGGCCGGCCGGACGGGCCGCTCAACGGCGGGCTGTCGGTGTCGGTGCTCGGCGACGACGGCGTGCGCTACTACGGCTCGCACCTGAGCCGCATCACGGCCGGCATCGACGCCGGGGTGCGGGTGCGGGCGGGCCAGCGGATCGGCGCGGTGGGCCGGACGGGCAACGCGAACGACGTCTGCCACCTGCACTTCGGCATCTCGCCGCCGTGCGCGCGCACGGGCGACTGGAAGGTGCGCCGGGGCGTGATCTGGCCCAAGCCGTACCTGGACTCGTGGCGCGCGGGCGGGTCGCGCAGCGCGGCGAAGGCGGCGGCCGACTGGGCGCGGGCCAACGACTGCACCGCATGACGACGACAGGGGCGCCTCCGCGAGGAGACGCCCCTGGTTGACCGGGTACGGGTCAGCCGAACTGGACCAGGCGCTTCTGCGACTTGCCGTTGATGGTGGTGAACGCGCCGCCCGCGGCGACCTTGCCGCCGAGGGTGGCCATGGTCAGCACACCCTCGACGCCGTTGCCGTGGGCGGTCCAGGGCAGCAGCTTGCCGGTGCTGTTGTTGAACGCGGCGAGCTTGACGCGCACGTCGGCGCCGTCGAGGCAGACGCCCTGGGCGCCGGTGCGGGCCGAGCGGCACGCCTTGTCGAAGTGGCCGCCGACGTAGACGGTGTCGCCGACCGCGACGATGGCCTGGCCGTCGCCGTCGAACGTGGCGGTCCAGCGCTGGCCGCCGGACGTGGTGTACGCGGTGGCCCGGCCGCCCTGGCCGCCGTGCACGGCGTAGACGCCGGTGCTGGTGACGGCGATGCCGTACGCGATGTAGGTGGCGCGGGACTTGAAGCCGGTGTCGACCTTGCCGGTGCTGTAGTTCAGCGCGGCGAGCCGGTCGTAGCCGCGCACGCCGGCGATGGCGTGGAACTTGCCGCCCACGTACACCCGGCTGCCGGCGACGGTGAGCGCCTCGACCTGGTCGTCCGCGGCGGGCCTCCAGGTGCCGTCGAGGGCGCCGGTGCTGAGGTTGAACGCGGCGAGGCGGGTGCGGGTCTGGCCGTTGACGCTGGTGATGGCGCCGCCGAGGTAGAGGCGGCCGTTGCCGGCGGCGAGCGCGTACGGCTTGCCGCCGATGCTGTGCTTGAACGTGCTGTGCAGCGCGCCGGAGGCGGCGTCGAGCCGGGCGAGGCTGTCGCGCTTCTGGCCGTTGACGAGGCCGAAGTCGCCGGCGGCGTAGACGGAGCCGTTGCTGACGGCGAGCGCCTTGACGCGGGCGTCGGCGCGGGGCGCCCAGGGCAGCAGGGCGCCGGTCTTGGCGTTGACCGCGGCGAACCGGGTGCGGGCCACCTGCTTGCCGTTGACGATGGCGGCGGTGAAGTCACCGGCGACGTAGAGGGTGGTGCCGCTGTAGACCGTCGCCAGCACGGTGCCGTTGAACGACGGCGTCGTGTTGGGGGTCGACGACACGACCGCGATGGCGGGCACGGCGGCGGCGCACAGAATGCCACCCATGCCCACGGTCAGCACGGCCCGCTTGGCACCGCTGGAGAGGAATTGGCGCATCTTGTCCGGAATCACCGCATCACGGTAACCGCCGCCTTCCCCTCAGACCAGTGTCGAAACGGTCTAAAACCGGACGTAAGTTCGGCGGAACCGATTGTGGCCGTACGGGCGAGCGCGTCCGGTGTGCGAGAGTCAGCCGCGTGAACATCGCGGTGCTGGGACTCGGCCTCATCGGCGGCTCACTGCTGCGGGCGCTGTCCGCGGCCGGGCACGCCGTGCTGGGCTTCGACGCCGACCCGGCCACCCGGGCCACGGCGCGCACCGCCGCCGCCCTCGCCCCGGCCGGGCGGCGCTGGCAGATCGCCGGCAGCGTGAAGGACGCGGTGGCGACGGCCGACCTGGCCGTGCTGGCCGTCCCGCTGCCCGCCGTGGCCGGCGTGCTGGGCGAGCTGGGCGGCTTCCGCGGGCTGCTCACGGACGTCACGTCGGTCAAGGGGCCGGTCCGGGACCTGGTGGGCGGCCGGCGCTTCGTCGGCGGGCACCCGATGGCGGGCAAGGAGACGTCCGGCTTCGGGGCGGCCGACCCGGCGCTGTTCGAGGGCGCGGCCTGGGTGCTGTGCCTGGAGGAGGAGACGGCCACCGCGGACTGGCTGACGCTGGCCGCCCTGGTCACCGGGCTCGGGGCGCGGGCGGTGCCGGCCACGGCGGCCGACCACGACCGGGCGGTGGCGACCGTGTCCCACGTACCCCACCTGCTGGCCACCGCCCTCGCGGCGGCGGCCGCCGGCGAGCCGCTCGCCGCGACGCTCGGCGCGGGGTCCTTCCGCGACGGCACCCGGGTCGCGGCCACCCGGCCCGAGCTGGTCGCCGCGATGTGCGGCGGCAACGCCGGCGCGGTCGGCCCGGCGCTGGACGAGGTGATCAGAAGCCTGACCGAGGCGCGGGCCCGGCTGGCCGAGGCCGACCCGGTCACGGCACTACAGCCGTGGTTGCACGACGGCAACGCGGCCCGGCTGGCCTGGCCGCCGCGGGCGGGCGAGCAGCGCGACCTGCCGGCCCGCGCGGACGTGCTGCGCCGGCTCGGCCGGGCCGGCGGGTGGGTCACGGCGGTCTCGGCCGACCACCGGACGATCACCGCGGTGCTGCCCGCCGATTGAGGCCGGAAACTGGCCGCAACGGCTCCTAGGCTGACTCCTGACAGCACGACGAGAAGGAGTCAGGACATGCCCGGTCAGGTTCGCCCCGTCACCGACGAGCGCGACGGTCTCGTCAGCTACCTCACCCAGATGCGGCTCCAGCTCAAGCTCACCGGCTACGGCCTCACCCCGCAGCAGCTGCGCGCCACCCCGAGCGCCAGCGCGCTCAGCGTCGGCGGGCTCATCCAGCACGCCGCCCACACCGAGGCCGGCTGGATCGACGTGGCCGCCCGGCGCCCGCCCACCTACCCCGCCGCGCACGAGTGGGACCAGCACTTCGACCTGGCCGAGGACGCCACGTACGAGCAGCTGTGCGCCTTCTACGACGAGGTGGCCGCCGCCACCGACCGGTTCCTCGCCGAGGTGGCCGACCTCGACCACCCCGTGCCGGTCGACAAGAGCCTGCCGTGGAACCCGCAGGACGTCGACAACTGGTCGGTGCGGTGGCTGCTGCTGCACCTCGTCCAGGAGACCGCCCGGCACACCGGGCACGCCGACATCGTCCGCGAGACCGTCGACGGCGCGACCGCGTACGAGCTGATGGCGGCCGCCGAGAACTGGCCGGAGAACGGCTTCGTCACGCCGTGGAAGCCGGCGGCCTGATCGTCCGGCGGTCCGTCACGATCGCCGTGATCAGGTCGTGCGGGGTGACGTCGAAGGCCGGGTTCGCCGCGGGCAGCCCGGCCACCACCTCGCCCGCCGCCCGGTCCTCGATCTCGACGGCCGCGCCGTCCGGGGTGTCCGGGTCGATGGTCGACTCGGGCGCCACCACGATGAACGGCACGCCCGCCCGGTGCGCGCCCAGCGCGTGCGCGTAGGTGCCGATCTTGTTGACGGTGTCGCCGTTCGCGCAGATCCGGTCCGCGCCGACGATGACCGCGTCCACCTCGCCGCGGGCCATCAGGAACGGCCCGGCGCCGTCGACGGCCACCCGGAAGTCGACACCCGCGCGGCCCAGCTCCCAGGCGGTCAGCCGGGCCCCCTGCAGCAGCGGCCGGGTCTCGCTGGCCACCACGCTCGCCAGGTGCCCGCGCCGGTGCAGCTCGGTGACCACCCCCAGCGCGGTGCCGCCGGTCACCGCGGCCAGCCCGCCGGTGTTGCAGTGGGTCAGCATCCGCGGCCGCTCGCCGCACAGCTCGACCACCAGGTCCGCGCCGCGCGCCGCCATCGCCGCCGACGCGGCGATCTCCTCGTCGCGCACCGCGCGGGCCTCGGCGAGGACCGCCTCGAACCCCCCGGGCAGCCGCGCCGCCGCCCGCCGGGCGCCGCGGGCCAGGTTCACCGCCGTCGGCCGCGCGGTCTCCACCCGGTGTACGCCCTCGGCCAGCGCCCCCGGGTCGCCCGCGAACTGCCGGGCCGCCAGGGCCACCCCGAACGCCCCCGCCACGCCCAGGGCGGGCGCGCCGCGCACGGCGAGCCGCCGGATCGCGTCGACCAGCTCGTCGACCGTGGTCAGCCGCAGCACGTCCAGGGAGTCCGGCAGCGCGGTCTGGTCGATGATCTCGACCGCGCCGTCCACCCAATCGATCGTCCGCACGCCGCCACGCTAGCGGCCGTGGCGGCCCGAGCGCCTGCGGGTGAGGGCGCGCAGGGCGCCTTTGAACTCGTCGCGGCTCGTGGCGTCGAGGGTCGCCGCGCCGCCGAGGCGCTCGCGCAGCACCATCGTGCCGCCGCCGCGCAGCGCCAGCCGGGCCCGCACGGCGCGCAGCCGGCCGGTGGTGCCGCCCTCGACGTCGGCGAACGGCACGAACGCGTGCCGCTGTGCCAGCTCGTCGCCGGACGCCGACCCGACCAGGGCGCGCAGCCGGTCCCGCCCGCCGCCGGTGTCGGCCGGCGCGAGCACGAAGCCCTGGTCGAGCAGCACGACGTCGGTGCGCGCCCCGGCCACGTCCAGGGTCATCGCGGCCAGCACGCCGGCGCCCGCCGCGCCGGGGTGGGCCTCGACCAGGCCGGTGTGCCACAGGTTGACGCCGAGGACGGCGAGCCGGTCGCGGGCCTCGCCGAGGGTCCACGGGGCGCACGCCAGGCGGCCGGTCCCCGCCAGGTCCAGCGGGTGGCCGGCGCGGTCCATTAGCGGCGCCGGGCCGGTCCACGCGTGCCGGCGGTGCGCCACCTGCGACCGGACGGCGGCCAGCTCCAGGATCTGCGTCATCGGGTCGGCGAACCGCTGCGCCGCCTCGTCGCGCGGCACGTCCGGCAGCACCTCGGCGGCGACCTCGCCGAGCCGGCCGGCCGCCACCAGGTCGAGCAGCTCGGCCAGGCCGATGCCGGGCTGCACGGGGCGGCCGGTGCGCCGGGCGACCGCGCGGAACACCCCGTCGGCCAGCCGCTGCTGCCCGGCCGCGACCGCAGCGGTGGCGAACTCGTCCCAGCTCACCGGGCGGGCGTCCGGCCACAGGGCGCGCTCCCACCCGGCCGGGTCGGGAAGCAGCTCGACCGCCGGGTGGTCGTCCGCCGGCTCGCCGCGGGCGGCGAGGAAGTGCCGGAAGCCGCCGGACACGTCGTCGGGCACGCAGCCCGTCGCCGAGCCCGGACGCAGGTGTTCGTCGAGGAAGCGGGCCCAGGCCGCGGCGACGCGGGGCAGCTCGGGCGGCGCCACCGCCACCGGCCGACGCGGGCCGAACCGGCCGACGGCGCGCAGGATCGCCGGCCGGGGGCGGTGCCGGAACTCGTGCGCCAGCACCGCGCGCAGCCGGCCGGCGCTCAGCACGGGCAGGAGCGGCAGGCCCAGGGACAGCCGCCGGGCGCCCGCGGTGACGGCGACGGTCGGCTCGGCGACCAGCCGCAGCTCGCCCGGGGCGCGGGCGCCGGCCTCGGCGGCCAGGCCGGTGGTCAGCGCCCACAGCTCGGGGGCCTCGTCCGGCTCCACCGGAACGCCGGCCGCCGCCGATGCGCCCACCCGCCCCGCACGCCGCATCCCCCGATCCTCGCCCGACCGGGGGCCGGACGTCTCCCGGTCGCACTAACCTGTGCCCCATGACCGCCCGGGAACCCACCGCCGACCTGCGCCGCATCGCCTTCCTGCTGGAACGGGCGAACGAGTCGACGTACCGGGTGCGCTCGTTCCGCTCGGCGGCCGCGGCCATCGGCAGGCTCGACCCGGCCGAGGTGGCCGAGCGCGCCGGCAACGGCACCCTGACCAAGCTGTCCGGCGTCGGCGACGTCACCGCCCGGTGCATCGCCGAGTCGCTGCGCGGCGAGGAGCCCGTCTACCTGCGCCGGCTGAACGACACCGCGGGCCGCGACCTGGGCGAGGAGGCGGCCGCCCTGCGCGCCGCGCTCAGGGGCGACTGCCACCTGCACTCCGACTGGTCGGACGGCGGCTCCCCGATCGAGGAGATGGCGCTCGCGGCGGTCGAGCTGGGCCACGAGTACATGGTGCTGACCGACCACTCGCCCCGGCTGACGGTGGCCCGCGGGCTCACCGCCGACCGGCTGCGCAAGCAGCTCGACCACGTCGAGGCGCTGAACGCCGCCCTGCCCGACGGCTTCCGCATCCTGACCGGCATCGAGGTCGACATCAACGAGGACGGCAGCCTCGACCAGGACGACGACCTGCTCGCCCGGCTGGACGTGGTGGTCGGCTCGGTGCACAGCAAGCTGCGCGACGACTCGGCCCGGATGACCCGGCGGATGCTGCGGGCCATCGAGAACCCGCACCTGGACATCCTCGGCCACTGCACCGGCCGCAAGCTGACCGCCGGGGCCGACCGGGCGCACCGGGGCGGCCGCACCCGCCCGCCGAGCGACTTCGACGCCGCCGCCGTGTTCGCCGCGTGCGCCGAGCACGACAAGGCCGTGGAGATCAACTCGCGGCCCGAGCGGCTCGACCCGCCGAAGCGGCTGCTGCGGCTGGCGCTGGAGGCGGGCTGCCGGTTCGTCATCGACACCGACGCGCACGCCCCCGGCCAGCTGTCGTGGCAGGACAACGGCTGCGAGCGGGCCGCGCTGTGCGGGGTGCCGGCCGAGCGCATCCTCAACACCCTGCCCGCCGACGACCTGGTCGCCTGGGCGGCCGCGCACGGCTAGGCCGCGAGGCCCACCTCCGGGGCGTGCCCGACGGCGATCGAGCGCTCCACCGAGACCGCGTGCCACAGGCAGAACATGACGACCGTCCACACCTTGCGGGAGTGGTCGGCGACCCCGGCCCGGTGGGCGGCGAGCAGGCCGCGGGCGTACTCCAGGTCGAGCAGGTCGCGGGTCGGCGACGTGGCCAGCAGGTCATCGGCCCACTCGCCGATCTCGCCGCGCAGCCACACCCGGGTCGGCGTGGGGAAGCCCAGCTTGGCGCGGTGCAGCACCGAGTCCGGGACGATGCCCGCCATCGCCCGGCGCAGCACCACCTTGGTGTCCACCGAGCCGCGTGGCAGCTTCAGCTCCGTCGGCAGGGACGCGGCGGCCGCGTACACGACACGGTCGAGGAACGGCACCCGCAGCTCCAGCGAGTGCGCCATCGACATGCGGTCCGCCTTGGTGAGGATGTCGCCGGGCAGCCAGGTGGCCAGGTCGACGTACTGCATGGTGGCGGCCGGGTCGAGCGCCTCCGCCTCGGCGTACACGGGCGCGGTGACGGCGGTGTGCGGGGCGGCCTCGAAGCGCATCAGCGCGGCCTTCTCGGCCGGGGAGAAGATGCGCGCGTTGCCGTAGTAGCGCTCCTCGATCGGGGTGGTGCCGCGCTGCAGGAAGCTGCGGCCGCGCACCCCCTCCGGCATGACCTCGGCGAGGGCGTGCAGGCCGCGCTTCATCGGCGCGGGCAGCCGGTCGAGCGCCGCCAGCGACGCCGGCTCGCGGTAGATGCGGTAGCCGCCGAACAGCTCGTCGGAACCCTCGCCGGACAGCACGACGGTGACGTGCCGCGACGCGGTGCGGGCCAGGAACCACAGTGGGATCAGCGACGGGTCGGCGACGGGGTCGTCCAGGTACCAGGCGATCCGGGGCAGCTCGCGCAGCACGTCGGCGTCGGTCACCACGGTCGGGGTGAGCCGCACGCCGAGCTGCTGGGCGGTGTCCTGGGCGATCTCGATCTCGGAGTAGCCGGCCTCGCCGAACCCGGCCGTGAACGCGTGGATGTCCGGGTCGACCTCGCTGGCCAGGGCCACCACCGCGGACGAGTCGATGCCGCTGGACAGGAACGCCCCCACCGGCACGTCGGCGACCAGGTGGGCGCGGACGCTGTCGCGCAGCGCGTCCCGGATGAGCCCCTGCGCCCGCTCGGGCGTGGTCGCGGCCGGGCGCAGGTCGGGGCGGAACCACCGCTCGACGCGCGGCTCGCCGCCGGGGCTCCAGGTGAGCCGGCGGCCGGGCTCCAGGCGGCGGATCTGCCGGTGCAGGGTGAACGGCTCGGGCACGTACTGCAGGGTCAGGTAGTGCGCCAGAGCGTCGGGGTCGACGCCGGCCGCCTCGTCGGCGAAGCCCGAGAGCACCTTCTTCTCGCTGGCGAGGAACAGCCCGTCGGGGGTGAGCAGCGTGTACAGGGGCTTGATGCCGAACGCGTCGCGGGCGGCGTGCACGGTGCCGGTGCTGTGGTCGTACGCCACGAACGCGAACATGCCGCGCAGCCGGGGCAGCGCCGCCGGGCCCCACACGTGGAACGCCGCGGCCAGCACCTCGGTATCGCCGTGGGTGGCGAACGTGGCGCCGTGGTCGCGGGCCAGCTCGGCGCGCAGCTCGCGGTAGTTGTAGATCTCGCCGTTGAACACCACGGTCCAGCGGCCCTGCTCCGGTCCGTCCGGCGGGTAGTGGGCGGGCTGGGTGCTCTCCTCGAGGTCGATGATCGCCAGGCGCTGGAAGCCGAAGGCGACGCCGGGCCCGTACTCGATGCGGGTGTCGTCGGGTCCGCGGTGCCGGATGGTGCTCAGCGCCGCGGCGAAGGCCTGCGCCGACGCGGCGTCGGGCAGCCCGGTCGTGGGCAGCGTACTGATGAAGACGCTCAGACCGCACATCGCGGGCCTCCCCGTTTCTCGTGGTGTGGCGAGAACGTAGGACGGTCGATGTGAAGAAGCTGTGGGGAAAGCGCGCGGAATTGGTTTCCGCGATACTCGTGGCACTTTCTGGGGAGTTCTTCACGGGAATCTCACAATCGCCGTTGATCGGGTTCGACGGCGGGTGGCACCATGCCGGGAGTGACCGCCCGCATCCTCGTCGCCGACGACGATCCGAAGCACGCGCAGCTCATCAGGCTGTACCTGGAGCGTGAGGGCCATCAGGTGCTCACGGTGGGCGACGGCCGGGCCGCGCTGGAGCAGGCCCGCGCCCGCCGGCCGGATCTGCTCGTGCTCGACGTGATGATGCCGCTGACCGACGGCCTGGACGTGTGCCGCATCATTCGCCGCGAGTCGGACGTCGCCATTCTTCTGGTCACCGCCCGGACGTCCGAGAACGACATGTTGCTCGGCCTCGACATCGGCGCCGACGATTATCTGACGAAACCGGTCAGCCCGCGCGAGCTGACCGCCCGGGTGCGCGCCCTGCTGCGCCGCACGGGCCGCGCCGAGGCCGCCCCGCCGGTGCTGCGCGTCGGCGGGCTGGAGATCGACCCGCAGCGCTACGAGGTGCGGGTGGACGGCGCGCCGGTGGCGCTGACGGCGAAGGAGTTCGGCATCCTGGAGCTGCTGGCGGGCGAGCCGGGCCGGGTGTTCACCCGGGCGCAGATCATGGACCGCACGTTCGGCTTCGACCACGACGTGTCCGCGCGCACCGTGGACGCGCACGTGGTCAACCTGCGCCGCAAGATCGAGGCCGACCCGGCCGACCCGGTGTACGTGCAGACGGTCTACGGGCGCGGTTACCGGATGGCCGAGCGGTGACCTTCCGGGTCCGGGTGTTCCTGCTGGTGGTCGTCGTGGCGCTGACCGCCATCGGGATGACCTGGTTCCTCACCCTGAGCCTGGCGGCGCGCGAGTACGAGCGCACCCAGAGCGCCGCGGACCGGCACCGACCGCAGATCGTCGACGAGCTGGCCCGGTACGGGCTGACCCACGGGGAGTGGACCGGCGTCGCCGCGCTCACGGCCGCGCTGTCCGAGCGCACCGGGCTGCGCATCCGGCTGGAGTCCACGTTCGACGACTCGGTTGTCGTCGACACCGACCACCTCGCCGGCCGGCGGGCCCGGGCGGTCGCGCCGGTCCCGACCACGATCGACCCGCGCCCGCCGCTCGACCCGCTCATCCGCGGCGAGTTGCAGGGCGATCCCGCCGCCGGGCCGCCCGCCGGGCCCGCCGGTGGGCCCGCGCCGGCCGTCCCGTGGGGCGTCACCCCGGCCACGCTGTTCACCACGCCGCTGGGCGGGCCCGTGCCGAGGCGCGACCTCAACCCGGCGAGGATGGCGCTGAAGCAGGTGAACCAGTACCGCGCCGCGCTGCTGGCCCGCGAGTGCCTCGGCGACGACCCGCAGGCCGCGCTGCCGCTGACCGCGTCGCCGTACCTGAGCACCGCGCAGATCGCCGCCGGCGGGCCGTGCGTGGAGTCCGCGGCCCGGCAGGTGCTGCAGAGCGACGGACGGGACCGCGACGCGTTCGAGGCGTGCACGGGCCCCTTCGTCGCCGACCGGTCGCAGTGCATGAGCCGGGCGTTCGCGGCGCGCATCTCCGCGAGCGGCCTGCACCCGCTGCGGATGTTCCTCGGCGGGTTCGAGAGCCCGGGGCTGCGCAGCCTCGACCCGTCGGCCGCGCTCGGGCTGGCCGGCCTGGTCGTCGTGGCGGTGGCCGGGACGGCGGTGGTGGCCCGGCGGGTGAGCCGGCCGGTGAACCGGCTGACGGCGGCGTCGCAGCGGCTCGCCGACGGCGACCGGGACGCGCGGGTGCCGACCGTCGGCTCCGACGACCTGGCGCAGCTGTCGCGCTCGTTCAACCGGATGGCGGAGGCGTTGCAGCGCAGCGAGGAGCGGCAGCGGCTGCTGGTCGCGGACGTGGCGCACGAGCTGCGCACCCCGCTGTCGAACCTGCGCGGCTACCTGGAGGGGCTCCAGGACGGGGTGGTGGAGCCGAGCCGCGAGCTGTTCGCCAGCCTGCACGAGGAGACGCTGCTGCAGCGGCGGATCCTCGACGACCTTCAGGTGCTGGCGCTGGCCGAGGCGGGCACCCTGCACTACGCGCGCTCGCCGGTGGACCTGGCGGAGCTGGCCGCGTTCAGCGCGACCGTGCACCGGGCGGTGGCGGCGGAGGCGAACGTGGTGCTGACCGTCGAGGCGCCCGCCGAGGTGTGGGTGGAGGCCGACCCGGACCGGCTGCGCCAGGTGCTGGGTAACCTGCTCACCAACGCGATCCGGCACACCGGCGCGGGCGGCCGGGTCAGCGTGCGCGCCGTCCGCGACGGCGACCGGGCGCTGCTGGCGGTGGCGGACACGGGTGCGGGCATCGCCGCGGCGGACCTGCCGCGGGTGTTCGACCGGTTCTGGCGGGCGGACAAGACCCGTCAGCGCGCGACCGGCGGCTCGGGGCTGGGCCTGACGATCGCGCACCGGATCGTCACCGACCACGGCGGCCGCATCGACGTGGCCAGCGTGGTCGGCGAGGGCACGACGTTCACCGTGCGGCTGGCTGCGGCGCCGCCGCCGGCGTCGTCGCGGCACTGACCGGCACCGCCGCCCGCCGGGTCAGCAGGCCCTGCGAGACGGCCACGCCGAGCAGCACGACCACCACCCCGACCGGCTGGTTCCACACCAGCGCCTCGCCGAGCACGGTGACGCCGACGACCGTGGCGACGATCGGCATGAGGTAGGTGACCGACGACGAGGTGCTGGCGCCGGCGACCCGGATGACCCGGAAGTTGAGCAGGAAGGCGACGCCGGTGCCGAGCGCGCCGAGCAGCAGCACGCTCACCACGACGGGCGCGCTCAGCCCGGCCGGGTTCGGCGGCGCACCCGCGACGAGCGGCGCGGCGATCGCCAGCTGGGCGGTGGCGACGAGCAGCTGGGCGGTCACGATGGCGGCGCCGCTCTCGCGGCGGCCGGCGACGAACCGCTTCTGGTACGGGATGGCGACGGCGTAGCACATGGCCGCGCCGAAGCACATGAGCTGGCCGGTGAGCTGGGCGCCACCGAGGTCGCGCCACACGCCGAGCACCACCAGCACGCCGGCGAACCCGACGGCCAGCCCGGCGGCGCGGCGGGTGGTCATCCGCTCGGTGCGGAACGCCACGACGGCCAGCGGCAGGGCGACGAGCGGGGTGGCGGCGTTCCAGATGCCGGCGAGCACGCTGGACACCCGCTCCTCGCCGTAGCCGAACAGCGTGAACGGCACGACGACGCCGACGGCGGCGACGACCACGAGGTGGCCCCAGAGCCGGGGGTCGCGCGGCAGCCGCTCGCGGCTGACCGCGAGCACGGCGAGCAGGGTGAGCGCCCCGGCGGCGACGCGGCCGAAGGTCAGCCACAGCGGCGGCAGCTCGCGCACGCCGACCTTGATGAACAGGAAGCTCGTGCCCCAGATCAGGGCCAGGGTCAGGAACGCGGGCAGCCACGCGCGGAGATCGGCCCGGTCAGGGGTGGTCTGGGTGCTCACCCCTGACACTCTGCCGCCCGCGGCGGTGGCTGTCGCCGGGTTTTCCCGCCAGCGTCCGCCGGTTTCCGGCCGCGTTTCGGGGCGCGGCCGGACGACCGGCTCGCGTAGGGTCTCGTCGCGTGGGACGCATCGATGACCTCGCCAACCGCTACGTCGCGGAATGGGCGCCGCTGAGCCCGACCGGCGCCACCTACGTCGGCATCGCCGGCTACGACGACACGATCGACGACCTGTCGCCGGAGGGGTACGAGGCGCAGGCCGGCCTGGTGCGCCGCACGCTGACGGAGCTCGAAGCGGTCACGCCGGAGTCCGAGGACGAGCGGGTCGCGCAGGAGGCGATGACGGAGCGGCTGGGCCTGGAGCTGGCCCGGCACGAGGCCGGCATGACGGCGAGCGACGTCAACGTCATCTCCAGCGCCCTGCACAGCGTCCGCATGGTCTTCGACCTGATGCCCACCGACGGCGAGGAGGCCGTGGCGAACATCGCGGCCCGGCTGGGCCAGGTGCCGCGCGCCCTCGACCAGTACCGGCGCACGCTCGTCGAGTACGCCGACCGGGGCCACGTCAGCGCCCGCGCCCAGCTGGCGGCCGTGGCCGAGCAGTGCGACGCGTGGACCGACCCGGCGCGCGACGACTTCTTCCACGCGCTGACCGGCCGGCTCACCGCCCAGGGCGCGCTGGCGGCCGACCTGCGCCGCTCGGCGGCCGCGGCGACGGCGGCCACGGCCGCGTTCGGCCAGTTCCTGCGCGACGAGCTGGCGCCGCGCGGCCGGGAGAAGCAGGCCGCCGGGCGCGAGCGCTACGAGCTGGCGTCGCGCTACTTCCTCGGCGCGACCGTCGACCTGGACGAGACGTACGCGTGGGGCTTCGACGAGCTGGCCCGGCTCGAGGCGCAGATGCGCGCGGTGGCGGCGGACATCGTCGGCCCGGGCGCGAGCATCGACGACGCGGTGGCCGCGCTGGACGCCGACCCGGCCCGGCAGATCCAGGGCAAGGAGGCGTTCCGCGACTGGATGCAGCAGCTCGCGGAGAACGCGGTCAGCGAGCTGAACGGCACCCACTTCGACATCCCGGAGCAGGTGCGCCGCATCGAGTGCTGCCTGGCCCCGACCAGCGACGGCGGCATCTACTACACCGGCCCGAGCGAGGACTTCAGCCGGCCCGGCCGCATGTGGTGGGCGGTGCCGGAGGGCATCACCGAGTTCTCCACCTGGCGCGAGGTGACGACGGTCTACCACGAGGGCGTGCCCGGCCATCACCTCCAGGTGGGCCAGACGCAGGTGCGCGCGGAGTCGCTGAACCGCTGGCAGCGGCTGCTCGCGTGGTGCTCGGGGCACGGCGAGGGCTGGGCGCTGTACGCCGAGCGGCTCATGGACGACCTGGGTTACCTGACCGACCCGGGCAACCGGCTCGGCATGCTCGACGGGCAGTCGATGCGCGCGGCGCGGGTCATCGTCGACATCGGCATGCACCTGGAGCTGGAGATCCCGCGCGACAACCCGTTCGGCTTCCGGCCGGGCGAGCGGTGGACGCCCGAGCTGGGCTGGGAGTTCCTGCGGGCGCACTGCCGCATGCCCGACGAGTTCCTGCGGTTCGAGCTGAACCGTTACCTGGGGTGGCCGGGGCAGGCGCCGTCGTACAAGGTCGGCGAGCGCATCTGGTTGCAGGCGCGAGACGACGCAAAGGCCCGCAAGGGCGCCGATTTCGACCTCAAGGCGTTCCACCGCCAGGCCCTCGATCTGGGGTCGCTCGGCCTGGATCCGCTGCGCCGCGCGCTCGCCCGGCTCTGATTTCCCGTACATATCGGACGCTAGATCGTAGTCGTACGATCACTCTGCGCACACCCTGCAGCGCTGTGCAGTGTTACCCGCACGTTCGGTGACGGGCCGGACATCCGTCCAGGGTGGATCGGGCACACCCGCCGGCCCGCCGCGGTGATCGGCCGATCGCACGTCGGGATGAGCCTTTCCCCACCATCTACTGTGGAGACGAAGCCTCCGCGCACCGGCGTCCGCGGCGGACGGAGCGGCAGTTGAGCGCCACCCGCGCCCGCGTCCATAGCCGGGACGGACGAAAGCCGACTCGTCCGTTCAGCCGGGCAAAGTTGGGCCGTCGGAAAGGGGCCGCCGAGAATCTTTCTCGGATAGATTGACTCGGATCGGTGCGCGACGCGGTCACTGTGGGTGATCGCCGATCGGGGCACAGAATGTGCGATTCGGCGGAGGCAGGCACATGTCAGGCACGGTGGAGGACCGGCGGGGCCGGGTTCGCTCCGCTCTCGCGGCTCTCGTGGTGGTGGCCCTGCTCGTCCCGACCGGCATGCTGTTCCTGCAGCTGCGGCAGGCGACCGCCGACGACCTCGACCAGTCCCGCGGCGAGCGCGACGCGATCACATACATCACCCGGCTGATGCCGCTGCTCACGGCGCTCACCGACGTGCAGAGCACCGCCCTGCAGGGCCGCGGCGCCACGTCGCCCGCCCTCGACCAGGCCGTCGCCGCCGTCACCGAGGCCGACCAGCAGCTCGGCGCCGACCTCGGCACCCGCGAGCGGTGGGCGGGCCTGCGCCGCACCATCACCGGCCTCGCCGAGGCCCCCGCCGGCGACCCGGCCCAGACCCTCCAGGCACACCTGGAGAGCACCGACCTGCTGCTCGCGCTGTTCGACGCCGTCCGCGACAACTCGGGCCTCGACCGCGACCCCGACAGCGACATCTCCCACCTGCAGCAGGCCGTCGCCGTCGACCTGCCGGAGGCCATCGTCTACGGCACCCGCGCCTCCGACCTCGCGCTGGTGCTGCCCAACCTGCCCTCCGGCATCGTCAAGACGCAGGTCGGCACCGGCCTCGCGGCGGCCACCGCCGGCACCGAGCTCGCCGTCAACCGGCTCACCGACAACCTGCAGCGGGCCGTCGACGACACCGCCAGCCGCACCCTCAGCAGCAGCCTGCTCGGCGCGCTCGACCGGTTCCGCCGCGGCGTCGAGGCGCTGGTGCAGGCCACCGCCGCCCCCACCCCCAGCGCGGCCGCCCTCACCGCCGCGCGCGGCGACCTCACCCAGGGCCTCAACGGCCTGAGCGGCACCATCCTCACCGAGACCGGCCAGCTGCTCCGGACCCGCATCGACGACCTGGAGAACGACCGGCTCACCCAGTACGCCGTCGCCGGCGGCGCGGTGCTGCTCGCCCTGCTCGGGCTGGTCATCCTGTTCGCCCGCCGGCGCCGCACGGCGATCCCCGCCCCGGCGCGCCCGCGCGGCAGCGGCTCGCCCGACGGGCGCCCCGACGAACTCCGCGCCGACCTGCTGGCCGCGTACACGGCCGACGGCGACCCGACACGCAGGGAGCGGTCCGGTGCACTTCGGTAGGTTCCGCATCCTCGGCAAGCTGACGCTGCTCGTCCTCGTCCCGCTGCTCGGCGTCGTCGCGCTCACCGTGCCGATCGTCGTCAACCGGGTCGACGCCGCCCGGCAGGCCCAGCGCACCGCCGACGCCGTCGAGCTGGCCGGCGAGGTCGGCTCCGCGCTGCAGGAGCTCCAGGAGGAGCGCCTGCTGTCCATCGGCTACCTGTTCGGCCTCGTGCAGCGTCCCGAACTCGTCGTGCAGAGCGCCAAGGTCGACGACCGCATCGACCGCCTCCACCGCCTCGACCAGGAGCTTTCGCCCCAGCTGCGGCAGGCCCTCGAGTGGGTCGGCAACCTCGACCGCACCCGCGAGCAGGTGCTGGCGCGCAAGGCCCGGCCCGACTTCATCATCAACGACTTCACCAACGTCGTCACGCCCATCATCGACGCGCTGGGGCTGACCCGGCAGGCCGACCTCACCACCGCCGCCGGGCGGCAGGTCTTCGCGCTCGACTCCGTGCTGCGCACCGACGACATGATCAGCCAGGCGTCCGGCCTGCTCACCAGCGCCGTCGTCACCAAGGAACCCGGCTTCGTCGGGCTGTTCTCGCAGAAGCTCGTCGAGCTGCAGGTCGTCGTCATCCGGTTCGGCAGCTTCGCCACCGTCCCGCAGACCGAGCTGTACCTGCTCGCGCAGGAGTCGTTCATCTCCCGCGCCGGCCGCGACTTCTTCACCATCGCCGCCACCGACCCCGCCCGCGCCGTGCAGACGCTCAACGTCCAGTCGCTGTTCCCGTCGCTGCGGTCCGTCATCGTGCTCGGCCGGTTCCTGGAGAACCGCATCGAGGCGGACGTGACCGCCGCCGTCACCGACGCCCGCACCACCGCGACGCGCACCGCGTACACCGTCTCCGGGCTGTCCATCGCCCTGCTGGTGCTGGTGTTCGGCCTGTCGATCCTCATGGCCCGCGCGGTCGCCCGGCCGCTGCAGCGCCTCACCGTCTCCGCCGACCGCATCGCCCGGGCCGCCGGCACGGAGCTGGAACGCGTCGCCGACGACGACGCCGCCGACGCCGTCCGGCCGATCCGGCTCGACCCCGTCGACGTCCAGGCGCGCGACGAGATCGGCGACCTCGCCCGGGCGTTCGAACGGGTCCAGGCCACCGCCGTGCAGCTGGTCGAGCGGCAGATCGCCGGCCGGCGCAACGTCGCGCAGATGTTCGGCCACGTCGGCCGCCGCACGCAGAACCTCGTCGGCCGCCAGCTCAGCCTCATCGACGCCCTCGAACGCCGCGAGACCGACGCCGACCGCCTCGGCGAGCTGTACCGGCTCGACCACATGTCCAGCCGCCTGCGCCGCAACGCCAGCAGCCTCGTCGTGCTGTCCGGCGGCGCCGGCGCCAACGAGTACATGGAGCCGCTGCCGCTGGCCGAGGTCGTCCGCCTCGCCCTCGGCGAGATCGAGGACTACACCCGCGTCGACGTGGAGGTCCCCGAGGACCTCGTCGTCATGCCCGCCCTCGTCGCCGACCTCACCCTGCTGCTCGCCGAGCTGATGGAGAACGCCACCTCGTTCTCGCCGCCGCACACCCGGGTCACCGTGGCCGCCGCCGGCGGCGCGTCCGGCGGCGCCCGGCTCGCCGTCGTCGACCACGGCCTCGGCCTGCCCGCCGAGCGCCTCGCCGAGGAGAACGCCCGGCTGGCCCGCCGCGAACGCCTCGACCTGGCGCCCACCGAGGTGCTCGGCCTGTTCGTCGTCGGCCGCCTCGCCCGCCGCCACGGCCTGACCGTCAACCTCACCGACACCCCCGACGGCGGCCTCACCGCCTGGGTCGAGCTGTCGCCCGAGCACCTGCTCACCCGGCCCGAGAGCTTGCCCGCCCGCGGCCCCGCCGGGGCCGGCGCCACCGAGATGACCCCGCTCATCGCCGGCGCCGCCGCCCGGTCCGTGCCCGGCAGCGCCCAGCCGTTCGACCCGGTCGCCCTCAGCCGCGCCACCCGCACCCTGGAGGCCGGCCGGTCCTGGAACGCGTTCCAGCCGCTGCGCCGCGCCGAACCGCAACCCGCCGTCGTCGACGCCGAGTCGTGGAGCGAGCCGGCCCTCGACGTCGCGTTCGACGTGCCCGTCGCGCCCGACTCCCCCGGCTACGTCGTCGAGGTGCCGCGCCAGCGCAACGTGCCGTCCTACCTGGACGAGCCCGCCGACCTGCCGCAGCGCCGCGCCGCCACCGCGCACAACGGCCTGCGCCGCCGGGTGCCCGGCGCGCACGTGCCCGAGCAGCGCCAGCCGCGGGTCGCCATCAACCCGCCCTCCGCCGCCGACGCCGTCGCCGCCCGCGACCTCGTCGAATCCATCGAGGCCGGCGTCACCCGCGCGCAGTGGGACGTCGTCGAGCACGAGGTCGACTGGGTGCCCGTGGACCCGGCCGCCGTGCCGCAGTCCCCCGCCCCCGACGAGGCGCCCAAGCTGATGCGCCGCACCCCCGGCGCCACGCTGCCGGACATGCCCCCGCCGGCCCGGACGGCAGCGCCGCCGTCACCGCCGCAGCAGCTCGACCCGGACGAGGCCCGGGCGATGATCGAGCAGTTCGAGTACGGAGTCGCGATGGCCATGCGCGACGCCCAGCCACAACCCGAGGGACAGCCCAGATGACGATGCCCTACTCCACGGACACCCAGCCGCAGCGCGGTGGCGCGCAGCTCAGCGCGGAGGCGAAAACCTTCAACTGGCTGCTGGACTCGTTCACCACCGGCACGGCCGGCGTCGTCGAGGCGATCGCGGTCTCCTCGGACGGGCTGCTGATGGCCATGTCGTCCATCAAGGACCGGGCCAACGCCGAACGCCTCGCCGCCGTCGTGTCCGGCCTGACCAGCCTCGCCGGCGGCGCCGCCAGCTGGTACGCGCTCGGCGGCCTCAACCGCGTCATCATCGACATGGCCGACGGGTACCTGCTGGTCACGTCCATCAGCGCCGGCTCGGTCCTCGGCGTCATCGCCGACCGCACCGCCAACCTCGGCACCCTGGCGTACGAGATGACCCTCTTCGCCACCCGCGCCGGCGGGGCACTCAGCCCGCGCCTCATCGCCGAACTGAAGAACGCCGTCCAGTCATGAGACCGCCGGCCGACCCGGGCGCCCCGGACCCGGCCGGCGTGCCGGGCGTCCGGCCGTACCTGACCGGCCGGCCCCCGGGCGGACGCCGCGCGATCGCCGGCCCACCGGCCGACGCCCCCGAACCCCCCGCGCTGCGCCCCTTCGTCATCACCGCCGGCCGCGTCAACGCCGCCGACCCCGACATCGGCATGGAAACCCAGGTCACCCGCCACCCCGGCGCCCTGCCCGCCCCCCTGCCACCCGAGTCGCGGGCCATCGTGGCGCTGTGCGAACGGCCGCTGTCCGTCGCGGAGATCTCGGCGAAACTGCGGATGCACCTCGGCGTGACCCGCATCCTCGTCGGCGACCTGCGCGCCGCCGGCCAGCTGGACGTCCACGTGATCAGCAGCGACTTTCCCGACCCCGAGACCATCATGCGAGTGATTCGTGGACTTCGTGCCATTTCATGACCGGGCCGTGGGCACCGCCCGGGTACCGGACCAGCCCGACCACGGCACCCCGCCCGAACCCACCTCCCCCGCGGCCTACGGCTCCCCGGCCGCCTACGGCTCCCCGGCCGCCTACGGCTCCCCCGCCGCTTACGGCTCCACCCCCGCGTATGGCTCCACCCCCGCTTCCTCCGGCGATCGCGCTCCCTCCGCCTACGGCTACGGCGACCCGGCCTCCTCCTCTTCCGCCTACGGCGAGCCCGCCGCCTCGACCTACGGCGGCCCGGCCGCTTCCTCCTTCGGGGCCCCCACCTCCGGCGAGCCCGCCGCCTCCGCCTACGGCGAGCCCGCCACCTCGGCCCACGGCGGGTCCGGCGCGGGTCATTACGGCGGCGGGTCCAGCCATGGCCCCTCCACCCACGGCGGAAGCGGGACCGGCTACGGCGGCGCCGCCATGCCGAACACGGGCCCCATGCCGATGGCCGGGCGGCACGCCGCCCCGCCCCCGCCGCCGTCCCCGGTGACCGCACCCCCGCTCCCCGTCAAGATCATCGTGGCGGGCGGGTTCGGCGTCGGGAAGACCACCACCGTGCGCGCCATATCCGAGATCGCCCCGCTCACCACCGAGGCGGAGATGACCACGGCCGGCATCGGCGTCGACGAGCCCGGCGAGGCCTCCGGCAAGACCACCACCACGATCGCGATGGACTTCGGCTGCGTCACGATCGACCAGAGCCTCAAGCTGTACCTGTTCGGCACGCCGGGCCAGTCGCGGTTCGCGTTCATGTGGGACGACCTGATCAAGGGCGCCCTGGGCGCGCTCGTCGTCGTGGACACCTCCCGCCTCGACGACTGCTACCCGGCCGTGGACTACTTCGAGCGGGCCGGCCTGCCGTTCGTGGTGGGCATCAACACGTTCCACGGGCAGCTCGGCTACAACATCGACGAGGTGCGGTGGGCGCTCGCGGTGAGCGACCATGTGCCCGTGCTGGCGTTCGACGCCCGGTTCCGGGCCAGTGTCCGGGACGCCCTGCTTGTCGTCCTCGATCAGGCGCTGGATCGGGCCATCACGATGAAAGCGGCCACGTAGCGATGCGGTTTGTCCGCCTCGTCCGGCAGACTTTTGCGGCGTGGCACCATCGGCAGGCAGAGTGGTGAGCGGGAGGTTGCTGACGTGCGTGGTGGACTGGACGACGCGCTCGAGCGGTTGGCGCGCCGCGACGAGCTGCGCCGGCGCACCTCCCCCGACAGCAGCACCCCGCCGGCGGTAACGGAACTGGCCGAGGCCGTCGCCGCCGTCGTCGCCCGCCACCCCGAGCTGGCCATCACGATGGGCGTGGAGGGCGCGGGCCCGCCCACCCTGCTGCGGGTGGCGTTCGAGGACGGCACCGTGCACGTCAGCGCCGAGAACCCGGCGGTCACCGCGGGCCCCGGCTACGACGCCCCGGACGAGGCCGACGCGGAGATCCTGGACGACGACGTGGTCGAGGTGGACGAGGCCATTCTCGTCGACGACGACCCGTTCCTGGCGCCGCCGACCCGGTCGCACACCTCGCCGTTCGTGGCGCCGCGGCAGGACGCGGCCTCCACCGCACCGTCGGCGCACGGCGGGCAGTCGGCCGAGGCCGGGAGCCCGACGCACGGCCGGCCGTCGACCCACGCCGGGACCTCGGCCTACGCCGGATCCTCGCCCCACACCACGTTCCCGGACTACGCCGCCGCGTCGGCCTCAGGCCCGGCGTCGGACTACCCCGCACCCCCGGACTACGCCGCGCCCACGCCCTCGGCCCACGCCGGGCCGTCCCCCTACACCGTGCCGCCGGCCCACGACGCCTCCCCCAGCCAGCCGCACGTCGCGCCCGCGCAGCGGTCGGCGGCGTCGTGGGAGGAGACCACCGCGTTCGCGCCGACGGGTGGGGCGTCGCGGTTCGACGAGCAGCAGGCGCCGTTCAAGGCGGACTTCGAGAAGACGCGCGTGTTCTTCCCGGGCGACGCCGGCGGCGCGCACCGCAGCACGATGGCCGACGACCCGGTCGCGTTCGGCCGCCCGGCCCCGACCCAGCCGCCGACCCCGACCCAGGCCCCGACCCAGGCCCCGACCCAGGCCCCGACCCAGGCCCCGACCCAGGCACCGACCCAGGCCCCGACCCAGGCA
>NZ_BOOY01000009.1 GCF_016863475.1 Spirilliplanes yamanashiensis
GACCCCGACCCAGGCCCCGACCCAGGCCCCGACCCAGGCCCCGACCCAGGCCCCGACCCAGGCACCGACCCAGGCCCCGACCCAGGCACCGGCGCCCGGGGCCGAGCGCCCCACGTCGCCCGCCCCGCCGTTCGAGGCGCCCGAGTTCGTCGGCTTCACCGGGTCCGCCGACGACGACGGCGGCGAGACCGTCGTGTTCGCCGACCTGTACCAGCCGTCGCAGCCCGCGGCGGCACAGCCGCCGCCGCTGGCCGAGCCGATCCCGTACCAGGTCGACCCGGGCCAGGCGGAGCAGGCCGCGCAGCGGCTGGCGGCCCTGCTGCGCGAGGACCCGTCCCTGCTGCAGGACTGACCGCGCGGCGGCGTCAACCGACGGAGGCGGTGACGGATTGGATGCCGTCGCCGGGCCGGCAGTGCGCGGCGCTGATGTCCGACGACGAGAGCGACCAGATGCGCGGACCGTTGGCGGTGTATCGCCGGAAGGTGCTCTCGGACACGCACCGGACGCTGACGTACACGTAGCCCCCGGTCGAACACCACGCCACGGCGCCGTACCTGTTGGTCGCCTCCACGTAGTCGGGTGCGTGCCGGGCCGCGCAGGACGGCACCGCGTTCCCCGCACCACCGCCGCGCGAGCCCGCCGACGGCAGGTCGCCGGCCGATTCTCCGCTCGCGGGGCAGATCTGGGCGAAGTCCAGCTCGGGCAGGTACGTCGACCACTTCTCCCTGGTCAGGCTCACGCCCGCGAGTGCGCACGCCCGGACGCTCGGATCCGCGATCAGGTCCTTCATCGCCCCGAGGTTCCACAGGGTGGCCCGGCCGGCGTTGCCGGACTCGTTGGCGTCGGCGATCAGCACGGACCGTCCGTCCCGGCTGATCGCGGCCGACCACCGGTCCGCGCGGTCGACGTCCTGCTCGCCCATGAGGATCGGGCGGGAACCGCCGGCGAGGCTCCAGGCCGACAGGGTCTCGGCCCCGGAGTCGACGGCGACGACGGTCGAGCCGTCGTGGGAGAACGCCATCGCGGCGGCGTGCGTGAGGTCCTCGGCGAAGCGTCCCACGCTGCGCGGCCGCTCGGGCGACGTGATGGTCCAGATCGTCGAGTACCGGCCCTGGGCCACCGCCACGGTGTTCCCGTCGGACGACATCGCGAGGTGTCCGATCCGCGCGCCGCGCGCGCCGGAGATCTTCCCCAGCTGCGCCGGCCCGGAGGGGGCGCGGAGGTCCCACACCCCTGCCGTGGTGTCGGACGTGCGCGACGCCGCCACCAGCCGGCCGCCCGGCCCGAAGGCCACCGGGAGACGCAGGTCGGCCGGCGGGTCGAGTCGCCGCGCCGGCCGGCCGGGCGCGACGTCCCACAGTTCGACGGTCCGGGTCCGGCCGTCGCCCACGGCGACCGTGGAGCCGTCCGGGCTGATGCCGAGCTCCGCCTGCGCCGCCACCGACCATTCCTCGGCCGCCGCGAACTCGGCGACCCGGACCGGCCGGGCGGGGTCGGCGAGGTCCGTCACCCGCACCCGGCCGTACGCGTCCGCCACCGCCACGAACCGCCCGTCCGGGGTGAGGGCCGCCCGGTGCACCGGCGCGTCGAACACGGGGATCTCCGTCCGGGCGCCGCCGGGCGCCGCCCGCAGCACGGCCGTCGGCAGCGAGCCCACGGTCAGCAGCTGCCCGGACGCCGTGAACGCCGACGCCAGGCCCTGCGGTTCGCCGGCGTCCCGGAACGTCGCGACCCGCTCGGGGGCCGCGGGCGCGGAGGTGTCCCACTGCGCGCCGCCGGCGATGAGCGTGCGGGAGTCCGGGCTCAGCGCGATGGCCGAGCCGGCGTCAGCGACGGTGGTGATGCGGTCACGGAAGGCCGCGGACTTCGCCCAGCCGATCTCGTAGGGCTCGATGACGGAGATGACGGCGCCGTCGCCCTCGGCGATCGCCATCCGGCTCCCGTCCGGGGCGATCGCGATGGACGTCACCATCCCGCCCTGGTTGAGGAAGGTCTCGGCCGACGTGGGAACGGCTCGGGAGGTCAGGTCCAGGACGTAGGTCTGGCGCTTCGCGCCGATCACCAGCTCCGGCGTCGACGGCAGGAAGGCCAGCGCCCCGACCGCGTCCCGGCCGATCACGTCGTCGAGCATGCCGGTCAGCTTCGGGGCGGCGGGGCTCGACAGGTCCCAGAGGCCGGTCCGGCCGCCCACCGCGTGGGTCGCCAGCATGGTGCCGTCGGCGCTGAACGCCGCGAGCTCGATGACCTTGCCCGCCGCGTTGCCGATCTGCGGGGCCAGCACGGCGGGCCGCCGCGGGTCGGCGAGGTCCCACAGCGAGCCGCCCTCGCGGAGGCGCAGGTCGGCCGTCGCGATGAACAACCGCCGGCCGGTCTGACCGAACGTCACGTCGGTCACGGTGTGGTGGACGGGGATCTGCCCGACGATCTCCGGTTCGGCCGGCGCGGAGATGTCGAAGACCGTGGCGTACGGTTCGCCGCTGGTGGCCGCGACGACGATCCGCCCGTCCCCGCTGACGTCCCACCGCTCGAACCTGCCGAGCCTCGACAGCTCCTTCGGGACGGCCCGGTCGGCGACGGTCCACACCGTCAGCTCGCCGGCCTCGCCGATGACGACGTCGTTGCCGGCGTACCTGACGTTCCTGCCCGCCATCGGCCCCGCGTACCGGGTCGACGCGACCATTCCGGCCAGGCGCCCGGGAGCGTCGGCACCGAGCTGGAGCTTCGTCGCGGCGATGCCGAGCTGCAGCGCCGTCGCCATGTCCCGATCGGCGAGCTCCTGCGCCTCGTTGAACAGGCGGCGGCCGATGGCGATCCGCTGCTGCTCGTCGGCGACGGCCCGCTGCTTCGTGGCGTCCGCGGCCGACTGCTCGGCGAGGCGCTGCTGACGGAGGGCCTCGGCGGCGGCGTCCTCGGCGAGCCGCCGCTGCTCCGCGGCGATCCGGCCCGCGTCCTCCGCGGCCGCCCTGGCCTCCTCGGCGAGCCGCGTCTGCTCGACGGCGATCTGCCGCTGCCGCTCGGCGACCGCCGTGGCGTCGTTGGCCAGCCGGGTCTGGTCCGCCGCGATCCTCTTCTGCCGTTCGGACTCCGCCGTCGACCTGGCCGCGGCTGCCGCCTGCTCCTTCGCGAAGGCCGCCTGTTCCTGCGCGCGCCGCCCGGCCTCGCGCGCCACCTGCTGCTGCTCCCGGGCGATCTGCTCCTGCCGCCGCGCGTTCGCCTGCTGCCGCTGCACCTCCGCCGACGCCTGGTTCGCCAGCACGCGCTGCTGCTGCGCCCGCGTCGCCTGCCGGCCGGCCTCCGCCGCCGCCGCGCGAGCCCGCTCCCGCTCGGCCGCCGCGTTGCGCACCTGCGCCTGCGCCTCGGCGGCGGACCGGCCCGCGACCTGCTCCTGCTCCGCGGCGCGCGCCTCCTGGAACCCGGCCTCCGCCGCCACCTTCGCCTCGCGGGCGTTGCGCACCGCGACGACACCGGTCAGCGCGGCCACCAGCGCCAGCACCGTCAGGCCGCCGACGCCGGCCGACCACAACCGCCGGGCGCGCCGGTGCTGGCGGACGTCCTCGCCCTCGAGCTCGTCCTTGCTCAGGCCGTGCATCGGCGCCGCCAGCTGCGCGACCGCGTCGCGGAACCGCGGGTCGCGCAGCGTCAGCGGACCGCCCTCGCGCGCCCACCGCAGGTCCAGGTAGAGCGGCTCCTCGGCGAGCACCCCGCGGAGCGCGGCCGGCACCGCGGACGAGTCCTCCGTGAAGTCGCCCCGCGCCGGATCCCACTGCCACTCACCGTCGGTGACGACCGGCAGGATGCGGTCCGGTGACCTGGTCGCCACCCAGTGCTCGATCTCCCTGTTCACCCAGTCCGAGCGCGCCGCCTCCGGCGAGGCCAGCAGGACCAGGAACTCCGAGTTGTCGAGCGCGTCCTGGATCGATGACCACAGGGCCGGCGACACCGACAGTCCGGTGTGATCCCGGAAGACCCACAGGGCGCGACGGCGGTGCCACGGCTTCGCCAACCGGTGCAGACCGCGCTGGAGCGCCGGCGCGAGCCGGCCGTCCGCCGCGTGGCTGTACGAGATGAACGCGTCGAACCTCAATGGAGCCCCTGATCGATGAGCGTTTCGTGGGCGCACAGGCTTTCACGGCGCATCGACCGGGGAAAGGGCGATGCGCGTCACGCCCCGGCCGGACGGCGTTCGGCGGCGTAGGTGATCGCCGCCTCCACGCCCGCCACCCGGTCGGCGAGCAGGCCGACCGCGCCGACCGCGCGGACCAGCGGGTCGTCCTCCGCGCCGCCCAGGGCGCGGCCCCGCAGGTACGCCGCCTTCACGTCGGCCCACCGCTGGGCCTGCTCGGGCGTCAGGCGGCCGCGCAGCTCGGCGAGCTTCAGCAGGTTCGCCTCGGCGCCCGAGGTGAGGGTCTGCGCCTCGCCGGCGTAGTGGTCGTCGATGACGGCGTCGAGTTCGTCGTCGTTCATGGCGGGCACGACGCGTTCGGCGAGCTTGTTCATGTTGCGGTACGAGCCCTGCAGCTTGAACGGCGGCTCGGTGCGGGCGTCGTCGCTCTGCGCGGCGGAGGCGATGTACGCCTGGTTGTTGGCGAGCACCACCTGCTGTACCCGGAGCAGTTTGCGCAGCACGCCGAGGATCTGCTCCAGCTCGACGGGCTGGTACGGGTGGGCGAGCCGGTCGGCGCGCACGGAGGTGTCGCCGCGGGCGAGGCGCACGAGCAGTTCGACGTCGCCGCGGTCGCGGGCGGCGACCGGGGCGAGCACCGGGTTCGCGGTGAGCGAGTTCTCCAGGTAGGACAGCGCGAACACGTCCTCCTTGCCGGACAGCACGTCGCCGAGGTTCCACACGTCGGCGCGGTTGGCGAGCATGTCGGGGATGCGGAACCGGCTGCCGGTCTCGGTGTACGGGTTGCCGGCCATGCACACGGCGAACCGCTTGCCGCGCAGGTCGTAGGTGCGGGTGCGGCCGTCCCAGACGCCCTCGATGCGGCGCTGGGCGTCGCACAGGGAGATGAACTTCTGCAGCAGCTCGGGCGAGGTGTGCTGGATGTCGTCGAGGTAGAGCAGGACGTTGTTGCCCAGCTCCAGCGCAAAGTTGATCTTCTCGACCTCCTGGCGGGAGGTGGCGTCGGGCGCCTCCGCCGGGTCGAGGGACGTGACGGCGTGGCCGAGGGCGGGGCCGTTCACCTTGACGAAGACCAGGCCGAGCCGGTTGGCGACGTACTCCATGACGGTGGTCTTGCCGTAGCCGGGCGGTGAGATCAGCAGCAGCAGGCCGGACTGGTCGGTGCGCTTGCCGTCGCCGGTGGCGCCGAGCTGGCGGGCCAGGTTGTCGCCGATGAGCGGCAGGTAGACCTCGTCGAGGAGCCGGTTGCGGACGAACGCGCTCATCACGCCCGGCTTGTACTCGTCGAGGCGCAGCCGGTCGCGTTCGGCGGCGGCCAGCGCGGTGCGCTGCTTCTGGTACGCCCGGTACGCGGGCACCCGCTGCTCGCGGAACGCCCGGGTGCGGGTGAGCACCTCGTCGAGGCGCAGGTCCAGGGTCCGGCCGGCGGTGATCCGCGGGTGGGTGCCGAGCAGGCCGGTGACCGTCTCGGTGAGCGCGGCGGCCGAGTCGTGCCGGGTGAGGGCGGCGCCGGTCAGCTCCACGGCGACGGCCTCGGGCAGGTCCTCGGGCGACGCGGTGTCCGGCCTGGCGGCCAGGAACGCCGACAGCCACGCGGTGACGAGCTGCCGCCGGGCGGCCAGGTCGCCGTCGAGCAGCCGCAGGTCGTCGGCGTACTCGCGGGCCGCGGCGGCCGGCAGCGCCTGGTGGAAGCGTTCGACGAGGGTGCGGGCGGCGGCGCTGGTGACGAACCCGGCGTGCGGGTCGGCCAGCTCCTCCACCAGGTACTCGCCGACGTCGGCGGCCGGCGGCAGCCCGGCGGCGGCGGCGAAGTCGCGGGCGGCCGCGGTGAGCTCGGCGCACAGCTCGCCCAGGGCCGGGCCGGCGGAGCCGAACAGGTCGCGGGCGCGCACCAGCGACGCGGCGCGCCGCGCCCACGCGTCCTTCGGGCCGGGCCCGAACGCCCAGAACAGCTGCGCGTCGGCGCGCACCGCGGCGGGGTGGCGCAGCAGGCCGGCGGCCGCGTGCAGGCGCACCAGCGCGTCGAGGATGGCGGCCGCGTCGGCGTCGTGCACGCCGCGCTCGTATCCCTCGTCGTACCGCGCCTCCGCCGCGCGGCGCACCACGTCGCGCAGCGTGCCGTCGGCGGCGGCCGCCGCGACCCCGGCGGGGTCCTCGGCCAGCAGCGCGGCGGCCAGGTGCTCCGCGCGGTACACCTGCGGCGTCTCCGACACGACGGTCTGCGACCAGAAGTCGCGGGTGGCGCGGAACGCCGGGTCGGTGACGGGCGCGCGGTAGTCGGTGGCGGTGACGGCGAACGCCAGCTCGTCGCCGTCCGGCACCAGCGTCAGGTCGACGGCCTGGGTGTTCACGGCGAACCTGTGCCGGCCGAGCCGGATCGTGGCGCCGCCGTCGCCGTACAGGTCGAGGCGGTCGCGCAGGGACCGTCCGGCCTCCTGCCGGGCGGCCTTGACCCGGCCGTCCAGCTCCTCGGCCCGCACGGTGTCGCCGAGGGCACGCAGCTCGTCGGCGACCGCGCGCAGCTTGCCGACCATGGGGTCGGTGGCGAAGTACGTGTTGACCTCGTCGAGCGTGCCGAGCGCGGCGACCCGCCGCTGCACGCTGGCGAGGGTGCGCTGGGCGGACGCGGCGAGCCGGTCGGCGCGGCGGGCGCGGTCGTCCAGCAGCGCCTGGCGGCGGGCGGAGAACGCCTCGTAGACCTCGGCGCGCTTCGTGGCGAGCTGGTCGAGGAAGTCGTCGCCGAACCGCGACTCCAGCGCCTCCACCTGCAGCATCAGCCGGGCGAGCTGCTCGTCGCAGCGGTCCGGGGTGTCCGCGGCGGCGAGCGCGCCGGTGACGGACTGCCCCAGCAGCGCGAACTCGGCGGCGAACGCGGCCCGGTTCTCCACCGAGCCCAGGTCGCGGCGGCGCGCGTCGAGCGTGGCGCGGGCCCGGTTGACGCCGCCCAGCACCTCGCCGATGCGTTCCAGGATCGCCACCCGCACGGTGGCGTCGGCGATGTCGAGGCCGCCGACCACCTCGGTGACGACCTGCAGGCCGTCGGCCTGCTCGGTGAGCCGCTCCGCGACGGGCGCCGCCTCGGCGACGGTGGCGATGCCGGCCGCGTCGGCGACGAGCTGCTCCACGGCGGCCTGGTAGCCGGCGAACGCGTCCGCGCGCTGGAGGAACTCGACGGCGCGGCGGGCGGCGGCGTCGATCTCGCCGGCCAGCTCCGCCTCCAGGGCGTCCAGCCGGGCGGTGTCCACGTACCGCAGCTCGTGCAGCGACACCACACGGCCCCGCGCCTGCCGCAGCGCGGCGAGCTGGCGCACCCAGGCATCGGTCGTGGTGGGCACCTCGCCGCGGGCCCGGCGGACCAGCGACCCGGTCGCGGCCTCGGCCTCGGCGACGGCGCCCGCGGCCTGGTCCGTCAGGGCCTGGACGGCCTCGAACTCGTCGAGCACCTGCTCGGCGGTGGCCCGCACCTCGGACAGCGGCGTGCGCAGGTCGCCCAGCTCGCGCTCGCCCAGCCAGTGGTAGTGGTCGAACAGCCGGGTGCACGCCGCGATGATCGCCTCGAACACGGCCGTCGACGGCGTCATCTCGTCGACCATGCGCGCCACCGACAGGCTGTCGGCGATGCCGCGCACCAGGTCCGCGTTGCCGACCCGCTCCAGCGGGCCGGTGCCGACGGGCTGCGCCGCCGCGTGCGTGTCGGACACGTACGGGGTCTGCCACACCTGCATCGGGTGCACCCGCGTCGGCTCGTCCGATGTGGACCGGAACGCGACGAGGGTGCCGTCGTCGAACAGCGAGTACCCGTGGCAGGGGATCGGCGTGGCGACCTCCTTGCGGATCACGTTGTACGGCAGCAGCAGGTAGTGGCCCGCCGCGCGGGCGTGGAAGACGTACAGCACGTCCTCGCCGTTGACGCTGCGCACGACCCGCTCGAACTCCAGGTCGGCCACGTCCGCGTCGAACGTCTTCGCCACCCCGGTGGACAGGTAGTAGCCGCCGGGAAAGATGAGGCCCTGGTCCTCGGGCAGCCGCTGGCACGCCTGGCCGATGCCGTCGAGGCGCCGCACGTCCTTCGTGCGGGTGTTGAACACCAGGTACCGCTGGACGGTCTCCTTGTAGGGCAGGACCCTGAGCAGGATCAACGGCCCCACCCGGGCGTACGCGATCTCGGCGTCCGCCAGGCTCTGCAACGGCTCGTCGACCGGCTCGGACCAGATGCCCTCGCCGTCCTCCGTGTTGTTCTCCACCTTGACGGTCAGCGTGCCGCCGACCGTCTCCACGAACACCTCGTCGCCGATCGAGATGTGCGGGTGCCGGCCGAGCACGTGCTGCTCGCGCGTGGTGAGCGTCCACTCCAGATCGTGGCTCGGCGGGAACACGTGGTCGCGTTCGCCGCGGTTGTCCACGTACGACACCGAACCGTCCGTGCCGACCTTCCAGCGCAGCACCTTCAGGTCGTCGGCGCGGGCGCCCGTCTGGAACACCGCCAGCAGCAGCCCCTCCAGGCGCCGCAGCTGCAACAGCCGGGTGTCGCGGTAGTAGCGGTACAGCTCGGCGAAGTCGCGCTGGAAACCCGGATCGTCGAGCAGGCCCGGCACCGCGCCCGCGTCGAACCGCACGGCGTCGCCGTCCCGGGCGAACGCGTGCACGTCGAAGACGTCCGCAATGGACGTCTCCGTCTTCAGTCCGATAAAGACGTTGTAGCCGAACAGCATCGCGCCGCCGACCTGCGCGACGTCGCGCGGCACGCAGTTGTTCGCCGTGCGGATGCGCTCCGTGCCGAGCAGGCGCATCTGCTGCCCGCCGAACGTCTCCACCCGGCGGGCGTTCAGCTCCTCCGCGCGCCGCGCCAGCGCCTGCGCCTGCGTGGACAGCCGGCCGCGCAGGACCTCGTACGTGCCGGCGTCCAGCGTCGGCGCCTCCTGCAGATCGGTCACCTCACGACCGTGCCGTTGGCCGTACCCGTGAGGGCCGAGATCTTCCGGTCGGCGACGCCGAGCTGCTGCGCGGCGTCGAGCAGCTCCCGCAGCTTGCCGGCGTCGGCGCCGCCGGCCTTGATCTGCTGGGTGAGGAACGCGGCCAGCGTCATATTCGCGATGTCGCCCGTGGACACCCCGCCCAGCACGCGGCCCAGGTCCTCGGCGAGGTTCGCCGAGCCGTCCAGGTACCGCGCCCCGATGCCCTGCGCCACCGTGGAGTGGCCGACGAACCCGTCGAGGCTCTTGCCCATCGTGATCGAGCCGAGCAGCTTGTCGAAGAACACCGAGTCGCCGCCGACGATGTCGATGTTCGCCTTCTCCAGGCCCGCGGAGACCACCATCGCCTGCGACTCGGCGATCTGCCGGTGCACGTCGATGCCGGCGAGCCGGATCTCCTTCTCCATCTCCAGCCGCAGCCGGTACTCCTCGTGCTCGCGGGTCGCGTCGTCCAGCGCCGCCATCGCGCCGGCCTTCTCCTGCAGACCCTCGGCCTCGCCCTTCAGCTTCTCGCGGATCGCCTCCGCCGCCACCAGCGCCTTCTCGCGGTCCACGGCGGCCTCGGCGCGGCCAGTCTTCTCCACCACCTCGGCGTTGCGCTCGCGCACCTGCACGTCGGCCAGCCCCGCCGCGGCCGCCTCGGCCTGCGTCCCCTCGGCCAGCCGGATCTTCGCCCGGGCGTCCAGCTCCGCCGTCTGCTGCCGCGCCTCGGCCAGCGTCAGCTCCTCGCGCGCCTTGTGCTTCGCGGCCGCCTCGGCGGCCTCCGCCGCCTTGATGTCCTTGACCAGGTGCTCCTGCGCCTCCGCCTCGGCGGCGATGATGACGGCCTGCCGGGTCCGCTCCGCCTCCTCGACGACGCGCAGCCGCTTGATGTTCTCCTCCTGCTCGGCCACGGTCTTCTCGACGGCGATGCGCTCGCGGATCACCTCGGCGATCGAGCGCTTCTCCGCCTCGACCTCCTTATTCTTCGCGATCGTCGACAGTTCCGTCTCCCGCTCGCGGCCGATCACCTCGAGCATCCGGTCCTTCTCGATGCGCTCCGTCTCGATCGCGATGACCCGCTCGCGGTTCTTCTCCGCCACGGCGATCTCGCGCGCCTTGTTCTCCTTCTGCACCCCGAGCTGCTGCTCGGTGCGCAGGTGCGCGCCCTCGGCGCGGAGCCGCTCCTCGGCGTGCGCCAGCGCGATCTCCGCCTCCTCGCGGGCCCGCATCGTCTCGATCTCCCGGCGCTGCTTGATCTCCGCGTCCGCCTGCCGGCGCTCCAGCTCGAGGATCGCCTCCTTGGCGTCCACGTTCTGCCGGGTGAGCTCCTTCTCCTCGTTGCGCTTGTAGTCGTTCGTCTTGATCGCCTCGATCGCCGTCAGCTCGGTGATCTTGCGAATGCCCTGCGCGTCCAGGATGTTCTTCGGGTCCAGCGACGACATCGGCGTCTGCTCGAGGTAGTCGATCGCCGCGTCCTCGAGGCTGTAACCGTTCAGGTCCGTGCCGATCACCTGGATGATCTGGTCGCGGAACTCGTCGCGCTTCGTGTACAGGTCGACGAAGTCCAGCTGCTTGCCGACCGTCTTCAACGCCTCCGAGAACTTCGCGCTGAACAGCTCCTGCAACGTCAGCTCGTTGCTCGCCCGCGCCGTGCCGATCGCCTGCGCCACCTTCACCACGTCCTCCACGGTCTTGTTGACCCGCACGAAGAACGTGATCCGGATGTCCGCCCGGATGTTGTCGCGGCAGATCAGACCCTCCCGGCCCGTCCGCGCGATCTCGATCGTCTTCACCGAGATGTCCATCGTCTCGGCCTTGTGCAGCACCGGCAGCACCACGGCGCCCGTGAACGTCACGTCCACCCGCCGCGTCTTGCTCACGATCAGCGCCTTGCCCTGCTCCACCTTGCGGAACAGCCGGCTGACGATGAGCGCCATGCCGATGACGACGACGAGAATGACGGCCAGCAGGATGCCGAGCCCGGTGGAGATGACGTCCATCAGCTGTCCTTAGAGTCTCGTGGTTCCAGCGCGACGTCGGCGGGGACCACCCAGAAGAACTCCCCGTCCGCGTCGAAGTCGTAGAGCACCGCGACGGTGCCGTACCGCAGCTCGTCCTGCCCCGCCTGGCGCACCTGCACCAGCGCCGTCGACCCGTCGGCCGCCGCCACCTCCGCCTGACCGAACCGGTCGGTCACCCGCTGCGTGCGGATCACCGCCGTCCGCCCGAGGAAGTGCTGCCGCGACGGCTCCACGCCCGTCGGCATCGCCCTGCGCAACACCGCGACGAGCAGGCGCGTCGTCACCCACGCCGTGACGAGCGCCGCCGCGAGGGCGATCGCACCGGCGCCGGGCACGTTCTCCAGCAGGACGGCACCGGCCAGGCTGACGAACCAGGCCACGGCGATCAGCAACGACAGCGCCACGGTGACGGGCACGCCCCCGAGCCCGACACTGCCGAAGGCGTCCTCACCGAGACTGTCGGTGTCCGCCCCGCCGACCATGACGACCAGCCAGTAGACGACCACCACGGCGAGCAGGAAGGTGAACAGAACGGTCGGGAAGCTCAACGCCGCCTCGACGAACCCGCCCATCCCGCCCCCGTCTCAGTTGTCCTGGTGCCGCCCTAGATGATGGCAGGAGGGTGCAAGATCCGTTGCCCCGTCGACGGCCGGACGGATCCGTCCGAACGGACATTTCAACGCAACGTTGAGGGGGCACGGTCAGAGATGTGACACAAGCAGCGCAACCTCACGCCATATAAACGACGCCGCGCCCGGCGACCGTCGGCATCCTCCATCACGCGCGTGTCTGTGCGCATGGTTCTTCGGCGGCGGTGCTCACTGCCCACCTCTCGATCGGCCCATCGCGGACCGACGCCCTGGCCACACGTAGCGCCGGCCGAAGCAGCTTCACGTCATCAAGAACGGCCTGGCCGAAGCCGGACCGTACGCACGCACTCAAGGTCCATGGCCTCGCGCGCCCACCAACACCAAGTACCCCAATGAAGGCCAAGACGGTGGACCGTCAAGGCCGTTACGGTCCCTCCACCCATCACCCGGCGGAGGCAATTCCCGGGATCGACGCATTAGCCGGTTGCCGACAATGCCGGGACTTGACAGAACATTGACGGCAAATTGAGCATGCGGCCACCACCCTTCGGCGCTGGCGCCACTCCTCGCAGCCATTGAGTGCGGACTTCTAGGGACACCGCCGTCCAACGTTATGGACGGCGCCCTTTGCTCGCCGTCGTTGTCGTGTCAAATTCGATCGTAGACAGGGGTGTACTCGGGCGCAGTCTCAGGAACATCCGGGTATCGAATGGTGCCCTCAGTCTCCCACCAGCGGCTCGTATACTCGCTCGGATTCTTGTACTCGAAGATCGCTACTAGGCCAAGCAGGGAGACCGGACTGTCCGCCCAGAAATCCCAGCCATCTCGCTCAGCGCAATACGCATCCTGCTTCCGGTCGTACCACACGGAGAATCCTTTATTCTCCAGGACTGCGATCGCCGTCGTGTAGACATTCACGTGCTCGCTCAGCGCTGGCATCCCTACCCCTATCTGTTCCGGATGAGAGTTATCGCGTCGTGCGGAATCGAGCCTACGAAGAGAACCTCCTCAGCACGCCGCGCATCGCGCACCACGCGTGAGTCACCACTCCTGTTGGCGGCTTGCATGACGTTATTGTGATCAATAAACTTGGCCCCGCCCGCAATTGCCTTATTGACATCGATTGCAACCATTCCTTGACCTGAGGCGAACCGTTCGGTCGCTCCCTCAGTCACCGACGCAGAGATGTGCTTGGTCGGCCGGTTCAAAATATGGTCGGTTATGGACCCGGTGGTACCGCGAGGCTGCAGGTCTTCGCCCTTGTCGAATGCCGTACGATCATCATAGTTCAGCTGCCGGTAAACCGTTGGCCCACAGTCCGCGCTGTTCCTACTCCTGTTGTTGTTGTGGACCAGTACCGGCGTGTCGCCGGCTGTCACATAGTACGTGTGGATGTCGGCCACGGTCAGGTCGCGCATTTCGCGCTTACCGTGATAATTGCGGACCGCCGCGACGACGACCCCGCTTCCTTCCACGCCCAGCTTCGTGCCCCGCCGGAGGTTCTTGGCGTCTGTCCACTTCCGGTCAGTGGCGTTCCAGAACGGGTGGTTCTGCGTCGTCTTCAGGACGTACGTCTTGCCCTTGTTGTTCCGGACCTTGAGGTCGGTCAGCTCACGGTCGAGATTGCGATGAATCGCGGTGACCTGCCGGTCACCAGATTTCCCGGTCTCCGGGTCCTTCGCCTCGACCTTGTCGCCGACGTTGACGTCCTTGATGGGACGGGTTGAGCCGTCTGCCATCAGCACCTCGGTGTCGGGGTCGAAGCTGTGCTTCGCTCCCTTGGCAGGTGCTGTCAGGCACCCGTGCCCGCCGCCGACCGAGACGCCGGCCACGCCGACGGCCGACTGCAGCCCGCTGCCACCGGAACCACCACCCTTGCGGTTGAGCAGGCTGAGGCCCGGGACCATACCGAGAACAGACGACTTCACGTCCACCCGGCCCGTCGTGACAGCCTGCCCGACGACGTCCTCGACGCCGTTCTGGGCCGCCTCCGTCGCCAGACGACCGGCCCAGCCCGTGCCCACACGCGCCGCCACCGCGGTGCCGACCTTCGCGGCGATGAGACCGCCCGCGCCACCCGCAAGACCCGACAGCGCGCCGGTGCCCAGCGACCCGAGTGCGTCGCCCAACGAGTTGATGTCGCCTTGCAGGCCGTCCTTGGCCAGGTTGATCAGCGCGGCCGTTCCGGCCATACAGGCGATCGCGCCCACGCCGGCTGTCACCGCCGTGCAGGCCACGCCGGCCAGGATCGCGCCACCGATCGCCGCGATCTCCAGCAGCATGTTCTTGTTGTTCTGCACAAACTTCTTCGTGGCGGCCACGCCGTCCTGGATGACGCTGACGGTTTTGCCGATCCCTCTGGCTACCTTCGCGAACGCTTTCTTGTGCGCCTGGAAGATTCTCGTTCGCTCGACCGCCGCGGCGATCGATTTCGCTTTCTGGGCGACCCACTTCCGGGCGCTGTTCGCCGTCTTCTGCACCCAGTTCTTGGCGCTGCTCCACGCCTTGGAGACGCTGTGGACCGCCTTACTGATGGTGCGGCCGACCGCCTTGACCGCCCGGGCGGCGTAGTTGTAGACCGACACGGCACCGCGGTAGAACGCCGTCGACTGCACGTAGTTCTTCGTCGCCGTCCAGGCCGTCGAGACCACCGACGACACCGCGCTCTTGGCCTTGTTCCACGCGCCCTTGAAGCTCCAGTGGCCTGTCGGGTCCGTGTTCTTCAACGGGTTGGCGTCGCCGTACTGGTAGCGGTTGGCGCTGACCGAGTCCGGGACCGGGCTGACCGACGCCATGTCCCGGGTGTCGAACTGGCCGGTGTCGACGTTGTACCAGCGCGCGTGCATGTTGACGCGGTTGGTCGCGGTGTCCTTCCACTCCGACTGGTAGCCGAGGCCGCCGACCAGGCCGGTCGACTGCAGGACTGCGCCCAGCGGGTCGTACGTCGCCGAGCCGATCAGGGTGGGGCTGTCGGCGGTGAACTGGCCCACGACGTCGTCGTGCTGGTCGGTCCAGACGTTGCGGGTGGCGCCCGCGGACCTGGTCGCGACCACGTCGCCGGCGCTGTCGCGCACGTACGTCGCCGACCCGTCGGCCGCCAGGTCGTTGCCCAGGCCTGAGTACGAGAAACCGTCTCGGATGGAGCGGCCGAGCGCGTCGTAGCGGTAGGTCTGGCTCGCCTGGTTGACGACCTGCCCGAAGGCGTCCGAGCGGGTGGTCTGGCCGCCCGCCGAGGCGAGCGTGCCCCGCGGCGTGTACGCGTACGAGGTGCCGTTCGCCGTCTTCAGGCGGTTGCGTTCGTCGTACGTGAACAACTTCTCGCCGTTCTGCACGCGGTTGCCGGACTTGTCGTACGCGTACGCGGTGATCTTCGTACCGTCGTTCCAGGCCACCAGGCGGTCGGCGTAGTCGTACTCGTAGCTGTTGTCTGCGGAGCCGGCAAAGCCGGTGGTCTTCTTGCGGAGCAGGTTGTCGTTGTCGTCGTACTCGTACTCGATCTTGGCGATGGAGGCGCCCGCGCCGGTCTTCAGCTCGTCGACGATCGGGCGGTTGAAGTCGTCGAAGGCGATGTTGCGTGTGTTGCCCGTGCCGAACGTGACCTTCTCGACCTGCGACAGCTTGTTGTAGTCGTAGCTCTCCCGGATGCCTGCGGTCGTGTTGGCGAGGGTCTTGACCCGGCCCGCGCTGTCATAGGTGAACGACGTCCGGCCGGCGGCGTCCTCGCGCTCCGCAACTTCGCCGTCGTCGGTGTAGGAGAACGTCGTGTTGCCCGACGGGCCCGTAATTGAGGTGGGCAGTCCGCGGTCGTCGTACGACAGGACGTTCGTGCCGCCGACGCCGGAGAACTTCGTCATCCGGCCGCCGGTGTCGTAGTCGAACTCGCGGTTCTCCGTCGCCGCCTCGGCACCCGCGCCGACCTGCTTGCGCAGCTTGCCCATCTCGTCGTACTCGCTGGTCAGCGTGACGCCGCCGGGCAGCACCTGCTTGGCGGGGCGGCCTGCCCGGTCGTACGCCGTGGTGAAGGTGCGGTCGGCCAGGTCGGGGTGCGCGGCCGTGGCAGGCTCGATCTGCGACTCCGGCAGGCCGAGCGAGTTGTACGTCGTCCAGAACGCGTTGCGGCGGCCGTCGGTGAACCGGGTGCGGTTGCCCGCCAGGTCATAGCCGAACGTGGTCTCGATGTGGTCGGAGTCGGAGATCGGCTGGATCTGCTTGACCAGCATGTTGGTAGCGTCGTACTCGAAGGTCGTCGTGTTGACGTTGGGATCCGTGCTCTCGACCACGTTGCCGGCCGGATCGTACGACGTATGGGCCGTGTGCCATTCGCCCTCGGCACCCTGCGTGAGAACTCTCGTCACCCGACCGGCAGAGTCGCGGTTCTCCGTGATCTCCGTGCCGTCCGGCAGGTACGTCGACGTGTACCCGCCGCCGTACTCGAAGCGGGTGATGTTGCCGGCGCCGTCTGTCTCGGTCAGCGGCCGGCCGGTCGCGTCGTACGTCGTCTTGGTAGTGACCTTGCCGGGCGAGACGGTCTCTGCGAGCCACCCGCCGTAGCCGTAGCGATAGTCGGTGGTCAGTTGCTTGCCGGTCTGCCGCACCGCGGTTGTCGTGGTGACCTGCCGGCCGAGGAAGTCCCAAGTGGCGGCATTCACTGCTCCGTTGGGATCGGTCATCTGCAGCACGTCGCCGACCAGGTTGTAGCGGTAGCGGGTCTCGCCGCCGTTCGCCGCCGTCACCTTCGCGAGGCGATCGAGCTGGTCGTAGGTGTACCGGGTGGTCTTGCCGAGCGGGTCGCGCACCGACTCCAGGCGACCCGACGGGTCGTAGTTGTTGACCACCTCGGGGACCACGGCCTCCGACGTACCGGGCGCGGTGTAGCGCGGCAGCTTGGACGACGTGGCCCTGCCGTCGGCGTCAAAGGTGGTGACCGACCAGTTTCCGTTCTCGTCCTTGGTGTCGGTCGTCTCGCCGAAAGTGTTGTAGCCGGTCCAGCTGACCGCGTTCGCCATGACCGAGCCACCGGTGGCGGTCTCGCTGAGCGCCGCCGGAGCCGTCGTCCTCACCGGCCGCCCGGCCTCGTCGTTGGCGAAGTAAGTTGTGTTGCCGTTCGGATCGACCGTGGAGACGATCCGGCCGTTGCGGTCGCGCTTGTGGATGGTCCGGACGACCTGGCCGCTGTCCAGCCCGCCGTTGAGAATGTTGCGCTCGATGTTCGTCACAGCGTGCTGGTAGACCCTGACGTCGCGGACGGCGCCCGCCCAGCGGTCCGTGGCTCCCCCCGCGTACTTCCCCCGGCCAATGACGAAGGCGTTGTGACTCGGCAGCGGCTTGTTCAGGATCGTCGAACCTTCAAGCTTGCCGTTGACGTAGAGCTTCATCGACCGGTCGGTCGCGTCGTAGGCAGCCGCCAGGTGCGTCCATGTGTCGAGCTGCGGCACGGACGTCGAGAATGTGTTCTGGCCGGACCAGCTGTCGGCGTCGGCGCTAGGAACGGTCATCGACCACCGGTCGCTGGTGGCCTTGTACTGCAGGTAGAAGGCGCTGGCGCGCTCGCCGTCCTGGGAGAGCACGGTGCGGTTGCCACTCTTCGTGGTCAGCTTGACCCAGGCCGCAACCGTGTAGCTGCTGGTCGTGTTGAGCGCGGGTCCAGGAGTCTCGACGGAGCCTGAACCGTTCAGGAGCAGGCCCCCGTCACGCTCGGCGGACCAGCTCGCGCCGGTGTCGAGCGCGCCGGTGAGGCTGCCCACGGAGTCAGGTGCGCTATTGCCCGCCTTCTCGGCGAGCGACCAGCGAGCCACCGGGTCGTACCGGCTCCCGGTGTGCGTCGTCTCGGTGAGCAGGGCGCCGGTCGCTGAGAACGATGACAGGACGGAACTGACGTCGAAGTACGCTCCGCCCTTGCCGTCGCCCTCACGGTGCACCGTCGACACGACGTTGTCGTCGGCGTCGTAGGTGAGCTCGGTCAGGCGGTCGACGCCCGTCGGGTCGGTGCGGGAGCTGGTCTGGCGGTTCGCCGCGTCGTAGGTGTACTCGGTGGCCGTGGCGCCCTGGTTCGTGATCGCCTTCGTGACGTTGCCGGCGGCGTCGTAGAAGTTTTCCGCCAGCACGACGGTCTTCTCGCCGTCGGTGCGGGTCGTCTTCGCCTGGAGGCCGTCGTCCGTGTACGTGTGGCTGGTCGTCCAGCCCATGGCGTCCGTCTCGGAGGCCAGGCGGCCGGCCGGGTCGTACGAGCGGGACACCACCACCAGGTCCTTGGCGGGCTGGGGGTCGTTCGGGTCGCCCGTCCAGCCGAGCAGGGTTGAGGTGAGCAGGCGGCCCGCTGCGTCGTACGCGTTGCGGACCACGCCGCCGTCGTCGCTCTCCTCCTCGGCGATGCGGCCGTACGCGTCGTAGCGGTAGACCGTCGTGCGGCCGCCCGGAGACGTGTCGCTGGTCTCCTGGCCGTACTCGTTGAAGGTGTGCCGCTGGGTGCGGGTCGCGTCGCCGCCGGTGAGGTCCTGCTCGATGACGGCGGTGGTGTTGCCGTCGCGGTCGTACTCGTTGGTGGTCAGCTTGGTGTGGACCGCCCCCGTGACGCGGTTTGTGACGCCCGGGTCCCGCACGGTCTTCGCGCGGCCCATCGCGTCGTACGTGTACGTGGTGACCAGGCCCTGCGGGTGGGTGTCGGTGACCTCGGTCTGGGTGGCGCGGCGGCCGAGGCCGTCGTAGGTGAAGGTGGTGACCTTGCCGGCCGGGTCGGTCACCTCGGCGACGTCGCCGGTGGCGTAGTACCTGACGGTCTGCTTGGCGCCGCCGGGCGTGACAACCGTGGTCGGCAGGCCGGCGGGGGTGACGCCGCCGCCGACGGCGGCCGTGGTGGCCGTCGTGTACGTCGTGGCCGTCACCCGGCCGAGCGGGTCGGTGACCGCCGTCCGGTTGCCCTGGGCGTCGTAGGCGTACGACGTCAGGTACGTGTTGTCCGTGGCGGAAGCGGAGCGGCCGTCGCGCGACGTCAGCATCAGGTCGTTGCGGGCGTCGGGCGCCAGCGTGGTGCTCGTCGCGTCCGGGTAGTACGTGAAGTACACCGAGGAGCACTTGTTCGCGGCCTGGTTCTGGCAGGTGATGGTCTGCTTGGTGTTGCCGCGCACGTCCTGCAGGTTCTGCGTCCACACACCGTTCGGGTCGTAGATGAGGCTGCCGAAGCCGCCGACGTCGTAGCCGAACCTCGTCTCGTTGCCGAGGGCGTCGCCCTGTGCCACGAGGCGGTTTCCGTTGACCAGGTCGTAGCTGGAGACGAGCTGCTCGCCGGAGGGGCCGGTCACCGTCACCCGGGAGACGGGCATCGGCACGGCCTTGGCGACGCCGGCAACCATGGTGACGGCGACCGGGGCGGTCTGCTTCGCCGCCGCCCAGTGCGCACTCACCTGGTCGACGCTCAGCGTCGACGGCACGTAGGCGACCTCGGCGATGGAGCCGGGGAAGTAGCCGGCGGCGGGCGTCGTCGTGCTGCCCGTCCACCCGGCCGACCACTTGCCGGCCCCGACGTAGGCGTGCACGGCAGCGGTCGGCTTCAGATCGCCGTCGAGCTTGCCGACCAGCTGGCCGTCGAGATACAGCGACTGGGTGGCCGGAGCGGCGGACAGCACCACGTGGTGCCACTTGCCGTCGTTCACGGCGTTCTTGCTGACGATGGACTGGACCTTGCCGGTCCAGAGCCCGCCCCGAAGCTTGCCGTCCGTGCCGACGTAGATGGCGGGCACCCAGGCGCCCTCGTTGCTGGCGACCTCGCTCATCTCGACGGTCTGATAGCCGTAGAGGATGCCGCCCGCGGTGCTCCTGTTCGCCATCTTGAACCACATGGAGATGGACGCCGGGTCGGTGCTCGGCACGTCGGCCTCAGGCATCTCCAGGTACGACGAGGTGCCGTTGAAGCTCGCCGCAGTGGCGTCCTCGAAGGGCCCGGGCACGCCCAGCGTGACCTGGTTGAAGCCGGCGTCGCCGCCCGCGACCTCGTTGACCGGGTCCCCGACGTCGCTCTCGGCCAGCCGGAAGTAGTCGGCCGGGCGGGCGCCGAGCACCGAGGCGGCGTACACGTCGCTGCTGCCGACCACCGTCGGCGCCGCCAGCTTCCAGGTGCCGCCGTTCTCGTCGGTGACCTGTGCGACGTTGCCGGTGACGCGGTCGTAGGCGACTGCGGCGGTCACGCCGCCGGAGGGCCGGACGACCCGGTCCAGCACAGGCTGCTTCGTCACGCCGGCGTTGCGCAGCTGCGCGACGGTGCCACCGGTCAGCGCCTGGTTGAACACCGCCACGTCGGAGATGGCGCCGTTGAAGTAGGTGGCCGGAGCGGGCGCCTTGCCGGAGTTCGCGTGGTCAGGCCAGCTGCCACCTACGAAACCGGCGCCGACCACGACGTTGTTGCTGCTGGCCGCGGACCACGTGACGATCGTGCCGGCAAGCGTGGCCCGGGCGACACCGTCGACGTACAGGGTCTGCGAGTCACCCGCACCGGCGAGCGCGACGTGGTGCCACTTGCCGTCGGTGACCTTGATACCCGAGTTCATCGTCTTGGCGGCGCTGCCCATCCAGAACTGGCCGCGGAGATTGCCGTTCTTGTCGACGTACAGCGCCGGGGTGTAGTCGCTGGTTGCGCTGCCCTTGGTGACGGGTGTGCCGTTGTAGCTGAACAGCACGCCGTTCGGCGTCGACGTCCGGAACCACATGCTGACCGTCTGGTACTGCCCGTTGGCGATGAGCTTTCCGGGCAGCTGGACGTGCGAGCTCGTGCCGTTGAAGCCGGCGGTCGTCGCCTCCGATCCGGCGAGGCCGGCAGGCTGGCCGAGCGCGACGTCGGCGTACCGCGCGTTGTCCGTCCCGGCGTTGCTCAGCACGGCACTGGCGGCGGTCTGGCCGGCGGTCTCCCGCAGCGGCCAGTACGACGTCGGGCCGGCGTTGAGCACCGTGTTGGCGTACTGGGAAGTGTCGGCGTGACCGTACTTCCAGCACTGGTCGGCGCCGTCGGGCTGGCAGACCCGCTCCAGCCGGTCGTCGGCGCCGTAGGTGTACGTCCACGTGCCGGCGCTCTCCGGCCGCGCCGGGTCGGCACGATCGGTGATCACCTGGGTGACGTGCGGCTGTGTGGAGCCGGTCGGCGTGGCCCAGCGCAACGTGAGGCTGCGGCCGGACGCCGCGGTCAGCTTCTCGGGGTTGCCCGCCGCGTCGTGCGTGACGGTCAGCCTGCGACCGTTCGCATCGGTGATGGAGGTCAACCGGTAGACGCCGGCACCTGCGGCGCGGCCGAACGCGTAGACGCTCGCGTCCTTGTCGGTCAGCGTGTAACCGGTAAGCGTCGTGCCGCTCTTGGTCTCGGTGAAGGTGGCGAAACGGCCCTGCGGCGGCGTGAAGGAGCCGTCGGGCCTGCGACCGAACGCCAGGTCCTGCCCCGTCGGGTACGTCACCGCGACGGTCTGCACAGTCCCGGCGGCGTCCTTCACCTGGGTGGCGCGCATGTCGAGCACGCTCGCCCACCCCGTGCCGAACGCGTTGGTGCGGCGCGTGTCGAGGCTGTTGTAGCTGCGGGTCAACGCCAGCGACGGGCCGACGGTCGGCACGCTGGCGTCGGTCGCGGACGTCGTGTAGTTGCCGGTGCTCGGGTCGTACCCCTTGCCGGGGTTCTGCGCGAGGCCCGAGGTGATGAGCGGCTGCGGCACCGACGTCGTGAACGACCACGGCAGCGTGATGCCGCTCTTGGTGACGGTGTCGTCGACCTGAGCGCTCCACAGGTACGTGCCGTTCCAGGCGAGCTTGCCGGCCGGCACGGTCCAGGCGGCGGACGAGATGGACCCGGAGTCCGCCACCGCGACCTTGGGACTCTTGATGTCGTACACCGTGAACTGGTACTTCAAGCCCTTGTTGGGCCAGGCGTCGCCGTCCTTGGCACGGACGATCAGCTCGGGGGTGAGCGTCGGCATGACCGCGTTGGCGGCCGGGTAGCGGGCATCGATCTGCGGCTTGACGTTCTCCGCGTACGTGAGCTCCAGAACCGGCGAAAAGCTGCCGCCGGAGACGTTCGCCGAGGTGAACCGCTTGAACGCCGGCTCGTCGCCCGCACCCTCGCCGGCCACCAGGGCGAGACCGTTGTTGGCGGCGCCCTTCGACCAGTCGTTGAAGGTGGTGACGTTCAACGGCACGGTCACCCACTGGCCGATCGTCGGGTCGCCGCCCGTGTTGCCGCACGTCGCCGACGTCGGCGTCGGATTGAGGGAACCGACGGTGGCGGAGGTCAGCGCGGGTCCCGGCCAGGCGCCGTCGGTCTGGCCCGCGACCGTCCACTTCTCGCTGATCCGGCGGACGGTGAACGGCTGGGTGCTGTTGCACCGGTACGCCCAAGTCATGTGCAGCTTGAGCTTGGCCGCGGTGATCCGCATGCCCTTGAAGCCCTGGTCGTCGAACTTGTCGAAGTGGATGAAGGACCGGTACTTGTGGGTGCCGCCGTCCCAGGTGCCGACCGGCAGGTCGTTGCCGTTGCCGTTGGCGGCCGGCTGGTTGTCCACCATCACGTCGCCCGTGGCCACCGTGCTGGCGGTCGGGTCGACCCGCACCGGGAAGACGCGGGCCGGGTCGCGCAGCCACGCCTGGCTCGCGTCGACCCGCAGCGCCCAGCCGCCATCGCGCTCGAGCAGTGCGTAGGTGATGTCGCCGGAGTCGGCCGGCGCACCCGACCGGGGGTCGACCTTCGAGTCGTACATGTAGCCGGCCGGGAACCATGCCACGGTCTCGCCGGCGGCGTTGCGCAGCTCGACGTCGTTGTGCTCGCCCAGGTGCGGCGTCAGCCCCTTGAGGCGCAGGGGGAACACCCAGGACGACGGCGCGTCCGGGGAGTGCAGGACCAGCGTCTCCTTGACGCCGGCGTCGAAGGTCTCCAGCTCGAGGTCCGTCGCGGGCAGGACGGCCGGGTACGTGGACCTGATCCCGTCCACCACGCCCGTGGCCGGTGCCGCGCCCTCCAGCCAGTAGCCGAAGGACTCGCCGGTCGGCAGCGTGACGGTGGCCAATTCCTCGGTGCGGCGGACGTCCTCCGCCTGAGCGGCCGGTGCCGCGGCAGCGCGCACGGCCGAGGCCGTCGGGCGGCCGATCCGGCTCGTGACGGAGACCCCGATGCTGTTGGCCGCCATGTGCAGGCGCCCGTCGGCGCGCTTGACGAGGTCGAGGTCGATCGGCTGGAAGGTGCCGTCGGCGGCCTCGTAGTTCACGGGGCGGCCGTAGCGGCGCGTCGTCCGGGATCCGTCGGCGTTCTGGAAGACGTCGGTCGACGCCGTCGAGCGGTTCGCGAGCCGCTTGCTGGTCCTCGCGTCGAAGGTGCCCTCGCCGTCGGCGACGGTCTTCGCCGCCGACGGGTCGTGCGGAACGTACGGGTCGAGCGTGCCCGGGGCCTGGACCGGCTTACGGCCCGTGCCACCACCTGCGCGGGTGTCGGCGGCGGAGGCCGGGCGGCCGTCGAGCGCGCCGGGTCCGCGTTCCTGCTGTGGCAGTCCCGTCACCGAGGCGAGCGCCGACGACTGGCCGAGCCACGACCACATCCAGGAGATCGGGAAGTCGCCTTCCGGCACCGCGCCCGGCGGTACGGCCACATTCAGCCCGAGCACCGCCGCAACGACGACACCGACCCGTTTCCAGGCACGCAGCATCCCCGTCTCCTCCCCCGTGATCACATGAGACGGAAGGGAGTCTGCTGTACGGCTATGACATCCGGCAATACGTCAGAGTGCCGTTAAATCGACGCCGGTCGCTCCGACTGTCAGCCCTTCAACGCTTCGGCCACCAGCGCTTCCACCGTTCGGCTGATGGCGGCCGGCTCCTGCTCCTCCACAACGGACACGTTGTCGCGGCGGGCGCCCGTGCCCACAAGGACGAACCGGACGTTCGTGTAGGTCGGCGCCGCCGCGACGACCGCCCCGTTCGCGGCGTCACCGACGCTGAGAATCAGGTCACATCGGCTGTTCACCAGCGTCGCCAGGTAGGTGGCCGCCTGCTCGCGCGTCTGCGGTCCGTCGACCTCCAGGTACTGCACCTTGCCGCGGGTCTCCAGCGACGCGGCCTGCATGCCGGCCCATACCGGCGCTGCCGCCGGATCGTTCACGCCACCACTGCCGGTGAGCAGACAGGCACTCACGTCGCGGTACACGCGCGCCCGCGGATCGGGCGAGCCCTCGGGCCAGACGAGCCAGGTGACCACCGAGGCGACGAGCAGCGCGAGGGCCGAGCCGGCGATGACCGCTGTGCGCCGGCCGCCGGGCAGGCGCCATCGCGGCGCGCCGGCCCGACCGGCCCTGGCGCGCAGCTTCTGACCCACTCCTCCGCCGAGCATGGCGGAGAGAGTACAACGCGCCGCCCGGCCGGGCGGCCCCGTCAGTCGGCCCCGGGCACGACCGGCCTGCGGCCCATTGCGCGTAAGCGATCGGCCGGTCCGTGATGACCGCGTCCACCCACGGCTGGAGGCGGGACCAGTCGGCGGCCCCGTTCGGCGTCCACGCGTACAGCTTCAGGCCCGCCGCCCGCCACGTCGCCGCCCGGGCCGCCGTGATCGACCCGTGGGCCTTGACGAAGGACGTGCCGAGCGGGATGACCGCTTCGGGTGGCAGGTGGCCGGCGTTGTGGACCAGGGCCGTCACGGTGCCGGGGATCGCGGTGCGGGCCGCCAGCACTGTGGTGCGGTCGAAGGACATGAGGGTGACGGCGGGGCGGCCGACGGTGGCGTCGATGTCGGCGGCGACCGCGGCCCACTGCGCCGGGGTGGGGGTGACCTTGAGTTCGGTGAGGACGTGGGTGCCGGGCGGCGCGGCCGCGTAGACGGCGCGCAGCGTCGGGACGACCTGGCCGTCGTCGGTGGGGACCGGGGTGGTGAAGCGGGTGATCGGGCCCGTGCGGGGGCTGATCCGGTCGACGGTGGCGTCGTGCAGGACGACCGGGGTGCCGGTGGCGTCGAAGCGGACGTCGAGTTCCCACGTGGGGATCCCGGCGTCGGCGGCGGCGTGGAACGCGTCGAGGGTGTTCTCCAGGGCGTGTTCGGTGCCGCCGCGGTGGGCGGCCGGTGGGGGTGCGCAGGGTTGTGGGGCCGGCGCCGGCACTGCCGGGGGGACGAGCAGTGCCAGCGCCGTGACGAGGGGGAGCATGGTCAGCTGGACAGGCGGACCTGGAGGACGGACAGGGTGGTGACCGCGCCGGCGGCCGGTTCGCCCGGGAAGGCCTCGCCGGGGGTGCCGACGACGGCGTCCGCCCTGCCGTCCTTGTTGAGGTCGCCGAGGGCGAGGGCCGCGGTGAAGCGGTCGCCGGCCTCCGGGGTGCCCCACAGGTCGTCCTGGCCGAACCAGGTGTACGGGGTGAGCGCGTGCGGCCGGGCCGTGGTGACGGCCCCGCCGTGGAAGACGGTCAGCGCGCCGAAGCCGTTGGCGTGGCCGGGCATGCCGGCGAGCAGGTCGGCGTAGCCGTCGGCGTTGACGTCGCCGGTGGCGAAGGCGCTGCCGAACTCGTCGCCGGCGTTGTTGCCGAGGTTCTCGAACTGGCGGGGCTCGGCCGTGAACGCCTTGCCGGTGGTGGTCTGGCCGCCGGGGAAGACGGTCATCGCGCCCGAGCGGGGCAGGTCGCCGGGGGCCTCGCCGGGGACGCCGGCGACGACGTCGCCCCAGCCGTCCTTGTTGAAGTCGCCCACCGCGACGGCCGCGCCGAAGCGGTCACCGGCCTCGTTGACGCCGCCGTTTCCGCTCTGGTTCCTGCCGAAGCCGGCGCCCTTGCCGTCGGCGTCGCCGGGCATCACGAAGATGCAGCCGGCGGACGGGTCGGCGGCGGGGGCCTCGTTCGGGACGCCGATGACGAGGTCCGCGTAGACGCCGGCGCCGGACTTGTTGCCGACGACGTTGCCGGCGGCGAGGGCGGCGCCGAACCGGTCGCCGGCCTCGTCCCCGCCGCCCATCTCGGTCTGGTTGATCGTCCACCCGGCGGCGAGCGCGGTGCCCGTGCCCTTGAGGATCACGACCTCACCGCTGGCGAGACCCCCCAGACGGCGGCCGGGTGCGCCGACGGCCAGGTCGGCACGGCCGTCGCCGTTGAAGTCCCCGGCGGCGAGGGCGGCGCCGAACTCGTCGTTGGCGCCGTCAGTGCGGCCGATGTCATTCTGGTCGATGCCGCGGGCCTTCTCCAGGCCGTTCGCGGAGCCGTGGAAGATCGCGATCGACCCGGCCTTCGTCGTGCCGACGACCTCGCCGGGGGTGCCGACGGCGAGGTCGGCGCGCTTGTCGTTGTTGAAGTCGCCGACGGCCAGGGCGGCCCCGAACCGGTCGCCCGCCTCGTCGGCCGCGTTGAACTCGGTCTGCGACAGCACGCGGCCCGTGGACGGGCCGTTCTTGCCGCCGTTGAAGACGGTCACCGTGCCGGACGCGGCCCCGGCGGCCGAGGGGGCGTTCGGGGCGCCGACGGCGATGTCGAGGTGGCCGTCGCCGTTGAAGTCGGCGGTGGCGACGGCGGAGCCGAAGCCGGCGCCCGCGGTGGGCGCCCGGCCGGCGTCGACCGGGGTGAGGGTGAGCTGGTCGTAGGCGTCGGCGCCGGGGGCGGCCCAGCGGAAGCCGGCGACCGGGGCGGCCTGCACGGCGCCGGTGGTGTCGGTCGAGCCCAGGCAGCCTTCGGTGGCGGCGGTGGTCGCTACGGCGACGATCTCGTAGCGGTCGTCGCCCGCGGACCGGACGATGGGCGCGCCGGCGTCGCCGCGGCACAGGCCGGAACCCTCGGTGGCGGGGGTGAGGTCGACGCCGCCGTCGCGGGCCGCGGTGACGTCGAGGCCGACGGTGTGCGGGGCGTCCGGGATCCAGGTGGTCCTGGTGCGGCCGAGGCCGGCGGCGGTGAGCCGCTCGCCGGTGGCGGCGGCCCGGGTGGCGAGGCGCGCGGTGGGCGCGGTGACGGGAGACGCGAGCGCGACCAGGGCGAGGCCGGGCGCGGCGTTCTGCCGGACGTCGGCGACGCGGACGGTGCGGCCGCCGGCGACGGCGGTGAGCGTGGCGGTGACGCCGGCGACGCACTGTTGCGCGGTCAGGACGACCCGCGGGCCGATGAGGGCGCCGGTGCAGTTGCGGGCGCCGTCGGCGCCGGGCGTGCCGGCCTGGAGGCGGACGGCGAACCCGAAGGCGTCGCCGCCGGCGGCACCGCCGGCGGCGTGGGCCGGGGCGCCGAGCAGGGCCGCGGCGGTGGCGGCGGCCGCGCAGGCGGCGGTGAGCCGCCCGCCGGATGTGGGCATGGTGGTACGCATTGATGAACTCCCCCGTGTTGACCGCCGGAATCCTCACGGATGCGGCGCGAGGCTGTCCACCCCGTCCGCGTGCGCGCGCACATACTCACGCAATGTGGTGGCAGGCAGCGACCGAGCGTTACGGGAAGGTTGTCCGCATTCGGACCAGCTGCGATGTCCGTTCCGTCTGGCCTCCGCCGAAAGGTCAGCCGCCCGCACACTTCAGCTCGCGGCTCTTGTGTGACGCTCAGTAGCTGTCCTACGGTGTTTCCAGCACGTTAATGACGCTGAGTGACCGCTCGATCGTCCCGTCCCCCCGGAAGGCGCTCCGCGACCATGACCCACTCCGAAGTGCACCTCGTCGGCGGCACCCGCCTCGAGGCCGTGAAGCTCGCCCCGGTGGCCGTGGCGATGCGCGCCGCGGGCCTCGTCGCACCGGTCCTCGTGGCCGGCGGCCGGCACCCCGCCCGGCTGCGGCAGGCGCTGGCCGCGTTCGACCTGGAGCCCGACGTCACGCTCGACGTCGAGCCGGGCGGCGACAGCCGGGCCGAACTGCTCACCGAGCTGGTCCGCGGGCTGGACGCGTTGTGGAGCGCGCGTCCGCCCGCGGCCGTCGTCGTCCAGGGCGACAGCACCACCAGCCTGGCCGGGGCGCTGGCCGCGTACGCGCTGCGGATCCCGGTGGTGCACCTGGAGGCGGGGGTGCGGTCGGGCGACCTGGAGTCGCCGTTCCCCGAGGAGGCCAACCGGCGGCTCGTCGCGCAGATCGCCCGCCTGCACCTGGCGCCCACGCCGCCGGCCGCCATGAACCTGGTGGACGAGGGCGTCGGCGCGGACGGCGTGCTGATCACCGGCAACACCGTCGTCGACGCCACGCTCGCCGTCGCCGCGCGCAAGCTGCCCTACGAGGACGCGGACGTCGCCGCCGCCCGGGCCGCCTCGCACGGCCGCCGGCTCATCCTGGTCACCGCGCACCGCCGCGAGTCCTGGGGCGCCCCGCTCGACCGGATCCTGGAGGCGGTCCGCGCGCTGGTGCGCCGCTACTCCGACGTCGAGGTCGTGCTGCCCAGCCACCCCGACCCCGCCGTGCGGGCGCAGGTGGACGCCGCGCTCGGCGGGATGGAGCGGGTCACCGTCACCGGCCCGCTGCCGTACCCGGACCTGGCCCGGCTGCTCAGCGAGGCGTACCTGGTGCTCACCGACTCGGGCGGCCTGCAGGAGGAGGCGCCGTCGTTCGGGGTGCCCGCGCTGGTGCTGCGCGACGTCACCGAGCGGGTCGAGTCACTCAACGCCGGCTGCGCCCGGCTCGTCGGCTCCGACACCGACCTCATCGTCAAGGAGGCCGCGGTCCTGCTCGACGACCGCCGCCGCCGCGACGCCATGACCGCGTCCGGCAACCCGTACGGCGACGGCCTGGCCGCCGCCCGGGCCGCCCAGGCGACGGCCGCCCTGCTGGGCCTGGCCGAGCCGCCCGAGGCGATGCCCGCCGTCGTGCCCGCCGCCGCCTCGACCGGGGTGCCCGCCTGAGGCCGCGCGGACGGTGAAGTGACGCTCGCCCGCGGTCACCGCGTGTCAGGATCGGATCACACCTGCTGGAGGTACGCGTTGCCCATCGAGTCCCCGACGGCGAACGTCGCCCGGTTCTACGCCGAGGCGTGGACCCAGCGCGACCCGTCCGCGGTCCGCCGGATCATCGCGCCGTGCGCCGAGATCGAGTGGAACCTCGACCTGCCCGTCGACGACGAGCAGCTCGTGCAGACGCTCGACCGGCTCGCGGCGAGCGCCCGGTCGGTCGCGCTGGTGTCGGAGACGTACGCCGGCGAGCGGGCCACGATGCTGTACGACTGCGCCGGGGTGTTCGGCAGCGCCCGGGTGGCGGAGTTCCTGGTGGTCGCCGACGGCCGGATCACCGAGGTGCGCCAGGTGTGGGATCCGACGGCCGTGCGCCGCTACTTCCCGGACCTGCTGGAGGACGTCAGCCCTCCCCCAGCCCCTTGAGCGGGGCGGCGGTCCAGCTCGCGGGCACGTTCCACTTCTGCGAGTCGGTGCCGTCGCAGGCGCGGGTCACGACCATCGGCCAGGCGTTGCTGACCTTCTGGATGTTGGGCACGCCGAAGCCGAGGGCCTGCAGGCAGACGTTCCCGCTGTTGTCCTGGATCTGGTAGGCCTCGCTGCCGTTCGGGTTGCGGCCGTAGAGGCGCCAGGTGGTGGCGGCGGTGACCTGGCCGGCGTTGCAGTCGACGACCCACGGGTACTCGTTGGGCGCGGGCGACAGGCTCAGGCAGTGCTTGATGCCCTTCTTCGGGTCGTTGTCGTTCTCGTCGGCGAGGTCGTTGGGCGTGATGGTGATGCGGGCCCGGTAGTACAGCGCGCCGGCGACCTGCTGCGCGGCCGGCAGCGGCTCGATCTTCCAGACGTGGTTCCAGTGCGGCACGCCGGAGAAGGCCTGCTTGCAGGGGTACGTGATGAGCGCGGGCGTCGCCGTGCCGTACTGCCGGGCGCCCGTGACGTCGTCCTGCGGCAGGTCCAGGCAGTAGCCGACGTTGGCCCGGTTGACCAGCTGGTCGGAGTCCGGCCCGGCCGCGCCGGCGCCCATGCCCGCGTCGGGGAAGTAGCTGTGCTGCGAGCTGTTGGTCTTGCAGGCGTCGCCCATCTTGATCCGGCTCCCGACGGCGACGGCGCCCTCGTTGGTGAAGCACATCCCGTTCCACGAGGAGCCGTTGGTGGTGCCCTGGAACACGAATGCGTCGCTCTGGAAGGCCCACTGCTGGCTGGGGATCGTGGCCGCCGCGCAGGCCTGGAACATGACGTACGCGTTGAGCGCCGGGTTCGCGGTGAGGCACAGGCCGGCGGGCTCGATGCGCAGGTTGAGGTTCTTCTGGTACGTGAACGTCAGCTGCCCGCGGGGAGTGCCGGCGCAGTCGACCAGCTTGACGTAGGCGCCCGCGACGGGCGGGTCGGTGTCGGAGCCGACGCACAGGTGGCCCGCGCCGCTGACCTGGATGCGGCCGCCGGGGATGTTCTCGTTGTTGCTGCCCATCGTGTACGTGGCGTGGAGCGACCGGCCGGCCCCCTCGACCAGGCCGGTCGAGCGCAGCAGCGCCCAGCCGGGGACCGCGACGGTGCCCACCCCGCCGGTGCCGTCGCAGACGACGCGCTTGTTCCGGATGACGCCCGGATTGTCCTGGTAACCGGTCGGGTCGACCGCGTAGTAGTCGATCGTCATCGAGTAGCGCACGGCGGGCGTGGTGCCCGGGACCGTCCGGTCCGTGACGACGTAGCTGTGGTCCGCGTCGGTGTACTGGGCGACCGTCTTGGTGCTGGTGCAGGGCAGCTTGGCGATGTCACCGACGGGGTTGTTCTGGCTGTCGGTGCCCCCGGTCACGGCCGAGCGCAGCAGCGACAGCGCGGCGTCGAGGCCGGCCTGGGCGCTGCTGACGGAGACCTGGCGGCTGTTGACCCGGCCGGAGGTCTTCACCTGCACGACGACGGTGCTGGACAGCAGCACGCTGAGCGCCAGGCCGACGACGGTCAGCAGCATGGCGAGCACCATGTTGCCCCGATCGTCCGAGTGGTCGCCCCACGCCGGCCGCTGCCGCATCCCGCCCCCTTCCGCCACACCAGGTGTCCTCCTATCGGCACGCCGGAGCGGATGCTGAGAAAACGCCCCGGGCATGACACCGGTCACAGCACTGCCGGGTGTCAATATGCGCTCGTCAGCGAATTGACGGTCCGATGTGGATCTCCCATTCACGTGACGGAAAGCTGACCTGACCACGCGGCGTATTCCCAACGGTGCACCGGGTCGTTAGCTTGTCCACTGTGGGACGACGCTTGAGGGATCAGGCGGGGGCATCGTGGCGCGCGGAGGTGGACGTGACCAGGGGTGATGTTCGGTCGGCGCCAGGCTGACCGGAGCGCGGCGGCGCCGCCGCCGGATGACACGCATTTTTCTTCACATTTCCGCGTAACCGCTGGGCCATTCCGGCCGGCGGTAGGTCAGCGCGCGCATTTCCTTCCCGGGGCGGCCCCTCGGGAGCTCCGGCGCGCCCATTTCCGGGAGAGATCATGAATCGTCGTCGCATTGTCGCCGCGGTCGTGGCCGCGGCCCTCGTGGCCACCGGCGCGGCGCCGGCCGCGGCCGACCCGACCGCGGACCCGCCCGCCGACCCGCGCGTGGACCTGGCGGTGCTGGTGGTCACCGACGGCGGCGCCGCCACCCAGGCCGTCGCCGCCCACCTGACCGCGCAGGGCGTGCCGCACCGCACCGTGCGCCTCGACGACCCGGGCCGCCCCGCCATCGACGCCGCCTTCCTGGCCGACGCCGACGGCGCGAACTTCCAGGGCGTCGTGCTGCCCAACGCGAACCCGTTCGCCGACCAGGCCGAGCTGGCCGCGCTGCACGCGTTCGAGGCGCGGTACGGCGTCCGCCAGGTCGACGCGTACCTGTGGCCGACGCCGCAGGTCGGGCTCAACTACCCGGCGTACTCGGGGCCGCTCGACGGCACCACCGCCGCCGCCACCGCCGAGGGGCTGGCCGGGCCGTTCCGCTACCTGCGCGGGCACGTCCCGTTCGAGGACAACGACCCGGGCCTGTGGGAGAGCTACGGGTTCCTGGCGCAGCCGCTGGTGGACGCGCCGGACACGTTCACGCCGCTCGTCACCACGGTGGCCCCCGACGGCACGGCGGGCGTGCTGGCCGGCGTCTTCGGCAGCGGCGGGCGCGAGGAGCTGGCGGTGACGTTCGCGTACAACGCCGCCCAGCAGCAGTTCCGGCTGCTGGCGCCCGGCATGGTCGAGTGGCTCACCCGCGGCGTGCACCTCGGCCTGCACCGCAACCACCTGTCGGTGCACGTGGACGACGTCTTCCTCGGCGACGCCCGCTGGCACACCGGCGGCAACTGCACCCCGGGTGAGGACTGCACCGGCGGGCAGACCACCGCCGACATCCGGATGACGGCGGACGACGTCGCGTACGCCGCGCAGTGGCAGGAGCGCTCCGGCTTCACGCTCGACCTGGTCTACAACGGCGCCGGCAGCGACGAGGCCGGCCCGGGCGACCCGCTCACGGCCGCGCTGCTGGCGGCGCGCGACAGGTTCCGCTGGACGAACCACACCTACAGCCACGACTTCCTGGGCTGCGTCCAGGACACCACCGTCGTCCCGTGGCGGTGCGCGACCGGCCCGGACGGCGCCGTCCGCTACGCCACCGGGGCGCACATCGCCGACCAGGTCGCCCGCAACCGGGCGTGGGGCCTGGCCCGCGGCCTGCCGCTGGTCGAGGGAGAGCTGGTCACCGGCGAGCACTCTGGCCTGCGGGTGCTGCCCCAGCAGCCGGCGGACAACCCGGACCTGGCGCCCGCCCTGGACACCACCCAGGTCCGCTGGCTGGCCGCCGACAACTCGCGGCAGCCCGCCCAGCGGGCCGTCGGCGGGGCGCTGACCGTGCCCCGGCACCCGCTGAACGTCTTCTTCAACGTCGGCACCGCCGCCGAGGAGACCGACGAGTACAACTGGATCTACACCGCCCGCGCCGACGGCGGCAGCGGCGTCTGCGAGGACAACCCGGCCACCGTCACCTGCGTGCCGCCGCTGGACCCCGCCACCGGGTACGCCGAGGTCATCGTGCCGCTGGAGACGCGGCTGGCGCTCGCCCGCATCCTCGGCAACGACCCGCGGCCGCACTACGTGCACCAGTCGAACCTGGCCGAGGAGCGCATCCTCTACCCGCTGCTCGACAGCATCCTCGGCACGTACCGCTCGCTGCTGGCCGACAACACGCCCATCGTGTGCGCGCGGCTGGCCGACAGCGGCGCGGAGTTGCGGCGCCAGGCCCGGTGGGCGGACGCGGTGGCCGCCGGGACGGCGCACGCCTATTTGCAGGACGGCGTCGTGCACGTCACCGCGCCCGACGGCGTCGACGTGCCGCTGACCGTGCCCGAGGGCAGCACTGTGGACGGTGCCGCGTTCGGCACGGCGTACGCCGGATCGCGCTCGGCCTGGACGACCACCGCGCGGGTGTTCGTGCCGTGAGGGTCGCGATGGTCACGGAGGGCACCTACCCGCAGGCGTTCGGGGGCGTCAGCGTGTGGTGTGACCAGCTCGTGCGCGGCCTGCCCCGGACCGACTTCGACGTGTACGCGATCAGCGTCACGGGCCGCGAGCCGGACGCGTGGGAGCTGCCCGACTCCGTGACCGTCCACCATGTACCGCTGTGGGGACCGGCGCCGCGGCAGTCGCGCCGGTCCACCGTGGACGTCGCCGACGCGCACCGGGCGCTGATCCGGTCGCTGCTGGCGCCGCCCGGCGAGGCCGAGCCCGCGTTCGCCGCGGCGCTCCGGCGGTTGTGCGAGCTGGCCCCCGCCCCGATGCCGGCGGGCGACGCGCCGGTGCGGTGGCTGCTGGACGCGTGGCGGGACAGCTCGCTCGCGTCCGAAGTGGACGTGCGCCCGTCGATCCTCGACGCACTGACCTGTGTGGACATCGTCGGGCACTGGCTGCGCCCGCTGCTGCGGCCGGCGCCCGTCGCCGACGTGTGCCACGCCGTCACCAACGGGCTGGCGGCGCTGCCGGCGCTGGCCGCGAAGTGGACCCGCGGCACCCCGCTGCTGCTCACCGAACACGGCGTCTACCTGCGGGAACGCTACCTGGGCCTGCGGGCGGCCGACAGCTCGTGGCCGGTCAAGGCGGTGCTCGTGGCGTTCCAGCGGCTGCTGTGCACGGCCGCGTACCGCGAGGCCGACCTCATCACCCCGGGCAACCGGTACAACCACCGCTGGGAGACGCGGTTCGGCGCGTTGCCCGAGCGCATCCGCACCGTCTACAACGGAGTCGACCCGGCCGACTTCCCGCCCGCCGGCCGCGAACCCGCCGTGCCGACCATCACCTGGGCCGGTCGCGTCGACCCCATCAAGGACCTGGAGACGCTGATCCGGTCGTTCGCGCTGGTGCGCGAGCAGATCCCGGACGCCCGGCTGCGCATCTTCGGCGGCACCCCGGCCGGCGCCCGCGGCTACCACGACCGGTGCGTGGCGCTGGCCGCCGAGCTGGGCGCCGCGGACGCGGTGACGTTCGAGGGCCGGGTGGCGAACATCCGCGACGCGTACGCGGCCGGGCACGTCGTCGTGCTGTCCAGCATCTCGGAGGGTTTCCCGTACACCCTCATCGAGGCGATGACCTCGGGCCGGGCCACCGTGTCGACCGACGTGGGCGGGGTCGCCGAGGCGGTCGCCGACACCGGCTTCGTGGTGCCGCCGCGGGACCCGGCCGCCATGGCGGAGCGGTGCGTCACGCTGCTGCGCGACGAGCTGCTGCGGCACCGGCTGGGCGCGGCCGCCCGCGACCGGGCGCTGCAGAACTTCACCGTCGACCAGGCCGTGGACGCGTTCGACGAGATCTACGCCGACCTGGCCGGGCTCGCCGCGGCGCCGGCGGTGGCGGCGTGAGCGCGTACCCCGAGCTGTCCCGGCGCATGGCGCCGGTCTGCGCCGAGGCGGTCGACGACATGGAGGTCGCCGCGGTCCTGGAGTCCGACGGCGTCACCGACGCGACCGCGGACCGGCTGTACGGCTCCCCCGACGTGTTCCACCTGGCCCGGCGGCTGCGGGCCGACCACCCGCGCCGGCCGTCCGCCGTGCCGCCCGCCCCCGGCCCGTGGCGCGCCCAGCCGTGGCGGCACCTGCTGCGCGGTGTCCTGTTCGGACTGCCCGCGGTGTGCTACCTCGCGGTCAGCGGGGTCGCGGCGGGCCGGCGGGCCGGCGTCGTGCTCGTCGTGTCCGTCCTGCTGTCGTGGGCGGCGAGCCAGGCGCTCGCGTACCTCGGGCACGTGCGGCTCGGCTGGGGCGACCGCGACGGCGCGGCCCGCGTGCTGCGCGGCGGGCTGCTCGGCCTCGGCGCGGCCGTGCTCGCGGCGACGGCGGCGACCGCGGCCGCGCTGCACGTCCCGGCGCCGGTGACGCTCGTCGCCGCCGCGCAGGTCACCTACCTGCTGGCCGCCACCGTGGCGCTGGTGCTCGGCGCGGAGTGGCTGCTGGTGGCCGCGCTGGCCCCGGGCGTGGGCGCCGCCGTGACCGGGGTGCTGCTCGGCGGCGACGCGGTGCGCTCGGCGCCCGTGGTGTGCGGGGCCGTCGGCACCGTGCTCGCCTCCGTCGCGGCGGCGCTGTGGGTGACCCGCGGCGCCCGGCCCGGCCCGCCCACCCGGGCCGAGCTGCGCGACGCCCTGCCGCACGCCGCGTTCGGGCTGTGCGTCGCCGGGCTGCTGCTGTTCGTGCCCGCCGCCCGCACCCTGCCGCCGCCCGGCGTGGTGGACGGCGGCCCGGGCGGCGCCGCCGCCGGGCTGGCCGCGCTCGTGCCGCTGTCGGTCAGCATGGGCGTCGCCGAGTGGCTGCTCGTGCGGTACCGGGCCGACACCCACCGCTGGCTGCAACGCGCCGTGACGCTGCGCCAGTTCGCGGCGCGCGCCTCGCTGGCGCTGGCCCGCGGCACCGCCGTCTACCTCGCCGTCCTGGTCGCCGGGGTCGCCGCGGGCGCGCTGCTGGTCACCCGGGCCGCCCCCGCCGCCCTGGCCGGATACGTCGCCCTCGGCGCGGCCCTGTTCGTCGCGCTGCTGCTCATGACGTTCCGGGTGCGCGGGCCCGTCGTCGCCGGGGCCGCCGCCGCGCTCGCCGCCGACGCCGCGCTGCTCACCGCCCACCCCGATCCCGACCGGGTCCAGCTGATCACCGCGGGCGCCCTGTTCCTGGGCCTGGCCGCGTACGCCTCGGTCGCGCTGTCCCGCGCGCACCGCCACCTGTAGAGAGAGGGAACGCCATGACAACGGTCGCCGTCACCGGTGCCGAGGGCTTCATCGGCTCGCACCTGACCGAGCGCCTGGTCGCCGCGGGCCACCGCGTCCGCGCGATGGTGCAGTACAACTCGTTCGACACCCGCGGCTGGCTGGACACCCTCGGCGCCGACGTGCTCGCCGACGTCGACGTGGTGGCCGGCGACGTCGAGGACCCGGCCACCGTCGCGCAGCTCGTCGAGGGCGCCGAGGTCGTCTACCACCTGGCCGCGCTCATCGCGATCCCGCACTCCTACCGGGCGCCGCGCTCGTACGTGAACACCAACGTCATCGGCACCCTCAACGTGCTGGAGGTGGTGCGCGCGGGCGGGGCCGGGCGGCTCGTGCACACCTCCACGTCGGAGACGTACGGCACCGCGCGCACCGTGCCGATCCGCGAGGACCACCCGCTGCAGGCGCAGTCGCCGTACGCCGCCAGCAAGGTCGCCGCCGACAAGCTGGTCGAGAGCTACCACCTCAGCTTCGGGGTGCCCGCGGTGACGCTGCGCCCGTTCAACACGTTCGGCCCCCGGCAGTCGGCGCGGGCCGTCATCCCGACCGTGGTCAGCCAGCTCGCGGCCGGCGCGGCCGAGATCCGGCTCGGCGCCCTCGACCCGACCCGCGACTTCACGTTCGTGCAGGACACCGCCGCCGCGTTCCACGCCGTCGGCACCGCGCCCGCCGACGTGGTGGTCGGCGAGACGTTCAACGCGGGCACCGGCGACGAGATCTCCATCGGCGCCCTGGCCGCCACCATCGGCGAGCTGATGGGCCGGCCGGTGCCGGTGCGCCCGCAGGACGACCGGCTGCGCCCGGCGAACTCCGAGGTCATGCGGCTGGTCTGCGACAGCCGCAAGCTGCGCGCCGCCACCGGCTGGGCGCCGCTGTTCGACCTGGCCGACGGCCTCAAGCACACCATCGACTGGTTCCTCGACCCGGCCAACCTGGCCCGCTACCGCACCGACGGGTACGTCCTCTAACCGAAGGGAACTGCCATGCACGCGGTCATCCTCGCCGGCGGCAAGGGGGTGCGGCTGCGGCCGTACACCACGTCCCTGCCCAAACCGCTGGTCCCGATCGGGGACCGGTACTCCATCCTCGAGATCATCATGCGGCAGCTGGCGGGCTGCGGCTTCCGCACCGCCACCCTCGCCATCGGCCACCTCGGGCACCTCATCCGCGCGTACGTGGGCGACGGCTCCCAGTGGGGCCTGGAGCGGGTCGACTACCAGTCGGAGGACTCGCCGCTCGGCACGATCGGGCCGCTGCTGGCCATGCGGGACAGGCTGCCGGAGACGTTCCTCGTGATGAACGGCGACGTGCTCACCGACCTCGACTACGGCGACCTGCTCAAGCGGCACGTCGGCTCGGGCGCGGCGCTGACCGTGGCGACCTACCCGCGCCAGGTGAAGATCGACTTCGGGGTCCTCACCAGCAGCGGCGGGCGCATCGTCGACTTCGTCGAGAAGCCCACCATCGACTACCACGTCAGCATGGGCGTCTACGGGATGTCCGCGTCCGCCCTCGGTCACTACACGCCCGGCCTGCCGCTCGGCTTCGACGAGCTGGTCCTCGACCTGCTCGCCACCGGCTCCGGCCCGGACGAGTACCGCTTCGACGGCCGCTGGCTCGACATCGGCCGCCCCGACGACTACGACCGGGCGAACGCCGAGTTCGAGCTGCTCGGCCCCCTGCTGCTGCGGCAGCCGGCGCCGTGAGGATCGTGCTGTTCGGCGGCGCCGGCTTCCTCGGCCGGCACGTCGCCGCGGCGCTGACCGGCCACGACGTGGTCGCGCCGGCGCGGTCCGCCGTCGACCTGACGGCCGGGCCGGAGGCGATCGCGGGGCTGCTGCGCGGCGCGGACGCGATCGTCAACTGCGCCGGTGTCACGACGGGCCCGGCGGCGGGGCTGGCCGCCGGGAACGTCGTGGCCGTGGCGCACCTGCTCACCGCGTGGGAACGCGCCGAGCCGGGCGCCCGGCTCGTCCACCTGGGCTCGGCCGCCGAGTACGGCGCGGCCGCGCCGGGCCGCCCGGTGGCCGAGACCGACGAGCCGGAACCCGTCTCCGCGTACGGGCACAGCAAGCTCGCCGGCACCGCCCTGGTGGCGGCGGCGCACCGGCGCGGCCTGCCCGCGACCGTGCTGCGGGTGTTCAACCCGCTCGGCCCGGGCACCCCGGCGGCGCTGCTGCCCGGGCGGCTCGTGGCCGGCCTGCGGGCCGCCGCGGACGGCGGCCCGCCCGCGACGACGGGCCCGCTGGACGGCCACCGCGACTTCGTGGACGCCCGCGACGTCGCGGCGGCCGTGCGCACCGCCGCGACCGCCCGCGCCCCGCTGCCCGCCCTGCTCAACGTGGGCAGCGGCCGCGCCACCGCCCTGCGCGACCTGGCCGGGCTGGCGGCGGCGCTGGCCGAGCAGCCCCCGCCCGCCGAGCTGGGCGGCGGGTCGGCCCGGTCGGCGGCCGTGACGTGGCAGCAGGCCGACCTGGCCCGGGTCACGGCGGCGCTGGGCTGGCGCCCCCGCGTGCCGCTGGCGCAGTCGCTGCGCGACATGGGCCTCGGCGTCCGGGCCGCGGTGCCGTGACCGGCGGCGTGACCGGCGGTGTGGTGGTGCCCGCCTACTTCCACCCGGCCGTGGCCGCCGGGGCGTGGCGGGCGCTGGCCGCGGCGGGCGACGCCGTGCGCGCGGTCGTGTTCAACGTGGACAGCGGGCCCGGCGCCGCCCCCGAGCGGGAACTGCTCGCCGTGGCGGCCCGGCTGCGGGTGCCCGTGCTCGGCTACGTCGACGCCGGCTACGGCGCCCGGCCCGCCGCCGACGTCGTCGCGGACCTCGCCCGGCACCGCGCCTGGTACCCGGTCACCGGCGTCTTCCTCGACCGGGTGCCCGCCGGCCCCGCCCACCTGTCGCACTGCGCCGCGCTCGCCGCCGCCGCCCGCCGGCACGGCCTGCCCCAGGTCGTCTTCAACCACGGCGTCCACCCGCACCACGGCTACGCGGCCCTCGCCGACGCCCTCGTCACCTTCGAGGGCCCGGCCACCGCGCACCGCGACGTCGCCGCCCCCCGCTGGGTCCGCGACCACCCGGCCGCGATGTTCTGGCACCTCGTCCACGACTGCCCGCCGGACGAGGCCGCCGCCGTGCGCACCCGCGCCGCGGCCCACCACGCGGGCATGGTCTACGCCACCGACCGGCGGGGGGTGAACCCGTGGGACGGGCTGCCCTCGTGGCCGCTGTGACCCTCGCCCTCGGCGGCTGCCAGCCCCCGCCCGCGCCCCCGCCGCCACCCGCGGGCCGCTGGGCTCCGGCCCCCGGCACCACCTGGCAGTGGCAGCTCACCGGCGCCGTCGACGTCACCGTCGACGCCGCCGTGTTCGACGTCGACGGCTTCACCACGCCCGCCGCCACCGTCCGCGAGCTGCACGCCCGCGGCCGCAAGGTCATCTGCTACATCTCCGTCGGCTCCGCCGAGGACTTCCGCCCCGACGCCCACCGCTGGCCCCCCGCCGTGCTCGGCAGACCCCTGCCCGGCTGGCCCGGCGAACGCTGGCTCGACATCCGCGACCCCGAACGGCTCGCCCCGGTCCTGCGCCCCCGCCTCGACATGTGCCGCGACAAGGGCTTCGACGGCGTCGAGCCGGACATCATGGACGCCTACCGCCACGACACCGGCTTCCCTCTCACCGCCGCCCACCAGCTCGCCTTCAACCGCTGGATCGCCCGCGAGGCCCACGCCCGCGGCCTGGCCGCCGGCCTGAAGAACGACCTCGACCAGGTGCCCGCCCTGGTCGCCGACTTCGACTTCGCGGTCAACGAGGAGTGCGCCGCCTACGCCGAGTGCGCCGCCCTGACCCCGTTCGTGGCCGCCGGCAAGGCCGTCTTCCACGCCGAGTACGACCTCGACCCGGCCGCCTACTGCCCGGCGACGACCCGGCTGGGGCTCAGCTCGATCCGCAAGGACCGTGACCTGGGCCCCCGGCTGCGGCGCTGCTGACCCGCCCGCCCGCGGTCGCCTAGTACGGTGCTGACCGTGGAATACGTTCCCTTCGACCAGCGCACGCCCGACCCGCAGTACCACTCCCTGCTCGCGCGGGTGCTGTCCGACGGGGAGGAGGTGCCCACCCGGCAGGGTCCGGCCGCGTACACGCTCATGCAGCAGGCGATGCGGTTCGACCTGGCCAACGGGTTCCCCGTGATCACGAACCGCAGCATCCGGTCGTTCTGGCGCAAGCCGATCGGGGAGCTGTGCGCGTTCATCAACGGGGCCACCACGCTCGCCGAGCTGGAGAAGTTCGGCTGCGACTGGTGGGGGGCCTGGGCGACCGAGGCGAAGACGAGCAAGCGCGGCTTGCCGCCCGGCGACATCGGGCCCGGCTCGTACGGTGGGGCGTTCCACGACTTCCCGACGAGCGAGGGGCCGGGCTTCGACCAGTTCGCGCACCTCGTGGAGCAGATCCGGGAGCTGCCGGGCGACCGGACGCACTTCGTGTCGCCGTGGATCCCGCAGTACCAGGTGCGCGGCGCGGGCAAGACGCCGCGGACGACGATCGCGCCGTGTCACGGGTGGGTGCACGTGCGGGTCATCCGGGGGCGGCTGCACCTGCACATGTTCCAGCGCTCCGGTGACCTGCCGGTCGGCGTGCCGTCCAACATGATCCAGTACGCGGCGCTGCTGCTGATGCTCGAGCACCTGACCGGCTACCCGGCGGCGACGTATTACCACACGATCTCCGACGCCCACATCTACGCCGACCAGGCCGACGCGGTGCGTGAGCTGCTGACCCGGCCCGCGCTGCGGCTGCCCACCGTGCACCTGAACGACGCGGGGCGGGCGGTGACGGACATCCACGACTTCCGCGCCGAGCACTTCGATCTCAGCGACTACGAGCCGCACCCGTCGATGCCGCGGATCCCGGTGGCGCCGTGAGCTGGGAGAACGTGTCGACGTCGCTGATCGTGGCGGCGGACGAGGTGGACCTGATCGGGCGGTCCGACGGCAGCCTGCCGTGGCACCTGCCGTCGGACATGCGGCACTTCCAGCAGCTCACGAACGGGCACGTGGTGGTCGCGGGGCGGCTCACCCACGACTCGATCATGGCGAAGCTGGGGCGGCCGCTGCCGGGCCGGTTCACGGTGGTGGTCACCCGGCGGACGGGGCTGCCGCCGGTACCGGGGGTGACGTACCAGCCGGACATCGCGTCGGCGATGACGACGGCGCGCGGCATCGAGGGGTTCGCCGGCCGGCGTCAGCTGTTCGTCATCGGCGGGGCGCAGGTGTACGCACAGGCGCTGCCGTTCGTCGACCGGGTGTTCCTGACCCGGGTGCACACCCACGCCCACGGCGACGTGCACATGCCGGAGGGCTGGCTGGACGCGTTCCGGCTGGTCAAGGCGGAGAAGAGCGACGCCGACCAGATCGCCGTCACCTACTCGGAGTACGTCCGGTCCTGATGTCCTTCTACCACCTGGAGAACTCGCGCAGCGAGGAGCAGACCGCGGAGATGCGGCGGCTCGACGCGGCGGGGGTGTGCCTGTTCTGCCCCGGGCACCTGGAGGCGAACCAGGAGGTCCTGCACCGGGCGGCGCACTGGGCGGTCACGCCGAACCGGTTCCCGTACCCGAACGCGGCGCGGCACCTGCTGCTGGTGCCGGACGCGCACGTGACGGGCATGACGCAGCTCGCGCCCGCGGCCCGGCTCGGCTTCTTCACCGCCCTGGAGTGGGTGGAGGCGCAGTTCGGCCTGGTGCACTACGGCGTCGGGGTGCGCAACGGCGACTCGCCGCTGACCGGTTCGACCATCCGGCACCTGCACGTGCACGTGATCGTGGGCGACCTGGGCGGCGAACCGGTGCGGTTCAGGATGAGCCGGCCACCCAGATGAGTTCGACGCCGGCCTCGCGCAGCACGCGGTCGCCGTCGAGCATCGCGTACGGCCCGGCGACGTAGCAGCGCCGGAACCCGGCGGCGGCCACCAGCCGGGCGCAGGCCGGGCACGGGAACGTCGTCACGTACAGGTCGGCGCCGGCCAGGCTGCGGCCCTCGCGGGCGGCGTCGGCGACGATGCCGGCCTCGGCGTGCAGGGCGGTGGACAGGTCCCAGCGCAGGCCGCGGCTGTACTCGTTGCGCGGGTCGCCGTCGGCGTACGGGGCGTACTCGGTGGGCTGGTGGGTGTTGTGGGCGACCGCGATGACCTCGCCGTCGCGGGCGGCGACGGCGCCGACCTGCCGCCACCAGTCGGAGCTGCGCGCCGCCTCGGCGGTGGCGCGGCCCATGAGCAGGCGGGACAGGTCGTCGGCGGCGACCTCGCCGTCGAAGCCGGCGGGGCGGGCGGCCTGCGCCCAGGCGCGGTCCCAGCGCAGGAACGTGGGCTCGTACACGGCGGTGAGCCCGTACCGCTGGACGACCCGGCGCATGAGGTCTTCGTCGGGGACGATGAGGGTCTGCGCGGTGACCGCCGCGGGCAGGTCGCCGCGCTCGACGACGCGGGCCTTCGCGCGGCCGGCGGCGACGAGGTAGTGCGCGGCCCGCTCGGGGTCGAGGGCGCGGATCTCCTTGGTGAGCGCCTTCTCCTCGGCGGCGAAGCTGCGCCCGAGCAGCAGCACCTCGGCGCCCGGGTGCCGGTCGAACAGCGCCTCGTAGCCGGCGTGCAGCACCGGAAGGTACAGCAGGAGCTGCTCAGTCACCCCGGCGCTCGGCCTTTTCCGCGGCCTGCCGCAGCTGCATCGTGCGCAGCCGGTTCGACGTGCTGATCGTCGCCATCCGGTCGAGCACCTCGACGCGCCCGCACCAGTCCTTCTCCAGCTCGGCGATCTCGACCTGGGTGTACGTCTCGGCGGTCGCCACGAGCACGTCGGGGCGCACCGCCTTGATGAGCGACCAGCGGGGCTCGTCGGCGGGCTTGACGGTGACCAGGCCGACGCCGCGCTGGTGGGTGACCATGCGCAGCCGCTCCAGCTCGGGCACGGCCGGGCGGGACGGGCCCTTGCGGCGGCGCACCTTCTCGTCGGAGTCGACGCCGACGATGAGGAAGTCGGCGAACTGGCGGGCCGCCTCCAGGTACATGGAGTGGCCCTCGTGCAGGATGTCGAACGTGCCGCTGGTGAGGACGATCCGCAGGCCCAGCGTGCGCAGGGCGGCGACGATCTCGGAGATCCGCCCGTAGTCGCGGATGAAGCGCAGTTCGAAGTTCGACGCGTCGGCGAACAGCCCGCTGCTGGTCAGCATGGGCCGCGTCGTGGACCAGTCGGCGGGTGTCATCGCGGCTCCCGCCTGCCGCGCGATCGCGGTCTCAACCACCACGGCGTCGTCTCCCTCACGGCTCGGACCCTAACTCTGACGCAACGCGCCGGCCCCATCGTAGTGACGCGGATATCGTGGCAGCCCATGGAGGCAGCCGAGGTCCTCGACCTGGTCCGCGCGCACCTTCCGGCGGCGCCGGCGGCGTCGGCGCGGCGCCTGGGCGCCGGCCTGGACCACACGGCGTGGCTGGTCGACGACGACCTGGTGGTCCGCTGCCCGACGCCGGCCGCCGAGGCGCGGCTGCTCGCGGCCGTCGCCGCGGTGAGCCCGCTGCCGGTGCCGGAGGTGGTGTTCGCCGCGGGCGGCTGCCTGGCCTACCGCCGGCTGCCCGGCGTCCCGCTGCTGCACGCCCCGGCCCCGGCCGACGGCGGCGCGGCGGTCGGCGCGGCCGTGGCGGGCCTGGCGGCGGCGCTGCGGGCGGCGACCCCGGACCTGGCCGGGCTGGTCCCGGCCGACGACACCCCGCCCGCGGAGTGGCTGGCGGAGGCGCGGGCGGCGTGGCCGCGGCTGCGGGCGGCGGTCCCGGCGCGCTTCCACGGCGCGGTGGACGCGTTCCTGGCGGCGCCGCCGCCCGGACCGGCGCGTGAGCTGGTGTTCGCCCACAACGACCTGGGGATCGAGCACATCCTGGTGGACGCGGACGGCCGGATCACGGGCATCCTCGACTGGTCGGACGCGGCGCTGGCCGACCCGGCCCGGGACGTGGCGCTGGTGTACCGGGACCTGGGCCCGCGCGCCCTGGTCGCCGCGGACCCGGCGGTGCGGGACCGGGCGGTGTTCCACGCCCGCTGCGGCACGCTGGAGGACCTGGCGTTCGGCCTCGACCAGCCGGCGCCGGCGTACGCGGCGAAGGCGCTGCGGTCGCTCGGGTGGCTGTTCGTCTGACGTTTCGGAGGGGTGGGCGGCCCGTCCTATCAGGACGATAGGGTGGCGGCCATGATCGAAGCGTCATCGGGGCATCGCCGTGAGTATTCGGCAACGAGGGCGCTGCACCGCCGCCCGCCGGAGCGCCCGAACCAGGCGGCCATGGCCCAGGTGCAGCGCACCGCGGCCGCGGTGGCCGACGAGCCCGCCGCCCTGGCCGAGCGGTTCTACCACCACCTGTTCCAGCTGGCCCCGGGGGTGCGCGACATGTTCCCGGCGGACATGACGGCGCAGAACGACCGGCTGGCCGGCGCACTGTTCGACGCGGTGCGGGCCCTGGTCGACGACCCGGAGCGCCGCGCCCCGCGCATGGAGGCGCACCTGCACCGGCTGGGCGCCGACCACGCCCACCGGTACGCGGTGCGGCCGGAGCACTACCCGTTCGTGGGGCACGCGCTGGTGCGCGCGGTGCAGGACGTGTCCGGCGACTGGTCGGCGTCGACCAGCTCGGCCTGGCTGTGGGTGTACGAGTGGATGAGCAGCCACATGATGAGCGCCGCGCACGACGTCCGATAAGGACGTTTATGAACATAAGGGACGAATGCCGCGCAAGATCGTTCCGCGGCGCGGGTACGCCGACCGGGCGCGCGGGTCCTCTGTGCACCCGTCCACACCCGACGGATGATCATGCGCGCGAGTCACGATCGACCGCCCTCGAATGAGTGAGCGGTTTCGTGGCGAACTGGCTACCGAGAGGTAACCTTTAACCCGATCCGGGGTTGAGGGGGCCGTGGTGGACGGTTCGGTCGCCGAGTTCGAGCAGCTCGCCGCCGGGTTGACCGCGCTCGAGGACAGGTTCGTGTGGGACGTCGCGGCGACGCTCGACGCGGCCGAGCGCCTGGAGCGCGAGGCGGCGCTGCTCGGCGACGAGGAGCTGGCGGTCCGCGCCCGCCTCGTGCAGGCCAACATGTGGATGCGCCGGGGCGACATCGCGGCCGCCGCCCGCCGCATGCGCGAGATCGACCAGTGGGCGGACGAGAACGACCGGTCGATGATCCGAGCGCGCGCCCAGCTGCTGCTCACGAGCGTGCACCACCTGCTCGGCGACCCCGCCACCAGCCTGGAGCACGCCATCCGCGCCGTCGAGTACCTGGACGCCGGCGCGACGCCGCACGCCACCGTGTGGCACCGGGTGAAACTGGCCGACGCGCTGGCCGAGGCGGGCTCGATCGCGGCGGCGCGCACCCGCTACGAGCAGGCCGAACAGCTCGCCGCCGCGCACGGCGCGCACCGGCTGCACATGGCGGTGCTCAACAACCGCGCCTACTCCGAGTACGCCGCCGGCGAGCACGAGCAGGCCGCCGCGGTGGTGGACCGGCTGCGGGCGAAGGCGGCGGCGCACGGGTTCCCGCTCGACCCGGCCGACCTCGACACGATCGGCAACATCCAGATCGGCAACCACCGGTACGCGGACGCCGAGCGCACGCTGCACGCCTGCATCGCCCTGCACGCCGAGGGCCGGCACGGCACCGCCGACCAGCTCGCCGAGTACCTGCTGACGCTCTGCCGGGCGCAGCGCGGGCTGGGCGCGACCGAGCGGGCGCAGCACACGCTGGACGCCAGCCGGCGGATCTGCGAGGAGCGCGGGCTCGGCGAGGTGCTCGTCCGGGTGCACCAGGAGCAGGCCGAGCTGCACGCCGCCCGGGGCGAGTTCGCGCAGGCGTACGCAGTGCACAAGGCGTTCTTCGCCGCCTACGACCGGTTGCACTCGTCGCGGCGGGAGGCGCAGGCGCGCACCCGGCAGGCGATGTTCGAGACGGCCGAGGCGCGCGAGGAGGCCGAGCGCTTCCGCGAGCAGGCCCGCCGCGACCCGCTGACCGGGCTGCGCAACCGCCGGTTCGTCGACGAGCAGCTGCCCGCGCTCATCGCCGACCCGGGCGCGCCGGTGACCATCGCGATCCTCGACCTCGACCACTTCAAGCGGGTCAACGACGAGCTGTCGCACGACGTCGGCGACCAGGTGCTGCGCGTGGTGGCGGGCCTGCTGGACGCGGAGGTGGCCGAGCTGGCGCCGGCCGGGTTCGCGGCGCGCCTGGGCGGCGAGGAGTTCCTGCTGGCGCTGCCCGGACTGACCGCCGCGACCGCGGTGGCCTGCCTCGACCTGCTGCGGGTGCGGATCCGGTCGTACCCGTGGGCGGAGGTGACCGGGCGCCTGCCGGTGACGGTGAGCATCGGCGCGGCCAGCACCGACGACGAGGTGGAACCGACCCAGCGCGGCCTGCTGTCCACAGCGGACAGCAACCTGTACGCGGCCAAGCGCGGCGGCCGCGACCGCGTGGTGACGGGCGCCGCGCACGGGCTGCGGCGGCACCGGAGCGGGGCGTAGATGCGGCTGGTCGTCATGGCGGACACCCACGTGCCGAAGCGGGCGCGGGACCTGCCGCCGGAGCTGTGGGCGGCCGTCGACGCCGCCGACGTCGTGGTGCACGCCGGCGACTGGGTGGACGTGCCGCTGCTGGACGCCCTGGAGGCGCGCAGCCGGCGGCTGATCGCGGTGTACGGCAACAACGACGGCCCGGAACTGCGCCGCCGCCTGCCGGAGGTGGCCCGCGCCGACCTGGACGGGCTGCGGCTGGCGGTGGTGCACGAGACCGGCGGCCGGGACGGTCGCGAGCGGCGGTGCGCGACCCTGTTCCCGGACACGGACGTGCTGGTCTTCGGCCACTCGCACATCCCGTGGGACACGACCGCGCCCGGCGGGTTGCGGCTGCTCAACCCCGGCTCGCCGACGGACCGCCGCCGGCAGCCGCAGTGCACGTACCTGACGGCGGCCGTGGCGGGCGGACGCCTCGCGGACGTCCGCCTGCACCCGGTCAGCCGAGGGAACGCAGCCGGGGCTGCAGCTCCTTCGTGAAGAAGTCCAGGAAGCCGTCCGGGTCGGGCCCGGCGTTCATGAGCACGAGGTGGTCGAAGCCCGCCTCCGCGTAGGGCTTCGCGGCCTCGACGTGCGTCTCCGGGTCGGGGCCGCACGCGAACTGCTTCCTGACGTCGTCGACGGTGACCGTGGCCGACGCGGCCTCGAAGTTCACCGGGTTCGGCAGCTCGGCCATCACCTTCCAGCCGGTCACCGCCCACCGGCTGGTCGTCCAGGCGGCCTGCGCCGCGGCGTCGGCGTCGGGCGCCCACGCGACCGGCACCTCGGCGTAGCGCGGGCCGGTGCCGCCACCCGCGGTGTACGCCTCGACCAGCTCGGCCTTCGGCTCGGTGGCGAACAGGCCGTCGCCCAGCTCGGTGGCGATCTTCACCGAGGCGGGGCCGCTGACCGCGACGGCGATCTCCGGCAGCCGGTCCGGCAGGTCGAAGACGCGGGCGTCCTCCAGCTGCAGGTGCTTGCCCTCGTACGACTGGTAGCCGCCCTGCCACAGCAGCCGGATGATCTCCAGCGCCTCGCGGAACCGCTCGTGGCGCCCCCGCACGCTGGGGAAGCCCTGGCCGACGACGTGCTCGTTGAGCCGTTCGCCCGCGCCGACGCCCAGCGTGAACCGGTTGTCGGACACGATCGCCAGGGTGGCGGCGGCCTGCGCGATGATCGCCGGGTGGTAGCGCCCGCTCGGGCACGTCACGCCGGTGGCCAGGCGCAGCCGGGTGGTCTTCGCGGCGATGGCGCCGAGCACCGTCCAGGCGAACGGCGAGTGGCCCTGGTCGTCGAGCCACGGGTGGTAGTGGTCGCTGATCTCGACGAAGTCGAACCCGGCCTCCTCGGCCCGGACGGCCTGGCGGATCAGCTCCTGCGGGCCGAAGCCCTCGGCGACGAGCTTGTACCCGATCTGCATGCCGACCTGCCTTCCCGGCAGACCGGCACACAAACCGGGCGCGTCGATCCGGGTCAGCCGCGACGCCACTTCTGGTTGGCGCCGCCGACGCACGTCCACAGGTGCAGCAGCGCGCCGTTGTTGCCGTTCCACTCGGCGATGTCGACGCACTTGTTCGCCATCGGGTTCACCAGGTCACCGGCCGCGCTGAGGACGAACTGCTGGGCCTGGTGGCCGTTGCAGGTGGCCAGCTGGATGGGCGTGCCGTCCGCGGTGGCCGCGCCGGCGACGTCCATGCACAGGTTGTTCTGGCTGCGCAGCGTGCCGCCGACGAACTCGAACGCCTGGCTGGTGATGTCCAGGCAGTCCCACACGTGCAGGCGCTGGCCGGGCGCGTAGTTCCAGTTGGGCACGTCGATGCACTTGCCGTTCCAGTTGCTGATCAGCCGGTTGCCGCTGCCGGCGGGCGGCGGGTTGCCCGGGGTGCCGGGCGTGCAGCCGTTGTCGCCGGTGACGTTGTCGGTGTGCGTGGTGCCGGCCGACCGGAACGCGTTCACCTGGGCGGTGGCCTGCGCCGGGCTGAGCACCTGCTTCTTGGCGTGGAACACGTAGTCGACGTGCTGGTGCCACACGCTGGTGCCGCCGGAGTGCCCGGTCAGGTCGATGAACCACTGGTTGAAGTCGATCGACATGTTCTGCCGGGGGTAGAACTTGCCGCCGTGCGTGCCGACGAGCTGGCCGTCGATGTAGTACTTGATCTCGCCGTTCGCGACGGTGGCCATCACGTCGCGCCAGCCGGCGATGCTGCGGTTCTGCTTGCTGTACTGCCGGTCCTGCACCCACGGGTCGGCCTGGTACGTGTACCAGGACGTCTGGAAGTTGGTCGGGCCGCTCTCGCCCCAGCCGCCGTTGGGCAGGTACTCGGAGAAGTCCAGCTCGCTGTAGATCGGGTCGAACGCGTAGCGCAGCGGGCTGATCGTGTAGAAGGTCTGGTTCACGATGTCGCCGTCGGCGCCGGACACGGGCGTGTCGGCGAACTTGATCCGCGCGAAGTAGGTGCCCTCGAAGAAGCGCCGGTCCGACAGTGAGAACTCGGCGTGGCTGGTGCCGGCGGCCGTGCCGTTGGTGCTGGCCTGCAGGCGGGCCACCTTCTGGCCGTCCACGGTCGGGAACGAGATGTTGCCCGCCGACCAGGTCGCGCCCGGCACGCCGGGGCCGCCCTGGTTGCCGCGCAGGTGCCAGCCGCGCTGGGCGAGTGCGGGGTCGGCGTTCGAGCCGTAGGTGAAGTCGTCGAACAGCACGCCGCAGGCGACCGCGGCGCTGGAGGGCTGGGCCGCGACGATGCCGACGGCGGTGAGGGCGGCGGTCACGGCGACGGCGCCGGCGGCGAGCACCGTCCGGCGGAGCAGAGAGCGTTTCATCGAGAACCGGCTCCTAGACGGAGGGGGACGGGAGTGTTCACAGCATCGTGACGCCCGTCGATGCCCGTCAATGAGTTTCTAAGAATTTTTTAACATCTGGGATGCCGGGGAGCGTAATTGTTACCGCCGCTGCGGCAATTCGCCCGCTTCCCGGCGCGCGGGCCCGGCCGGATGATCGACTGGACGGTGATGCTGCCGCTCCACGTCACCCGCTCCGGCGAGCCCGAGCTCCGCTTCGCGGACACCGGCCGCCTCGTCGTCGGCCGCGACCCCGGCTGCGCGGTCGTCGTCGACGACCCGCTCGTCTCCCGCGAGCACTGCCTGCTGGAACGCCGCCCCGACGGCTGGCTGGTCACCGACACCAGCCGCAACGGCACGTTCGCCGGGGACGCCCCCGTGGGCACCCGGCTGCTCGGCCCCGGCGAGACCCTGGTGCTGCGCCTCGGCGGCCCCGGCTCCGGCCCGGCCGTGACCCTGCGCGTCGACCCGGCCCCCAACCGGCACGCCCTGCCCACGGTCTCCGGCCCGAACCCGCTCGCCGCCGCCGGCCCGGACGACGTCGTCGCCCTGCACCCCCTCGACCGCGGTCCCGTCCCGATCGGCCGGGTGCCCGACAACCGCGTCGTCGTGGACGACCTGCTGGTCTCCCGCTACCACGCCGTCGTCACGCTCACCGGGCCCGGCCGCGCCGAGGTCACCGACCTGGGCGCCCGCAACGGCACCTTCGTCAACGGCCACCCGGTCGACCGCTCCACGCTGCGCCCCGGCGACCGGCTCACCGTCGGCCGCCGCACCTTCTCCTACGACGGCCGCACCGGCCTGCGCGAACATGGCCGCGCCCGGCACGCCGCGCTCACCGCCGACCACCTGACCGTCCGCTACGGCGACACCCCCGTGCTGGCCGACGTGTCGTTCTCCGTCGACCCCGGCACGTTCCTGGCCATCATCGGCCCCAGCGGCGCCGGCAAGTCCACCCTGCTGCGCGCGCTCACCGGCGCCCGCGCCGCCGACCAGGGCCGGGTGCTGGTCGACGGCATCGACTTCTACCCGGCCTACGACGAGGTCCGGCACCGCATCGGGCTGGTGCCCCAGGACGACGTCCTGCACGACCAGCTCAAGGTCGGCCAGGCCCTGCGGTACGCGGCCGCGCTGCGCCTGCCCGACGACGTGCCGGCCGCCGCCCGCGACGAACGCGTCACCTCCGTGCTCGCCCAGCTCGACCTGACCGCCCGCCGCGACCTGCAGATCGCCCGGCTGTCCGGCGGCCAGCGCAAACGCGCCTCGGTGGCGATGGAGCTGCTCACCGAGCCGTCCCTGCTGTACCTCGACGAACCCACCTCCGGCCTGGACCCGCTGCTCGACCGCGAGGTCATGCGCGGCCTGCGCCACCTCGCCGACCGCGGCCGCACCGTCGTCGTGGTCACCCACAGCACCCTGCAACTGCACATGTGCGACAAGGTCCTCGTGCTGGCCCGCGGCGGCCGCGTCGCCTACTTCGGCCCCCCGGACCGGCTGCTCGCCCACTTCGGCGCCGCCGACTACGCCGACGCGTTCACCGCCCTCAGCGACGAGGCCACCTCGTGGGCCACCCGGTACGCGACCGGCACCCAGCCCGCGGTGACCCCGCCCCCGCGTACCACCGCACCCCTGCCGCCGAGGCAGAGCCGGCGGCGGCAGTTCGGCCTGCTCATGCACCGCCAGGCCGCCCTCGCCCTGGCCGACCGCCGCCAGCTCGGCCTGCTCCTCGGCCTGCCGTTCTTCCTGGCCGCCGTCGTCCAGACCGCCCCGTCGTCGGCGGGCCTCGCACTGCGGCCCGGCGCCCCGCCCCAGCTCGGCGCCGCCACCCTGCTCGTCATCCTGGTCATCGGCGCCGCCTTCATGGGCATGGCCACCAGCGTCCGCGAACTCGTCGCCGAACGCCCCGTCTACCTGCGCGAATGGTCCGTCGGCCTGCGACCCGGCGTGTACCTGCTGTCGAAGATCGCCACCGCGGCCGCACTGTGCGTCGTGCAGTCGGCGCTGCTGGCGGCCCTCGGCCTGCTCGGCCGCGACCTGCCCCGGCACGGCCTCATCCTGCGCTCCGCGTGGCTGGAACTGGCCCTCGTGCTGACCCTCACCGCCCTGACGGCGGCGATGGCGGGGCTGCTGGCGAGCGCGCTCGTCTCCCGCACCGAACACACCATGCCGATCCTGGTCGTGTCCGTCATGGCGCAGCTCGTGCTCAGCGGCGGCCTGTTCAGCATCGGCGACCGCCCGTGGCTCCAGGCGATCGCGGTGGTGAGCCCGACCCGGTGGGGGTTCGCCGCGGCGGCGTCGTCGGTGGACCTGCGCGCCTTCCGGCTGCTGCTGCCCGCGGACGCGCTGTGGGTGCACACGCGCGGCGCCTTCGCGGTGGCCGTCGCGGTGCTGTCCGGGCTGGCGGTGCTGTTCGGGGTGGCGGCGCTGGTCGCGCTGCGGCGCCGGGAGGAACGGCCCCGCCGCGTGCGTTAGCCCCGCGCCGTGTGGCGCAGGATCTCCGGCACGACCACGTCCCACAGCGCCGGCGGCGGATGCTCGTGCCCCAGCCCCTCCAGCGGCACCAGCCGCGCCCCGGCGATCCGCTCGGCCAGCGCCCGCCCGTGCGCCAGCGAGAACAGCGGATCCTCCGTGCCGTGCAGGACCAGCGTCGGCGCGGTCACGGCGTCGAGGCCGGCCTTGGGCTCCGGCCCTGCCTCCGCCACCCAGTGGTTGACCTGGCTGGCCGCCATGTCCCGGGTACGGCCGACCACCCGCTCGGCGAGCCGCCGCAACCCGTCCTCGCCGATCGTCACCGACCCGGCCGCCGAGCGGACGTCCCTCATCAGCCCCTCGACGGCGGCTTCGGGGTCCGTCCAGTCCGGCGCGGGCGGCGGCTCCTGGCGCTGGCCCTGCTCCTGCTCCTCCTCGACGTCGCCCGGGCTGGTCGACATCAGCGTCAGCGTCGCCACCCGGTCGCCGTGCTCGATCGCGATCCGCTGCGCGATCCCGCCACCCATGGACAACCCGACGACGTGGGCCCGGTGGACCCCGAGCGCATCCAGCAGGGCGAGCGGGTCGGCCGCCAGGTCGGCGCCGGTGTACCCCGGTTCGCCCGCCGGGTAGGAGGTGGAGCGGCCGGTGTCGCGGTGGTCGTAGCGGATCACCCGGCGGCCGCCGTGGGCGAGGCGGCGGCAGAACTCGTCGGCCCACCAGTCCAGGGAACTGGCGCCGCCGGCGATCAGGAGGACGGCGGGGTCGGCGGGGTCACCAAAGCTCTCCACGCACAGCTCGACGCCGTTCACCTGCACCATCGTCTCGCCGCTCATCGCCATTCCCCTCGTCCGCCCTCGTCGACCATATGAGGAGGCGGATCCGCCACGCCGGCGCGGCTCAGAATCGGACGTCCACGTCGCCACGTTCCTCGGCGGTGGCCTCGAAGTAGGACTCCGGGCGGTGGCCGCCGAGTCGCGCGATCAGGTTGGTGGGCACCGACTGGACGGCGGCGTTGTACGCCTGCACGGCCGTGTTGAAGAACTGCCGCGCGTACGCGATCTTGTCCTCGGTACGCGCCAGCTCGGTCTGCAGCGCCGCGAAGTTCTCGTTCGCCCGCAGCTGCGGGTACGCCTCCGCCACCGCCAGCAGCCGGCCGAGCGCGGAACTGAGCGCCGCCTCCGCGCTCGCCTGGGTGGTGGCGCCGGTGCCGGCGGACTCGGCGGCCGCCCGCGCGGCCGTCACCACCGCGAACGTCTCGCGCTCGTGCCCGGCGTACGCCTTCACGGTCTCCACCACGTTGGGAACGAGGGAGTGACGCCGCTTGAGCTGCACGTCGATCTGCGCCCACGACGACCGCACCTGCGTCCTCAGCCGCACCAGGCGGTTGTACGCCACCACCGCCCATCCGAGCACAACGACGACCAGGAAGGCCGCCGCGATGGCGGTGATCGCTGCCGTACCCACGGTCATTGCTCCTCCGACGACGGGATGGCTCCGCGTGTCCCGCGGCGCCGTGCCGTCGAGGCTAGGCAGCCGCCGGACGCGCACCCCAGCCTGAAAGTGCAGATCCACAGGGCACGGACCGGAGGCTCCTGCACGGCAGCATGTCGGTGCACGCTGCCGGGGGGAGGGATGTCGTGAGCTGGCTGCCGCATGTGGCGTGGCTCGTGGGTTACGTCATGGTGGTCGTCGTCGTGGGCCTGGCCGTCCGCCTGACGGCGCGGCTCACCCGCCCCGTCGTACCACCCGGAACGCCGACGCCCGACCTCATCGACACTCCCCCGGCCGTCGTCAATCTCCTCATGAACGGGCTGGCCGACGCACCTGACGCCGCCCCGGCGACGCTGCTCGACCTGGCCGCGCGGGGCCGCGTCGAGCTGTTCCCGGCCGGCGAGGAGACCCGCGTGCTGGTCCGCAACCGCCACCCCGGCGGCCTTACCGCGTATGAGCGTCGGGTGCTCGAACGGGTCACTCCACCGGGGAAGGCAGAGCCGCTGACCCTGGAAGAGGTCAGCCGGCGGCACGCCGCGGACGGCCACGAGTGGCAGCTGCGCCTGGTCGCCGAGGTGCGCCAGGACGCACAGGAACGCGGCCTGATCAGCACGGGCAAGGACAACCCCGCGACCTGGGTGTTCATCGTCGGCCTGTTGGTGCTGCTGCTGCCCACCTGCGGGGCGAGCGGGTCGCTGCTGATGCTGCTCGGCGGGGAGCGGGTGCACCCCCTGGCCGGGCTGGTGACCATGGCCGTCCTGGTCCTCGCCCTGTTCGCGGTGAGCCTGGTGCCCCTGATGCGGCTGGGCGGCTCGGCGCGCCGGGAACGGTTCACCCCCGAGGGCCGGCGGGTCGCCGGGCACTGGGCCGGCGTGGCCGCGTGGTTGCGCGGGCACGAGGCGTTCGCCGACCTGCCGCCCGCCGCCGTGGGGCTCTGGGACAGGTACCTGGCGCACGGCGTCGCCGTCTCGGCGGCGCCGCGCGCGGCAGCCACCGTCGACCTGCGGACCGGCCGGGTGGGCCTGGTGCGCTCGACGTTCGGCGGCCGGGAACGCCTGGTCCGCGTCGACTATCCGAAGTCGACACCGTTGCGGATCACCGGCATGCGGTCCGCCCTCCGGCTCGCCACCGCCGCCGCCGGCCTGGCCGTGCTCGCGGGCGTCGTCGCGCTGCAGCGCGGACGTGCGGACGTCCTGCCGCGGCCGGTGCAGCTGTCGCTGGCGGCCGTGGGCGCGCTGCTCGCGCTGTGGTTCGCGTACCGGGTCGTCCGGTCGCTGGCCGACCTGGTGCTCCGGCGCACCGTCACGGGCCGGGTGGTGCGGCTGGTGCCGTGCAGCCAGTACCAGGACCCCCACGACCTGCTCGGGAGCGGGAAGGACACCCCGCCGGAGGTGCCGACGGAGCTGCGCGACGCCGAGGTGACCCGGGCCGGGGAGGGCTACGCGGTCACGTACGCCTACTTCGCGGTGCTGGACGACGGCGTGTCCGACCCCATCGGCGCCTGGTGGGTCTCCCCCCGGCAGGCCGCCGAGCTCCGCCGCACGCCCGACGTCGTCGCGCGCGTCGAGCCGTGGAGCCGGTGCCTGGTGGGCTGTCGCCCGCACGAGGCGTCGTCGCTCCTGCGGGTCTGAGCCGGCCGGCAGCGCCATGGACCTGACGGAACGCGTCGTCTCCCTGGCCGGCTACGTGCTGGTGATCGCCGGCATCGGGCTGGCCGTCCGGGTGGTGGCCCGGGGGACCCGGCCGGCCGTGCCGCGCGCCCGGCCGACGCCGGAGCTGGTCGACACCCCACCGGCGATCGTCAGCCTGCTGGTCAACCGGCTGGCCGATGCCCCGGACGCGGCGGCCGCGACGCTGCTCGACCTGGCAGCCCGCGGCTACCTGGAGCTGCACGAGACCAGCGCAGACACGGTGGTGCTGGTGCGCCGCGACGATCCGGCCGGGCTCGCCGCCTACGAACGCCGGGTGCTGCGCCGGGTGACGCCACCGCCCGGTCGGGCGCCGTTCACCCTGCGGGAGCTGGGCGAGCGGCACGGCGAGGACGGCCACGAGTGGCACCTGCGGCTCGTCGCGGAGGTGCGGGCGGACGCGCGGCGGCGCGGGCTGCTCGCCACCGGCCGCGAGGGCCCGGCCGGCGGGATCTTCACCTTCGGGATCTTCGCCCTCTTCTGGCTCAACTGCTGGGCCTCGTCGCTGATCCTGGGGTTCTTCGACGTCCGCCGGCTGCCCGTGTGGGCGGTCGTCACGCTGCTGGCGACCGTCTCGTTCGGGCTGCTCGCGTTCTGGGTCGTGTGGTTCCCCCGCATCGTGGGCGACGTCCGGCGCGAGCGGTTCACACCCGACGGCCGGCGGCTGGCGGGTCACTGGGCCGGGGTGGCGGCATGGTTGCGCGGGCACGAGGCGTTCGCCGGGCTGCGGCCCGCCTCGGTCACGGTGTGGGACCGCTACCTGCCGTACGGCGTGGCCCTCGGCGCCGCGACCGCGGCCGCCGCCGTCGTGGGCATGCGGGTCGGCCGCGTCGACGTCGTGCGGTCGACGTTCGGCGGCCGCGACGGGGTGGTCCGCGTCGTGTACCCGCGGTCCACCCGGATGCGGACGGCGGGCCTGCGGTCCGGCTGGCGGCTCGCGGTGGCCCTCGCCGGGCTGGCGGTCCTGGGTGGCGCCGTGGTGCTGCAGCGCGGCCACCCGCTTCCGGTGCCCGGCCGGCTGCTGGCGGCGGCCGCCGGCGCCTGGCTGGTGTACCGGGCGGTCCGCGCGACCGGTGACCTGGTGCGGCCCCGGCGCATCACCGGGCGGGTGATCCACCTGGTGCCGTCGGGCCGGTACGACGACCCTGGCAGCATCCACGGCATACCGGCGCCGGACGACGGGGCACCGGCCGCGTCGCACCGCGGCGCCGACGGCGTGGGCCGGGTGCATGCCTACGTCGCCGTGCTGGACGACGGCCGGTCCGACCCGATCGGCGCCTGGTGGGTGAGCCTCGCGGACGCGGAGGTGCTGCGCTCCCACCCGGACGTGGTCGCGGTCGTCCAGCCGTGGAGCCGCTGCCTCGTCGACAGCCGGCCGCACGCCGCCGCGGGTGGGCAGCACAACAGTCGCGGGCCCCGGCGCCCGGGGCATGGCATCGTGGGCGCCCACGACGGTCGATGAGAGGTGGAGTCATGGCGCGGCTACGATCGGCGATCGCCGCGCTGCTCGCCGCCGCCCTCCTCACCGCCTGCGAGAGCCCCGGGCAGGACGCCCCGGTCGGCGCCTCGGACCTGCTGAGCAGACCGCGGACGGTCGGCGCGTGGCCCGGTGCGAACGGCCTGTCCGGTGTGAACGGTGACCCCGTGCTCGACCGGGCCCACACCGAGCGCTTCTGCGCCGCCCGCGGTCGCCCGTGCCGCGTCGCGCACACCTACACCGACCGGGCGAGCTGGGAGTCGATGACGCGGGGGTCGGACTGGGTGTTCGAGTTCTACGCCGGGTTCGACGGGGCGCTGGTGATCTCGCAGGGGCTGACGCCCGAGGACGGCACCCAGGACGATCTCGCCGCCTGCGCGCGGGGGGCGCACGACCAGCTGTGGCGGGACTTCGGCGCGGTGATGACGCGGCACGGGCGCGGGGACTCGGTCGTGCGGCTCGGGTGGGAGTTCAACGGGGACTTCATGCCGTGGCACGCCGCCGATCCGGGGACGTGGATCACCTGTTACCGGCGGGCGGCGGACGGGATCCGCGCGACGAACCCGGACGTGCTGCTGGACTGGACGATCAACGCGCACGGGACGCCGCCGGGGATCTGCGGCGGGGTCAGCACCACCTGTTACCCGGGCGACGAGTACGTCGACATCGTCGGCATCGACAACTACGACCACTGGCCGGCGTCGGGCAGTGCGGCGGAGTTCGCGGCGACGGCGGCGGCGCCGGAGGGGCTGGACTGGTTGTACGCGTTCGCGCGCGAGCGCGGGAAGCTGTTCTCCGTCGGCGAGTGGGGGGTGGTGCCGACGGGGGACGCGGGGCGGGAGAACCCGGAGTTCGTGCGGTGGATGCACGCGTGGTTCGCGGCGCACGCGGACGGGCTGGCGTACGAGGCGTACTTCTCGGACTGTTCGGCCGGTGGGGTGCAGTCGAGCCTGTTCCGGACGGGGCCGGAGTGCCGGGCGAACCCGGGGTCGGCGGCGGTCTACAGAGAACTGTTCGGCGGGGCGGTGTGACGATCTCCTCGTATCGAGCATCAACGACTTAGGATAGCCTTCCCTCATGTCTTACGAGCCGCTCACCGTGCCGGGCGACGCCCGATCGGTGATCGAGCGGTTCCGCGCCGTGGCGCGGGCGCTGCCGGACACGCCGGCCCTAGTGTCGCCGGAGGGGTCGTACACCTTCGGCCAGGCCGATGCCCTGTCGGAGCGTATCGGCGCGATGTTGCGGCGTGATGACGTCACCGCATCCGTCGCGGTGCTGCTGCCGCAGACCGCCGACGGGCTGCTGGGCATGCTGGGGGCGCTGAAGTCGGGGCGGCCGGTGGTGCTGCTCGACCCGACGCTGCCCGCCGAGCGGCTGCGCCAGATCGTCGCCCAGGCAGGGGCCCGCGAGTGCCTCACCGACACCGCGCACGACCTTCCGATCAGGACGATCCTGCTCGCGGACGCGCTGCAGGGCACCGGCCCGGCCGGCGACGGCGGCACCGGCACCGCGTTCGTCTGCTTCACCTCCGGGTCCACCGGGCGGCCCAAGGGCGTCGTGCTCACCCACGGCATGCTGCTGAACGAGGCGTACGGCGGGCGCGAGCGGCTCGACCTGGGGCCCGGCGACACCGTCGCGCTGGTGCTGCCGGCCGCGTTCATGGCCGGGCTCACCGTCGTGGTGTTCGCGCTGCTCAACGGGGCGACGCTGTACGCGTACGACCCGCGGGTGCGTGGCATCCGGGACCTGGCGCCCGCGCTGCGCGACGCCGGCGTCACCACGCTGCACTGCACGCCGTCGCTGCTGCGCTCGCTGCTGGCCGTTCTGCCGCCGGGGCACGTGCTCGACGGGTTGCGGCTGGTCACCACGTGCGGCGAGGCGATTCACGGGCGCGACGTCGCCGCGCTGCGCGCGCACCTGCCCGCGGACTGCACGTACACCAGCTGGTCCGGCTCGTCGGAGATCGGGCACCTGGCGTTCTTCCCGATCCGGCCCGGGGACCCCGTACCCGAGGGGATCGTGCCCGTGGGTTTCCCCGCGCCCGGCAAGGACGTGACGCTGGTCGGCGAGGACGGCCGGCCCGTGCCGCCGGGCGGGACCGGCGAGGTCGTGGTGACGTCCGACCACCTGTCGGGCGGGTACTGGAACGCGCCCGAGGAGACCGCGGCGCGCTTCGACGGGCCGACGGTCTACCGCATGGGCGACCTGGGGCGCTTCGACGAGCGCGGCGTGCTGCACCTGCTCGGCCGGCGCGACTCCGCCGTCAAGATCCGCGGCTACCTCGTGGAGCCCGCCGAGGTGGAGGCCGCGCTGCTGGCCGTGCCCGCCATCGCCGAGGCCGTCGTGGTGGCCGTGCGGGACGGCGCCGAGCCGGTGCGGCTGGCCGCGTACGTGGCGCCGCACCCCACCGCCGGCACACCCGCGCCCGCCACGCTGCGCCGGTTCCTGCGCGAGCGGCTGCCGTCCTGGATGGTGCCCGCCGCGATCGTCGTGCTGCCGTCGCTGCCGCGCAACGAGCGCGGCAAGGTCGACCGGGTCGCGCTGCCGCCGCCGCCCGCCGCCGACCCGGGGGTGCCGCCGCGGTCGCACTGGGAGGTCATCGTCGCCGACCTGTGGGCGCACGTGCTCGACCTGGAGAGCGTCGGCGTGCACGACGATTTCATGGCGCTCGGCGGCGACTCGCTCGCCGCGGAGGAGCTGCTGGCGGCCGTCGAGGAGCGGCTCGGGCTGCGGCTCACCTCCACCGACCTGATCGAGGCGCCGACCGTGGCGGAGTTCGCCACACTCGTCGCGGCCCGGCCCACCACGCGGCACCCCACGCTGGTCACGCTGCGCGCCGACGGCGACGAGGCGCCGCTGTTCTGCTTCGCCGGGGCCGGCGGGCTCGGGTTCAGCTTCCTGCCGCTGGCCCGGCGGCTGCCCGCCGGGCGGCCGGTGCACGCGTTGCAGGCGTACGGGCTGGAGAACCGCGGCCTGCCCGACTGGAGCGTGCGGCGGGCCGCCCGCCGGCACCTCGCCACCATCCGCGAGCTGCAGCCGCACGGGCCGTACCACCTGGCCGGGCACTCCCTCGGCGGGCTCATCGCCCTGGAGGTGGCGCGGCAGCTCACCGCCGCCGGCGAGCAGGTCGCGCTCGTCGCCGTGCTCGACACGTACCTGCCCAAGGCCGCCAAGGACTCGACGTTCGCCGGCCCGGCCGCCCAGCCGCAGGCCGGGCTGCTGGCGCGGCTGCGCGGCGACTCGCGCGAGCTGTGGTCGTACCGGCTGCGGTTGCCGCTCGCGGGCATCGTGCCGTTCGACGGCATCACCCAGTACGGGGTGTTCTTCGAGCAGGGCCACCTGCTCACCCGGCTGCACGGCCGGGTGCGGCCCTGGCCCGGCCGTGCCCTGCTGTTCCTCGCCGAGGACCACCCCGGCGACCCCGCGGCCTGGCACGACGTGCTCACCGGCGAGCTGGACGTGCACCGGGTCGCCTGCGACCACCCGTCGGTGCTGCGCGAACCGCACGTCGAGGCGGTCGCCGCCGCCATCGCGAAGGCGCTGTGATGCGGCGGCGCGGCACCTCCCGCGGCGGCCCCGCCGTCGTCCGGCACCGCGACGCCCGGCCGCTGGGCCGCGTCGAGCAGCTCGTGCTGCGCGGCGACGGCCTCACCACCACTTCCCTGGAGATCCTCACCGGCCGGGCCATCACCGTGCGGGTGCGCGCGCACTGGCGCATCCCGCTGCACGCCGACGTCATGCACCCCGGCGACGAGCTCTACACCGGACTCGACGCGCCCGACCTGTCCTGGCTGGCCGCGGTCGGCGCGGGGCGGCTCGCCGCCGCCGACGGCGACGAGCTGCTGGTCCGCGACGTGCTGCTGACCGGCGACGACGGCGTCGACTACGGCGCCGCCAGCGTCGTCGCCGTCCTCGACCGGCTGCCCGCCGCCGTCGCCCGCGACCTCGCCACCACGGACGAGCCGATCGGGCGCATGCTGGCCCGCGCCCGGGTCCCGGTCCGCCGCGAGCTGCGGCACTGGGGGGTACGCCGGCTCGGCGTGCGCGGCACCACGCTCGGCGCCGGCGAGGACGCCGCCGTGCCCGCCCGCACGTACCTCATGCGCCTGGTCGACGACGGCCGCCCGCTGTGCCTGATCACCGAGTGGTTCGCGCCGCGCGTCTTCGAGGAGCGGGCGTGAGGACGCAGGTCTGCATCATCGGCGCCGGCCCGGCCGGGCTGACCCTCGCGCACCTGCTGCACCGGCAGGGCATCGAGTGCGTGGTGCTGGAGCGGCGCAGCCGCGCCCACGTCGAGTCGCGGGTCCGCGCGGGCGTGCTGGAGCAGCCCACCGTCGACCTGTTCACCGAGATCGGCGTCGCCGGCCGCCTGCACCGCGAGGGCATGACCCACCACGGCGTCAACCTGCGCTTCGGCGGCGAGACCCACCGCATCGACTTCGACGCGCTCACCGGCGGCAAGGCCATCACCGTGTACGGCCAGCAGGAGGTCGTCAAGGACCTGCTGGCCGCGCTGGCCCCGCCCGTGCTGTTCGAGGTGTCGGACGTGCGCGTCGCCGACCGCCGGGTCACGGTCGTGCACGACGGCGCCGAGACGGTCGTCGACTGCGACGTCGTCGCCGGGTGCGACGGCTTCCACGGCGTCAGCCGCGCCTCGATTCCGGCCGGCGCGCTCACCGCCTACGAGCGCACCCACCCGTCCGCGTGGCTGGGCATCCTGGCCCGCACCAAGCCCGCCGCCGAGGAGCTGATCTACGCCCGGCACGACGACGGCTTCGCCCTGCACAGCATGCGCGGGCCCGCCCTCACCCGGCAGTACCTGCAGGTCCCCGCCGGCACCGACCTCGCCGACTGGCCCGACGAGCGGATCTGGGCCGCGCTGCGCCGCCGCCTCGACGACCCCGCCCTGGAGGACGGCGAGATCGTCGACCGGGGCGTCACCGACCTGCGCAGCCACGTCGTCGAGCCGATGCGGCACGGCAACCTGTTCCTCGTCGGCGACGCCGCCCACATCGTCCCCGCCACCGGCGCCAAGGGCCTCAACCTGGCCGTCGCCGACGCGGTCGCGCTGTCGTACGCGCTCGGCGCCTACTACGCCGGGGTGCCCGCGGAGCTGGACCGCTACTCCGCGCGCTGCCTCGACCGGGTCTGGCGGGTGCAGCACTTCTCCTGGTGGATGACGTCGCTGCTGCACACCCCCGACCGCGCCGACCCGTTCGCCGCGCGGCTCCAGCACGCCGAGCTGGCGCAGGTCGTCTCCTCGCCGGCCGCGGCGCGCGTCCTGGCCGAGAACTACGTCGGGCTGCCGCACCCCGTGGGCTGGTCGTGGCGCTGAGGATCGCGGTCGTCATGCCCACGTACCACCGCGCCGACCTGCTGCGCCGGGTCGTGCCCGCGTACCTGGCGCAGGACCCGGACGAGCTGGTCGTGGTGCTCGACGGCCCCCAGCCCGGCCCGCGCGCCTACCTCGGCACGGTCGCCGACCCGCGGCTGCGGGTCCTGGAACTGGCCGACAACGTCGGTCCCGCCCGCGCCCGTGAGCAGGGCGCCCGCCTCGCCACCGCCGAGATCGTCTTCATCACCGACGACGACATCGTGCCCGGCGACGGCCTCGTCGCCCGGCACCGCGACTTCCACACCGGCCGCACCGGCGCCGTCCTCGCCGGCTACGTGCCCATCGCCGGCCTGCCCCGCCAGCGCCCCGGCCAGGTCTCCAGCCGCATCTTCGCCGCCGACTACGAACGCGCCATGCGCCGCTGGGACCGCGACCCCGGCACCGTGCTCGACGGCCTGTGGGGCGGCAACGTCAGCATGGAACGCAGCCTGTACCTGGCCGCCGAGGACCTGCGCGCCCCCGACCGGCTGCGCTACTTCGAGGACATGGACCTCGGCCTGCGCCTGCGCTCCCTCGGCGCCACCGGCCACTTCGACCGCGCCGCCACCGGCCTGCACCTGCACGAGAAGTCCAACGCGTCGTTCCTGCGCGAGGCCCGCGCCCGCGGCGCCGCGGTGCGCGCCATGGAGGCCCGCTGGCACTTCAGCCCGCCCACCGTCCACGCCGACGACGAACCCCCGGTGATCGCCCGCCTGCGCCGCCTCGTCGCGGCCGGCCTGCGCCTCCGCGTCGTCGTGCCGCTCGCGGTGCTGCTGCTGCGCGGGCTGCTCGCCGCCGCGGGGCGACTGCGGCTGTGGGGCGCCGAGGACCTGACCGCCCGCCTGCTGCGCGGCATCCTGGAGACCACCGCGTACGTGCGCGCGGGCCGCTGACCCTCAGCGGCCCGCGCCCCGGAACACCTCGGCGACCGTGCGCAGGACGACCTTGACGTCCAGCCACAGTGACCAGTTCTCGATGTAGTAGTTGTCGAACCGGGCCCGGTCCGAGATCGGGGTGTCCCCGCGCAACCCGCTGACCTGCGCCAGCCCGGTCAGCCCGACCGGCACCCGGTGCCGCATCGCGTACTCGGGGTGGTCGGCGGAGAACCGCTCCACGAAGAACGGGCGCTCCGGGCGCGGCCCGACGAACGTCATGTCGCCGCGCAGGATGTTCCACAGCTGGGGCAGCTCGTCCAGCGACGTGCGGCGCAGGAACCGGCCGATCGGCCCCACCCGCGGGTCGTCGGCCACCGACCACCGGGTCTGCGACTCCGCGTCGTCCGCCGGGCGCATGGACCGGAACTTGATCACGTCGAACGGCCGGCCGTACTGGCCGATGCGCTGCTGGCGGAAGAAGATGCCGGGGCCGCCCTCGACGCGGACGAGCAGGGCGCACACCAGCAGCACCGGGCTCAGCAGCAGCAGCGCCAGCACCGCCACCACCACGTCCGTCGTGCGCTTGACCAGCCACTTCCAGCCGCTCAGGGTGGACCGGCGGGCCCGCACCACCGGGATCGCGCCGATGTGGTCCGGGGCGCTCTGCACCGGGAAGTCCCGCAGCCGCGGCACCACCCACAGGTCGCACCGGGCGCTCTGCGGGCGCCGGACCAGCTCGATCAGGTCGGCGTCCGGGGTGTCCACGTCCGCCACGATGATCACGTCAGTCTTGGTCAGCCGCACCATCTCGTCCAGGTCGGCCAGGTGACCGATGAGCGGCTGCTGCTCCGCGTCCGGGTGCGGGGTCGACGCGTCGTCGACGAACCCGGCGAAGCGCAGCCCGTACTGCGGGTACCGGCGCAGCAGCCGGGCCAGCTCCACGGCGACCGGCCCGCCGCCGATGACGATCGCGTTGTGCTCCACCCACCGCCGCCGCCGCGCCAGCAACACCACGTTGATGGTGACGGCGCGGCCCACGATCACCAGCAGCGCCGACAGCGCGATGTTGCGCATGAACGGCCCCACGTCGGCGAGCGACGAGTGCCGCTGCGCCGCGATGATGCCCACCACGGCCGCCGACGCGAACAGCCGCATGCACAGCCCCGGCAGCTCGTCGAGAATGCTCATGTGCCGCCGGCCCTGGTAGAGCCCGCCCGCGGCGAAGATGACGACGGTCAGCACCGCCGCGAAGATCATGCCCTTCCAGTTCTGCGTGCTGACCAGCAACGGCGCCAGCATGGCCACCAGGTCGACCGGCATGGTCAGCATCCACGCCCGCAGCGGCCGCCACCGGTTGCCCGTCGTGGACTCCAGATACGGCAGCACGACCGTGCTGGCCACCACCTGCCGGCCGTCGGCACTCCGGCGCGGGCCGGGTACGACCGCCGGCGGCGCCGACCCCTTCGCCTGCTGCATGGTCCTGCCCCCGTGGTCCAGTGGCGACACCCCGTCCGGTCGCAACCTCGCAGCATGGTAAGTCGGGCCGGGCCCACCCGTCTGTCCCGTCGCCCGATGCGTGACCGCCCTCGCCCAGCATTCGTCCCCATTGGACCGGGCTGAACCCAGCCGCTGGCTGCGGCTGCGGCCGGTACCGCCGATGTCACGCCCGCCGCACCGTCCACAAGGATCATCGGCCGGTGGTGGCCGTGCAGCGGTCCGCGGACCTGCCGTCGCCGTCAGCCCAGGGCGGTGCCGAAGTCACGCAGGCCGTCGCCCGGGACGCCTGTGCCGTCGAAGGGGACGCTCCCCGTCCCGGAGGGGCCCGCGCCGGTGCCCGGCAGGACGGCAACCGTGCCGCCCGGCACAGTCGCGATGTCCTCACCGGGAACGCCGACCACCAGGTGCGCCGGTCGGCCGCTGGCAGCGGGCAGCACGAGGAGCGCGGCACCGAACCGGTCGCCCTGTTCCGGGGTGCCGGGGACGTCCGCCGTGGCCTGATCGATCCGGACCGAGCCGGCGCCCGTCAGGCCGGTCCCGCGGATGCCCGGCAGCCAGGTCACCGAGCCCGCGGTGTCCCGTGCGGTGACCACCAGGTCCGGCACCCCGTCCGCGTTCAGGTCCCCGGCCTCCAGGATGTCCCCGAAGTAGGCGCCGGCGGCGATGGTGCCGGGCACCCCGGCGTCGGCGCGGTCCCACAGCTGGGCACCGGTCGCTGTCAGGCCGCCCGCGGCTCCCCGCAGCACGGTGACCGTTCCCGCGCTGCTGTCGGTGCCGATGCTCTCGGCGGCGTTGCCGATGGCCAGGTCGGCGCGGCCGTCGCCGTCGAAGTCGGCGGCCGCCAGGCTCCGGCCGAAGGCATCGGCGGGCTCGTTCCAGTCGGGAACGCCCGGCGAGTCCTGGTGCCACCACTGCGCGCCCGCCGACGTGAGGCCCGCCGACGAACCCTTCAGCACCGCGACCGCGCCGCCGGGCGCGTCCAGCACCGGACCCCGCTCCGCCACCGCCAGGTCGGCGCGTCCGTCGCCGGTGAAGTCGGCGGCCACCACCTCGATGCCGAACCCTCGGTGGTCCGCCTCCGGAGTGCTCGGGATGCCCGGGCTGTCGTGCACGAACCAGGCGTGCCGGTCCAGGCTCAGGCCCGAGGGGCCGCCGTAGACGACGGCGACGCCACCCCGGGAGCGCTCCTCCGGGCCCGGCCCGTCCGACCAGTACGCGCCGGCCGCCACGTCGGCGTAGCCGTCCCCGTCGAAGTCGCCGCTGGTGAGCGAGTTGCCCAGCTCCCTGCCGGAGTGGCCCGCCGCCACCAGCTCCGCGGCCGCGAACCAGCCGGCCGCTCCGTCGTGAGCCCCCGCGGCGAGCCGTACAGGACCTGCAGGCGGTCCTGCCGGACCGACACCACGAGGTCCGCGTAGCAGTCGCCGTCGAAGGAACCGGACGCGAGGTTCTGCCCGTACCAGCCCCAGGTGCCCGCCGGGGACGGGCGGCTGAGGCCCGGGTCGGTGAACATGTGGGCGCGCTGCCCGCCCCGGTCGAGACCGTCCCGCGAGCCGTAGAGGACCCGGACGGTATCGGTGGTGCCGCCCGCCGGCGAACGGCCCGACGCGGCCAGGTCCGGATACCCGTCCCCGTTGAAGTCATCGCGCAGCGGCACGCACATCGCCGCGGTGGCGGTGCCGGGGAGCACCGGCACGACGAGGGCTGCGAGCAGCAGCGCGGCAACTGCTACCACGCAGCCGAGCGGCGGTGAGCACGAACCGGGGCGGCCGCCTCGGTTGGACACCGGGAGATCCCGGGCGGAGGCTGGTACCGGTCGTCCTGACGACGCGGTGCGCCGCCGGCAGTGGTGGCGGAGAGGACACGAGATCATGGAGTACCGGCAGCTGGGGCGCACAGGCCTCCGCGTATCCACCTTCACCTTGGGCACCATGGGCTTCGGCGGCACGGGATGGGCGGGGCCGGTCGGCCAGATCGACGTGGACGGCGCCCGCGAGCAGATCGCCATCGCGCGAGACGCCGGCGTGAACCTCATCGACACGGCCGACGTCTATTCCGCCGGCCTGTCCGAGGAGATCCTCGGCGAGGCCCTCGGGTCCGCGCGGGACCAGGTGCTGATCGCCACCAAGGCGCGGATGCCGATGGGGGACGGCCCCAACGACGCAGGTCTGTCGCGCCACCACATCATGCGGGCCGCCGAGGCGAGCCTGCGCCGGCTGAAGACCGACTACATCGACCTGTACCAGGTGCACGAGTGGGACGGGCAGACTCCGCTGGAGGAGACGCTGACCGCCCTGGACGACCTGGTACGCAGCGGCAAGGTCCGCTACATCGGCGCCTCCAACTACGCCGCCTGGCACCTGATGAAGGCTCTCGCCATCTCCGACGCCCGGCACCTCGAGCGGTTCGCCAGCCAGCAGATCTACTACTCCCTGCAGAACCGCGACGCCGAGACGGAACTCGTCCCCGTCTCGATCGACCAGGGCCTCGGCATCCTGGTCTGGAGCCCGCTGGCCGGCGGCCTGCTGTCCGGCAAGTACCGCCGTGGCGTCGAGCCGCCAGCCGGCAGCCGGCACCTGTCGGAGTGGTCGGAGCCGCCGGTGAACGACGAGGACAAGCTCTACGACACCATCGAGGCCGCGGTGACGATCGGCCAGGCGCACGGGGTCTCGGCGGCCCGGGTGTCGCTGGCATACCTGCTGGCCAAGCCCGCCGTGACGTCGCTGATCGTGGGGGCCCGCACGCCTGAGCAGCTACGTGACAACCTGGCCGCCGCCGACCTGCGGCTGAGCCCGGACGAGATCACCACGCTGGACGAGGTCAGCGGCGAGCCGCTGCGCTACCCCTACTGGCACCAGGCCAAGACCAGCGCCGACCGGCTCGGGCCGGCCGATCTCAGCCTCATGCGCCGATTCGTCGGCGGATAGGCCGGGCAGATCGTCCGCCGAGGCGGCCGTCAGCCGGCCTCGTCCGCCACCCAGGCCGTCAGCCGCTCCCGGAAGACCTCGGCCGAGAACGTTTCCGCGTGCTTCGCGATGCGCTGCGGATCCAGCCCGGCCGCGGCGCGCACCGCCGCCGCGTGGTCGGCCGGGTCGCGGGAGTCGAGCAGGTAGCCGGTCTCGCCGTCCACCACGGTCTCCAGCAGGCCGCCACGGCGCAGGCCGACGACCGGGGTGCCGCAGGCCATGGCCTCGACGGGGATGATGCCGAAGTCCTCGTGCGCGGGGAACAGCAGCGCGGCGGCGCCGCGGTACCGCTCGCGCAGCCGCTCGCGCGGCGGGCGCACCTCGAACGTCACCGGGACGCGCACCCGCTCGGCGAGCCGGCGCAGGGCGGCCTCCTCGGGCCCCGACCCGGCGATGACGACGGGCAGGCCGGCGGCGTCGGCGATCTCGATGATCAGGTCGAAGTTCTTGTACGGGATCCACCGCCCGACGCCGAGCAGGTAGCCGCCGCCGCCCCGCTCGCCGTCGGCGGCCGCGAAGTAGTCCACGTCGACCGGCGGGTTGATAACCCGGGCGTCGCGGCCCCAGTAGCGCCGGATGCGGGCCCGCACCTCGCAGGAGTTCGCCGCGTACCCGTGCACGTGCCGGCTGAGCCGCACGTCGGCGGCCCGCAGTGCCCGGCGCGGACCGGCGAGCAGGCCGGTCGAGCCGCGGGCGTCGAACTCGGGGCTCCACAGGTAACGGGCCGGCGAGTGGACGTAGCTCAGGTACCGGGTGTCCGGCGACGACCCCAGCTTCACGGTGTGCGCGAACGCGTGGCTCGACGACAGCACCACGTCGTACGAGCGGCGGGTCAGGGTGCGCCACGCCAGCGGCATGACCGGCAGCGCCGCGGCCTTGCTGTGCCGCAGTGGCGTGCGGGCCAGCCACGACTCGCGGTACTGCAGGCCGCGGCGGGCGTCCCGGTCGCGCCACAGCACGTAGCCGTCGGCGCCGGGGAAGGCCTCGCTCATGGCGAGGAAGACGTTCTCGGAACCGCCCGTCGCGCCGAACCACTCGTGGACGAGCGCGACCGACCGGCCCGCCGCGGTGCCGGTCACCGTTACTTCTTCGGGGCGGGCAGCTCGGAGACCGCGTCGCGGCGGATCGCGTCGAAGAACTCCTTGGCCTTCGCCGTGTCGGGCAGCACGACGCTCTGGTCGCCGACGCGTCCCGTGCCCTTCGTCGGGCTGGTGTGGAACGTCAGGTCCTCGCCGCGCAGGTGGCGCAGGTCCGGGGCCATCGTGAAGATGTTCAGCGTCTCGTCGAGCGACACCGCGTCGGCCGTCGAGCGCAGGAACGAGTTCATCTTGGCGGGGCTGCCGAGGAAGCCGCCGGACGCCGCCTTGTCGATGATCGCCTTGATGACCTGCTGCTGGTGCCGGATGCGGCCGAAGTCGCCGTCCTTGAGCGCGTACCGCTCGCGGGCGTAGTCGAGCGCCGCGGCGCCGTCCATCGTCTGCCTGCCCTTGGCGAACGTGCGCTTGCCGTCCGGGTTGAGCGAGTGCGTGGAGGTGAAGCCCTCCTCCACGTCGATCTCGACGCCGCCGAGCGCGTCCACGATCTCCTTGAAGCCGGCGAAGTCGACCATCGCGACGTGGTCGATGCGCACCTTCGTGAACTCCTCGACGGTCTGCACCATCAGCGGCACCCCGCCCCAGGCGAACGCGGCGTTGATCTTCGCGTCCGTGCCGCCGCGGCCCTGCTTCGACCGCGGGACGTGCACCCACGTGTCGCGCGGGATGCTGACCAGCTGCGCGCTCGACCTGTTCTTGTCGAGGTGGACCAGGATGATCGTGTCCGTGCGCGAGCCGGCGCCGTTCTCCGGGTCGCGCGAGTCGCTGCCCAGCACCAGGAAGTTCAGCGCGCCCTTCGCGGCCGCCTCCTTCTGCGGGCGGGCGGCCTCCGGCACGTCCTCGAACGCGTCGACCCGCTCGATGTCGCCCTCGACCGACTTCAGGTAGAGCCCGCCGGCGAGCGTCACGCCGCCGAGCAGCACCACCAGCACCAGGCCGACGATGAGGAAGACCTTCTTCTTCGTGGGCCGCCGGTGACCCTTCGGGGAGTGGACCGGCCCGCCACCGGCGCCGTCGCCGACCTGGATGACCTCGGTCGCCGCCGGGTCAGCGGTACGGGCTCGAGACATGGCGACGATGGTAGCGGTCGATGGGAAGCCCGGTTGTCCCGTTCGCCGTCGCCGATGTCACAGCTCCACACCGGAGCGTCAGTCGCCCGCGGGGCCCCGGCCGCGGAGCTTCTGCAGCCACGCGGCCGCAGCCCAGCGCAGCCGCGCCGGGGTCGTCATGAGCAGCACGAACATGCTCACCGCCGGCCACCCCGGCCGGCCCGTGCGCACCGCGAGGGCCGCGATGCGCCAGGCGTCGGCGCGGGCGCCGCGGGCCGCGGCGATGGGGGCGCTGACCGTCATCAGGAAGTCGCCCAGCGCGCGCGGCGACAGGCCCGCCGAGCGTCCGAACGCGACGCTGTCCCACCAGCCCGTGCCCGGCGAACCGGCGGACGTGCCCGGGCGGTTGAGCTGGTAGCGCAGCAGCGGGCGCTCCACCACGGACACCGCCGCGTCCGGGCGGCGGTCGGCGCGCAGCAGCCACTCCCAGTCCTCGTGCAGGTCGATGGTGGCGTCGAAGGGCTCGGCCAGCAGCAGCTCGCGCGGGGCGAGAATCGCCGACGAGCCGCCCAGCGCGGTGCGCTGCCGCACCGACGTGCGCCGGAACAGCCGGTCGCCCAGGGTCGGCGCGCCCGCCGCCGGGGCGGGCACGAACACGACGCGGCCGTCGGCGTCCACGTCGACGCACTGCGTGATGACCACCGGGTACGCCACCGCGCGGCGCTCCGCCGACCACCGGGCGACCTGCTCGGCGAGCTTCTCGGGCAGCCACTCGTCGTCGTCGTCGAGGAACCCGACGAGCGGCCCGGCGGCGGCGCGCACCCCGAACGTGCGGGTGGCGGTGGGGCCGCCGCCGTCCGTGGCCACCAGCACCCGCACCGGCGCGCCCGGCCAGGCGTCGCCCCAGGGGCCGGGGTCGGCGCCGGCGGCGCCGTCGAAGACGACCAGGACCTCGTGCGGCGGGTGGGTCTGGGCGAGGGCACTGTCGACGGCCCGGCGCAGGGTCGGCCGCCCCACCGTGGGGATGACCACGCTGACCCGGGCGGGCTCGCCACCCGCGGCCCGCTGCGCGGGAATCCCACGGGCCGCGACCTCGGGCCCCGCAGCCACCGCGGGGGGCGAGGAAGGTGAGGAGGGCGAGGACGGTGAGGAGCGGAGGGCCGCAGGCCCGGAAGCCGCGGGCCGCGAAGCGGACGGCCCGGAAGCGGAAGGCCCGGAAGCGGAAGGCCCGGAAGCGGAAGGCCCGGAAGC
>NZ_BOOY01000010.1 GCF_016863475.1 Spirilliplanes yamanashiensis
GGGAGCCGCAGACCCGGAAGCCACAGACCGCGAGGCGGACGGCGCGGAGGCGGAAGGCGCAGGCCGCGAGATGGAAGGCCCGGAAGTCGAAGCCGCAGGCCGCGACGCGGAAGGCCAGGAAGCGGAAGGCGCCGGCGTCGGCGGAGTGGGTGCCGGCGGCGGGGTGGGGTGCTGGTCAGGCATGGCGCACCTCCGCGGGTTCCTTCGCCGGCCTCGCCGCCGCGTCATCCACCACGTCACCCGTCACGTCACCCGCCACGTCACCCGCCACGCCATCCTCCGGGTCGCCCGAAGCGTCCGAGGTGGAGGGTTTGGGTGGGCGGCGGCGCAGGCGGTAGCCCGCCGCGGCCGCCACGCGGGGCCACATCGCCGCCGCCTGGAGCACGGTGGCCAGCAGGAAGCCCGTGGCCACCCCGGTGACGCCCCACCGCGCGCCCGCCGCCCCCAGAGCTATCTCGAGTGCGGACCCCGCCAGGACGCTGCCCGCGGCGAGGCGCAGGCGGCCCTGGACGCGGCACACGGCGATGTACAGGGCCTTCACCGCGGACGGCAGGGAGGCGGCGAACAGCAGGGTGAGGGCAGGGGCGGCGGGGACGTACGCGGGGCCGAGGATGCCCAGGGCCCAGCTTCCCAGCAGGAGGCTGCCCGCCACGCCGGCCGCGGTGACGAGCAGGGAGACGCGCATGGCGACGAGGAGTTCGCGGCGGAGGCGGCCGGTGTCGCCGGCGGAGACGGCGAACAGGGCGGTGGACAGGTGGACGGACACCGCCCAGGCGAAGCCGGCGATCTGCAGGGCCAGGTAGAAGCCGGCGTTGTCGACGGGGTGCAGCACCGTCGCCACGATCATGGGCAGGACCAGGGACGGGGCGTGCGCGGAGACGTTGATGACGTGGTGGCCGGCGGCCTGGCCGCCGAGGCCGCGCAAAGCGGACGGGCCGGCGGGCGGGCGCAGCCAGCGGCGGGGGCGGGTGCTGCGGGCGAGGACGGCGCCGACGGACAGGACGGTGCCGGCGAGCCAGGCGGCGTAGATCCAGCTCGCGGACAGGCCGGCGACGGCGGCGCCGACGGGCAGCAGGGCGAGTTTGGCGACGGCGAAGACGGTGTTGCGCAGCAGCTGGCGGCCGGACAGGCGGGCGCCGACGAGGGCCAGGTCGAGCACGGAGGTGGCGGCGTGGCCGGCGACGCCGAGGGCGAACAGCAGCTGCCCGGCCCAGGTGGTGAACAGGGGTCCGCCGACGCCGAGCAGGCCGCCCGCGACGGCGGCGAGGGCGTAGGCGAGGGCGAAGCCGGCGACGGTGCTGACGGCGAGGCTGGCGCTGACGACGCGGACGGCGCCGGCGGGGCGGCGGGCGAGTTCGGCGATGAGCAGGCTGCCGAGGCCGAACGTGCAGAACGAGCCGACGAGCTGCATGGCGGAGATGGCGGCCGCGGCGGAGCCGACCTCGGCGGGCGAGGTGAGCCGGGCGGCGACGGCCCAGAACGCGAAGCCGAGGCCGGCGGTGACGACGGTGGAGCCGTACAGGGCGGCGGCGGAGCGCAGCACGGAGCTGTCGCGCAGGGCGGTGAGCAGCCGGTTCACAGCACGACCGCCCGCACGGTCCGGTGGGAGGCGGGGGTGTCGCTGCTGCCGCCGTGGACGGTGACCTCGAGGGTGCCCTTGGCGACCACGACGACGACCTGGCTCCAGGTGGCGCCGTCGGCGAGGGTGACGGGCACGACCCGCCGGTCGGCGGACGGGGACTCGATGACGACCCGGTACGCGGTGCCGGCGCCCTCGCGGTTGGTGACGCTGACGGTGAACGCGCGCTGCGTGCCGGTGACGGGCACGAGACCGACCTGGGTGAACGACCGGGCGGCGGCGGCGCGTTCGGTGTGCGCGGAGATGCCCCAGGCGGCCCCGGCGAGGGTGACGGTGACGACGCCGGCGAGCACGGGCGCGACCAGCGGGCGCAGCGGCGTGGCGGGCACCGGCCAGGAGCCGGGCGAGCGGAGCCGGCGCAGCGCGGCGGCGGGCGGGGTGTCGCGGACCAGGTCGGCGACGACCAGCGCGGCGGTGAGCCCGGCGACGAGCGTGCCGACGGCGCCGGCGGTGGACGGCACCCCGAACAGTTCCAGCACCAGCAGCGACGCCAGGGCCAGGGCGAACGAGACGCCCGCGGCCAGGACGAGCCGGTACCACCCGGCGAGCGGGGCGCGGCCGAGGCGCAGCACCAGCCAGCCGGGCGCGAGGAAGATCAGCACGAGGCCGGCCGGCACCCGCAGCTCGGGCAGGTCGAGCAGCGCGCCGAGGGCGAACGCGGCGACCGCGAGCGGCGGCCAGATCCGGTCACCACGCATAGCGGCTGTTCCTGAGGTCGTACACGCGGATCACCCCGTCGTCGAAGACGACGCCCATGCCGTCGGTGGTGTCGAACTTGGTCAGTGACCCGGCCGGGAACGGCCCGCTGGTGTCGAGGCCGTCCGGGTGGTCGCCGATGAAGAAGGTGCCGCGCACGGGCGGCTGGGTGACGATGCGCCGGTCGACGACGACGTACCGGATGGACAGCGCCTGCACCATGGACCGGTCGCCCCAGTCGAAGCCGGGGCGGTAGAACATCTCCACGGGGCTGTTGACGGGGTCGAGGCCGCCGATGGTGCCGAGCACGTTCTGGTTGCCGAAGTCGGCGAGGAACCGGCCGCCGGTGGGCAGGTGCTCGCGGGACCACCAGCCGAGCTGGAGGGTGTGCGCGTCGACGGACGCCTCGTACCCGGCGGCGTAGTAGGTGCCGGGCAGGCGCAGCCAGTACGGCGGCCAGCCCGCGGTGATGCCGCCGACGAACAGCACGAGCAGCGCCAGCCCGGCGCCGAGGTGCCACCGCGCGCCGCGCAGGGCGACGCCGAGCCGGGCCAGGCCGAGCGCGACGACCAGGGCGACGAGCAGCGTCACGTACGCGGGCGAGCGCCCGGCCAGCTCCTCGCCGCGGGGGCTGACCACCCGGATGATCACGATGGCGGCCTCGAGCGCGGCGACGCCGATGAGCAGGGTGGCGACCCACCACTGGCGGCGGCGCAGGGCGAGCAGGCCGAGCAGCCCGGCCGCGCCGCCCAGCACGAGGATCGCGGACACGCTGAGCAGCGTCTCGGTGAGCGGCTTGGTGGACGCGGCGGCCGCCTGCCCGGGCCGGGCCGCGCCGAGGTGCGCGAACGTCTCCAGCAGGGCGAGCAGCGGCCCGCCGAGGTAGCCGACGGCGGCGGGCGCGACGAACGCGACCCACGCGGCGGTCATCGCGCACACGCCGAGCCACAGCGCGCCGAGCGCCCGGGCCGCGCGCCGGAACACCACGGCGGCGAGCGCGGCGGCGGTCAGCAGCGCCACGCACACCACCATCGTGAGGTGGTGGGTGACGAGCACGCCGCCGCTGAACAGCAGGCCGAGCAGCACCCGGCCGGCCGGCCGATCGGGCCGCCGCAGCAGGCTCACCACCTGGGTCAGCGCGAGGGCGAGCAGCGGCAGCGCCGGGGTGGTGTAGAGGAACATCGAGGTGAAGAACCCGTGGTTGGGGTTCGTCAGGTAGATCAGGGTGGCCAGCGCGACGACGTCCCAGCGGGGCGTGACCTGCCGCACGAGGGCGAGCACGCCGGCGGTGAGCAGCATCGTGGACGCCAGGCACACCAGCATCGCGGCGGGGAAGAACGCCAGCCCGGTGACCCGCATGACGACGACGGTGAGCACCTCGAGGCCGGGGAAGACCGGGCTGATGGGCAGGCTGTAGTTCGTCGGGAACAGCCGGTCGGCGTCGAGCATGCCGAGCGTGGTCTGCCAGTGCTGCAGCTCGTCGGCGAACTTCACGTTCACCGGGGAGTAGGCGACCTTGATGCCGAACTGCGCGGCCGTGAACGCGAACAGCGTGCCGACGCGCACGGCCGGGGTGAGCCGCGGCAGCAGGCACGCCAGCCCGGCCACGCCGACGAGCAGCAGCTGACCGGCCCAGTACACCTCGGTGGCCCAACCGGCCTGCGCCCGCCCACCGGCGAACGCGACGGCCACCAGCAGGAACGCGAGCGCGGTGGCCGGGCCCGCCGTCAGGGCGAAGGTGCGGCGGGCCGGGGGCGGCGCGGGGGCCGCCACGGCGACCGGCCGCACGAGCGTGTCAACGGCCACGCTTGCTCCGCCACCAGGCGCGCACGTACCGGGCGGGACCGGCGAGCATGCCGCGCCGGTTGAGCGCCATGAATTCGGCCGGCATGCCGTCGCGCAGGCCGACGTTGCGCAGGCTGTCGGCGCTGCGCAGGTCGCGCAGGGCGGCCGGGGCGAGCCGCAGCAGGCGCACCAGCAGCCACGGCCGGTGCAGCACCAGGCTGGTGTAGAAGGCGGTGAGCGCGACACCGTACCCGCGCATCTGGGCCGCGAGGCCCGCGGTCTCGCGGCGGTGGAAGTGCCGGGTCAGCGCGGCGGGCCGGTACATCAGCGGGCGGCCGGCGAGCAGCAGCCGGGTCAGGATGAGCGTGTCCTCGCCGCCCTCGGCGAGCGTGCCCGCGCCGAGCGCGGTGTCGAAGCCGCCGACGGCGCGCAGGTCGGCGGTGCGGAACGCCATGTTGGCGCCGACCCCGAACGGCGGCAGCGGGTAGAGCGGGCTCTGCGTCATCGCGCCGGGAGTGAAGTCGGCGGCGGTGAAGCCGCGGCCCTTGCTGTGCCCGCCGAACGCCTCGTACCAGGCCTGGGCGGGGGTCTCGATCTCGCCGGGGACGACCACGCCGGACAGTCCGGCGGCGTCGGGGCGGTCCAGGAACGCGCGGGCGATCTCGGTGAGCCAGGACGGGTCGGCGGTCTCGTCGTCGTCGATCCAGGCGACCAGCTCGGTGCCGACCTCGGCGAGGGCCCGGTTGCGGGCGCGGGACAGCCCGGGCCGCGGCTCGGTCACGTACCGGACCGACGGGAACCCGGCCACGACGCGGCGGGTGGCGTCGGTGGTGGGCGCGTTGTCGACGACGAGGATCGACGCGTGCGGGTAGTCCTGCGCGACCAGCGACGCCAGGCAGCGGCGCAGCGCCTCCGGGCGTTCCCGGGTGCAGACGACGGCGGTGACGGCGGCGCCCTCGCGGCGGGCCCGTGCGCGGGCGGCGCGCAGCGCGGCGGGGTCGGCCACGCGCTGCCCGGTGAACGCGGCGGCGATCTCGCCGGCGGACGCCGGCAGGTCGACGGTGAGCATGCCGACCGGCAGGCCGTGGTCGCGCACGACCACCCAGGCGCGGCCGCCGTCGCCCGGCAGGCCGGCGGGCGCCGCCAGGTCGACGTCCACCACCGGCTCCGGGGTGAACGCCGGGGTGCGGATCGCCACGTCGGTCATGCCGGCACCCGCTCGGCGCCGCCGGCCAGCGACAGGTAGCCGTCGACGACGTCGTCCCAGCTGCGCACGTCGGCGTACCGCTCGCCGCGCAGCGCCGTGACCCGGGTGATGGCCGCGGCCAGCGCCGCCGGGTCGGCCGGCGGCACGTGCAGGGCGCCCGCGTAGCCGTCGGCCGCCTCGCGCAGGCCGCCCACGTCGGACACGATCACCGGCAGCCCGGCGGACATGGCGATGTGCAGCGGCCCCGAGGACGACGACCGCCGGTACGGCAGCACGACCGCGTCCGCGGCGGCGAAGAAACCGGCCACCTCGGCGTCGGCGACGTAGCGGTTGACGACCGTGATGCGGTCGCGGTGGCGGGACGCGGCGACGGCCTGCAGCGGCGCGTGCCAGCCCTCCCACGTCTCGCCGACGATGGTGAGCCGCAGCCCGGCCGCCTGCTCGTCGGTCAGCGAGTCGAACGCGGCGACCAGGTCCTCCAGCCCCTTGTACGGCCGGATCACGCCGAAGTAGAGCAGGTGGAACGCGTCGTCGCCGCGCTCGGCCGGGGCGGCCGCGTGGTGGTCGTACGGGCCGTGCGGGACGACGACGTGCCGGGCGCCGTCCAGCGGGTAGTTCTGCTCCAGCAGCCGGCGGTCGAACTCGCTGTGGATGACGTGGCCGTCGGCGAGCCGGATGAGCCGGCCGACCAGCGCGCGGGCGTAGCGCTGCACGCCGGGGACGCGGGCCTCGCCGGTGTCCTGCACCTCGTGCCACTCGATGACGACGCGGGCGCCCCGGCGGCGCGCGTACCAGGCCAGCACCAGGTACGAGTGCAGCACCGCGGCCGTCCACCACTGCAGGACGACCAGCTCGGGCGCCTGCCGCCGGACGAACCGCAGCGCCCGGACCAGCGACGGCAGCCAGTACCAGTCGACGCCGTCGTGGACGGTCACGGCCGGGTCGTACCGCAGCTCGTGGACCGTCGTGCCGACCCGGCGGCGCCCCGGGTACAGGAACCGGGGGATCAGCCGGCGCATCAGCAGCACGCTGGTGCCGGCGCGGCCGCTGAGGGCGTTCGCCACCCGGCACGTGTAGTAGCTGATGCCGGACGTGAAGCGGAAGCCGGAGCCGACGACCAGCACCCGGGCGGGGGGTTGGGACATGATCAGACGGTCGCCTCGTCGAGCGCGGCGCCGGCCGGGACCGGCTCGTGGTGCGGGCGCGGCACCGGCACGAGGTCGGGGATGACGTGCGGGGCGGCCTGCACGGCGCGCGCGATCGCCCGGTTCTGCCGGGCGGATGTGCGTTCGGTGAGGATGGTCCGGAGCACGCGCAGCCCGTCGCGGACGGCGGACAGGTTGCTGACGCCGTGGATGCGGGACAGCTCGACGCTGGGCACCTCGCGCACCGTCAGCCCGGCCACCGCCACCCGGCAGTTGAGCACGGTCTCGATCTCGAAGCCGTCGCCCCAGCGCATCACGTCGCCAGCCGGGTGCGGGCTGGGCAGCGCCAGGCTGGGCAGCACGTCGCGCCAGAACGCGTTGTAGCCGTAGCACAGGTCGCTGTAGCGGGTGCGGAACAGCCGGTTGGTGAACCACGTCAGCGCACGGTTGCCGAGGCCGCGCAGGACGGTGATGTCCTCGCTGCCGCCGCCCGGCATGACCCGGCTGCCCTTGGCCACGTCGGCGCCCTCGGTCAGCACGGCCACGAACCGCGCGATCTCCTCCGGGTCGGCGGACCCGTCGGCGTCGAACATGACGATGATGTCGCCGGTGGCCTCGGCGAAACCGCAGGCCAGGGCGTTGCCCTTGCCGCGGCGGGTCTGGGTGACGATGCGGGCCGCGGGCATCACCCGGCGCACGGTCTCGACAGTGCCGTCGACCGAGTTGCCGTCCACCACGACGACCTCGTGCACCTGGGGCAGGCGCGGGAGGACCTCGGCGAGGTTGCGGGCCTCGTTGCGGGCGGGGATCACCACCGTCACGGTGGGCTGGCCGGCGGGGCGGGGGCGCAAGGGCTGCAACGGGGGCCTCCTGGTGGGTCGTGCAGCGCGATGTCGTCGATGGGTGACGCTAGAGAGCGAGAGTTACGCGAGTGCTACGAAACTACGTCCTATGAGGACGGACACACTGCGCGGGCACGGGCGGCACTTTTCCGGCGCACCGCCCGTGCCTCCGCCACGTCAGAGCCGGTCGAGCTGGAAGACGGAGCCCTCGGTCTGGCTGCTCGCGTAGACGGCGCCGCTGCGCACGTCGACGGCGAGGCCCAGGGCGGCCGTGCGCACGCGCAGCCGGGTGACGGCGTGCGTGACGTCGTCGACGACGGTCACGGCGCCCTTCTGCTCGAAGTTGGTCACGTAGACCTTCTTGGTCACCGGGTTGTACTCGACGCCGGTCGGGCTGCCGCCCACGTACGCCTTGCCGACGACGCCGAGCGTGCGGCCGTCGAGGACGGTCAGCGTCTCGCTGGTGTAGTTCGAGACGTAGACCCGGTCGTCGGCGGCGTTGACCGCGATGCCGAGCGCGTACCGGTCGACCGGCACGGTGGCGGTGATGCGGTTGGTGGCGCCGTCGATGACCGTGACGGAGCTGTCGGTGCCGCGGCGGTTGGCGTTGGACACGTACACCGTGTTCGTGCGGGAGTTGACCGCGACCTTGGCGGGCTCGATCGGGCCGATCTCGATGGTGGCCTCGACGGCGAGGGTCGCGCCGTCGAGCACGACGACCCGGCCCTGGTTGGTCAGGGTCACGTAGAGCTTGTTCGTCGCGGTGTTGACGGCCAGGCCGCGGGGCTCGCCGCCGACGTCGGCCGTGGCGGTGACCCGGTTCGTCCGGCCGTCGATGCGGTAGACGAGCTTGGAGAACACCTGGTCGCCCGCGTACAGGACGTCGGTCTCGGGGTTGGCGGTCAGGCCGAAGGGGCTGCCGGCCGCACCGAGGTCGATCTCGCCGACCACCGCGTCGGCGGCCGCGTTGATCACCTTGACGGTGTGCCGCGGGCGGCGGTCGGCGGTGCCGGTCCACGGGTTGGCGGCGTAGACCCGGCCGAGGTTCGGCAGGGCGGCCAGCTCGTACAGCCAGGAGCCGTCGGTGACGGCCTGCACCAGGTTGCCGTAGCCCCACCAGCCGGCGGCCGCGGCGGGCGAGGCGGCCGCGACGCCGGTGGCGGAGACGGCGGCGACAGCGCCCGCGCCGGCGATGAGGGAGCGCCGGCTGATACCGCGGCGACCGGACATGTGGGTTCCTCCGAAAGAGACGGGGGTCGAAGTGACTCGCCGCTGAAGTTAACTAAGGCTTACCTAAATATCAATGCGTTGCGTGACTGATCACTTATCCCAGCGCGGCCGGACGGCGACCCTCCGCCTTGGACACCGACTCCTCGAGGACCGAGAAGGACACGTACCGCTGCCGCGACGAGTACCGCGGGTGGCAGGCCGTCAGCGTCAGCATCGCCCTGGTCGCAGCCACTCCCGGCCGCTCCGGCGTCTCCGCCACCACGTCCACCCGGTCCGGCGTGACGACCACGTGCCGCTCCACCCGGTACACGTGCCACGCGACGGCGGTCTCCACCACGACCGGGTCACCCGGGCGCAGCCGGTCGATGTCGTTGAACGGCTCGCCGACCGGCCCGCGGTGCCCGGCGACCGCCATGTTGCCCACCTGGCCCGGCAGCGCCGTCCCCGGGTAGTGGCCCGGGCCCTTGCGCAGGTCGGCCGTCCGCACGCCCTCGACCACGGTGTAGTGCGCCCGCCACCGCGGCACGTGCAGCACCGACATCGGCTCGCCGGCGGCCGGCGCGGGCGGCGCGGCGTCCAGGCTGGTCGTCGTCACGCCCTCCGCCGGGGCGGTCCACTGTGCGCGCACCTCGGCGTCCAGCGCGGCCTGCGCGCTCGCCGTCTCCCGGCCGGGCGCCAGCGTCTGCACCGCCAGCACCGCCGCGCACGCCGCCCCCGCCGTGATCAGCGTGCCGGCGCCCAGCCGCAGCGGCGACGGCCGCGCCCGCGCGACCGCCCGCAGGCCCACCAAGAACAGGACGAACGCCGGCAGCGCCACCGGCAGCAGCCACGGCCAGGCGCTCGTGCGCGCCGCGAACGTGACGGTGGCGTCCGCGCCGTCCACGCGCCCGGCCAGGTCGTACGCGCCCACCGCGGGCGCCGCGACGGTGAACGGCACCTCCACCGCGCGCGCCTCCCCCGGCTGCAGCGCGGCCACCCGCACCGGGGCGGGCGACGCGCCGCCCGCGGCCCGGCCCAGGTCGAGCGACAGCTCCGGGACCACGGCGGCGGTGCCGGTGTTGCGCAGCTGCACCCGCAGCGTCCGGTCGGCCGGGCCGCCGAGCAGCGCGCCCAGGCTCCACCGCCCGGACACGCGCACCGCGTCCACGGCCAGCGTGCGGGTGCCGCCCGCCCCCGGGCGGGTGAGCGACACCGTGGCGTTGTCCGGCACGTCCTCGACGTCGATCGCGGCGGTCGCGGTGACCGCGCCGGTCGCGGTGGCCGCGCGCACGACGCACGGGCAGCCGACCGGCGGGGCGGCCAGCCGCAGCGCCACCGACGCGCCGCCGCCCGCGGGCACCCCGGCTGCGGACGAGGCCGCCACGGCGCAGTCGGCGGAACCGCCGCGCGCCTCGTTGCCGCACAGCGCCACCGTCACCACGCCCGCCGGCCAGCCGGTGAGCCGCGCGGTCACCGTCTCGCCGAGCCGCGCGGTGCGCACCGACACGGCGACGGCCGGGTCCGCCTTCGCCTGGGCGGGAACCGGGGCGGCGCCGGCCAGCGCGGCGACGACGGCCAGGACCGCCCAGGCGCGGCGCCTCACCGGGCGGCCGCCGGCTGCCGGGCGGGCGCCGCGGTCCCCGGCGGCGTCGCGCGGCGGCGCCGGCGGCGCACCAGCAGCACCACCGCGCCGGCGACGAGCAGCAGCGGCAGCGCGTACCACCAGCTCAGCGCCCACGTGCCGGCCGTCGAGCGGGTGTGGCCCGCCAGCGACACGGCGGCGCTGAGCCGCACCAGCGCCGGGACGTCCTCCAGCACGACCGTGCGCTCGACCGCCGCGCCGGGCAGCAGCTCCGGCAGCGGCTCCAGGGCGCGCTCGCCCGCGGGCAGGCCGAACAGGCCCTCGACCCGCGCGGTCTGGCCCGCGCCGAGCCGCACGTTGCCGGTGTTGCGCGCCGTGTACGTCAGCGTCAGGCGGCCGGCGAACGGCGTCCAGCCCGGGGCGAACGCGGCGCGCAGCCCGTCCACCCGCAGGCCGGGGTTGAGCGCGCCGTTGACGCGCAGGTAGATGCGCGCGCCGACGCGCTGCTCCAGCCGGGTGGAGTGGCCGGAGGCGTCGGCGGCGGTGCTGGTGACGCTCGCGACGATGCCGCCCGCGTGGTCGCCGGGGCTCGCGTTCGCGGGCGCGGTCAGGGTGAACGGGATGTCGGCGCGCGACCGGGGCGGCACGGTCACAGTGGTGCGGGCCAGCCGCAGCCAGCTCCCCACGTCCACCGGCGGCCGGTCGGCGGGCAGCAGGTCGTACCCGCCGGCGGGGGTGGTGAACGCGTCGCTGCCGTAGACGTTCAGGGTGAGCGGCGCGGACCCCAGGTTCGTGACGCCCACGTAGTCGGTGACGGTGCCGCCGGGCGCCAGGTCGTAGGCGAAGAACGGCCGGTTGCCGGGGCCGGTGCGGCTCGACGGCTGCACGGACCAGGCGGCGCCGCCGGTCGCCGGGGCGGGCGCGGCGGCGACCGGGGCCGGGACGAGCAGCACGAGGGCCGCCGCGGCGGCGGCGATCGTACGCGGGGGTGCGTGCACTGTGGAGACCTTCGAGGGGGTGGACCGGCGATCCGCCGGGACGCCACGCGGGCGCCCCGGCGGGGTGCCGCGCGTCAGATCGCGGTCAGGGTGAGCGTCGCCGTGTAGGAGCCCGGCAGGGTGGTGGTGGGCAGGCGCAGCTGCAGGTCGGCGCCCAGGGTGGCGGTGCCCCGGCCCTTGCCGGCGGCGGCCGTCGCCAGCGGCGCGGCCGCCTTGAGGCCCGTGCCGGCCGGCACCGCGCCGCCCGCCGCGACCGTCTGGCCGGTGGCGGTGGTGAGCACCTTCGGCGTCCAGCCGAGGAACCGGCCGTCGATCGTCCCGGCCGCCCCGGTGAAGTCGCCGATCTGGCCCGAGACGGTCCAGCCGGCGTCGACGCCGCGCAGGTCGGAGACCGTGACCGTGGGCAGCGCGCCGGTGGCCACCAGGGCGTCCAGCTCGGGCGTGACCTGCGGGGTGGACAGGGCGACGGTGGTCGCGCCGACCTTGATCGCGAGGGCGCCCGTGTCCGGCACCGACGTGGTGATCGTGACGGCGGCGGTGGGGGCGTCCGGGTCGGGCGCGGCCGCGACGGTGAACGGCACCGCGACGCTGACCCCGCCCGCGGCGAGGAAGTTCAGCGTGTGCGGGCCCGCGGCGGCGCTAGCCGGGACGGCGATCCCGCGGTCGGCGAAGCTGCCGTCGGCGCCGCTGGTGAACGTGGTCAGCGTGGCGGCGCGGTCGAGCTTGACCGTCACGGTCGCGGCGGGCGGGAAGTTCACGCCGGACGCGGCGAGCGTGCCGCCGGCCTCCACCGTGGATCCGGCGAGCGTGACCGCGGCGACCTTCGGGGCCTCGACGGCGAACAGCGCGGTGTGCAGGCTGCGCACCTCGTCGGGGGCGCCGGTGAGCATGCGTAGCCAGTGGCCGGCGCCGGTGACCCCGGCGGGCAGCGTGACGGTGCCGCTGACGGCGCCGGTGGTGTCGGCCGCCTTGACCTCGGCGAAGATGTCGCCGCCGTCGGCCTTGCGCACCTGGCCGTCGTCGACCTTGACGACGACGTTCGAACCGGTGCCGTCGGCGTTGACGAAACCGGTGCCGGTGAACGCGAGGGTGCCGCCGGGCGCGACGGTCGACGCGGCGATCGCGACGGTGGCGCCCTTCGGGTTGTCGGGGCGGGGGTCCGCCGCGTGGGCCGGGGCGGCGACGGCGAGCACCGTCGCGCCGGCGAGCGCGGCGATCAGTCCACCGGAGAGGCGGTGGAGGGGGTTCGGCACGGCGGGTCCTTCCGAGTCGGATCGATCACGGACCATCGGGCTCCGTCCATGACCGACGCCAGGTTAGGCTAACCTAATGCCGCCCTGGGAAGACAGGGTGCTCAATGTCATCTCGGGAAGGCGACGACGCGCGTGAAGCTCCGCCCCGCCGCTGCCGCGGCGCTCCTGCTGCTCGGCCTGGCCGCCTGCACCAACGACGCACCAGCCGCCACCGACGGCGGGCGCACCGTCACCGACGGCCGGGGACAGCAGGTCAGCGTGCCCGCCGCCCCGGCGCGCGTGGTGACCCTCAGCGAGCCCACCCTGGACGGCGCCCTCGCCCTCGGCGTCACCGTCGTCGGCACCACCAGCGGGCGCGGCCAGGGCGCCGTGTCGGCCTACCTGGCGGACCGGGCGGCCGGCATCCCGATCGTCGCCTCGGTCGCCGGGCCCAACCTCGAGCAGATCCTCACGCTCCAGCCCGACCTCATCGTCACCGACGGCACCGTCACCGCCGACGACTCCGTGCTCGGCAAGCTGGCCGCCATCGCCCCCACCGTCTACGTCAGCCCCACCGGCGCGGACTGGAAGGCGGCGTTCACCACCCTCGGCGAGGTGCTCGGCAAGCAGGCCGAGGCGCAGCAGGTGCTCGCCGGCTACCAGTCCCGGGTGGACGAGACGAAGGCCGAGCTCGGCGACCGCGCCGACGACACCGTCAGCATCGTGCGGTGGGGCCTCGGCCAGCCGTCGCTGCTGCTGCGCGAGCTGCCGCCCAGCAAGGTCCTCGCCGACCTGGGGCTGCGCCGCCCGCCCGCGCAGGACCGCGACGGCCCCGGCCACTCGTCGCCCGTCAGCCGCGAGAACCTCGACCAGCTCGACGCCGACTGGATGTTCTTCGGCACCCTCGGCGGCGCCACCAACCCCGCCGGCGGCAACACCGGCGACGCCGCCGCCGTCGGGCGCGCGGCCAGCCAGACCATGCTCGACGACGACGCCGTCGCCACCCCCGGCTTCACCGCGCTGACCGCGTACCGCAACCGGCAGGTCGTGCCGGTGGACGGTTCCGCCTGGACCAGCTCGGGCGGCCCGTTGGCCGCCACCGTGATCCTCGGCGACGTCGCCGAGGCCATGACCGCCTCCTAGGAGTCACCGTGATCCGTCGCCTCGCCGCCTCCGTCGCCGCGCTCGCCGTCGCCGCGCTCGCCGTCGGCTCACCCGCGGCCGCCGCCCCGCGCCCGTCGAACCCGCAGGGCGCGACCGTCTCGCTCGCCGCGTCCACCGCCCGGGCGGGCGCCACGCTGCGCTTCTCCGGCACAGGCTGGAAGAACCAGGCCGGCCGCGGCCAGGTCGTCACGATCAAGCTGGACGACGTCGACATCCTGCGCGACGTCACCGCCAGCGACAGCGGCGCGATCTCCGGCTCGGTGACGATCCCGGCCCGCACCGGCACCGGCCAGCACTGGCTGCGGTTCCTCGCCGGCTCCGGCGCCGAGAACGACGGGCCCGCCCGCAGCCTGGCCAGCGCCATGTTGACGGTCACCGCCGGGTCGTCCGGCGGCGCCACCCCGACGGCCACCGGCACCGCCGCGCCGTCGACCGGCGGCACCCTGCCGAAGACCGGCATCGACGCGGGCGGCTGGCTCGCCGGCGCGCTGCTGCTGCCCGCCGCGGGCGCCGCGCTGCTCGTCGCCGACCGGCGCCGCCGACGCAGCGCCGCGTGATCGGTACCGCCACCCGGCGCCGCACCTCCGTCCGGGTCGCGGGCCTCGGCGTCGCGCTGGTCCTGCTGCTGCTCGCGGTGCTGGCCAGCGTGGCGCTGGGCGCGCGCGCCGTCGCCCTGCCGGACGTGTGGGCGGCGCTGACCGCGTACGACGGCTCCGCCGACGCCATCGCCGTGCGCGACCTGCGGCTGCCCCGCACGGTGCTGGGCATCGCGGTCGGCGCGGCGCTCGGGCTGGCGGGCGCGCTCATGCAGGCGCTGACCCGCAACCCGCTCGCCGAGCCGGGCATCCTCGGCGTCAACGCCGGGGCCGCGGCCGCCATCGTCACCGCGATGAGCCTGCTCGGGGTGACCGCGCCCGGGGCGTACGTGTGGTTCGCGCTGCTCGGCGCGGGCGGCGCGTTCGTGCTGGTGTACCTGCTGGGCGGCACCGATGCCTCGCCCGCCCGGCTCGCCGTCGCCGGCACCGCGGTCGCCGCCGCGCTGACCGCGTTCACGTCCGCCGTGGTGCTGTTCGACTCCGGCGCCTTCGACCAGTTCCGGTTCTGGGCGGTCGGCTCGCTCGCCGACCGGGGCCTGCCCGTGTTCTGGCAGGTCGGGCCGTTCCTGCTGGTCGGGGCCGTGATCGCCGGGCTGCTCGGCCCGGGCCTGAACGCGGTGGCGCTCGGCGACGACGCCGGCCGCGCGCTGGGCGCCAACCCGGCCCTGGTCCGCGGCGCGGCCGCCGTCGCCGCCGTCGCCCTGTGCGCGGGCGCGACCGCCGCCGCCGGCCCGATCGCGTTCGTCGGGCTGGCCGTGCCGCACGCCGCCCGCGCGGTCGTCGGGCCCGACGTGCGCTGGGTGCTGGCGTACTCAGCGGTGCTCGCGCCGGCGCTGCTGCTGGCCAGCGACGTGGCGGGCCGCCTGCTCGGCCGCCCCGGCGAACTGGAGGCCGGCGTGGTGACGGCGCTGGTCGGCGCGCCGCTGTTCATCGCCATCGTCCGCCGCATCGGGATCGCGCGCCTGTGACCGCCGTCCGCCTCGGGTCGCTGTCGGCCCGCGTCACGCCCCGCGCCGTCACCGTCGGCGCCGTGCTCGCGCTGGTCGCCGCCGGCACCGCCGTCGTCAGCCTCACCATCGGCGACTACGCCCTGACCGTGCCCGAGGTGCTGCGCACCCTCACCGGCGGCGGCACCCGGGCGGGCGAGTTCGCCGTCTACTCGCTGCGCCTGCCGCGGGTGCTGACGGCGCTGCTGGTCGGCATGGCGTTCGGGGTGGCGGGGGCGCTGTTCCAGAACCTGTCGCGCAACCCGCTCGGCTCCCCCGACATCATCGGCTTCACCACCGGCTCCGCGACGGGCGCCCTCATCGGCGTCATCCTGCTCGGCGGCGGCACGGCCGTCGTCGGCGGCGGCGCCGTCGTGGGCGGCCTGGCGGCCGCGGTGCTGGTGTACGTGCTGGCCGTGCACCGCGGCGTCGTCCGCCCGCACCAGCTGGTGCTGGTCGGCATCGGCGTCAGCGCGGTCCTGGCCTCGGTCAACGGCTACCTGCTGACGCGCGCCCGCCTCGGCGACGCCATGCAGGCGGCGGTCTGGCTCACCGGCAGCCTCAACGGCCGCGGCTGGGAGCACGTCGTCCCGGTGGGCGTCGCCGTCGCCGTGCTCGTGCCGCTGCTGCTGGTGCTGGCCCGGCCACTGTCCACCCTGGCCCTCGGCGACGACACCGCCTCCGCCCTGGGCGTGCCGGTGGAACGCACCCGCCGCGGCCTGCTCATCGCTGCCGTCGCCCTGACCGCGGTCGCCACGGCGTCGGCCGGGCCGGTGCCGTTCGTCGCGCTGGCCGCCCCGCAGGTCGCCCGCCGCCTCACCGGCTCCGCCGGGGCCAACCTGGTGACGGCGGGCCTGACCGGCGCGGCCCTGCTCGCGCTGGCCGACCTGGGCGCCCAGCGGCTCCTCGCCCCGACCCAGCTCCCGGTCGGGGTCCTGACCGGCGCGCTCGGCGGCGTCTACCTGGTCTGGCTACTGGCGAGCCGCCGGCGCACCGGCCGCTGGTGAGCCGAGGTCCGCGATCGTCCAGGCCAGGGCGATCGCGGGCAGCACGTACGCGGTGTACGGGTCGGTGATCCGGAACGACGCCGCGTGGTTGACGCCCGTGACGCCGCCGTGGGTCGGGTGCAGCACCGGCATGAGGGCGCTCAGGTCGCCCGCGTCCGTCGAGGCCGTGGACACCTCGTCCTCGGCCCAGCCCGCGCCGAGCGCCTGCGCGTTCGCCGCGAACAGCGCGCCGAGGCGGCGGTCGACGGTCAGCGGCGCGTAGCCCGGCGTGGTGGTGACGTCCACGGTGGCGCCCAGGGCCAGCGCGCCCGCCCGGAACGAGCGCTCCACCCGTTCCGCGGCGGCCGCGATGTCGGCGGTGGTGAGGCCGCGGACCATGGTCTCCACCTCGGCGCGGTCGGCGATGACGTTGAGGGCGGTGTCGGCGCGCAGCACCGGGTGCACGCGCACGTGGTCGGCGAACGCCTCGCGCTGCGCGTCGACGGCGTGCAGGGCCACGGTGGCGGCGGCCAGCGCGTTGACGCCGTGCTGCGGGGCGGCCGCGGCGTGCGCCGCCCGGCCGTGGAACACCGCGCCGAGCTGGGTGAACCCGGTGTGCCGCCACGTCATGCCCAGCGGGGCGCCGTCGCCGCGGGCGTGCACCATCATGGCCAGGTCGACGCCGGCGAACTCGCCCGCGGCGATCAGCTCCTGCTTGCCGCCGGGGCGCCCGGACCACTCCTCGGCGGGCACCGCGAACAGCACCACGTCGCCCGGCGGCGGGGTCTCCACCAGCGCGCGGGCCACGCCGATCAGGTGCGCGACCTGGGCGTGGTGGCCGCAGGCGTGGGCGTAGCCGGTGGCCGGGTCGGCGTCGGGGTGGTCGGGCACCCGCACCGCGTCGAGCTCGGCGAGGACGCAGGCCACGGGCCCGCCGCCGGTGCCGCGCACGCGGGCACGCACGCCGGTGCCGGCCAGGCCCTCCTCGACGGTCAGGCCCAGGGCGCGCAGCTCGCGGGCGACCAGGGCGGCGGTGCGGTGCTCGGCGTACGCGGGCTCGGGGTGGGCGAACACGTCGGCGCCGAGCGCCATGAGGTGGCCGGCGTGGCGCTCGACGGTGGCGCGCAGCGCGGCCTTCACGCGTACAGCCCGATCAGGGCGGCGGGCAGGCGCTCGCGCCAGCAGGCCCGGTCGTGGCCGCCCGCGAACTCGGCGTACGTGACCGGGTAGCCGCCCTCGACGAGGATGTCGCGCAGCCGCCGGTTCGGGCCGACGTTGACCCACTCGTCGAGGCCGACCTCCAGGTGGAAGCGCAGGTCGCGGCGGTCGACGACGGCGTACGAGCGGGTCAGGCGCTCGGGCTCGCCGGTGCTGGGCCACCAGAACGCGCCGGACTGGGCCAGCACGGCGCCGAACCGCCACGGCGCCAGCAGCCCGGCGAACGCGGCCATCAGCCCGCCGAGGCTCTGCCCGGCCACGACGGTGCGGGCCGGGTCGGCGGTGACGTTCAGCCCGCACAGGACGGGCAGCCGGCAGAGGAACTCCACGGTGGACGCCTGGCAGGCGTACTCGGTGAAGCGGGTGGGCCGGTCGACGCTGTCGGGCAGCAGCGCGACCAGCGGCGGCAGCAGGCCCGCGGCGATGAGGTTGTCGAGCATGGGCGCGACCGGCAGCGCGGGGCCCCAGACGTCGCCGTCGAGGAGCACGAGCAGGGGGTACGGCCCGGCGGCGGCGTCGTAGCCGGGCGGGGCGTACCGCCACACGCGCCGGTCGTCGACGGTGACGGTGTCGAGGGCGCCGGCGGGGGTGCCGGGGCGGGGCCGCCACCACTCGGGCCGGTCGGCGCCGGGGGCGGCGGCGACGGACCTGGCGGGCGGCAGCCGGTCGGGGTTGCGCGGGTCGGGGATGCCGCGCGCGGCCAGGTCGCGCAGGTCGGCGGGCGTGTCGCCCTCGTCGGGGGCGAGCTGGTAGCTGCCCAGCCAGTCGTCGCGCACCCGGTACGTCAGGTGCCACACGCCGGTGCCGGGCACCCGCGCCATGCTGCTGGCGGCCAGGTCGTGCCGGTCGGTGAGCTTGTTGACCAGGGCGAGCACGGCGTGGGTGGGGCGGCGTTCGCGCCACAGGAAGGTGAGCAGGACGTCGCCGTCGGGCCCGGGCTCGACCAGGGGGGTGGCCGGGACGCCGGCCCAGAAGTCGTCCACGGTGGACGGGTCGGCGCGCAGCGCCTCGACGCGGGGGCTGACGGCGAGCGGTGCGGGCGTGGGGCGCGGGATGCGCGGCGGGACCGACGACCGCGGCACGGACCCTTCGTCGACCGTCGATGTCACACCGGTTAGCCTAACCTAACTATGACGTCCGCGCCCCGCCGACCACTCACGACCGCCCAGCAGGCGCTCTGGTTCGCCCAGCAGCTCGACCCGGACAACCCGGTCTACACCTGCGCCCACTACGTCGATCTGCGCGGGCCGCTCGACGCCGACCGGCTGCTCGCGGCGATCGGCGCGGTCACGGCGGCCGCCGACGTGCTGACCACCCGGTTCGAGACCGACGGCGCCGACGTGTGGCAGGTCCCGGCGCCCGCCGTGCCGGTGCCCGTCATCGACCTGCGGGCGCACGCCGAGCCGGGCAAGCAGTCCGTGGACTGGATGCGCGCCGAGACCGCCCGCCCGCGCCCGCTGACCGGCGGCGACCTGGCCGGCCACGCGCTGCTGCTGCTCGGCGACGGGCACGCCCGGTGGTACCTGCGGGCGCACCACATCCTGCTCGACGGGTTCGGGTTCTCGCTGGTCACCGAGGCGGTCGCCGCCGCGTACGCCGCCCTGGGCCGCGGCGAGGACCCGGCGCCGCGGTTCGCGCCGCTGACCGACCTGCTCGCCGACGAGGCCGCGTACGAGCGGTCGCCGAAGGCCGCCGCCGACCGCGAGTTCTGGCTGGACCGCCTCACCGGGGCGGGCGACGTCGTGTCCCTCACCGACGGCACGGCCGCTCCCGGGCACGGGTACGTGCACGTCGGCGGCGAGCTGACGGCCGAGGCGAGCGACGCGGTCCGGGCGGCCGCCGAGCGCCTCGGCGTCACGTGGGCCGAGCTGGTCTTCGCCGCCACGGCGCTCTACGTGCACCGGATGACCGGCGCCGGCGACGTGGTGCTCGGGGTGCCCGTCGCCGGCCGGCTGGGCTCCGTGGCCGCCCGGGTGCCGTCGACCGTGGTCAACATCGTCCCGCTCCGGGTGCCCGTACCCCCCGATCTGGACCTTGCCGGGCTGGCCCGGCGGGTCCGCGACGAGCTGCGGCTGACGCGGCGCCACCGGCGCTACCGCTACGAGCGCCTGCAGCGCGACCTGGGCCTGGTCGGCAGCGGCCGGCGGCTGACCGGCCCGCAGGTCAACGTCAAGCCGTTCGACCGCGACCTGGACTTCGGCGACGTCGCCGGGCACACCCACTACCTGGCGACCGGCCCGGTGGACGACCTGGAGCTGAAGGCGGGCCTGACCCCGGACGGCCGCCTGGAGCTGGACGTCGACGCCAACCCGCGCCTGTACACCCGCGCGCAGGCCGCCGCGCACCGCGACCGCCTGATCCACCTGCTGACGACGCTGGCCGCCGCCGACCCGGCGACGCCCGCCGGCGACGTGCCGGTGACCACGCCCGCCGAGCTGACGCTCGTCACGCGCACGTGGAACGACACCGCGCACCCGGTGCCGGACGCGACCCTGGTCGACCTGCTGGAGTCCTTCCCGGCGGACGCCCCGGCCGTGCGCTTCGAGGGCGCCGAGCTGACGTACGCGCAGCTGCACCGCCGCGCGAACCGCCTCGCCCACCACCTGATCGCCCGCGGCGCGGGCCCGGGCGCGATGGTGGCGGTGGCGATGCCGCGCTCCGCCGACCTGGTGGTGGCGCTGCTCGGCGTGCTCAAGGCGGGCGCCGCGTACCTGCCGCTGGACCTGTCCTACCCGGCGGACCGGCTTGACTTCATGCTGGCCGACGCCGCCCCGGTCGCGGTGCTGCGGTCGCTGCCCCCGCTCGACGGCCTGCCGGACACGCCGCCCGCGGCACCGCTCACCCCGCAGGACCCGGCGTACGCCATCTACACCTCCGGCTCCACCGGCCGCCCCAAGGGCGTGCTCGTGCCGCACCGCGGCATCGTCAACCGGCTGCTGTGGATGCAGGCCGAGTACGGCCTGACCGGCGACGACCGGGTGCTGCAGAAGACCCCGTACGGCTTCGACGTGTCGGTGTGGGAGTTCTTCTGGCCGCTGATCACCGGCGCGACGCTGGTCGTGGCCCGCCCCGACGGCCACCGGGACCCGGCCTACCTGGCGGACGTGATCGTGCGCGAGCGCGTCACCACCGTGCACTTCGTCCCGTCGATGCTGCGCGCGTTCCTGCCGTCGGCGGGTGCGACGGGCACGGTGCTGCGCCGGGTGATCTGCAGCGGCGAGGAGCTGCCGGAGGACCTGGTCCGCCAGTTCCACCGCGAGGTCGGCGCGCCGCTGCACAACCTGTACGGCCCGACGGAGGCGTCAGTCGACGTGACGTTCTGGGAGTGCGCGCCCGACGCCCCGCCCGGCCCGGTCCCGATCGGCCGCCCGGTGTGGAACACCCGCCTGTACGTGCTCGACGCGGGCGGCCGCCCGGTGCCGCCGGGCGCGGTCGGCGAGCTGTTCATCGCCGGCACCCAGGTGGCGCTCGGCTACCTGAACCGCCCCGAGCTGACGGCGGAACGCTTCGTGCCCGACCCGTGGGGACCGCCCGGCGCGACCATGTACCGCACCGGCGACCTGGCCCGCTGGCGCGACGACGGCGCCCTCGACTTCCTCGGCCGCACCGACCATCAGGTGAAGATCCGCGGCTTCCGGGTGGAGCTGGGCGAGATCGAGGGAGCGCTGCTGGCCGACCCGGGCGTCACGGCCGCGGCGGTGGTGCCGTGGCCCGGCCGCGACGGCCTGCTCGTGGCGTACCTGGTCGGCGAGCCGGCTGGCGACCCGCGCGCCCGGCTCGCGGCGGCGCTGCCCGACCACATGGTGCCCGCCGCGTTCGTCGGCCTGCCCGCCCTGCCGCTGACGACCAGCGGCAAGCTGGACCGCCGGGCCCTGCCGGAGCCGCCGTCGGCGACCGCGTCCGGGGCGGCCCCGCGCACCCCGGTCGAGGAGACGCTGTGCGGCCTGTTCGCCGAGGCGCTCGGCGTCGACCGGGTCGGCGTCGACGACGGCTTCTTCGACCTGGGCGGCCACTCGCTGCTGGCGATGGTGCTGACCCGACGCATCCGCGACGTCCTCGGCGCCGACCTGCCGCTCGGCACGATCTTCACGTCGCCGACGCCCGCCCGGCTCGCCGCCGCCCTGCACTCCGGGTCGCCGTCGGCGCTGGACGTGCTGCTGCCGCTGCGGCCCGCCGACACCGGCCCGGCGCTGTTCGTAGTGCACCCGGCGGGCGGCCTGGCCTGGTGCTACTCCGGCCTGCTGCGGCACCTGCCGCCGTCGGTCGCCGTGTACGGGCTGCAGTCGCCGACGCTGTCCGACCCGGCGTACCGGCCGCCGTCGCTGTCGGCCCTGGCCGCCCGGTACGCCGACGAGATCCTGGCCGTGCGCCCGGCCGGCCCGGTGGCGCTGGCCGGCTGGTCGGTCGGCGGGGTGCTGGCGCACGAGGTGGCGGTGCGGCTGCGCGCGCGGGGCGTCGAGGTGCCGGTGCTGGCGCTGCTCGACGCGTACCCGGGCGACCAGTGGCGCGACCTGCCCGCCCCGGACGCCGCCGACGCGCTGCGCGCCCTGCTCACGATGGCCGGGCTGGACGAGTCCGCGGTCCCGGCGCTGACCCTGCCGGACGTGCTGGCCGTGCTGCGCGCGGGCGGCCACGCCCTGGCCGAGCTGGGCGAGCCGGTGCTGGCGTCCGTGGTGGACGTGGTGGTGGACAACGCCCGCCTGATGCGCGAGCACACGCACGCGGTGTTCGACGGCGGCGCGCTGTTCTTCACGGCGGCCCGCCCGCGCCCGGAGACGTGGCTGGACCGGCGCGGCTGGCAGCCGTACCTGACCGGCGAGCTGGTCAACCACGACCTGGACTGCCTGCACCCCGGCCTGGTGCGCCCGGCCGCCCTGTCGGTCATCGGCCGCGAGCTGACCGTCCGATGGGGACAGGCCATTGAAGGATGAGGCTTCAACCTTTAGGGTCGGTTTAGGCAACCCTAACCAAAGGAGCCCCTCCATGACCTCGCAGCGCTACGCCGGGCCCGTCTGGTCCCTGTTCCGCATCGTCGTCGGCCTGCTGTTCACCTGCCACGGCCTCGCCAGCCTGTTCGGCCTCTTCGGCGGCAACCGCGGCACCGGCGAGGCCATCCCCGTGGGCACCTGGCCCAACTGGTACGCCGCCGTCATCCAGCTCGTCTGCGGCGGCCTCGTCCTCATCGGACTGTTCGCCCGCCCCGCCGCGGTCCTCGCCTCCGGCTCCATGGCGTACGCCTACTTCGTCGTCCACCAGCAGAACGGCCTGCTCCCCATCGAGAACGGCGGCGTGACCGTCGCCCTGTACGCCTGGTCGTTCCTCGCCGTCGCGGTGCTGGGCGCCGGCCCGTGGTCCCTCGACGCCCTGCTGGCCCGGCGCCGCACCCCGGCCGCGAAGCAGGCGCCCGAACCGGCGCCCGCCACCGCCTGACGGACCCCGGCCGCGGGAACCAGCGCCGCTTCCCGCTACCCGGCCGCCCGGCCGATCAGCTGCTCGCTCGCCGCCCACAGCGCGTCGGCCCGCGCCGCCGAGACCCGCGCCGGGACCCGCAGCCGCCGGCACCCCGGCCCGTAGAACCCGCCGGGCAGCGACGCGTCGGTCGCCAGCCGCGCCGGCGTCGCCGCCGCCACCGCCGGGTCCGCGCCGAACCGCCGCTGCACCGCCGCCGCCACCGACCGCACCGCGCCGGGCACCCCGCGCGCGTCCCGGAACACCCCCGTCGCCACCAGGCCCGGAAACACACAGCTCACGGCATGCGGGGTACGGGCGGCCAGCGCCACGGCCAGCAGGTCGTTGGCGAACTGGGTGCGCCCCGACACCGCCAGGCCCCGCCCCACCGGTTCGCCCAGCCGGGACAGGTCCAGCGTGTCGCGGTATTTGCCCGCGTTCGCGACCAGCACGATCCGGCCCGCCGGGGCCAGCCGCGGCAACAGTCGGCCGACCAGCATGTGCCGCGACAGGTGGTTGAGGACCATCGCCCGGTCCAGGCCCTCCGCCGTCGGCTCCGCGACCGTCGACAGGCCACCCGCGCAGCACACGATCGCGTCGAGCGGACCGGGCACCGCCGCGGCCGCGCGCGCCGTGTCCGCCAGCAGCGACAGGTCGGCCCGGACGTCGCCCGCCCGGCCCACCGTCAGCACGTCGAGGCCCCGCCCGCGCAGCGCCGCCGCCACCGCCCCGCCGATGCCCGTGGACCCCGTCACCAGAATCGTCATGGCTCGACCGTAGGAACGGCCGGCGGGACAATCCATGGGTGTCCGTCCCGCAGAGCACACCGGACGTCCTGGGCGACGTGCTGCGCGAGCTGCGGTTCTCCAGCGCCGCGTACCGGTGGATCGAGCTGGGCCGGCCGTTCCGCATCGGCTTCGCCCAGCCCGGCGTCTGCGGCGTGCACATCATCGCCGAGGGCGCGTGCGAGCTGGTCACCGGCGGCGACGTCCAGCCGCTCGCCGCCGGCGACACGGTGCTCCTGCCGCGCGGCGACGCGCACGAGCTGCGGGCGGGCACCACCCGGCACCTGATCAGCGGGTACGAGCTGGCGGCGCGTACCACCGGGTCGCGGCTCAGCGGCGGCGGACCCGGCGCCCGGACGGTCGTGGTGTGCGGCGTGTTCCGGGCCGGCGAGCCCGCGCACCCGGCGCTGCGCGGCCTGCCCCGGGTGCTGACCGTGCCGGGCGCCGACGGCCGCAGCCCCGCCTGGCTCACCCCGTACGTCGAGGCGCTGCGCGCCGAGGCGTTCGAGGGCGGCCCCGGCAGCGACGTCGTGATGGCCCGGCTGTCGGACGCGCTGCTCGCCCGCGTCATCCGCCACCACGGCGAGGTCACCGACCGGCCCGGCTGGCTGGCCGGGCTGCGCGACCCGCACGTGGCGGCGGCGCTGGCCGCGCTGCACGGCGACCCGGCGCGGCCGTGGACGCTGGCGTCGCTCGCCGCCACCGTCGGCCTGTCCCGGACCCGGCTGGCGGCCCGGTTCACCGGCCGGGTCGGGCAGCCGCCGATGGCGTACCTGCTGGACCTGCGCATGCAGCGGGCCCGCACCCTGCTGCGCGACGAACGCCTGACGGTCGCCGCCGTCGCCGGCCGGGTCGGCTACACGTCCGACGTGGCGTTCGCGGCGGCGTTCCGCCGCGAGGTCGGCGCACCACCGGCGGCGTGGCGGCGCGCGCAGCCCTGACCGGCGCTATAGCCGGTCCGGGGTGGCCACCCCGAGCAGGTCCAGGCCGGTGCGCAGCGTGTCCGCGGCGAGCGTGCACAGCGCCAGCCGGTTCGCCCGCACGTCGGCGGGCGCCCGCAGCACCGGGCACGTCTCCACGAACGCCGTCACCGCCTGCGCCAGCCCCGACAGGTACCCGCAGAGCCGGTGCGGCTCGTACCCGGCGGCGACCTCGCCCAGCGCCGCCGCGAACCCGTCCAGCCGCAGGATCAGCCGCCGCTCCACGGGTTCCAGCGCCACCGGCGTCACGGCGGGCGTGGCGCCGGCCCGGCGCAGGATGGACCGCAGCCGGGCGTGCGCGAACTGCACGTACACCCCCGTGTCGCCGGTCAGCGCCACCATCCGGTCCACGTCGAACACGTAGTCCCGGGTCCGCCCGGTGGACAGGTCCGCGTACTTCACGGCGCCGATGCCGACCTGCCGCGCCCGCTCCGCCAGCTCCTCCCCGCCGAGTCCGGGGTTCTTGGCGGAGACGACGTCCCGGGCGGCGGCGACGGCCGCGTCGAGCAGGTCGGTGAGCCGCACCGTCTCGCCCGACCGGGTCCTGAACGGCCGCCCGTCGTCGCCGAGCACCGTCCCGAACGGCACGTGCACCGCCTGCCCGCCCAGCCACCCGGCCCGCCGCGCCGCCGCGAACACCTGCCGGAAGTGCAGCGCCTGCCGGGCGTCCACGACGTACAGGATCCGGTCGGCGCCCAGCACGCCCACCCGGTGCCGCAGGGCGGCCAGGTCGGTGGCGGCGTACCCGAACCCGCCGTCGCTCTTGCGCACGATCAGCGGCGACGCCTCCTCGCCGAACACGCACAGCGCCCCGTCGCTGACCACCGCGACGCCCGCCGCCTCCAGGTCCGCCGCCACCTGCGGCAACGCCGCGTTGTAGAAGCTCTCGCCCACCGCGTCGGCCGGCCGCAGCCGCACCCCGAGCCGGTCGTACACGTCGGTGAAATGCTCGAACGACGCCGCCACCAGCCGCCGCCACACGGCGACACTGGCCGGATCGCCCGCCTGCAACGCCACCACCCGCCGCCGCGACCGCTCCGCGAACGCCGTGTCCGCCTCGAACAGCGCCCGCGCCGCCCGGTAGTCGCCGTCGCCGCGCTCGTGCAGAAACTGGATCAGCATCCCGAACTGGGTGCCCCAGTCGCCGATGTGGTTCTGCCGCAGCACCGTCCCGCCGAGGTGCTCCAGCACCCGCACCAGCGCGTCCCCGATGATCGTCGACCGCAGGTGCCCGACGTGCATCTCCTTGGCGATGTTGGGCTGCGAGTAGTCCACGACGGTCGTCGTCCCGGCCTCCGGCAGCCCCACCCCGAGCCGCCCGTCGGCGAGCCGCAGCGCCACCTGCCCCCGCAAGACGTCCTCGGGCACGGTGAGATTCACGAACCCGGGCCCGGCCGCCACCGCCCCGGGAATCCGTCCCGCCACCACCCCGGCCAGCCGCTGCGGATCCTCCCCCCGCCGGCGCGCCAGCGCCAGCAACCCGTCGGCCTGCAGATCAGCCCGCCCGGACGACCGGACGGCGGGCTCGACCAGGCCGGGGACGGCGGCCCGCAGGGCACGGTCGAAGGACTCGGCGATCGAGGGTACGGACACGGCGACGCGCTCCAGACAGGGTTCGACGACAGGGGTACGGGCGGGGTCAGCGGCCCTGTCGTCGTCGCGTCACGCCGGTCACGCTAGCGGCCTGCCGGTGGCCGGGCGTACCGAATATCGGCCTGCCCTGGGCCGTCCGGGTCAGGGTTTGCGGTACACCGAGATGTGGTCGCGGCTGTCCGGCCCGAACGGCGCCCGGTCCCAGCTCGCGTACCGGGCCTCCAGCCGCAACCCGGCCTGGGCGGCGAGCGCGTCGATCTGGTCCGGCCAGCGGTAGTGCATGCCGAAGGGCTGGAGGCGGACGCCGCCGTCGGTGAACGTCACGGTCTGGCGGACGAACGTCTGGGCCTGCCGGTCGTACCTGTGCAGGCGGATGGTGACTGACTCCTCGGTGACGTCGCGGATCTGCACCTGCTGTTCTTCGCGGTCCATGTCGGCCGGGTCGGGCACGTACGCCTCGACGACGAAGGCGCCGCCGGGGGCGAGGACGCGGGCGACGTTGCGGAAGCAGTCCTCCTGCCGGCCCTCGCCGGTGAGGTTGAACAGGGTGTTGAAGACCAGGTAGACCAGCGGGTACGGGCCGTCGACGGCGACGTCGGCCATGTCGCCGACCACGACGGGCAGGTCGGCGCCGCCGGGCTTGGCGCGCAGCAGGTCGATCATGTCCTGGGACGCCTCGATGCCCTCGACGGCGACGCCGCGCCGGGTGAGGGGCAGGGCGACGCGGCCGCTGCCGATGGCGAGTTCCAGGGCCGGGCCGGCGCCCGCGAGGCCGGCGAGGAAGTCGGCGGCGGGCTCGGGGTCGGGGTTGCCGGGGTGGTCGTAGGTGGCGGCCCACTGGCGGCCGAACAGGGCGGGGTCATCCAGCAGCGACATGTCCGTCACCACATCAGACGCCCGCGGCGCCCGGCAATCGATGAGCCGTCGGCGGACGGGGTGCCGGCGTCGCGGATCGCCTGCCGGACCTCGTCGGACGGCACCTGGTGGTTGCGGTACGCCTCGGCGGCGGCGCGCTCGGCGGCGGCGAGGCGGCGTTCCCGTTCGGCGTGTTCGGCGGCGCCGGGCTCGTGGTCGGCCATGGCGTCGTGCACCTCGGCGCTCCGGTCGGCGGTGCGGGCCACCGCGTCGGCCAGGCCGGCCAGGCGCTCGAAGCTGTCCGCCGCCCGCTGGGTGGCCGGCTCGCGCCGTTCGTCGTCTGCCATGACCGGCGCATTCCCCGATTTCGCGGGGTCCACGCGTGCTAGCGCCTGCGGCGGGCGTACCGCAGGCCGTAGTAGGCGATGACGCCGACGACGAGCGCCACGCCGATGGCCTGCAGGCCCGGGGAGTCGTCGGACTCCCCGTACACGACGGCGGCGGCGCCGACCGCGACCGCGACCAGCGCGGCGAGGGCGATGAGGTACTTCACGGGCTCTCCCCTCCGGGGCCGGCGTCCTGGTCGTCGACCCATTCCAGCAGGTCACCGGGCTGGCAGCCGAGCACCCGGCACATCGCTTCCAGGGTGCTGAACCGGACCGCCTTCGCACGGCCGTTCTTCAGCACCGCCACGTTCGCCGGCGTGAGGCCGACCCGTTCGGCGAACTCTCCCACGCTCATCTTGCGCCGGGCCAGCTCGACGTCGATGCGCACGACGATGGGCATCAGATCACCGCTTGCATGTCGGTCCGCAGGGTCGTGGCCTGCCGCAGCAAAGCGCGCATCACGACCATGAGCAGCCCGAGCACGGCGACGCCGACGAGCGCGAGGAACAGCAGCAGCGGCAGGCCGGGGTCCGGCCACCTGATCACGACGGTGAGGAACACGCCCAACAGCATCACCCAGGCGGCGCCGATCGCCCAGACGATGGCGTTGACCCAGCCCAGCGAGGCGTCGCTAAAGATGGTGTCGTTCGCGACGAGGGTCAGCAGCCGCCAGATGGACACGATGACCACCTGCACGCACAGCAGGCCGGCGATCGACCCGGCGGTCATCAGCAACCGCACGCCGGCGAAGTCGGCGGACCGCTCGGCGAGCCGCGCGAACTCGCCCGGCAGCCACGCCGCCTGGAACCCGACCAGGATCACGAACAGCAGCACGAGGAACACCTTGAGGACGGCCACCACCCGCTGCTCCGTGATCACCGATCGAGTCTCACTCGCATCCTATCGACTGTCAATAGACACGACCGGGTACGGGTAGGCGCCCGCCGAACGGGTAGCCCTACGGCTCAAGGACACGCCGCACCGAGCTCCGGGAGGGCCCCGTGAACGCCGCAGACCTCGAGGCCATGACGACAGACCAGCTGCACGAGCACGCCCGCAGCCGCGGCATCCTGGGCGCGGACAGCATCGGCCGCGACGAGCTCATCGCCGTCCTCACCGACACCGCCATGACCCGCTCCGAGGAACGCCTGGTCGCGAGCACCGAACTGTACGAGATCGGCCGCGTCCGGCTCAGCAAGCGCGTCATCACCGAGGACGTGCAGATCACCGTCCCGCTGCGCCGCGAGGAGATCCTCGTCGAACGCATCCCGATCACCGAGGCGAGCACCCCGCCGGTCGAGGACCCGGACGTCTTCGGCGACCCGGCCGTCTTCACCCGCGATCAGGGCGGCGTCATCTACGAGGTGACCCTGCACCAGGAACGCCCGCTCGTCACCACGGAGATCGTCCCGATGGAACGGGTGCGGCTGACGAAGGTCGTCCACACCGACGAGCGGATGGTCGTCGGCGAGGTGCGCAAGGAACGCCTCGAGGTCGAACTGCCGGGCGAACGCCCTCGCCCCGTCGACTGACGCGGCTACGGGTACGGCAGGAACGGCATGAGCGTCGCCCGGTGGTCGTCGATGTAGCGGGACGGGTCGGCGTCCAGGACCGACGACAGGGCGGTGGCGACGACGTCCCGGAAGTCGGTGGTCGCCTTGAGGTCGCCGTCGTCCAGGTCGGTCAGGCTCGGCTGCTCGCCGTAGAAGCCGCCCGCCACGTGGTGGCCGAGGACGAACACCGGCCCGGCCGTCCCGTGGTCGGTGCCGTCCGAGGCGTTGGCGCGCACCCGGCGGCCGAACTCGCTGTAGACGACCACCGCGACCCGCCGGCCGGCCTCGGTCTTCGCCATCCGGTCGGCGAACGCGGTGAGCGCGCCGTCGAGCTCGCCGAGCAGCATCTCCTGGCCGTCCAGCTCGTCGGCGTGGGTGTCGAAGCCGCCGAGGCTGACCGAGTAGACTCGGGTCGGCACGCCGGCCTCGACGCACCGGGCGACGAGGGACAGCTGGGCGCCGAGCGCGTTGTCGCCGCCGGTGCCGGTGGCCGTGCTCATCGGCATGTCGGCGCCGATGGCCGGCGCCGGGTCGGGGCCCGCGACGACCTCGCCCATGCGCAGCAGGTCGGCGTACGCGACGGCGGCCCGGGCCTGCATCTCCGTGTCCCCGGGGGACGGCCGGCCGAGCGCGGTGACGACGGCGGGGTCGATCCACGACGGCAGCGCCAGGCCGGTGTAGCTGACGCAGGCGCCGATGCGATGCCGGCCGACGAGCAGCGGCGGCAGCACGGGCTCGAAGCTGACCGCCGCCTCCACCCCGGCGCCGGTGCCGTCCAGCCAGCGGCCCACCCAGCCGGTGGTGGCCGGGGCGGCCGGGGCGGCGGTCTGCCAGATGTCCATCGACCGGAAGTGGCTGCGGTCCGGCCGGGGGTACCCGACGCCGAGCACGACGGCGAGGCGCCGGTCGTCCCAGAGCCGCTTGAAGCCGCGCAGCTTCGGGTTGAGGCCCAGCGCGTCGTCCAGCCGGAGCACCGTCTCGGGCGCGTACGCCAGCTCGGGCCGCGCCGAGTGGTACGCCGGGTCGGCGTACGGGATCACCGTGTTGAGCCCGTCGTTGCCGCCGTAGAGGGTGACCAGCACCAGCGTGCTCGCCCTGTCCCCGGCGGGCTCCGGCCCCGGCCGGTCCGCGGTCTGCAGCAGCTCCGCCAGGCCCAGGGCGCCCGCGCCCATCGCCAGGGCGCCCGCGCCGGCGACGCCCGAGGCGATCAGGAACCTGCGCCGCGTCGTGAGGTCCATGTCAGGTCACCACGTATTCGGGGCTCACCAGGCCGAGGGCCAGCATGAGCCGGGGGTTCGACGCCGTGCGCAGCACGGCGAGGGTGCGGTCGGACCAGCCGTCCACACAGAGCAGCCCCGCCACCTGCTCCGGGGTCAGGCCGCGGGTCTCCACCAGGCCCGCGAGCTTGCCGGCGACGGCGAGGCGCAGCTGCGCGGCGGCCGACGTCAGCCACGCCGCGCCCGACGTCCACCCGCCGACGCTCGGCGGCCGGAACGGCCGCTGGCCCAGCCCCGCCATGTGCTGCAGGACCGACGTGAACGTCTCGGGCGGCATCGCGGACGGGCGCAGGCCCAGCTGCCGCATCGCGCCGACCAGCCACTCGACGGGCTGCTTGGCCATGGTGCCCCGGGTAGCGGCGAACGCGGGCGAGGCCAGCATGGCCCGCAGCATCGCCGTCGGCGACGGGAACGCCGCCACCATCGCGTCCCGGACGCCGGCCGGCAGGGGCTGCGCCGACGACGCGTACCGGAACCACATCCGCGACGCGATGAACCCGGGGCAGCCGGGCTGGTCGAGCACGAGGGTGACCAGCGACGACGCGTCGAACCGGCCGGTCGCGCCGAGGATCGTCTTGACGCCGCCGTCGTGCAGCTCGCGCCGGAACACCAGCCGCTCGTTGCGGCGGTCGAGCTGCCAGCCGGTGAGCGCCCGCCCGGCCTGCTTGACGTCCGCCTCGCCGTACCGTCCGATGCCGAGCAGGAACAGCTCGAGCAGCTCGCGGCCCAGGTTCTCGTTGGGGGCGGCCCGGGTGTTCAGCTGACCGTCCAGCCAGTACACCAGCGCGGGGTCGACGATCATGCGGTGCGCCATGTCGCGGATATCGCGGGCGGTGCGCATGGTCAGGTGCTGCCGGAGCATCAGCTGCGGGCTCTTGACCTTGTCGATCGAGGTGGCCCAGTGGCCGTGCCAGAAGAAGTGCAGCTTCTCCAGGGCCTGCTGGTTGGCGACGGTCATCCGGTCCAGCCACCACCGGCTGATCAGCTCCGTCTGCCGGGCCCGCTGCCGGTCGGCGGCCGCGCGCCGGGCCGCCGACGGGTTCGGCTCGGCCGCGTACGGGTCCGGCCCCAGGTCCGGCACAGGCGCCCGGCCTGCCCCGACGTCGGGCCCGGGCGGGTCGAGCAGGCCGGCCAGCGTGCCCGCGTACCCCGTCTGCCGGGCGGCCGTCAGCTCCGCCGCGGTGGGGCCGAAGCCCGCACGCCGAAGCAGGAGCGCGACGTCGTCGGTCATCACCGAAACATAGGCGAGAGTCGGTGCGCGCGTGAGCCCGCTCCCCGTCGTCGGGTATGCGAGGGCGCTTCGCACTCCTGTAGCATCGCCGCTTGCGCCGCGGGGACGGCGTGGTCGAATCCGGGGAGCTGTGCGATGACGGTGGGAGCGTCTCCTTCGGATCATCGCCCGCTGAACGTCCTGCACGTGAGCCACACCGCGCACCGCGGCGGCGCCGAGCTCGCCCTGGCCCGCCTGCTGTCCGCCGCGCCGGCGTGGACCGCCTCGGTCGTCAGCCCCGCCGACGGGGACGCCTTCGCGGGACTGGCCGGCCACGGCGTCGGCCTCGACCCCCGCCTGCCCGGCCTGCCGACCGGCGGCACCCGCAGCCGCAACCCGGCGCTGGCCGCGCGCTACCTGGCCGCCCTGCGGGCCGGCGCCGCCGCGTTGCGCCGCAGCGAACGGTTCCGCGCGGCCGACGTGCTGCACGCCAACACCGCCGCCGCGGCGATCGTCAGCGCCCTCGCCAACCGGTCGGCGCGCAAGCCGCTCGTCGTGCACCTGCGTGACCTGGTGACGCCCGAGAGCCTGGGCCGCTTCGGGCACGCGGCGTTCACCCGGCTCGGCCTGCGGCACGCCCACGGCGTCATCGCCAACTCCGCGTCGACGCTGCGGTCCGCCGCCGGCCAGCACGGCTCCGATGTGCCCGGTGCGGTCATCCAGAGCCCGGCCGGCATCACCCGCCGGGTCGCCGAGCCCGCCACCCGGCCGGCGGTGCGCCGCGTCGGCATGGTCGGCCGGCTCCAGCACTGGAAGGGCCAGCACGTCTTCCTGGACGCGTTCGCCACGGCGTTCGCCGGCACGGACGTCGAGGCGCACCTCGCCGGCGCGCCCCTGTTCGGTGAGGAGGCGTACCTGCGGGGCCTGCACCGGCAGGCGGCGGCGCTGGGGATCGCCGGGCAGGTGCGGTTCCACGGCCACGTCGACGACGTCGCCGCCTTCGTCGAGTCGGTCGACGTCCTGGTGCACGCCTCGATCCGGCCCGAGCCGCTGGGCCAGACCGTCCTGCAGGGACTCGCGTACGGCCGGCCGGTCGTGGCGACGGACGGCGGCGGGCCCGCCGAGTGGATCACCCCGGGCGTCAACGGCCTGCTCGTCGCCCCGGACCGGCCGGACGAGCTGGCCGCGGCGCTGCGGTCGCTGGCCGGGTCGGCCGAGCTGCGCGCCGCCCTGGCGGCGGGGGCCGCCCGTACGCCCGGCGTCCGCACCGACGCCGAGTGCGCCGCCGCGCACGCCGACTTCTTCCGCCGGGTGTGGAGCGCGCAGCGATGACGACCGGCACCCCGGCGCCCCGCGTCGCCTACGTCCTGCTGCACGAGCCGCGGTACAGCGAAACCTTCATCACCTCGGAGATCCGGGCCGTCCGCGACGCCGGGGCCGTCGTCGAGGTCTTCGCCGCCCGCGGCGGCGCGGGCCGCCTCGGCGAGGCCGGGCAGGTCGCCGCCGCCGCGCTGCGCCACCCGGTGCGGCTGGTGCGGCACCTGCGTGCGCTCGGCCTGTCGGACCTGCCGCGCGCGGTCCTCGCCGCCGCCTTCGCCGTCCGGCTGTCGCGCCGGGTCGCCGCCTTCCGGCCGGACGTCGTGCACACGCACTTCGTCAACCTGCCCACGGCGGTCGCCGCCCTGGTCGCCCGCGAGCTGGGCCGGCCCGCCACTGCGCTGGCCCACGCCGCCGACTTCCTCCTCGACACCGACCCCGCCGGGCTGGACCGCCGGCTGCGGCTGCTGTCGCACCTGTTCGTCATCTCGGACGCGGCCGCCCGGCAGCTGACCGAGCGGGGCGCCGACCTGCGCCGGATCCCGCACTCGGTCGTCCGGGCCGCGTTCGACGGCGCGCAGCACGACCGGGCCGCGCGGCCGGCGGGCGGCGCCACGACGCTCGTCACGGTGGCGCGCCTGATCGCCAAGAAGGGCGTCGACACCGCCGTCGACGCGGTGGCCCGGCTCGCCGCCGCCGGCGTGGACGTCCGCTACGAGGTGTACGGCGACGGCCCGCTGCTCGACGACCTGCGGCGCCGCGCCGACCGGGGCGGCGTGGCCGGCCGGGTGCGCTTCCACGGGGCGGTGCCGCACGAGGTGGCGACGCGGGCGCTGGCCGCCGCGGACGTCGCCGTGCTGCCCTGCCGGCGCGCCCCCGACGGCGACCTGGACGGCATCCCGGTGTTCCTGATGGAGGCGGCGAGCCGCGGCGTCCCCGTCGTCACCACGGCCGTCTCCGGCATCCCCGAGCTGGTGGGCGCCGACGGCGGCTGGCTGGTGCCGCCGGACGACCCCGCCGCCCTGGCCGCCGCGATCCGGGAGATCACCGCCGACCCCGCCGCGCAGGACCGGCGCACCCGGATGCTGCGGGCCCGCATCCAGGACGAGTTCTCGCCCGCGTTGCAGGCGCAGCGGCTGCTGCGGCACTGGCGGGCCCTGTGCGGGGACACGCCGGCGTGGCACTGACCATCGTCTCCACCTTCTTCCCGCTCCCCCAGGACCGGGGAGACCCGGTGCGCGTCCTCATGCTGCTGCGGGCCGTCGCCGCCGTCCGCGGGTACACGCTGCTCGCGGTGCGCCGGCCGGAGACCACCGACGCCGAGGTCGAGCAGCTGCGCGGGCTGCTGCCCGGGGTGGAGGTCCGGGACCACCGGGCCACCCCGTACCGGCTGAACCGGCTCGGGCCGCTCGGGCGCCACCAGGAGGCGCTGCTGGCCGGCCTGCCCGCCTGGGTCCGCACCCGGTACAGCGGCACCCTGCACGCCGACCTGGCGGGCCGCGGCGGCGCCGCCGTCGCGATCGGCGAGGCGGCCGCCGCCTACTTCCCCGGCACCACGCTCGACTGGCACTGGGACAAGGCGAACGTGCTCGCGGCCAGCACCCGGCAGGACGCCGCGGAGGCGACGACCGCCCCGCACCGCCTGCGGGCGCGGTTCCTGACCGCGGTGTCCACCCGCTTCGAGGGCACCGCCCTGGCCCGCTGCCGGACGGTGTCGGTGACCAGCGCCGACGAGGACGCCCGGCTGCTGGCGGCGCACGGCCGGCGGGCCGACTTCGTCGTGCCGAGCTGCGTGCCGCTGCCCGACGGCCACCGGCCGCGCCCCGTGCCGCGCCGGCTGGTCTGGCTCAGCAGCTTCTCGTACCGGTCGAACCTGCTCGGGCTGCTGCGCTTCCTCGACGAGGGGTGGCCGGCGCTGCGGGCGGCCGGGCACACCCTGGCCCTGGTCGGCTCCGGCCTCACCGGCGACGTCCGGGCGCGGCTGGCGGCGTACGACGGCCTGGAGGTGCTGGGGTTCGCCGACGACCTGCGGCCGGTGCTGGCCAGCGCCCGGGCCGGGGTCGTGCCACTGTGGAGCGGCGCCGGCGTGAAGCTCAAGACACTGACGCTGCTCGCGCACTCCGTGCCCGTCTTCAGCACCCCGGTCGGCGCCGAGGGGGTGCCGCCCACCGACGCGGTGGCCGTGGCGGACACCCCGGCGGCGATGGCGCGGCAGATCCTCGACACGTCCGGCGCCGAGCTGGACCGGCGCGCCGCGGTCGCGCACCGGCTGGTCGCGGAGCAGTTCTCGGCGGCCCGCTTCGGCAGCGCCATGATCGGGGCGCTGGCGCGGCACGGCTACCTCGATCCCGACGGCACCCGCGCGGGCAGCTGATGTCCGCCCGCAGGCTGGTCTCGGCGTCCGCGGCGAACCTGCTGATCCCGATCAGCGGGCTGCTCGTCAGCCCGTTCCTGTCCCGCGAGCTGGGCCCGGACGGCCGCGGCCTGTACGCCGCGCTGACCCTGCCGATCGTGATCTGCGGCTGGTTCGGCACCTTCGGGCTGCAGGACTCGCTGAGCTACCACCTGCGCCACCACCGGCTGACCCGGTGGACCGCCGCCAAGGTGAGCCTCGCCGCGACCGTGCCGCTCGGCCTGGTCGGCGTGGGCGTGCTGGTGCCGGCGGGCCTGGTCGTCGTGCCCCCCGACCACTATCGCGAGTTCGTGCTGCTCAGCCTGCTGGCGCCGCTGCACATCCTGGCCAACCTGTTCATCGGCGTGCTCACCGGGTCGTCGGACATCACCGGGCTGAACCTGGTCAAGGTCGTCCCCGCGCTGCTGCGCACGGCCGTGGTCATCGCCGCCTGCCTGCTGTTCGACCTCAGCGCGTACGCCGCCGCCGGGCTGTTCCTCGCCTCGCTGAGCCTGGCCGTCGTCGTCGGCCTGGTCCGGCTCCGCCGCCGCCCCGCGCCGGAGGCGGAGCCGGTCGAAGGAGCGCCCGTGCGGTCGCTGGTCCGGTACTCGCTGGTCTGCCTGCCGGGCGTGCTGGCCGCCATCTCCAGCGCCCGCCTCGACCAGATGATCGGGGCGCCCGTCATCGGCCTGGAGCAGCTCGGCTACTACGCCGTCGCGGTCAGCGTCGCCGAGATCCCGATGGTGGTCGCCACGGCGGCGCGCAGCGTGCTCATGGGCCGGCCGGACACCGGTGACCCGCGCCGCAGCGCGGCCCCGGGCCGGCTGGCGGTCGCCGGGTCCGTCGTCGTCTGCGGGCTGCTGGCCGCCGCAGCGCCGGTCGCGGTGCCGCTGGTGTTCGGTGCGCCGTTCGCCCCGGCGGTGCGGCCCACCGTCATCCTGTGCCTGGCCACGGTGCTGTTCACCGCCATGGTCATCCTCAGTGCCGCGCTGCTGGCCGACGGCCGCGCCGGCGCCTCGTCCCGGGCCCTGGTGACCGGCAGCGTCGTGTCGATCGGGCTGCTGTTCCTGCTGGCCCGCTGGGGTGCGGTGGGCGCCGCGTGCGCCAGCCTCGCCGGTTACGCGGTGTCGGCGGCGATGTGCGCCGCGGCGGTCCGCCGGATGGCGGGCCCGTGGAGCGTGCGGATGCTGACGGTGCTCTACCGCGACGACGTCGCGGCCCTGCGGGCCCGGCTGCGCCGCAAGCGGGGCGGCACCCCGGACGAGCCGCCCACCGAGGTCCTCGCCCGGCCCGCTCAGGGGCGCGCGCCCGCCACCGGCCACCGGCGCCCGGAGAGCGTCGCCGACCGCGTCGCCGCCGCCGTGGCCCGCTGGACCGGCGACGGCCTCGCCACGGCGGCCGTGAGCCTGCTGTTCGTGCTCGCCTGGCTGCGGCTGCAGCTGCCCCAGCTCATCCAGCTGTTCAGCACGGGCCGGCCGGAGTTCAACTCCCGCGAGGACGTGGCCCCGCCGGTGAGCGAGCTGCTCGGCGACGCGCTCAGCCTCGGGTTCCTGCTGGTGGCGGCGGCGCTGGCCGTCCGCGGCGTGCTGCGCCGGGAGCGGGCGGGGCTGCCCTGGCTCGCCCTCGCGCTCGCCCCGCTGCTGGCGCTGGAGGTGGCCGGGGTCGTCGGCGGCCGCATGCCGGGGCTGGTCTCGGTCGCGCTGCCGCTGGCCGCCGTGGCGGTCTGGCTGCAGCCGCCGCGGCGCGACGTGCTCGGCACGGCCGGCGTCCTCGGCGGGATCACGGCGGCGGTGTCCATGCTGCTCGCGGTGGTGTGGCCCGAGGTCGGGATGCTGACCGGCGACAGCGCGGGCGCGAAGGCGGTGTTCCTGGGCGGGCTGCTCGCCGGCCCGTTCCTGCACTCCAACGTGCTGGGCATCGTCCTGGCGCTGAGCCTGCCGTTCGTCTTCTGCGTCCGCCGCGTGCTGGTGCGGCGCGCCGCCCTCGTGCTGATCCTCGCCGCCCTGTTCTGGACCGGGTCGCGGACCGCGCAGTTCGCCGGCGCGGCCGTGCTCGGCACGTACGCGCTGGTGCGGCTGTCGCGCACCTGGCGCCGGCTGCAGGGCGACCGCCGCGCGTGGGGCCGCACCCAGCAGCTCCTGCTGGCCGCCCCGGCCGCGGCCGGGGTGGTGCTGCTGGTCCTCACGCCGCTGCTGACCACCGACCCGGCGGCGTTCACGCGGCGGGGCCAGATCTGGGAGGCGCTGCTGGACCGGTTCGCCGACCGGCCGGTGCTCGGCCACGGCCCGGACCTGTTCCAGGACCCCGGCCTGGCGGCCGACCTGGGTGGACAGTTCGGGCACGCGCACAACGGCCTGGTGCAGTTCCTCGTCACCGGCGGCGTGTGCGCGACCGTCCTGTTCGCCGTCCTGGCCGCGGTGGTGTGGCGCGGAGCGGTGCGCGCGGCCCGCGACGGCTGGCTGCCCGGCGCGCTGTTCCTCGTCGCGCTCGCCTGGACCTCCTGGCTGGAGGCCTCGCACCTCGCCACCACCCTGGCCGGGTACCTGGCCTGGCTGCCGCTGTTCGTACTGGCCCGGCTCGCGTACGACACCGCGGCCGATCCGGCGGCGCGGGCCGGCGCCGCTCAGAAGATGAGCGTGTCCCGCAGGTAGTTCGCCACCCGGCGCACGGTGTTCGCCTTGTCGGGGTGCGCCGTCATCCGCAGGACCAGCTGCCGATCGATCGTGCCGGCGGCGCCGCTGCGGTAGTACGCGACGACCACCAGCCCGTACATGGTGCGGCCGTCGACCTGGACGGCGTTGCTCTCGACGATGAACGAGCTGGGACCCGCCTTCGACCACCGCAGCCCCCACGCCTCCTCGGCCCGGCGCATCTCCGCCTGGCGCTGGCCGTGGCACGGCTGGGCGCAGTCCCGGACGATCAGCTCGCCGCCGGCCTCGACGTCGCCGGCCGGCGACATGCCGCACGTGTACTTGGCGAAGCCCGGCGACTGACCGGCCGGGGCGCACTTCCAGTCGTGCGGCACCTTGACGGTGAAGCCGAGGCCGGGGAGGTCCGTGAGGGTGCTGATGTTGTCGGACGGCACGAACGACACCCACTGCCGGGGCCACTCGCCCGCCTTCGGCGGCTCCGCGCCCGGCTGGGACGGCGGCGCGGCGGGCAGCGCCACGGTGGCGGGCGCCGACGGGACGCCGGTGGGGCCGGGCGTCGGCGCCACCACCGGGTCGTCGCCGCCGGGGAGGAACCGCCACACGACGAGCCCGCCCACGGCGAGCAGCACGACGACGAGCGCGCCGATGCCCACGAGCAGGCCGGTGCGGCGCTTGGGCGGCGGCGACGGCGGGATGCGCCGCGCGAACGGCGACTGGTCCGGCGGGCCCGAGACCTGGAACATGTCCGGCGCCGCGGCCCACTGCTGGTCCGGCGGGGCGGACGACTGCCGCGGGTCCGGCGCCGCGGACGTCGGCTCCGGCCACGCCAGGGCGCCGTCACCCGGCCCCGCCGGCGAGGACGGGAAGGACGACGGCTCCGCCGCGGGGTCGCCCGACACGGGCTGGTAGTCCATGCCCAGCCGGCGGAACACGCCCTCCGCGCCGGGACCGGCCGACGGCACGTACGCCACCCACGGCGCGGGCGCCGCGAAGTCGGCCGCGTGGTACGGGATGCTGCCGCCCTCGGGCCCGGCCATCGCGGCCGCGGTCGATGCGAACCCGTCGCGCCACTGCGGGTCGACGGCGACCCGCGGGTCGAGCGTGGCGACGGTGAGACCGCGGCCCAGCTCGTCGGTGGCCCACCAGACGGTGCCCACCTGGCACGAGCCGAGCGCCCGGACGACGCGGTACGGACCGACCGACTGCATTCCCGTGCCTCCCCCGAAAACTTCTCGGGTGTGGATAGTAGTGGCCGTGCGCCCGTGCCCACCGCCCCGCCCGGCGCCGCCCGCACGGGGCAGCGCGCCACTGCCTGCCCCGATACGATCCCGGCCGTGAAGGATCTCCGGGTGCGCATGAGGACGGTCACGGTCGCCGCCGTCGCGGCGACGGCAGTCGTGACGGCTCTGGCGGGCGGCGTCGCCCGGCCCCGGCAGGCACACGCCGACGCGCCGTTCCCGTTCACCCTGGAGTCCGCGGCGTCCCAGCCGGCGACGGGCACGCCGGTGCCGCCGTCCGGCCGGCACGCGGCGCTGGTGCGCAACACGAGCGTCGCGACCACCACGGTCGAGGGCTCCGGCCGGGTCGTCATCGGCGCGACCGGCTCGCACTGCGAGGGCTGGCCGAAGCTGCGCGTCACCGTGGACGGCACGGTCCTCGGCACCGTCTCGGTCGAGCACCCGACGCAGTACGGCGCCCACACCGTCGGTCCCGCGGTGGGCCCCGGCCGGCACACCGTCCGCATCGCGTTCGTCAACGACCACATGACGAAGACCTGCGACCGCAACGCCTTCGTCGCGTCGGCGCAGCTGGAGTACCCGCCGTCGGCCGAGTTCGGCTCGGCCGTGTTCCTCACCAACAGCCGGATCGCCGCGCTGAAGGAGCGGGTGGCCGCCGGCACGCAACCGACCCGGGCCGGATGGAACGCCCTGCTGGCGGCCGCGGACAAGGACCTGGACCGTGAGCCGACCGTGCCCGGGACGTGGCTGGTGCCCTGGTACTACGACGACCCGGCCGGCCACAACGCGATGCTCGGGATGCTGCGCGGCCAGGCCAACGCCGCCTACCGGCTCGCCCTGGTCCACCGCATCACGGGCGACGAGCGCTACGCCGCCGCGGCCGCACGGCAGATCACCACGTGGATCGACGGGGTCCGCACGTACAGCACCGCGGAGGACTCCACGCTGGCGTTCTCGAACTCGTTCCCGCTGATGACGTTCGCGGCGCACCTGCTGAGGTCGTCGCCGTCCTTCCCGGCCGCCACCCAGGAGGCGTTCGCGCAGTTCCTCCGCACCCGGGCGCTCGGCATGAGCACGATGAGCCACCAGAACAACTGGGGCAACTGGGGCCTGGTGCTGGAGGTCTCGACGGCCGCCTACCTCGGTGACCGCATGCTGTTCGACCGCGCCGCCACCCGGTGGAAGCAGTTCGTCGAGCAGCAGATCGCCGCCGACGGCCACCTTCCGCTGGAGGTCCACCGGGCCGACGGCCTGTCCGGCATCCTCTACTCCAACTTCGCGCTGCACCCGCAGACCCTGGCCGCCGAGATCATGCGCGCCAACGGCCTCGACCTGTACGACTACCGCGCGCCGAACGGCCGCACCCTCCGGCTGGCCTTCGACCGCATCGCCGGCTGGGTGCACGACCCGGCGACGTACCCGTACCGGAAGGACCCGGCCGCGACCCCGAACTACATGTACAACGTCGGCTACTGGGAGGTGCTGCACATGCGCTGGCCCAACCCGGCCGCCGGCGCGGTGCTCGCGTCGCGCCGCCCGGTCAAGGACGACCCGATGTCGATCGGCATGACGTTCACCCACGGCGGCCTGCTCTGAGCAGCGGGGCGCCGCCCACCGGACGGCGCCCCGCTGCCCCTGCCCGTCAGCCCATCGGCATCGGGGCGGTGGGCACCAGCACCACCTCGTCGGAGCCGCTGAGCGGCGGCAGCCCGCCCTCCGGCTCGTCGGTGTAGCTGGCGACGAAGACGCCGCGCAGGTTGCTCGCGCCGGCGTGGCCGGTGTCCACGAAGGTCTGGATGGTGCCGGAGCAGCCCGCCGTGGAGCTGAGCGGGTGCCCGTGTTCGTCGTGGCCGAGGACGTAGGCGACGGTGACCCGCGCGCAGTCGACCGGGGCGTCGTCCTGGACCGTCACCGTGTACGTGACGACGTCGCCGAACTGGAACGTGCCGCCCGCGGGCTCGGCGGTGAGCGTCACCACCGGGATGGTGTTGCCCACGACGATCCGCACGGACGCCCACGCGCGCCGGCCGGTGGCGTCGGTGACGATCAGGGTGGCCTCGTAGACGCCGTTCTCGGTGTACGTGAACGACGGGTTCTGCGCCCGGGAGTCGATCCGGCCGTCGGCGTCGAAGTCCCACGCGTACCGCAGGGCGTCGCCGTCGGCGTCCGCCGTTCCCGCGCTGGAGAACCGCACGGTGAGCGGGGCCAGGCCGGCCTCGGTGTCCGCCGCCACGACCGGCACCGGGGTGCGGTTGCCGCGGGTCCAGTCGATCCGCGCCAGTTGCGCCTCGGGCAGTTCGGCGAAGTAGCCGGTGCCGTACTCCAGCAGGTAGAGCGCCCCGTCGGGGCCGAACTCCATGTCCATCGGGTTGTCGAACACGATGTCCGGTGCGACGTCCTCGATGCGGGTGACCTCGCCGTGTGTCAGGGTGAACGCCTTGATGTAGTCGCGGGTCCACTCGTAGAACAGCGGTTTGCCCTCGAACTGCCGCGGCCACTTGACCCGCGACCGGTTGCGCGCCGACCAGTCGTACGCCGGGCCGGCCATCGGGCCGATGCCGCCCTCGGCGTCCAGCTCGGGGAACTGCGGGGACTCGTCGTACGAGTAGTAGACCTCGGGCTGCTCCACCGGCGGCAGCACCCGGCGGCCGGTGTTGTGGCGGGAGTCGTTCACCGGTGCGGCGCAGTCGAACGCCGGCCCCGACGTCTCGGTGGCGAAGTCGTAGTCGCGGTACGGCATGTCCGGGGTGACGCAGAACGGCCAGCCGTAGTTGCCGGGTTCGTCGATGACCATCCAGCGGCCGTGGCCCGCCGGCCCGCGCTCCGGGTCGGGGTGGTCGGCGTCCGGCGAGTAGTCGGCCAGGTAGACCCGGTCGGTCCGGGGGTCGACGTCGAAGCGGAACGGGTTGCGCAGCCCCATCGCGTAGATCTCGGGCCGGGTCCGGGGCGTGCCGGGCGCGAACAGGTTGCCGCGCGGGATCGTGTACCCGCCGCCGGGCCTGACCCTGATGCGCAGCAGCTTGCCGCGCAGGTCGTTGGTGTTGCCGGAGCTGCGGCGCGCGTCGAACGCCGGGTTGCGGCCGGGGCGGTCGTCCAGCGGCGTGTACCCGTCCGACTCGAACGGGTTGGTGTCGTCACCGGTCGACAGGTACAGGTTGCCCCGGCTGTCGAAGTCGATCTGCCCGCCGACGTGGCAGCAGATGCCGCGGTCCACCGGCACGTCGATGATCCGCTGCTCGGTGCGCAGGTCGAGGGTGTTGCCACGCAGCTTGAACCGGGACAGCCGCAGCACGCCCCGGAACCGGTCCCAGTCGGCCTGGGTGCCGGTGACCGGCGCGTCGCCCTCGTTCACGTCGGGGGTGTCCGGGTCGTCGACCGGGGTGCTGCCCGGCGGCGAGTAGTACAGGTAGACCCAGTTGTTGCGCCGGAAGTCGGGGTCGATCGCGACGCCCTGGAGCCCCTCCTCGTCGTGCTGGTAGATGGGGACGTCGGCGGCGAGCGGGTTCAGCCCCGTCCGCGGGTCGTTGATCCGCACCTGGCCGGTGCGGGCGGTGTGCAGCACCCGCAGGTCGGGCAGCACGGCCAGGCTCATCGGTTCGCCCGGCCGGTCGTTCAGGGTCACCTTCTGGAACGGCGACTGGTCGGCGGGCACCGGCGCCGGCTCGTGGCCGGGGTGTGCGCCGGCGGGCGCGGGCGTCAGGCCCGCGAGCCCGGCGAACGTGGCGGTCAGCACGGCGACGGTGGTGCGGCGCCGCGTGGTTCGGCGGTCGGCCATGGCCGTCGCCTAGAACCGGATGGAACGTAAGAACCGGTACCCGACGGCGGCGGTGTCCAGGGCGTCCTCCGGCTCCCGGTCACCGGTGCCGGCGTCGTCGCGCTCGACGATGTACTCCTGCACCCCGGCCGTCCGGGAGTGCGCGAAGATGCGCCGGAAGTCGATCAGCCCGGTGCCCAGGTCGGCGAACCCGCTGTCGACGTTCATGTCCTTGCAGTGGAACTGCAGCACCCGGCCGCAGTGCGCGCGGATCACGTCCACCGGGTCGGCGGCGCCGCGCCACGACCAGTACAGATCGAGCTCCAGGTGAACGAGACGCCGGTCGGCGACCGCCATGAGCAGGTCGAACGCGGTCCGCCCCGACCCGTCGGCCAGCGGCAGGAACTCGAGCTGGTGGTTGTGGTACCCGAACCGGAACCCCGCCTGCCGGGCCATGGCACCGGCCCGGTTCAGGTCCTGCGCGAACGCCCGCCACACGGCGGCGTCGCGGATCGGCCCGCCCTGACCCGCGCCGAAGAACGGGTGCACCACATACTGGCAGCCCAGGGTACGGGCGTCGGCGAGCGTCGCCCGCCACGCGGCCTCGTCGAACGGCTGCGGAATCGAGAAGTGCCCCGAGGTGGCGCGGATCCCGTTCGCGTCGAGCAGCGCCCGGAACGCGGCCGCCGTCAGCCCGGCCGTCCCGGCCAGCTCCACCCGCCGGTACCCGATGCGCGCCAGCGCCGCGATCGTGCCGGCCGGGTCGGCCGCGAGCACGTCCCGCACGGTGTACAGCTGAATGCTGATCCGGTCGACCGGCACCCGCCGCCGGCCCGGAGACCCGGACCGGTCGTCCGGCGCGGCCTCGGCCGGCGTGGCGATGACGCCCGCGGTGCCGGCGGCCGCGGCCACCACGGCACCGGAACGCAGGAGCGCGCGGCGGCTGAGCGGCCCGTCGGTGTGATCGGTGAACATGAGCATCTCCTTCCCGGCCCGCGAAAGGGCGGACCGCGACGACGTCGGCGCTGCGGTCTGGAGGGTGCGTGAGAAGCGTTCAGCGACGATCGGTGCGACGCTGAGTCACGTGTGAGCTAACCACCGTTGCGAATGCCTGGGAAGGCGGCACCGATCGCGCCGCTGATCCTTTCACAGTGGATGAGCAGGGTGACCTATCCGGACAGACGCCGATTCCCGGCCCGCTTCCCGGTCTCATTGCCGGACCGCCTCAATCGGCCCGCGCGGGCCGCCCCCGGTCGCGCTCGCTGCGGGCGGCCTCGCGGTCGACGTGCGCCTGATCCCGCTCGAACCCCCGCCCGGTGTCCGTCAACGACGCGGCACTGCGATCCACCTTGGCCCGCGACCGGTCGACGGCCTCCCGCCCCCGCTCGATGGCCTCGGACGTCTCGGCGACCCGGTCGGCGACCCGCGCCCCCAGCGACCGCCCCCGCATGTAGAGCCGCTGTTCCAGGGAGTCCAGGCGCTCCTCCCGCCGCCCGGCCTCGGCGTCCCGATCATGGGAGATCCGGTCCCGCTCGTCGGCGACCCGATCCCGCTCGTCCGCCAGCAGATCCCGCTCGTCGGCGATCCGGTCCCGCTCATCGGCGATCCGCTCCCGCCGGTCGGCAACCGGTCCCGCTCGTCGGCGGCCTCATCCCGCAGGTCAGCGACCTGCTCGCGGTCGAGGTGCGCATCGTGCGGGCCCGGTCCGCCCCGGCCCGGCACCGCTGCCCCATCGCCTCCGCCCATACGCCAAACGGTACGCCGCCGGCCCGGCCACGAATCAGCACCAGCCGCATCCATCAGGCCGCTTGGGTTCATTCCGCCGCGCCACTCGAGTCATGGCCGGCTGTGCAGGAACCAGGCGTCACCGGTCGCCAGGGCGAACGCGAGCTGCCACTGTGTCAGGCCCATCATGAGGCTCTGCCCGAGCGCCATGTGCTGGCCGGCCAGTTCCCACGCCCGCTCGCCTGGCGGTGGTTGCCGACTGACCACGAACTGCAGCATCGTGCCCCAGGCGGCGACCAGTTCGGCACCCCAACGGCGCTGCCACTGCCGCATCGCGGCGGCCCATGCCCCGTAGCCGTCACGGTCGGGCGTGCTGGCGCCGTAGTAGCTGACCCAGGCGGGATGCCTTGGGACAGCGTGCAGCTGGTACTGCTTCCCACCGCCAAACAGTGGTTGGCTCCCGGCTGTCACCCGCTTGATCTCGCCGTCATGCAGCGCACCGTAATGGTCACCTCCGACAGTGATCAGGTGATCGCCGCGGCCGCTCTACGACCAGAGGGGGTTCGGTAGAACGCATCGACGGCGCGCTTGGACACACCAATCCCACGAACATCACGTCGATCCAGCCGTAAGCCACTCGGCGTGCATCGAAACGCCGCGGATCGGTCCGGCTCAGCTGTGGGGTCCAGATGCACGAAGGCCGGTCACCCGAAACGGGAGACCGGCCTTTGACCTGCTGTGCGCCCGAAGGGACTCGAACCCCTAACCTTCTGATCCGTAGTCAGATGCTCTATCCATTGAGCTACGGGCGCTCAGTGCTCCGCCAGCATACACACCGGCTCGACACGCGGAGACTCCGGGATTCGAACCCGGGAGGGGCTGTAAGACCCCAACCGCATTAGCAGTGCGGCGCCATAGACCGGACTAGGCGAAGTCTCCCCGGCGGCCCAGGGACCACCGACGGTTGAGGATACCGTGCCCCCCACACCGTCAGCAAAGAGACTAACCTCCTGCTCCCGAAGATCGGTGACGGGGGCGTCGTCGGCGTGGTGAGCTGCTACGTTGCGCGCTCCCGCGCCCGGCGATGCCGGGACCCGGCCGCCCGTCGATGTCACCGTCCGCGCAGGGTCACCCACCTGCGGTCGCCGAGATCACCGATGTCGGCGACCCGAGGGCTTTCAACAGGAAGAACGGCGATCTCCGGGCTAGGCTCCGTCGGCATGGAGGCAGACCGGTCCACGGACGACAGCCGCGCCGAGAACCGGCGCGAGGTGCCCCGTTCCCGCACCCCGAAGGCCACGTTCAGCAGCGCGGAACCCACGGCAGGCGACGACCGCCCGGGCCCCCCGGCCCGGCCGCCGGCGGTCGCCTTCCGGCAACCTCACAACCGCGACGCTACGGGCGCTCCGGGCACTTCTGACGTTTCCTCGCCCGACGGCCCCGAGCCGAAGCCCGCCGCCCGCCCCACCACCGGAGCCCCGCAGCCCGGGGCGACGGCGGCGCCGTCCGGCAAGCCACCGCGGCCGAAGGCACCGGCCAAGCAGGCGCCCGCCAAGCAGCAGCGCCCCAAGCCCACCCCGCCGAAGAAGGCGAAGCCCCAGCCCCCGGCCCCGGAGCCCTCGGCCGGACCCACTGCCGCAGCGGCCACACCGGCGGCGGCGCCCGAGGCGACCGGCCCCGCCCCCCAGGCCGCACCGCCGAAGACCACTCCGCCCAAGGCGGCACCGCCGAAGGCCACCCAGCCCAAGGCCGCCCCGCGGAAGGCCACCCCGGCCCAGGCCACACCGCTGAAGGCAGCGGCTCAGACCACTCCATCCAAGGCAGCCTCGCTCGAGGCCGCGGCCCAGACCGCCCCGCCCAAGGCAGCCCCGCTGGAGGCCGCGGCTCAGGCCGCGCCGGCCAAGGCCAACCCGCCGAAGGCGGCCGAGCCCAAGGCAGGCCCGACGGAGGCCACGATTCCGGCCGCGCCGACCAAGGCCGACCTGACCAAGGCCGACCCGACTAAGGCGGCCGAGCCCAAGGCAGGCCCGACGGGCGCCGCGGCCCCGGCCGCGCCGACCAAGGCCACGCAGCAGGGGACCACCCCGCCGAAGGCACCGACCCAGGCCACGCCGCTCGAGGCCACGGTCACCCCGTCGGAGGCTGTGGCCCCCGCCGGCGACGCCAAGCCCACGCCCCCGGCAAAGGCCGCAAAGCCCGCCAAGGCCGCCAAGGCCGGCCGCCCGCTAGCGGTCCCCCCGCTTCCGCAGGTCCAGCCCACCACCGCGGCCAAGCAATCCCCGGCCGAGCAGCGCCCCGCCGCCCGCCAGGCCCCCGTCGGCAAGGACGACCCCGTCACCCCGGCCGGCCCCCAGCAGCCGGCGCCGCAGGCGGCGGAGACCGCCACGACCGGGCAGGCGACCCTCAAGCACCCGAAGACCCTCGCCGACCAGCGCCCCAAGCCCCCCGCCGAGCGCACCGACCCGGTGCCCCGCCGGCACGCCACCCTGAGCGCGCAGCCGGCCGAGAGCGCCAACGGCGGGCTGTGGGGGCGGCTCGCCGCCGATCCCGCGCACGCCCCCGAGACCCTCGCCGAGGCGGCCGTGGCCGCGCTCGGGCCGAAGGCGGCCGCGTGGGTGCGGGTGACGCGGGAGGCGTATCCGCACGCGGACCAGGATGCGGTCGCGCGGCTGGCTGTCGAGCGGGCTCGGCGGCACGGGGCCGTCGGTGGGGCGGTCGCGGCGCTGTCCGGCGGGGCGGCGGTGTTGACCGGGGCGGCCGCGAGCGCGTACGCCCAATCCTTGCTGGTCCTGTCGGTGGCGGCCGCTTACGGGCACGATCCGGCGGCGCCGGAGCGGGTCGCGGAGTTGGTGCGGCTCACCGGGGTGCGGCCGGAGTCGGACGGGCCGGTGGAGCGGCTGGCGATGCCGCTGGTCGGGCAGGCGGTGACGTGGTTCGCGCTGCGGACCGTGAACCGGCTGCTGCCGGGGGCGGCGCTCGTCGCGGCGACGCTGGGGGCGCGGGCGTCGGTGGAGAAGCTGGGGGCCAAGGCGGTGGCGCACTACCGCTAGACCCAGGACAGCCACTCCTTCGGCAGCAGGGTGTAGCCGACGAACGCGAACACGTCGAGCAGCAGGTGCGCGAGGATCAGCGGCAGCACCCGCTTCGTCCGGAGGAAGAACAGGGCGAAGACGACGCCCATGACGGCGTTGCCGACGAACGCGCCGAAGCCCTGGTAGAGGTGGTACGAGCCGCGCAGGGCGGCGGACACGGCGATGATCACCGGGGTGCGGTAGGCGAGGTCGCGCAGCCGGGTCATGAGGTAGCCGACGACGATGACCTCTTCGAGGATGGCGTTCTCGGCGGCGGCGAGGATGAGCACGGGCACGGCCCACCACAGGTCGGGCAGGGCGGCGGGCACCAGGTTGGCGTTGATGCCGAGCAGGCCGGCGACGTACACCAGGGCCAGGCCGGGCAGCCCGATGAGGGCGGCCAGGGCGGCGCCGCGGGCCAGGTCCTGCATCGGGGTGCGGCGGTCGATGCCGAGCGACAGGGTGGGGTGGTCGCGGCGCAGCAGGTGGACGGCGAGCAGCACCGGCACGATCGCGAAGGCGATGCCGAGGAGCTGGTAGGTGAGGTCGAGCCAGGGCCGCGGTGAGGCGGACGTGTTCATGGCGACGGTCTGGTCGCCGAGGCGCTGTTCGGCGGTGAGTTTCGCGGTGAGCGAGACGATCGCGTAGACGGCGGACTGGCCGAGCGACAGGCCGAGCACGAGCAGGATCTCGGCGTGCACGGCGCCGCGGCCGGCGGGCGGGCGGGCCCAGCCGGGTAGGACCGGCGGGGAGGGCGATGCGTCGGCTGCCACCCGACCACTGTGCCATCCGGGGGCCGCCGTACCGAAGGCGATCGGGTGAGCGACGCACCGCCACGCGGGTGCGGCGAATGTCGCACTCGGGGCCGTCCGCGCAGGTCATCGACCGCCGCCGCACTCAGACACAGAGCGTGATGGATGGTTGTCGCACAGTTGGTGCGACGGCGGTCAGTGCGGGGCGGGCACCGTGAATTGGTCAGACGTACACCGTCCGCCACTTCCGGAGAGGCCTCGATGGGTAACCTCGCACGGCTGTTGAAGGAGAGCTGGACTCTCGTCGAGGACCAGCAGGACAAGGTCGCCGGCTACTTCTACGCGAGGATGTTCCTGTCCCACCCGGACCTGCGGGACCTGTTCCCGGTGCAGATGGACGTGCAGCGCGCCCGCCTGCTCAACGCGATCGTCACGGCGGTGCAGACGCTCGAGGACCCGGAGGTCTTCGACGAGTACCTGAAGGCGCTGGGCCGCGACCACCGCAAGTTCCACGTCAGCCCCGAGCACTACGACGTGGTGGGCGGCGCGCTGATCGAGGCGATGCGGGCGTTCGCGGGCGAGCAGTGGAGCATCGAGTACGACCAGGCGTGGGCGGACGCGTACGGCGTGATCGCCGCGAAGATGCTGGCCGGCGCGGACGCGGACACGAACCCGCCGTACTGGCACGCGGAGGTGATCGCGCACGAGCGGCGCAGCACCGACATCGCCACGTTCACGGTGGCGCCGATGCAGCCGATCGACTACCGGGCGGGCCAGTACCTGTCGGTGGAGGTGCCGAAGTACCAGCCGCGGATGTGGCGCACGTACTCGCCGGCGAACGCCCCGCGCAAGGACAACACCCTGGACTTCCACGTGCGCGCGATCGGCGCGGGCTGGGTGTCGAGCGCGCTGGTGCGCCGGTTGAAGCCGGGCGACATGGTGCGGCTGGCCGCGCCGATGGGCTCGATGACGCTGGACCGCCGGTCGACCCGCGACGTGGTGTTCGTGGCGGGCGGCACGGGCCTGGCGCCGATCAAGGCGCTGGTGGAGGAGCTGACCCGGTACAACCGGACCCGCTGGGTGCACGTGTTCTTCGGCGCCCGCAACCGCGACGACCTGTACGACCTGGCGGAGCTGAACAAGCTGGCGGCCCGCTACCCGTGGCTGTCGCTGGTGCCGGCGTGCAGCGAGGACGAGACGTTCCCCGGTGAGCAGGGGCTGATCTCCGAGGTGGTGGCCCGGTACGGGCCGTGGTCGGAGCACGACTTCTTCGTCTCCGGTTCGGGCACGATGGTGAAGGCGACGCTGCGCACGCTGGCGGAGCTGCAGGTGCCGTCGATGCGCATCCGCTACGACACCTTCAACTAGTACGCCCAGGGGCTGCCGGTCTGCCGGTACTCCTCGACCGGCAGCAGGGGTTCGCCGGCGGGCATCCGGTCGACGTACAGCCGGCCCTCCAGGTGGTCGATCTCGTGGGCGACGAGCCGGGCCATGGCCCGTTCGAAGAACGTGATGACGCGGGTGCCGTCGTACCGGGAGTGCTCGACCTCGATCCGCAGCGGCCGGCTGACCAGGCCGCGGTGGTCGAAGAAGGACAGGCAGCCCTCGTAGCGCTCGTCGGTGGCGTCGCTCTCGCCGACGACGCGCGGGTTGACCAGGACGATGCTGTCGGCGCCGCGCTCGGGCGGCCGCACGACGGCGATCGCGGACGGCAGGCCGATCTGCGGCGCGGCCAGCCCGACGCCCTTGCGGAACACGTGCAGCTCGTCGAGCTTGTCGAGGGTGGCGCGCAGCCGCACGGCGGCGTCGCGCGCGGCGGCCTCCTCGCGCGGCAGGTCGTACGGCCGGGCGCGGCGGCGCAGCAGGTCGTCGCCGCGCTGCACGATGCCGGCGTCGGCCATCCGGGCGCTGGCCCGGCCCTCCGAGGGCGCGGCGGTGGCGGCGGCGCTGCCGCGGAAGCGCCATTCGAGCCGGTACCGCGCGTTGAGGGCGGGGGTGTCGGTGTGCCACTCGAACGTGGACCGTTCGGCGTCGGCGTGCCGCTCCAGCGGGGTGCGGACGGGCGCCTCGGCGGCGAGGGAGTCCTCGACGCCCCACACCTGGGCCTCGAACTCCAGCGGGAAGCTGAGCCGGACGGTGAGGTGCCGGGTGGGCAGGCGGACGGCCCGCTGGAACCACTGCCCCCACTTCTCCTGCCCGACGGTGTACTCGTACTCGATGGTGGTGCGCTCGCCCGGGTAGAGCGGGAAGCGGCCGCGTTCGTTCTCGAACAGCAGCCAGACCTCCTTGAAGTTGTCCCGGTCCTGCTTGCTGCGCCACTCCATCCGCTCGTCCTCGCAGCGGGCCTGGATGTCGAGCTCCGCGTAGGTGAGCGGGTGGTCGCGGTGGTGCCGGTTGGAGCGCTCGGAGTCCTGCGGGTACCGGTCGACGGCGATCCGCACCAGGTAGCGGGTGACGGGCTCGTTGCCGGCGTTGTAGAGGTCGCGGCGCACCTTGCACCGGTACACGCCGTCGGTGTACGTCAGCTCGGCGATCTCCTGGTCGACGATGAGCCCGGTGCCGGGCGGCATCCACTGCTCGGGCACGGGCGGGTCGCGGTGCACGGAGTTGCGGGAGTGCCGCAGCTCGTCGTACTCCTGGAACTTCTGCCAGATGGCGCCGCCGGCGCCGAGGACGGCCTCGGCGCGGCGGGCGAAGTCCTCGGTGGGGCGGTGCCGGCGCCCCTCCACGTGGCTGACGTACGACGGGTCGAAGCCCATCAGCGCGGCGAGCTGCTTCTTGGTCATGCCGCGATCGACCCGCCACTGCGCGAGCAGGGCCGCGAACGTCTCAGCGGCTCGCTCGACGGGCGAGGTGGTCATCACGGTTGTCCCCTTCGTGCCGGGAATTCCCAGTCTCCGTTCCCGTGGTCCACGCCGCTAACCGACTAGCGCGTTGCCGACAGATGGCTTGACGATTCCCCAACCCCGTATCCACGGGTTAGGTCACACTGACCCCGGTCAGTCACTCTCCGGTGATCTTCACGGCCGGGAAACGGACGGTCGGTGTGATGATCCCCCGAGCCTATGGTTAGGCTTGCCTTAGGGAGCTAGGCTGACGCGTCCGGCTCGGAGTGGAGCCACGTGCAGAGGGAGGTGACCGGCCCGGCGATGACCACCGCACTCGACCGCGGCGCCGCCGCCGCCCAGCCCCTCGCCCCCGTCACCGCCACGCTGCGCGCCATGTTCGGCACCGCCACCGACCTGCCCGGCCTGGCCCCCGGCCTCACCGTGCACGACCGGGCCGGCTGGCGCACCGCGAGCGACCTCATCGCCTGCCACCTGCCCGAGCTGCTGCGCGCCGCCGAACGCCGCTGGGACGCCCAGCCGCACGCGGCCGCCGCCCTGGCGTGGAAGACCTACACCTACTGGCTGGCGCTGCCCGCCGTGCTCGGCTGGGCGTCCGCCCGCCGGGTGCCGCTGCTGCGCGCCGAGGACGTGCTCGTCCACTTCGAGGACCACCGCCCGCTGGTCACCCTCGGCCTCGACCGCGACATCACCGTCGCCGTCCTGCCGTCCGACCCGATCGCCGCCCTCGCCCTACCCAACGTGCGCGTGGTGGCCGACGAGGCGGCGCTGCTGGCCGAGCTGCGCGCGAGCCTGCTCACCGCCCACCTCGAGCCGATGCTCGACGCGCTGCACGCCCACCGGGTCCGCCTGGGCGCGCGCACCCTGCTCGGCTCCCTGGCCTCCGGCGTCGCGCACGCGGTGCTGCGCTCCGCCGACGTGGTGCCCGGCTCCACCGCCCAGACCATCCACACCCTGCTGGCCACGCTCGGCGTCGACGACCTCGTCGAGCTGGTGCCGGGCCCCGGCGGCCAGCTCACCGTGCAGCGCCGGACGTGCTGCCTGGCGTTCACCCTGCCGAAGCCGAAGGTCTGCACCGGCTGCTGCATCCGCACCGCCTGACCCCCGCACCCCGACACGACGAAGGCCGGACCCCGACGGGGCCCGGCCTTCCTGTCGTCGTCGCTACGGGCTGGCGGTCGTGATGCTGGCCGACGGGTCGTCGACGAGGGCGCGCACGTCCCACATCCACACGTCGCCCGTCCAGGTCGGCTGGAAGCCGATGATCTCGCTCATCGCCCGCCGCATCTCGATGTCGCGGTCCTGCGGGGTCAGCACGACCACGCCCGCCTTCCAGAAGCGCAGGTCGGCGAGGGTCATCTCGCGCCGCGCGTCGGTCAGCTGCGGGGTCGGGTAACCGGCCTTGATGGACGCGAACAGGCCGCTGGTCGGCCGCCAGCCCCCCTCGAACTGGCCGGTGCGGTCGCTCGGGTTCATCGGGTTCTGCGCCGGGAACAGGCCGTACCCGCGGGCGATGCGCAGGTCGTTCTTCGTGTACGCCGCCCACCGCAGCGGATCCGGGTAGGAGCTGTTGGGCAGCGGCAGGGCCACGAGCGAGTGCTGGTCGTCGACGTAGCCGCGCCACTGGTCCGAGGTGATGAACGAGGGCACCGGGTCCATCGGGCGGCTCGGCAGCGGCGTCGGGAACAGCGGCACCAGGGCCATCGCGACGGCGGTGCAGATGGCCAGGCGCAGCGGGCCGCGGGCGGCGGGCTGGCGGCGGCCCAGCTCGACGGCGCGCTGGCAGCCCAGGGCGAGCACGATCGCGATGACGGGCGCGATGGCCATCGCCCACCGGGTCGGCACCGCCGAGTTGAGCACCGGCACGCTGTGCAGGTACGCCCACAGGCCGGCGACGCCGGTCGGGCGGCCGTTCAGGTAGATCTGCGGGCCGAGGGACATGGCCGCGAAGAACACGGCGACCCCGGCGGCGGCGAGCACGGCGACGCTGCGCCGCATCCACACGACCAGGCCGGCGAAGAGGATGACCAGGCCCCAGCCGAAGAACGCGTTCTCCTCGGCGGCGTTCTGCGCCAGCCGGGAGGCGGTGGCGTCGTCGCCGGCGATGGACCGGCGGGCGTACGCGGTGAACGAGCCCAGGTCGGCGCCGAAGTAGCGGACGAACTCCGACAGCCCGTGGTACGCCTGCGGCCCGAAGAACTGCACGTACAACGGGTACGCGAGGGCGGCCAGCGAGATGGCGGCGGTGACCCCGAGGCCCTTGAGGACGGTGGCCCGCTCGGCGGTGTCGCGGCGGCGCTGGATCGCCATCACGCCGCAGAACAGGCCCACCCCGACGGCCGTCATGAACAGCACCTCGAGGTTGATGAACGCCTGCCACACCACGACGCCGGCGAGGATGGCGCCGTTGCGCACGGCCCGGCCGGGGCGGCGCAGTTCGAGGGTGCGCCAGATGAGCACGGGCACCAGGAACTGCGAGACGATGTTGGGGTGGCCGCCGGCGTGCGACACCATGCTCGGCGCGAAGGTCGCGAAGATCGCGCCCACCCACGCCGCTGTGCGCGACGTCACAAACTTCCGGGAAAGCACCAGGTACCACGCGATACCGGTGACGGCCAAGGCGAGTGTGAGGAACACGTTGAACGCGACGTGCGGGCCGAACAGGAGAGTGACGGGCGTCAACGGTAACGAGATGGCCAACACCGATGTGTTGGCCATCATGTTCATCCCGTCGGGGTAATTCAGCCGGTCGGAGAAGAACGGTGACACTCCGTCGGTGAGCACGCGCGCACCGTGCGCCAGCATCCACTCGAAGAATGCCTGATCTTGCGGATCCTCACGCAACTCGTGATCGAGGTTGAGCCACAGCGGGCTCGTGAGGAACAGCGCCATCGCGACCATGCTGAGCATCGCGGCGACGTCCACGCGCGTCAGCGAGCGCCACAGCGGCTGCTTGACCTGCGGTTCCGGGTCGACGTCCGGCTCGGTGGCGAGCGGCCGGTCGACAGTCGTGGACAGCGTGCGCAGTTCGGCGTCGAGGTCGTCCACCGCACTGCTGTCGCGAGGATGGGGTGCAGCCCCACCGACCGATGCGCCTGTCGTGTCAATACCCGTAATCGTCATAGCACCGGCGAGCCTAACCGAGGTTGGTAACGTGAACGTGACGAGCGACCGCAGCGTGATCGAGCCGAGACGAACAAGTTTCATGGTCGGCCGAACCCGCACCGGGTCAACGATCCGGATCGGTGCACGTAGGTATCAATCAGGCCAAGGATTGACGGGACGACCTTGGTCAACTCGCGGTTCACAGCGGCGAGTGGTTAACTCTTGCGGTCCCGCCTGTCACCAGATCGGCAAGACGAGGAACCCACCTATGGCAGACATCACTGGAGACCAGCGGATCCAGTCCGAAGTGCTCGAGGGCCTGGCGACGGCCGTCAACCACCGGCGCTGGTTCATCGAGCTCGCCGTCCCCTATCTCGGTGAGAACCCGATCGAGATCGGCAGTGGCCTCGGCGACTACGCCCTCGAGTGGGCTCCGCACGTCCCCCGGTTCACCGCGACCGAGGCCGACCCCGACCGGCTCGTCCTGCTCAAGGAGCGGATGGCTGCCGAGCCGAAGATCGAGGTGCGGCAGATGCTCCTGCCGACCACCGAGACGGCCGACCACAGCGCCCTCGTGTCGTACAACGTGCTCGAGCACATCGAGGACCACGTCGGTGCGCTGCGCAGCATGGCGCAGCTGGTCCGCCCCGGCGGCCGCATCATCCTCATCGTCCCGGCCTTCATGTTCGCCATGAGCCAGGTCGACATCGCGACGGGCCACGTCCGCCGCTACACGAAGAAGACGATGCGGGCGGCCATGACCGAGGCCGGCCTGGAGATCGAGAAGCTGCACTACGCGAACGCGCTCGGCCTCATCGGCTACTACATGGCCACGAGCGTCTTCAAGCTGGCCCCGAAGGAGGGGCCGATGGTGAAGATCTACGACACCACCGTGCTCCCGGTGACGAAGGCGATGGAGAAGGTCGTCCGGCCGCCGTTCGGCCAGTCGGTCTTCGTGGTCGCGCGCACCCCCAGCTGATTCACAGCGAATCGTCACCCCGGCGGCCGCCACGCGGCCGCCGGGGTTCTGCTTTCTCACGCCCGCACCTGGAACGTCGGCCGCAACGTCGCCCGCGCCAGCGTGTGGAACGTCAGGTTGAAGCCGACGTACGCCGGCGACGCGTCCGGCGTCACGTCGAGGGCGTCGACGTCCAGCGCGTGCACCGCGAAGACGTACCGGTGCACCCGGTCGCCGGGCGGCGGCGCGGCCCCGCCGTACGCGGCGTCGCCGTAGTCGTTGCGCACGCAGAACGCGCCGCCCGGCAGGTCGCCCGCGCCGCGCTCCAGTGAGGTCACCGACGCCGGCAGGTTGACCAGCGACCAGTGCCAGAACCCGCTGCCCGTGGGGGCGTCCGGGTCGAAGCACGTCACGGCGAAGCCGCGGGTGCGCTCCGGGAAGCCGGACCAGGACAGCTGCGGCGACGTGTTCTTGCCGCCGGCGCTACCGTGCACGAACAGCTCGTCGAGCGGCTCGCCGTCGTGGACGTCCGTGCTGTCCAGGGTGAACGACGGGACGGCCGGCAGGATGTCGTACGGGTCCGGGGCGAGCTCGCGGTCCAGGCTCATGCGGGATCCTCCTCCAGATGGCGGGACGGTCGGTGACCGTTACCCCGCTCGCCCCGTCGCAATCGCGCGGCGAGGGGCGCGCCGTGACCGGCGCGCCCCTACCGTCCGTCGGCCCGATCAGGCCTGGGCCTCCCACGTGAACGGCATCGACGCCGTCTTGCCGTTGGCGGCGTTGTTGTCGACCAGCGTGTAGGTGAACTTGAAGACCCGCGTCTGGCCGGTGCCGGTCGGGGTCCACGTGGTCAGGCCGTTCGCCCAGCCGGTCGCGGTCCAGGTGCTCATGAGCGCGTCCGGGAAGATGTCCGCGACGGTCTCGGTCCAGCCGGTGCAGCTGCCGAAGCCGCCGCCGGTGCCCATCTCGACCTTCAGGCGCAGGTAGCCGGCGAGACCGGTGCCGCCGGGGACGGCGCCGTACAGCTTCACCGGGGCGGTGGCGCTGCCGTTGTAGGTGACGGCGATGCACTTCTCGCCGGTGCTGACGCCGGTGGGGGTGAGCCCGGAGACGTTGAACATGGCCGCCTCGGAGTCGTCGTCGACCAGCGCCACGGAGCCCGCCGCCCAGTTGTTCGTGGGGTTCGCCGTGGTGGCGGTGAACGCCGCCTCGGACGCCTTCCACACCATCACGCCGCTGCCGAGCACGCCGGCCAGCACGGCGACGACCGCGGTCGGCACCATCCAGCCGCCGATCCGGCCCTTCTTCCTGCCTGCCATCTCTCGCCTCCTCCTGCTTACCGGGCCGTGTTCGGCACCACGTCGGATCTGTGCCCTGTCCATCGGCACCTGGCGGCCGACCTCAAGGAATGTGGCGCGCGGCACGCCGGCACTCAATCCGGCGCCGAAACGGTCGAAGAGGACGACGTGACCCGTGCGCAGCAGCGGCCCCGGTACGTGGCCCGGCACGCCGCGCCGCGCGGACCCGTCCTGACGCGCGGTGAGACGGCCGTGCTCACCGTGCGGCTGGTGCTGTCCGCGGCGGTGCTGACGGCCAGCACCGCCGTGCTGAGCCTGTTCGTCTGGACGCTGCTGCCGCTGGCGGTGGGCTGGTCGCCGTCGGTGGTGCTGACCGGGTCGATGCTGCCGTCGATCCAGCCGGGCGACATCGTCGTGGCCGCCCCGCTGGACGAGGGCGAGCAGGCGGCGCCGGGGCACGTGCTGCGCTTCGTCGACCCGTCCCGGCCGTCGCGGTACCTGCTGCACCGGGTGGTGCGGGTGAACGAGGACGGCACGTACGTGACCCGCGGCGACGCGAACCGGTCGGAGGACACCGCGCCGGTGCCGCCGGCGAACGTCACCGGCATCGCCCGGCTGCGGGTGCCCCTGGTGGGCCTGCCGGTGGTGTGGCTGCACGAGCGGGACTACCTGCCGCTGGGCCTGGCCGTCGTCGCGCTGTTCGCCGCCGCCCAGCTGTTCGCGGGACTGCGCACGCTGACCGACGAGCCGGACGACCCGGACGATCCGGACAGTGAATCGGACTTCTCGGACGAAGAACCCCTCGGGTGCGACCCGGCGTCCGACGAGGCCGACGACGATCTTGACGCGCCGCAGGTCAGACGGCTGATCGCCGCGACGAGGTGACGGGCGCTTCGACGCCTGCGAAACTCTTCAGACCCGGCGCTGCTGCGCCGATGAGCCAACCAGGCGTCGGAGCGGCGCCGTGCGGCCCCGCCCCGCCCCCGGGCCGCACACCATCCGACGGACGGGAGGGCGCACGTGGACCAGCGAATCCGCGCGTTCCCGCTCTGGTGCCGCCGGAACCGGCCGACCCTGATCGCCGCCGCCGTCGCCGTCGTCGCGAGCGCTCTGTTCCTGCTCAACGAGCTCGGGCCCACCGTGCCCGTCGGGCTCATCTGGCTGTCCGCGCCCGTCTCCGCCGTCCTGGCCACCGCGTACTGCGCCCGCACCTCCCGGCAGCCCTTCCTGACGGCGCAGGCCCGCGCGTACTGGCGCACGGTCACCGGCGCCGTCGCGATGGTCGGCGTCGGGGCCCTGTCCGGCGCCGCCGACGCCGTGCTCAACCCGCACATGACCGTCCGCCAGCCGCCGCTGCCGGCCCTCGCCAGCTACTCCGTGGCGCTGTTCCTGCTGCTCTGGGCGCTGTACCGGATCCCGGTCAACGCCGGCAGCAACGGCGAGCGCCTGCGGGTGTGGCTCGACGCGGCCACCGTCGCCCTCGGCACCGGCGTCTTCCTGTGGCACTTCTTCACCAACACCGGCGTGCCGGGCAGCGGCGACGCCAACGCCGAGTTCTGGATGCTGGCGATGGTGCTCATCGGCATCGGCGCCGTCGCCAAGGTGGCCCTGTCCAACGACGGCGTCATCGACCGCGGCTCGCTGCGCCTGATGGCGGCCGCGCTGATCGCCGGCTCGCTCGGCACGGTGCCCCAGCGGCTGCTCATCGAGCAGCCGAAGTACAACGCCATCCTGTACGTCATCCCGGTCGTCCTGTTCTACGTCGTCTGGTCGGCGGAGCAGCAGCGCCGGGCCGGGCCCGTGACCGCGCTGCCGGGCCGGCGCAACCCGTTCAGCGTGCTGCCGTACCTGGCCGTCGTGGCCGTCGACGCGCTGCTGCTGTCGCTGGTCGCCGCGCGCCAGACCGCCCACCTGCCGCCCGTCGCCACAGGTGCGGTGCTGCTCACCGCGCTCGTGGTGATCCGGCAGGTCACCGCGTACCGGGAGAACCGCAGCCTGCTCGACCGGCTGGAGCACGGCGCCACCCACGACGCGCTGACCCAGCTGCCGAACCGCGCGTACTTCGCCGAGCGGCTCCAGCACGCGCTCGCCAACAACAACGGCCGGCCGCTCAGCGTCGCCCTCATCGACCTGGACAGCTTCAAGACGATCAACGACACGCTCGGCCACGGCACCGGCGACGCCCTGCTCGTCGCGGTCGGCCGCCGGCTCGCCGCGCAGCTGACCGAGCACGACACCGTGGCCCGGCTCGGCGGCGACGAGTTCGTCGTCGTCCTCGACGGCACCGACCCCACCGGCGCCGACATCGCCGTGCAGCGCATGCTCGACTCGCTGTCGTCGCCGTTCTGGGCGGACGGCCACGAGCTGCTCGTCAGCGCCAGCATCGGCGTCGCCGACGGCCGCGACGGCGACAACGCCAGCGAGCTGCTGCGCCAGGCCGACGTCGCCATGTACGCGGCGAAGCGCCAGGGCGGCGCCAGCCACCTGCACTACCGCCCCGACATGGGCGGCAGCTCCAACGACCACGCCCACCTGGGCGCCGAGCTGCGCGCGGCCCTCGGCACCGACCAGCTGTTCCTGCTGTACCAGCCGCTGGTCAGCCTCGACGACGCCAGCATGGTCGGCGTGGAGGCGCTCATCCGGTGGAAGCACCCGGAGCGCGGCCTCGTCTCGCCCGCCGACTTCATCCCGCTCGCCGAGCGCACCGGCCTCATCCTGCCGCTGGGCCGCTGGGTGCTGGCCCGGGCCTGCCGCCAGGCTGTCACCTGGACCGAGCGCTACGGCGACGCCGCCCCGCAGGTCATCAACGTCAACGTGTCGGCCCGCGAGCTGCGCGAGGCCACCTTCCCCGACCAGGTCGCCGAGATCCTCGCCGAGACCGGCCTGCCGCCGCACCGCCTGGTCCTGGAGATCACCGAGACCACGGTGCTGACCCTGGGCGCTTCGGTGACGAACCTGCACGCGCTGCGCGAGATGGGCATCCGGGTGGCCCTCGACGACTTCGGCACCGGCCAGTCCACGCTCACCCTGCTGCACGACTGCCCCGTCGACGAGCTGAAGCTGGACCGCTCCTTCACCCAGTCCGACGCCGGTGACCGCCGCGACACGATGGCCGTCGCCGTCATCCAGCTCGCCCGCGCGCTGGGCCTGGACACGGTCGCGGAGGGCGTCGAGACCGCCCAGCAGGCCGACCGGCTGCGCGCCCTCGGCTACGAGGTGGTGCAGGGCTTCTACTTCGCCCGCCCGCTGTCGGTCGAGCAGGTCGAGGGCGAGCTCGCCGCCGCGCACACCCCGGCCCGGGTGGCCTGAACCCCTCACCCCGGCCCCCGGCCGGTCGATGGTGACCTGCGACACGGTACGACCATCCGACGGGGGAACCATGACCACCGAGACGCCGTACGGCACCGAGCCGGCCCGCCCGCTGCCGGGCTTCCTGACGCCCGACGCGGACCCGGCCCCGCCCGGCTACCTCGGCGCGCCCCCGCCGGCCTACCCCCCGACGCCCGCGGCGGCCCACCCGCCGGCCTACGCGCCCACCTGGGCCCCGGCGCCGGCCTACGCGCCGGCACCCGCGCCGGCACCCGCGCCGGCACCCGCGCCGGCCGCCTATGCGCACGCCTGGGCCCCGGCCCCAGCCGCGCCGCCCGTCCCCGCCTACACCGCCGCCCACGCGCCCGCCGGGAAGGCGCCCGGGGTCGGCTGGGTGGTCGTCACGACGCTCGTGCTGGGCGCGCTCGGCGCGATCTCGGCCGCGCTGCGCGCAGGCAAGGCCCGGGCCGCCGGGCACAGCACCCGCCGGTACTGGGTCGCGTTCTGGGTGCCGTTCGTGCCGTACGCGGTCTTCTGGACGGCCTGGCTCGCCACCTCCGGCCCCGAGTACGACGCCACGACGGTCGAGCAGGCCGTGCTGAGCGACACCGGCGCCGGCCGGCCCGCCGCGGCCGCCTGCGCCGCCGAGCTGGTCGACTCCGACGGCGTGGGCACGTACTCGTGCCTGCTCACGGCCGCCGACGGCCGGCAGGGCACGTTCCGGATCGTGGTGTCGGGCGACGGCCGGTGGGTCGCCCAGCAGACCTCCTGACCGAGCGCGGCACGGCCGCGGCCCGCTCCCCACGCAGGGGAACGGGCCGCGGCCGTGCTGTCCCAGCTCAGTTCGGGCTCTCGCCGCCCGCCATCTTGGCGACGGTCGGGCTGTGCTGGGCCGACGACGTCTGGTCCTTCTCGTCCGGGACGGACGAGAGGGTGGCCGTCCGGGCCGGCTCCGGGGTCATCGCGGCCGGGATGGTCTCCTGGCCGACGGCCCCGATGGGCTGGCTCGGGTCGTACTCGTCCCACTGCTCCTGCTGCCGCTTGCGCAGCACCATGGCGCCGATCGCACCGACCGCGAGGCCGGCGATGCCGAGGCCGAGGAGCTTGCCCTTGCTGCTCGACTGCTTGCGCCCCACCATCTTGCGGGCCTTGCGGTCGAGCTTCTTGGCCTGCTTGCCGCCGGCCTTGCGGGTGGTCTTGCCCGCCTTGTCGGTCTTGCGACCGGCCTGCCGCGCGCCCTCGGTCGCCGCGGCGGCGAGCGGCGCGAGGGTCGCCAGGGCGGTGCCCCAGCCGCTGGAGGCCACGTCGCGGACCTTGCCGGCAGCGGGCTGCACCCGGCCGCGGGCCGACTCCAGCTTCGGGCCGACCGTGGCACCCGTGCCGCGGGCCGCATGGGTCGCCGCCGCCCTGAAGTGCTCCACGCCCTGACCGAACTCACTGCGCGCCATCAGTCCATGGCTCTTGCGCCGCACGATTCCGAACACCAGTGCCCACCTCCTGTGGTTCCGTCTCCTGCATCCTCCCCCGTCAGGTACCCCCGTACACCCGGAACGGGCACATGGGAGTATCCGTATGGAAAGAACTGTCTGCGCCGATCCGCCCACGTGGACGGGCCGGCGACCGTAACGACGACAGGAGTACCCGTGGCTGAGGCTGTCTACGCCACCCTGCACACGAACCATGGCCCGATCCGCCTTCAGCTGTTCCCGGACCACGCGCCGAAGACGGTGCGCAACTTCGTGGAACTGGCGCAGGGCACCAAGGAGTACACGGACCCCCGGACCGGGCAGAAGGGCAGCGGCCCCTACTACGACGGCACGATCTCGCACCGGGTGATCGCCGGCTTCATGGTCCAGATGGGCGACCCGACCGGCACCGGCCGCGGCGGCCCGGGCTTCCAGTTCGCCGACGAGTTCCACCCCGACCTGGTGTTCGACCGGCCGTACCTGCTGGCGATGGCCAACGCCGGGCCCGGCACGAACGGCTCGCAGTTCTTCATCACCGTGGGCCCGACCCCGCACCTGAACCGCCGTCACACCATCTTCGGCCAGGTGGCCGACGACCAGTCCGCGAAGGTCGTGGACTCGATCGCGAACACGCCGACCGGCCCGCAGGACCGGCCGCGCGAGGACGTGGTCATCGAGCGCGTGGAGATCGAGAGCTGATCTTCCCGCCGGGTACATTCGAAACATGAGTGCGCCGACGACCCCGGTCTGTTACCGCCATCCGTCGCGGGAGACCGGGGTCCGGTGCGTCCGGTGCGACCGGCCCATCTGCCCGGACTGCATGAACCCGGCGTCGGTGGGCTTCCAGTGCCCCGAGTGCGTGGCCGAGGGCCGCCGCACGCAGCGCCAGGCCCGCACCGCGTTCGGCGGCAGCCTGTCCGGCCAGGCCGGGTACGTGACGAAGGCGCTCATCGGCCTCAACCTGCTGGCGGCCGTGATCGGCGTCGTGATCGCGGGCATCCCGACGCTGATCGGCAACGGGCTGTTCACGGGGGTCACGGCCTACCAGGCGATGGGCGCCGTCACGCCGTTCTCGTTCACGCTGGCCGCCACGGGCGAGCTGTACCAGGGGGCGGTGCCGGGCATCGGCACGGTGTTCCCCGGCATCGACGACGGCGGCTTCTACCGCCTGGTCACGGCGATGTTCATCCACTACGGCCTCGTGCACCTGCTGTTCAACATGTATGCGCTGTGGCAGCTGGGCCGGCAGCTGGAGACGGTGCTCGGCCCGGCCCGCTTCGCCGCGCTGTACCTGATCGCCGGGCTGGGCGGCAACGTCGCGGTGTACCTGCTCGACCCGGGCGGCCTGGGCGCGGGCGCGTCGACGGCGCTCTTCGGCCTGTTCGCGGGCTTCTTCGTGATCCTGCGGCGGCTGGGCCGCGACACGTCGGGCATCGTGGCGCTGCTGGTGATGAACGTGATCATCACGTTCCTGATCCCGAACCTGTCGTGGGAGGGCCACATCGGCGGCCTGGTGACGGGCGGGGTGGTGGCGGCCGCGCTGGCCTACGCCCCGCGCGAGCGCCGCACGCCGGTCCAGGTGGCCGGCTGCGCCGCCGTGGTGCTGCTGCTGGTCGTGGTGACGGCGGCCCGCGCGCTCACGGCTTAGCGCCGGTCCGCAGCGCGGCGAGGGCGGCGGCGACGTCCTCGGGCGCGGTGCCCAGGTCGTACTGGCTGAACAGGTGCAGCTGGTCGCCGGTGTCCAGCTCCAGCATCTCGCTGGACAGGCCCACGCGTTCCCGGCGGTCGACGCGTACCCGCTCGATCTGCTCCCAGGCGAGCCGGCGGCGGCGCGACCAGCCGGACACGACGGTGACCCCGCCGGTGTCGGCGCTCAGGCGCACCGGCACGAGCAGGTCGCGGGCGGCCCAGGCGGCGAGGCCGGCGGCGCTGACGCCGGCGAGCACCCAGACGACGACGTCGTCGGGCCGGATCAGCCACGCCAGCAGGGGCAGCAGGACCACGCCGGCGAGCTTCGCGGCGGGCAGCTTCGGGGGAACGCGCCAGGCCATCTCGTGCACCGGACGAGCGTACGGTGAAGTCATGCGTGACGCGGTGATCGTGGGCGCCGTCCGGACCCCGCTGGGCCGGCGCGGCGGCGGCCTGTCCGGGGTGCACCCGGTCGACCTGTCGGGGCACGTGCTGCGGGCGCTGGCCGAGCGCACCGGCCTCGACCCGGCGGACGTGGACGACGTGCAGTGGGGCTGCGTGAGCCAGGTCGGCGAGCAGTCGTGGAACGTGGGCCGCAACGCGGTGCTGGCGGCGGGCTGGCCGGAGTCGGTGCCGGGCGCGACGATCGACCGGCAGTGCGGGTCGAGCCAGCAGGCGCTGCACGTGGCGGCCGCCGCGGTGATCGCCGGGCAGGCGGACGTGGTGGTGGCGGGCGGCGTCGAGTCGATGAGCCGGGTGCCGATGGGCTCGTCGGCGACCGTGTCGGGGGTGCCGTACGGGCCGGCGGTGCGGGAGCGCTACGCGGGCGTGCCGGGCTTCGGCGACGGCGAGCCGGTGCCGTTCAACCAGGGCGTCGGCGCGGAGATGATCGCCGCCCGCTGGGGCTTCACCCGCGGCCGGCTCGACGAGTACGCGCTGGCCAGCCACGCCAGGGCGGCCGCCGCCGACTACTCGGCCGAGATCACGCCGGTGGGCGGGGCGAAGGAGGACGAGGGCATCCGCCGGGACACGACGCTGGAGAAGCTGGGCGCGCTGAAGACCCCGTTCCGGCCGGACGGCGTGGTGACGGCGGGCTCGGCGTCGCAGATCTCGGACGGCGCGGCCGCGCTGGCGGTGACCACGAGCGAGTGGGCGGCGGCGCACGGGCTGCGGCCGCTGGCCCGGGTGCACACCGCCGTCGCCGCCGCGGACGACCCGGTCGTCATGCTCACCGCGCCGATCCCGGCCACCGCGAAGGTGCTGCGCCGCGCCGGCCTCACCCTGGCCGACATCGGGGTGTACGAGGTGAACGAGGCGTTCGCGCCGGTGCCGCTGGCGTGGCTGGTGGAGACGGGCGCCGACCCGGCCCGGCTGAACCCGCGCGGCGGCGCGATCGCGCTGGGCCACCCGCTCGGCGCCTCGGGGGCGCGGCTGGCGACGTCGATGCTGCACCACATGCGGGAGACCGGCGTCCGGTACGGGCTGCAGGTCATGTGCGAGGGCGGCGGAATGGCGAACGCCACCATCGTCGAGCGGATGTAATTAGACATTCATCGCGGTGGTGCCGTCACATAACCAAAAGTCCTACCGTTGAACCGCGCATGGACGTGTTCTCCCGTACGTTCCTCCCCGCCACGGCCGAGGCCGGTGTGCCCATCCCCACCGTGTCCCGCCACATGCCCATCGTCCGCCGCTGCGTCGACGGGGACGACACCACCGTGCTGGTGTCGCGCTGCGTCGCCGGCGGCCGCGCTGCCATGCTCGTGCTTACCTACCGCCGCCTGGTGGTGACCAGTGAGACCCGGGTGATGCGGCGCCTGCACCTGCACCTCAACACCGACCTGCGGCACCTCAGCAACGTGACGTGGAGCCCGGACCTGCGCCGCGGCGGCGTCGAGCTGGCCGCGGACGCCGTGGACGGGGTGCGCGAGCGCTTCTTCCTGCGCGTCCCGCAGGCGGACCAGGTGTGGCACACCGCCGAGCTGCTGGAGCACGTGTTCCGCGGCCGCGCCGGCCTGCGCACCGCGCCCGTCCCCGCCCACGCGGCGGCGCACGCGGAGCCCCGCCTGTTGACGGGCGTGCGACACTTCAGCCCGGCCACGGCCTGAGGCGTTACGCTGGGCGCCCCCTTCGGTTAGGAGCGCCGCGTGAAGCTCTCGGTCCTCATGCCGGTCTTCAACGAGCAGGAACGCGTCGGTGAGGCCCTCAAGCAGGCCCTCGCCGTCGAGTACCCGTGTGAGATCGAGCTGATCGTCGTCGACGACGGCAGCCGCGACGGCACCCACGAGATCCTCGCCCGGCACGACGACGACCGGCTGCGGGTGCTGACCCACCCGCGCAACCGGGGCAAGGGCGCCGCGATCCGCACGGCCGTGGCCGCCGCCACCGGCGACTACCTGGTCATCCTCGACGCCGACCTGGAGTACGACCCGCAGGACATCCCGGTGCTGCTGCAGCCGGTGCTGGACGGGCGCGCCACCGTCGTCTACGGCAACCGCACGTTCGGCAGCCACAGCGCGTACAGCTTCTGGTACGTGATGGGCAACCGCGCCGTGACCACCGCCGCGAACGTGCTCTACAACTCCTACATCGGCGACCTGGAGACCTGCTTCAAGCTGCTCCCGACGCCGCTGTACCGGTCGCTGGACATCCGCTCGCAGGGCTTCGGCATGGAGGCCGAGCTGACCGCGAAGCTGCTGCGCCGGCGCATCCGCCCGTACGAGGTGCCGATCAGCTACCGGGCCCGCAACCGCGAGGACGGCAAGAAGATCACCTGGCGCGACGGCGTCGAGGCGCTGTGGATCCTGGGGCGCGAGCGGGTCAGAGCCAACCGCTGATCGAGGCCCGCAGCCCGGCCGCGTCCAGCCCGTGCCACCGCGCGTGGTCCTTCGGGCTGCCGTAGCGGCGCAGCTCGGCCCGGCCCACGCCCAGCGCGAGCAGCCGGTGCGGGCGGTCGGCCAGCGCCTCGGCGACGAGCCGGCTCGACGTCCCCGCCAGGTACGGCTCGACCAGCACCACGTCGGTCCCGGCCAGCGCGCGCAGCGCGGCGGTGTCGAGCGGCCGGGGCGTCGCCGTGTACGCCACGGTCACGTCGAGGCCGGCCGTCGCCGCCAGCACCGGGTCGAGCATCGGCCCGACCGCCACCACCAGCGCCCTGCCGCCGCCGCGCACCACGGTGAGGCCGCGCGGTGCGTGCGCCGCCCGGTTCTCCAGCGTGGACAGTCTGATGTAGACGCGGTCGTCTCCCGCGGCGGCGGCGCGCAGCAGCCCGGCCACCTCGTCGCGGTGCCCCGGCACGTGCACCGTCCAGCCGTCGAGCGTGTCGAGCAGCGCCACGTCGCCCGGCGACATGTGCGTGTAGCCGGCGCTCGCGGCGTCGTACGACGCCCCGATGCTGACCAGCACCGCGCCCGCGTCCTGGTGCCCCAGGTCGAGCTTGATCTGCTCGTACGCCCGGTCGATCACGAACGGCGCGTACGAGTGCACGATGGGCCGCATCCCGGTCAGCGCCAGCCCGCCCGCCACCCCGACCATGAGCTGCTCGCGGATGCCGACGTTGAGCACCCGCTCCGGGTGCCGCCGCTGCGCGGGCAGGAACGCGTCGGCGGAGATGTCGGCCAGCACCAGGGCGGTCCGCGGGTCGCCCGCCAGCAGCCCGGACGCCGTGTCGACGAACGCCTCCCGCATGCCGGTCACCACTTCGGCTCCACCCGGGCCACCACGACGTGCGGCCGGCGCCCGTCGTGCCCGGTCAGCGCCGCCGCCAGGGCGTCATGGTCGCGCCCGTCCACCACCGCCGAGCTCCAGCCGTGGAACCGCGCCGCGACGCCGCCCGGCCACCCGTGCGTGGCGCTGGCGTTGTCGACCACCACGGCGGTCAGATTGCCGAGGCCGGTGGCGCCCGCGTACGCGACCGCCTCGTGGTTGGCGCCCTCGTCCAGCTCGGCGTCGCCGGTCAGCACGTACACCCGGGCCTGTTCGCCCTGCGCCCGCAGCCCCAGCGCGGTGCCGACGGCCAGGCCGAGCCCGTGCCCCAGCGACCCGGAGCCGATCTCCACGCCGGGCACCAGCGTGCGGTCCGGGTGGTGGCCGAGGCGGCTGTCCGGGCCGGCCAGGTCGTCCAGCCACGCCTCCGGTACGAAGCCCTTCGCGGCGAGCACCGCGTAGTAGGCGGCCGGGCCGTGCCCCTTCGACAGCAGGAACCGGTCGCGGTCGGGCGCGTCCACGGTCGCGGGGGTGACCCGCAGGACCCGGTCGTAGAGCACCCACAGCACGTCCAGGGTCGAGTACGCGCTCGGCGAGTGCTTCTCGTCGCCGGTCAGCCGGCGCAGCAGGGCGGGCAGCCGCTCCGCCCCGGTGGTCGTCGTCGTCATGCCGGTAGCCTGCAACCTGAAGCGCGGTTGAGGTAAAGGGGCAGTGGTGGCGGACACCCTCACCATCGGCGAGCTGGCCGCCCGCAGCGGCGTCGCCCCGTCGGCGCTGCGCTACTACGAGCGGCTCGGCCTGATCCACGCCACCCGCACCACCGGCAACCAGCGCCGGTACCGGCGCACCGAGCTGCGCCGGGTGTCGTTCATCCGCATCGCCCAGCAGGTCGGCGTCTCGCTGGAGGAGATCCGCGACGCCCTCGCCTCGCTGCCGGAGGGCCGCACCCCGAACCGGGCCGACTGGGCCCGGCTGTCCGAGCGCTGGCGGGCCCGCCTCGACGACCGGATCGCGCTGCTGGAGAAGCTGCGCGACGAGCTGACCGGGTGCATCGGCTGCGGCTGCCTCAGCATGCAGACGTGCAAGCTGTACAACCCGGGCGACCGGCTGGCGGCCGAGGGCCCCGGCCCGCGCGTGCTGCTAGCCCCGCGCCAGTAGCACGATCTTGCCCAGGTGGTCGCTCGACTCCATCAGGGCGTGCGCCGCGGCGGCCTGCGCCATCGGCATCGTCCGGTCGACGACGGGCCGGATCGTGCCGGCCTCCACCAGCGGCCACACCTGCTCGCGCACCCCCGCCACGATCCGCGCCTTGTCCTCGGCCGGCCGCGAGCGCAGCGTCGTCGCGGTGATCGACGCCCGCTTCGCCAGCAGCGCCCCCAGGTTCAGCTCGCCGCTGCGCCCGCCCTGCAGCCCGATCGTCACGATCCGCCCGCCGGTGCGCAGCACGTCGACGTTGCGCTGCAGGTAGGACCCGCCGACGATGTCGAGCACCACGTCCGCCCCGCCCTCGGTGGCGGCGACGAAGTCCTCGGCCGTGTAGTCGACGACCCGGTCCGCGCCCAGCTCCCGCAGCCGCTCGTGCTTGGCCGCCCGGGCCGTCGCCACCACCCGCGCCCCCAGCGCCCTGCCGAGCTGGATCGCGAACGTGCCGATCCCGCTGCCGCCGCCGTGCACCAGCAGCGTCTCGCCCGCCCGCAGCCCGGCCACGTCGACCACGTTCGACCACACCGTGCACGCCACCTCGGGCAGCGCCGCCGCCTCGGCCAGGCTCAGCCCGCGCGGCACCGGCAGCAGCTGCCCGCGGGGCACGGCGACCCGCTCCGCGTAGCCGCCGCCGCTGAGCAGCGCGCACACCTCGCGGCCGTCCACCGTCCCGCTGCACTCCAGGCCGGGGTACTCCGGCGCGCCCGGCGGCGGCGGGTACAGGCCGCGGCGCTGCATCACGTCGGCCCGGTTCACCCCCGCCGCCACGACGTCGACGACGACCTCGCCGTCGGCGGGCACAGGGTCGGGCACCTCGGTCCAGGTCAGGACGTCGGGGCCACCGGGCTCGGAGATCGTCACGGCACGCACGCCACCAGTCTCGCGCACGGCGACGGCCCGGGCCTGATGGCCCGGGCCGTCGCGTACGGCTCGCCGCGGTGCTACTCGTGCATCGCCGGGGCGGCGGTGTCCGCCTTGCGGCGCCCGGCGGACAGCCGCCGGGCCGGTTTGCCGCCCGCCGCCGCCAGCACCGCCTCCGGGTCGAACGCCGGCGCCGCCGCGGGCGGCCGGGCCGCGCCCCGCCGGCTCTGCGGCTTCGCCAGGTTCCGCTCCGCCCACTCGGCCACGGCGCCGTCCGGGTTCTCCTCGTTCAGCTCCGCCTCGGTGGCGACGGCCGGCGCCGACGGCGCCTGCGCCTCCTGCCCCGACGGCGTGCTGCGCCGCACCCCGAACAGGTAACCGACGACCGCGGCGATCAGCGGCACGACGGGCGTCAGCACGAACATCTGCCCCAGGTCCTTCACCTGCTGCAGCCAGTCGCGGCGCAGCTCCCGAATCGCCTCCAGCCGGGCGTCCAGGCCGGACGCCGCCGGCAGCAGCGCGGTCGCGTCCGCCGTCGTCGGGTACGTCCACCACGCGTACCCCATCAGGCCCACGAGCAGGAAGAACGCGAGAATGAGCAACCACTTGAACAGCCGGTAGCCGAGCCGCGAGGCCCCGCTCTCCGACTCGGGGAAACTCATCGCGTACTGCCACGGCGACGGCGTCGGCCGATAGGCCCCGGCCACGCCCGTCCCGGGCAGGTAGCGCAGCTCACGCAGCATGCGGGTCGCCTCCTCCGGCGCCATCGAACCCGCGGCGAGATCCTCGATCTGCCGCCCGATCACGGCGTCCTCGAGCCGCCCGAGCCGCCCGGTGCGGCGCTGCCGCGCCCGGTACGCCATCGACCCGGCCAGCACCGCGGCGGCGACCACGACGGCCCCCAGGGTGGTGAGCAGGGCGTACACATTGACCTGGCTCATCGCGCCTCCAAGGCGGTTTTCCGGACGATGACGGACCCGGACCGACCCGCGGTCCGCAACACGACGGTCGGGGTCTCCTTCGGCAGGCCGTCCCACAGCCCGTCGGACTCACCGCTGAACCGCATGTCGCGCCCGTCCAGGTCCCCGATCAACACATCCCAGTCCCCGGGTACGACCAGATCGACGGTCCCGCCCAGACACGCGGCCCGGACCTCCACGACCCCCCGCGGCTCGCTCAGCTCCACAACGACCTTCGCGAACACCGTGGTCACGGACACGACCCGCGGCGACCGCTCCAGCTCCACCCGCCGCGGCACGAACACGGCCAACCCGCTCCACACGTCGTCGAGCTCCGGATCCTGGTCCCCGACCAGCCCGAACACCCCGGCGACCAGCAACGCCGACGCCGTCAGCCCCGGCGGCACACTGATGCCCCCGACCCCGAACGCGGCGGCGAGCAGAATCCCGACGAGCACCGCGGCGATCACCGACCCCACCGGACGCCGCCGCCCCGCATCCACCGCCACCACGACGGCGAGCAGCACACCGAGCACGGGCGCGGGGAAGATGTCGACGCCGGCATACCGCGTCAACAACCCGGCAACGCCCGCCCCGACGAGCAGCACGGGACCGATCCGTCGCCTCACGCCCGATCCTGCCCTCTCTGCACACTCCTGCTCACTGTGGTCCTATTCACCCTAACCACGCAGTTGGAGGTTGATAGCGAAGATTCGCCGAGGTCGATGCGGTTGATCCTCGGACGGGCGACGCGGAGGGATCTGGCAGACTGGATAGCGGCGACACCGGCTCGGCCCGGCGACGCCGGGGAGGGTTCGCCTAGTGGCCGATGGCGGCGGTCTTGAAAACCGCTATGGGTGGTGACACTCATCGTGGGTTCGAATCCCACACCCTCCGCCACTACGACGCGAAAGGCCCCGCTGAGCTGCGTGAACGCAGCCCGACGGGGCCTCTGCCGCATGCGGGGCCGGCCTCACTCGGTCCCGCTCGATCTTGCTGGGGCTGGCACGCTCGCCCAAATGCGGCCCAACGGCCGCCGCGCGTGGCTGCCACACCGACTGCGCAGGAAGGCAGACGCGATGCAGTTCCAGGGCGCCGGCCTAGGGCGACGATCGCACGAAGGAGCCGTCCGACTGCTCGTTCTGCCGGTCGACCAGGGCCTGTTCGATCAGGTACGCCCGCCTACGACGGAACCTGGAACCGCTCGATCGCGGCCGCAGCCTCCTCACACTTCTTGACGTACGGCAGCACCTCCGCCCACCGCGGTCCGCCAGCCTCGCTGTTTTCAAGGAGGACTCGCAGTTCTTCGCGGGCGGCCTCCTGGGCTGCGAACAGGTCGACCAGTTCTGGAGATTCGGACGTCATGGGTCCGATCTTGTCACCCGAGGTAGTCAGCCCGAGGGAGCTCGCACCAATCGAATACGCGAGCCTGCCAGTACAGCAGTGCGGATGCCGGATAGCCGACATGTCACTGACAGCAACGTTCCCTAGCGCCCGTTGCGCAGGTGTGGGCAGGGTCCGTCCGCCTCGGCTTCGAATCCGCCGAACCGGACGCCCATCTTCGTCCAGAAGGTGCCCGCGGTCGGGTAGTGGACCGTGGTGCGCCACCGGTACCCGGGGTGCCGCCGAAGGATGGTACGGATGGTGCGCTCACCCAAGCCCAGACCCTTGTAAGGCTCATATACGTCCAGCTTACGGAGGTATCCGCGCCGGCATTGGTCGCAGACCTGGTAGTCCAGCTTGCCGACAATCCGCCGGCCGAGCCGCAGCAGCATCAGGTGGTGACCGTCAGGCTGCTCTGGCAGCTGGTGCTCGAAGCGCAGCCGCGCCTGATGCCACCAGCGCCGCGGCCACCACCGCCGCAGCGCCACCCGCCGCGGCCACTGGTACGGCTGCGGGTCGGGGAACAGCTCTTGGGACAGCTGCTCGGAGAAGCGCTGCCGGCCGGCTTCGTCGGTATCGGCACCGACGGCATCGAGGTGCTGCAACGCCTGCTCGAGAAATGCGATTCTCGGGTCGTGTTCTTCGCCGGCGTCACCCTGCCGCTCCCGGCACAGCTCGAGCGCCGCCCGGATCCGGGCGGCATCGCAGCCGTAGAGGTTCAAAGCCACCTTCATCGTGGCCGCGAACCGTTCAGGGCCCGCATCCTCCACGTTGCAGGCGAAGCCGAAGGCGGACATGGCATCGCTCTCCGCTTGGGACCTTGGTTCATCCAGGTCGGCCATGCGCGGACCATAACGCCGGAGTACGACACTCGCGGCTGATGTTCTCGCCGGGACCCCGACATGGCCTGGGACCACTTCTCACCGTCTCGGCGCCGCCGCCGTCCCGCAAGGTCCGGGTCAGTGCGTCCCGCGTCGGCAGCTGCCCTCCGCTCTTCAGCCCGCGTACGTCCATCGTGAGCGACCGCCACCGGTTACGGGCACTCACGGAGCCGTAGGCCCCGGTTGAGCCCCACCGGACCGATGCCAGCCGGCGGCACGTCACGCTGTCAGACACCTCGCTTCACAGCGGGCCTCTGGGCGGCCAAGGGCTGATCGCGGCACTGCGACGGCTCACGGACCGCGCCAGACCGCATCGTTGACGCGCTGGGAGACGAGCGACCGCGTCGGCGGACGGTGGGCGGACCTGCCCTTCCAAGGCCGGACTCGGCTGGTTGTGTGGATGGAAAAAGTGTGACGGCCGGCGCAATTGCGGGCAACATCAGACATGGCCCAGACCACCCCCGAAGAGTTCTTCGCCGAGGTCGGCGAGGGCCTCACCGTCTTCCGGCACGTCGACGACCTGGTGCGCCGTGTCGCGCCGGACGTCACTGTGCGCGTCTCGAAGAGTCAGGTGGCGTTTCGCCGGCGACGTGGCTTCGCCTTCCTCTGGCTGCCCGGGCAGTACCTGGCGAAGCCGGCGGCCGACATCGTGCTCTCGATCGCGCTGCGCCGGCGTTTGCGCTCGGACAGGTTCAAGGAGATCGTGCACCCCGCCGCCGGCACCTGGATGCATCACCTGGAGATCCATTCCGTCCGGGACGTGGACGACGAGGTGGCCGGGTGGCTGCGGGAGGCGGCGGGGGACGCCGCCGCCCCGGGATCCGCGAGGGGATGACCCCCGGTGCCGGCCTGCCGGTGACGGCCACCGGACACAGTGGCCTTCGGCGGCGGGCACCGCGAGACTGGGGCGATGGTGGAGTCATGACGGCGGCGGCGCTCGCGCCCGGCGGGTGACGCCGGGATGGCCGGGGACGGGTCGCGGCGGGCGTTGATCGTGGCCAATGCGGTGTACGACGATGCCGGGCTGGCCGGGTTGGTGGCGCCGGCCGGGGATGCCGCCGGGCTGGCGCGGGTGCTGGCGGATCCGGAGGTCTGCGGGTTCGAGGTCAGTGTGCTCGTGGACGGGTCGTCGGCGGAGGTGCGGCGGGCGGTCGACGATTTCCTGGCCGAGCGGGAGCGGGGGGACCTGCTGCTGTTGTACTTCTCCTGCCACGGGTTGAAGGACGAGCAGGGGCGGTTGTACTTCGCGGCCCGCGACACCCGGCGCGACCGGTTGCCGTCCACGGCGACGCCGGCGGGGTTCGTCAACGAGCTGTTGCTGGGGTGCCGGTCGCGGCGCAAGGTGCTGGTTCTGGACTGCTGTTACAGCGGCGCGTTCGCCACCGGGTTGCGGGTGAAGTCGGATCCGCAGGTGCACACGGCCGCGCACTTCGACGCGCGGGGCATGGTGGTGCTGACGGCGTCGGACGCGGCGCAGTACGCGTTCGACGGGGATGCGGTGCGGGGTTCGGCGGCGCGCTCGGCGTTCACGGAGGCGTTGATCGCGGGGTTGGCGACGGGCGAGGCGGACCTCGACGGGGACGGGCTGGTCTCCGTCGACGACGCGCACGAGTTCGTTCGCCGCCGGCTGGCCGACCTGCCGCAGCGGCAGAGTCCCCGCAAGTGGGAGTTCGACGTGCAGGGCCGGATCGTGCTGGGCCGGTCGGGGCGGCCCGCCGGGGCGGCGGCGCCGCCGGCGGTGCTGCCGCCGGCGCCCGCCGGGGCGGAGCCGGTCGTCCGGCAGCCGGCCTGGTGGGGCGCGCTCGCGGCGGCCGCGGCCGCCGCCGCTGGGGTGTCGGGGCTGGTCGGTTGGGTGCTGGCGCGGTGGGCGTACGGGGCGCTGCCCGACGAGTACGTGGCGCCGGGTGTCGCCGGTGCGGCGCTGGCCGCCGCCCTCGCGGGGGGCGCCTGGGGTGCCGCCTACGCCGTGGTGGGGGCGCTCGGCCCGCCGGTGCGGGCCGACGGGCGCGGGCCGTTCCTGCGCTGGGCGCGGCTGCTGGGCACGGTGGTCGTCCCGCGCAAGCCGCGCCCGTTCCTGCGGGCGCTGGCCGAGGCCGTGCCGCTGAACGTGGCCGGCACGCTGGCGGTGTGCGGGGCCCTCGCCGCGCTCACCCACCCCGCGCTCGGCGCCGAGGGCCGGGAACGCCTGTTCCACCTGGCCTTCGTCGTGCTGACCGCGGTGCCGCTCGGGGCGTATCTGCGCCGCGCGGCGGGGCCGGACTGACGCTCAGCGCCGGCGGCGGGCGGCCCAGCGGCCGCGCAGTTCCATCGTCACGGCGCCGACCACCGTGGTGGCCAGGCCCAGCCCGATGAGCAGCATGAACATGCCGACGCCGTACAGGCCGGTGTCGTCGGTGGCGGCGGCATGGGCGGTCCAGGCCGCCGTGAACGCCACGGTCAGGGCGGCGCCCGCCGGGACCGGGCGGACGCCCGCCAGGAGGGCGCCGACGAACAGGGCCAGCAGGGTCACGGCGCAGCCGACCACCTGCCACGCCTCGTACGGGCCGCTGCTGACGCCCGTCGCCGGGTCGACCTGGTACTGGCTGTCCCAGCCCAGCCATGCGAACCACGTCAGCACGGCGCCGGCCGCGACGGCGATGGTTCCCAGCACCGGGAAACGGGGGTTGGAACGGCTCTGGCCTGCGGAGATCGAAGTCATGGCGGTGAACCTACGGGGGCGCCGGCCGGGCGGTCCTGAGCTGGCGTACTCAGCCCGGGTACTCAAGGGATACTCGTCCGGTGAGCTGGGCGCCGGTGTGGCAGGCCGCCGGCATGTTCTCGGTGACCAACATCGACGACCTGCTGGTGCTCGCCGTGTTCTTCGGGCGGGTGGCCGGGCGGCGGGCGTGGCGGGTCGTCGCGGGGCAGTACCTGGGGTTCGCCGGGATCGTCGCCGTGGCGGTGGTGGGGGCGCTGGGCGCCGGGCTGCTGCCGGACGCCGTCGTGCCGTACCTGGGGATCCTGCCGTTGGTTCTCGGCCTGAAGGCGGCGTGGGCGCTGTGGCGCCGCGGCGACGACGACGGCGAGCCCGCCGACGCGGTCGGGGTGTGGCAGGTCGCGGCCGTCACGTTCGCGAACGGGGGCGACAACATCGGGGTGTACGTGCCGGTGTTCGCCGTGGCCGGCGGCGGGGCGATGGCCGTGTACGTGGCGGTGTTCCTCGCCGGGGTGGCGGTGTGGTGCGCGGGCGGCTGGTTCCTGGCGACGCGGCCGGTCGCGGCGCGGGTGCTCGGCCGGTGGGGGCACGTGATCCTGCCGGTGGTGCTCATCGGGATCGGCGTGGTGATCCTCGTTGAGGGCGGCGGCTAGGACGGCGGCGAGGAGGGCGGCGAGGGCGGGGGCGGGGTCTCCCGGGCCAGACGCAGGGCGTCCAGGCGGGCCTGGGCGCGCTGCACCGCCGCCCGGGACCGTTCCAGGAACGCGTCGCTGCGGTCCAGCCGGGAGACCTCGCGGGCGAACGCCTCCTCGATGCGGTCCAGGGGGTCCGGCGGTTCGGTGTCGCCCTGGGCGGAGCGCTCGTCCAGCAGGCGTTCGCGGGTCGTGGCGTTCGTCTCGCGGCTGTCGGCCAGCGCCTCGCGCTCGTTGGCCTCCCGTTCGCGGCGCTCGGCGATCACCTCGCGCTCGGCGACCACCCGTTCGCGCTCCTCCACCGCCTCGCGCTGGACGGTCGTCTTCGCCTCCAGGCCGGCCAGCCGCCGCTCGCGGGCGTCCAGCAGCCGCTCGCGGGCGTCGAGGGTCTGCTGGCGCTCCGTCAGGTAGCGGTCGCGCGCATTCCAGTTGTCGTCGGGGAACACCCCTCGATCGTAAGCGGACGGCCCGGGCCCGGCGGCGTCACGACGGGGCGAACGAGACGTCCTTCGTCTCCACCGTGCCGGCGGTGCGGCCCGGGGCGGTCTGGTCGGCCCAGTACAGGTTCGTGTGGGCGATGACCTGGCCGGGCGGCGGGGCGCCCCACTGCGACAGGTCCTCGGTGGTGTGCGCGTCGCTGACCAGCGTGGTGTCGTACCCCCGGACCAGCGCGCCGTGCAGCGTCGAGCGGACGCAGGCGTCGGTCTGCGCGCCGGTGACGACCAGCCGGCCGACGCCGAGCCCCGCCAGCACCGTCTCCAGCGTGGTGTCCTCGAAGGAGTCGCTGTAGTTCTTCTCGATGCGCGGCTCGGCCGGGTCGGGCGTCAGCTCGCCGACGATGCGCCACTCGTCGCTGCCGTACGCCAGGCCGTCATCGGAGTGCTGGACCCAGACGACCGGGACCCGCTCGCGGCGGGCCCGCTCGACGAGACCGGCGATGTTCGCCACGACGGCGTCGCGCTCGTGGGCGCCCGCCACGACGCCCTGCTGCACGTCGATGACCAGCAGGGCGGTGTGCGGCCGGTTCGGCAGTGTCGTCATGGTTGTGACCGTAGTCCCAGCCGCTCCTCCAGCAACTCACGCAGCGGCCCGGGCAGGCCCGGCGTGGCGGCGAGCGCGGGCAGGCGGTCCCGGTCGGTCATGAACGCCCCGAACGCGGCGGCGATCGTGACGCCGTGCGCGGGGCGGTCGGTCACCGTCACCGGGTCGCCGGCGCGCACGTCACCCGGCTCGACGACCCGCAGGTACGCGCCGGGCCGGTTCTCCAGGGTGAACGTCCTCAGCCAGCGCGGCTCGCCCATCTTCGCCTGGAACGTGGCGCACGGGATGCGCCCGAACGTCGGCTCCAGCACCAGGTCGGCGCCGATGCGCCAGCGCTCGCCGATCACGGCCCCGTTGACGTCGACGCCGGCCGTGGTGAGGTTCTCGCCGAACAGGCCGCCGGGCAGGGTGCGGCCGAGGCGCTCCTCCCACCAGTCGTAGTCCTCGCGGGCGTACGCGTAGACGGCCTGGTCGTCGCCGCCGTGGTGCTGGATGTCGAAGATCTGGTCGCCGACCAGGCCGCTGTGCAGACCGGTCGTCTTCGGGCCGGGGGCGCGCACCGCGACGGGTCCGTCGACGGGCCGCTTGTTGATCCCGGTCACGCCGACGGACTTGGCGGTGCTCAGCTCGGGGACGGCGAGGTTGACCGACAGGATCGTTCCCATCCGCCCTGCATACCGGGCGCGGGCCCGGAAGTCGACGGCGTTTCGCGGCCGCCCTGCACGAACGGCCGACCCGCGGATCGACACCGCCCGGAAGAAGAGTCCCAACGGCCGGGTCACCGGCGTCCCGTCCGTCACTACCCTGTGCATCTGCCCGATCACCTGGAGGTGCAGGGGTGGCTCTGTCCAGGAGTCCGCGCGTCTACGCGCTGCTCGGCGCCGGCGTGCTCACCCTCGGCGGGCTCGCCGCCGTCGCGGTGCTGCTGTGGCCGCAGGCCGACGCGCCGGCCACGCCCGCCGCCCCGGCCGCCCCGGCCGACGCCGTCGTCGTGCGCACCACGGCCGACCCCGGTGAGCCCGAACGCCTCGCCGCCGTCACCGCGCTCGTCGCACAGCTGCCCGCGCAGTTCGCCGCCGCGGACACCAGCGCGCTCACCGCGAGCGCCCGCGAGCAGTTCGGCGACGTCCGCCGCGCGCTGCCGGCCGGGACCACGCTCGCCGTCGACCCGGCCAGCTGGCACCGCACCGGCGCCGTCGCGTCGATCACCGTCACCGCCACCCGGCCCGGGCAGCCGGGCGTCCGGTTCCGGCTCGTCACGGTGCAGGAGGGCGGCGCCTGGCGCGTCCTCAGCACCACCCCGATCGACGAGGCCCGGTGAGGGCCCGCCGCGCCGCCCTGGCGGTGCTGCTGGTCCTGACCGTCCTGGCCGTGCCGGTGGCGCCCGCCGCGGCCGAGGTCCCCGCACCGCCCGCCACCTGCGGCGCGCCCGTGCAGCTGGCCGGGCTGGAGAAGGGCGTGCAGCGTCGGCCGCACGCCGACGGCAGCTGGACCCCGATCCTGCTCGTGCACGGGTGGTTCCTCGGCAAGCCCGGCATGTGGTCGGAGCCCACCGACCTGTCGACGCTTCCCGTCACGCCGAAGACGCAGCACAGCCTGCTCGGAAACCTGCAGAAGCTGCCCGGCGCGGCCGTGTACACCCTGGACTACACGGCCGAGGCGCACCGCTTCTTCCTCGCCGACGGCGGCGGCGCGGACAAGTTCCTCAAGGCGGAGGGCTGCCTGACCGCCCACCCCGCGTTCCGCGGGCACCGGATGATCGTGGTCGCGCACTCCATGGGCGGCCTGATGACCCGGTGGTCGCTGACCGACCGGGCGCCGGGCGGCGCCGAGCGCCGCGAGCGCGTCGGGCTCGTCGTCACCCTCGGCACGCCGTACGAGGGCTCGCTGATCTCCGGGATCGGGTCGTCGCTGGCCGACGCGGCGGCGGACGCGGCGGCGGCGTCCAACCGGGCGACGGCGGCGCTGTTCGCGATCCTGCACCAGCTCGTGGTGCTGTGCCGGGACCTCGACGTGGTCGGCTGCGACCAGCTCAACTACGTCGTCGACTGGCTGGCCGCCACGCACGCGTTCGCGCCCGGCAGCCCGGAGATGACGCCACTGAAGCCCTACCCGGGCGGGACCCGGGTCCACACGCTGACCAGCCGCCTCGTCGTCGAGACCGGGCCGGGCCTGTTCTTCCTGCGCGGCCCGGACGTCGACATGGGCGACGTCGTCGTGCCGGTGGCGTCCGCGACGTCCGGCGACCACCCCGAACGGGTCGCCGAGTGCCGCGTCACCTCCTCGCCGCTGCGGGCCCGATGGGACCGCGAGCTGGCCGCGCTGGGGCAGAAGGCCGACCTCGACGTGCGCACGTACTGGCTGCTCGCGCTGCTCGGCACGTGCTTCCACGGCAACGAGGCCCGGCTCATCCAGCACACCAACGAGGTGCTCGGGCTCGTCGCCGAGGAGCTGGCCCGCAGCGAACCCGGCTACGCGTACGCCACCGGCGGCGAGCTGGCCGTGGTCGGGGGCGACCGGGTCACCCACCGGGCCGCCGGCGCCGTCGCCGGACCCGCCCGGTTCACCGCCGACGGCCGGTACGCGTTCGCCGCCACCGAGGACGGCGCGATCCTCGCGCTGAACGCCGTCGACGGGACCCGGCGCACCGTCCGGTGCGGCTGCGCCGACGCCGTACCCGTCGAGGGCTCGGTGGTGGCCTGGGTCGACCGGGGCGGCGCCGTCCGGCTGCAGGACCTCGCCGGCACCGCGGCCGCCCGGACCGTGCGCCCGCCGCTGCCCGCGGGCCAGCGGGCGAGCGCGGCGGTGGCCGGCGGCGACGGCGGGTTCGCCGTGCTGACCCGCGGCGGTGCCGGCGGCGCCCTCGTCTGGGCGCGACCCGACGGCGGCGGCCGCACCGTGGACACCTTCGGCGAGCTGGCCGAGGTGCAGGCGGTCGCCGCCGGCCGGGGCCGGCTCGTGTACTCGGTGATCGAGTCGTTCGGCGGACTGCGGCCACCCCGGGCCGGTCCGCGTGGCCGACCTCGGCGGGGGCGCCCCCGCCGACACCGCGACGGCCGCCGTCACCGACGGCTCCGACGGCGCCGCCGAGCCGTTCCTGCGCGACGCGTGGTGGGGCCGCGACGGCCGCCTGTACGCCACGATGAGCAGCTCCATCTGCGACCCGTCCGGCGGCGTCCCGATGATGCCGCCGAGCCTGTGGCGCCTCGACGGCACGCGCTGGGTCAGCGTCGACGGCGGCCCGCTGCTCGCCGTCCGGCAGGTCGGCGCGGCCCTCAAGGCCGTGGTCACCGGCGACGGCACCCTCTACAGCGAGCTGCGCGGCGGCGCGGGCGTCCGCATCGCCGCGGACGTGCGCAGCATCGCCGCCCCACCCGGCCCCGACGACCCGGCCGCCGCGCCGGCGGGCGAGCCGCGCGGGCCCGCGTACGGGCCCTGCCTGTCCCGAGCCGAGTTCGAGCGGGCCGCCGACGCCCAGGCGAGCACGGTCTTCGAGGGCAGCCCGGTCGACCTGACCGTCACCGGCGCGGTCACCTGCCAGGCCGGTCAGGCGTACGCGCCGGTGCGCGGCTACGACGCGATCGGCTGGGTGGTGCTGCGCTACCAGGAGCGGCGGTGGACGTGGGCGCTGGACCCGTACTGGCGGCAGTACGGCGACGACCCGTGCGGCGCGGTGCCGGCCCGGATCAGAGCCCGGATGAGCTGCTGAGGGGGCCGGCCCCGCGGCGCGCGGCTACTCGAACAGCCGCCGGATCTGGGCGTCGAACGTCAGCACCGACAGGGTGCCGAACAGCAGGATCGACCAGATCAGCGCGGCCAGCCGCACCCCCCGTACCCGGATCGGCTTGGGCAGGATCTTGCGGTTCACGAGGATGAGCAGGCCGGAGTAGATGAACATCATGAAGCCGCCGACGACCGCCGAGATCACCAGCAGGATGAGCGGCTGGTCGAAGCCGGCCAGCACCACCAGGATGCCGACGGTGACCAGGCCCCACACCAGGGCCGCGTAGAGCTTGCTCTCGTTGGCGTTGCGGGCGTACGAGGTCTTGATGACGTCGGCGGCCAGGCGGGTGGTGTAGTCGACGATGCCGAGGGCGGCCGCGAACAGCGAGAACGCGCCGACCACCCAGAACAGGTACTGGAACCAGGAGCCGACGCGCTCGCCGAGCACCTCGCCCTCGACCTCGAGGAAGCCGATGCTGTTGGCCAGGCCCTCGCGGCCGAAGACCGTCGAGTACGCCAGCAGCGAGGTGAACAGGATGGTCACGAACGTGATGGCGACGAACGTGGTGAGCTGCTCGATGTTGGCGAACCGCCACCAGCCCTTCCAGCGGCGCAGGTTCTCGTCGTTCGGCTCGAAGGTGTAGCCGGTGCTGGGGACGGCCTCGGGGGCGCCGGTGACGGGGCTGACCAGGCGCGGCACGTAGCTGCCCATGGCGTAGCCCTTGTCGCGGATCCAGTTGGACTGCACGAGGTTCTGCCCGCCGCCGCCGCCGGCGAAGGCGAGGGCGCCCAGCAGGACGGCGAAGCCGAGCTCCTCGACGGGGATGCGGGGGCGGGTGATGACCTGGCCCACGTCGCCCCACGCGGACGCGCCGATGGCGACGAACGCGGCGACGACGAACAGGATGAGGACGGCGGCGACCTTGAGCATCTGGGCGCGTTCGAGGGCGACGTAGACGACCGGGGCGAGGGTGAGGATGAGGCCGATGGTGAGCAGCATGCCGATGGCGATCCACCGGACGGAGCCGCCGAAGATGTACGTCACCAGGGTCGCGGAGCTGGTGGCCCAGCCGGGCCAGAGGTTCGCGAAGTAGGTGAGCAGGGCGAAGACCAGCCCCCAGTGCCGCCAGTACCGGCTGAATCCGGTGAGCGCGGTCTCGCCGGTGGCGAGGGTGTAGCGCTCGATCTCCATGTTGAGGAAGTACTGCGTGCCCAGGCCGATCAGGGCGGCCCAGACGAAGACGAGGCCGACCTGGGAGGCGATGTACGGGTAGAGGATGAACTCGCCGGACGCGAGGCCGACACCGGCGGCGATGATGCCGGGGCCGATGAGACGGCCGTAGCGCGAAGGCGCCGGTGGCATCTCGCGGACCTCGGGACCGGGCAGGTGACGGGTCGGGAAGGTGGTGGCCACGACTCCTCCAGGACGGGCCCTCCAACGATCACCCAGCCCCGGTGGGGGCGCAAGTCCTAGAGCCAGCCGTTGCGCCGGAACGCCCGGTAGAGCAGCACGGAGATCGCCAGCAGCACGGTGATGAGCACGGGGTAGCCGAAGCGCCAGGTGAGCTCGGGCATGTAGTCGAAGTTCATGCCGTACACCCCGGCGAACGCGGTCCACACGGTCGCGATGCCGGCCCAGGCCGCGATCTTGCGCATGTCGTTGTTCTGGTCGACGGTCACCTGCGCCAGCCGCGCCTGGAGGATGGAGTTGAGCAGGTCGTCGTAGGACGCCACCTGCTCGACGGTGCGCACCAGGTGGTCCTGCACGTCGCGGAAGTAGCGGCGGATCTCCTTGGGCACGATGTGGTTCTGCGCGGTCGTCAGGGTGGCCAGCGGGCGCTGCAGCGGGATGACGGCGCGGCGGAACTCCACCAGCTCGCGCTTCATCTGGTAGATCGACTGGATGCCGGTGCCGCCGGTGCGGGCGAAGACGCCCTCCTCGATGACGTCGAGGTCGTCCTCGACCTGGTCGGCCACCTCGACGTAGTCGTCGACGACGCGGTCGGTGACGGCGTACGCGACCGCCCACGGGCCCTGCTCCAGCAGCGCCTGCTTCGTCTCCATCTGCGCGCGCAGCGGCCCGAGCCGGGAGCCCTTGCCGTGCCGGACGGTGATGACGAAGTTCCGGCCGATGAAGATCAGCACCTGGCCGGTCTCGACGATCTGCGAGTTCTCGGTCAGCTCGCTGTGCTCCACGTACCGCGCGGTGCGCAGCACCAGGAAGTAGGTGTCGCCGAACTGCTCCAGCTTGGCGCGCTGCTGCGCCTTGACGGCGTCCTCGACGGCCAGCTCGTGCAGGTTGTACGTCTCGGCGATGCCGGCCATCTCGGCGGCGGACGGCTCGTGCAGGCCGAGCCAGACGAACGCGTTGGTCTCGCGGCGGGCGGCGGCGAGGGCGTCGACGTAGGTCCAGTCGCCGGGCTGGCGCACCCCGTCCACGTAGACGCCGCAGTCGACGACGGAGCTGCGGTCGTCGCCGGGGCCGACGGGGAGGCTGCCGTCGTCGGCGGCGCCGAGGATGCGGTTCATCGCCCGCACCGGCGCGGCGAGCGCCTTGGTGAGGGTGCGCGGCGGTCGTACGCCGTATCCGTTGTCGCCCATGTCGCCGCCTCCCCCTAGCTAGAGCCCCAACGAGGCTACGCCTGGCCGGGGCTCGGCCGCTGGGCGCCGGGTGGACCGACCGCTTCGGGGGGTGGGGGGTGCGAGCGGCCCACCCGGCACCGATGGGGGCGGGGGGTGGTGTTCCGGGGCCCGGGGCCGTGCGGTCGCACGGCCGGGCGCTCGCAGCATTGTGGGCCCGGAGCCGGTCCGAACGGAAACGTCAGACCGACTTCCGGGCCCTAGTGTCGGGAACCCGACAGTCGGCTACTTACCACGCGTCTCGTCGATGGCCGCGGCCAGCCGGCGCACACCCTCGTCGATCTGGTCCACCGTCACGGCCGAGTACGCCAGGCGTAGTGAGCTGCGGCCGCCGTCGAGCAGGAAGTCGCTGCCCTTCACCACGGCCACGCCCTTCGCGGTCGCCACCGGGAACAGCTTCTCCACGTCCACGTCCTCCGGCAGGTCGACCCACAGGAAGTAGCCGCCGTCCGGCTCGGTGAACGTCGCGCCCGGGATGTGCTCGCGCAGCGCCGCCGCCAGCACCGTGGCCCGCTCGGCCAGCGCCGTGCTGACCGTGGCGATCGACCGCTCGATGTCGCCCGACACGCAGAACTGGTGCACGATCGCCTGCGCCACCATGCCCGGCGAGATGTAGAGGTTGGTGGCCTTCTTCGCGATCGCGCCGATCACGTCGGCCGGGCCCACCAGGTAACCCACCCGCACGCCCGGGGCCACCGTCTTGGTGAAGCTCGACGCGTGCACCACCACGCCGCTGGTGTCCATCGACAACATCGACGGCAGCGCCTCGCCGCGGAACCGGATGTCCACGTACGGGTCGTCCTCGAAGATCGTGAAGCCGTACTCGGCGGCCAGCTCGAGCAGCTCGCGGCGCTTGTCCAGCGACAGCGTCACACCGGCCGGGTTCTGGAAGTTCGGGATGATGTGCGCCAGCTTCGGGCGCAGCCCCGACTCCAGCAGCTGCCGCAGCTCGGCCACGTCGATGCCGTCCGGCTCGATCGTGACCTGGTGCACCTTGCCGCCCTTCTGCTGCAGGCTCAGCAGGGTGCGGTCGTAGGTCGGCTTCTCCACCACGACGGCGTCGCCCGCCTGCACCAGGTGGTCGAACAGGAACGCGTCGGCCTGCATCGAGCCGTTCGTCACGAACACCTGCTCCGGCGTGACGCCGTGCTTGTCCGCGATCCACTTGCGCAGCGGCAGGTAGCCGACGGACGTACCGTAGGCGGTCACCCCGGCCGGGTCCGTCTCGAAGGCGCGCACGGCGGCCGCCTTCAGCCCTTCGACGTCGACGATGTCCAGGGACGGCGCCCCACGGGCGAACGAGATCAGCTGCTCAGCGCTCATGGCCAGCAAGCTTACGAGGTCCGATTAAGGTGGCTGATGTGCCGGTCGAGCCCTTGCGTGTGGCGAGCGCCCTCGTCGTCGACGACGGCGGCCGCATCTTCGTCCAGCGCCGCTCCCCGCACCGCCGCCTCTTCCCGAACTGCTGGGACTTCGTCGGCGGCCACGTCGAGCCGGGCGAGACCGTCGAGGAGGCCCTGCACCGCGAGGTCACCGAGGAGACCGGCTGGCGCGTCTCCGTCATCCTCGGCCTGATCGGCGACTACGCCTACCGCGGCGACGACGGCGTCGACCGGCTGGAGTCCGACTTCCTCGTCCGCGTCGACGGCGACCTGCTGCGCCCCCGGCTGGAGGAGGGCAAGCACACCGAGTGGCGGTGGCTCGCCGAGTCGGACCTGGACGTGCTCGACGAGCACCGGCACATCGACGACGGGCTGCTGCGCCGCATCGCCGAGGACGGCTTCGCCACCCTGCACACGATCGGGCTCTGACGCGTCGCGGACGTGCCCCGGACCGTTGAAGGATCGACGGCCCGCCGGTCCCGGATGTCACCCAGCGCTATCCTCGCTGGGCGACACCCCTTCGTCGCCTCCGCGTCGCCTTCTGTTCTGGAGGAATACCCATGATCGGTCTGGTCCTCGCCGCGGGAGCCGGCCGCCGCCTGCGCCCGTACACCGACACCCTGCCCAAGGCGCTCGTGCCGGTCGACGGCGACACCACGATCATGGACATCTCGCTGCGGAACCTGGCGGCCGCCGGGCTGACCGACGTGACGATCGTCGTCGGGTACTGCGCGAACGCCGTCGAGGAGCGCAAGGACGCCTTCGAGCAGAAGTACGGCGTGACCATCAGCCTCGTGCACAACGACAAGGCCGAGGAGTGGAACAACGCGTACTCGCTGTGGCTGGCGCGCGACCACTTCGCGCAGGGCGCGCTGCTCGTCAACGGCGACACCGTGCACCCGGTGAGCGTCGAGGAGACGCTGCTGGCCCAGCGCGGGCCGGGCATCCTGCTCGCCGTCGACAACGTGAAGAAGCTGGCCGACGAGGAGATGAAGACCATCTTCGACGCCGACGGCCGGCTGACCCGCATCACCAAGCTGATGGACCCGGCGGACGCGTTCGGCGAGTACATCGGCGCCACGCTCATCGAGCCGCACGTGGCCGCCGACCTGGCCGACGCGCTGAGGACGACGTTCGAGCGGGACCCGAACCTCTACTACGAGGACGGCTACCAGGAGTACGCGAACCGGGGCGGCGAGGTGCGCGCGGCCACCATCGGCGACATCCCGTGGGTCGAGGTCGACAACCACGAGGACCTGGCCAAGGCGCGGGACATCGCATGCCGCTACTAGCTCGGACGATCATGGCGCCGCTGCACATCGACGTGCGGCGGGGCGCGGTCGCCGACCTCGGCCGGATCCTGGCCGACGGCCGCATCTCCGCCGGCGGCGACGTCGCGGTGGTGGTCGGACCGGGCCAGGGCGAGAAGATCGCCGAACTGATCAAGCCCAACCTGGGCTCCGCCGACGTCTACACGGCCGCCGGGGGCACCCTCGACTCGGCGGTCGAGCTGGCCGGCAAGCTGCGGTCGCGGTCGTACGACGCGGTCGTCGGCATCGGCGGCGGCAAGACCATCGACACGGCGAAGTACGCGGCCACCCGGTGGGGCATGCCGATGGTGTCGGTCGCCACCAGCCTCGCCAACGACGGCATCGCGTCGCCGGTCGCGTCGCTGGTCAACGACGGCATCAAGGGCTCGTACGGGGTGCACATCCCGATCGCGGTCATCGTCGACCTCGACTTCGTCGAGGACGGGCCCGAGCGGCACAACCGCGCCGGCGTCGGCGACGTCATCAGCAACATCAGCGCCCTGGCCGACTGGGAGCTGGCCCGCGAGGTGCGCGGCGAGCCCGTCGACGGCCTGGCCGCGTCGCTGGCCCGGGTCGGCGCCGAGGCCGTCCTGACCATGCCGGGCGGCATGCAGGACGACCCGTTCGTCACCGTGCTCGCCGAGGCGCTCATCTCCAGCGGGCTGGCGATGGCGGTGTGCGGCAGCAGCCGCCCGTGCAGCGGCGGCTGCCACGAGATCATGCACGCCGTCGACTCGCTGCTGCCGGGCACCGCGTCGCACGGCGAGCTGGCCGGGCTCGGGGCGCTGTTCTGCACGTTCCTGCGCGGCGACGAGCGCCGGTTCGTCCAGATGGCCGAGTGCCTGGCCCGGCACGAGCTGCCGCGCACCCACCTCGACCTGGGCATCAGCGACGACCACTTCGTCGACGCGGTGGAGTTCGCGCCGCGCACCCGCCCCGACCGGTACACGATCCTGGAGCACCTGGCCCTGGAGCCGGCCCAGATCCGCAGGAAGATGGGCGAGTATGTCGACGCCGTCGCCGACCACTGACCCGAACGCCCCCACGGTCGCCGACTTCTACCGGGTCAACCGGGGCGGCGGGCTGTTCAGCGAGGCGGTCAGCCAGCGGCTCGGCGCGCGCGTCGCGCTGTGGGCGTACCACCGGCGGCTGGCGCCGACCGTGCTCACGGTGGCCAACCTGGGGTTGAGCGTGCTGGTCTCGGCGGTCGTCGTGGCCGCGGCCGAGCCGGTGGCCGACGGCCGGGTGCCGTTCTGGGCGATCGGGCTGCTCGCCCTGCTCGGCTGGCAGGCCGCGTACGCGCTGGACTGCGCCGACGGCCAGCTCGCCCGGGTCACCGGCCAGACCAGCGCCGCGGGCGGCCGGGTCGACGTGCTGTGCGACGTCGCCGGCCAGATCGCCCTGGTGGCGGCGCTGGCCGCGACCGCGGAGGCGCAGGTGCCGGAGACGCCGGCGTGGCTGCTGGCCGCGTTCGCGGGCACCTGGATGGTCAACCTGGTCACCAGCGTCATGCAGCACGGCCCGCAGGCGGCCAGCATCGTCACCTCGACGTCGCTGCCGGTGCGGGTGCTGAAGCTGGTCCGCGACTACGGCGCGGTCATTCTGGCCGCCGGGCTGGTGCTGACCGTCATGCCGAGCTGGACGATCTGGGTCGTGGCGGCGTTCACGCTGGTCAACGGCGGCTTCCTGGGCGCCAGCATCCTGTTCTCGGGCCGCGAGTCGCTGCGCTGACGCACCGCGGGGGGCCGATCAGCTCGTGCTGAGGGTCACCTCGGCGGTGTCCGCGTAGTAGCCCAGCCGGCGGAACAGCAGGCCGTACACACCGTCCACGTCGGCGGTGAACGAGAACGTGGTGACGTGGTCGGGCTCGGCCTTGCCGATGTACTCGTTGTGCAGGGCGTCGTTCCAGTTCTGCACGGCGGACGTCGGGCGCGCCGGGTCGAACCGCAGCACGCTGACCGACTCGGCCGCGCCGCCGGTCACCGTGACCGTCACGCGCCGGCCCCGGGTCAGGCGCACGTGCCGCAGGTCGGCCAGCCAGCGCGCCTTCTCCACGCCGACGGTGAACGCGCTGTCCGGGAGCACCTCGGTGCCACCGTCGATGAACTGGACGGTGTAGTGCCCGACCGGGCCCTGCCGGTAGGACTCGACCCGCAGCCGCTCGCCCGGCGCGCGGCCCCCGGGGCCGTGGTAGGCCGCCACCCAGCCGGTGCCGGGCACCGCCTCGGTGAGCACCGGGAAGAGGGGCCGCGGCGGCACGAACACCGGCAGCGCCCGGCGCAGCCGCATCGGGGTGTCGTCGTTCGCGACCACCGACCAGCCGCCGGCGGACGGGTGGATCGGCTGCGTGTCGGCGGACCCGGCGGAGTAGTACTCCGTGGGGGTGCCGGGGATGTCGCCGGGCGCCGCGCCGGCGGGCGCGGCGGGCAGGAGGACACAGAGGACGGCGGCGGCGGCGAGGGCGGCGCGGCGCACGGGAAGCGGGCTCACGGGGCGGCAGCCTAGCGACCGCGCGCCAGGCTCGCCCGGCTAGATCCGGACGGGCACCGCCGAGCTGGTGCCGAGCACGTTGCCGGCGGCGTCGAGCGCCTCGGCCACCACGTACTCCGGGGTGCCGGGCACGGTGAGGGTGGTCTCGAAGCCGGTGCGCGCGGTCTCCGCCACGGCGGCGAGGGTGTCGCGGCCGGGCTGGCCGCCGGCGCGGGCCCGCCACCGGGCCACCTTCGTCGCGCCGTTCCAGCTGGCGCTGACGATCACGGCGCCGTTCTCGACCCGCACGCCGAGCGCCGGCTGGTCGGTGGGCAGGCCCTCCCAGTCCATCCGGTACGCCCGGTACGACTGGTTGTCCAGCGGCAGGTGCCCGCCGAAGCGGACGGTGCCGTCGGGCGCGTACTCGGTGAAGTGCGGGCTCTGGCCCCAGCCGGCGAAGGAGCCGCCGTCGGACAGCTCGCGGAACGAGCCCTGCGTCGGCGCGGACACGCGCTGCTCCTGCACGAACTCGCGGACGAACGTGGCGGTGCGGGCGGCCTCGTCGAGGCGCAGCACCAGGCCGCGGGAGTAGTCGCGCTCCTTGGTGACGCCGGCGCCGTTGTCGAACAGGCTGTACGCCCCGTCGCGGCGCCGCCGCACGTCGTGCTGCCAGGAGAACGTGGACCGCTCGTCCAGCGGGAAGTCGGACCGCTTGCCGCCGAGCCGCCACCGGATCTCGCCGGACCGCCTGGCGATCTTGTAGCAGGCCCAGGTGTGCCGGGCGGAGACGAGGATGTCGCCGTCGGCGTCGACGCCCACGGAGTTGGCGTGGAAGTAGTCGTAGGGGAGCTTCGCGCTCTCGCCCTGCGGCAGCGGCGCGTACGACTCGTCGAGGTCGACGTGGTCACTCGCCCGCCACTGCCACACGACGCGCCCGGTGGCGATGTCGATCTCCTGGATGAGGCCGTCGTGCAGCACGCCGTCGGCGGGCCCGCCCAGCGCGGACAGGTCGCGCGGCACCGGGTCGTACACCCAGAACAGCGCGGTGTCGTCGCCGGTGATGACGAAGTCGTGCTGGTCGGCCTGCTCGGTGCCGGCGGCCCGGACCCGGGTGATCTCGCGGTACGCCTGGTCGGCGATCACGAACTCGCCCTGGCCGACGCCCTGCCCGCCGGTGCCCCCGATCGTGCCCTCCCACCAGGTCAGGACGGGCTTGCCGCGGTACCGCTGGGCCTTGAAGTCGATGGCGACGGTGGCCGGGTCGGGGACCTTGCGGAACCACACGGGCTCGCCGGCGTCGTCGACGATGAGCGGTCCCCACAGGCCCTTGCCGGAGGCCGGGGTGAGGAACACGTACCCGGACGCGGCGCCCGCCGCCGCGGTGGTGACGGTGACCTGGGGCAGCGCGTTCAGGTCGGGGCGGGAGCGGTAGCGCGGGGGCGCCGCCGCCGGTTCCGCCGCGGGCTGCGCCGTCTCCGCGGGCCGGCGCAGCGCCCACCCCGCGCCGCCGCCGGCCACGGCCGCCGCGGCCGCGCCGCCGCCGGCGATCAGCAGCTGCCGCCGGGACCAGGCCTGTCGTGTCTCGTCCGTCTCCGCCACGCCGCCAACGTTCCCTGTTTCGGCGGTGATCTACCTGTGAGAAGCGTATGAATCGGCGTAGATGTCGATGAGCTGCCGGGTGACCACGTCGGGATGGAAGGTGTCCAGGTAGCGGGCCCGCGCCGCCGGGGCGGCCGCCGCCGCGCCCGCCCGGGCCGCGGGCAGCGCCGCCGCCACCGCGTCCGCCGTCGGCTCGACCGTCCAGCCGCCGGAGTGCCCGATCAGGTACGGGATGCCGCCCATCGCCGTACCCAGGACGGGCCGGCCCGCGGCGAACGCCTCGATGACGACGGTCGGCAGCACGTCGTGCCAGGTGGGCACGGCGACCACGACGGCGGTGGCGCGCAGCGCGGCCTGGATGCCGGCCCGGTCGAGGATGCCGAGGTACTCCACGTCGGAGCGTTCTGTGGCGGCCGCCTCGACCAGCGGGCGCAGCTCGCCGTCGCCCGCGACGCGCAGCGTGCCCAGCGCGCCGTCGGGGTGCCGCCGCCAGGCGTCGAGCAGCAGCCCGACGCCCTTCTCCGGGCTGAGCCGGGCGAAGTAGAGGAAGCCGTCGCCGGGCGGGGCCGGCTCGCCCGGGTCGTCGATCGCGTTCGGCTTGACCGTGATGCGCTCGCGCGGGATGCCGTAGTCGCGCAGGTGCCAGGCGATGCCGTCGGTGAGCGCCACGTACCGGTCGACCGACTTCCACGTCGGCCGGTGCACGGCCAGCGTGGTGGCCATCAGGGCGCTCTGCAGCGCGGAGTCGCGGTAGCACCGGTGCCGGATCGCGGGCAGCCCGAACGCCTTGTCGCGGCAGTCGTGGCAGACGTGGCCGTCCCGGAAGTACAGGCCCGACGAGCACACCTGCCGGTAGTTGTGCACGGTCTGCACCACCGGCACGCCGTGCGCGTGCGCGGTGCGCACGACCCAGGGCGAGAGCAGCGGGTACGGGTTGTGCAGGTGCAGCAGGTCGGGCCGGTGCTCGCCGATGACCCGCGCGAGGTCCTGCTGGGCGGACCGGTTCCAGATCGGCGAGATCGGCAGCAGCGCCTTCTCGCCCTTCGACATGGTGGCGATGGCGTCGGACTCGCGCAGGAACGGGATCACCTCGACGCCCGCGGCGCGCAGCTGCGCCATCTCCGCGTCGACGATGACGTTCTCGCCCGACGGCTGGCCCGTGCGGTACCGGTTGTGTGCGACGACCACCTTCACGGTGTCGCAGCCTAGCCCCCCGCGTTACCGTGAACCCGTGCCTGAGCTGCCCGAGGTCGAAGCCCTCGCCGCGTACCTGCGTGACCGCGCGGTCGGCCGGCGCGTCGAGCGCCTCGAGGTGGTGGCGTTCAACGTGATGAAGACGTTCGACCCGCCGCCCACCGCGGCCACGGGCCTGGAGGTCACCGGGGCGTCCCGGCACGGCAAGTTCCTCGACGTGCACCTCGGCGACGAGCTGCACCTCGTCACCCACCTGGCCCGGGCGGGCTGGCTGCACTACCGCGAGGCGTTCCCGGGCGCCGCCCCGCTGAAGCCGGGCAAGGGCCCGATCGCGCTGCGGATCCGGCTCGACGACGGCTCCGGCTTCGACCTGACCGAGGCGGGCACCCGCAAGTCGCTCAACGCCTACCTGGTGACCGACCCGCGCCTCGTGCCGGGCATCGCGCGCCTCGGGCCGGGCGTGCTCGACGTGGACGCCGACACGTTCGCCGAGCGCATCCGGGGCCGGCGCGGGCAGGTCAAGGGCGTGCTGACCGACCAGGAGGTGCTGTGCGGGGTGGGCAACGCCTACTCCGACGAGATCCTGCACCTGGCGCGGCTGTCGCCGTTCGCGCTGACGAACAAGCTGACCGACGAGCAGATGGCCCGGCTGTACGCGGCGACCCGCCAGCTGCTGACCGACGCGGTGGCCCGTTCAGTGGGGCAGAAGGCGGCCGAGCTGAAGGGCGAGAAGCGGGCGGGACTGCGCGTCCACGCTCGCACCGGGTTACCGTGCCCCGTCTGCGGCGACACGGTCCGTGAGGTCTCGTTCGCCGACTCCAGCCTGCAGTACTGCGCCACCTGCCAGACCAACGGCAAGCCACTCGCCGACCGGAGACTGTCCAAGCTGATTCGGTGACGGGGCACATTCGGGACACGAACCGGTCAGTTCGCCCGCACCGGAGGCTGCATCCATCGGTATAGTGGCCCGGTCCCACGGAAGGTTGGGCGACGCGAGTCGTGCGGGAGGACGTAGGTCAGGTGACGACGAGCCTCCAACGCCCGGTAACCGACAGCAGCCGGAGCAGCACGTTGCGTTACGACAGCTTCGAGTGGCAGGAGCAGCCGCCGCGCAACGGCGTGCCCCGCTCCGCCTGGACCCGCTCACACCGGCGGGTGTCCCGCTGGCACCGGCCGTACATCGCCGTGCTGCTCGTCCTCGACTACGCCTGCGCCGTCCTCGCCAGCTGGCTCGCCGTCACCACCTTCGAACAGGCCGGCGCCGGCTTCCAGGGCCAGGAGGGCGTCTTCAACCTCGTCGCCTACCTCGCCCTGCCCACCGCCTGGCTCATCGTGCTCTGGGGCAGCGGCAGCTACGACCGGCGCTACCTCGGCCTCGGCAGCGACGAGTTCAAACGGGTCGTCCGCGCCTTCGTCGTCGTCGCCGCCAGCGTCTCGTTCGTCGCGTTCGCCACCAAGACCGACCTGTCCCGCGCCACCGTCGGCTCCGTCCTCGTCGGCGCCATGGTCCTCATCCTGCTCTGCCGCTACGGCGCCCGGCAGGTGCTGCACGTCGCCCGCCGCCGCACCGGCCACGGCGCCCACCGCATGGTGCTCGTCGGCACCCTTCCCGAGGCCCTCGAGGTCTACACCGCCGTCACCCGCAGCCCCGCCGCCGGCCTCATCCCCGTCGCCATCCACCTCACCGACGGCTACGCCGCCGCCCGCGGCGTCGAGACCCCCGTCCCCGTGTACGCGGGCCGCGACGTCCTCGCCCTCGTCCGCGAGGTCGGCGCCGACACCATCGCCGTCTGCGGCTCCGCCAGCGCCGAACCCGGCGAACTGCGCCGCCTCGCCTGGCAGCTCGAAGGCACCGGCGTCGACCTCGTCGTCGCCCCCCAGCTCACCGACATCGCCGGGCCGCGCGTCCACATCCGGCCCATCGAGGGCCTGCCCCTGCTGCACGTCGAGGAACCCACCCTCAGCGGCATCGGCTGGCTCGCCAAGAACCTCCTCGACCGCGTCGCCGCCGCCGCCGGCCTGCTCATCCTGTCGCCGCTGCTGCTGGTCATCGCCATCTGCATCCGCGTCAGCGACCCCAAGGGCCCGGTCTTCTTCCGCCAGCCCCGCGTCGGCCACGAGGGCCGCACCTTCCGGGTCTGGAAGTTCCGCACCATGACCGTCGACGCCGAGGAGCGCCGCGCCACCCTCGAGGAACTCAACGAGGGCGACGGCATGCTGTTCAAGATGCGCGAGGACCCCCGCATCTTCCCCATGGGCAAGAAGCTGCGCGCCACCTCCCTCGACGAACTCCCCCAGCTCATCAACGTCCTCAAGGGCGAGATGTCCCTCGTCGGCCCCCGCCCGTTGCCCGCCGACGACGGCGACTACCTCGGCGACGTCCGCCGGCGACTGCTCGTGCGGCCGGGCATCACCGGGCTGTGGCAGGTCAGCGGGCGCTCCGAGCTGTCGTGGGACGAGGCCGTGCGCCTCGACCTCTACTACGTCGACAACTGGTCGCTCACCTACGACCTCGCCATCCTGTGGCGGACGATCTGGGTCGTGCTCAAGCGCAAGGGCGCCTACTAGCGGTTTCCGGGCCGGTTGCGGTGGGTCGGTTCCGGGGGTGGGGTGGCCCACTCCGGGCGGTCAGGCTTGATCCCTCCGTGGGCCACCCCACCCCCGGAACCTTGCCGGGTCGCCCTCGACACCCTGCTTCCGGCTCGCGGGGCGTGGCGCCGCACCGCGGCCACCGATCGCGAGGCCGGAGCATCCACCGCGGTCGAAATCGGAATCGCCGGGTAACAGAGCGGCATGGAAGCGCTCATCTTCGGGGTCATCGCCTCCAGCGCGCTGGTCATCGGCGCGGTGGTGGGCGCCCGGGTCCAGCTGCCGAAGCGGGTGCTGGCCGTCATGCTGGCGTTCGCGGCCGGGGCGCTCATCACCGCCCTGTCGTTCGAGCTGTTCGAGGACGCGTACGAGCACGGCGGGATCTGGCGGGCCGCGCTCGGGCTGATCGTCGGGGCGGTCGTGTTCACCGTGCTCAGCGCCTGGCTCGACCGGGTGGCGCGCGGCGGCCGGCCGGAGGAGCACGGCAGCGAGAAGCTCGACCCGGACGCCGCCGCCAGCGACCGGGCGGCGTCGGCGGCGTCGCGGTCCGGGGCGGCCGGGCTGGCTCTGCTGGCCGCGGTGACGCTCGACGGCGTACCCGAGAACGTGGCGCTGGGGGTCTCGCTGGGCGAGGGGACCGGCGGGCTGGCGCTGCTCGCGGCGATCTTCGTGTCGAACTTCCCGGAGGCGCTGGTCGGCAGCGCGTCCATGCGGGCGCAGGGCCGCTCGCAGACGTTCATCCTCGGCACGTGGCTGGCGTGCGCGGCGCTGCTCACCGTCGCCGTGGTCGTCGGGGCGGGGCCGCTGTCCGGCGCCGACCCGGAGACGATCTCGCTGCCGCTGGCGTTCGCGGCGGGCGCGGTGCTGGCGTCGCTGGCCGACACGCTGATGCCGGAGGCGTACGAGAAGGGCGGGCCGACGGTCGCGCTCGCCACCACCGCCGGGTTCGTGCTGTCGTTCGTCCTCGCCACCCTCTGAGCCGACCGTGGCAGGATGCCCGCGTGAGGGCTGACCTGCCGACCGTGCTGGCCGTGCTGGCGCTCGTCGCCGCGCTCGCCGGCGCCGTGGTGGCGGTTCTGCGGTTGCGGGCCCGGCGGGGCATCGCCACGGCCATGCAGCGGGCCACCTACGACGTGCTGCACACCGCGTCGCTGGCCGCCGAGCCGTTGCGGGACGGGCTGACCGCCGCGTCCGCCGCCCGGGCCGTGCGGCACCTGCGGACGCTCATCGGGGCGGTGGGGGTGGTCGTCGCCGACGCCGACAAGGTGCTGGCCTGCGACGGGCGCGGGCAGCACCACGCCGACCAGCTCGTCGCCGCCACCCGCAAGGTCATCGCCGGGCAGCGGTCGGCCGTGCTGAGCGAGGCCGACCTGCCGTGCGACCGGGTGGACTGCGTGGTGCGGGGCGCTGTGGTCGTACCCCTGCTGGCGCCGCGGCGGCGCGCGGCGGCCGCGCTGATCGCGATCGCCGACGACCCGCCGGCTCCCGGTCTGGTGCAGGCGACGCGCGAGACCGCCCGCTGGGCGGGCTCGCAGCTCGCCGTGGCCGAGCTGGACTCGTCGCGCGAGCGGCTCGCCAAGGCCGAGGTACGGGCGCTGCGCGCGCAGATCAGCCCGCACTTCATCTACAACGCGCTGACGGCGATCGCCTCGTTCGTGCGCACCGACCCCGAGCGGGCCCGCGAGCTGATTCTCGAGTTCGCCGAGTTCACCCGGTACTCGTTCCGGCAGCACGGCGAGTTCACGACGCTCGCCGAGGAGCTGCGCGCCATCGACCGCTATCTCACCATCGAGCGGGCCCGGTTCGGCGACCGGCTGCAGGTGCGGCTGCTGATCGCGCCCGAGGTGCTGCCGGTCGGCCTGCCGTTCCTGTGCCTGCAGCCGCTGGTCGAGAACGCCGTCCGGCACGGACTGTCGCGCAAACCGGGCGTCGGTATGGTGAGCATCGAGGCCCGGGACGCGGGCGCCGAGTGCCACATCACGGTCGAGGATGACGGCGTGGGGATGGACCCGGAGTCACTGGCCGCGGGCGTGGCCGCCGCGGCCGCGGGGGACGGCGACGGCCAGCACGTCGGGCTGTCGAACGTCGACGAGCGGCTGCGGTCGGTCTTCGGCGACCAGTACGGGCTCGTCGTGGAGACCGCGCTGGGCGCCGGCACCAAGGTCAGCATCCGGCTGCCGAAGTTCCACCCGGGGGTACGGGCGTCGTGACCGGCCACCTGACCGTGCTTGCCGTCGACGACGAGCCGCCCGCCCTGGACGAGCTGGCGTACCTGCTGCGCGCCGACGAACGCGTCGCCGCCGTGCACACCGCCGGCGACGCCACCGACGCGCTGCGGGTACTGCGCGACACCGACGTCGACGCCGTGTTCCTCGACATCCGCATGCCCGGCCTCGACGGCATGGAACTGGCCCGGGTGCTGCGCCGGTTCTCCCGGCCGCCCGCGATCGTCTTCGTCACCGCGTACGACGACGGGGCCGTCGACGCGTTCGACCTGGGCGTCACCGACTACGTCCGTAAGCCCGTGCGCCGGGAGCGGCTCGCCGAGTCCCTGCGCCGCGTCGCCGAGGTGCGGCCCGCGCCCCGACCGGCGCCGGCCGCCGCCCCGCCCGACCCGACCATCCCCGTCGAGCTGGCCGGCACCACCCGCATGCTGCCCCGGTCGGCGGTGCGCTGGGTGGAGGCGCAGGGCGACTACGCCCGCCTGCACACCCTCGACGCGTCGCACCTGGTGCGGGTGTCGCTGGCGACGCTGGCCGAGCGGTGAGCGGACGCCGGGTTCGTGCGCATCCACCGGTCGTTCCTCGTGCAGCTCGCCCTGATCGCCGAGCTGCGGCTCACCAACTCCGGGTACGTCGTCGTGGTCGACGGCACCGAGCTGCCGGTCAGCCGCCGGCACACCCGCGAGCTGAAGGACCGGCTGGTCCGCGCGGCGAAGCAGGACTGGACCCGCTGAGTTATCCACAGGCTTGTCCACAGGGCGGGTTTCTCCACAGGTTGTTCACAACGCCACCCCCGGGCCACCACGGGTGATCCATAAGCTGCTTGTCGACAGGGCCGCTTGCCCCGGCAGGCTAGAAAGTCAGTCGACGGGGTGCGGCGGCCGGTCGGGTCGTGCGGCACGGGGGCGTACGACCCGGTCGGTCCACCGGAGCGACAGGGGTGGCACGTGCAGCGGACGATTCTGGTCGTCGAGGACGAGCGGACGATCGCCGACGCGGTGGCCGCGCGGCTGCGGGCCGAGGGCTTCGCCGTGCACGTCGCCGGCGACGGCCCCGGCGCCGTCGAGGCAGCCCGCCGGCTGCGGCCGGACGCCGTCGTGCTCGACGTGATGCTCCCCGGCTTCGACGGGCTGGAGGTGTGCCGCCGCCTGCAGGCCGAGCGGCCCGTGCCCGTCCTCATGCTGACCGCCCGCGACGACGAGACCGACCTGCTCGTCGGCCTGGCCGTCGGCGCCGACGACTACCTCACCAAGCCGTTCTCCATGCGCGAGCTGGCCGCGCGGGTGCACGCCCTGCTGCGGCGCATGACGAAGGCGGCCGGCGGCGAGCCGCCCATCGTCCTCGGCGACCTGGAGATCAACCGCGCCGAGCGGCGCGTCACCCGGGCCGGCGTCGAGGCGCACCTGACCCCCACCGAGTTCGACCTGCTCGTGCACCTCGCCGGGCGGCCGCGCACCGTGCTGCCCCGCGAACGCCTGCTGGCGGACGTGTGGGGCTGGGCCGACGCGTCCGGCACCCGCACCGTCGACAGCCACATCAAGGGCCTGCGCCGCAAGCTCGGCGCCGACCTCATCCGGACCGTGCACGGCGTCGGGTACGCGCTGGAGGTCGGCCGGTGAGCCGGCTGCGCCGCATCGCCGGGGCGGTGTTCGGGTGGCTGCCCCGCCCGCTCGACCCGGTGCGCTCCATCAAGGCGAAACTGTCGCTGGCGCTCGGGTTCGCGGGCGGCGTCGGCCTGCTCGTGCTGTGGTACAGCCTGGAGTGGATCCCACTACGGGCGTCGTTCCTCGCCGTCGCCGTCGCGCTGGCGCTCGTCACGCTCCAGGTCATGGCGCACGGGGCGATCGTGCCGCTGCGCCAGATGACCGTCGCCGCCCGGGAGATGGCGCACGGCGACTACACCCGCCGGGTCCGCACCCACTCCCGCGACGAGGTCGGCGAACTGGCCGCCGCGTTCAACCAGATGGCCAGCGACCTGGCCGCCGCCGACCGGCAGCGCCGCGAACTCATCGCCAACGTGTCCCATGAGCTGCGCACCCCCATCACCGCCCTGCGCGGCCTGCTGGAGAACGTGGTCGACGGCGTCGCCCAGCCGTCCCCCGCCGAGATGCGCACCGCCCTCGCCCAGACCGAACGCCTCGGCCGCCTCGTCGCCGAACTGCTCGACCTGTCCCGCCTCGATGCCGGGGTCGTGCCGATGCAGCGGGAGACCATCGCGGTGGCGGGCTTCCTGCGCCAGGTCGTCGCCGAGGCCCGGGTCAACGCGGCCGGCGGCGGCCGCGACGTGCGGTTCGAACTCGACGTGCGCGATGAGCGGCTCACCGTCCCCGGCGACCCGGAACGCCTCCACCAGGTCTTCGCCAACCTCCTCGACAACGCGGCCCGGCACAGCCCGCCCGGCGGCACCGTCCGCGTCCGGGTCGAACGCCAGGACGACGACCTGCTGTTCGCCGTCGCCGACTCCGGCGACGGCATCCCCGCCACCGAACGCGACCGCGTCTTCGAACGCTTCACCCGCGGCGAACGCGCCACCGGCGGCGGCACCGGCCTGGGCCTGGCCATCGCCCGCTGGGTCGTCCAGCTGCACCACGGCACGATCGCCGTCGTCGACCCGGCCGACGACGACGGCGCCCCCGGCTGCCACGTCCACGTCCGCCTGCCGGGCGCCACGACACCGGCGCTGACCGGCTCCACGTAGGCCTCGACCGCACTGTCATGACCGGTCCGCGGGCTCTCTCCGCCGGGCGGCCGGGCGATGCCGTACACCCGCTTCCAGGAGGCGCACCCGATGACGACCACACCCCCCGCCGCGGACGAACCCGCTCCGCCGCCGGCCGGGCCCCCGCCCGCTGCGGCGCCGCCACCCGCTTCCGGGCCGTCGGCCGCTGCCGGGCCGTCGGCCTTCCCACCCCACCCCGGGCCGGTGCCGCAGCCCGGCCCGCCGCCGGGTGGCACCGGGGCGGCGTGGGCCCACGGGCGGCAGACCGCCGCCCTCCAGCAGGCGGCCGGCGCCGAGGGACAGGCGCCACTGCACCTGCAGCCGGCGCACGGGCCGTGGCAGCCCGTCACCTGGCGGCGCTGGCCCGGGCCGGCGCGGCCCGCGCCGCCGGCCGCCGTCGTCGCCGTGTTCGGGGCCGCCGCGCTCGGCACGCTCGCCCTGCCGCTCGACCGGCCCGGCATGGGGTGGGTGGTCGCGGGCACGGGCGCCGCCGCGGCGCTCGCCGTCGCCGGCCGCGCCGCCGCGCCCGACCGGATGCCGCCCGCGCTGATCCCCGCGAAGCCGCCCGCCCGGCACGCCGACCGCATCGGGTGGGCGGCGGCCACGCTGGCGCTGCTGACCGTGGGCACGTTCCGGGCGGCGGGGTGGCTGTTCGCGCTGTGCGTGCTGGCGTCGCTGTTCACGGCGGCGCTGGCCGTCGGCGGCGGGCGGTCGGTGCGGGCGGTGGCCTGGACGGTCGCCGGCCAGCCCATCGCGGCGCTGCGCGCCCTGCCGTGGCTGAGCCGCGGGGCCGCCGTCCTGCGCCGCGGCGACGGCACGCGCGCCCGGTACGCGCTGACCGCCGCCGTCGCGGCCGTGCTGCTGCTGGTGTTCGGGGGGCTGTTCGCGTCGGCGGACCCGGCGTTCGCCGAACTGGTGTCGTCCCTGCTGCCGACCCTCGACGCGGGCACGGTGGCGCGCTGGGCGCTGCTGTTCCCGGTCCTCACGGCGGCCGTCGCCGGGGCCGCGTACTGGCGGGCCGCCCCGCCGGCGACCGCGCACCTGGACGTGCCGCAATACCGGCCGGTGCGCCGCCTGGAGTGGCTCGTCCCGCTGGCGGCGCTGGTCCTGCTGTTCGCCGCGTTCGTGGCGGTGCAGGCCACCGTGCTGTTCGGCGGCGCGGGGCACGTGCTGCGGACCGCCGGGCTGACCTACGCGGAGTACGCCCGCGCCGGGTTCTGGCAGCTGCTCGTCGTCACCGGGCTGACGCTGCTGGTGCTGGCCGGTGCGGTCCGCTGGGCGCCGCGCGCCGGCCGGGGCGACCGCACCGTCGTCCGCGTCCTGCTCGGGCTGCTCGCCGGGCTGACCCTGCTCATCGTCGCGTCCGCGCTGTACCGGATGGGGGTGTACGCCGACGCGTACGGGCTGACCCGGCTGCGGATCCTGGTGTTCGCGTGCGAGCTGTGGCTGGGCGCGGTGTTCGTCATGGTGCTGATCGCGGGCGTCCGGCTGCGCGCGCCGTGGCTGCCCCGGGCGGTGCTCGCCGCGGGCGTCGCGGCGCTGCTCGGCCTCGCCGCCGTCGACCCGGACCGCACGATCGCCGAGTACAACCTGAACCACGGCCCGGTGGACGTCTGGTACCTGCGCAACCTCTCCGCCGACGCGGTGCCCGCCCTGGACCGGGCGCCCGCCCACCTGCGCCTGTGCCTGCTCGGCGAGAACGCCTCCCCGCTCAACCTGACCAGGGAGTCGTGGTACGAGTTCAACCTGGCCCGCGAGCGCGCCCGCCCGCTGCTCACCGGCATCTCGGTGAGCGGGAAGCCGCTGGGGTGCCCGGTGGACTGACGGCGCGGCGGCGCCTTGACATCGCCCCGCAACCCGCAAGACTCCGCACCATGACCATGCCCGGCGCCGACCCGCCGCGCACCGACCCGCCCACCCCTGGCCCGGCAGCCGACGCCGGCGCAGCCGGGCCCGGCACGAGCGGGCCCGGC
>NZ_BOOY01000011.1 GCF_016863475.1 Spirilliplanes yamanashiensis
GGCCCGGCACGAGCAGGCCCGGCGCGAGCGGGCCCGGCACGAGCGGGCCCGGCGCAAGCGGGCCCGGCGCGAGCAGGCCAGGCGCGAGCGGGCCCGGCGCGAGCGGGCCAGGCGGTGACGACCCGGGCGCGGGCGGGCGGCGTACCCGGGTCGTGCTGGCCCAGGCCGCGAACCGGGAGCCGCCCGCGGAGCCCGCCGGCGGCCAGACCCCGGTGACGGCCGCCCTGGTGCGCGGGCTGGTCCGGGCGCAGCTCGCGCTCGCCCTGCGGATGGCGCTCGTCGTGGTGGTCGGGCTGGGCGGGTTGCCGCTGCTGTTCGTGGTGGCACCGGACGTGGGGCAGGCGAAGGTCGTCGGCGTCACGCTGCCGTGGTTGCTGCTCGGGGCGGCGGCGTTCCCGTTCCTGGTGGTGGTGGGCCTGGCGTACGTGCGCCTGGCCGAGCGCAACGAGCAGGACTTCGCCGCCGTGGTGGCGCGGGAGCGGGACCGGTGAACCCGTACGTCGTGCCCACCCTGGTGGTGGTCACGCTGGTGACGGTCGGCATCGGGCTGTACGGGCTGCGGTTCGCCCGCACCACGTCCGACTTCCTGGTGGCGTCGCGGTCGGTGAGCCCGGCGTGGAACGCGGCGGCGATCAGCGGCGAGTACCTGTCGGCGGCCAGTTTCCTCGGCGTCGCCGGGCTGGTGCTCAAGTACGGCGTCGACGTGCTCTGGTACCCGGTGGGGTTCGCGGCCGGGTACCTGGCGCTGCTGCTGTTCGTGGCGGCGCCGCTGCGCCGGTCGGGGGCGTTCACGCTGCCCGACTTCTGCACGGTGCGGCTGCACTCGCCGGGGCTGCGGCGGCTGGCGACGGTGTTCGTGGTGTGTATCGGCTGCCTGTACCTGGTGCCGCAGCTGCAGGGCGCCGGGCTGACGCTGGCCACGGTGACGGGCAGCCCGTACGCGCTGGGCGCCGTCGTCGTCGGGGTCGTCGTCACCGCGAACGTGGCGCTGGGCGGCATGCGCGCCATCACGTTCGTGCAGGCGTTCCAGTACTGGCTGAAGCTGACCGCGCTGGCCGTCCCTGTGGTGTTCCTGCTGATGCAGTGGCAGGCCGACGGGCGGCCCGCGGTGACGCCGCCGGAGCCGACGTTCGCGGTGGCGACCACCGTCGTGGTCGAGAACGACGCCACCCTCACCCTGCCCGACGGCACGACCGAGGAGGTACGCGCCGGCACCGTCCTGACCTATGAGCCGGGCGACCCGGCGCCCCAGGTGTCGGGCGTCGACGCACGGCACGGCCTGGACTGGCTGCTGCCCGGGGATCCCGGGGCGGGCGACCGCGGCCTGTTCGCCACGTACTCGCTGATCCTCGCCACGTTCCTCGGCACGATGGGGTTGCCGCACGTCCTGGTGCGGTTCTACACGAACCCGGACGGCGCCAGCGCCCGCCGCACCACGCTGGTCGTGCTGGCCCTGGTCGGCCTGTTCTACCTGCTGCCCACGCTGTACGGGGTGCTGGGCCGCATCTACACCCCGCAGCTGCTGATGACGGGGCAGACCGACGCGGTGGTGCTGCTGCTGCCGGAGGCGGCCCTGGGCGGCGGGACGACGGGCCGGTTGCTCGGCGCGCTGGTGGCGGCGGGCGCGCTGGCCGCGTTCCTGTCCACCAGCTCGGGCCTGCTGACCAGCGTGGCCGGGGTGCTGTTCACCGACGTGCTGCACGGCGACACCAACGGCACGGCCCGGCGCGGCTCGGTGCGCGACTTCCGGGCGGCGACGCTGCTGGCGGCGTCGGTGCCGATGGCGCTGTCGCTGGGCGTCTCCGGCCTGGACGTGTCGCAGGTGGTCGGGCTGGCGTTCGCGGTGGCGGCGTCGAGCTTCTGCCCGCTGCTGGTCCTCGGCATCTGGTGGCGCGGCCTGACCGACGCCGGCGCGGCGGCGGGCGTGCTGGCCGGCGGCGGCGCGGCGATGCTGGCGGTGCTGATGACGGTGGCGGGGCCGCCCCTGTCGGGCTGGCCGGCGGCGCTGCTGGGGCAGCCCGCGGCGTGGACGGTGCCGCTCGCGTTCACGGTGATGGTGGTGGGTTCGCTGTTGACCCGCGCCCGCGTCCCGGCGGACGTCGGCGCCACGATGCTGCGCCTGCACGCCCCGGAGATCGCGCTAAAGAAGCTTTAAGGAACCGTCGCGCTGCGTCGTGAACCCGCGCCCGGAGCCGTCCCGTACTTCCCGGTACCGCAACGGGGCGGTCCCTGAGGTGAGAAGGAGCGGTGCATGTATCGACGCGGAATGAGCGGCCGGACGCGCAAGATGGTGATCGGTGGGGCCGCGGCGGCGCTGCTCGGCGGGGCGCTGGCGGTCAGCACCGGGATGGGTCAGGCCGCGGAGTCCTGCGTCGGGCTCGACCAGGCGCTGCGCAACAACCTGAACTTCATCGCCGGCCAGCGGGCGAACCCCGACGCGCTGGCCGAGGCCCGGATCGCCAACCGGCAGGCGGTCGTCGACCTGATTCAGCAACGGCGCGCCACAGCAGGGTGCACCGCTGACGTCCAGGCCGACGCGGGCAACGGCAACGCCGGCGGCAACGGGAACGCGGGCGGGAACGGCAACGGGAACGCGGGCGGCAACGGCAACGGCAACGCGGGCGGGAACGGCAATGCCGGTGGCAACGGCAACGGGAACGCGGGCGGCAACGGGAACGCCGGCGGGAACGGCAACGGCAATGCCGGTGGCAACGGCGGGCGGAACGAGAACGGCAACAACGGCAACGCCAACGGCAACCAGGGCAACGGCAACGGCCGGGGCAACCAGGGCAACGGCAATGGCAACGGCGGCGCGAACGGTGGCGCCGACGGTGGCGCCGACGCCGGCGACGACGCGGCGGCTCCCCCGGCCGCCGCTCCGCCCGCGGCGGCTCCCCCGGCCGCGTCCGGTGACGTCGTCTGCCAGGGTTCGACCGTGACGCTGTCGGGCGAGGGCGGCGCGCCGGCCGCGTCGAGCGGCACGCACCCCGTCGGCACGGTGCTGAAGGTGACGAACCTGGACAACAACAAGTCCACGACGGTCGAGGTGACCAGCGTGTCCGGCAGCTGCGCGCTGCTGAACAACGCGGCCTTCGAGCAGGTCCGCGAGCCGGGCAAGTTCCTCATCCGGCGGGCCGTCATCGAGCGCGTCGGCTGACAATCCCTATCAATCCGGGCTCGTGCTGCGGCACGGGCCCGGATCGTACTTCGGGCCGACGCGGGGCCGGTGAGCTGCGGATACCGTTGGTGAGGTGATCAACGACGTGGCGCTGGCCCTGCACGGCCTGGTGAAGAGGTTCGACACCACCCTCGCAGTGTCGGGTGTGGACCTGAACGTCCCGGTCGGCTCGTTCTTCGGCCTGCTGGGCCCGAACGGCGCCGGCAAGACCACCACCCTGTCGATGGCGGTGGGGCTGCTGCGCCCCGACGCCGGCCAGGCGCAGGTGCTCGGTCACGACGTGTGGGCCGACCCGGTGGAGGCGAAACGCCTGCTCGGCGTCCTGCCCGACGGGGTGCGCCTGTTCGACCGGCTCACCGGGGCGGAGCTGCTGGCGTACCACGGCCTGCTGCGCGGCATGGAGCCCGGCGTCGTCGACCAGCGCGCGACGGAGCTGCTGGACGTGCTGGCGCTGGGCGCGGACAACCGCACCCTCGTGGTCGACTACTCGGCCGGCATGAAGAAGAAGATCGGCCTGGCGTGCGCGCTGCTGCACGGCCCCCGGGTGCTGGTGCTGGACGAGCCGTTCGAGGCGGTCGACCCGGTGTCCGCGGCGCTGATCCGCGACATCCTGCAGCGGTACGTGTCCGGCGGCGGCACGGTGGTGTTCTCCAGCCACGTGATGGAGGTCGTGGAGCGGCTCTGCGACCACGTGGCGATCCTCGCGGCGGGCACGATCAAGCGGGTCGGCACGATCGACGAGGTGCGCGGCGCTCGCAGCCTGGAGGACGTGTTCGTCGAGGTCGTCGGCGGCCGCACCTCGACCGGGTCGGAGCTGGCATGGCTGTGACCGCGCTGCCGGTGGCCGCCACCCGGCCGGTCTCCACCGGGCACTTCGTCAGGCTCAAGCTGCGGGTGACGGCCAACGGCCTGCGCGGCGCCACCTGGAAGATCATCCTGTTCGTCCTGGGCGTGTTCTACGCGCTGCTGTTCGCGGCCGGCGGCTTCGTGCTGTTCATGCTGCCGGGGGCGCTGGACTCGGTGCGCGGCTACGGCATCGCGGCGGCGCTGGGCGGGGCGCTGCTGGTGCTGGGCTGGCTGCTGCTGCCGCTGGTGTTCTTCGGCGTGGACGAGTCGCTCGACCCGGCCCGCTTCGCGCTGCTGCCGTTGCCGCGCCGCACCCTGGTCAAGGGCCTGTTCGCGGCGGCGCTGACGGGCATCCCGGCCGTGGCGACGCTGATCGCCACGGGCGGGCTGGTGCTGGGCGCGATCCTGCTCGACGGGGTCGCCGCCGGGCTGGCCGCGTTCGTCGGCGTGGTGTCCGGGCTGCTGCTGTGTGTGGCGCTGAGCCGGGCGGTGACCAGCGCGTTCGCCTCGGCGCTGCGCTCGCGCCGGTCCCGCGACCTGGCCGCCGTGCTGCTGGCCGTGCTGGCCACCCTGATCGCCCCGCTGCAGCTCGTCGTCATGAACGGCGCCGCGGCCACCGACTGGGCGCGCTTCGCCGGTGCGGTCACCGTGGTCGGCTGGACGCCGCTGGGCGCCCCGTACACCCTCGGCGCGGACGTGGCGGAGGGCCGCTGGTGGGCCGTACCCCTGAAGCTCGTGATCGTCGGGGTGACCATCGCGGGCCTGCTGGCGTGGTGGTCGCGCTCGCTGGAGAGCGCCATGATCGGCACGGCGGCGGGCGGCGGCCCGGCGGCCGTGGGCCGGCGCGGCCGCGCCCTGACCCCGACGCAGCGGCTGCTGGCGGGCGGGCTGCCCCGCAACCGGTTCGGCGCGCTGGTCGGCCGGGAGGTCCGCTACTGGTGGCGGGAGGCCCGGCGGCGGGCCGGCGTCATCACGTTCGCGGTGGTCGGCATCGTGCTGCCCATCTCGATCTCGATGTCGAACGACGACGCGGGCCTGACCGCCGCCTCCATCTCGATGATCTTCGTCGGGGCGCTGGCGGCCGTGAACCTGGCCAACCAGTTCGGCTACGAGGGCACCGCGTACGCGGCGAACGTGGTCGCGGCCGTTCCCGGCCGGGCCGAGCTGCACAGCCGCGTGCTCGGCCTGACCGTGTACGTCGCCCCGATCATGGGAGTCGTCGCCGTGGTGATCAGCTCGCTCGCGGGGCGCCCGGAGTGGATCCCGGCCCTGGCGGGCATCCTGCTCGCGGCGTACGGCACGGGCCTCGCCGCGGTGCTGCCGGTGTCGATCCTCGGCGCGTACGCGATGCCCGACACCTCGAACCCGTTCGCCATCTCGTCCGGCGGCGGCATGGCCAAGAGCCTGTACAGCTTCGCGGCGATGCTGGTGGCGGCGGTGCTGTGCGCCCCGTACGTCATCGCGGGCCTGCTGCTCGGCGACGCCTGGCTGTGGGCGGCGCTGCCGGTCGGGCTGGTGTACGGCGGCGCGTTCTACGCCCTGGGCGCGCACCTGTCGGGCAAGCTGCTCGACCGGCGCATGCCCGAGCTGCTCCAGGCGGTCAACCCCCGGCACTGACCGGGCGGGCGACGGCAGAATGGTCGGCGTGAACCCCGACGGGCCGGGCGGCCGGATCCACCACAGCGACCCCTTCGCCACCCCGGAGGCGGACCGCTCGCCGACCCGCCGGCTGCGCGGGCGGCTGGCGTCGCCGGTCACGCTGTGGACGACGCCGGGGCCGGCCGGGCTGACGGTGTCGTCGACGGTGGTGGCCGACGGCGACCCGGCCCGCGTGCTGGGCGTGGTGGACGCCGAGAGCGAGTTCTGGGCGGAGGCGGAGCACGCCGGCCGGTTCGCGGTGGCCCCGCTGACGGCGGCCGACCGGCAGCTCGCCGACCGGTTCGCCGGGCTGATGCCCGCGCCGGGCGGGCTGTTCGCGCAGGAGCGGTGGCACGAGACGCCGTACGGTCCGGTGCCGGGCGGAACGTGGGCGGGCTGCCGGCTCGACGGCGCGGAGCCGTTCGGCTGGGGCCTGCTGGTGCGGGGCACGATCGAGGCGGTGGAGGTCGGACCGGACACCGGGCCGCTGCTGCACCACCGCGGGAGGTACCGGACGCTGGCCGGCTGAGCGGGCCGCGCGCCGAGCGGTGGTGACGCGGGTCACTGGGCGCACCGTACCGGCCGCTCGGCGCAGCCGACGACCGGCCGTCCGCGGGCGCCTTCCACATCCGGCCGCACCGCTCCTACCGTGCGCGAAAGTCCACTCCCACGAAGGTGGTGAGCTTCCGCATGACGACCGACGTCCCCGACAGTGCCGCGCAGGCGGCGGATCCCGATCGGCAGCCCGCGCCGGCGACCCCGGCCCGCAGCTACATCGCCGTTCAGGACTCCGCCGAGTTCGCGGGGCTCCGCCGAGCGCTCCGCCGGTTCATCTTCCCGATGACCGTGGCCTTCTTCCTCTGGTACGCCCTGTACGTGCTGCTCTCCGCGTACGCGCGCGGTTTCATGGGCCTCAAGATCATCGGCAACATCAACGTCGCCCTGGTCTTCGGCCTGCTCCAGTTCGTGTCCACGTTCGCCATCGCGTGGGCGTACTCGCGCTACGCCGACCGCAACATCGACCCCACGGCCGAGAAGATCAAGGCCGACCTGGACGCCGGGGAGGCGAAGTGAGCGACTTCCTGGCGGCGGAGGCGTCGAACTCGACGGCCCGCACCCTCACCATCACGCTGTTCCTGGTGTTCGTGGCGATCACCCTCGGCATCACGGTCTGGGCGAGCCGGCAGACCAAGACGGCCACGGACTTCTACGCGGGCGGCCGGTCGTTCTCCGGCTTCCAGAACGGCATGGCGATCGGCGGCGACTACATGTCGGCGGCGTCGTTCCTCGGCATCGCCGGCCTGATCGCCCTGTACGGCTACGACGGCTTCCTGTACTCGATCGGCTTCCTGGTCGCCTGGCTGGTGGCGCTGCTGCTGGTGGCGGAGCTGCTGCGCAACTCGGGCCGCTACACGATGGCGGACGTGCTGGCGTTCCGGATGCGGCAGCGGCCGGTGCGCACGGCGGCGGCGGTCTCCACGATCACCGTGTCGATCTTCTACCTGCTGGCCCAGATGGTCGGCGCGGGCGCCCTGGTGGCGCTGCTGCTGGGCATCCGCCCGGGCACGACGTTCCTCGGCATGGACGCGGACACCGCCAAGGTGGCCACGATCATCCTGGTCGGCGCGCTGATGATCATCTACGTGACCGTCGGCGGCATGAAGGGCACCACCTACGTGCAGATCGTCAAGGCGTTCCTGCTCATGGGCGGCGCGCTGCTGATGACGATCCTGGTGCTGGCGCAGTACAAGTTCAACCTGTCGTCGCTGCTCGGCGACGCGGCGCAGCAGTCCGGCAAGGGGGCGGCGTTCCTCGAACCCGGCCTGCGGTACGGCGTCGAGAGCGCCAGCGCCTCGGCGACGTTCTACTCCAAGATGGACCTGCTGTCGCTGGGCATCGCGCTGGTGCTCGGCACGGCCGGCCTGCCGCACATCCTCATCCGGTTCTACACCGTCCCCACCGCGAAGACCGCCCGCAAGAGCGTGCTCTGGGCCATCGGCATCATCGGCACGTTCTACCTGCTGACCCTGGCGCTGGGCTTCGGCGCGGCGGCGCTGGTCGGCGGCGCGGCGATCCGCGAGCAGGACGCGGCCGGCAACACGGCGGCGCCGCAGCTCGCCGAGGCGCTCGGCGTCGAGTTCTTCGGCGGCGACATCGGCGGGGCCACCCTGCTGGCGATCATCGCGGCGGTCGCGTTCGCCACGATCCTCGCGGTGGTCGCGGGCCTGACCCTGGCGTCCTCGTCGAGCCTGGCGCACGACTTCTACGCCAACGTGATCAAGCGTGGCGAGGCGTCGGAGCGGCAGGAGGTCCGGGTCGCCCGCATCGCGGCGTTCGCGATCGGCGCGGTCGCGATCACCCTGTCGATCTTCGCGCAGAGCCTGAACGTGGCGTTCCTGGTGGCGCTGGCGTTCGCGGTGGCGGCGTCCGGCAACCTGCCGACGATCCTCTACAGCCTGTTCTGGCGGCGGTTCAACACCTCCGGGGCGCTGTGGGCCACGTACAGCGGCATCGTCTCGGCCGTCGTGCTGGTGTTCTTCTCGCCGGTGGTGTCCGGCTCGGCCACCTCGATGTTCAAGACGGTCGACTTCAGCTGGTTCCCGCTGTCCAACCCCGGCCTCATCTCGATCCCGATCGGCTTCCTGGCCGGCTGGCTCGGGACGATCCTGAGCAAGGAGAACGACCGGGAGAAGTTCGCCGAGCTCGAGGTCCGGGCGCTCACCGGACACGGCGCGCACTGACCGCCCGCACCGAGCGGGGCCCGCGCGGGCCCCGCTCGGTAGGGTGTCGGCATGGTCGAGCAGCGGTACGGCGCCGGTAGCCGGGTCCTCGTCAGCGGCGGCGCCGGGTTCGTGCCGTCCCACGTCGTCGACGCGCTGCTGGCGCGCGGCTGCGAGGTGACCGCGGTCGACAACTTCGTCACCGGCAGCAAGGACAACGTCGCCCACCTGTCCGCCGAGCCGCGGTTCACGCTCGTCGAGGCGGACGTCAGCGAGGGCCTGCCGCCGCTGCCGGGGCGCTTCGACGCCGTGCTGCACATGGCGTCGCCGGCCAGCCCCACCGACTTCGCGAAGCTGCCGCTGGAGATCCTGAAGGTCGGCTCGGCGGGCACCCTGGCGATGCTGGAGCGGGCCCACGCCGACCGGGCCCGGTTCCTGATGGCGTCGACCTCCGAGGCGTACGGCGACCCGGTGGTGCACCCGCAGCCCGAGTCGTACTGGGGCAACGTGAACCCGATCGGGGTGCGCGCGGTCTACGACGAGGCGAAGCGCTTCAGCGAGGCCGCCACGATGGCCTACCACCGGTTCCACTCCCTCGACACGGCCATCGTGCGGATCTTCAACACGTACGGCCCGCGGATGCGCCCCGACGACGGCCGGGCCATCCCCACCTTCATCAGCCAGGCGCTGCGCGGCGAGCCGATCACCGTGCACGGCACAGGCGACCAGACCCGCTCGATCTGCTACGTCGACGACCTGGTGCGCGGCATCCTGCTGCTGCTCGACTCGGGCGAGACCGGTCCGGTCAACTGCGGCACCGAACACGAGCTGACCATGCGTGAGCTGGCCGAACTGATCGTCCGGCTGGCCGGCAGCGACTCCGAGGTGATCTTCGTGCCGCGCACCGCGGACGACCCGGAGAAGCGCCGCCCCGACCTGACGCTGGCCCGCACGCTGCTCGGCTACGAGCCCGAGGTGGGCCCGGAGGACGGCCTGGCGCGCACGATCGAGTATTTCCGGGCCTGATTCCGCACACCTGAGTCACCGCCCTGCTACCGGGAGTTTTTCTCTCCCGGGTTCGTGCCGCAGCGGTGTGGATGCCGTGTTTGCCTGGTTCCGGGCTCGTAATCTGGAGGGCATGTCAACCACGGCTTCGCCCCAGGGTCGCTCGTCAGGCCGCGCTTCCGTGTCGGGCGCGGCACGCCCGGCCGCCGGGGGCGGAACCGCCGCCTACCGGCAGGGCGCCGCATACGGCAGCGCCCGCCCTCCCGTCTCCGGGTACGACGACTACGACGAGCTCGAGCCGCCGCGCCGGTCGACGGGCGGCGGGGGCGGCGGCCGTGGGCCGGGCGGGCCGGGGCGCGGCGCGGGCGGCGGGAAGCCGTACCGGGGCCGGCCGAAGCCGAAGTGGGGCCGGATCGCCCTGGTGGCCGGCGTGGTCGCGATCGTGCTGGGCCTGATCGGCGCGGGCAGCGCGTACATCTACGCCTCGAACCTCGACGACGACCTGGCCCGGACCGACCCGTTCTCGGAGATCACCGGCGGCCGGCCGCCGAAGACCGTCGACGGCTCGCTGAACATCCTGCTGGTCGGCACCGACTCGCGGGACCCGGACGCCCCGATCAACGACGCCAGCCAGTGGCGCGCCGACACGATCATCGTCATGCACATCCCGTCGGACCACAGCGAGGCCTACCTGGTCTCGATCCCGCGGGACCTGCACGTGACGATCCCGGAGAGCTCCGACGCGGCGTGCGGCACCGGCTCCCGGCACAAGATCAACGCGGCGTTCGCGTTCGGCGGCCTGCCCCGCGCGGTGCGCACCGTCGAGTGCATGACCGACGTGCGCCTCGACCACGTCATGGCGATCGACTTCGGCGGCTTCAAGGAGGTCACCGACGCGCTCGGCGGCGTCGACCTCAAGGTCGAGCGCACCACCAAGAGCATCCACCGGCCGTTCCGGACGTTCAAGAAGGGCGTCAACCACATGAACGGCGCAGAGGCGCTCGACTGGATCCGCCAGCGCAAGCAGTTCCCGGACGGCGACTTCGCCCGGATGCGCCACCAGCAGGAGTTCCTGCGGGCGCTCATGGACAAGGCGGTCAGCAGCGGCACCCTGGCGAACCCGGGCAAGCTCAACGCGTTCCTCAAGGCGACCACCGCGGCGGTCACCGTCGACGAGGGCTTCTCGATCGTCGACATGGCCCTGCAGTTCCGCAACCTGCGCGGCGAGAACCTGCACTTCCTCACCAACCCCAACGTGGGCAGCGAGACGATCGGCGGCGAGTCCGTGGTCGTGTCCGACCGCGAGAAGGCGATCGCCATGTACAAGGCGATGACCGAGGACAAGATGAAGGAATGGGTCGCGGCGAACGACCCGAAGGCCAAGCCCAGTGCCGGAACGTAGTTGTCCGGAAACAATCAAGGTCTCGCACGGGCATTGACGAACTCCGTACAGTGGGCTGGCCGATCCCCGTTCACCTGGAGTTCAGCCCATGGCCGTGCAAGCACCCCGGCGCCCCGCGGCGCCGCCGAGCCGCGCGGTCGCGCCCACGAATGTCACGAAGCGTAAGAAACGGAAAGATCCGCTCTGGGCGCGGCTGACGGTCGTGTTCGGCGCCGTGCTCATGATGGCGAGCGGCGCCGGCATCGTCGGCAGCAAGATGCTCATCGCCAGCGCCACCGACGCGATCACCCAGGGCAAGCTGATCGCCGACGAGGACGCCGACCAGGTCACCGGCAAGAGCCTCGACGGCCCGATCAACATGCTGCTGCTCGGCGTCGACGTGCGCCCCGACTGGGACATCAACGACACCCGCGCGGACACGATCATCGTCCTGCACATCCCGGCCAGCCACGACCAGGCGTACCTGGTGTCGATCCCGCGCGACACCGAGCTGACGTCGCCGGCGTTCCCGAGCTCGCAGTGGCCCGGCGGCACCACCAAGGCCACCGAGGTGTTTTTCCACGGCGCCCAGCACGGCGCCGGCTGGGACGGCGGCGCCCAGCTGATGGCCAAGACGGTCAAGCAGAACACCGGCATCAGCTTCGACGGCGCGGCGATCATCGACTTCGGCGGCTTCAAGGGCGTCATCGAGGAGCTGGGCGGCGTGCGGATGTGCGTCGACCAGGAGGTCAAGTCTGCCCACATGTACTGGGTCGACGGCAAGCCGCTCTACAAGGCCGACGCCCGCAAGCTGGGCCGCCTCCAGGAGCCGGTGGTGCACAAGAAGGGCTGCCGCACCATGAAGGCCTGGGAGGCGCTCGACTTCGCCCGCCAGCGCTACGGCCTGAAGAACGGCGACTACGACCGCCAGCGCCACCAGCAGCAGCTGCTCAAGGCCATGGCGAAGAAGGCCACCGACGGCGGCGTGATGTCGAACCCGCTCAAGCTCAAGGGCCTGATGCAGGCGGCCGGCAAGGCGTTCACGCTCGACACGGGCGGCGTCGACCTGGCCGACTTCATCTTCACGCTGCGCGGCGTCGCCGCGAACGACCTGGTGCTGCTGCGCACCAACAGCGGCACGTTCTCGGGCAACAGCGCCGGCCGGGAGGTCTTCAACCCGGAGAGCCAGGCCATGTTCGAGGCGATCAAGAACGACCGGCTCGCCGAATTCGTCATCCAGAACCCGTCGGTCGTGGCCCGGGAGAAGTAGGGTTTCGTCCGTGTTCGGACCACAGGTTCCCACCGTCACCACGCCCGAGGTCGGCGCGAGCGCCTACCTGCTCGACGTCCGCGAGCCGGACGAGTGGGCCGCCGGCCACGCGCCCGGCGCCCACCATCTGCCGATGATGGAGGTGCCGGCCCGCATCGCCGAGATTCCCGAGGACGGCGACGTCGTCGTCGTGTGCCGGTCCGGCGGGCGCTCCGCCCAGGTCACGGCGTACCTGATGCAGCACGGCTGGGACAACGTGCGCAACCTCGCGGGTGGCATGGGCGCCTGGCAGGACGCCGGGCGCGAGCTCGTCAGCGAGGACGGACAGCCGGCCCGGGTGCTGTAGTGGCCGGCCGGCCGCTGGTCTTCGCGCACCGCGGCTCCTCCGAGGCGCTGCCGGAGCACACGCTGGCCGCCTACCTGCGGGCCCTCGACGAGGGCTCCGACGGGCTGGAGTGCGACGTCCGGCTCACCCGCGACGGCCACCTCGTCTGCGTGCACGACCGCCGGCTCGACCGCACCAGCAACGGCCGCGGCCGGGTCAGCCGGTACACGCTGGCCGAGCTGGACGCGCTCGACTTCGGCTCGTGGCACGCCGAGATGGCGGCCGCCGCCGCGACGGCGCTGGACGAGAGCCCGGAGGACGGCGACCGCACCCGGCTGCTGACGTTCGCCCGGCTGCTCGACGCCGTGCGCGCCGCCGACCGCCCGGTGCGGCTGCTGGTCGAGACGAAGCACCCGTCCCGGTACGGCCCGGAGGTGGAGCGCCGCCTGGTCAAGCAGCTCGCCCGGTACGGGCTGGCCGACCCGGTCGCGGGCGACCCGGTGCGCGTCACCGTCATGTCGTTCTCGGCGCTGGCGCTGCGCCGCGTGCGGCACCTGGCGCCCCGGCTGCCCACCGTCTACCTGATGGAGATCGCGCCGCCGGGTGTCGGGCGGGGGCGGCTGCCGTTCGGCGCGCAGATCGCCGGGCCCGGCGTGGGCCTGGCCCGCTCCCGGCCGGGGCTGATCCCGGCGATGCACGCCGCGGGCCACCAGGTGTACGTGTGGACCGTCAACGAGGCCGAGGACGTGGACCTGCTCGCCGCCCAGGACGTCGACGGGCTGATCACGGACCGGCCGGGGTTCGTCCTCGGCCGGCTGGGCTGAACCGCCCGGCGCATGATCGCGCGGAGTGCCTCATCGCACACTGCACAACGGGCGCGCGGCGAGGCAGACTCTCTGCCATGCCGGATCGACCCGATTACGCCGCGCTCGTCCGGGGGGCGACGCGCGCGCTGGCGGGCACGAACACCGGCGTGGCGGGCCTGGAGGCGCTGACCCAGCTGCTGGGGCTGGCCGAGCGGGTGCTGGGCGCCCGCGGGGCGAGCTTCGCCGAGTACGGGCCGGAGCACGGCCGCATCATCGCCGCGACGGGCTCCTCGGCGTGGGCGCTGGGCCGGCCGGTGGACCCGGCGAAGGCCCGGCTGGCGGGCCCCGGCGCGCAGGTCGTGCCGATCGACGAGCTGGCCGAGGAGCTGGCCCAGCAGCTGCGCGGCCGGGGGCTGGTGCGGATGGTCGCCGCCCGCGCCGACATCGGCGGGCTGATGGTGGGCACGTTCCACGTCTACTACCACGCCGACGACCCGCCACCCGACGACGAGCACTGCGCGGTGGTGGCGATGCTGGCCACCGCGGCGGCGCACATGTACGGCGAGCAGGCCGGGCTGCCCGTGCACGGCGACGGCCCGGTGGTCGCGGCGCTGGCGGACGGGCTGGCGATCGTCGACCGCGGCGGCACGGTGCAGCTGTGGAACCCGGCCGCCGAGCGGGTCACCGGGCACTCCGCCGCGCAGATGCTGCACCAGCGGCTGCCGTTCGGCGTGCCGCCGCCCGGTCAGGTGCTGTCGCACCGGCTGCCGGACGGCCGCTGGCTGAAGGTGACGTCCGGCGAGCTGGGCGGCACCCCGTCGCTGCGGGTGGTGACGTTCCGCGACAGCACCGACTCCGACCGCCGGCACGACGACCGGGACCTGTTCGTCGCCGTCACCAGCCACGAGCTGCGCACGCCCGTCACGGTCATCAAGGGCTACGCCGACACCCTCACCCACCACTGGGCCGAGCTGGACGAGGCGGGCCGCCGCGACGCGGTGCGGGTCATCGGCCAGCGCGCCGGCGACCTCGCCCGGCTGGTCGACCGGCTGCTGTCGGCCACCAGCGACGCCGGCCCGGTGGGCGGCTCGCCCCCGGCCCGGTTCGACCTGGTCGACGCGCTGCGCCACGCGGCCGCCGACCTGTCGTCCAACCTGCGCCACCGGCTCGTCCTGGACCTCCCGGCCGGCCTGCCGAAGGCGATGGGCGACCGGGGCTCCATTCCGACCCTGCTGACCGAGCTGGCGACGAACGCGGAGAAGTACTCGCAGCCCGACGCGGCGATCGAGGTCAGCGCGGGCGCGGACGAGCGCAGCGTGCTGTTCCGGGTCAGCGACCGCGGCGTCGGCATCCGGCCCGATCACGTGGAGCGCGCGTTCGACCGGTTCTGGCAGGGCGAGTCGGGCGACCGCCGCCGCTACCCGGGCGCCGGGCTCGGCCTCTACCTGGTGCGCCGGGTGGCCGAGCGGCAGGGCGGGTGGGTGTCGCTGCGCCCCCGCGACGGCGGCGGCACGGTCGCCGAGGTGCGGCTGCCCCGAGGTTGATCGATTCGGACACGGCACCCCGGGTGGGTGGTTCTCCCCCGCGGGGGGCCTAGTGTGGTTCGCCGTGAGCAAGCGACGGAAGACCCCCCGGGTTGCGGATCCGAACAAGAAGCCGAAGGTGCGCGACATCTTCGTACCCAGGCCCTTCGAGGGACTGGCCGACGAGCCGGAGTGGATCGCGCTGCGCGAGCTGGTCCCGGCCGCCTCGGCCCCGCTGCGCCTGAAGCCCGAGTACGCGGAGAAGTACGGCGACCGCCCGGTGACGCTGTCGACGGTGCTGCCGATGGCCTGGCCGGCGATGACCCGCTCGGACGGCCGGGTGTTCGTCGGCCTGCAGCGGCACGTGCAGTCGGGCGACGTGTCGCGCGACCTGGCGGTGGCGATCCTCAGCGCGCTGCAGACCGAGCCCGGCGGCACGGTCGCGGTGCCGGCGCTGCCCGGCGAGGGCGAGCGCCTGCAGGACATCCTCGACGACGGCCCGCTGGACATCACGGTGCACGAGGGCTTCGAGTACTGGCTGGACGAGTCCCAGGCCGACGACCCGAACGTGAAGGCGTCGCTGGAGCGCGCCAACGCGTCGATCTACCCGACGGTGCGCCTGTCGGCCGCGAACGCCGCGTACTGGTGCCGGGTGCCCGACAAGGGCCACGTGCGCTGGGTGCTGCCGGACGAGGAGGACGCCGCCCTGAACGCCCTGGCGCGGGTGTCCGGCGCGGGCGAGCTGCTGCTGGGCGAGAACACCAAGTTCGCGGGCATGTTCCGGGCGCACGGCCTGCTCGTGCCCGTCTGGGACATCCCGCACGAGCCGGAGGCCGCCGACTGGGAGGCCCCGCTGGCGGACTTCGCGAAGCGGTACGCCGCCGCGCTGGCCGACACCGCCCCGCTCGACGCGGCCGCCCGCCGCGCCAAGCAGGGCCTGCTCGGCCGCCAGCTCACCCTGCGCTGAGCGGGGCGCGGGCGACGGGGCAGCTCATGCACCGCGGGCCGCCCCGTCCGGAGCCCAGCTCGGAGCCCGCGATCCGGATGACCTCGATGCCGGCGCGTTCGAGCTGGGCGTTGGTCTCGATGTTGCGCTCGTAGGCGACGCAGAGCCGCGGGGCGATGGCCAGGGTGTTGTTGCCGTCGTCCCACTGCTCGCGTTCCGCGGTGACCGGGTCGAGCCCGGTGTCGATGAGGCGCAGCCGCTCGATGCCCATCGCCTCGGCGGCGGCGGCCAGAAACGGCTTCGGGCCCGCCACGTCGATCTCGCCGTCGTCGCCGGCCGTCACCGTCCAGGCCGTGAGGGAGTCGGCGATGGCCGGGTACATGACCACGGCGTCGACGTCGACCATCGTGCAGACGGTGTCGAGGTGCATGGTGGCGCGTTCCTGCGCGATCGGCACGGCGAGGATGGTGTGGGCGGCGCCCGCGGCGAACACCTGCCGGGCGAGCCGCTCGGCGCCGGCCGGGGTGGTGCGCTCGCCGACGCCGACGGCGAGCACGCCCGGGGCGAGCAGCAGCACGTCGCCGCCCTCGACGTGCTCCATCGCCGGGGCGTACAGCGGCTGGATGCCCGCGAACCGCGGGTGGTGCCGGTAGATCGCGTCGGTGAGGGTGGTCTCGCGCCGGCGGGCGGGCATCGCCAGGCTGGTCACGGCCACCCGGTCGCGGATCCAGACGCTGCTGTCGCGGGTGAACAGCAGGTTGGGCAGCGGGTCGATGACGAAGTCGTGCGGGTCCATCATGGCGTAGACGAGGCCGCGGGGGCCGCCGCCGCCCTGCTGGATCTCGCGGTGGGCCAGGCCCGACATGAGCACGGTGGCGAGGCCCTCGGCGTCCAGCCCCACGATGTGGTCGGTGATGCGGCGGCGCAGGGCGTCGCCGAGGCGCGGGTCGGCGAGCGCGGCCGCGGTCAGCTCCTCGCGGGCCCGCGGCACGGCGAGCGTCTCGGCGAGCAGCCGTCCAAGGTGGAGGACCTCGACGCCGTGGGAGCGCAGCGCCTCGGCGAACGCGTCGTGCTCCTCCTGGGCGCGGCCGACCCACGGAATCCCGTCGAACAGGAGCGAATCGTTGTTGCGGGGTGTGAGACGCATCAACTCCGGGCCCGGACGATGCAGCAGGACGGTGCCCAACCGGCTAACTTCACTGTCGACGTATGGGGTCACCATCGGAGCGTAAGCCGACGGGATGCACGATGCGGGAAAAGTTCGCTGCGTGAATGCGGCATTCATCCCGGGTCATTCGCCCGTCATTCCGGCCCCACGTCTTGCTTCCGTAGGGGGTCGAACACTTACGGTAGGCACAGAGAGCCCGTCTGACCTTTTGCCGGAGGTCGCAGTGACTGTCTTCCCCGTTCGCCGTGTCGTACCCCCGACGTCCCGAGTCCTACCCACTCCCGCCCCCGCTCCCGCACCCGTCCCGCAGCGCGCGAAGCCGACCGCGCAGCCGCCGGCGACGGTCGGCGGGGCGGTCGAGCCGTTCCGGCCGGGGCCGATGGACTGGGCCCGCCGCCGCCGCGCCGAGCGTGGCGCGCGCCGCCTGGAGGCCGCCGGGGCGCGGGCGCTGACCCGCCTCGACCGGCTCGGCCCCGCCTGGCACATCGTCGACTGGCCGCGCACCGACCCGGCCCAGCTGCACTGGTCCGACGCCGACGCGGACGAGCGGGCCGGCTTCCTGGCCATCGGGCCGGGCGGCGTCTTCGCCGTCACCGTCGCCGACCACGGCCGCTCCCGGGTGCTCATCGCCGGCGACGTCGTGCAGATCAACGGCAAGCGCCCGCCGTACGTGTCCGAGGCGCGCCGCGACGCCAAGCGCGCCGGCCGGGCCATGTCCGCCGCCGTCGGCCTGACCGTGCCGGTGACCCCGGTGCTGACGTTCGTCGGCAACGGCGTGATCAGCGTCCACGGCCTGCCCCGCGACTGCCTCGTCGCCACCGACCGCGAGCTCGACCGCCTCCTGGTGGCCGGCGGCGCCCGGATCAGCCCGGTCACCGCGAGCAAGCTCACGGCCGTCGCCAGCCAGCCCGCGACCTGGATGAACACGTCCTACCGGGCCGGCGGCGACTACCGGTGGCAGGAGCCGGGCCGAACGGCCGCTGACAAGCGTCCGCCCCGCCGGTAACGTCTTCCCCGGTGCACCGTTTCCGCCGGCGGCGCACCAGCCGTCACGCCAACCGGGGGCACACCGGCCCCCGCGGGCGTCACGACTTGCCGGCGCGGTACTCCAGGGAGGTGTTGGTGGCGCACGTCGAGCTCTCGCTCTCGGGCGCGTTCGTGCCGCAGGCGCGCACGCCCGCCGAGGCCGAATTCACCACCGGCATCGACCGCTGGACCGCCACCGTCGCCGCCGCCGCCGAGCCGTGCCTGGTCATCGACTTCACGACCACGATCCTGGCCATCTCGGGCTCGTGCAGCCGCCTGCTCGGCCTGGGCGACGCGCAGGACCTGGTCGGCGAGCCGCTGCTCGGCGGCTCCCTGCGCCTCATCGACTTCACCGCGGGGCGCGGCGAGCTGGCCGACCCCGAGACCGAGAAGATCCCGCCGCTCATGGCGCTCACCACCCAGCGGCTGGCCCGCGGCCTCATGCGGGTCCAGCCCGGCCATGACGACGCGGACATCACGGTCGACGCCATCGCCACCCCGCTCTGGATCAACGAGCAGGTCGCGGCGTCGCTCACGTTCTTCTCGCAGGTCTGATCGCCCGGCATCGTCCGGTCGGATGATCCACCGCCCGGCGGCGCAACCCGGCCGGATGTGGTGATCAACGCACCGTGCAACGGTTGGGCCACGTGAACGATGCTCGTAATGTTCTCGGCATGCTCGATCTCGACCTGCTCCAGGAGGACTACGCGGTGTGCCGGTTCCCGGCCGGCACCGACGTGGCGCGCCTCCTCGCCGCGGGTCCGGACGACAAGGCCCTGCTGTCGGTGACGTGGACGCCCGACGAGATCTCGGTGATCTGCCCCGCCGACCGGGCCCCCGAGGGCGCCACCGTCGAGACCCCGTGGCGCTGCCTGCGCGTCGCCGGCCCGCTCGACCTGGCCCTCACCGGCATCCTGGCGTCGCTGACCGCGCCGCTCGCCGCCGCCCGGGTGAACGTCTTCGCGTTCTCCACGTACGACACGGACTATCTGCTGGTACCCGCGGTGCGCGTCACGGAGGCCGTCGACGCGCTCGTCGCCGCCGGCCACCGCGTGAATGCCTGACCACCGGGTCGGCACCGCACAGCGCTTCCACATCGGACCGCTCTAGCATGGCGCGCGTGAGAGCCCGTACCGTCGCCTGCTGCCTGGTGCTGCTGTCCGCCGCCGGCGGCTGCGGGGTGCCGCCCGAGCTGCGCGGCGCCGACAGCCCGCCGCGCCCCAGCGCCTCCGCGGTGCCGTCCGCCGGCCCGTCCGCGCCCGCCTTCTTCCCCGACCCGGCGCTGCCGCCGCCCGGGTTCACGCAGTTCCCCGTGCCGCCGCCGGTCGTGCCCACCCGGCTCGGCACCCGCCCGGCGTCGCCGTCGCCCAGCGCCACCCGCTGCACCGGCGGGCCCACCGCCACGCAGGTGCTGGAGGTCGTCCGCACCGCACCCGGCGTGCCGTCGAACCCGGGGCTGCGGGTCACCTCCGGGCCGTACTGCACCGACGGCTGGCAGTACGCCCGCATCGGGTACGCGGCCACGCCCGCCCCCGAGCCGCTGCTGGTGGTGACCCGCGGGCGGCCCAGCGAGCTGCGGCTCATCGAGATCGGCACCGACGTGTGCAGCCCCGTGGTGGAGGCCAACGCACCAGCCGCGATCCGCGCTTTGGCCTGCGACTGATCGGCGCCCGCCGGTTAGGGTCGAGGTCATGGTGGCGCAGGCGAGCAGGCTGAAGAACGTCCGGTACGACATCCGCGGGCCGGTGCTGCGCCGCGCCCAGGACCTGGAGGCCGCCGGTCACCGCATCCTGAAGCTGAACCTGGGCAACCCGGAGCCGTGGGGGCTGAACGCGCCCGAGTCGATGCTCCAGGACGTGGTGCACAACCTGACCCAGGCGCAGGGCTACAGCGACGCCCGCGGCATCTACCCGGCCCGCGTCGCCGTCGCGCAGTACTACCAGACCCTCGGCATCAAGGACTGCTCGCCCGACGACGTGTTCCTCGGCAACGGCGTCAGCGAGCTCATCGTCATGTCGATGCAGGCGCTGCTCAACGCGGGCGACGAGGTGCTCGTGCCCAGCCCCGACTACCCGCTCTGGACGGGCGCGGTGTCACTGTGCGGCGGCAGGGCGGTCCACTACCGCTGCGACGAGTCCGAGGGGTGGGCGCCCGACGTCGAGCACGCCGCCGCCCAGATCACCGAGAACACCCGGGCCATCGTCATCATCAACCCGAACAACCCGACCGGCGCCGTCTACTCGCGCGAGACCCTGCTCGGGCTGCTGGAGCTGGCCCGCCGGCACGACCTGCTCGTCGTCACCGACGAGATCTACGACAAGATCCTGTACGACGGCGCGGTGCACCACTGCGCGGCCGCGCTCGCCCCCGACCTGGTCGTGCTGACGATGAGCGGGCTGTCGAAGACGTACCGGGCGGCGGGGTTCCGGTCCGGCTGGCTGGTCGTCAGCGGCCCGAAGTCCGCCGCGGACGAGTACCTGGAGGGCCTGCAGCTGCTGGCCAACATGCGGCTGTGCCCGAACGTGCCCGCGCAGCACGCGGTGCAGCAGGCGCTCGGCGGCTACCAGAGCATCAACGAGCTGATCCGCCCCGGCGGCCGCCTGTACGAGCAGCGCAACCACGCCTGGGAGCAGCTCACCGCGATCCCCGGCGTCGACTGCTTCAAGCCGGCCGGCGCCCTGTACCTGTTCGCGCGGCTCGACCCGGACGTGCACAAGATCCACGACGACCAGAAGATGATCATCGACCTGCTCGACCAGCAGCACATGCTGCTGTCGCACGGCACGGGCTTCAACCTGCCCACGTCCGACCACCTGCGCATGGTGTTCCTCGCGCCGGTCGAGGTGCTCGACGACGCCGTCGGGCGGCTGCGCCGCTTCCTGGCCTCGTACCGCCAGTAGGCTGCGGGGCATGTCCACCCGCTTCGTCTACCTCGGCCCCGAGGGCACGTTCACCGAGCAGGCGCTCCGCCTGATCCCCGAGGCCGCCGACGCGGAGCGGGTGCCCGTGCGCAGCGTGCCGGAGGCGCTCGACGCCGTCCGCTCCGGCGAGGCCACTGCGGCTGTCGTGCCCGTGGAGAACTCGGTCGGCGGCGCGGTGGCGGTCACCCTCGACGAGCTGGCCGCCGGCTCGCCGCTGGTCATCACCCGCGAGGTCGTGCTGCCGGTCGACTTCGTGCTCGGCGCCCGCCCCGGCGTCGCCCTCGCCGGCGTGCGCACCGTGGCCGCGCACCCGCAGGCGTCCGCCCAGTGCCGCTCGTGGCTGCGCACCGCCCTGCCGGACGCCGCCGTCACCGACGTGCTGTCGAACTCGGCCGCCGCCATCAGCGCCGCCGACGGCTCGTTCGACGCGGCCATCTGCGCCCCCATCGGCGCCGCCCGCTACGGGCTGACCGTGCTGGCCGAGAAGATCGCCGACAACCCCGACGCGGTGACCCGCTTCCTCATGGTCACCCGGCCCGCGCCGCCGCCGGAGCCCACCGGCGACGACGTGACCTCGCTGGCCGTGTTCATCGCCCACGACCGGGTCGGCGCCCTGCTCGCCGTGCTCACCGAGTTCGCCGTGCGCGGCGTCAACCTGACCCGCATCGAGTCCCGCCCCACCGGCGAGCAGCTGGGCGTCTACATCTTCCTGTTCGACTGCACCGGCCACGTCGCCGAGCCGCGGATGGGCGAGGCGCTGCAGGGCATCCGCCGCCTCGCCGACCGCGTCACGTTCCTCGGCTCGTACCCCCGGCACCGCTTCTCCGGCGGCTCGCCGGTTCCGCCCCCACCGGGCCAGTCGGACGCCGACTTCGCCGACGCCGCCACCTGGCTGACGAAGATCAGAGCAGGCGACCTGAGCTGACCGGCGGCCCGGCGTCGGCCTTCACCTCAATCAAAAATCTGGTTCAGCAAGCCGCTGCTGCCGCTGGACTGCTGCTGGGCGCCCGCCGCGAACCCCGCCGGCGGCTCCTCCGACGGCTGCACGACGACGAACCCCTGCCCGGCGAACGTCATCGTGAACGCCTCGCCGGTGCGCCGCCCGAGCAGCGTGCCGATGCCCAGCTGCTCGGCCCGGTGGTAGCCGGTCTGCAGGTTCGCCGACCAGCAGATGGCGGCCTGCGGGTCCACGTAGGTCGGCGCGTCCACGTTGAGCACCACGGGGGTGCCCTTGGTGGTGACGGCGATCCGGCCGTGGCCGCTGAACACGCAGTTGAACAGGCCGGCGTTGGACATCATGCCGGCGCCCTGGACCATCTTGATGTCGTAGTTGAGGGTGGAGTCGAAGGCCAGCACGTTGGAGCCGTTGATGGACAGCGCGTCGCCCGGCTCGAGGTCGATGAGGTGCACGTCGGCGGCGTTCTCGGCGAGGAAGACGTCGCCGCGGCCGGAGAGCTTCATCAGCGGGACGCCCTCGCCGGTGAGCTTCTGCTTGAGGAACTTGCCGAGGCCGCCGGAGCCGAGCGCCTGGAACTGCACCTGGCCCTGGTAGGCGACCATCGAGCCGGTGCGGGCCATGGCCTCGCCGTTCAGTTCGATCTTCAGCATCTTGGAGTTCTGCAGCCGCATGCCCGGCTGGTGCGACTCCTTCTCCAGGTTCTCGGCGGAAAAGAGCTCGCTGCGCAAAGGGACCCCTCCAGTGACTGTCGTGTGATCCCAGCGTAGGGACCCGGCGCTAGCCCCAGCCGAGTTCGTGCAGGCGGGTGTCGTCGATGCCGAAGTGGTGGGCGATCTCGTGGACAACGGTCACGGCCACCTCGTCGACCACGTCGTCCTCGCTGTCGCAGAGGCGCAGGGTGGGGCCGCGGTAGATGGTGATGCGGTCGGGCAGCACGCCGGCGTAGTCCCAGCCGCGCTCGGTGAGGGCGTAGCCCTCGTAGAGGCCGAGCAGGTCGCTCTCGCCGGGCGGCGATTCGTCCTCGACGAGGATGACGACGTTGTTGAGCAGGCTCATCAGCTCGGTGGGCACCTCGTCGAGGGCTTCGCCGACGAGCTCTTCGAATCGTTCGCGGGTCATCTCGACGGGCACGCCACCCATTCTGCCGCGCGGGCGGAACGGGTGGCGTGACGCGTGTGTCAGACCAGCCGGGCGTTGAGGCTGATCTCGGCGCCGGGCGACAGCAGGCGCGAGATCGGGCAGTTCTCCTTGGCGCCGTCGGCGATCTTCTGGAAGTCCGCGGCGTCGATGCCGGGGACGTCGCCGACGCTCTCCAGGGCGATCCGGGTGACGGTCATCCCGGCGTCGGTCTTGTCCAGGTGGACCTGGGCGGTGGTCTCGACCGAGGTGGGCGTGAAGCCCGCGTCGGCGAGGCCCTTCGAGAAGGCCATGCTGAAGCAGCCGGCGTGCGCGGCGGCGATCAGCTCCTCGGGGTTGGTCCCCTCGCCCTCCTCGAACCGGGACTTGAACGAGTAGTTGCCGGACAGGCCGCCCTTGCCGGTGCGGACCGTGCCCGTGCCCTCGGTGAGATTGCCTTCCCACCGGGCGGAAGCAGAACGAATTGGCATGTCACCGACGCTAGTCCATGCCGCCCGGCGGGGACACCGGAGCCGGGTTCATGTGACCGGGTGGCCGGGAGTCGTGCGGCGCGGCCATGATGGGGGGCATGTCGTCCGACGCTGCGCCGGCAGCTCAGGAGTCCGTGCCGCCGCCCGCCACCCTCGAGTTCGGTGACGAGCCGCGGGGCGGGCCGGGCCGGCGCTGGGTGGCCGGCCTGCGCGACGACCCGCGCCTGGCGCCGGTGGCCGCCGGGCTGGGCGGGGTGGCGCTGGTGCTGTCGGTGCTGTCGGAGTGGCAGGTCACGTCGGTCACCGGCGGGCTGTTCGGCGGCGGCGAGGACGAGCCGGTGGACGCCCGGCCGCTGACGACGGGCATCGGCGACCTGGGCGGCTGGACCGCCGGATACGTCGCGGGGCTCGTCGTGCTGGTGGCCGCGGTGACGGTGCTGCTGTTCGGGCCGCGGGCGGGGCGGGCGTACGCGCGGCTGGTGACCCTGAGCACCGCGGGCGTGCTGGCGGTGGTGCTGCTGGCGCTGAGCGGCCCGCTGGCCGACACGAGCTTCGCGCTGCCGGTGTTCCTGACGTACGACGTGCCGGAGGGCCGCTACGAGATCGCCCGCGGCCGGGGCGTGTGGTGCGCGCTGGCCGGGGTGCTGATCCTGGCGTTCGCCGCCTGGCTGAGCCGGACGCCGGCCGCGCCCGCCACCGCCGCGGCCGCCGCGGAGGAGCCCGCCGACGACGCCGCCGAGGACTGGCCGTGGCGCCGCCCGGGCGGTGCGCCGGCCGCGGACGGCGAGCGCCCCGAGGAGCCGGCCGACCTGACCGTCGGGCCCGCCACGCCGTTCACGCCGCTGCCCGGTGACCGGGACACCACGGACGACGGCGCCTGGCGGGGACCGGGACGGCATATCGGATGAACGGCCGCACGCGCCGCCGGTAGGCTCGACAACCGTGATTGACCTGCGCCTGCTCCGAGACGAGCCCGACCGCATCCGCGACAGCCAGCGCAAGCGCGGCGAGTCGACCTCCGTGGTGGACGACCTGCTGAGCGCCGACGAGCGCCGGCGGGCCGCGGTGCAGTCCTTCGAGGCCGTGCGCGCGGAGCAGAAGTCGCTGGGCAAGCAGGTCGCGCAAGCCAAGGGCGACGAGCGGGCGGCGCTGCTCACCCGTACCAAGGAGCTGTCGGGCGAGGTCAAGGCGGCCGAGGCGGCCGTGACCGAGGCCGAGGCGGTCCTGCGCCGGGCGCAGTTCGCGGTGCCGAACCTGGTCGAGGACGGGGTGCCCGAGGGCGGCGAGGACGACTTCGTCGTGCTGCGCGAGGTCGGCACGATCCCGGACATCGAGAAGCCCCGCGACCATCTGGAGATCGGCGAGGCGCTCGGCGCCATCGACACCGAGCGCGGCGCGAAGGTGTCGGGCTCGCGGTTCTACTACCTGACCGGGGTCGGCGCGCTGCTCCAGCTCGGCCTGCTGCAGATGGCGATCGCCCAGGCCGTCGAGCACGGGTTCACGCCGTCGATCACGCCGGTGCTGGTGAAGCCGGAGTCGATGGAGGGCACCGGCTTCCTGGGCGCCCACGCGAGCGAGATCTACCGGCTGGAGGCCGACGACCTGTACCTGGTCGGCACGTCGGAGGTGGCGCTGGCGGCGTACCACTCGAACGAGATCATCGACCTGGAGCAGCCGGCGCGGTTCGCCGGCTGGTCGTCGTGCTTCCGCCGCGAGGCCGGCTCGCACGGGCGCGACGTGCGCGGCATCCTGCGCGTGCACCAGTTCGACAAGGTCGAGATGTTCTCGTTCTGCCGGCCGGAGGAGGCCCTCGCCGAGCACCGGAAGCTGCTGGCGATGGAGGAGGAGATGCTGGCCAAGGTCGAGATCCCGTACCGGGTGATCGACGTGGCGGCCGGCGACCTCGGCTCCAGCGCGGCCCGCAAGTACGACTGCGAGGCGTGGGTGCCGTCGCAGCAGCGCTACCGCGAGGTCACGTCGACATCGAACTGCACCACGTTCCAGGCGCGGCGGCTCAACATCCGCTACCGCGACGCCGACGGCAGGCCGCAGACGGCGGCCACGCTGAACGGCACCCTGGCGACGACCCGCTGGCTGATCCCGATCCTGGAGAACCACCAGCAGCCGGACGGCTCGGTGCGGGTGCCGAAGGCCCTCCAGCCGTACCTGGGCGGCCGCGACGTCCTCGAACCCCGCCGCTAACGAGAAGGCCACCGGACGGCTACCTGAAGTCATGGTCGCAGGTAGCCGGGCCGGTGTAACGTTTTCCTTCCGCCCTCCGCGGGGGTTCACCACCCTCGGAGGTACGCATGGCTCTCCAGCCCGGTCTGCCGAAGCTCGTCGCGACCGACCTCGACGGCACCCTCGTCCGCAGTGACGACACCGTGTCCGCGTACACCCATGCCGTGCTGGACCGGGTGCGGTCCGCCGGGATCCGCGTCGTCGGCGCCACCGGGCGCGGCCCGCGGCTCACCGAGCTCACCCGCAACGACATCCGCGCCGCCGACTACCTGGTGATGGCCGGGGGTGGGCGCGTGGTCGACCAGTCCGACCCGGCGGCGGCGCCGATGGTGCTGCGCGACGAGCGGCTGCCCGCCGCCGTGCTCAGCCGGCTGGTCGCGGACCTGGAGGCCGTGGTCGGCCCGATGACCGTGATGGTGGAGGCGCTCGACGGCCACGACGAGCCGCTGTGGGGCGACCTGGACCCGACGTGGCGCTACCCGGAGGCCGTGCGGGCGCGGGCGCGCGCCGACTGCCTGTCGTGCGACGTCATCAAGGCGTTCGCCCGGTCGCCGCGGCACTCCGTGGACGAGCTGCTGGCCATCGCCCGCGAGGTCGTGCCGGTGGAGGTGGCGTCGGTCACGCAGGCGGGCCTCGACTTCCTGGAGATCACGCCGCCCGGGGTGGACAAGGGCACCGGACTGGCGGTCGTCACGCAGTCGCTCGGGGTGGACCCGGCGGACGTGCTGGTCTTCGGCGACATGCCCAACGACCTGCCGATGTTCGCCTGGGCGGGCTGGGGCCGGGTGGCGGTGGCGAACGCCCACACCGAGGTGCGCGCCGCGGCCGACGAGCTGACCCTGACCAACGACGAGGACGGGGTGGCGGTCTATCTCGACCGGCTACTGTCGAGGTGATGCCTGACTTGCCGCGCCTGGTCGCCACCGACATCGATGGCACCCTCATCCGCTCCGACCGGACCCTGAGCCGCCGCACGGCCGACGTCCTGGACAAGATCACCGCCGGGGGCACCCCCGTCGTGATCGTGACGGGCCGCCCGGTGCGCTGGCTGGCCCAGCTGTACGACCAGATGCACGAGCCGCTGCCCGCGGTGTGCGCGAACGGGGCCGTCGTCTACGACCCGGACACCGACTCCGTGCTGCGGGCGGCGCCGCTGGACTCGGAGCTGCTCGTCGACGTGGCGCGGCGGCTGCGGGACGCCGTGCCGGACGTGGTGCTGGCCGTCGAGGTGGAGGACGGGCGCGGCTTCGCGCACGAGTCGGCGTGGCCGCTGCACCCCGACGACGAGCGTCACGGCGTGCGGGCCATCTCGTCGCCGGAGGAGCTGACCAGCGTGCCGGCGGTGAAGCTGCTGGCCCGCGCCGCCCAGCACGACGACCCGGACGCGTTCGTCGAGGTGGTCAGCGCGTCGCTCGGCGGCATCGCGGAGACGACGCACTCGTCGTTCTCGGGCCTGGTCGAGATCTCCGCGGCCGGCGTGACGAAGGCGGCCGGGCTGGCGTGGCTGTGCGAGCGCGAGGGCATCGACGCCGCCGAGGTGCTGGCGTTCGGCGACATGCCCAACGACGTGCCGATGCTGAGCTGGGCGGGCCGGGGCGTCGCGATGGGCAACGCCCACCCCGCCGCCCGCGCGGTCGCCGACGAGGTGACGGCGACGAACGACGAGGACGGCGTGGCCGCGTACCTCGAAAGGCTGTTCGGGGTCTAGAGGTACTGGCCGGTGGCGTGGCCGTCGCCGTCGCCGCCGGGCTGGGGCCGCCCCGGCATGCCGGGGACCATGCCGCCGGGACCCACCGGCAGGGCGGGCCGGCCGCCGCGCATCTGCTCCAGCTGGAGCCGGGCCGCCATCTGCTGGGCGACGAGCGCGGCCTGGATGCCGTGGAACAGCCCCTCCAGCCAGCCGACGAGCTGGGCTTGGGCGATGCGCAGCTCCGCCTCGCTGGGCGCCTCGGCGTCGAACGGCAGGGACAGCCGCTCCAGCTCCTCGCGCAGCTCGGGGGCGAGGCCGTCCTCCAGCTCGACGATGGAGCGCTGGTGGATCTCGCGCAGGCGGTGGCGGCTCTTCTCGTCGAGCGGGGCGGCCTTGACCTCCTCGAGGAGCTGCTTGATCATGCTGCCGATCCGCATGACCTTGGCGGGCTGCTCGATGAGGCTGCCCGGGTCCTCGGGGGCGACGTTGCCGTCCGCCTCGACCGTGCCCATCGGGCGCCCGTCCGGGCCCACGACGATGACGGTGCCGGACTCGTCCTGCTCGTTCGGAGTGCGGGGTGCCTCGGTCATGCGACCCATCTTCCCGCACCCGGGCCAACCATTCGCACCGCCGTCCGAGTGCCCTGCTTCACATTCCGATTAGCGAATTTTATTACTCATTGACGGGCTCTGGCGGGCCGGTCAAGATCGCTCCGGGTCGCGCGGCGACTCCGATGTGTGCTGGTCTTGATCCAAGGTGTGAACGACGTGGCGCAGTACAACCGGCGGCAGGCCCTGCTCCTCGCGGGCGGCCTGGCGGCCGCCACCGCCTCCTGCTCGTCCGGGCCCGGGACCACCGGCGCCCCGCCGCCCGACCGGCTGAGAATCGGCCTGCTCGCCCCGCTCGGCGGGCCGCTGAAGGCTGTCGGCGAGGAGCTGGCCAACGGCTTCCGGCTCTATCTGGAGCAGAACGGCGGCCGGCTCGGCGGCAGCGCGATCGACCTCGTGCCCGCCGACGAGGGCGACACCATCGCCGACGGCGTCGCCGCGCTGAGGAAGCTGCTCGGCGACGGCGTCGCGGCGGTCGCCGGCGTGGCGAACTCTGCGCTGCTCGCCGGCGCCGCCGCTGACATCGACAGGGCTCGCGTGCCCGTGCTCGCCGCCAACGGCGTCCCCGAGACGCTCCAGGGCGCCACCTACCTGTGGGCCACGTCGTACGCGGAACACGAGCCCGGCGTCGCCCTCGGCCCGCTCGTCGCGCGGCAGGTCGCGCCGGGCCGCGCGGTCGCCGTCGTCGCCCCGTCCACAGCCTCCGGCGACGACGCGGTCAACGGCTTCAAGTTCGCCTTCGGCCCGGCCGACCGGCGCATCCGCGGCACCACGATCCGCACCCCCGCCGGCACCCGCGACTTCACCGGGCCGGTCGGGCGCATCCTGCGGATGGACGCCGCCGCCGTGTACTGCACGTACGCCGGCGACGCGGCCACCGGGTTCGTCCGGGCGCTGCGGGCGGCCGGGTCGCGGGCGGCCGTCTTCGGGCCGGGCGGGCTCACCGACGACGCCGTGCTCGCCGAGGTCGGCGAGCGCTCGCTGGGCATCCGCACCGCCCAGAACTACTCGGCCGACCTGACGAACGAGGTGAACAAGCGCTTCACCGCCGCGTACCGGCGCGCCCACGGCCACGCGCCGTCCGCCGCCGCCGTCGGCGCGTACGACGCCGCGCACGTCATCGACCGGGCGCTGCGGCTCGGCGGGGCGGCGGCGCCCGCCGAGCGCATCTACTTCGGGCTCGACGCGGTCGGGCAGGTGGAGAGCCCGCGCGGGGTGTGGCAGTTCAACCTGGTCCGGACGCCGCTGCAGCGCTGGTACCTGCGCGAGGTCCGGCGCGACGGGACGCTGCTGTCGAACGTCACCGTGAACGAGCTGACGACGCTCGGCTGACGCTCAGGCCCGCAGCTCGGCCACCGCGCACTTGACGCTGCCGCCGCCGCGCTTGAGCTCGCCCAGCTCGACCGGCACCGGCTCGTAGCCCGCCGCGCGCAGCTTGCCCGCCATGCCGGTGGCCTCGGTGTTCAGCACGACGTGCCGGCCGTCGCCGACCAGGTTGAGCCCGAACGCCTCGGCGTCCGCGCGGTCGGCGAGCACCGCGTCCGGGAACAGCTGGCGCAGCACCCGCTGCGACGCCGGCGAGAATGCCTCCGGGTAGTAGACGACGTTGGCGTCGTCGAGCGCGGCCAGCGCCGTGTCCAGGTGGTAGTAGCTGGCGTCCACCAGGTGCAGGGAAACGACCGGGCGGCCGAGCACGTCCTGGGCCTCGGCGTGCGCCGCCGGCTCGGTGCGGAAGCCGTAGCCGGCGAGGATCAGGCCGCCGTACGCGCCCGGCAGGTACGCGAAGTCGCCCTCGCCCTCGTTGACGTGGTGCGGCTCGCGGAAGTCCCAGGCGCCGCCGGCGTAGAACGCGCGGTGGAACGCGGCCTCCGGGGCGCGCTGCGGGTGCCGGAAGCGGGCCCCGTAGACGACGCCGTCGACGCTGAACGCCCCGTTCGCCGCGAACACCATGTCCGGCAGGCCGGGTTCCGGGTCGAGCGTGTGCACGGTGTGGCCCAGGTCGGTGAGCGCGTCGCGCAGCTGCTCCCACTGCTTGAGCGCCAGGCCGCCGTCGACGGCCACGGACGGGTCCATCCACGGGTTGATGGCGTACTCGACCGTGAAGTGCCGCGGCGGGCACATCAGGTATGTCCGGGTACGCGGCATACGCTCCTGGTGCGTCATGGTCACCAAGGCTAGGTACGCTTCGGCTGCCGAAACAGCTCGAAGTCTTGCCCATCGGAGGCGAATCGTTGCGGATGGACCCCGTCGACCAGCGGATCGTTGCGTTGCTCGTGGCCGACGCGCGCGCCTCTTACGCGGACATCGGCGCCAAGGTGTCACTGTCCGCACCGGCCGTGAAGCGACGCGTCGATCGGTTGCGCGCCGCGGGCGTCATCCGCGGGTTCACGGCGGTGATCGACCCGGCCGCCGTCGGCTGGACCACAGAGGCGTTCGTCGAGCTGTACTGCACCGGCCGCACCACGCCCGCGCAGATCACCGTGGCGACCAAGCGGCACCCCGAGGTCGTCGGCGCGTACACGGTCTCCGGGCAGGCCGACGCGCTGGTGCACCTGCGCGCGGCCGACATCGCCCACCTGGAGCAGGCCCTGGAGCGGCTGCGCGCCGAGCCGTTCGTCACGTCCACGCGCAGCATGGTCGTGCTGTCCCGGCTCATCGAGAACCCGACGTCCGTGCCGGGCTGACGTTCCACGTGGAACCACCGGCCGGGTGGCGCCGTCTCACGCACCATGCCTAGCCGCCCGCTCGTAGCGCCTCTCGCCGTGCTGGTGCTCGCCACCGGCTGCACCGCCGCACCCACTCCCGACCCCACCGCGCCGGAGCCCGCCGGGCGGGACGCGCCCGCGATCCGCCTGGTCAGCTACGAGCCGGACTGCCGCCGGCTGACCGAGGAGCTGCGCAAGGCCGCCCAGGAGAGCGTCGGCCCGTGGGGCTTCGACGGCGGGGGCTACGACATCGGCATCCCCGAGGCCGCCTCGGCCGACGCCGTCGGCGGGCGCGCCATGCGGGCCGGGCCGGCGCCGTCCGGCTACTCCCGCACCAACAACCACGAGGCCGGCGCCGACGAGCCCGACATGGTGAAGACCGACGGCCGCCGCATCCTCGTCACCGACCGCGGCGTGCTGCGCGTCGTCGACACCGCGAGCCGCCGCCAGACCGCCGAGCTCGACCTCGGCATCGGCGACGCCCAGGCCGACCTGCTGCTCGCCGGCGACCGGGCACTCGTGCTCGCCACCACCTACGGCGGCGGCGCCGCGTTCGACGGGCCGGCCGTCAGCAGCCGCATCGCCGGCCGCGGCACGACCAAGGTGCTCCAGATCGACCTCACCGGGCAGCCGCGCGTCACCGGCAGCTACTCGATCGACGCGTCCCTGGTCGACGGCCGGATGACCGGCACCACCGCCCGCGTCGTCGTGCGCAGCGTGCCCCGCATCCCCACCCGCGACGTGCCCGACTCCGCCGGCGACCGCGAGCGCATCGCCGCCCACCGCAAGGCCATCGGCACCGCGCCGATCGACGCCTGGCTGCCGCGCTACCGCGCCGGCGACCGTACCGGGCGCGTGCCCTGCGACGCCGTGCGCACCCCGCCCGTGTTCTCCGGCGGCTCGCTCGTCACCGTGCTCACGTTCGACCTCGCCGCCGACCTCGGCGACGGCGCCCCCGTCACCCTCGCCGCCGACGGCGACACCGTCTACGGCACCACCACCAGCCTGTACGTCGCCCACGACGAGAGCTGGCGCGGCTGGCGGCGGTCGGGCGGCTGGTCCACCGACACCGACCTGTTCCGCTTCGACATCACCGGCCCCCGCGCCGAGTACCGCTCCGCCGGCCGCGTCCCCGGCCGGCTCATCAACCAGTACGCGCTCAGCGAGCACGACGGCCACCTGCGCGCCGCCACCACCACCGGCTGGGGCGACGACAGCGAGTCACGGGTGACCGTGCTGCGCCTCGACGGCGGATCGTTGCGCAAGGTCGGCAGCGTCGGCGGCCTCGGCAAGACCGAACAGATCCACGCCGTCCGGTTCCTCGGCGACCGCGGCTACGTCGTCACGTTCCGCCAGACCGACCCGCTGTACGCCCTCGACCTGCGCGACCCCGCCCGGCCCCGGGTCACCGGCGAACTGAAGATCCCCGGCTACTCCGCCCACCTGCAACCCATCGGCGACGACCGCCTCGTCGGCATCGGCCAGGACGCCGACGAACGCGGCGGCCAGCTCGGCGCCCAGGTGTCCCTGTTCGACGTCGCCGACCCGGCCCGCCCGGCCCGGCTCGCCCAGCACCGCGTCCGCGACGCCTCCTCCGAGGCCGAGTGGAACCCGCACGCCGTGCTGTGGTGGCCCGCCACCAGCCTGCTCGTCGTGCCCGTCCACCAGTACACCGAGACCGCCAGCCGCAGCACCGCGCTGGCCCTGCGCGTCGGCCCCGACGGCCTCACCAAGGCCGGGGAGATCACCCACCCCGGCACCCTCGGCGACTCCGACCCGGCGATCCGCCGCACCCTCGTCGTCGGCGACGTGCTGTGGACCGTGTCCGACCACGGCATCCAGGCCAACGACCTGGCCGGCCTCGACCGGCTGGCCTGGCTGGCGTACTAGAGGTACATGCCGGTGCGGTGCGCGTCGTCCTTCTGCGGCGCGGGCGGCTTGTCACCCTCGCCGAAGAACCGCTTCCCGCCGAACTCGCCGTGCAGGCGGTCGTCCAGCTCGTCCGCGAGCCCCGTCATGACCTGCACGGCGAGCATCAGGTGCGTCGCCTGGAAGTTGCGCCCGAACACCGGGATCGACGCCCACACCGTGTCGCCCGTGCAGTACAACCGGCCGATCGGCATCCGGTTCGTCAGCTCCGACAGCTTCACGTACAGCTGCTCCGTCGGCTCCACCTCGGTCAGGATCGGCGAGAACACGTCCACCAGCGGCGGGTTGTCGCGCACCCGCACGAACACCATCGCCGACCCGGCCCGGATGCCCACGTCGCCGTCGCCGTCCACCTGCAACTGGTCGACTGTCGTCTTCGACATCGTCGCCACCACCGCGCGCACCCGCTCGTCCAGCGGGATCTCCTCCGCGGCGTTCGCCAGCGCCGCCGACAGCGTCCCGTCGACACCCAGCGAATCCAGGTCGACCTCGAGCATCGGCTCGTGCCGCGCCGTCCCCAGCGGGGCCGTGTCGATCGGCTCGTCCTCCTCGTCGTGCACCAGGTACACGAGGAACGCGGGGTGCGGCGCCCCGTACACGTCGCGCAGCGTGCGCGCCACCAGCGCCGCCGTCCGCTGCGCGTTGTCGACGGTCGTCCGCAGCCCGAACGAGTCACCCGACCCCGGCACCACCCCCGGCGGCGACCAGCCCAGCGCCACCAGGTCCGCCACCGCCGCCCGGTCCATCCGGAACCCCTCGGGCAGCGCCGCGTTGCCGACGGCCAGCGCGTCCACCGAACGCCCCTCGCCAATCTTCAACGACACCGAGTACACCGCGTCCCCGGTCCCCGACGCCGTCGGGTCGAGCGTCAGATCGACGTGCGCCCCCTCCGGCAACGTGGGCAGCAACGCGGCGAGCGCCGCCGCGAACTCCCGCCACGCATCGGTCACCTTCGCGCGCAGATCCGCGGTCGTGGGCTCGTCGAGCAGCACCGCGTCCTGCGCGCCACCACCCGGCGCCGCCGCCGCGGACTCGTCTGCCGTCATGATCGCCTCCGTCCGTCAGCCACACCCTATCCACCGGCTGGGCTGTGCGGCAGGCAGCGCCTAACCCGCCGCGGGCGGATCCCAGGCCAACGCCAGCTCCGTCAGCCGGCCGCCGGCCGCCTGCGGGTCAGCGCCCCGCCCGACGGCGACCCCGAGCAGGTACGCCGTGACGGGCGCACCCGGGCGCAACACCCCGCGGGCCACGTCGCGGGCCAGGTCGAGCACGAGGGGAACGGGCACGTCAGCGGGGTCGAGGCCTAGTTCGGCACAGGCGGCGGCGACCCACTCGGGCATCCCGTCGGGCCAGCCCCGGGCGGCGCCGCCGCTGGGCGCGGCAGGTTCGGTGCCGGCGGCCGGGTCGCTGCCCGGTTCCGTGTTGGTGCCGGGTCCCGCGTTGGTGCCGCCTGCCGGGTCGGTGCCGGCCGCCGCGTCGCTGCCCGGTCCTGCCTCGGTGCCGGCGGTCGGGTCGGTGCCGGCAATCCGGTCCTCCCGCTCGCCGCCTTCCGCGGCCGCGGCGGCGGGGGTCGTCATCGGGCCCATTCCTCGGCGGTGCGCAGGTCGTCGTCGGTGTCGCAGTCGAACCACGGCGGCGGGCCGGGCCGGCGCCACGACACCTCCGCCACGTGCAGCGCCTCGAACAACTCGCGCGCCGACGCCCCGTCCAGCGTTCCCCGGGCCGCCTTGACGTGCTCGACCGCCCGCCGCAGCGCCGGCGCCCGCCACACCCCGCACAGCATCTGCCGCCGGCCGTCGGTGTCGCGGTACACGGCGCCGTCCATCGGGGCACCCTCCACCGTCAGGCGCAGCACGTCGACGGCCTCGCCGGTCAGCAGCGGCAGGTCCGCCGCCAGCAACGCGATCAGCGCCACGTCCTCCGGCACCAGCGCCAGGCCCGCGGCGGTCGCGGCCACCGGGCCGCCGCCGGCCGGCTTCTCGCGGGTGCTCTGCACGGGTACGGGCAGGTCAGGCGGCACCGGCCCCACGACGACACGGGGCTCCGCGTCACCGACGGCCGCGAGCACACGGCTGAGCATCGACTGCCCGGCGACCGGGAGGGCAGGCTTGTCCGCGCCCCCCATGCGCCGTGCCGCGCCGCCGGCAAGCACCACCGCTGCGAATCCCGCCACGCACGTACCGTATCCCGCGCCGCAAGCAGCCGACTCCGCACGGCAACCCCACACCCCGAACAGGTCGGCCACGCGTCCCGGGCCGGGACGCTGCTCGACGGCTTGACGGTCGCTCGACCGGCGGAGAAGCCGGGCGGTCACTACGTTTGGTGCATGGGACGGGTGACCGGGCGGCGCGGTGTGCTGCGGATCGATCTCGACGCCCCCGACGGCGGGCGGCGGCGGCCCGACGAGCTGGCCGCCGAGGAGCCGCTCGAGGTGCGGGTCGGCAAGGAGCCGCTGGCCGTCACGATGCGCACCCCCGGTCACGACGTCGACCTGGCGCTCGGGTTCCTGTGCACCGAGGGCGTGATCCGCGGCCCCGACGACGTGCGCACCGCCATGCTGTGCGCGGGCGCGGAGACGCCGAACACGTACAACGTCGTGGACGTGACGCTCGCCGACGGTGTGCCGCCGCCCGAGACGGATCCGAGCCGCAACTTCTACACGACCAGTTCGTGCGGGGTGTGCGGCAAGGCCAGCATCGACGCGGTGCGCACCCGCTCGGCGTACGACCCCGGGAGCGACCCGCTCACCGTGCCCGCCGCGACGCTGGCGGGCATGCCGGAAGCCCTGCGCCGCGCGCAGCGCACCTTCGACAAGACGGGCGGGCTGCACGCGGCCGGGCTGTTCGACGGCGGTGGGCGGCTGGTCGTGCTGCGGGAGGACGTCGGCCGGCACAACGCCGTCGACAAGGTGGTCGGGTGGGCGTTGCGGGAACGGCGGCTGCCGCTGACCGGGCACGTGCTGCTGGTGTCGGGGCGGGCCAGTTTCGAGCTGACGCAGAAGGCGTGGATGGCCGGGCTGCCCGTCCTGGCGGCCGTGTCGGCGCCGAGCACCCTCGCCGCCGAGCTGGCCGACGAGGCCGGGATGACGCTGGTCGGCTTCCTCCGCGGGCGCACGATGAACGTGTACACCCGTCCCGACCGGATCACCCGGGACTGACCGGCGCGGGCCAGCCGTCGACGGCCGACGGCGGCAGCCCGAAGCGCAGGATGTCGTCGAGCAGGACCGCCATGCTGTAGCCGGGGTCCTCGGCGAGCGCCCGCTCCACCGCGACGGCGGCGAGCGCGCCCTGGCCGGTGCGCCAGGCGGCGAACGCCAGCAGACACGCGGGGGCGGGCACCCAGCGCGGCTCGACGCGGCGGGTCAGGTCGGTCCAGAGCGGCACCTGCCATGGTTCCTGGCCGACGGCCTGCCAGGCGAGGTCGCGCACCGGCACGTGGGCCAGCAGGACGCCGAGCCACGCGGCCTCGTCGTCGGTGAGCCGCCCACCGGCCTCGGCCCGCCGCAGCGCGGCGGTGACCGCCGCCCGCCCGGCCCGCAGCACCGCCGCCCGCGCCACCCCGATCCGCCCGCCACCGGCATCGGCCCCTTGCCGGTGGGTGGGAGGAGAAGGCAGGGCGCCGCCGGGAGACGACGCCGAGCCGGCACCGGCAGACGACGCGGGGCCACCCACGGAAGAGGACGCGCCGGCACCGGCGGGAGACCGCACCGTGCCGCCGGCGGGAGGTGGTTGGCAGCCGGCGGGGGACGAAGTCGAGCCGCCGCTGGAAGGCGGCGCGGAGCCGGCGGAAGACGAAGTGGCGCCATCGGGAGGCGGCGCGGAGCCGGCGGAAGACGAGGTAGTGCCCGCGGGAGACGGCGTAGAGCTGACGGGAGACGGCGTAGAGCTGGCGGGAGACGGCGGGAAGGGGGTGGCAGGCGGCGCGGAGCCCGCGGACGACGACGCGACCGCGCCGGGAGCAGCCGAAGCCACTATCGCCGCCCCCGCCAGCGCCTCCAGCCGCCGCCGAGCCGCCTCCGTGCACCGCCCCATCGCCGCCCGCGCCTCCCCGGTCACCGCCGCGACCTGGGCCACCAAAGCCTCCCGGTCCGGCAGCGCCACATGCCCCGCAAAGGTCGCCGCCGCGGCCACCGCCCCCGCCGCCTCGCACAAGCGGCCGGCCGAGGAGTCGCCGTGGAACCACCACCGCCCGTCGAGCACCCGCAGCACCGGCCGCACGTCGATGCCGTGGGCCGCGAGCGCGGCAGATACCGCCCCCAGCGCCGGGCCGACGGTGGCGGGAGTCCCGTACCCCAGGACGGCCGCCTCCGACGGGCGGTGGTGGGCCACGACGGCGGCGATGTGGGCGGTGTCGGCGGCCAGCGCATCCCGGGGTGGGACGTCGAGCCGGCAGGCGAAGACGACCTGGCCGGCGTGGACGGCGACCACGACGATGCTGTCGCGGGGGTGGAAGCCGATCAGGTACGGCACGGCGGCGACGATGTCGGCCGGGCCGCGAAGGGTCAGCACGCTCATGCCCACGAGCCTGGTCCCCCGCACACCACCGAAACGGCCCTGTGGACGACACGCCGTCGTCCACAGGGCCGTGAGCGTAACCGCAGGTCAGGCGCGGAACTGCAGTTCGTGCAGTTGCATGCTGTCGCGCCACTGGTGGGCGTGGCGTTCCAGGTCGAGGGTGAGCTGGATGGAGGAGACGACGTCGTAGCCGGCGGCGTGCAGGCAGCGGATGGCTTCGACGTTGCGGGACTCGGGCGAGATGGTCAGGGACACGAAGCTGCGCTTGGAGGCCTGGTGGGCGACGTGCTGCAGCAGGGCCCGGCCGACGCCGCGGCCGCGGTGGGCGGGGTCGACGACGACGGGTTCCACCTCGCCGGCGCGGTCGCGCATGATGAGGCCGACGAGGCCGATGACGCCGTCGTCGGGGTGTTCGGCGACCCACATGCCGGCCAGGTCGAGCCGGGTGAGGTACTCCTCGAAGCCGGCGCCGTCGTCGGCGGACTCGGGGGCCTCGTACATGGTCGCGTGGCTGCGGGTGAGTTCGGCCCACAGGCGGCGCCCCGCGCTGTGGTCGCTCGGGCGGTACGAACGCACGGTGACGGGACTCATGGCTTCATGGTGACGGCAAATGCGCCCCGTGTGAGCGGAAGTGGAAGATAGGTCCGTGGACCTCGGGTACCTTCGCGCGCACCCGCAGCACCTCCCGACATTTCTGACCCATCAGCGCATCCGGGAGACGCCGGTGCCGGGCGGCGACGTGTGCGCCGCGTCCCGGCTGACCCTGGACGACGGCGCTTCCCTGTTCGCGAAGACGTTCCGCGGCGGGGAGGCGCCGCCGGGGTTCTTCGCGGCGGAGGCCGCGGGGCTGCGGTGGCTGGGCGAGGCCGGCGGGGCGCCCGTACCCGAGGTGGTGGCCGAGCTGCCCGCGCTGCTGGCGCTGGAGTGGCTCGACGCGGGCGAGCCGACCGCGGCGGCCGCGGAGCGGTTCGGGCGCGAGCTGGCGGCCACCCACCGGGCCGGCGCGGCGGCGTTCGGGGCGCCGTGGCCGGGGTTCATCGGGCCGCTGCCGCAGGACAACTCGCAGGTCACGGGCCCGTGGGCGCCCTGGTTCGCGGAGCGCCGCCTGCTGCCGTACCTGCGGTCGGCCGCCGACTCCGGGGCGCTGTCCGCAGCCGACGTCGCGGCCGTCGAGCGCGTCGTCGCGACGATCGAGGGGTACGACGAGCCGCCCGCGCGCCTGCACGGCGACCTGTGGCCGGGCAACGTGCTGTGGGGCGCCGACGGCCGGGCGTGGCTGGTGGACCCGGCCGCGCACGGCGGGCACCGGGAGACCGACCTGGCGCAGCTGGCCCTGTTCGGCGGGGCGCCGCACCTGGACCGGATCGTCGCCGCGTACGACGAGGTGTGGCCGCTCGGCGACGGGTGGCGCGACCGGGTGCCGCTGCACCAGCTGCACCTGCTGCTGGTGCACGCCGCGGCGTTCGGCGGGTCGTGGGCCGCCGCGGTGCGCTCCGCCGCGGCTAGCCTGGGAGGGTGAGCATCAACGCAGGCCTCGTCGACCGGTACGGACGCACGGCCACCGACCTGCGGGTGTCGCTGACCGACCGGTGCAATCTGCGCTGCACCTACTGCATGCCCGCCGAGGGGCTGGCGTGGCTGCCGCGGCAGGACGTGCTCACCGACGCGGAGATCTCCCGGCTGATCCGGGTGGCGGTGGAGCTGCTCGGCGTGACGGAGGTCCGGTTCACCGGGGGTGAGCCGCTGGTGCGGCCGGGCCTGACCGCGATCGTGGCGGCCGCGGCGGCGCTGCGCCCGCGGCCCCGGCTGTCGCTCACCACGAACGGCCTGGGCCTGGAACGGCTGGCACCCGCCCTGCGCGACGCCGGCCTCGACCGGGTCAACGTCTCGCTGGACACCCTGTCGCCGGAGCGGTTCGCGCAGCTCACCCGCCGGGACCGGCACGCGGACGTGCTGGCCGGGCTGCGCGGGGCGGTGGCGGCCGGACTGACCCCGGTGAAGATCAACGCGGTGCTGATGCGCGGGGTGAACGACGACGAGGCGCCCGCGCTGCTGCGGTTCGCGCTGGAGCACGGCTACCAGCTGCGCTTCATCGAGCAGATGCCGCTGGACGCCCAGCACGGGTGGGACCGCGCGTCGATGGTCACCGCGGACGAGATCCTCGCCGCCCTGGCCCCGTTCGACCTGCGGCCGGACCCGGTGGAGCGGGGCGCGGCGCCCGCCGAGACGTGGGTGGTGCCCGGGTACGCCGACGCGGCCGGCGAGCCCGCCCGGGTCGGCGTGATCGGCAGCGTGACCCGCCCGTTCTGCGGCGGCTGCGACCGCACCCGGCTCACCGCGGACGGCCAGGTGCGCAACTGCCTGTTCGCCACGGAGGAGTCCGACCTGCGCGCGGCCCTGCGCGGCGGCGCCACCGACGACGAGGTGGCGGACCGGTGGCGGGCGGCCACGCTCGGCAAGCGCGCCGGGCACGGCATCGACGACCCCACGTTCCTGCAGCCCGCGCGGCCGATGTCCGCCATCGGCGGCTGACCGTGCTGACCGTCCGCTACTTCGCCGGGGCCCGCGCCGCGGCCGGCGTCGCCGACGAGACCGTGCCGGCCGGGGTGTGCCTCGACGACCTGGCCGCCGCCCTCGCCGACCGGCACGGCCCGGGGCTGGCCAAGGTGCTGGCCGCCGCCAGTTTCCTCGTCGACGGCGTCGCCTGCCATGATCGCCGGGCGGTGCTGGCACCGGGCGTCACCGTGGACGTGCTGCCGCCGTTCGCGGGAGGCTGAGAAGGGTGTTGTTGGTCATGGGGTTCGCCGCCACGCTGGCGATCGTCGTCGGGCTCATCCACTGGTACCTGTACAAGCGCCTGGTCCGCGACACCCTGCCGGAGGGCTGGCCGCGCCGGGCCGGGGCGGTCGCCGCGGTGCTGCTCGCGCTGCTGGCGCCGACCACGCTCGTCCTGGTGCGCGAGGGCTCGGTGCAGTGGCTGGCCTGGCCGGGCTTCCTGTGGCTCGCGCTGATGTTCTACCTGCTCGTCGTGCTGGCGGTGCTGGAGGTTCCGCGCGCGGCGCTCCTGCTGTGGTGGCGCGCCCGCCGCCGGCGTACCCCCGCGGGGGTGACCGCCACCCCGGCGCAGGCCGACGGCGCGGTGCAGGCGGAACCGGCGGCGCAGCAGGCGGTCGCGGCGCAGGCGGAACCGCCGGGCCCGGCCGGCGGCGTGGCCACCAAGGGCGACGTGGCCACCAAGGCCGGCGACCCGCCCGGCGACGGCGCCGGGACGGGGACCGACCCCGCGCACGACGCCTCGCGGCGGCTGCTGCTCGCGCGGGGGGCGGCGATCTTCGCCGGCCTCACCGCCGCCGGAGCCGTCGGCTACGGGGTGCGCACCGCGCTCGGCCCGCCGCAGCTCGACCGGTTCCAGGTGCCGATGGCGAAGCTGCCGCGCGCGATGGACGGCACCCGCATCGCCGTCGTGTCCGACATCCACCTCGGGCCGCTGGTGCCCGCGAACCACGCCCAGCGGATCACCGACCTGATCAACTCGGTGGACGCGGACGTGGTGGCGATCGTCGGCGACCTCGTCGACGGCACCGTGGAGGAGCTGGGCGCGTCGGCCGCGCCGCTGGGGCGCATCCAGGCCCGGCACGGCACGTTCTTCGTCACCGGCAACCACGAGTACTACTCGGGGCACCTGCCGTGGATCGAGGAGGTGCAGCGGCTCGGCATCCGGGTGCTGCGCAACGAGCGCGAGGAGCTGCTCGTCCGCGGCGGCGCCCTCGACCTGGCCGGCGTCAACGACATCGGCGGCGAGGAGTTCGGCGACGGGCCGGACTTCCCGACGACGTTCGCCGGCCGGGACCCGTCGCGGCCGGTGGTGCTGATGGCGCACCAGCCGGTGCAGGCCCGGTCGGCCGCGGAGTACGGCGTCGACCTGCAGGTGTCCGGCCACACCCACGGCGGGCAGATGGTGCCGTTCAACCTGCTGGTCAAGCTGGAGCAGCCGGTCGTGTCGGGGTACGGCACGGTCGACGGCGTGCCGGTGTACGTGACGAACGGCGCGGGTTTCTGGGGTCCGCCGGTGCGCGTCGGCGCCCCGCCGCAGGTGTCGCTGCTGGAGCTGCGCGCCCCCTGAACCCGTAGCTGTTGTGGGGTGGCGCCCGGACGTCACCCACATGTGGTGTGAGGGAGAGCGCAAGGCCACCCGTGCGCGTGGCGGCGCGCATCGTCGGGCGTCGCCGTGACAGGATGCGGCGTGCCCCCGTTCTCCGCATCGTCCCGGCCCTCGGACGCGTACGTGGCGGACCTGCACATCCACTCCCGGTATTCGCGCGCGTGCAGCCGCGACCTGACGCTGCCGAACCTGGCCTGGTGGGCGCGCCGGAAGGGCATCGCGCTGCTGGGCACGGGCGACTTCACCCACCCCGCGTGGTTCGACCACCTGCGGGAGAACCTGCACGAGGCGGAGCCGGGCCTGTACCGGCTGAGCGCGGACGCCGAGCGCGCGGTGCAGGAGCGGCTGCCGGCCCGGCTGGCCGACACCCCGGCGGCGCGGTTCATGCTCAGCGTGGAGATCTCGACGATCTACAAGCGCGACGACCGCACCCGCAAGGTGCACCACCTGATCTACCTGCCGGACCTGGCGGCGGCGGCCCGGTTCACCACGGCGCTGGGCCGGATCGGCAACCTCACCGCGGACGGCCGCCCGATCCTGGGCCTGGACTCGCGCGACCTGCTGGAGATCACGCTCGAGGCGAGCCCGGACGGCTACCTGGTGCCGGCGCACATCTGGACGCCGTGGTTCTCGGCGCTGGGCTCGAAGTCGGGCTTCGACGCGATCTCGGAGTGCTACGCCGACCTGGCCGACCACATCTTCGCGGTGGAGACGGGCCTGTCGTCGGACCCGGAGATGAACTGGCGGGTGTCCGGTCTGGACGGTTATCGCCTGGTGTCCAACTCGGACGCCCACTCCCCGGCTGCGCTGGCGCGCGAGGCGACGCTGTTCGACGCCGAGCTGAGCTACGCGGGCGTCCGCGACGCGCTGCGCACCGGCGACGGCCTGGCGGGCACGATCGAGTTCTTCCCCGAGGAGGGCAAGTACCACGCCGACGGCCACCGGGCGTGCGGCGTGAACTGGGAGCCCGCGCGGACCCGGGCGGCCGGCGGCCGGTGCCCGGAGTGCGGCAAGCCGCTGACCGTGGGCGTGCTGAGCCGGGTCGAGGACCTGGCCGACCGGCCCGCGGGCCACGTGCGGCCGGGGCCGGGGGTCACCCACCTCATCCAGCTGGCCGAGCTGCTCGGCGAGGTCAACGGCGTCGGCCCGAAGTCGAAGACCGTCGAGGGGCAGCTCAACCACCTCGTCGCCGCGCTCGGCCCCGAGCTGGACATCCTGCGCACGATCCCGCTGGACGCGGTGAAGCAGGCCGGCGGCGAGCTGCTCGGCGAGGCGGTGCGCCGGCTGCGGGCGGGCGAGGTGCGCCGGGTGCCCGGCTACGACGGCGAGTACGGGGTCATCACCGTCTTCGAGCCGGGCGAGCTGCGCCGCAAGGGCAACGCCCCGCAGGAGGAGGCGCTGTTCGACCTGCCGGTGCCGCAGCAGCGCCCGGCGTCCGAGCCGGTCAAGGCGGCCCCGGTCAAGGCGGCGCCGCCGCGCCGGGTCGCCCCGTCGGGGCCGTCGGCCGTGGGCCCGCCCGCGATCGGCCGCGCCACCGTGCCGCGGGTGTCCGCTCCCCCGCCGCTGGCGCAGCCGGTGTCGCCGCACGAGCCGTTCGAGCCGATGCTGTCCGGCATGGAGGAGGTCGGCACCGGCCTGCTCGACCGGCTCGACGCGATGCAGCGGGTGGCCGCGTCCGCGCCGGGCGGGCCGCTGCTCATCGTGGCGGGCCCGGGCACCGGCAAGACCCGCACGCTGACCCACCGGATCGCCTACCTGTGCGCCGAGCTGTTCGTGCCGCCCGCGCACTGCCTGGCGATCACGTTCACCCGCCGCGCCGCCGAGGAGCTGCGGCACCGCCTCGACGGGCTGCTCGGGGCGAAGGACGCCGAGGACATCACGGTGTCGACGTTCCACTCGCTGGGCCTGTCGATCCTGCGCGACAACGCGAAGGCGGCCGGGCTGGCGCCCGGGTTCCGGATCGCCGACGACGCCGAGCGCGCCGCCGCCCGGGAGGCGGCCGGCACCGACGACGCCGCGTACGCGAAGCTGCTGCGCCAGCAGGACCTGGTGGACCTGGACGAGCTGGTCACGCTGCCGCTGGCGCTGCTGGAGGACGACGCCGAGCTGGTCGCGCGCTACCGCGACCGGTGGCGGTGGATCTTCGTCGACGAGTACCAGGACGTGGACGACGCGCAGTACCGGCTGCTGCGCCTGCTGAGCCCGCCGAACGGCAACCTGTGCGCGATCGGCGACCCGGACCAGGCGATCTACTCGTTCCGCGGCGCCGACGTCGGCTACTTCCTGCGCTTCTCGCAGGACTTCACGGACGCCCGCCTGGTGCGGCTGACCCGCAACTACCGCTCGTCGGCGCCGATCCTGGCCGCCGCGGTGCAGGCGATCGCGCCGTCGTCGCTGGTGCGCGGCCGCCGCCTCGACCCGGCCCGGCTCGACCCGGAGGCGCCGCTGGTCGGCCGCTACCACGCGGCGTCGTCCGCCGACGAGGCCGACTTCGTGGTGCGCACGATCGACGAGCTGGTCGGCGGCCTGTCGCACCGCTCGCTGGACAGCGGCCGGGTCGACGGCCGGCACGTCACCGGCCAGGTGTCGTTCTCCGACGTGGCGGTGCTGTACCGCACGGACGCGCAGGCCGCCGCGATCGTCGACGCGCTGTTCCGGGCGGGCGTGCCCGTGCAGAAGCGCTCGCACGACCGGCTGCGCGACCGCCCCGGCGTGGGCGCGATCGCCCGCGAGCTGCGGCACGCCGACGGCCTGGGTGGCTCGCTGGCCGCGCGGGTGCGGCTGACCGCGCAGGTGCTGGCGCAGCGGTACGCGGCTCCGACGCTCGACGGCCCGGCCCTGACCCCGGAGGACGTCTGGGCGGCGTCGGACCTGCTGATGCCGCTGGCCCAGCGCTGCGGCGACGACCTGCCCGCCTTCCTGCTGCAGATCGCCACGGGCGCCGAGGTGGACGCGCTGGACCCGCGCGCCGAGGCGGTGACGCTGCTGACCCTGCACGCCGCGAAGGGCCTCGAGTTCCCCGTGGTGTTCCTGGTGGGCTGCGAGGACGGGCTGCTGCCGCTGCGCTGGCCGGGCACCACCCCGGCGGAGGAGGCGGTCGCCGAGGAGCGCCGGCTGTTCTTCGTGGGCCTGACCCGGGCGCAGGACCGGCTGTACGTCAGCCACGCGGCCCGCCGCTTCCGGCACGGCTCCGAGCGGGAGCAGAGCCCGACGCCGTTCCTGGACGCGATCGACGCGGGGCTGTTCGAGCGGATGGGCGACACGGTGCCGTCGCGGCCGCGCGACCGGCAGCTGCGGCTGCTCTAGCGCGCCCACAGCGCCGCCACGAAGAACCCGCCGAGCAGCGCCGGCCCGAACGGCAGGGCGGTGCGCCGCCCGGCGCGCCGGGTGAGCAGCAGGCCGGCCGCGACCGGGCCGTTGAGCAGGTGCGGCAGCGCCAGCCCGAGCCACACGGCGGGCCAGCCCAGCCAGCCGAGCAGCAGGCCCAGCACCCCGGCCAGCTTCACGTCGCCCATGCCGAGCGGCGCGCCCGGCAGCAGCGCGGCGGCCAGGTGCAGCGCCAGGCAGAGGGCCCCGGCGAGCGCGGCCCGGCCGAGCCGCCCCGGGTCGCCGGTGAGGACGGCGGCGGCCCACAGCGCGGCGGCGACCGCGGCGAGCAGCGCGCCGACCAGCGGGTCGGGCAGGCGCAGCGTCGCCAGGTCGGTGCGGGCCAGGGGCACCCCGAGCAGCGCCACGGCCAGGAACGCGAGCAGCTCGGGGCCGGGCCCGGCGACCGCCCCGGCGGCGGCGCCGGCCGCCGCGCCCACGGCGGCCCAGGGGCCTACCCGGACGCGCGGCGGCCCGGACCGGACGGACCCCACGGCGGCGCCGAGCGCCGCGCAGCACAGGATGATGACCACGGACCGGGACGCTAGCGGCGTGCACCGCCCGCGCCGGGTCGGAGAACCGACACTTCAGAGGCCCCCGAATGCGGTACAGCGGGTGGCGGACGCGGTTCCGGGAGCGGGACGGCCGGTGCGTCACGCTACGGTGGCTCTCAGCACCGACCAGGGAGAGGTCTGGACATGTCGCAGAGCGGACCGTATCCCGGCCCGTCGCCGCAGCCGGGCCGCGATCCGGACGAGCCGTACACCGAGCCCGCCGACCCGTGGAGCGGGCACCCCACCTGGCCGGCCACGCCCGCACCGGGCTCGCCGGCCACGGGCTTCGAGCCGAGCTACGGCTTCGACCGCTCGCAGTCGGGGACCGGCTGGACGCCGCCGCCCGCCCCGCCGCGCCGCCGGGGCCCCGGCACCGCGATCGTGGTGCTGGTGGTCGTGCTGGGCGTCCTCGTGGTGATCGGCGGCGGGGTCGCGTGGTGGCTCCTCGCCGGCGGCGGGGACGAGCCGGTGGCGAAGCCGCAGCCGGCCCCGTCGAGCGCGGTGCCGTCGGCGGCGCCCAGCGACGAGACGGACGCCCGGTTCGTCACGGCGGGCCAGTGCGTGCGCAACGAGGGCTCCGAGGACGTGCCGCAGATGACGATCGCGCCGTGCGGCGAGGGCACGTTCGAGGTGCTCAAGCGGGTGGACGGGGCGACGACGGGCGAGCCGGACGCGCAGAAGAAGTGCGCCGCGGTGACCGGCTACACGAACTGGTACTTCTACGACAGCGAGCTGGACGCGCTCGACTTCGTGCTGTGCCTGCGCGGCAAGTAGCGCCCTCTCGGGCTGTCTTACGAAATCGCTAGAGAGTCGTAGAGCAACATACCGGCGGCCGCGTTCTAGCGATCGCGCTAGACACGCCGATACGGTGCTATCCGTGGATCCGGTACGGAACCCGTACGCACCCGGCGCCGGCCAGCGGCCCCCGGAGCTGGCCGGGCGCAGCCGCGAGCTGGACGCCTTCGACGTCGTGCTCGAACGCGTCGCCCGGGGCCGCCCCGAGCGCAGCCTCGTCCTCACCGGCCTGCGCGGCGTCGGCAAGACCGTCCTGCTCAACACGCTGCGCTCGCAGGCCATCGGCAAGCTGTGGGGCACCGGCAAGATCGAGGCGCGACCCGACCAGTCACTGCGCCGGCCCCTGTCCGCCGCCCTGCACATGGCCATCCGCGAGCTCGCGCCCCGGCACCGCAACCCCGACCGCATCGACGAGGTGCTCGGCGTGCTCAAGGCGTTCGCGCTGCGCGGCACCGAGACGGCCAAGCTGCGCGACCGCTGGCAGCCCGGCATCGACGTGCCCGCCGCGGCCGGGCGGGCCGACACCGGCGACATCGAGATCGACCTCGTCGAGCTGTTCACCGACGCCGCCTCGCTCGCCACCGACGTCGGCACCGGCATCGCCCTGTTCATCGACGAGATGCAGGACCTCGGGCCCGCCGACGTGTCCGCGCTGTGCGCCGCCTGCCACGAGCTGTCGCAGCTCGGCGCCCCGCTCATCGTCGTCGGGGCCGGGCTGCCGCACCTGCCCGCCGTGCTGTCGGCCGCCAAGTCGTACTCCGAGCGGCTGTTCCGCTACCAGCGCATCGACCGCCTCGACCGGATCGCCGCCGACCTCGCCCTGTGCGCGCCCGCCGCCCGCGAGGACGTGGAGTACGAACCCAAGGCCCTCGACCTGCTGTACGAGAAGTCCGGCGGCTACCCGTACTTCGTCCAGGCGTACGGCAAGGCGACCTGGGACCACGCCCCGCAGTCGCCCGTCACCCCCGCCGACGTGCGGGTCGCCGCCCCCGAGGCGGAGGCGGAGCTGGCGGTCGGCTTCTTCGGCTCCCGCTACGAGCGCGCCACCCCCGCCGAGCGCGAGTACATGCGCACGATGGCGAGCCTGCACACCGGCGACGCGGGCGACATGGACGCGGCGGTGCCGACCGCCGACATCGCCCGCGCGCTGGCCCGCAAGCCGGCCAGCCTCTCCCCCGCCCGCGACGCCCTCATCAAGAAGGGGCTGATCTACTCGGGCGAACGCGGCACGGTGGCGTTCACCGTGCCGCACTTCGGCCGGTACCTGCGCACCCAGCCCTAGAGGTCGTGCCAGGGCTCGGGGTGCACCACCTCGCCCGGGGCCGGCTCCTGGGCGCCCGGCAGCACGAGCGCCTGCCAGGCGTCGCCGAAGGCGTCCCACGCGCCGGTCAGCCCCATCGGCAGCGCCGGCCGGAACCCGAACCGCCCGTAGTACGCCGGGTCGCCGAGCACCAGCACGAGCGACTCGTCGGCGGCCGCGGCCCGCTCCAGCGCGTGCCGGACGACGGCCGTCCCGATGCCCTGGCGCTGGCGGTCCGGCAGCACCGCCACCGGCCCCAGCGCGAGCGCCGGCGTCCCGCCCGCGAGGATGCGGCTGAGCAGGGCATGACCGACGACGAGCCCGCCGCCGTCCGCGACGACCTGGTCGTCCTCGGCCACCACGGACAGGTCCGGCAGCCAGGCGGGATGCACCCGCAGCGCGTCGACGAGGCGGACCTCGGCCCCGCCGGAGTCCGCGAAGGCGTGCGCCAGGAGGCGGCGCACACCCGGCGCGTCGCCGGGCCGCTCGGCCCGTACGGTCAACGTCTTCATCGAGATCCTTCCCCGTGGTCGCTAGGGTGTGAGGGTGGCCGGGACGGTGAAACGGGCGTTCAAGTTCCGTTTCTATCCGACCCCGGAGCAGGCGGACCTGCTGAACCGCACGTTCGGGTGTGTGCGCAAGGTTTACAACCTGGCCCTGGCCGCGCGGAGCGAGGCGTGGTATCGGCGGCAGGAGCGGGTCACCTACAACGCGACGTCGGCGTTGCTGACGGCGTGGAAGAAGACGGACGCGCTGGCGTTCCTCAATGAGGTCTCCAGCGTGCCGTTGCAGCAGACGCTGCGGCACCTGCAGGACGCGTTCACGGCGTTCTGGAGCCGCCGGGCCCGCTACCCGCGGTTCAAGAGCAGGAAGAAGTCGCGCGCGTCGGCCGAGTTCACGCCGTCGGCGTTCCGCTACCGCGACGGAACCCTGACGCTCGCCAAGCTGGCCGGCCCGCTGGACATCGTCTGGTCCAGGCCGCTGCCGGACGGTGCGACGCCGTCCACGGTGACGGTGTCGCGCGACAGCGCGGGTCGCTGGTTCATGTCACTGCTCTGCGACGACACCATCGCCGCCCTGCCGGCCACCGGGGGTGTGGTCGGCATTGATGTCGGTCTCGAGCATCTGGCCACCCTGTCGACCGGAGAGAAGGTCGCCAACCCCCGGCACGAGCGGGCCGACCGGGCGAAGCTGGCCAGGGCGCAGCGGCAACTGGCCCGCAAGCAGAAGGGCGGCGACAGCAGGAACCGGGCGAAGGCCGCACTGAGGGTCGCCCGCATCCATGGCCGGATCGCCGACCGGCGGCGCGACGCCCTGCACCAGCTGACCACTCGACTCGTGCGTGAGAACCAAACGCTCGTCATCGAGGATCTCAACGTGCGAACGATGGTCACCAACCACCGCCTGGCCCGGGCCATCAGTGACGCGGCCTGGCGTGACCTGCGCACCATGCTGGAGTACAAAGCCGGCTGGTACGGCCGGGACCTCGTCGTGATCGACCGCTGGTATCCGTCCAGCAAGGTGTGCTCCGGGTGCGGGGCGGTCGCCGACACGATGCCGCTGACCGTGCGGTCGTGGGCGTGCCGGTGCGGCGCCACCCACGATCGCGACGTCAATGCGGCCCGCGACATCCTGGCCGCCGGACTGGCGGTGACGGCCTGTGGAGCCGGTGCAAGACCCCATCGGGAGTCATCCCGGAGGCGGCGACCGGCGGTGAAGCAGGAAGGCCCTGGGGCGACCGAGGGATCCTCGTCCGTCAGGGCGGGGAGGATGTCAAGAGGCGGAACCTACGCCAGTGTGGAGGGTGCGGAAACGGTTTGGCGGGTATAACCGGAACCATGAAGCCGGTCCGCAGTGCAGCCCGAGCCCTCCTCAGCGCCGTGTTCGTCGCGAGCGGCGCCCGCGCCCTCGCCAACCCGGCCCCCATGGTCGACCGGGCCAAGCCCGTCACCGACCGGGTCACGCCGCTGCTGGAGCGCACCGACCCCCGCATCCCGACCGACACCGCCACGCTGGTGCGCCTCAACGGCGCGGTCCAGCTCGGCGCCGGGCTGCTGCTGGCCACCGGCCGCGCGACCCGGCCCGCCGCGCTGGCGCTGGCCGCCTCGCTGGTGCCGACCACGCTCGCCGGGCACCGCTTCTGGGAGTTCAGCGGCCCGGAGCGCACCGTGCACCAGAACCAGTTCGTCAAGAATCTCGGCCTGCTCGGCGGGCTGCTGCTCGCCGCGGCCGACACCGAGGGCCGGCCGGGGCTGCGGTACCGGGCGGAGCACTTCGTCGACCGCCGCCAGCGCGGCGTGAAGCGGGCCGTGAGGACGGCCCGCCGCGAGGCGAAGATCGCCGCCGCGTCGGCGGCGATGGCCCGCCGGCTGCCCGGCTGACGGTCGTTGATCGGTTCCCCGGCGCCGGTGTCCCTGGCAGGGTCACCGGCGTTGAGGTCGTGGCAGGTGCGCGCGTCTTCTAAGGTGGCACCCGGCCAGGCTGACGGGGAGGAATGCGGACGATGACGGCACGCACACGCACCGGAGTCGTCGACCGTGTGCGGGCTGCCGTCGACCGTCGCGCCGTGCGGCGCGCGGGGCTGCTGCTGGTGCTGTTCGTGGCCGGCTGGCTGGCGGTGCGCGCCTTCGGCCGCGGCTACCACTTCTTCGACATGAAGATCTACCTGGGCGCCCTGCGCCACTGGGTGGACGGCGAGGACCTCTACCGGTACGCGGCGCCCGTCTCCGGGCTCGGCTTCACCTACCCGCCGTTCGCGGCGATCGTGATGCTGCCGATCGCGTTCCTGACCGCCACCGTCGCCGGGTGGATCAACCTGCTCGCCAGCGTGGCCGCGCTGTGGCTGGTGCTGTCGGCGCTGCTCGCCCCGATCGCCGGGCGGTACGGCTGGTCGCGGCGGTGGGCGGTGGCGTTCGCGCTGCCGCTGGCCCTGTGCACCGAGCCGGTCCGCGAGAGCCTCGGCTACGGCCAGGTCAACCTGCTGCTCACCGGCCTGGTCGTCGCCGACCTGGTGGCCCTGCGGCGGCGGGCCCGCGCCGCGGCCCGCGGGGGCGCCGCCTGGCGTGACAGCCCCGGCTTCCGGTTCCTGTGGCGAGGCGGCTTCGGGGCGTGGGGCGACTTCTGGCGCGGCGGCGGCTGGGCGGGCGTCGGCATCGGCCTCGCCGCGGCGATCAAGCTCACGCCCGCGCTGTTCATCGTCTACCTGCTGGTCACGCGGCAGTGGCGGGCCGCCCGCACCGCCATCGCCACCGCCGCGGCGGTCACGTCGCTGGCGTTCCTGCTCGCGCCCGGCACGTCGCTGGCCTACTTCGGCGACGTGCTGTGGAACACCGAACGCGTCGGCAACGCCGACACCACGCCCAACCAGTCGCTCGCGGGCCTGCTGGCCCGCCTGTTCGACTCGACCGAGGCGCCCACGCTCATCTGGCTGACGTTCTCGCTGGTGCTGCTCACCGTCGGGCTCACCCGGGCCAAGGCGGCGCACGGCGAGGGCGACGAGCTGGCCGCGTTCACCCTGGTCGGGCTCACCGCGAACCTGGTCAGTCCCGTCTCCTGGACGCACCACCTGGTGTTCCTGCTGCCCGCGGTGCTCATCCTCGGCGACGCGGCCCTGCGCCGCCGCGACGCCGCCCGGCTGCCGCTGCGCCGCCTGGGCGCCGCCGGCCAGGCCGGGCTCGGCGGCATGCGCGCGCCGATCTGGTTCCCCCGGTTCACCGGCGCCCGGCACGCGGCCGCCGCCGTCGCCGTGTACGCGCTGATCGTGGTCTCGCCGCTGTGGCCGTACCAGCACACCCTGCCGCAGACGTCGCACTACGCCGACGGGGCGTGGGGCGTGCTGATGGAGAATTCGCTGGCCCTGCTGCTGATCGTGCTGGTCACCGCGCTGCCGTGGCGCCCGGGCGCCGAGCCGGCGTTCCGCCCGAAGCCGTGGATCGCGCCCCGGCAGAAGCGCCGCCCGCGCCGCTGACCCCTCAGGGGCAGTTGACCCACTCGTCGGTGCCGTCGGCGAAGATCTGGTGCTTCCAGATCGGCAGGCGCGCCTTGGCCTCGTCGACGAGCCGCCCGCACGCGGCGAACGCCTCCGCCCGGTGCGCGGTGCTGACGGCCGCCACGAGCGCGACGTCGCCGACGGCGAGCCGGCCCACCCGGTGCGACACGGCGACCGACCGCACGGCCGGGTCGGCGGCGATCTCCTGCGCCACCTCGCGCAGCACCGCCTCGGCGGTCGGGTGGCCCTCGTACTCGAGCAGCGTGACGCCGCGGCCGTGGTCGTGGTCGCGCACGACGCCCTGGAACGACACGACGGCGCCCGCCGCGGCGTCTGCGACGGCCTGCTCGTGGGCGGCCAGGTCGAGCGGCTGGTCGGTGACGGCGACGTGGATCATCGTTCCCCCGGGAGGAGCGGCAGCGGCAGGAACGGCACCCGGTCGCCCGGTTCGCCGGACGTGCCGGGACGGATGACGGCGAACCCGGACGCCAGCGCCAGCCCGCGCAGCATCGCCGACCCGACGTGCGGGACCGGCCGCGCGTGTCCACGGTGGTCGGTCGCGGCGAGCGCCAGGTGCGTGTACGTCCCGCGCCCGGGGATCGGGGCCGCCAGCTCCACCGAGGACAGTGCGGGCAGCTCGCGCCCGGCCAGCCCGGCGAGCAGCGGCGCGACCAGCGAGGCCAGCGCGATCACCGCCGACTGCGGGTTGCCGGGCAGCCCGGCGACGAAGCGGGTGCGCCCGTCCGCGCCCGGCACCCGTGCCACCAGCATCGGGAAGCCCGGCCGGACGGCGACGGTGTTGACCACGTACTCGGCGCCGATCGCGGCGAGCGCGGGGTGCAGGTGGTCGACCGGGCCGTGCATGGTGCCGCCGGTGGTGCAGACGACGTCGGCGGCGGCGAGCCCGGCGCGCAGGGCGGAGACGTGCGCGTCGAGGGTGTCCTCGACCGGCCCGACGACCGTGCCGACCTCGGCCCCGCACCGCCGCAGCCAGGCGGGCACGAGCGGGCCGAGCGCGTCGCGGACCCGGCCGCCGCCGGGCGGGCCGCTGGTGAGCAGCTCGTCGCCGAACACCAGCAGCGCGGCCCGCACCGCCGGGCGCACGGCCAGCTCGTCGTAGCCGCAGGACGCGGCGAGCCCGAGCACCGCCGGGTCGACGGGCGTGCCGGCGGGCAGCAGCTCCTCGCCGCGGGCGGCCTCCTCGCCGGTGCGCCGCCACTCGGGACCCGGCTTCGGCTCGCCGCTGACCAGCCCGCCGTCGTCGACGACGGAGTTCTCGACCCGGACCAGGGCGTCCGCCCCGTCGGGCACCATGGCCCCGGTGGCGATCTCCACGCAGGTGCCGTCGCCGGTCAGTGGGGACGCCACCGAACCGGCCAGCACCCGCCCCACCGGCCGCCACGGCCCGGGCCCGCGCACCGCCCAGCCGTCGATGCTGGACGTCGGGAACGCGGGCAGGTCGGTCAGCGTGACCAGCGGCTCGGCCAGCGTGCGGCCGTCGGCGCCGGCCAGCGGCACCCGGGCGGGCGGCGGCGCGGCGGCGCGACCCGCCTCGTGGACGAGGCTGCGGGCTTTCTCCCAGTCGAGCGGCACGTCCCCAGCCTATCGGGGGTGGTCGCCGCCGGAGAGCTGGTCCACGGCGTGCGCGAGCAGCGGCCCGAGCACCGCCAGCCCGTCGCGCGCCCCGCCCGTCGACCCGGGCAGGTTGACCACCAGCGTGCGCCCGGCCACCCCGGCCAGCCCCCGGCTCAGCGCGGCGGCCGGCACGGCGCCCCGGCTGTGCGCCCGGATCGCCTCCGCGATGCCCGGCACCTCGTACGACAGCACCGCCCGCGTCTCGTCGGGCGTCCGGTCCGTCGGGCTGATGCCGGTGCCGCCGCTGGTCAGCACCACGTCGATCCCGTCGGCGACGGCCGCGCGCAGCGCCGCCCCCACCGGCTCGCCGTCGGGCACCACGACCGGCTCACCCACCTCGCACCCCAGCTCTCGCAGCCCGGCCACGAGCAGCGGCCCGCTGGTGTCGGTGTACACCCCGGCGGCGGCCCGGTTCGAGGCCACGATGACGCGGGCCCTCACGGCCGGTCCTCGGGGCGTACCCACTCGCCGGTCTTGCCGCCCTCTTTCCGCAGCACCCGCACGGCCTCGATCGCCGCGGCCGGGTCGACGGCCTTGACCATGTCGATGAGCGCCAGGCCCGCGGCCGCGACCGCGGTCAGGGCCTCCATCTCGACGCCGGTGCGGTCGGCGGTCCGGGTGGTGACGACAATGTCCACCGTGGACTCGCCCAGCTCCAGCTCGACCGTCACCCCGTGCAGGGCGATGGGGTGGCACAGCGGGACGATGTCGGGGGTCCGCTTGGCGCCCATGATCCCGGCGAGCCGCGCGACGGCGAGCGCGTCACCCTTGGGCAGCCCGTCGCGGCGCAGCAGGCCGACGACCTCGGCGGTGGTGGTGACCCGGCCGCCGGCGACGGCCCGGCGGGCGGTGACGTCCTTGGCGGTGACGTCGACCATGCGGGCGGCACCGCCGCTGTCGACGTGGGTGAGGGCGGCATCGTCGGGCACGACGGAGAGTCTAGGGCCTCGTCCCGTCACAGCCCGCGTAAAGCGGATAGCGGTCCGCAATGCGCAATGCCATGTGCCGGCATATCTCTTGGTCGAAGGTAAAGAATCGGCCGCCACCAGGCAGAATGGGCTCCCGCGACGGGAACCGGTCAGGGAATGAATACCGCAGGCTCGGCCAATCGGAACTTCCTGACGTAGCAGGCGCCATTTGATTGCACTCTGCTGCCAATCAAAAACGCTTTGTAATGGACCTTCGCGGGATTGCCGCATACTGCGCATATGGACAGCAAACGGTACCAACGGGAACGCCCTTGACGTACGTTCCTCGTGTCGCGACATACCCCCGTAAGCGGAAACCCCAAGCGGGTTCACCCGAGACGTGAGGAGAAGGCCATGCGCGGAAACGAGTGGAACTGACCACAGCTCCGACGCCCCACGCACTTCAACCGCCTGAGCGCCGGCACTACGCTGAACGTGCTCGGTGGCGAGAGGACGGGGTGACCGTAACCAGAAGCTCCAACGACGACGCGACCGATCGGCGGCTCCGGCTGCTCATCGGTCTCGTCGTCGTGTCGGCCGGCGGTGCCGCCGCCGTCCTGACCGCCGTCACGTCCGACCTGTGGCCCATGCCGGAGCTGTTCATCCTGCTGGCCCTCGCGCTGGCGATGGTCGTGACCAACCGGGTCCGGGTCGACGTCCGGATCGGCGGCAACAAGCACGGCATGTCGTGGAGCGAGGTGCCGGTCCTGGTCGGACTGGTCCTGGTGCCACCGCCCTGGGTGGTGCTCTGCGTGGTCGCCGGAGTGAGCATCGGGTTCGCCACCGCGCGGACCACCGCGCACAAGGCCGTGTTCGGCGTGGCCAAGGACTCGCTGGCGGCCACCACCGCCGGCGCCGTCGTGCTGGCCCTGGGCCTGCGCCCCGACCTGAACGCGCCGGCCTTCGACCTCGTCACGCTCGCGGCCGCCTTCCTCGCGATGAGCATCGTCGACGACCTGGTGTTCTTCCCGGTGGTCGGGTTCGCGTCCCGCACGTCCGTCCGCGCCATGTTCCTGCACAACCTCGGGCTGCGGATGCTGGGCCGGGCGATCCGCCTCGCCGTCGTGCTCGCCATCGTGTGGGCGATCGCGCTGGGCCGAAACCCGAGCATCCTGCTGCTCGTGCCCCCCGTGGTGTTCTGCGTCCACCTGTGGCACACCCACCGGATCCGCACCCAGCAGGAACGTGACGCCTGGCGGGAGCTGGCGCAGGCCACCGACGAGCTGAACGTCGTCGACCTCGAGGCCGTCCTCGCCTCCGCCGTCACCCGGGCGGCGCGCCTGTTCTCCGCGGACGAGACGGAGATCGAGCTGGCCACGGGCCGGGTCGTGCGAGGCTCGGCCGACGGTGTGACGACCGGCGGGGCGGTCCGCGACGGCACCACCGTCGACGCCGACCTGAAGGACCACGACGGCAGCCACCGCATCGGCACGCTGCGGCTGCGCATCCGCGGCTCGGTCGCGCTCACCGAGTTCGAGCAGTACAAGTTGCAGACCTTCGCGTCCGCGCTGTCCACCGCCATCCGCAACGCCACCGCGTACGCCCGGCTCGAGCAGATCGCCGAGGAGAACGCGCACGCCGCCACCCACGACCCCCTCACCGGCCTCGCCAACCGCCGCGCCCTCCTCGACCGCGTCGAGCAGGTCCTCGCCGCCCGCGCCGGCGAGGGCATCACCGCCCTGCTGCTCATCGACCTCAACCACTTCAAGGAGGTCAACGACACGCTCGGGCACGCCACCGGTGACACGGTGCTGCGGCATGTCGCGCGGCGGCTGGCCGGGGCGGCGCGGGAGCACGAGATGGTGGCGCGGCTGGGCGGGGACGAGTTCGCCGTGCTGCTCACCCGGTTGTCGGCGCCCGCGATGGCGTCGCACCGGGCGGACGCGCTGCTCGCCGCGCTCGATCCGATCATCGAGGTGGACGGCATGCGGCTGACCGTGGAGGCCAGCGGCGGCATCGCGCTGGCGCCCGGCACCGGCGGGCAGGACGAGCTGTTGCGGCGGGCCGACATCGCCATGTATCAGGCGAAGCGGACCGGGGTGCGGACCAGCGTGTACGTGCACGCCCACGACACCGCGGACCTGGGCCGGCTGGTGTTCGGCGGCGAGGTCAGCCGGGCCGTCGCCGACTCCGACTTCGCGGTCGACTTCCAGCCGATCGTCGACCTCAACACCGGCGAGGCGGTCGCGGCGGAGGCCGTCACCCGGTGGCCGGACGCCGGGGAGCTGGTCGACCAGCGGCGGCTGCTGCGCACCATCGAGCGGTCCGGGCAGTTGCCGGCGTTCGCGGCGGCGGTGCTGGAGCAGTCGCTGGCGGCCGCGCGCGCCTGGGGCGACGCCGGGTTCGACCTGCCCGTCGCGCTGAACGTGGCGCCGCGCAGCCTGCTCGACCCGGACTACCCGGCGGTGGTGCTGGACCGGCTCGCCGCGCACGGGCTGCCGCCGGACCGGCTGACGCTGGAGCTGACCGAGACGCTGGCGATCAGCCAGCTCGACACGGTGGGGCGGGTGCTGCGCGAGCTGCGCGAGGCCGGGGTGCGGCTGGTCCTCGACGACTTCGGCACCGGGCCCGGGTCGCTGACGCTGCTGTCGCGCCTGCCCGTGCACGAGCTGAAGGTGGACCCGGAGTTCGTCCGCACCGTCGACTCGGCCGCCGAGGTCACCGCGGTGGTGCGCTCGACCGTCGACCTGGCCCGCAGCCTGCACCTGACGGTCGTCGCCGAGGGTGTGGAGAGCGAGCCGCAGCGGCAGGCGCTGTGGGAGCTGGGCTGCGCCGCCGGGCAGGGCCGGCTGTTCGCGCGGCCGATGCCGGGCGGGAAGCTGCTGGCGGCGCTGCGGCGCGGCCACGACGGCCGGCCCGGCGCATTCGCGCCGACGCTGCACGACGCGGGCGCGGTGATCCGGCTGCCGCAGGGCCGGCGCCGGCGCGGCCCTCTGCCACACTTGCCTGCGTGATCGAGCGGCTGTCGCGCCTCGACCGGGCCCGCGACGGCCTCGTCGGTGACCTCCTGCTGTACTCGCTGTCGGCCGCGTTCGCGCTGGTCACGGCCATGACGTCGACGTTGCTGCCGCACCGGGCGTGGGGCGCCGTCGCGGTCTGGGGCTACGCCGCCGCCGCGGCCGCCGTCGTGGTCCAGCTCCTGCGGGGGTACGCCGGGCGGCTGCCCGTCCTCGGCTTCGCCGTCGCCTCCACCGTCGCGCTGCCGCTGGTGGTGCAGGCGGCCCAGCGCGCCGCGGGGCGCACCGATCGGGCGCAGGAGGAGGTCCTGGTCGTCGAGCAGGGCGGGCAGCGGCTGCTGGACACCGGCACCCCGTACCTGTCGCCCGACGCGATCGCGGCGCTGCCCGAGGGCGAACGGCTGCTCGGCTACCTGCCGTACCAGCCGGGCATGGCCCTGTTCGGGCTGCCCCGGGCGGTGTTCGGCGCGTCGTGGGCGACCGACGCCCGGGTGTGGTTCCTGCTGGTGTCGCTGCTGGCGCTGGCCGCCGCCGTCCGGCTGCTGGGGCACGTCCCGGTGCGGGCGCTGCAGTTCGCGACGGTGCTGCCGCTGTGCGCGCTGACGTTCGCCACCGGCGGCGACGACCTGCCGGTGCTGGCGCTGTGCCTGCTCGCGCTGGCGTGCTGCGCGGCGGGGCGGTTCGGCCTCGCCGGGGTGGCGGCGGGCGCGGCGGCCGCGCTGAAGCTGTTCGCCTGGCCGGTGGTCGCGGTGCTGCTGGTGCTGGCGCTGACGCACCGGCGCGGCCGGGTGTTCCTGCTCGGCGCGGCCGGGCTGCCGCTGCTCGCCCTGCTGCCGCCGCTGCTGGTGTCGCCCGAAGGCTTCGTCGAGAACGTCATCCGCTTCCCGCTCGGCCACGGCCAGGTGACCAGCCCGGCGCAGTCCCCGTTCCCCGGTCATCTGGTCGCCACCCACCTGCCGGGCGGGCGGGTCCTGGCGGCGGTGCTGCTCGGCGCGGCCGCCGTCGCCATCGGGGTGCTGCTGCTGCGCCGGCCGCCGCGCACCGCCGCGGCGGCCGCCGTGTTCTGCGGGTGCGGGCTGCTCGCCGCGATCCTGCTGATGCCCACCACCCGCTTCGGCTACCTGCTGTACCCGGCCGCCCTGCTCGTCTGGGCGCCCGCCCTGACCGCGCCCGCCCCGCTGCGTGACCTCGCCCGGTACCGTTGAGCCTTATGCAGCAGATGACCTGTCCGAAGTGTCACGGCGACATGCGCGTGTACGAGCGCAGTGGCGTCACCGTCGATCAGTGCACCGAGTGTCGCGGCATCTTCCTCGACCGCGGTGAGCTGGAGAAGCTGTTCGAGGCCGAGGCCAGCTTCAACGCCGGCCAGGCCCAGCCCGGGCCGCCGCGCCCGCAGCAGGCGCCCCCGCCGCCGGCCCCGCCCGGTGGTGGCTACCCGCCGCCGCCCCCGCCGCCGCCCGGCTACGGGCAGCAGCCGGGCTACGGCCAGCCGCAGCCCGGGTACGGCACCCCCGCCCCGGCCTACGGCCACGGCCAGCAGCACGGCTACCACGGCCACTACCGCAACAAGCGCCAGAAGAGCTTCCTGCACGGCCTGTTCGACTGACCGGCGCGCCGGGGCGCCCGCCGGGCGCCCCGGGCACCGCCGTGCGAGGCTCGGCGGCATGGCTTCCGCTGACGCCCTCGCCGACGCCCTCGCCGACGCGTACGACGGCCTGACCGCCGCCGTCGCCGGCCGCGGCGACGACGACCTGCTGCGGCCCACCCGGTGCCGCGGCTGGCTCGTCTGCGACCTGCTCCAGCACGTCCTGCTCGACGCCCAGCGCGCCCTCGTCACGCTGGCCACCCCGGCGGACGGGCCGCCCGACGTCGACCACGCCGGCTACTGGACGGCCACCCCGACCGGCTTCACCGACGGCCACGCCACGTTCGTGCGGCGCGCCGCCGCCGCGTACGCCCGGCCCTCGGGGGTCGTCACCGTCTGGCGCGACACCGCCCCGGCCGCCGTGCGCGCCGCCCGCGCCGCCGACCCGGCCGGGCACGTCGCCACGCAGGGACACGTGCTCACCGTGCCCGACTTCCTGGCCACCCTCGTCACCGAGGCCGTCGTCCACCACCTCGACCTGGTGGCCGACCTGCCCGGCGCCGGCGGTCCCGGCCGGGCCGCCACGGACGTCGCCCTGTCCACCCTGGACGCGCTCGCCGGCGGCCTGCCGAGCGCCTGGGAACCCACGGAGGCGCTGCTCAAGGGCACCGGGCGCGAGCCGCTCACCGGCGCCGACCGCGCGCTGCTCGGCGCCGCCGCCGGCCGCTTCCCGCTGATCGGCTGACCGCTACCAGGTGCCGTCGTCGCGCACCCGCGGCTGGTAGCCGCCCGCCACCAGGTTGACCAGGCCCTGGTCGAAGCTGTCGCCGAGGAACCACTCGCCGCCCTGGTCGAGGGCGAACAGCCGGCCACGCTCGTCGATCACGATCGGGTCGGACGTGTCCACGTCGCAGCCGATCGGGAACACCCGCGACCCGATCAGCCGGCCGAACTCCGCCAGGGTGTCGGCGCAGTGCGCGGACTCCTCGCCGACCAGCGCGAACGGCTGGATGCGGTGGACCAGGCCCGGCCCGCGCCGGTGGCACGACAGGAACGGCATGCTCGCCAGCGCCCGCGCGGCCGCCTCGAACGGCTCCAGCCGGCTCTCCAGGCCCACGCCCACCTTCGCGGCGGTCTCCTCCAGCCGGATCGCGATGAACCGTTCCATCATGTCCTCGGGCTCGGCCGTCCAGCCGCCGTCGGCCAGCGCCCACCCCACGTCCTCGGGGAACCGCCCCGGCTGCGGCACCGGCCGCGGCTCGATCCGCACCGTGCGGGCGGCGTGCACCTCGACCTGCGGCACCAGCGCGAAGTGCACCAGGCACAGCGCGCACGACCCGCACAGGTCCGCCGGGACGCCGCCCAGCTTGTCGCCGCGCTCGCGCACGAAGAACGACTCGAACGACGCCCGGTCCCGCATCGCCTGCCGCGCCTCGGCCAGCGTGACCGGCGCCAGCCCCTCGGCGGCGCGCAGCCGGTCGACCTCGTGCAGCGCGTCGGACAGCGCCACGATCTCCGCGTGCCGCTCGGCGCCGCGCACCAGCTCGCCCGGGGCGTTGCCCGCCAGCCACTGCGCCACCAGCGGGTGATGGCGCAGCTGCTGGTCGCCCTTCACCCCGCGGGCCACAATGAGCCGGCCGTCCAGCGTGACGTGCGCGGCCACGGTCGGCGTCGGCCGCCGCCGCGCGTTGCGGCGCAGCTCCAGCTCCGGATCCGCGGTCCTCACCGGCGCCACGATCGCCGCGTGCTGCTGCCGGTACATCTGCGCCACCGTCGCCGTCGGCACGCTCGGCCACGTCGACAGGCGGCCCGTCGCCCGGTCGATCACCGTCGTGCCGCCGCCCAGGATCGACCGGTCCGGCACCCGGCGCCGCGTCCACACCACGAAGCCCAGATCGAACTCGTCGACCACCGGCTCGAACTCGGCGCCCTCGAGCAGCGAGTCGCGCCGCGCCCAGCCCGCCGCGATCTCCTCGGCATCGGTACGCGTGATCATCTGGCGGCCTCCCGTCCCCGTCCGCGGCCGACCGTACCGGACCACGCGGGAACGCGTTGCCCGGTATGGTCGACGGCCGAGCGACCTTGGGGAGGTCCACTGTGGCGCAGACCGCCGACCGTGACGCCAACCGCGCGCTGCGCGCCCGCTTCGACGACGTGTTCGGGCAGTACCAGCGGCTGCGCGAGGGCATGGGCGACCTCCAGCAGCAGCTCGCCGCCACCAAGGTCACCGCGTCCTCGAAGGACCGTCTCGTGCACGCCACCGTCGGCCCCCGCGGCCAGCTCGTCGAGCTGCGCATCGAACCGCGCGCCTACCGCGACCACGAACCCGACCAGCTCGCCCGCCTCATCACGAAGACCGTCCAGGACGCCGTCGCCCAGACCACCGAGAAGGTCCAGGCCCTCGTCGCCGGCTACCTGCCCGCCGACTCCGGCGCCGCCGGGTTCCTGCGCGACGGCAACTTCGACCACCTGCTCAAGCGCCAGGACGCCCTCATGCGCCAGGACGGCGACCGTGCCTGACGGCGAGCTCAACCTCGAACCCGACCGCGCCCGCCACGCCGCCCGCGACCTCACCGCCGCCGGCCACCACCTCGGCGCCCTGCGCAACGGCCCCGGCGCCGCCCTCACCGCCCTCAGCAGCGCGCCCCCGTGGGGCAACGACGAGATCGGCGGCGCCTTCGAGGGCAAGTACCGCGGCATCGAGAACTCGATCATGGAGGCGTGGACGGCCCTCGCCCAGCACCTGCGCACCCTTGGCGAGCACGCCGCGCACAGCGTCGACATGAACACCCAGACCGACATCGAGGCGTCCCACCGGGTCGTCCGCACCCAGAAGCCCCTCTGACGCCATGTCGCTGCTGCCCAGCCCCATCCCGCACCCGCTCGACTTCAGCCCCTGGGACCTGCCCGACTGGGCGTACACCGCGCTGGAATGGGTCGTCGGCTTCGACTGGCCCGAAGGCAACGAGGCCGTCACCTGGGACGTCGCCGACCTCTGGTACCGCATCGGCGACGACCTGGCCCAGCCCGTCGACGAGTCGTTCGCCGCCGCCACCGAGTTCATCAGCGCCTACGGCGGCGCCGGCATCACCGTCGACGCGTTCAAGACCGCCTGGGACGACCTGTCCCGCGGCGACCAGGCCCCGCTGCTCGCCCTCATGCTCGTCGCCCACGAACTCGGCAAGATCGTCGAGGAGACCGGCTGCGACATCGAGGGCGCGAAGCTGGAGGCCTGGATCGAACTCGGCATCTTCGTCGCCGAACTCGTCGCCCTCGGCATCACCGTCGTCCTCACCCTCGGCGCCGCCTCCCCCGCCGCCGCGGGACTCATCGCGGCCACCCGCCTCGCCATCCAGATGATCTTCAAGCGGCTCATCGCCCAGCTCAGCAAGAAGGCCATCAAGCAGGGCATGAAGGAAGCCGCCGAACGCGCCGCCAAACAACTCGGCACCTCCGCCGGCCGCCGCGCCCTCGCCCGCAACGCCCTCCGCGAAGGCCTCGATGAAGCCCGCGAGGAGGTCTACACGCAGACCGCCATCCAGGCGTACCAGACGAGCAACGGCCGCCGCGACGGCCTCGACATCGCCGACATCGGCACCTCCGCCTGGGCCGGCTTCGCCGGCGGCGCCGCTTCCGCCGGCGCCGGGATCGGCGGCGGGAAGGGACTCGGGCGCGACATCGGCGGGGAGGTCCTCGGCGAGGTCGGCGGGAACCTCGCCGTGGGCAAGCTGCCCGGGCTCGAGGACGTGGCCAAGGGGGCCAGTTCGGGGGCTGTGAGCGGGGCGGTGGGCGGGGCGCAGAGTGATCTCAACGCGCTGCGGGACTCGATGCGGGGGGTGGACTCGCTGTCCGCGCCGCCGGGGGTGACGGAGTCGGGAGCGCCGGGTTCTCATCCGGCCTCGGCACCGGATGCCTCGTCGCCGTCTTCGCCGACGTCCCCCTCCTCCTCGCCTGCGGCCTCCTCGCCTGCGTCTTCCTCGTCGCCGGGTTCGTCGGTCTCGCCCTCGGGGTCGCCTTCGCCTTCGGCGGAACCGTCCCCTTCGCCGTCTCCCTCGCCGTCGGCTGCGCCTTCCCCTTCGCCTTCGGCGGATTCTTCGCCTTCGGCGGATCGTGGGACCGCTCCGTCGGCTGCGCCCGCGCCGTCGTCGGAGCCTTCTGCTCCGCCGTCTGCTTCTCCGGCTTCGTCTTCCTCTCCGGCCGAGGGTGCGCCGCAGCCTTCGGCCGCGACGCGGGGGAGCGACAGCGTCAACCTGTCGTCGACGGCACCGCCCGTCGAAGCGCCGGCTGCCGGTTCCACGGCCGGTTCGGCGGCCGGCTCCGGGCCTTCGCCTGCCGGATCACCGGCGGCGGGTGGCACGCCGGCCGCTCCCGCGCCGGGGCCGATGTCCGGCGGACCGGCGGGCCCGCCGACTGCGGCTCCGGCCGCGACTCCGGCTACCACCCCTGCCACGGTCCCCTCGGCGACGCCGGCCACGACCTCGACTCCGGCCTCGACTCCGACCCCAGCCTCGACCGCGCCGACGTCGCTGTCCTCGTCGTCACAGACCACCACCCCGGCTGCGAGCCCAACTACCTCTGCGCCGGCGACGACAGCTCCGACCACGTCGTCGCCGACCACCACCTCGTCGCCCTCGGCGACACCGCCGACCGCCACGCCGACCACCACCTCACCTTCCGCGACGTCAGCCGCCGGGCCCACCACCGCGGCGGCCGGGCCGGTCACCGCCTCGCCGTCGGCCCCCTCCGTTACCTCTCCGGCGGGCGGGGTAGGGGGCACGTCGCCCGTCGGCACGGTGCCTGTCGGTGCATCGTCGGCCGGGGTTTCGCTGGACAGTCCGGGGCCCGGTCATTCCTCGGGTGGCCCCGGGGCGCGTACCCCCAGCGGGGTTGATCCTGATGGTTCGCCGCCGCCGGTCGGCGACGGGTCGCGCGGGTTCCGGCCGGATCGGGACGATGCGGGGGAGCGGCGGTACTTCGCGGATGCCGCGAAGCGGCGGGCGCGGGAGCTGGACCGCGGCATCAAGGCCGAGGTGCGGCGGCTGCGGACCGACGCGCGGTACCACGGGGAGCAGGCGCGGCAGTTCCGCAAGGCGGAGAAGCTGGCCGAGCGGCAGGGCGACCGGCGCGCGGCGAACTGGTACCGGGATGCGGCCGCGCGGTCGAAGGGTCTGTCGGACCAGCTCGCGGACCGGGCGAAGAAGATCCGGAAGGGCGACGTCGCCATCCCGGTGATGGAGGTGCGCGGCCAGGACTGGCACCGGCTCAACACCGACGTCGGGGAGCTCGCGCCCGGCGGGCTGACCACGCCGCGGGACTCGGCGGTGCCCGGCAACGTGTCGGACCCGAGCGACTGGCAGCGCCCCTACGACCGGCCCGGTGGGCTGCGGATGCCGCTCGCCGAGCACCAGCTCGACGTCGAGCGGGCGGTCCCCCGGGGCGCGAACGGGCGGCCGGTGCGCGGCGTCGACCCGCGGGGCAGCCGGTACTTCGGGCTGATCAACGACGGTGGGCCCGGCGCGGACCCGACGCGCGGCATCAACTGCGTCGACTGCTCGCTGTCGTTCTTCGAGACGTGGTTCCACGGGCGGCCGCGGGTGTCGGCGCCGCGGACGTTCGACCAGTACCACGACGGCGACGTCAACACGCAGCGCAACGGCGAGCAGGGCGGCGTGCAGCGCGTCGAGACGGTGGCGAACGCCGTCCACGTGGCGCTGACCCCGCCGATCGGCCTCGGCCACCCGCCCGCCGACCAGAACACGATCAACCGCGGCCTCACCAACCTGTACACGGCGCTGCAGAACGGCGGGCCCGGCTCGTACGCGTTCGTGTTCTGCCGGTTCGGCAACGGCGGCGGCCACGCGTTCTCGGCGATCAACCAGGACGGCCGCATCCTGTTCGTGGACTCCCAGGTCGGCACCATCGCCGACCCCCTCGCCGTCGACCGCGACGAGCCGATCAAGAGTCTGTACGGCCACCGCGGCGTCCCCGACCCGGCGAACACGACCGAGCTGAGCGCGGTCGTCCTGAACGCGAACGGCAACGAGCAGTTCATCCCGGACAACTGCGGCATCCACCCGGAAAGCAAGCACTACCGGCCACCGACGGCTCAGCAGCCGCCGCCGTTCACGACCCCGCCGGTGCCGTCTGTGGTGCCGCCCGCGCCTGTCCCGCAGCAGCCTGCCGTCGTGGATCCCACGCCGAACCCGGCGCCGGCCGAGCCGGATGCGGTCGCGCCGGTCGCGCCCGATGCCGTGGCGCCCGCGCCGGTTCAGCCTGATCCCGCGGTGCCCGCGCCGACTCGCCCGGAAGCGCCCCCGCCGACCCGGCCGGATCCGCAGCCCATGCAGCCCGAACCCGACCTCGAACCACCCGCTTCCCCGGCGGAGACCCCGGTCGACCGTCTCGCCGTCCTCGACCCGACGCCGACCCCCACCACCGCACCCACGGATCCCGACCTCGACATCCTCCGCGTCCTCAACCCGGACCCGACCCCCACCCCGGACGCACCCCCGGCGGACCCGCGCCCGGACATCCACGCAGCCCTCAACCCGGACGGCCCACCGCCGACCACTCCACCCACGGAACGCCCGGACATCCACGCGGCCCTCAACCCCAACGGCCCGCGACCGGCCACCCCACCCGCCGAGCGCCCGGACATCCACAGCGCCCTCAACCCGGACCCGTCCCCCACCCCGGACGCAACCCCGGCGGACCCGCGCCCAGACATCCACGCAGCCCTCAACCCCGACGGCCCGCGACCGGCCACCCCACCCACGGAACGCCCGGACATCAACGCGGCCCTCAACCCCGAGGGCCTGGCCCTGGAGAGCCTGGTCGGCCCGCGCCCCGACGCCACCCCGGTCGCCGTACCGCCGGACGCCGACCCGTACCAGCAGACCACCCCGCCGCCGACCACGGCCCGGACCACCGCGACGGACCCCTACGCGGACGCCGACGCCCGCGCCGAGTACCTGCGCGCCGCCCGCGACCGCCGCCACCGGCACGAGGACGACCGCCGCGAGGACCGCGCCGGCTTCTTCGAGGAGAAGGTCCGCCGGCAGCGCGCCCACCTCGCCGAGCTGCGGGCCCGCGCTGAGGCGGCCCGCAACGTGGGCGACTCGTTCAAGGCGGACCGCCTCGACCGGGCCGCGGACGAGCTGCGCGCGGAGCTGGAGGAGTACGAGGACGAGGCGATCCGGCTGCGCCGCGGCCGCATCGAGACGCCGGTCGAGGTGGACGCGGAGGCGTGGCGGCACCTCAACACGGACGTGGGCACGCTCGTCGACCCGGCGGGCGGCACCCCGGTCGAGGCGTCGCGCGCCTACGACCAGCCGGGCGGCCTGCGGCGCCCGCTCGCGGTGCACCAGGCCGACGTCGAGCGCGCGGTCCCCCGCAACCCCGACGGCACGGTACGCCGGCACGCCGACCCCCGCGACGGCGACTGGTTCGGCCTGCTCAACGACGGCGGCCCCACCGCCGACCGCACCCGCGGCATCAACTGCGGGGACGCGGTGCTGTCGTTCGTGAGCACGTACCTGCACGCGAATCCGCTGGTCGCGGCCCCGAGAACCTTCGACGTGTACGACAACGGCGACCCCGACCGCCCCCGCGGCGCGGAACGCGGCGTCCTCGACCGCATCGAACGCACCACCGGCGGCCGCCTCCAGGGCCTGTGCCCCGACATGCGCACCGCCGACCCGGCCCAGGCGCAGCTGGCGGTGGACCTGGCGTACCAGAACCTGCACAACCACCTGCTCAACACCGGCCCGGGCGCCACCGCGATCATCGTCACGGAGACGGCCGACGGCGACTCCCACGCCTGGACCGCCGTCAACCAGGACGGCCGCGTCCTGTGGCTCGACCCCCAGCGCGGCACGGTGTCGGCGCACGGGCCGCTGTACTTCCACTCCGGCCAGGGACCGGCGGCGGGGACGACGGACACGAACGTCGTGGTGATGGACGCACTGGTGCTGGACGGGTCGGGGCGGTACGCGCCGCTGCCGCACCACTCGTCGGGCTCCTTCGGCACGGCGGAGCCGGAGGGCACAGCCGAACCGAGCGGATCGCCGGACCCTGACCGCGTGGTCGAGCCGCGACGTGCCGCGGCCGACGAGGGCAGTCCTGGCGGACCTCCACCCGCCGACGCCTCCGCGCACGAGCGGGAGCTCCTCGACGCTCTCTCACCCGATGAGCGGCGTGAGCTGGAGCGAGCAGTCACGGCGGCACGTCGGGTCGCCGACGAGGTGCTGGGCGACCTTGACGCCATCGCATCGCAGCAACGCGACTCCACCGGTGCGCCCGTCGCCCGCCTCGTCGACACCGAGCACCGGGTCAAGGAACCGGCCTCTCTGGCCCGCAAGTTCGTGACCGAAGGCACGATCGACGAGCAGCCGATGGACGCCTTCCTCGAGAGCGTCAACGACCGGGTTCGTTTCTCCGTTGAGACGAGTCATGCGTCGTACGGATCGGTCGTGACCGAGGTATTGGCGGATCTTCGCGCGCGCGGATACGCCATCGACTCCGTCAAGAATTTCTGGAAGGTCGGAAACCGCTTCAGCGGGGTCAATGTCACGGCACGAACGCCGGACGGATTCACCTTCGAGATTCAGTTCCCGACCGAGGCGTCGCGGGCTCTAGGCAAGCGGACTCATGCGGCTTACGAGACGTTCCGGCTTGACTCGCTGCCCAGCGAACAGCGGGTGGCGGCACTCCTCGAGATCCATCGGCAGACGACCGAGGCGGGTCTGCATCGAACGCTCCCGGCTGGGCTCGATACATTGCCGTCGGCGAAGGACAAGACATTCGCCCGCTGGACCGATTCGGAGCCGACCGTCTGGCAGAACTACCTCGCGGTGCTGCGCCGTGACGGACGCACCTTCGCGGACGTCGTGGCGGAACTCGGAATGACACCGGCGGACTTCCCCGGCGGCGAGAGATTGGGATTGGGTGACGACAGTGGGCTTCGGCTATCACGTCATATTGTCGAAACGGGGCGAGCACCTGCCGACGAGCCTGATCGCGTCTCAGATCCTCCCGGACCAGCCTCTCCGAGCGGTCGTGTGGAGCCGGCGGCACCGGGACTGGGTGTACGCCCCGGCCGTAGCGGTGACGGTCCTGACGGACGACGACTACGACGACCTGATTCAGCCGGTGGACCGGCAGACAGCGGAGCGCACGGCGACGGAGGACCTGGGAACGGTCCTGCCGGACGAGACGACGCTGGAGCGGATCTGCCAGGAGGGAGCCCGGTCGGGCAAGGTGTGGGGGCCACCCCGCAGCTGAATGCCGAAGATGGCGAGACGAACGCGCCGGGCGAGCACGTCGAGACGGAAAACGGCTTCCGCACGATCAATGTCCGTCCGGGCCAGACGCCCGGGGCTCTCGGACCAGCGTTCGCGCTGGGCGCCCACTACCTCGACGTCTTCGAGTACGACCACGAGGTCCGGCAGGCGGAGGCGCTCGGCGAGGCCTACGACGTCCGCGGTCTCGATGCTGCCCACGACCGCAACGACGGATCGGGCAATCCTGACGTGCTGGTTCGCGTCGACCCCGCTGACCTCGGCTCGTTCGCCGACCTCAAACGACTGGATCCTTCGGAGCCACCCACGGCCAAGGATCCGGACTACTCACGCCGCGTTGAGAAGCGCCTCCGCGCGCCGTTCGCTCAAGACCCGCGCATTACAGTCGCGGTGGTGGACGGCCGGGATGTCGGCCTGACTCATGACGGCGCTGTACGAGGCATCCGGCGGGCACTGGGCTTCTGGCGTCAGCAAGGCAGAAATCCTCAACCCGACCATCGGATGATCGTCATGACCGCGGACGGCAGTTGGATCACCTGGCGCGGGGATACAGGAGCAATCGATGTCGGTTCGTGAGCTGGTCTTCTTCGCCACTCATCGCCCCGCGGACGAGGTCGCCGATCTCCTCGCCGGCGCACTCGGCGGCACGGTGGAGCACCGCGACGGCAGCGCATGGCTCCTGGTCGACACTGCGCACCTGGTGGATGGGGCCACAGGCCGTTTCGGTGGGCCGCTCGTGGAGCACGACATCACCGAAGGCCGTGGCTCTGACGACGAATGGGAGGCATCGGATGCGTACCGTCTGGAGCTTCGGCTGTGGCAGGCGGAAGGGCCCCGGATCCACCCGGTAACAGGGCGCGACATCGAGGCGGATGCCGCGGGAACGGTCTTCGCTGCAGCGGTCGGCGCGGTGGCCGACGTACCGATCCTCCGGGTCCGCGACGACGACAAGCTGATCAGTGCCGCTCTGCCCGGACGCGGCGCCAGAACGTTCCCGGCCGGGACCAGCATCTACGACTGGGACGAGCCGCTCTGGGACGGCTACGTGGTCCGCAAAGAGCGCTGACCGTCAGACGATCGCCATGTCGACGAAGCGCGACAGGTGCAGCTGCGCCGCCACCGTGATCGTGTCCGTGGGCCCGTTACGGTGCTTGGCGACGATGAAGTCCGCCTCGCCCGCCCGCGGCGACTCCTTGTCGTAGTAGTCGTCGCGGTGCAGCAGGATGACCACGTCGGCGTCCTGCTCGATGGAGCCGGATTCACGCAGGTCGGACAGCTGGGGCCGCTTGTCGGTGCGCTGTTCGGGGCCACGGTTCAGCTGGCTGACGGCGATGAGCGGGCACTCGACCTCCTTGGCCAGCAGCTTGAGGCCTCGGGACAGGTCGGCGACCTCCTGCTGCCGGCTCTCGGTGCGCTTCGGCGACGTCATCAGCTGCAGATAGTCGACGACGATGAGCTTCAGGTCGTGGCGCTGCTTGAGGCGGCGGGCCTTCGCCCGGATCTCCATCAGGTTCATGCTCGGGGTGTCGTCGCAGAAGATGGGCGCCTCGCTGATCTCGCCCATGCAGCGCGCCAGTTTCGTCCAGTCGTCATCGGACAGTTGGCCGGAGCGCAGCACGTGCAGGGGCACGCGGGCCTCGGCGGACAGCAGTCGCATGACGATCTCGATCTTCGACATTTCGAGGGAGAAGATCGCACTGGCGCAGTTGGCGCGGATGGCCGCGTTGCGCGCGAAGTCCATGCTCGCGGTCGAATTGTGTGTCGGGATCATGGTGCGCCCGGCCAGGTAGAGCTTGTCGGCGTTGTCGATGGAGACGCACTTGACGGGGACGCTCGCCACCGGCCGCACATCGACGATGTAGCGGCTGGACGTGCGCGCGTCGCCGGCGCCGCGCCGGCGCTGCTTGTGCAGCAGGGCTTTGCGCTGCAGCCGGAACACGTCGTCCGTCGTGGTGAAGTTCAGGGTGTACGCGGTGGAGGAGTTCGCGCTGCGGCCCGACACCTGCCGGGTCGTAACGGTGCATCGGTAGCCGAGACCGACGATCAGCTCCCGGACGTCATCGGCGAGGCGCCGGGATGTGGATGTGTACTGACAGTTGCCCGTCGACGTGACGGTGCCGTCGGTGTCGAGCAAACCGGCCAGGAGGGCGCGGCGCTGAGGTTCCGAGGATCGGAGGTACGTGGCGGGGATGTGCTTGTCGTTCAGCACGCCCAGGCTGCGAAGCTGCGCCGTGACGGAACCGGACACGGCATGGCACTCGCGGCACCTGCGGCCGTCATTGCCCTTCCGCATGGCGGGCGAGGGCTCTCCGCAGTCGGCACAGACGGCGACAGAGGCTGCCACGCCGAGGCGGCGGGCCCGAGCAGCGCACGACATGCCGCAGGTCGTCGCGCCGAGGCGCCGGGGCGCGAAGCCGTCCCCGCACACGACGCAGCGGACCTCCGAGGGCGTCTCGGGCTCGGCGAGGCGAATGGCGTACAGCAGTGGACCGCTGGGCTCGACCCGGTAGCCGTCTGCCTCGATGTGCCACGCCACCTCGGGGTCGGCCGATGTGATGCGCGCTGCGGCGCTGTGGCCGTCACCCAGCCACGCCCCGAGCGTGTACGGGCCGATCGGCAGCGACGTTTCCGGCAGCTCGAGCGGCAGCGCGTTGCGAACGGAGTGGTTGACGCGCCGGTCGGCGGTGTCCGTGCGCACGGTGGCCGCGATCTCGGCCGTGGTGCGCACCTGCGCCGGCCGACCGTACCGACGGTCCTTCCGGTCCTGCGTCGCCCAGAGGTGCGAGCCGTCGGCGACGATCGTCGAGCCGTCCGAGAACTCGACCTCGAAGCAGGGCCGGTCGATCATCACCTCGCTGGTGGCGATCACGGCCGTGGGTCGGCCGTCGGCACCCATCAGGCGGTCCCCCACGGCGACCTCGCCCATGGTCGTCCAACCGGTCGGGGTTGCGAGCGGAGTGTCGAGGGCCAGCGCCTTTCCGAGGCCGGGGCGGCCGGCGACGATGATGAGCTGGCCGGGGTGCAGGCCGCCGAGCAGACGGTCCAAATCGGAGAAACCCGTCGGTACGCCGGTCATCTGGCCGCCGCTGGCGCCGATGGCCTCGATCTCGTCGAGCGTCGGCTGCAGCATCTCGGACAGGACGGCGAAGTCCTCGCTGACGCGGCGTTCCGTCACGTCGTAGACGGCCTGCTGGGCCAGGTCGACGATGTCGTCGACGTCGCGGCCGCCGTTGCCGCCGGTGCCGTACCCGAGCTGGACGATCTTCGTGCCGGCCTCGACCAGGCGGCGCAGGACGGCGCGCTCCGAGACGATCCGCGCGTAGTACGCGGCGTTGGCGGCGGTCGGGACGGCGGCGATGAGGGTGTGCAGGTACGGCGCGCCGCCGATGCGGCCCAGGTCGCCGGAGTCGGCGAGGGCGGCGGCGACGGTGATGGGGTCGGCGGGCTCGCCGCGGCCGTACAGGTCGAGGATGGCGTCGAAGACGGTGGCGTGGATGGGCCGGTAGAAGTCGTGGGACTTCAGGATCTCCACGACGTCGGCGATGGCGTCCTTGCTGAGCAGCATGCCCCCGAGGACGCACTGCTCGGCGGCCACGTCCTGTGGCGGGGTGCGGTCGAACTGGCCGTCGCGCGGTGGCTGAGGGCCGCCGGGACCACCGCCTCCGGGTCCGCGGTCGCCCGCGGGCCGGGCGTCCGGCCGTGCGTCGTCGGTGATCGACACCGCTCCCCCTCCGCTCGCCCACCCTCGCCGATCATTCAACCGGCCAGGTACGACAAGAACAGTCGCCCGGGCGAAAGAGGTCAGCGTAGGTAACCGGGACTCAGCTGCCCAAACACCCCGGTGGACGAGTCTCGGGACAACCTGTGGACAGCCCCCTTCGGGCGTGTGCGCGAGGCTGTGCACAACCTGTGGAAAACCGTTCGGGGGTACGGTGGCCGGCACCGTTGAGCTGCGGCATCATCGTCCCCAGCGTGTGGAGGCAGGAAAGTCGACGTCGATCGTGACGAACCTGTGTCCACAGGCATTGCGGATGCGTCTCGGAGCGGTCACGCTTTCCAGGTGGACTATCGGGAGTGGGATCACGGCTCGCGGCTGCCCCGCGATCGTCGCGATCCCGACATCCCGGGCGAATCTGCGCGCGTCCGTGACCTGGAGCCCGGCGTGCAGTGGGGCTCCGGCTCTCCCGCCGACACCGGCAGCCTCGAACCCACCCCGGACGCCGTCGCGTGGGCGATGCGCGCCGACCAGTGGGCCGCCCCCGGCACCCCCGACCCGGCCGGCCCGTGGAGCGACGCCGCGTCGCGGTTCCCCGAGGTCCCGGCCCGCCCGGCCTTCCCGCCGGACGGCATCGGCTGGCGCTCCACCACGGCCGAGTGGCGGTCCACCACCGAGCGGGCGCAGTGGCGCACCACCACCGAGTGGCGGTCCGGCGCGGGCGGCGGCGCGTACCGCTCGACGGTCGAGGCCCACTGGCAGACCAGCGACGGCGGCGATCTCCGCCGGCCGCCCACGGAGCCACCCACCCGCCAACCGGCCATCTCGGGTACGGCATGGCCGACGCCCCCGGACGCCGAGCCGCAGCCCGACGCGGGCGCCGCGTGGCAGCAGCCCGCCGACCCGTCCCCGCGGCCCGGCGCGGCCGGTGGCACGGCGTGGCAGCAGCCCGGAAACCTCGCGGGCTCCTGGCAGCCGGGAGGTGTCCAGCCGCCGCCGGGCGGCGCGGCACCCGCCGACAGGCAGGGCGCCGGCTGGTCCGAGGCCGGGCAGGCACTGCAGGGCGACGGGCTCGCCGGGTCGTGGAGTCCGGGCGCGGCGACCGGCTGGGCCGGCGCCGGGACGCCGTCGTGGGGCGCCGCGGCGGCGGGTGACGCCGGGGAGCGCGCCGGTGGCCGCCGCCGGGCGCCCGAGGGCCCCGCGGGCGATGCGGCATCGCAGCAGCAGGGCTGGGCGGCGGAACCCGCGCCGCAGGCCGGCGCCGGCTGGGGGACCGAAGCGGCACCACCGGCCGGCTCGGGCTGGGCAGGGAACGGCCGGGCCGGTGAGGGCGCGGGAAGCGGCTGGGCGGCGGGGAACGCCGCCCCGGGAAGCGACTGGTCCGGCGGCACCGCCGCGGCCGGCGGCAGCTGGACCGGCGGCACGGCCGCCGCGGGTGGCAGCTGGACCGGCGGCGCGGCTGCGCAGCCTGGCGGCGGCTGGTCCGGCGGTGCCGCTGCGCAGCCTGGCGGCGGCTGGACCGGTGGCGCTGCCGCGCAGTCCGGCGGCGGCTGGACCGGCGGCGCCGCTGCGCAGCCCGGCGGCGGCTGGTCTGGCGGCGGCGGGCCCGCTCAGGAGTCCGGCTGGACCGCGTCCGGCCCGGCGGGTGCCGCCTCCGATGCCGCCGCACCGCGGTGGGCGGACGCGCCGGCTCGGCGCGACGTCGGCGGCCAGCGCGAGGGCTGGGCCGGCGGCGCAGCCCAGGAACCCGCCGCCTGGGGAACGGGCGGCCAGGACCTCCGTGCCGGCGGCGGACCCCGCACCGTCGACGACGGTCGCAGCGGCCCCGCCCCCGACTCCGGCTTCTACGGCTTCGGGCCGACCCCGGCCCCTCCGGACCGCACCTACGGCGAGGCGCGTCCCCAGGACCCCGCCCCGGGCCCGGCCTGGGCCGATCCGGCCCGCCGAGAGCCCGACGACACGGGCGCCGGGTGGCGCGGCGCCCCCTCGGCAGGGGCCCCGGGTGCCGCGCAGGCCGGCTGGGGTCAGGCCGCCGGGCCGGCGACGACCGGCAGCTGGCAACGGCCGCCCGCCGGCGGCTGGGCGCAGCCGGCCACGGACCACAGCACCTCGTGGAGTGCGTCGGGTGGGCTCGACCCGGCCCGGCACCTGGTCCGAGAGGACGACCGCGCGCGCTGGAGCAGGGACACGACGACCGGTGGCGGCGGGCGGCGGCGGGCGCCCGACACGGCGGCGCCGCACTCCGGCACGGGCTGGTCCTCGGACAGCGACGGCGACAGCTGGGCCGGCCACACCGACACCGGCAACCTGCCCGTCTACACGGGCGGGGACTCGTGGCGCGAGCCGGCGGCGCCGGGCGCGGGCTCGTGGCGTACCGATGCCGAGGACTGGTCCACGACGCAGCCGGTGGATCCGTGGCCGGCCGGCTCCGGCGACGGCGGCCGGTGGTCGCGCACGGCGGCGGACGACACCGGGTCGTGGTCCGGCGGCGCCGCACCCGGCTGGCAGGACCGCACCGCGCCCGCCTGGACCGACAACGACCGCCGCGAGCCGGGCGACGACACGCGCGGCCGGCGGCGCGCGGGCGAGTCGTGGCAGGCCAGCGCGGACACGAGCACGTTCGACGCGCCGTCGGGCCGCGCCGCGATCGGTCCCGGCCCGGCCGCCGCCCGCCGGGCCGCGTGGGAGACCGAGGCCGAGCGGGGCGGCTGGGCCGCGGCCGACGACTCCGGCAACGTGTACGGCGACACCCGCCGCCCGGCACGCGACGAGGGCCCGAGGCGCACCGCGTACGGCGCCGCGTCCGGCGGCTGGGGCGACGACCAGCGCGACGCCCCCCGTGCCGGCGACGGCTGGCAGTCGGGCCGGGCGGCCGAGGCGTTCACGGACACCCCGGGCCGCCGGTCCCGCCGCGCCCCCGACGACCCGGCCGACACCGGTTCGTGGCAGCGGCGCGCCGAGCCGAGCGGGATGCGCAGCATCGAGGCCGCCCCCGGCGGCGACGTCCGCCCGTCGGACACGGGCTCCTGGCGCACCGACGACCGCGACCGCACCGAGGGCCGCGACCGCGCCGAGGGCCGGGGCGGCTACCGCACCGACACCGGTTCCTGGCGCTCCGACGACCGCACCGTCGACGACCGCCCCGGGCGCTCCGACACCGGCAGCATGCGTGCGGCCAAGGCCGGCCCCCGGCCGTCCGACACCGGCTCGTGGCGCAACGACGCCGAGGAGCAGTGGGACGACGACCGCGCCGACGGCCGCTACGAGACTCGCCGCCCCGCGCCGGGCCGCCCCGGCCGTCCCGACGAGGACCGCACCGACCCGCGCACAGATCCGCGCACAGATCCGCGCGCCGGCACGGGCCGCGCCGAGACCGGCCGCCGGGACACCGGCGGCATGCGCGCCCTCGAGGCCGGCCCGGCCGGCACCCGCCGCCCGTCGGACACCGGTTCCTGGCGCACCGACGACGACCCGGGCCGCGGCCGCCCCGCTACCGGCCGCGCCCGCCCCGACACGGGCTCGTGGCGCACCGACACGGGCACCGGCCGCTCCGACACCGGCTCCTGGCGTTCCGAGCTGGCCGCCGAGGCGGGCGAGGACCGCCCCCGGCGCGACGCGTACCCGGGCGAGGAGCGCCCCCGGCGCGACGCGTACCCGGGCGAGGACCGCCCCCGGCGCGACGCGTACCCGGGCGACGACGCCCCGACGCAGCGGATCCAGGCCGACGGCTTCCAGCGCGACGGCGGCCCGCCCGCCCGCGGCAGCGCCGCCTACCGGGGTGGCGGCGACGCCGAGACCACCGGCGACTGGCGTCGTGACCTGGCGGCGGAGTCCC
>NZ_BOOY01000012.1 GCF_016863475.1 Spirilliplanes yamanashiensis
GTCCGGGGACGCTGGCGCCGGGCGAGTCCCAGCGCTTCTCGACCGACGACTACCCCGGCGGCCGCCCCCGCGGCGCGCAGAGCGGCACGGCCCGGGTCACCCCGCGCCCGCCGGTGCGCGCGGCCGGCTCGGCGCGGCCGGTGTCACCGGTCGACTGGGCGGAGAACCGGGGCGGCGGCGAGGAACTGCTGGTGCCGCGGCGCACCCCGGACTGGCAGGAGCCCCCGACGACGACGTGGCCGCCGCGCGGCGCGGGCGGCGGCGGTTCGACGGGCGCGTACGAGCGGCGGCCGGTCGGCACGCTCACCCGGCCGGCGCCCCGGCCCGTCGACGAGCCGGACGAGGACCTCGACGACGAACCGGGTGGCGTCAAGGCGGCCCTGGGTTACACGGTCGTCTGGTACAGCGTGCCGGTGGTGCTGTTCGTGCTGTACATGCTGGTGCTGGACCCGACGCAGCGCGGCCACGCGTTCGACACGCTGATCGACGCGGCGCCGCGGTTCGGGCTGTCGCTGCTGCTGAGCCTGCCGGTGGCGATCGGGCTGCGGTGGGTGAGCGGCACGTGGAAGGCGGCGAGCGTGGGGCTGGCGGCGGCGGTCATGGGCGGCGGACTCGCCACCGTGCTGCTGTCGGCGATCACGGGCCAGTCCCTCAGCTGACAGGGGCGCGGCTCGCAGGACGCAGGCGGAAAGCCGGCAGCACGCAGACCCGCGGGCCATCACCCTCCGAACACGACAATGGGCGCGTCCAGAAAGGACGCGCCCATTGCGGGAAAACTGCCGGAACTACTTGGCGGCGTTCACGTTCAGCGCGAACGAGGCCGTGACCTCCGGGTGGAGCTTGACCGACACCTGGTAGCCACCGGTCGACTTGATGTGACCGGGCATCTCCAGGCGGCGGCGGTCCAGCTTGGGGCCGCCGGCGGCCGCGACCGCGTCGACGACCTCGGCCGGGGTGACGGAGCCGAAGAGGCGGCCGCCGTCGCCCGCGCGCACGCTGAGGCTGACCTTGAGGCCCTCGAGTTGGGCCTTGACCTCGTTGGCCTGGCCCAGGTCACGGATCTCGCGGGCGTCGCGCGCCCGCTTGATGACCGAGACCTGCTTCTCGGCGCCCTTGGACCAGCGGATCGCGAAGCCCTGCGGGAGGAGGTAGTTACGGCCGTAGCCGTCCTTGACCTCGAGGACGTCGCCCGGCGTGCCGAGGTTCGTCACTTCCTGGGTGAGGATGATCTTCATGTCAGCGCCTCCCGTCAGCGGGCCGTGGCCGTGTACGGCAGCAGCGCCATCTCGCGGGCGTTCTTGACCGCGCGAGCGATCTGCCGCTGCTGCTGGGAGGTGACACCGGTGACCCGACGCGCGCGGATCTTGCCGCGGTCGGAGATGAACTTGCGCAGCAGCGCGGTGTCCTTGTAGTCGATGTAGGTGATCCCGTCCTTGTCGAGCGGGTTCACCTTCTTCTTCGGCTTGCGCAGAGCCGCAGCCTTCGCCATGGGGTTACTCCTGAACGTTTCTTAGAAAGGTGGCTCGTCGTCGAAGTTGGTGCTGGCGCCGCCGCCGCCCGAGCGGTTGCCACCGCCGGACGAGGTCGGAGCGGCCGTGGCCCAGGGGTCGTCGAAGTTGCCTCCGCCGCCGCCCTGGTTACCGCCACCACCGCCGCCGAAGCCGCCCCCGCCGCCGGAACCGGAGCCGCCGCCGAAGCCGCCACCCCCGCCGCCGGAACGGGACATCTTCTGGACCTTCGCGGTGGCGTACTTCAGCGACGGGCCGATCTCGTCGACCTCGAGCTCGATGACGGTGCGCTTCTCTCCCTCACGCGTCTCGTACGACCGCTGGCGCAGCCGGCCGGACACGATGACCCGCGCGCCGCGCTGGAGGGACTCGGCGACGTGTTCCGCCGCCTGCCGCCAGACGGTGCAGGCGAGGAACAGTGGCTCGCCGTCTTTCCACTCGTTGGTGGTCCGGTCCATGGTCCGCGGCGTCGAAGCGATGCGGAACTTGGCGACCGCCGCACCCGACGGGGTGAAGCGCAGCTCCGGGTCATCGGTCAGGTTCCCGATGACGGTGATGATGGTCTCTCCTGCCATGACCTTCTCCTCGCGCACTCAGTCGTTCTGCACGGAAGGCTCTCAGAGCCCACCGACAACAAAACGAGCGAGCGCGATCAGCGCGTCTCGGGCCGGATGACCTTGGTGCGCAGGATGGACTCGTTGAGCCGGAGCTGGCGGTCCAGCTCGGCAACGGCCTCAGGCGTGGCCTGGAGGTCGACGACGGCGTAGATGCCCTCGGCCTTCTTGTTGATCTCGAACGACAGGCGCCGGCGGCCCCAGACGTCGAGCTTCTCGACCGAACCACCCGAGCTGCGGATCACGTTGTTCAGGTACGTGTCCAGCGAAGGGGCGACGGTGCGCTCCTCGAGACTGGGGTCGAGGATCACCATGAGTTCGTAATGACGCAAGACATTCACCTCCTGTGGGCTAAGCGGCCACGGTCTCTCCGTGGCAGGAGGTCTGGCGTCGTTCGCAGAAACGCCGCGGGAACCGAGCCCCACGGCGCGCAGTCGGCGAACCGAGCAAGTGTAGCGGACATGAAAAACGCCCCACCGAGGTGGGGCGTAGAGCCGCGGGGCGCCCACATCCGCATTCAGCTGGGTGGGACCTGGGGAGGAACGACCACACCGATGAGGTTGGACGCCGGCGCCCCGCGGAGCCTGTGCGGACAGTCTAGACCATTGTCGCCCGATTTGCACGTTGCGAGACGATCGCCCTAATTGCACCAGCTGTCACTCCAGCCGCACACACCGTCGCGATGATCGCGAGCAGGCCGACCGGGCCGGTCTCGGTGAGCGGGTCCAGGGCGGCCACCGGTTCCGCGGCCATCGAGCCGTCGGCCGCCGTGGGCAGGCCGCCGTCCGGCGCCCCGGCCGGCGACAGGTCCAGCGTGGGCGGACCGGGCACCAGCAGCGGGTTCTCGCCCGGCGGCATGCCCGGCACGACCACCGGGCGGCCGGCCTGCGCCGTCGCCCCCGGCCGCGCCGCCGTCCCGCCGGACCCGCCCGAGAGGCCGCTGTCCGGCAGGCCGGCCCCGCTCGACCGCTGGGGACCCGGCACCGCGTTCGGCATCCCGCCCCGAACCCCCGTACCACCGGACGTGCCCCCACCGTCGGGGAGCGTGCCGGGCGCGGGCGCCGAGACCGACGGCGCCGGCTCCGGATCGCCGGCGGCGGCCGGCGCCTCGGGCGACGGCGTCGGCTCCGCCCGGGCCGGCTCGACCGACACGCGGACCGTGCGCGACTCCTCGCTGAGCACGCACGACGGCTTCAGCTTCAGCGTCACCGGCCCGCGCCGGAACAGCACCTCCGCGGACGACTCGTTCTGGATCTCGCCCTGCGTGGCGCCGTCGAGCAGCAGCCGCGCGCGGTACCCCGTCCGGTTGACGACCCGCACGGTGGAATCCGCCGGAACCGTGATCGACCGGACGTCCGGCCGGGCCACGCAGCTCAGCCCGAGCAGACCACCCCCGTTGAAGACGATCTGCTCACCGGACTCGGTCGCCGCGTCGGCGGCACCCCCCGCGAACACGGACAGGGCGACCACCGGCGCCGCGGCGAGCACCGCCAGCACGGCGGCACGGTGTCGGAACTGCGGCGCCATGCGACAAACTCCCTAGCTCGGCGGAAATGCCGGAAAGCGATGGGCGTGCGTGGATCTGCCTGGCCCAACGACCCGCCGAGCGGCACGGTGACGCGCCGGGGGATTGTCGTACGGGGGGCATAGGGTTTGTGGCATGCGTCTGGGAGCCCACGTCGATCCGTCCGACCCCCTGGCCGCGGCCGCCGAGCGCGGCGCCGAGGCCGTCCAGTTCTTCCTGGCCGACCCCCAGGGCTGGAAGGACCCGCTCCCCCGCCCCGACGCCGACGCGCTCAAGGCGTCCGACGTGGAGATCTTCATCCACGCCCCCTACGTCATCAACGTGGCGACGCTCAACAACCGCATCCGCATCCCCAGCCGCAAGATCCTGAGCGCGCACGCCACCGCCGCCGCGATGGTCGGCGCCAGCGCCCTGATCGTCCACGGCGGCCACGTCAACAAGGGCGACGACCTCGCCGCCGGCGTCGATAACTGGCGCAAGACCTTCGAGCGCGCCGCCGAGACCGGCGGCTTCCCCGTCCAGGTCCTGGTCGAGAACACCGCCGGCGGCGACAACGCCGTCGCCCGCCACTTCGACGCCATCGCCCGCCTGTGGGACGCCATCGGCGAGTACGGCGTCGGCTTCTGCCTCGACACCTGCCACGCCCACGCCGGCGGCGAAGACCTGCTCACCGCCGTCGACCGCATCAAGGCCATCACCGGCCGCATCGACCTGGTCCACGCCAACGGCTCCAAGGACCCCTTCGACTCCGGCCGCGACCGCCACGAGAACTTCGCGGCGGGCGAGATCGACCCCGATCTCATCGTCGCCGTCGTCTCCGCCGCCGGTGCGCCGGTCATCGTGGAGACGCCCGGGGGTGCCGAAGGCCAGTCCGCGGATATAGCCTTCCTGCGCGACCGCGTCGGTCGCTGACGCGACCGCACGCGCCAGGGGGCCAAGAGCAATGACCGACCCATCGGGTACGCCTTCGCCCGCCCCTGCCGATTCCGGGGCGCCGCCGCTCGAGGCGGGCGCTGGGTCCGGGGGCCGAGAACCGGCCGGGCCGCCGCCGGCTCATGCCGCCGGTCCCGGTCCGGGCGCTTCGTCCGGGGGTGGTTGGCGTCGGCTGTTCCGGCGCGGGTTCGCGGGTGGTGGGTCACCGGCAGCGGGTCCGGGTGGCGGGGTGGGGGGTTCTCCGGGCGCCGCGGGGTCGGGCGCGGGCGCTACCGCCGCCCGGCCTGGGGCAGCGCCCGCGGCTCCGGCAGCCGCCGAGGGGCGTGACGCGGCGTCGGCCGTCGCCGCCGACCGTGGCGCGGCCATCGCCGCCGAGTCCGGTGCTGCCTCGGGGACCGCTGGGTCGCCGGGCAACAAGGTTGGCGCCGGGTCCGCAGCCAGCCCTTCCCCTGCTTCCGCGGGCTCGGTCAAGGGCACCGACGGCGGCTCCTGGAGCGGGTCCGACGTCGGCGAGACCAAGGTGGACAGCGACCCCACCGCATACATCAAGGCCGCCGCGGCCGTCGGCGCCGGCTCGGCCGGGGCCACGGCCACCACGGCCACCACGGCCACCACGGCCACCACGGCCGCCGCGCCGGCCGCCGCCTCCGCGGCTGCTGGTGGCACCGACATCCAGGTAAAGCCCGCCGACCAGAAGCCGCGCACCCCCGAGGAGCGCTGGTCGGAGTTCGCCACCGCGCAGGAGGCGCCGCCGAGCCGGCCCGTGCGGATCCTGCGGGCGGTCGGGCGCGGGCTGGTGCACGAGTACACCCTTGTCATCGTGGCGGCGCTGCTGGTGGCCGTCGCCATGACGTGGCCGACGCTGCGCTACCCGGCGTACACGATCCCGCAGGACATCTGGGACCCGACGCTGCAAGCGTGGCAGATGGCCTGGTCGGGGCACATCCTGCTGACCGACCCGGCGAACCTGTGGAACGCCAACACCTTCTTCCCGGAGAAGTACAGCTTCGCGTTCTCCGACAGCCTCCTCGGCTACGCCCCGGCCGGCATGATCGGCACCGGCCCCGAGGCGGCGCTGATCCGCTACAACATCATGTTCGTGCTGGCGCACGCGCTGACGCTGATCGGCGCGTACGCGCTGGTCCGGCAGCTCGGCGCGGGGCGCATCGGCGGGGCGGTCGCGGGGCTGGCGTTCACGTTCGCGCCGTGGCGGCTGGCGCAGGAGGGCCACCTGCACATCATCTCGGCCGGCGGCATCCCGCTGGCCCTGGCGATGCTGGCGCGCGGCCACGGCTTCTCGCTGCGCCACGGGTACCGGCCCGAGCGGCGGCACGTCGGCTGGGCCGTCGGCGGGTGGCTGGTCGCGGCGTGGCAGGTGAGCCTCGGCTTCGGCATCGGGCTGCCGTTCGCGTACGTGCTGGCCCTGGTCGTGCTGGTCTCGGCGATCGTCTACGGCATCCGGACCGTGCTGCGCCGCCGCAAGCCGTTCGGCAAGAAGCTGCTCATCGCCGACCTGATCGGCGGGGCGATCTTCGCGGCGGTCGGTGCGCTCATCGCGTTGCCGTACTTCCGGGTCACCGAGCTGCACCCGTACGCGCAGCGCAACATCGCCGAGATCGACTTCTTCTCGCCGCCGTGGCGCAGCCTGCTGCTGGCGCCCAAGGAGTCCCTGCCGTGGGGCGACCTGCACGAACCGGCCCGCGAGGGCCTGCCCTGGCCGCCGGAGATGACGCTGCTGCCCGGGTTCGCGCTGTACGCCCTAGCGTTGATCGGCCTGCTGTTCTCCGTGTGGAAGCTGCACGTCCGGCTGCTGCTGCTCGCGGGCGCCGTCGTGGCGGCGGTGCTGGCGCTGGGCATGGAGGTCTTCGACGGCCGGTACACGTACGTGCCGCTGTTCGACTTCCTGCCCGGCTGGAACGGCATCCGCACCCCCGGCCGCCTGATCATGTGGACCACCCTGTTCCTCGGCATCCTGGCGGCCGGCGCGGTCAGCGAGTTCGGCCGCCGCGCACACCGGGTGGCGCGCACGCGCATCCCGTCGTGGCCCGGCCCGTGGCTGCGCGCGGCCATGGTGATCCCGGTGCTCCTGGTCCTCGCCGAGGGCCTCAACCGCACCGCCCACCCCGTCGTCCCGGTCCAGCCCGCCGCCATGCGCACCGTCGACGGCCCGATGCTCGTCCTGCCGACCGCCGAGCTGTCCGACATGCACGTGATGCTGTGGTCGACGACGACGTTCCAGCAGGTCGCGAACGGCGGCAGCGGCTTCACCCCGCGCCGCACGGCCGAGTTGCGCAAGGCGGCGGAGACGTTCCCGGACCCGGTGAGCATCGGCTACCTGCGGTCCCTGGGCATCCGCACGGTGGTCCTGCTCCGCGACAGCGCACCGGGCACCCCGTGGGAACGCGCGGGCGACGTCCCGGTGGAGTCCCTGGGCATCACCCGCGAAGACTTGGAGGATTCGGTTGTCTTCCGCCTCTGATCCTCTGCGGGGTGGGCGGCGGGCGGTCCGGGGAGTGGCCGGGAAGGCCGGGCCCGAACCGCACCGCCAAGGACAGGGGAGGGCCGACCACTATTCGGCCTACCCGAACAGGGCCGGCGCGATCGGACGGGGCTAGGACGGTCTTAGCTGGCTGGCGGCAGTCGGGCGAAAACAAGCGTGGCTATGGCCGACGCACCGCTGCAGGCCGCGGGCGGGCCGCGCGCCGCAGGCGGGTCCGCGCCGCAGGCGGGTCCGCGCCGCAGGCGGGTCCGCGCCGCAGGCGGGTCCGCGCGGCAGGCGGGCGCGCACCGCAGGTAAGCCACCCACCGCAGGTGGCCACCCACCGCAAGAGGGTCGCGCGCCGCAAGGGGAGCCACCCACCCCAGGTCGGTCGCGCTCCCCAGGTCGGTCCTGCCGCATGTCGGTCGCGCGCCGCAGGTCGGTCGCGCGCCGAGGATCGGCGCGCCACAGATCGGCCGCACGCCACACGCGGGCCGCGCACCGCAGGTGGACGCGGGCTTTGGCCGAAGGCGGGCGGCGGCGGGCCGCAGGCCCCGGAGAAGCCGGCACGGCGGCGGTATCCCCCACGCCGCAGACCCGCAGCCGCGGCACTACCCCTGTTGTGTCAGCCCGCCGCAGCCGGCACCGGTGGTGGCGGTTCCGCCGGCGCCGGTGGGTCAACCCGGCGCCGGCCGAACGGGAAGCCCCGCACGTCCGGTGCCCCGTCGAGGACGCCGCCGTCCGGGTCGTCGTCGTAGGTCTGGCGGACCGGGTCGTTCTCGGGCTTCAGAATGTCGCGGATGACCAGGCCGACCAGGACGGCGACGGTGACCAGCCGCAGGGTCGAGGCGAGGACGAAGGTGCCTTCGGGGATCACCTGGCGGCCGCCGGCGCCCAGCAGCTCCGCGTAGAAGGCGGTGAAGTAGGCGAACTCGGCGACCTGCCAGGCGAGGAAGGCGCCCCACTTCGGCCGGGCCAGCACGATGAGGGCGAGCAGCCACAGGTTGAACTGCTGCGACCACACCTTGTTGGAGATGAGGAACAGGGCGACGACGAGGAACGCCACCTGCGCGAACCGGGGCCGGCGCGGCGCCAGGACGATGAGCAGGGCGACGCCGAGGCAGCACAGGATGAACAGGCCCAGGGTGACGTTGTTGAGGTGTGGTTCGACGTGGTCGCTGAGCCACTGGAAGGGGCCCTGGTCGCCGGGCTGGCCGGAGTTCCACTTGCCGTCGAACCAGCGCCCGATGTACCAGAGCGTGCCCCAGTCGATGGGGCGGGTGGTGTTGAGTTCGGCGAAGCGGCCCCAGTTGTCGGGGTACAGGATGTAGATCGGGGCGTTGACGGCGATCCAGGCGACGGCGGCGGTGGCGGCCGTGGTGATGCCGGCGCGCAGGCGGCCGGCGCGTACGCACAACAGCAGTAGTGGGCCGAGCAGGAAGACGGGCCACAGTTTCGCGGCGGCGCCGAGGCCGATGAGCACGCCGGCGAGGACGGGGCGGCGGCGGGCCCAGGCGAGCATGCCGAAGGTGGCCAGGCCGATGGCGAGGAAGTCCCAGTTGATCGTGGTGGTGATGAACAGCATGGGCGCGACGGCGAACATGGCGGCGTCCCACGGCCGGCGGCGGCGCAGCGACAGCAGGCAGGCGCAGGTGGCGACGGCGAGGGCGCACAGCACGAGGGCGTTGACGTCGTAGAACGCCTGGCCCTGGTTCATCTCGGGGTAGCGCTGGCCGAGGGCGTGGATGGGCAGGCCGAGCAGGCCCATGAAGATGCCGGTGAGCACCGGGTACTCGACGGGGAACTCCTGGTAGGGCACCTTGCCCTCGCTGAGACCGTCGGCGTAGTACAGCGCCAGCACGTCGGAGTAGCAGAACCGGGTGTACTGGATGTTGGAGCCCCAGTCGCCGTCGCGGCAGGGCGACTTCTGGATGTAGTGCAGCACCAGCACCAGGCAGCAGAGGGCGAGGACGATGCGCGCCGCCGTCCAGAAGCCGCGCCGCACGCCGGACGGGCGGTCGTTCGCGGCGGCGTGGGTGCCGAGCGGGCCGCCGATGGCCTCGGAGAGGCCGCGGATGAAGCCGTCGGACCGGGCGGGGGAGTCCTGCCGGTCCGGGCGGTCGGTGTCGGGCGACGACGGCACGCTCATGAGAACGCATCATGCCGCATCGGGCCGGACCGCACGATCACTGTGTGGTCACTACGCTTCCGGGCCATGGACCTCGACGCCCTGACCGGTCAGGTGGCAGCCGTGTCGGACCGGTACGCGGCCCGGCACGGCTTCGTGCGCGACGACGCCTGGTACCTGCTGAAGTTGCAGGAGGAGGTGGGTGAGCTGACCCAGGCGCACCTGCGCCGCACGGGCCAGGCGCGCACCAAGGGCCTGTCGGCGGAGCAGGTGGAGGCAGGGTTCCGGGCGGAGCTGGCGGATGTGCTGTGCCACGTGCTGCTGCTGGCCCGGCACCACGGGGTGGACCTGGCGGCGGAGGTGGACCGCAAGTGGCTGGTGCGGCTGTCGACGGCCGACGGCCGGCTCCCCACGGATGGGGAACCGGCCGCCGAGGGCTCCTGACGCCGGGCTAACCCGGCCCGGGCAAGGTTGTCGTGGGTTCGCCCTCGCCGTCCTCGCCGTCGTTGCCGCCGCCGTTGTTGCCGTCGTTGCCGCCGCCGTTGTTGCCGTCGTTCCCGCCGCCGTTGTTGCCGTCGTTGCCGTTGCCGGGGAAGCCGGGCAGGCCGGGGACGGTGGGGTTGCCCCCGTTGTTGCCGTTGTTGCCGTTGTTCCCGCCGTTCTGCTGGCAGTTGAAGTCGAAGATGCCGCAGGTGGGCTGCTCGACGACGGGCGCCGGCTGGCCGTTGCCGATCTCGTTGTCGGCGCTGCCGGTGAAGACCCGGGGGAGGAAGTTCTCCTCGGGGGCGTCGATGGCGTCGCTGGCGGCGTCGAGGAACTTCTTCCAGACGAGGGCGGGGTAGGAGCCACCGGTCATGCCCCGGTCGCCGCCGGGGATCTTGATGGGCAGCTGCTCGGTGCGGATGATGCCGTCCTTGCCCTTGACCAGCTTCTCGTTGCCGATCCAGACGGCGGCGGCGATCTGCTTGGTGGCCCCGACCATCCAGGCGTCACCGTTGGCCTTCGGGTACTTCTCCTGGTCGGAGGCCTCCCAGGTGCCCGTCTTGCCGATGGCGGGGCGGCCGCCGGAGAGCGCCTTGCCGTTGTGGCCCGGGATCTGCTTCAGCACGCCCTGCAGGTCGGCGATGATGTCCTTCTCGAACGCCTGCTTGCGGTCGCGCTTCTCGACCTTGTACGGCTTGAACTCGCCGCTCTTGGGGTCGCGCTTCTCGACCTTCTGGATGAAGTGCGCCTTGTTGTAGACGCCGTCGTTGGCGATGGTCGCGATGCCGTTGGCGTGCTCGATGACCGGGACCTCGTACTGGCCGAAGCCGATCTCGTTGTCGAAGTTGCCCTTCTCGCCCTTGTCGACGTTGAGGATCTTGCCGCCGCCGGCCGCGCGGATGTGCTGGATGCCGGCGTCGTGGGCGGCGTCGAGGACCTTGTCCGGGCCGAGGCCGTCGGCGATCCAGTAGAACGGGAAGTTGTACGACTCGATGGTCGACATCTCCAGCGGGCAGCGCACCTTGTCGCACTTGAGGTTCTGCCGCTCGGAGTTGCTGATCGTCTTGCCGAGCTTGTTCTTCACCGTGGAGTCGAACGTCGTCTTGAACGACACACCGGCCTTGAGGGCCGCGAGCAGCGTGTAGATCTTGAACGTCGAGCCGGGGGGCCGGCCGCCCTCGGTCCAGTTGTTGTTCAGGCCCGCGTAGTCCCAGCCGGTGCCGTCGGGGCCGCCGTAGTAGGCGAGCACCCGGCCGTTGTTCGGGTCGACGGCCACGATCGCGGTCTTGTAGGTCTTCGCGAGCTCGCTCATCGGCGAGTCCTTGTTGTCGCGGTCCGCGACCTCCTCGGCGGCCTTCTGCACCTTGGGGTCGATCGTGGTGTGGACGCGCAGGCCGCCCTCGTTGAGTTCCTTCTCGGTGATGTTCATGGCCTTGAGCTCGGCGGCGATGTACTTCTTGATCTTGCCGAGCGGCTGGCTGTCGATGTCCGAGCTGCCGTTGGTCTTCTTCTGCACCTTGGGCAGCTCGGTCGGGCGGTCGGCGGGGTTGAGCCAGCCCTTCTCGACCATGTTGCCCAGGGTGTAGTTCCAGCGCTGGAGGGCCTGCTGGGTGGCCTCCTCGCCGTTCGCCGGGTCGTAGCCGGGGTGGCCGCCCTCGACGGGCTCGGGCTGCTTGATCATGGAGGCGAGCAGCGCGGCCTCGCCGGCGGTGATCGCGCCCTTCTGGCCGACCGGGGTCAGCACCGACTTGCGGAAGAAGGTCTGGGCCGCGGCCTCGACGCCGTAGGCGCCGCGGCCGAAGTACACCGCGTTGAGGTAGAGGCCGAGGATCTGCGGCTTCTTGTAGTCCGACTCGAGCTTGCGGGCCAGCACCGCCTCGCGCAGCTTGCGGTTGTAGCTGATCTCCTTCATCTCGGCGGCGTGCCGGGCGTACTGCTGGGTGATCGTCGAGGCGCCCTGCGTGGTGCCGCCGGAGAAGTTGTTCCAGGCGGCGCGGGCGATGCCCTTCATGTCGATGCCGCCGTGGTCGTAGAAGTTCTTGTCCTCGGCGGCGACGACGGCGTCCTTGACGAACTTGTTGATCTTGCCCTCGGGCACCACGGAGCGGTTCTGGGTGCCGAAGGTCATCAGCTTCTTGCCGGTGGCGTCGAACACGACCGTGGTCTGCGCCTCCACCTTCGGGGCGACCAGGTCGACGTCGTCGTAGAACCAGGTGAAGCCGACGACGCCGGTGCCGAGCAGGATGACCAGGACGGCGGCCGCGGCGGTGAGGATGTTCGCGCGGCGGCGGCGCTTGGCCCGCTTGAGCGCGGCCTCGCTCTTCGGCGGGCCGCCGGCGCCGGGGGCGCCCAGCTCGTCCATCGCGCCGGCGGGGCGGACGGCGGCGCGCGCCACCGTGGCCCGGCCGGGCGTGGCGGCGCCGACGGACGCCGCACCCACGGCCGCGCGGCCCGACGTGGTGCTGCCGACGGGCGCCGAGCCCACCGAGGCGCGGCCCGCGCCCACCGACGCGCGGCCCGCGCCGACGGAGGCACGGGCGGCGGCCACGGACGCCGAACCGGCCGGGCGGCCGGTCGCGGGGTGCAGGTAGCTGGCTCGGCCGGAAGGCACGTCCTCGTCGTCGGAAGCACCGGACGGCCCGGGCACCTGGGCCCGGGCTCGTGCGGAGGAGTTGTCGCCGTACGAATTCATCAAGGACACCTGCCGGTCGCGGTGGCGCGCGATGACGACCCTGCCGGGCCGTCGTGAGCTTCGCCACGAACGGACATTCTCGGCTGCGCCGGCGCAACCGTCGTGTGGACTGTCGTCCCGCCGCGGGCGGGACCTGAGCCCCGCCACTCTAGTAAACGGGTCAACATGCGGGGATCGTTCACCGTCGGCCGTCCCGTCCTCGCGCGGCTTCCGCGGCGGGGGGCTGGCCGGGCGTGTCGAGCAGGTCCCGTCCGAGCAGGAACTGCTCGACGAGATGGTTCCAGGAGCAGGTCGGGCAGTACTCCACCACGAAGACCTGGAACTCACCCAGCGTCATTGCCAGGACGCTCAACTCGGCCAGCTTACGAGCCTGGCCGGCGGAGTTCTTCAGTTCGTCGCCGTAGATGTAATGGACGAGCGTCACATTGTCCTTGCGGCAGACCGGGCAGCGCTCGTCCGTCGGCTCGCCGTGGAACCGCGCCGCGGACTTGAGGTAGGGCGAGGCGTCGCACACCTCGTGCTGCATGATCTTGCCCGTGTGCAGCTCACGCAGCAGCGCCCGCTTCTGAAGCGAGTAGTCCACCACCTGCCGCTGGGTACGCACGCCCGAAAGAGTACGCGGTCGGCGGATGGGTCGCGACCATCGTCACGGAGCGTGCCCGCACCACTGCGTAACTCAGGATTTACCCCGCCTCTCGTTGCGGTCCACCGCCGCGCGGCATACGGTGACGATGTATCGGGCCGATACATCGCACCGCGCGATGGGACGGTCTCTGACCGTGAGGAGGGGCAGTGCTCGACCTCGCGATCCTCGGGCTCCTCCAGGAGGCCCCGATGCACGGCTACGAGATCCGCAAGGAGCTCGCCACCAAGCTCGGCGCCATCCGGGCCGCCATCAGCTACGGCACCCTCTATCCCACGCTCAAGCGCCTGCACGGCGCCGGGCTGATCAGCGAGGCCGGCGAGACGGCCCCCGACGCCGAGCAGGTGCCGCCGCTGACCAGCCGCCGCGGCCGGGTCGTCTACGAGATCACCGCCGAGGGCAAGGAGCGGTTCGCCGACCTCATCGCCCAGACGGGCCCCGACGCGTACGACGACGCCAGCTTCGGCGTGCACTTCGCCTTCTTCGCCCGCACCGACCGCGCCACCCGGCTGCGCATCCTCGAGGGGCGCCGACGGCGCATGGAGGAGCGGCGCGAGGGACTGCGCGACGTGCTGGCCCGCGCCACCGAGCGGCTCGACGCGTACACCCTCGAGCTGCAGCGCCACGGACTCGACGCCTGCGAGCGCGAGGTCCGCTGGCTGGAGGAGCTCATCGCCAGTGAGCGCTCCGGCCGTCCGCCGGCCACCTCGGCCGGCCCCGGGAGCACCACCACCCCCAGCAGTGAACCGCGTCCGCAAGAGCAGGACCGGCCGTGATGAACAAGGAGGAAAACGCGATGGGCTCCGTCCGCGTCGCCATCGTCGGTGTGGGTAACTGCGCCTCGTCCCTCGTGCAGGGCGTGGAGTACTACCGCAACGCCGACCCCGCCGACCGCGTCCCGGGTCTCATGCACGTGACCTTCGGCGACTACCACGTCTCGGACGTGGAGTTCGTCGCGGCGTTCGATGTGGACGCCAAGAAGGTCGGCATGGACCTCAGCGAGGCGATCAACGCCAGCGAGAACAACACGATCAAGCTCACGGACGTCCCCCCGTCCGGCGTGCAGGTCCAGCGTGGACCGACCTTCGACGGCCTCGGCCAGTACTACCGCGAGATCGTCGAGGAGTCCGACGCCCAGCCGGTCGACGTGGCCGCCGCCCTGCGCGAGGCGAACGTCGACGTCGTCGTCTCCTACCTGCCCGTGGGCTCGGAGGAGGCCGACCGCTTCTACGCCCAGGCCGCGATCGACGCCGGCTGCGCGTTCGTCAACGCGCTGCCCGTCTTCATCGCCTCCGACCCGGTGTGGGCGCAGAAGTTCACCGACGCCGGCCTGCCGATCGTCGGCGACGACATCAAGAGCCAGGTCGGCGCCACGATCGTGCACCGCGCCCTGGCGAAGCTGTTCGAGGACCGCGGCGTCGAGCTGCTGCGCACGTACCAGCTGAACTTCGGCGGCAACATGGACTTCATGAACATGCTGGAGCGCACCCGCCTGCAGTCGAAGAAGATCAGCAAGACGCAGTCGGTGACCAGCCAGATCCCGCACGAGATGGCCAAGGCCGACGTGCACATCGGCCCGTCGGACCACGTGCCGTGGCTCGACGACCGCAAGTGGGCCTACATCCGCCTCGAGGGCCGCAGCTTCGGCGACACCCCGCTGAACGCGGAGCTCAAGCTCGAGGTGTGGGACTCGCCGAACTCGGCCGGCGTCATCATCGACGCGGTCCGCGCGGCGAAGATCGCCCTCGACCGCAAGATCGGCGGCCCGATCCTGTCGGCGTCGTCGTACTTCATGAAGAGCCCGCCGGTGCAGTACAACGACCACGACGCGCACGCCGCGGTCGAGGCCTTCATCAAGGGCGAGATCGAGCGCTGACGCGCAGCACGACGTGAGGAGGCCGGGCCGGAAGGCCCGGCCTTCTAGCGTTCGCGGGCCAGCAGGGATGCCTGCTGCTCGTAGAAGACGCCGTCGCGCTCGTGCCGGAAGCCGGCCTTCTCCAGCACGCGCCGGGACGCGGCGTTCTCCGGGCGGACCACCGCGACCACCCGCTGCAGGCCGCACTGCTCGAAGCCGTACCGCAGGATCGCGTGCGCGGCCTCGGTGGCGTAGCCCTGGCCCCAGGACGAGCGCCCGAGGTAGTAGCCCAGCTCGACGTCGTCGGAGCCGTCCAGGCGCTGCAGCCCCGCGTGCCCGATGATCTTGCCGGTGGCGCGCAGCTCGGCGATCCACATGCCGAAGCCGTCGCGCTCCCAGCCGTCCAGCCGGTCGGCCCAGCGGCGCAGGCTGTCGGCCAGCGGCAGCCGCCGGTGCGCCCAGGTCACCGCCGCGTCGTCGTCGACCTCGGCGCGGTGCGCCGCCAGGTCCTCCGCGCGGAACCCGCGCAGCACCAGCCGCTCCGTGCCGACCTCCGGGATCACCACACCGCTCACCCCCACGCCCGTTCCAGCGCGACCCGCGCCTCCAGTTCCAGCAGCCGGCGCTTGCGGTCCAGGCCGCCGCCGAACCCCACCAGCTTGCCACCGGCGCCGACCACGCGGTGGCACGGCACGAGCACGGGTACGGGGTTGCGGTTGCAGGCCGTGCCCACCGCCCGGGCCGCGCCCGGCTCGCCCAGCGCGTGCGCGATGTGCCCGTAGGTCACGGTCTCGCCGTACGGGATGCGGGCGATCTCGCCCCAGACGGCCCGCTCGAACGCGGAACCGCCGCGCAGCTCCACCGGCACCGTGAAGGTGGTCAGCGCGCCCGCGAAGTAGGCGGCCAGGTCGTCGGCGGCCGGGCCGCGCGCCGGGTCCGCGCCGGTGATCGTGCCGCCGAACCGCACCCCGACCACCGTGTCACCGTCGACGGTCACGGTCAGCGGGCCGATCGGCGACGGCACCACCATGCTCATCGCCCCATTGTGCCGCGGGCGGGCGGCCGTCACCGGCCGCCCGCCCGCCCCGCCGGAGGACCGTCAGGCGAGGTTGACCGTCTTGGCGAAGATCGTGCCGTACGGGCAGGTCTTGTAGCTGCGCTGCGTCGGCAGCACCCACGGGCCGTAGGCGGTGTAGTTGCTGCCCTGGTGACGGCAGGTCAGCTGCACCCGGTAGGAGTCGCTACCGATGCCGGTCCCGTTGCTGCACAGGGCGTAGGCGGTGGTCGTCGACGTCGAGTAGGCGCTGCAGCCGAACGCGCGGGCCGACGCCGGGGTGGCGCCGACCGCGGCGACGGTGCCGACGGTCAGGGCGAGCACGGCGGCGCCGCGGGCCAGAACGCGGGCCGTTCGATTCCTGAGCATGAAACCTCCGGGAGAATGTGTGCCGACGGTCATCGGCACCTCTCGGACGGTAATCGTCGGACCATTGTGGAGGATCATCCTTATCGATGATCAGATCCACCGGGTCAGCCCGTGGGATTGTCTTCCCGGGCCGACGGCGGCAGGTGGCCGTGCTCGCGGGCCCAGCGCAGCAGCTCCGCCTCGGCCTCGTCGCGGTCGAGCGGGCCGCGGTCGAGGCGCAGCTCCTTGAGGAAGCGCCACGCCTGGCCGACCACCGGGCCGGGCGGCACCCCGAGCAGCTCCATGATCGCGTTGCCGTCCAGGTCGGGCCGGACGCGCGCCAGGTCCTCGGCCGCCTCGATCGCGGCGATCCGCTGCTCCAGGGCGTCGTAGTCGGCGGCCAGGGCGGCCGCCTTGCGCCGGTTGCGGGTGGTGCAGTCGGACCGGGTCAGCTTGTGCTGGCGCGACAGCAGCGGGCCGGCGTCGGTGACGTAGCGGCGCACCGCCGAGTCCGTCCACTCGCCCCGGCCGTAGCCGTAGAAGCGCAGGTGCAGGGCGACCAGCTCGACCACGTCGGACGTGACGTCCTTCGGGTACTTCAGGGCCTTCATCCGCTGCTTGGTCAGGCGGGCGCCGACGACCTCGTGGTGGTGGAAGCTGACCCGGCCGTCGCGGCCGACCGCCTTGGTGGCGGGCTTGCCCACGTCGTGCATGAGCGCGGCCATCCGCAGCACGAAGTCCGGCCCGGCGTCGCCCTCCAGCCGCACGGCGTTCGACACGACGATGAGCGTGTGCTCGTACACGTCCTTGTGCTGGGCGTGCTCGTCGATCTCCAGCTTCAGGCCGGACAGCTCGGGCAGGAACCGGTCGGCGAGGCCGGTGTCGACCAGCAGCCGCAGCCCGGTGACCGGGTCGGCGCCGCACAGCAGCTTGGTGAACTCGTCGCGCACCCGCTCGGCGGTGATCCGGTCGAGGTCGGCGGCCATGGCCCGCATCGCGGCCAGCACGGCCGGGTCGACGGCGAACCGCAGCTTCGACGCGAACCGGGCGGCCCGCAGCATCCGCAGCGGGTCGTCGCCGAACGACTGCTCGGGGGTGCCCGGCGTACGGATGACGCCCGCGGCCAGGTCGGTCAGGCCGCCGTACGGGTCGGTGAACTCGTGCCCGGGCAGGCTCACCGCCATCGCGTTGATGGTGAAGTCGCGCCGCCGCAGGTCATCCAGCAGCGACGTCCCGTACGCCACGGTCGGGTTGCGGGTGACCCCGTCGTACGCCTCCGCCCGGAACGTCGTGATCTCGATGCGCAGGCCGTCGCGCTGCACGCCGATCGTGCCGAACTCGCGGCCGGTCTCCCAGATCGCGTCGGCCCAGTTCTTGACCAGGGCGAGCGTCTGGTCGGGGTGCGCGTCGGTGCAGAAGTCGAGGTCGTCGCCGAGCCGGCCGAGCAGCGCGTCGCGGACGGACCCGCCGACCAGGTGCAGCTCGTGCCCGGCGGCGGCGAACCGGCGGCCCAGCTCGTCGGCGACGGGGGAGACCCGCAGCAGCTCGGCGACGGCGTTGCGCTGGGCGGCGCTCAAGGAAACGGTGGACATGGGAGCACCAGGGTATACGCGGCAGAATGGCGCGCATGCCCGTCCCCCCGGCCCTGCGCGCGCGCACCGAGGACCCGTCGTTCTGGTCGGCCCTGCTGCTGCGCGACGGCGACCTCGGCGGCGACCTCCGCATCAGCCTGCCCGTCGCCGCCGGCTACGGCCTGGTGCTCGACCTGGCCGGCAGCGACCAGGCGCTCGGCCTGCGCGAGCCGCACGCCCACGAGCCGGTGCAGCTGGGCTGGGCGGCCCCCGGCCGGGCGCACCCGGCGGTGCTGAGCTTCGCCGACCTCGAGCTGTGCGGCCGGGTGATCGCCCTGGACGACCCGACCCTGCCGCACCCGGGCCTGCCGGTGGCGCTGCTGGCCCGATTCGCGCCGGACGCCTCGCCGGGCGCGCGGGCCACGCTGGAGGCCGCGTACCGGTCGCTGCGCCGGCCGGTGCCGGAGGTGCCGGGACCCGAGCAGGCGCCGCTGCCGCTGTTCGCCGACGAGCGGTGGTGGCCTCGGCCGCCGTCGGACCGGGTGCTGACCGAGGGCGACATCGCCGCCCTGGTCACCCTCAGTGGCGCGGCCGCCGCGGCCCCGTCCCGCTCCTTCCTGGTACGCGCAGCCCGTGAGCGCCTGGCCCGCACCGCCCGCGAGCCGTGGTGCGACCCGGCGACCGTGGCGGCGGCGGACCGGCTGACCGGCACCGGCGACCTGGGCACGGCCGGCGCGGTGCTGGCGGCGCTGGAGCGGGCGGGCTGCGACCACCCGACGGTGCTGGACGCGTTCACCGAGCCGGTCGTCCCGGCCGAGGCGTGCTGGATGGCGGAGACCCTGACCGGCGCGGCGCCCGGTGCGGCGCTGGACCGCTGGCTGCACGCGCCGGGCCCTACCGGCAGCCCGTTAGGGTGATCGGTGTTCCGCCCGCACCCCCGACTGGAGGCCCGATGACCGGCGGCCTGTACCGGAGCGCGCACGCCGCGCGCGACGGCGACCCGCCGCAGGCCGAGCCCGTGGAGCAGCAGGCCGAGCCCGTGGAGCAGCCGGCGGACCACCAGGAGGCGCCGCTCGGCACCCCGCCCGGCCAGGAGGTCGCCGACGAGGGCGGCAGCACGGCCAGCAACAGCATCGTCATGGCGGCCGGCAGCCTGGTCAGCCGGCTCACCGGGTTCCTGCGCACCGTGCTCATCGGCGCGGCGCTCGGCGGCGCGGTCGGCGGCGTCGGCGACGCGTACACCACGGCGCAGATGCTGCCCGGGCAGATCTACGAGCTGCTGCTCGGCGGGGTGCTGTCGAGCGTGCTGGTGCCGATGCTGGTGCGCCGCCGCAAGGCGGAACCCGACGGCGGCGAGGCGTACACCCAGAAGCTGTTGACCGTCGCCCTGCTCGGCCTGGGGTTGGCGGCGGCGCTGGCCGTGCTCGCGGCCCCGCTGTTCACGGCGGTGTACGCCAGCGACCGCCCGGCGCAGTACCGCGACCTGGTGACGGTGCTTTCCTACCTGGTCCTGCCGATGATCTTCTTCACCGGCATGTCGGCGCTGATCGGCGCGGTCCTGAACGTGCGCGGCCACTTCGCGGCGCCGATGTGGTCGCCGATCCTCAACAACCTCGTCGTGATCGCGGCGTGCGGCGTCTACATCGGAGTGTTCACCGGCGAGGTGTCGCCGGCCGGCATGACGCCCGAGCGCATCGCGGTGATCGGCGGCGGCACGCTGCTCGGCATCGTCGTGCAGGCGTGCGGCCTGCTGCCGGCGCTGCGCAAGGTGGGCTTCCGCTGGCGGTTCCGGTGGGACCCGCGCTCGCTGGGGCTGGGCGAGCTGGCCCGGCTCGGCGCCTGGATGCTCTGCTACGTCGCGGCCAACCAGGTCGCCGTGTTCGTGGTGGTCAAGCTGCTGAACTCGGCCGACTCCGGGGCCGGCCTGCTCATCTACAACAACGTGTTCCTGCTGGTCATGATGGCGCACGGCATCATCGGGGTGTCCGTGATGACGGCGCTGCTGCCGCGGATGAGCGCGGCCGCCGCCGAGGGCCGGCTGCCCGACCTCGTGGCCGACCTGTCGCGCGGGCTGCGCACCGTCACGGCGGCGCTGGCGCCGATCGTCGTGGGCTACGCGGTGCTCGCGGCGCCGATCGCGGTGGTGCTGTTCCAGCACGGCGCGTTCGGCGCGGAGGAGGCGCGGGCCACCACGGGCGTGCTGGTGATGGGCGCGTTCGCGGTGCTGCCGCTGTCGGTCAGCTATCTGTGCACCTACACGTTCTACGCATTGCAGGGCAACAAGACCGTCGCGCTCATCAACCTGCCGGTGGTGGGGGTGCGGGTGGCCGCGCAGCTGTCGCTGTTCGCGTTGCTGCCGCCCGCGCTGACCGCCGTGGGGCTGACGCTGGGCAACGCGCTGTCGTACGCCGTCTCCGGCGCCATCTCGCTGGTGGTGCTGCGCCGCCGGATCGGCCGGATCGGGTTGCGCACCATCGCGACCAGCCTGTCGAAGGTGTTCCTCGCCGCCGCCGTCGCCGCCGGGTTGGGCCTGCTGGTGGTGCGGCTGCTGCCCGGCGGCGGCCTGCCGTCGTTCTGGGAGGCGCTGCTGCAACTCGCCGTCGGCGGCGTGGTGATCGTCGGCACCTACCTCGGGCTGGCCCTGGCGCTGCGGGTGCGCGAGGTCACGTCGGTGCTGACCACCGTCCGCCGCAAGCTGGGCCGCTGACGCCGGGGTTGTGGACAACCTGTGGACAACGCCCGGACCTGCGCGGCGACGACCATGCCCGCGGTCACACCGGTCCGCGACCGGCCCGACCGGACGACCGACCGGCCGAGCCCGGACGGGTACGGCAGGCGGGATGACATATCGGTACCTTGGAGTCGGCGGGTAAGGTCGCTCTGACTGCCCAACCACCGAGGGAGGACGGGTGACCCAGGTCGGCGAAGGCCAGGAGACCGCGGCCGATGAGGCCGGACCGGTCATGACCTTCGGTGCACCCACCGTCGGCGAGGTCCTGGCAGAGCGTTATCAGCTGGAAGAGCACGTCAACGACGACAGCGCGGGCCGCCAGGTCTGGCGCGGCATCGACGTGATCCTGCGCCGCCCCGTCGCCGTGGTCCTGCGGTACCCGGGCGGCGACTCGGCCACCGAGATGCTCCAGGCCGCCGTCGCGGCCAGCCGCGTCATCCACCCCAACCTCGTCGGCGTCTACGACGCCATCGACGAGGAGGCCCGGGCGTACGTCGTGCGCGAGTGGGTCGACGGCCAGTCGCTGCGCGAGATCGTCGCGGGGGAGGGCCCGCTCGACCCGGCCCGCGCCACCGCGATCGCGCACTCCATCACCGACGCGCTCGCCGCCGTGCACGCCACCGGCATGGTGCACGGCAACGTGCACCCCGGCACCACGCTCGTCGGCGACGACGGCCGGGTCGTGCTCGCCGACGCCCGCGCCGACTCGTCCGACTCCACCGAGTCCGACGCCCGCGCCGTCGGCGGCATCCTCTACTTCGCGCTGACCGGCCACTGGCCGCACGCCGAGGCCGGCGAGTCCGGGCTGCCCGACGCCGTGCGCGACGGCAGCGGCACCATCGCCGCGCCCCGGCAGGCGCGCGCCGGCATCCCCGCATACCTCGACGACCTGACGATGGACCTGCTCGACAAGCGCATCGCCGCGCCGGAGACCGCGGTGCTCGCCGCGGAGCTGGCCCGCCTCGACTCCCAGGACGAGTACGAGGCCGACGCCGGCCCGCTGCGCTTCGTCACCGGTGGCGGCGGCGACGGCGAGAGCCCGCGCGCCGCCCGCAAGATCGTGCTCGGCATTGGCGCGCTGCTCGTCATCGCCGTCATCGGGCTCATCTTCGGCATCCGGGCCATCACCACCAGCTCCGAGCAGGCCCAGTCCGGCGGCAACCCCACCCAGCAGGGCGCCGGCCAGCAGCAGGGCGGCGACCCGGCCGCCGGTGGTGAGGGCACCGACCGCGCCCAGCCGAAGAAGCTGGCGCTCACCGGCGACATGGTGCGCATCGTCGACCCGCCGACCGGTGACCGCAGCGACGTGCCCGAGGGCCCGCTCGTCGTCGACGGCGAGAAGGACACCGGCTGGGACACGCAGGGCTTCAACCAGGCGAAGTTCCACAACAAGCTCGGCATGGGCGTCCTGATCAACCTGGGCGAGCCGCGCACCCTGAGCGAGGTCCGCATCGACATGTCGGCCCCCGGCGCGGTCATGGAGCTGCGCACCGGCACCGGCGACCCGGGCAACTCCAGCGCCGGCGACGACCAGGTCGCCAAGACGTTCACCCCGCTGGCCGACGACGGCCCGAAGCGCGCCGAAGGCAGCCGCGCGGTGCTCGGCGGCTTCGACCCGGACACCCAGTACCAGTACCTGCTGGTCTGGATCACCGAGCTGCCGCAGGCCGAGGACGGCAAGTACCGGATCACGGTCGAGGAGATCGAGGTCCACGGCGTCTGACGCTGCCCGAGGGGGCGGTCCGGGGGTGCCCGGCTGGGCTAGTGTGCTCGCGTGACCGGTTCCGTCCCGCAGCGCGACGGCGCGGTCCGCGCTGCGGCGACCCCCGCCGAGCCGGCCGACGCCGACCTGCTGCGCGCCCACGTCGACGGCGACCCGGAGGCGTTCGGTGAGCTGATCCGCCGCCACCGCGACCGGCTGTGGGCGGTGGCCCTGCGCACCCTCGGCGACCGCGAGGAGGCCGCTGACGCATTGCAGGACGCGCTACTGTCCGCGCACCGCGCCGCCGCCCGGTTCCGGGGCGACTCGCTGGTCACCACCTGGCTGCACCGCATCGTCGTGAACGCCTGCATCGACCGGGCCCGCCGCCGCCAGGCGCACCCCACCGTGCCGCTGCCCGACGGCAACCGCGAGGACGGCGCCTTCCGCGGCCCCGAGCCCGCCGCGCCCCCGGTCGACCACGACACCGCCCTGGACGTCCGGCACGCCCTGGCCACGCTGCCCGCCGACCAGCGGGCCGCCCTGGTCCTCGTCGACGTGCAGGGCTTCTCCGTCGCCGACGCGGCCGCCGTGCTGGGGGTGGCCGAGGGCACCATCAAGAGCCGGTGCGCCCGCGGCCGCGCCAAGCTCGCCCAGCAGCTCGGCCACCTGCGCCCCCGCCCCGCCGCGCCCGCCGCCGCGCACGATGCGACGAACGACACCCCGCGGACCGGGAACCAATTGCCCGCCCCCGGCGTCCCATCCGGGAGCAGGACGCCCGAGCGCGAGGGAGGCGAGTCGTGACCGAGCAGCACACCGAGGTCGACCTCGACCTCCTCGCGGACTACATCGGTGGTGCCCTCGACGGCACCCCCGACGCCGACCGCGTCGGCCGCCTCGTGGCCGGCGACCCCGCCTGGCAGGCCGCCTTCGACTCCCTCGCCACCGGCATGACCGCCGTCGGCGCCCAGCTGCAGGCCCTGCCGCCCGCCGGCCCGCTGCCCGACGACGTCGCCGACCGCATCACCGCCGCCCTCGCCGGCCTGCCCGAGCTGTCCGCCGACGAGCTGGCCCGCCTGGACGCGCTGGCCCCCGAGCCGATCCTCACGCACGCCCCCGCGCCCGACCTCGACGAGGCGCCCGCGCGGCACCTGCACGCCGTGCCCGGTGGCTCGACCGCCCGCCGGCGGAGCCGGATGCGCCGCTTCGCCGCCCCGATCGCGGTCGCCGCCGGGGTGCTCGCGTTCGCCGGCATCGGCGCCAACCTGGTCGGGGGCGTGGGCAACTCCGAGGACACCGCGTCGACGGCGGGCGGCGGCCAGCCCGCGGTCCTCAGCGCCCCCGAGGCGGACGCCCAGCGCAAGTCCGCCGCCGAGCTGCCCGACGGCACGTCCGCGGGCCCCGAGGACCAGGCGCTGGGCGGCGCCGAGGCGGCGAGCACCGGCACCACCGTCGTGCGCGCCACCGGCACCGACTACACCGACGCGCTGCTCGGCGCCGCCGCCCCGGCGGCCGCCCCCGCCGACCGAGCGAGCGCGGCCGCCACCCCGTACTCCGCCTCCCGCAACCTGCTGCCGAGCGCCTCCGTCGCCGACGAGCTGGCCCGGCTGGTCGACGCCGACGCCATGCGCGCCTGCCTGGACGCCATCGCCGAGGCGCACGGCGGCGGCCCGATCACCGCCGGGTCCGTCGACTTCGCCCGCTACCTGGGCGTGCCCGCGCTCGTCGTCCGGTTCACCGCCGCCGACGGCACCGCCTGGGCGTGGGTGAGCGGCCCGGGCTGCGGCACACCCGGCATCGGCGCCGACACCCGCCAGCAGGTGCGAGTAGGCTGACAGCCCCCGGCGTGACCTGACCCACCGGGGCGGCAGAAGCGGGAATCGGAATCCGTACGATGACGTTCTGCCAGACGCAGCCCGTCGTGCGGTTGCGGCACAGGATGAGGAGTCGGCAGTGGACGAGGTCCGTAACCTGATCATCATCGGCTCGGGGCCGTCCGGCTACACGGCGGCGCTCTACGCCGCGCGGGCGAACCTGAAGCCGCTGGTCATCGAGGGCGTCCAGTCCGGCGGTGCGCTGATGACCACCACCGAGGTGGAGAACTTCCCGGGCCACCCCGACGGCATCATGGGCCCGGAGTTGATGGACGCCATGCGCAAGCAGGCCGAGCGCTTCGGCGCCGAGTTCATCACCGACGACGTGACCCGCGTCGACCTGGTCGGCGCCACCGAGCCCGGCGCCGAGGCGCTGAAGACGGTGTACGTGGGCCAGACCGAGTACTTCGCCCGCGCCGTCATCCTGTCCACCGGTTCCGCCTGGCGGCCGCTGGGCGTGCCCGGCGAGCAGGAGCTGCTCGGCCACGGCGTGTCCTCGTGTGCCACCTGTGACGGCTTCTTCTTCCGCAACCAGCACATCATCGTGGTGGGCGGCGGCGACTCCGCCATGGAGGAGGCCACCTTCCTCACCCGCTTCGCCGAGACGGTGACCATCGTGCACCGCCGCGACTCGTTCCGCGCCAGCAAGGTGATGGCCGCCCGCGCGCTGAACAACGAGAAGATCAAGGTGGAGTGGAACAGCGTCGTCGAGGAGATCCTCGGCGAGGACGGCAAGGTCGTGGGTGCCCGGCTGAAGAACATCCAGACCGGCGAGACCAAGACGCTCGACGTCACCGGCGTGTTCGTGGCGATCGGTCACGACCCCCGTAGTGAGCTGTTCAAGGGCCAGGTCGAGATGGACGACGAGGGCTACGTGAAGGTCGCGCACCCGAGCACGCGCACCAACGTCCCCGGCGTGTTCGCCGCCGGCGACCTCGTCGACCACACGTACCGTCAGGCCATCACCGCCTCGGGCACCGGTTGTGCCGCCGCGCTCGACGCGGAGCGCTTCATCGCCTCGTTCGTCGAACTCTGACCTGTTCTTCTCTTTCCCCCGATCCGGAGGTCCCCCGTGGGAGCAACCAAGGCGGTCACCGACGCCACCTTCGTCAGTGACGTGCTGCAGTCCGACAAGCCGGTCCTCGTGGACTTCTGGGCCGAGTGGTGCGCGCCGTGCAAGAAGGTGGAGCCGCTGCTGCAGGAGATCGCGGCCGAGATGGGCGACAAGGTCACCATCGTCAAGCTGAACATCGACGAGAACCCGGAGACCGCGCGCGCGTACCGGGTCATGTCGGTGCCGACGCTCACCGTCTTCAAGGGCGGCCAGCCGGTGAACTCGGTGGCCGGCGCGAAGCCCAAGGGCGCGCTGGTCAACCTCATCGAATCCGCCTTCTGATCCACCCGTACGACCCGAGGGCCCCGCGGACGTCCGCGGGGCCCTCGTCGTGCGTCAGGCGAAGCGGGACGCGGCGGCGCCGGTGAGCCGCCCCGCCGGGAGCCGGCGCCCGCACACCGCGAGCAGCAGGTCCTGGGCCAGGCCGTGCACCGGCGTGCCCTCGCCGAAGCTCCAGTCGACGTCGGTGGCGTGCAGCCGCACCCCGGTCAGGTCGGTGCCGAAGTAGGCGAGGTTGCGGGGCCGCATCCCGGCCAGCACCAGCGCCACCCGGTCCGGCGGCGGCCGCCGGTCGAGCCCGAGGCCGACGGTGACGTCGAGCCCGTGGATGACGTCGTGCGACAGGGCGCCGTGCGCGCCCCCGCCGGGCGGCGACCACGGGTGGCCGGCGTTGTCACGCAGCGCCGCGGTGAGCTGCCCGGGCGTCATGGCGGTGCCGTCGCGGCGCGCGACCCGGTCCGCCATCCGGTTGAACCGCCCGCCGGACCGCGCCATCTCCCACACGAAGCCGGCCGGCGACATCCGGAACGGCATGGTGATGTGCGCGACCACCTCCCGCACCCGCCACCCGGCGCACAGGGTGGGCGCCTCCCACTGCTCGGGGGTGAGGCCGGCGAGCACGTCCGCCAGGTCCCGCCGTTCCGCCGTCACCGCCGCCCGCGCCGTGCCGTCGTCCTGCCGCATCGTGGTACTCCCGTCGTCGTGTCCGAGGCTGTCGCGGTGCATACGGGGCGGGGCGCGGTAACTCATCGGTCGTAGGGTGTGCGGGTGCTGCTGGAGTCGTACCGGACCGAGCTGACCGGTTACTGCTACCGCATGCTCGGCTCCGGGTTCGAGGCGGAGGACGCCGTCCAGGAGACGTTCGTGCGGGCGTGGCGCTCGGCGTACGACGGGCGTCGTGGCTCGGAGCGCACGTGGCTGTACGCGATCGCCACGAACGTCTGCATCGACATGCTGCGCAGCGCGCAGCGCCGGGCGCTGGCCGTCGACCTGGGGCCGGCGGCGGAGGCCGGCGCGGCCGACTTCGGCCCGCCGCTGGGTGAGCACCGGTGGGTGATGCCGGTGCCGGACGCGCGCGTGCTGCCGGAGGACCGCGTCGTGCGGCGGGAGACACTACGGCTGGCGTTCGTCGCCGCGCTACAACACCTGCCGCCGCGGCAGCGCGCCGTCCTGATCCTGCGCGACGTGCTGTGCTGGCACGCCGACGAGGTGGCCGTGCTGCTGGACTGCACGGTGGCGTCGGTGACCAGCGCGCTGCAGCGGGCCCGGGCCACGCTGCGCACGGTGGCGCCGGCGCCGGGGGAGCCGCTGCGCCCGGCTGACGACGCGCAGCGCCGGCTGCTGGCCCGCTACTGCGACGCGTTCGAGCGGCACGACGTCGACACGCTGGTGGCGCTGCTGCACGAGGACGCCACGATGACCATGCCGCCGTTCGTGTGGTGGCTGCGCGGCCGCGACCACATCCGGGCGGCGCTGCTCGACCCGGCGGCCTCCTGCGCGGGCGCGCGCCTGGTGCCGGTGGCGGCGAACGCGTCGCCCGCGTACTGGCAGACCCGGCCCGGGCCCGACGGCGCGCACGTGCCGTTCGGACTGGTCCTCATCGATGTGGCCGGCCCGCGGGTCGTGAGCGTCACCACCTACCTGGACGTGGACCGGCTGGTGGGGCTGTTCGGCCCACCCGGGTGATCCCGCGCACCCATCAATGCGCGTCAGTCGGGTGCTCTTGGCCGCGCGGGGTACGCTCCGGAAGTTCGCCTAGGGTTCCCCAGGAGGCTTTGTGCGCCCGATCCGCCGCGGTGACCGTGGTCCCGCCGTCGCCGAGATCCGAATGATCCTCGCCGACCTGGGTGTCCTGGAGCCGTCCTCTGACGGTTTCTCCGCGGAGCACTTCGACGACGCGACGGACCAGGCCGTACGGGCCTTCCAGCAGAGCCGCGGCCTGGGCGTCGACGGCATGGTCGGCGACGACACGTGGCGCGCGCTCGACGCCGCCCGCTGGCGGTTCGGCGCCCGCACCCTGTTCCACGCCATCCCGGAGCCGCTCGTCGGCGAGGACGTCCGCGTCCTGCAGGAACGCCTCCTGGAGATGGGCTACGACGTGGGCCGCGCCGACGGCGTCTACGGCGCCCGCACCGCCCGGTCGCTCGCGCAATTCCAGAAGGAGGTCGGCCTGTCCGCCGACGGCTCCTGCGGTCCGCAGACGATGAAGGCGCTGCGCCGGCTCGGCCGCAAGGTCGTCGGCGGCCGCCCGCAGTGGCTGCGCGAGGCCGAGCTGTTCCGCCAGGCCGGCCCGAACCTGATCGGCAAGACCATCGTCGTCGACCCCGGCCACGGCGGCCCCGACGACACCGGGGTGCTGGTCGCCGACGGCGGCCTGCGCTGGACGGAGGCGGAGCTCGCGTACGACGTGGCGGCCCGCCTGGAGGGGCGGCTCGGCGCGGTCGGCATGCGCGTGCACCTGACCCGCGGCCCGCACCCCACCCGCACGCTCACCGACGCCGAACGCGCCGAGCTGGCCAACGGCCTCAGCGCCGACCTGCTCATCTCGCTGCACCTCGACGGCCAGGACAACCCGCACGCCGAGGGCGTGGCCGCGTACCACTACGGCACCGGCGGCGGCGAGGTCACCTCGACCGTGGGGGAGCGGCTGGCGAACCTGGTGCAGCGCGAGATCGCGGTGCGCACCGGCCTGCTCGACTGCCGGGTGCACGCCAAGACGTGGCCGCTGCTGCGGCTCACCCGGATGCCCGCGGTGCGCGTCGACCTCGGCTACCTGACGTCGCCGGTCGACCGTGCGCGCCTCACCGACGCGCTGTTCCGCGAGCAGATCGTCGAGGCGATCCTGGCCGCGGTGCAGCGCATGTACTACCCGGTCGAGCACGACGTGCCGACCGGCAGCATCGACGTGCGCCAGCTGCGCCTGGAGCTCGCCGCCCGCCAGGGCTGACGTCAGTTCGTCGTGTACGCCGGCTCGCTCGGTGACGCCGAGCGGGTCGCGGGCAGGCCCGGGCGCAGCAGCGCGTCCGGGCTCATCGAGCCGAGCAGCTTCTCCAGCGCGTACTCGACGTCGGACTTCCACGACATCGCCGTGCGCAGCTCCAGCCGCAGCCGCGGATAGCGCGGATGCGGACGTACCGTCTTGAAGCCGACGGACAGGAAGAAGTCGACGGGCGCGACGCACCCGGCCTCGCCCTCGGCGACCTCGCCGAACTTCGCGTCGCCGAACGCCTCGATCGCCTTCACACCCCGCTTCGTCAGGTCCCGCGCGACGCCCTGCACCAGCATCCGCCCCAGCCCGCCGCCGGTGAACGACGCCACCACGTGCGCCGTCATCAGCAGCACCGCGTCGGGGGACACCGGCGACGTCGGGAACGCCATCGACCGGGGGACGTGCATGGGCGGCGCGTACATGACGTAACCGGCGGGCATGCCGTCCGCGTACACCAGCTTGCCGCACGACCCCCACTCCAGCAGGGTCTGCGACACCCACGCCTCCTTCTCGAGGCCGGGGTCGCCGGACGCGCACGCGCGCTGCGACGCCACGGGGTCGAGCTCCCAGTAGACGCACTGCCGGCACGGGCGCGGCAGGTCCTCGAGGGTGTCCAGGGTGAGATTGACCAGGCGTCGCGACATCGGCGAACCCCTCACGAGACAGACGGAGTTGTTGATCCGCAGCACGTGCCCACTCCGTGCCCCGGGCGAATCTTACGCCGTGACCGCCCGTCAGGGGAGGAGTCGGGCCATAATGGCCCGCCCGTCGTCACGCTGTTCCCCTTAGTATTCAGGGGACACCTGCTGTGCTCGTCAGTGACGCCGACATGGCTCTGCACGACGTCGCACTGTGGGGTGATCGCCGCATGACCGGCACGACTCTCGACGACTACACCGACCGGTACGCCAGCCGCACCCGGGGCATGACCGCCTCGGAGATCCGCGCCCTGTTCGCCGTCGCCAGCCGTCCCGAGGTGGTGTCGCTCGCCGGCGGCTCCCCGTACATCGCCGCCCTGCCCCTCGACGCCGTCGGCGACATGATGTCCCGGCTCACCGTCGAACACGGCACCAGCGCCCTCCAGTACGGCATCGGCCAGGGCACCCCCGAGCTGCGCGAGCGGATCTGCGAGGTGATGGCGCTGTCCGGCATCGACGCGTCCGCCGGCGCGTCCCCCGACGACGTCGTCGTCACCGTCGGCGGCCAGCAGGCCCTCGACCTGATCGCCCGGCTGTTCCTCGACCCCGGCGACGTGGTGCTCGCCGAGGGCCCCACGTACGTCGGCGCGCTCGGCGTGTTCCAGGCCGCCCAGGCGCAGGTCGTCCACGTACCCATGGACGACCGCGGCCTCGACCCCGTCGCGCTGCAGGCCGCCCTCGACGACTGCGCCCGCCGCGGCCGGCGCGTGAAGTTCCTGTACACGATCCCCACGTTCCAGAACCCGGCCGGCGTCACCCTCACCGACGAGCGCCGCGACCAGATCCTCGCCGTCTGCGAACGCGCCGGCCTGCTCATCGTCGAGGACGACCCGTACAGCCAGCTGTCGTTCGAGGGCGAGGCGCCCCGACCGCTGCGCGCCCGCCGCCGCGACGGCATCCTGTACGTCGGCACCTTCTCCAAGACGTTCGCGCCCGGCCTGCGCGTCGGCTGGATCCTCGCCCCGCACGCCGTGCGCGACAAGCTCGTCATCGCCTCCGAGGCGAACATCCTGTGCCCGAGCGGCTTCGCCCAGCACGCCGTCAACCAGTACCTGACCACCATGCCGTGGCGCGAGCAGATCAAGACGTACCGCGAGCTGTACCGCGAACGCCGCGACGCGCTCCTCGACGCGCTGCGCGACCTCATGCCCGCCGGCACCACCTGGACCCGCCCGTCCGGCGGCCTGTTCGTGTGGATGAACCTGCCGCCCGGCCTCGACTCGAAGGCCATGATGCCGCGCGCCATCGCCGCCCGCGTCGCGTACGTTCCCGGCACCGGCTTCTACGCCGACGGCACCGGTGCCGGCAACATCCGCCTCAACTTCTCGTTCCCGCCGCCGGAACGCATTCGCGAAGGCGTCCGCCGCCTCGCCGGCGTCATGGAGCAGGAACTGGCCACCCGCGCCGTGTTCGGCTCCCCGGCCCAACCCTTCGCCGGTCCCACCGGGCAGGCCGGGGTCCGTCCCGGTGGGGACGTGCCCGGCCCCGACTTGGCATGATCCAGAGCATGGGTACGGATCACCACGTTCTCGTCCTCGCCGGCGGCCTCAGCTACGAACGCGACGTCTCCCTGCGCTCGGGCCGCCGCGTCGTCGACGCCCTCCGCGGCGCCGGCGTCGACACCGACCTCCGCGACGCCGACGCCACCCTCCTGCCCCACCTCGCCGCCGACCCGCCCGACGCCGTCGTCATCGCCCTGCACGGCGCCACCGGCGAGGACGGCTCCCTGCGCGGCGTCCTCGACCTGTGCGGCGTCCCGTACGTCGGCTGCGACGCCCAGACCTCCCGCCTCGCCTGGGACAAGCCGTCCGCGAAGTCGGTGCTGCGCTCCCTCGACATCCCCACCCCCGACTGGGTGGCCCTGCCCCACGACCGCTTCTCCGAACTCGGCGCCGTCGCCGTCCTCGACCGCATCGTCTCCCGGCTCGGCCTGCCGCTGATGGTGAAGCCCGCCCAGGGCGGCTCCGGCCTGGGCGCCTCCGTCGTCCGCGACGCCGCCGCCCTGCCCGCCGCCATGGTCTCCTGCTTCGCGTACGACTCCACCGCGCTCGTCGAGCGCTACGTCGCCGGCACCGACATCGCCGTCTCCATCGTCGACCTCGGCTCCGGACCACAGGCCCTGCCGCCCGTCGAGATCGTCCCCGTGAACGGGGTGTACGACTACGCCGCCCGCTACACCGCCGGCCTCACCACCTGGCACGCACCCGCCCGGCTGCCAGCCGACGTGTCCGAAGCCGTGTCGTCGGTGGCGTTGGCGGCGCACCGGGCGCTCGGGCTCCGGGACCTGTCCCGGGTCGACCTGATCGTCGACCCATCCGGGGCGCCGCACGTTCTCGAGGTGAACGTGTCGCCGGGAATGACCGAGACGTCGTTGCTGCCGTTGGCTGTGCAGGCCGGGGGGTTGGACTTCGGGAAGCTTCTGGCCGGGCTGGTGGGTCAGGCCGCTGGGCGTGGGGCGGCCTGACCCGGTCCTCGTCTTTGCGGTGTCTCAGGGGGTGGAGCGGCGAAGGTCCACCGTTGGGCGGTCTGCGAGGGTGGGGCTCTTTTCGGTCTTGTCTTGAGGCCGTCCGGGTTCGGCGGTGTGGTTCTTCTGGTCGTCAGTGGGGGCCGGGGGTGAGGCGGCTTGGCGAGGACGGTTGGTGCTTTCGGTCGTGGTACCGGGCTCGATCCGGTTCTGTAGGAAGCGTTCTCCTGGGATTTCGTCCGGGCCGGATTTCGCAAGATCCGGGTTTCTGACGGCGAATTGGGGCCCGTTCGGCGACCCTGCCTCTGTATCGGCGGCTGTTCCGGGTTGCTTGCTTGGCTGCGCGGTCGCCGTCGCCGGGTCGTTGGCGGTCGGCTTGGGGGCTTCGGCGTCGTCTTCGGTCGACCGCTGTGGGTATGCGGTCGTTGCTTTGGCGGTCGGCTGATCCGGGTGGTTCTGGGATGCGGTGGGGGCGGCTTCCATTCGGTCGGCTTGAGCTGGCGAGCCGGATGTAATCGGTTCGCTCGACCACGACGCCGGCTTCCTGTCCGCCGCCGTTGGGTCCTCTGCCCTCGCCGACGTCACAGCTTCCGTGTGCGCCTCGGCCTTGGTCCGCGTCTCAGGCTCGGTCCGCGTCCTGCGTTCCGTTTGCGTTCCGGGTTCCGCTCGCACCTCGGGTTCCGTCCGCGCGCCAGACTCCAGCCGTGTCCCGCTTTCCGTCCGCGGTCCGCTTTCCGTCCGCGGTCCGCTTTCCGTCCGCGGTCCGCTTTCCGTCCGCGGTCCGCTTTCCGCCCGCGGTCCGCTTTCCGCCCGCGGTCCGCTTTCCGCCCGCGGTCCGCCTTCGGTCCGCGGGCCGTGTTCCGTCTGCGTCCCGGCTCTCGTCTGCGGTTCGACTTCCGCCTGGGTCCCCGCGCCCGTACGGGTCCCGGCGTCCGTCCCGGTCTCCGCCCACGTCCCGGCTTCCGCTTGGGTCCCGGCGTCCGTCCGCGCTTCGGCTTCCGTTTGCGCTCCAAGGTCCGCCGACGCTTCGGCGTCCGTCGGCGCTTCGGTCTCTGCCCGGGTCTCGATTTCCGCCCGCGTCTCGACTTTCGCCCACCCTCCGGCGTCTGCCCCCGAGCTGGTGTCTGCTGTCTCGTGGTTGGCGGGGGAGCTGGGTGCCAGTGGGTCACCCATGGGGGTGCCGACCTGCCAACCACCACTTCCTGAGTCCGCATCCGTGTCCGCGTCCGTGTCCGCGTCCGTGTCCGCGTCCGGCTTGTCCGTGCCGGCGGCGCCTGCCGGTGGCCAGCCGTTCACACCGGCTCCGGGTCCCGCGTCTGTCGACATGCTGAAGTCGGCAGGATCGTCCGCGCCCGCGGCCGGCTCCCCGTCCGCCAGGTTCGGCGGATGGGCGACCGCCTCGATCTGCTCGCCGGACGTGTCGATCGTCGACGGTGACTGCCACGCGATGTGCGGCGGCTCCGCCAGCGGCCGGCCGCCGAACTCGGCGAGCCAGGCGGCCACGAGCGCCAGGTTCTCGCGCCACTGCTGCTCGGGGATGTCAGGCAGGATGTCGTCCCACAGCGACAGGAACGTGCCCCGCAGCTGCAGCCGCCCGTGCGGCCGGGCCAGGAACCACAGGTGCAAGTGCGCGGACCCGTCGCCCCAGCGATTCACGTGAACCCGAGCCACCCCGTCCAACGACCGCACCGCCCGCTCGAGCCGCACCGTCATGACGCCGAGCTCGGCGGCGAGCAGATTCGGTAGATCCCCGAGATCGAGGTGGGACCGGGACTCCAGGATCAGCACCATCGGCAGACCGGTGGGGCGCTCCATGGCGCGGACCCGCCACCGTTCGCTGACCCAGATGTACGACTCGTCGGGCGTCGCGCACGCCACGCACTCGGAGGCGTCCTCGCCGTGCCGAGGCGGCTCGACGGCGACGGGTTCGTCGAGGGCCTTGACGCGCATGTCGCCCTCGAACGGGAAGGAGGGCCAGCGGGTGAAGTCGGGCAGCGGGGAGGTGTTGTCGGGCACGAGGACGACCCTATTGCAGGAGGCGTCCGCCTGTCTTTCCTCGGTTCGGCCCGCCGGCATGAGGGCGGGGACGGTGGTCCGGGGCTCGCACAGCGGGTGCGCCGAAATTGGCCGTTCGGGGCCGTAACCCGATCTGCCGGTTGTCCACAGGAGTTATCCACAGGGCACGCCGTTTCACGTGAAACGCCACGTCGCAGGGTGTGCGCGCCTGTGGATGACCGTGCGTGAGCTCTGGATTGGATCGCGTTATCCACAAGTCGCGGCGCTCCGTCGGCGTGGACGCGAGCGCGCCGTTTCACGTGAAACGGTGACCCTATGACCGCCTGGCGAACGCCGACGCTCGGCGCTTGGAGGCAGATCGCACCAGGCCGCTCAAGCGGGACGCTCGCCCTCCCAACATCAACTGTCGGCGTTCACTTGGGTGCGACGGGCGGTGTGACAGCCTACGAGTCGGTGGCGTACCGATCCGGTGCCTTCGGACGCCGAGTCACCGACGCTAGCTCCGCATGAGGCGCCAGCTAGGTCTTCGACAGCTACTGCCGAGCACATGCACGACCGTCCAAGTGCCGAACTCGTCCGTCAGCGCCGCGGTAAGGCTGCGATGGCGGGCTGGGTCCGCTGCACCAATGCACGTCGCGGATGGCAGGCCCGAGTCTGCCCAACGAGCTGGGCACTGCGTCCCCGTATCGCCGTCTCCAGCCAACGACTCGTCAGCGCCTGAGGGCCTCGGTGGGCGGACACGAAGATCGTATGCGCGCGCAGGGCTGACACTGCTTCGGAACCAGAAAGCATCTCGCTCACCCGACCTGGAAGGCGATCCCCACAGCTCGCCGCCCAGCCGAGGGCGTCGTCGTGCCCAACTGAGCCGACTCAGGTTGGGAGACCTGCCGGCGTCACGTTCTTTCGGGACGGTCTCAGCTGGGTGTGGAAGCCGGGCACTCCGCCTAGGGCGTTGGTGTGTCCACGTGTCCTACCGCGAACGGCGAACGCATACCGCCTGCGTCGTTGCGAGGTTATCCGCATAGGAGCGCTCGCTAGACACACCTGCGGCCAAGCTGGCGATGGGTGGGGAATGGCCAAGCGACGGCGTGCCGAGGCTGGCGAGGCTGGCGAGGCCGGCGAGCTGGGCCTGCGGTCAGCCTCGTGCTAGCTGCGCCAGACACGAGGGTCATCCCGATTCCGCGGCTCGCCCGAGCTAACGGGTAGCGAGATCGCCCGACGGCCGCATGATCCGGTGCGGCGTAGAGTCGCGTTCCACGTGAAACCATGCCATCTAACGAGTCGCTATCGTGCGGTCCTGCGTGCGGGCTTCCTGTTCGACAACCGCACAATTTGCCAAGCATCGAACGATCGCTACCGGTAGTGGCGTGTGGCCGGAGGCTTGAGGCTCTGTTCTGACCTACGGCCGACGTGAGGCTGGCTTCCGTGTTTCACGTGAAACCGGCCGGCTTAGGTCATCGCATGCGTTGACCCGCTTGTGGCGGCGACACCGATCGTCAGGTGGATTTGGCTGGGCGCTAGAAGCGCCACGCGCCGAGCGCAGGCTGGCTTCCTTTGCCAGACCGCCCGTAGCGACTCCAGCGCACCGTCTCCAGCCGAGGATCATCTGCGAGCCGCTGGGCTCGTTGAAGCATCGGTCAGCACGCAGTCGGGGGTGACCGCCACGTGTCGTTGCCTGCCGGACTTAATGGTTCAGCCGAACCATGCGGCAAGTACGCACCGGCCGCTCGTTCGTCCAGTGATCGGGTGAGGCCCCTGGCCATTGCACAAGGGCCTCGCACCTGTGCCGCCGGAGGTCTACTGCTTGCGCGCCTGATTGAAGCGGAGCATGTTCCCGGCCGGGTCGCGGAAGGCACAATCCCGCACCCCGTACGGCTGGTCGATCGGCTCCTGCAGCACCTCGCCGCCGGCTGCGCGGATCCGCTCGAACGTGGCGTCGCAGTCGTCGGTGGTGAAGATGACGGCGCGCAGGAGGCCCTTGGCGAGGAGCTCTGCCATGGCCTCCTTGTCAGCGGGGGAGGCGTTCGGGTCAGCGAGGGGCGGCTCGAGGACGATGGTGACGTCCGGCTGGGACGGGGACCCGACCGAGACCCAGCGCATGTTCTCGAAGCTGACGTCATTGCGGACCTCAAGGCCGAGGACGTCGCGGTAGAAGGCGAGCGCCTTGTCGTGGTCGTCGACGGCGATGAAGCACTGCGAAACCTTGATCTCCATGGCAATCACGCTACGGGTCCGGGAGTCTGGCGTGCTTCTCCATTCCTGACCGGTCGCGTGTAGATCTTCGCGTAGCAGGCCGGGATGGCGGCGCCGCTGTCATGATTCCGGGCCCGGTAGGAGCTGGGGCTCTCGCCGACCAGCTCCGTGAACCGGGAGCTGAACGATCCGAGGGACGTACAGCCGACCGCGAAGCAGACCTCGGTGACCGACAGATCGCCCCGTCGCAGGAGGGCCTTCGCCCGCTCGATGCGGCGAGTCATCAGGTAGCTGTAGGGGGTCTCGCCGAAGGCAGCGCGGAAACTCCGGGAGAAGTGACCGGGGGACATGAAGGCGACGCGCGCCAGTGCCGGCACATCCAGCGGCTCCGCGTAATCGCGGTCCATCACGTCGCGGGCGCGGCGCAGCCGAACCAGGTCCTCCACCGTCACGCGACCACCATCCCACAGCGCCCGGCGCCGACAACATCACCGCAACGGTGTCCGCTCAGCGGCCAGGAGGAGGTGCAGGTAAGCGAGGTATGGCCGGACCCGCGCTGGATTTGGGCCGACGACCATCTGGACGCCGGCCGCGGCCCGCCACTACTGGCCTACCATGCCCGGCACTTTGGGCCACCAGCGCGGCCGACCTCCAGTGACCTATGGATAGGGCGTCTAGCTACCTCGCTCTCAGCACCACCGTTCTGTCAGATGCTCACGTGCCTCCGGCAGGCCCTCTTGTACACGAGCGACACCGGACACGCGCAGAGCGCCGGCCTAGCCTCACTCGGCAATCACTGTCGGGTCGAGGTGCCGGTCCCACCCAAGCCACCGCACGCGAGGCTTTGAAAGCCTTCGAGAGCTGCGGACGGTGCTAAGCACTAGCGGTCGTCCACGCAAGCCGTTCGCAACCCGGTGGAAGCGCGTTCCGGCAACGGATACCCAGGACCAGCCGACCCGTACCACGGGTACGAAGAAGGGCGCGTGATCCGGCGTACCGAATCACGCGCCCTTCCGACGCACCCGGATGTAGCTAGTCCTCCTCGGCCTGCTGCTCCATGCCGATGATCCCGACGATGCGCTCGAGGTCGTCTACCGTCGCGAACTCTATGGTTATCTTGCCCTTGTTCCGGCCGATGTCGACCTTCACGCGGGTGTCGAAGCGGTCCGAGAGCCGGTCGGCCAGGTCGTTCAGGGCGGGGGCGTGGACCTTGCCACGCCGCGACGGAGCGGCCTTCTTCGCCGGGCCGTCCGCGATGGCGAGCGAGACGAGCTCCTCCGTGGCGCGTACCGACAGGCCTTCGGCCACGATGCGCAGCGCCAGCTGCTCCTGGGCCTCGGAGTCATCCAGGCCGAGGAGGGCGCGGGCGTGGCCGGCAGAGAGGATGCCGGCGGCGACGCGGCGCTGGACCGGGGCTGGGAGGTTCAGCAGGCGGATCGTGTTCGAGATCTGGGGGCGGCTCCGGCCGATCCGCTTCGCCAGCTCGTCGTGGGTGGCGCCGAATTCTTCCAGGAGCTGCTGGTACGCCGCCGCCTCTTCCAGAGGGTTGAGGTTGGCGCGGTGGATGTTCTCCAGCAGGGCGTCCCGGAGCATGGCGTCGTCCGGGGTGTCGCGGACGATCGCCGGGATGTTCTCCTTGCCGATCGCCTGGGCCGCGCGCCAGCGGCGCTCACCCATAACCAGTTCGTAGCGGCCCTCACCGAGTTCGCGGACGACGATGGGCTGGAGGAAACCGACCTCGGTGATGGAGGTCTTGAGTTCGTCTAGCGCCTCCTCGTCGAACACCGACCGTGGCTGCTTCGGGTTCGGTTCGATCGCCGAGACCGGGATCTCGGCGAACCGAGCGCCCGGTACGGGGTTCAGCGCGGGTTCGTCCACGACCGGCGCCGGCGCCGGGGCGGGCGGTTCCGCGGGCGCGGACGCGATGGGGGCGTCCGGCTGCGGGGCGGGATCCGACAGGGGCGGGGCCGAGTCCGGCTCGGCGACCGCCGTACCGGCTGCTGCCGGGCCCGTCGGGATGAGGGCGCCCAGGCCGCGCCCCAGGCCCCCCCGCGGACGATTCTTCATGCCGTGCCTCCCATGACGCCGCGATTCGCGATCTCCAACGCTGCCTCGAAGTAGCTCGTGGCGCCGCGCGATCCCGGATCGTAGGTCATGACCGACTGGCCGTAGCTCGGTGCCTCGGACACGCGGACGTTGCGCGGGATGACCGCCTCGAGGACCTTGTCCCCGAAGTGGTTGCGGACGTCCTGCTCGACGGCGTCGGCCAGCCGGGTGCGGCGGTCGTACATGGTCAGCAGGATCGTGGAGACGTCGAGGGTGGGGTTCAGGTGCTGCTTCACCAGGTTGATGTTGTTGATCAGCTGGTTAAGGCCCTCGAGCGCGTAGTACTCGCACTGGATGGGGATCAGCACCTCTTGGGCCGCGACGAGGGCGTTGACCGTCAGCAGGCCGAGGGACGGCGGGCAGTCGATGAACACGTAGTCGAAGGTCTCGGGGTGGTTCGTGATCGCGCGGGAGAGGCGCGACTCACGGGCGACGACGGAGACGAGCTCGATTTCCGCGCCCGCGAGGTCGATCGTGGCTGGCACGCACCACAGGTTCGGGATGCCCTCGACGGCCTGGGCGATCTCGGCCAGCGGCACGTTGTCGATGAGGCAGTCGTACACGTCGGGGATGCCGGCGTGGTGGGGGACGTTGAGGCCCGTGGAGGCGTTGCCCTGGGGGTCGAGGTCGACGACCAGGACGCGGTTGCCGTGCAGGGCGAGCGCGACGGCCAGGTTGACGGTGGTGGTGGTCTTGCCCACGCCGCCCTTCTGGTTCGCGACGCAGAGGACGCGCGGGTGGGTCGGTCGCGGCATAGTGATTTCGCCGCTCGGGTTCAGAATTTGCACGGCGCGGAGAGCCTCCATGGCCAGCGGCGGATCGTCGTCGACGTGCGCCGTTTCACGTGAAACATCTTCGGCGGGGGCGTCGGGCTGGACGGAGACGGGTGCTGCGGAGACCGGGGCGACCGTGCCGCCGTGGCCGTCCGCCTCGGAGGGGTGTGGTCGCGGGGACGGAGCGGTGCGCCGAGGCGCCTCCTGCTCCACCTCGCCCTGGGCCACCGGCGAACCACCGGCGCCGTAGACCCGGCCGGCAGACGACCGCGGCTCGGCGCCGTACCCACTTCCGACGCGCGGCTGAGGCGGCACGTTCAGCTCCCCACTCTCGAATCCGTACCCGTACCCGGCGCTCGTCGCGGCGAACGCACCGGCTGAGCCGGTTTCACGTGAAACGCGGCCGCCCCAACTGGTCGAGCCACTCCCGTACTCATGCACCGTGTCATCCCTGCCTGCTGCGGATGGATTGGTGGCCCGGACCCTCACCGGGACACCGCGGGGCGATGCGTGCGGATCGGTTGGACCGGGCGGGGGTTCGGGAGCGCCCGCGGTCCGTTCCACACTATCGACGCGCGGCCAGCCTACGGCGACAGGGCTGGCAGGGCCACGGGTGTCCGCCTGATGGGTCGGCGATGCGGCTGCCGATGGGACGGCGAAGACGAGGAATCCCGGTACTAGGGAGAGGGTCCCGCCGAAGGTTCGGAGCGGGAGGTCAGGCCATCCGACCAGAGCGTGCGTCTGGATGGAGGCTGAGTCGCCCGCGACGGCCTCGGATTGGGCGGCGGCCGACCAACCGTCGGAGGCGGACCTACTACCGGACGTCTCGGTCGCCAGGTGTGTAAACCCGCCAGCCGAGGGCTCGGCAGGTAAGGGTGCAGACCCGCCAGGCAGGGGCGCGGCAGATAGAGGTGCCAACCCGTCAGCTGGGGGCTCGGCAGATAGAGGTGCCAGCCCGGCAGCCGGAGGTTCGGCGGCTCGCGGCGCGGATCTGCCATCGGACGCTTGCGCGTTCGGGAACACAGACGCGGCAACGGAGGCCCGGAGACCAGCAGCGGAACTGCGATCAGCGGGTTGGCGACCCGCCGGTGACGGGACGGGCTCTTCGACCGTCGGCACGACGTGCCGCTGCGTACCAGCGGGTGGGGTGCCGCGTTCCCGGAGGTCGCCCGGCTCTCCGGATGCATGGCCGGTGGGTGTTGCGTCGTGGGACTCGCGCGGCGGTGCGCTCCCCTCCGCCGGCGGCCTACGGGACCACGTAGCCGCGGGGGAGGGGCGCGCCCAGACGGGTGGGCGGTCCGCACTCGTCGACTTGAGGATCCGCGCCACGTCAGCCGGGGACGCGCCGCCGGCTCTCCCGTTAGGTCGCTGGGCGGTCTTCGGAACGCTCGAAAAGGAAGGCCGATCGATACCGGAAGCTTGTGATTCACCCGTTCGCGCGCTGTCGCCGTCGGCAGAGTCGTGATTGTGGCCGCTTCCGGAGTGCGAGGCAGCGGGCGCGGCAGGCGCCGGGCTTACACCGCCCGACGAGCCTGATGAGTCGCTGGGGTGCGTCGAGGCGCCGGCCGCGCCGGCCGACGAGGCAGGCTCGGCGGCAGGTGCAACCATGCGGCTGCGTGAGTCTTCGGCCCCGCTGCCTGCCGCGTCTGCCGCCCGGGCACCGGAGCCTCGTGTCGTCCGGTCGACCGCAGTTCGGCTCGGCTGTACATCGGATGCGGCAGCAGGAACCTCGTCGTCGAGCTCCTCGTCAGCGTCCCTGAGCAACGGCGGGGTGGAGCCGACGCCCAACCCCTGCTCCGCCATCAACGCCATGGACAGCCGCGGGACGAACTGCTCCGCCGACGGCACGGGACGGCGGGAAGGGGTGCCCGAGGATGGCGCTTCCCGCCCGTCCATGTCAGCGCCTCCGTGTTCTCCCTCGCGCCGGTCGTTCCGCGGTGCGGCGGCCGGTCTTCGCCGGCCGGACCGGCGCGACGTCGTGCTCGTGCGTCACCTCGACCACGGTGGTCGGGGGGTCGACGAGGCCCGTACCGCAGACGTGCACGGCGGGCTCGCCGCCGCCGAGAGCGAGCACCGCGGAGCGGTGTTCCGCGATCTCGGCGGTCGCCGACGAACCCTTCAGTGCCAGCAGGCGGCCGCCGATCGCGGTGAGCGGCAGGCACCAGCCGGCCAGCCGGTCGAGCGGGGCGACCGCGCGAGCGGTGACCACGTCGGCCGTCAGGCCTTGGGCGGCGGCCTCCTCCGCGCGGGCCCGGACGACCGTCACGGTCGCGCCGAGGCCCAGGGTGTCGACCGCCTCGGTGAGGAAGGTGGTTCGTCGGGCGAGTGGTTCGACCAGGGTGACGTGCAGGTCCGGCCGGGCCACTGCGAGCACGATACCGGGCAAACCTGCACCAGAGCCGACATCTAGGACCGAAGCGCCGGGCGGGATCAATTCGGACAGCACCGCGCAGTTGAGCAGATGGCGTTCCCACAGCCGCGGGGCCTCGCGCGGGCCGATCAGTCCGCGGATGACGCCCTCGGTGGCGAGCAGGTCTGCGTACGCGATCGCCTCGGGCAGACGGTCGCCGAAGGCCCGCTCCGCCGGCTCGGCGAACTCGGGCGGAAGCCCGACGGGCGCTACGGGTGGCAGGGCCGCCCGCTCGGTTTCATCGCTCACTGATCACCCCTTCGACGACCCACCATTCTGCCCACTGGGTTGGTGGCGCCGGGAACCCCCATGGGCGAGCGGCCCGCGAGCCCCTCACATGAGGCGTGAAGGCCGCGGAGCGTTGGGTGGGGAGGCATTCCGACCCGACACTGCCGAGGGCGCATTCTCGGCACATCGGCACCTCGCGCAGCGGCGGCGGAAGTACCCGGAAGGACGGCTAGTGGCCCGCGTACTCGTGGTGGAGGACGAGGAGTCGCGAAGGCGGCGTGGCGGCGTGACGGCGTGACCGCGTGACCGCGTGGCTGGAGTGGGAGGCCGGAGCGGGAGTAGCCCAAGCGGGAGTAGCCCAAGCGGGAGTAGCCCAAGCGGGAGTAGCCCAAGCGGGAGTAGCCCAAGCGGGAGTAGCCCAAGCGG
>NZ_BOOY01000013.1 GCF_016863475.1 Spirilliplanes yamanashiensis
GTAGCCCAAGCGGGAGTAGCCCAAGCGGGAGTAGCCCAAGCGGGAGTAGCCCAAGCGGGAGTAGCCCAAGCGGGAGTAGCCCAAGCGGGAGTGGTGCGGGCAGTGGGAGTGGTGCGAGGGCGGGTGGTGCAGTGGCCGACATCGGTCGTCAGCGAGAGTCGTGACCAGAAGCGCGCGCTCTTACAGCGGACAGCGCTCGCACGTTGACGCAGAGGATCTCCGCCGCATAGGTGAAGCAGAAATGTGCAACTTGATGGTTGCGAACGATACGGCCGAGACCTGGTCGGCTGGCCAAGAGGACCGAAGGCCCGAAGGGATCACCGGGGATCAGCCGCCAACGCGATCGCCGCCAGGACGCCGAACGGGCCGCCCGGACAAGCGACCGCCGTCACCCCATGCGAAAAGCACACAGCCCTGACATCGCAACGAGCGTCGAGCGAACGACGACCACACGCCCTGACACGCCTGACAGCACCGACGAGACCTTTGAACGAGCCTGGCTTCCGAGGCCCTTCTCGACCCACTGGGAGCCGCTCGGCGACGCTCCATCGAGCGTCAGACCCACCCAGCGACGCCCCTCAACAGGACGCCCGCGGGCCACAACCACGCCCGCGAACAAGCCACCCCAGCAGGAGGCCAAGCCGCTCGCCACGAAGACTCAGCCGCCAGAGCCGACCAAGACGCGACCCTCCGCCGAAACAAGCCAGGAAAGCCGGCACCAGGAGGCCCACTACAACCGCAAACCCCAGAAACCACACCAACAACACCCGTAGCAATCAGCCCCACCAACCACTACAGCCGCTGTCACCACCCCCGAGAACGGCGATGGCCCGGACGCACCAGCGCCCAGGCCACCCCCAAATCCCAAAGATCACCCAGCAGGCCGAACCACGATCCGCCGGTTCGGCTCGACGCCCTCGGATTCGCTCTCCACCCCGGAGATCGCGTTCACCACGTCGTGGACGCACTTGCGCTCGAACGCCGACATCGGCTCCAGCCGCACCTCGTCCCCGTGCTCCTTGACCTTCTCCACGGCGTTGCGCGCGACGGCGCCGAGTTCCTTGCGCCGGTTGGCGCGGTAGCCGCCGATGTCGAGCAGGAGGCGGGACGGGGAGCCCATCTGGCGGAAGATCGCCAGGCGGGTGAGTTCCTGGAGCGCCTCGAGGGTGGCGCCGCGCTGGCCGACGAGCGGCTGCAGGCGGCCGCCGACGACCTCGACCATCGGGCGGCCCGAGGAGACCAGTTCGTCGATGTCGCCGTCGTAGTCGAGGATGTCCAGCAGGCCCTCGATGTAGTCGGCGGCTATCTCGCTCTGGCGGAACAGGTCGCTGTCCGTCGTCACCCCCTCGGACTCCTTCGCCTCCTCGGCGTCGTCGGTGGAGTCCTGCGGCGCCGTGTCGTCGAGGGTGTCCTCGACGGGCTGTTCGGCGTGGGGAGTGCTGGTGTCCGTCACGGTCTCAACTCCGTTATCTGGTCCGGACCCGCGGGGTCCGCTGTTCCCGGGCAGCGCCCGGGAGAGGTTTCGGGGTGCGCGTCAGCCCTGGCGTTTGGCGGGCGGCTTGGCCGTCGGGGGCTTGGCGCCGCCGGCGGGGGGTTTGGCGCCGCCGCCCTTCTTCGGGTTGGCGGGCTTCGCGCCGGGCTTGGGGGCGAGCGCCTTGCCGTCGATGACGGGCTTGGCGGGCTCGGTCTCGGCGGCCGGCTTGCGGCGGCCGAGGAGGCCGCCCTTGGCGGGCTGGACCGGCGACTTGGTGGCGGTGCCGTTGCGGCGGGACGCGGCGGTCGAGGAGCCGCCGGTGCGCGACGAGCCGGTGTTCGCCATGGGCGGCGGCGGGAACTTGCGCAGGACCCACTGCTGCTGGCCCAGGGTGAACAGGTTGTTCGTCACCCAGTAGATGATCACGCCGATGGGGAAGATGGCGCCGGAGACGAGCAGCGAGATCGGGATGCCGTACAGCATCAGGCGCTGGATCATCTTCTGCTGCGGGTCCTCGGCCCAGCCGGTTTTGAGGATCATCTGGCGGCTGGTCAGGTACGTGGTGACCATCATGATCAGGACCAGGACGCCCGCGATGATCTTCACGGTGGTGCCGCTGTTCACGCCCAGGCGGGTGAGCTCGTCGGCCGACGAGCCGAACTTGCCGGGGATGGGGGCGGTGAACAGGGTGGCCTTGACCGCGCTGGAGAACTGCTCCGAGGTCCAGCCGTACAGCTCGGGGTTCTTCGCCGGGTCGAGGCGGCGCAGCACGTGGAACAGGCCGATGAAGACGGGGATCTGCAGGAACATCGGAAGGCAACCCATCAGCGGGTTGGCCTTCTCCTTCCGGTAGAGCTCCATCATTTCTTTCTGGAGCGTCTCCCGGTCACCCTTGTGCTTGTCCTGCAGGGCCTTGACCTGGGGCTGCAGGGCCTGCATGGCGCGCTGCGACTTGATCTGCTTGACGAAGACCGGGAACAGCACGACGCGCAGCGTCACCACGAGGAAGACGATCGCGAGGATCCAGTCCCAGCTCGTGCCGAGGGCGGTGCCGACGCCGAGGGCATCCCACGCGGAGTGCCATTTCAGGAGGATCCATGAGATCGCCCAGTAGATCCAGTCGAGACTCAATTCAGCGCTCCTGATGCGTCGGCGGGCCGGCCGGGGACCGGGTCGTACCCGCCAGGGTGGAAGGGGTGGCAGCGCAGCAGCCGCCGGAACGTCAGCCAGGTTCCCCGCAGGGCACCGTGCCGCGTCAACGCCTCGAGGGCGTAGGCGCTGCACGACGGGTAGAACCGGCAGCGCGCCGGCATCGCCGGGCTCACCCACCGACGGTACGCGACCACACCGTGCCGGAGCATGCGGGCGGCAGGTGAGAGCCGGTCCGGGGTGTCGGTGCGGGCGGTCATCGCCGGCCCCCGGGCCGCGGGTCGGTGGCGCGGCCGCCGCCGTGGCGCGGCCGCCGGGCCGCCGCCAGCGCCGCGTCGAGGTCGGCTTCGAGCTGGGGGTACGCCTTCGCGTGCGCGCCGGGCTGCGCCCGGACGATGAGCGTGGCCCCCGGAGGCAGGGCCGGCAGCCGCTGCGCGACGAGGTGCCGCAGGCGGCGCTTGACCTTGTTCCGGACGACGGCGTTGCCGACCGCCTTGGACACGACGAAGCCGGCACGCGCCGGGGGTGTGTCCCCGGTGGGTGCCGGCTGGTCGGTGTCGGGTGCGGTGGGCAGGCTCAGGTGGACGACGACGGCGCCGCGCCCGGCCCTGCGGCCAGTGCGGAACCCTGCGGCGAAGTCACTCTTGCGCCGCAGTCGGTGCGCCGACGCGAGCACGGACGCCTGAGCTGCTGCCCCGACCGTCGCCGGTCAGGACTCCGAGGCCGACAGGCGGTCGCGGCCCTTGGCCCGGCGGCTGGCGAGGATGGCCCGGCCGGCACGGGTGCGCATGCGCAGCCGGAAGCCGTGGGTCTTCGCGCGGCGACGGTTGTTCGGCTGGTAGGTGCGCTTGCTCACGATCGGTCTCCGTCTTCGTACGGGGTTTCCAGAGCGGCCGGCGCTGGGCCGACTCTCCATGCTATCCGGCGGCCGGCACCCCGCGGGCGCGGCAACTACCTGGGACAGCGGACGAGGCCCACCTTAGCAGAGCCCGCCGGCCGGGCCGAACGACCGTACTGACCGCCCTCCGACCGGTCAACGAGGCACGCCGAGGGCCCTGACCTGCGGGGCGACCCGGCTGTGGACAACCCGGGACGCGGCGCCGCGGAGTCGGTTGTTTCGCGCGCCGCGCCCGACGGTGTGGACAGCGGTTGAACGGCGGTGGGCCGCGCTGTTAGCGTGCCCGTTTGCCGGTCGTCAGCGCAGGACACCCACCACCCCTGACCGGGGCAAAACCGGACGACGCAGTCAGTCGTTCGCACGGTGAGCCTGTTGATCGCGCCAGTTCAGGCTCCGGGGGGATGCCTGCCGGACGCCCGGCCGGAAGCCACGCATACGGTGAGTGCACAGGTTGTGGATAACCTGTGGACGCCCAGTCGTGTCGAGCACGACAGCGCCCGCGAAGGTGCTGGTGGGGGGTCGGGGAGCCGCGGTCGCGGCGACGCGGCGTGAAACGGCCGCCGCACGGACGGCGACCGGACGGCACGTAGCGATGGGGGTGGCGCGAGCGGTGGCCGACACGGTCGACCTTGCCGCGGTGTGGACCGCGGCGACGGACGAGCTCGCCGACGAGATCGTGTCGGCGCAGCAGCGCGCGTACCTCCGGCTGACCCGCCTGCGGGCGATCGTCGAGGACACCGCTCTGCTGTCGGTGCCGGACGCCTTCACCCGTGACGTCATCGAGTCCCGGCTGCGCCCGGCGATCACCGACGCGCTGTCGCGCCGGCTGGGCCGGGCCATCCAGGTGGCGGTGACGGTGCGCCCGCCCGAGGACGGCTCGGGCCGCCCGGGCACGGTGTACGGCAGCGCGAGCCCGCCCGCCGAGGAGCCCAGCTACCCGGCGCACTACGCGCCGCAGACCGCCTACGGGGCGCCGTCGTACCCGCCGCCCGCCCCGCCGCAGTCGCCCGAGCCGCCGCCGCAGCCGTACGCCGGCGAGGGCCAGTACGCCGGCGAGGGCCAGTACGCCGGCGAGGGCCAGTACCCGACGGGTCAGCAGCAGCTGCTGCCGCACCTGGGCGGCAACGTGCCGACGTACCCCCAGGGTGTGCCGCAGGCGCGCGACGGACAGGACGCGCTGTTCGCGGCGCCGGCCCCCGCGCCGGCCCGGCCGCCGGCGGCGGAGGCGCCGCGCGCCGAGCAGCGGCCGGACCCCCGCCAGGTGGCGGAGGAGATGTACCGGGAGTCGGCCCGGCCGGACCACCGCACGGGCAACGACCGGCGCCCGCCGCAGCAGCCGCACCCGGCGAACCCGCACCCGCAGGGCCCGCCGCCGGGTCAGTCGCGCGCCCAGGAGCCGCCGCGCGAGGACACCCTGCACCTGCACCCGGGCAACCGGCCGGGCGTGAACCCGTCGGCGCGCCCGGGCGGGGGCACGGACAGCGGGCCGGGCCGGTCGCCGATGGACCTGCGCGGCCGCGACAGCCGGGGCGGCGCCGACGGCAACCGGCTGAACCCGAAGTACATGTTCGAGACGTTCGTCATCGGCTCCAGCAACCGGTTCGCGCACGCGGCGAGCGTGGCGGTGGCCGAGTCACCGGCCAAGGCGTACAACCCGCTGTTCATCTACGGCAGCTCGGGGCTCGGCAAGACGCACCTGCTGCACGCGATCGGGCACTACGCCACGACGCTGGGGCACGCGCGTAGCGTCCGGTACGTCTCGACGGAGGAGTTCACGAACGACTTCATCAACTCGCTGCGTGACGACAAGACCAGCGCGTTCCAGCGCCGCTACCGCGACGTCGACATCCTGCTGATCGACGACATCCAGTTCCTGGAGAACCGCGAGCGGACGCAGGAGGAGTTCTTCCACACGTTCAACACGCTGCACAACGCGAACAAGCAGATCGTCATCAGCTCGGACCGCTCGCCGCGGCAGCTGGCGACGCTGGAGGACCGGATGCGCACCCGGTTCGAGTGGGGCCTGCTGGCCGACATCCAGCCGCCGGACCTGGAGACGCGCATCGCGATCCTGCAGAAGAAGGCCGCGCAGGAGCGGATGTACGCGCCGGGCGACGTGCTGGAGTTCATCGCGTCGCGGGTGTCCAGCTCGATCCGCGAGCTGGAGGGCGCGCTGATCCGCGTCACGGCGTTCGCGAGCCTGACCCGGTCCACTGTGGAACTGTCGCTGGCGGAGGAGGTGCTGCGGGACTTCATCCCCGACGGCGCCGGCCCGGAGATCACGGCCGACCAGATCATGGTGTCCACTGCGGACTACTTCGGGGTGAGCCTGGAGGACCTGCGCGGGCACTCCCGCTCACGGGTGCTGGTGAACGCCCGCCAGGTGGCGATGTACCTGTGCCGGGAGCTGACCGAGCTGAGCCTGCCGCGCATCGGCCAGGCGTTCGGCGGCCGGGACCACACGACGGTGATGCACGCCGACCGGAAGATCCGACAGCAGATGGCGGAGCGGCGGTCGCTCTACAACCAGATCGCCGAGCTGACGAACCGGATCAAGCAGAACACCTGAGTCACGCTCGCGTCACGCGCCGGTCCACAGGGTGTGGGCCGGCGTTTTTCATCGATTCACCGTCGTCCACATGTCCCCACAGGTTGCCCACAGGGTTTGTCCCCAGGCGTGGACATCGATTCCCCCAGGTGTGGACAAAGTCTGGGGATATCGATGTGGACGGGTACACAGAGTGAGGTCGTTGTCCACCGGTGCCGGGAGCCTGTGCGCAACCTGTTGAAGGTTCTGGGGACAACGGGACGGTAGCGTCTCGACGTTGTCCCCAGGCATGGGGAGAAACCCGGTGGATTACCGGTGGATGACCTGTGGGCAACGGTGGACAACCGCGGCCGGCGGCGGCACTGTGGATGCGCACCGGTGGTTGTACCCCGGTTCTCCACACCCAAAACACACGTGGATAACGTCCTGACCAGCGACAACGCCGGTTCTCCACAGAGTGCACAGCACCGATGAAGACGATGAGTCTTATCTCTTAAACAACAAAAACCAATCATCAGCGTTGGGGATGGTGTGGACGGGCCGGTCGCCCGGCCCCGCCGCACCATCAGTCAGAAACCAGCACCGGGGGCGGGCACGAGGCCCGAGCCCCGGCACCATAGAGTTCGATGGGGCGGCAGCCGTCCGCTGCGCCTGCGGCGCCGCACCCGACGAGAAGCGACCCGGAGGCAAGGCAATGAAGTTCCGAGTGGAGCGAGACTCGCTCGCCGACGCCGTGGCGTGGACGGCCAAGAGCCTGCCCAACCGTCCGTCGGTGCCGGTCCTAGCCGGGGTGATGCTGCGGGTGGCCGACGGCCGGCTGCACGTCTCCGGCTTCGACTACGAGGTCTCCAGCCAGGTCGACGTCGAGGTGCAGGCGGACGCCGACGGCGCCGCGCTCGTCTCCGGCCGGCTCCTCGCCGAGATCACCAAGGCGCTGCCCGGCAAGCCGGTCGACATCGCCGCCGTCGGCTCGCACCTCGAACTGGTCTGCGGCAGCGCCCGCTTCACGCTGCCCACCATGCCGGTGGAGGACTACCCGACCCTGCCCGAGATGCCGGCCGCCGCGGGCACCATCGACGCCGCCACCTTCGCCACCGCCGTCGCCCAGGTGGCCGTCGCCGCCGGCCGCGACGAGACGCTGCCGATGATGACCGGCGTGCGGGTCGAGCTCAACGGCACCTCGATCGCCATGCTGGCCACCGACCGGTACCGGCTCGCCATGCGCGAGCTGGAGTGGTCGCCGAACGACCCCGACATCAGCATCAACGCGCTCGTCCCCGCGCGCACGCTCAACGACACCGCCAAGACCCTCGGCCCGCTCGGCGGGCAGGTGACCCTGGCCCTCGCCCACGGCGGCGCGGGCGAGGGCATGATCGGCTTCGCCGGCGGCACCCGCCGGACGACCAGCCGGCTGCTCGACGGCGCGAACTACCCACCGGTGCGTTCGCTGTTCCCGAGCACGTCCAACGCCCAGGCGAAGGTCTCCGTCGCCGCCCTCGTCGAGGTCGTCCGCCGCGTCGCCCTCGTCGCCGAGCGCACCACCCCCGTGCTGCTCAGCTTCAGCGACGACGGTCTCGTGGTCGAGGCCGGCGGCAGCGAGGAGGCCCGCGCCAGCGAGGCCATGGAGGCCACCTTCACCGGTGAGGCGCTCACGATCGGTTTCAACCCGCAGTACCTGATCGACGGCCTGCAGAACCTGGGCTCGGCGACCGCGGTGCTGTCGTTCATCGACGCGTTCAAGCCGGCGGTCATCGCCCCGGCCGACGACGAGGGTGAGATCGTGCCGGGTTACCGCTATCTGATCATGCCGATCCGGGTAACCCGCTGATACTGGGCATCAGGAAGCGGAACCTTTCAAGGGGGACACCATGCAGCTCGGCCTGATTGGTCTCGGCCGGATGGGCGGCAACATGCGCGAGCGGCTGAGGGCCGCCGGGCACGAGGTCGTGGGCTACGACCACCACAAGGAGACCACCGACGTCGCGAGCCTCCAGGAGATGGTGGCGAAGCTGTCCGCGCCGCGCGTCGTCTGGACCATGGTCCCGGCGGGCGTCACCGAGGCCACCATCGACCAGCTGGCGGAGCTGCTCGAGCCCGGCGACATCATCATCGACGGCGGCAACTCGCGGTTCAGCGACGACGGCCCCCGCGCCGAGCGGCTCAAGCCGAAGGGCATCCACTACCTGGACGTCGGCGTCTCCGGCGGCATCTGGGGCAACACCAACGGCTACGCGCTGATGGTCGGCGGCGACGCCGAGCACGTCGCGCACTGCCAGCCGATCTTCGACGCGCTCAAGCCGGCCGGCCAGTTCGGCTTCGCGCACGCCGGCCCCGTCGGCGCCGGGCACTACTCGAAGATGGTCCACAACGGCATCGAGTACGGCCTGATGCACGCGTACGCCGAGGGCTACGAGCTGATGAAGGCGTCCGAGCTGGTCGAGAACGTGCCCGCCGTCATCAAGAGCTGGCGCGAGGGCTCCGTGGTGAAGTCGTGGCTGCTCGACCTGCTCGACCGCGCCCTGGACGAGGACCCCGACCTGGCCAACCTGCGCGGCTACGCCGACGACACCGGCGAGGGCCGCTGGACGGTCGACGAGGGCGTGCGGCTGGCCGTGCCGCTCAACGTCATCGCCGCGTCGCTGTTCGCCCGCTTCCAGAGCCGCCAGGACGACTCGCCGGCGATGAAGGCCGTCGCGGCGCTGCGCAACCAGTTCGGCGGCCACGCCGTCAAGCGCTGACGGCCGTTGTAGTTCCGTGTACGTGCGCCGGGTCGAGCTGATCAACTTCCGCTCGTACGAGCGGGTGGAGGTCGACCTCGACCCGGGCCCGTCGGTCCTCGTCGGCCGCAACGGGGTCGGCAAGACCAACCTCGTCGAGGCGCTCGGCTACGTGGCGACCCTCGACAGCCACCGCGTCGCCACCGACGTCCCCCTGGTGCGGGCCGGCGCGGCGAGCGCCGTCGTCCGGTGCGCCATCGTGCACGACGGCCGGGAACTGCTGGTCGAGCTGGAGATCGTGCCCGGCCGGGCCAACCGCGCCCGGCTCGGCCGCTCCCCGGTGCGCCGCCCGCGCGAGATCCTCGGCGCGCTGCGCATGGTGCTGTTCGCGCCGGAGGACCTCGAACTGGTCCGCGGCGACCCCGACCAGCGCCGCCGCTACCTGGACGACCTGCTGGTGGCCCGGCTGCCGCGGTTCGCCGGGGTGCGCGCCGACTACGACCGGGTCGTGAAGCAGCGCAACGCCCTGCTGCGCACCGCGTACCTGAGCCGCAAGGTCGGCGGCACCCGCAGCCAGGACATGTCGACGCTGGCCGTGTGGGACACCCACCTGGCCCGGCACGGCGCCGAGCTGCTCGCCGGGCGCCTCGAACTGGTCGCCGCGCTCGGGCCGCACGTCGCCAAGGCGTACGACGCGGTGGCGGCCGGCCGGGGCGCGGCGGCGATCGCGTACGCCGCCCGGCTCGGCGACGGCCTCACCCCCGACCGGCCCGCCCTGGAGCAGGCCCTGCTCGACCGGCTCGCCGAGCGCCGCGTCGCCGAGATCGAGCGCGGCACCACCCTCGTCGGCCCGCACCGCGACGACCTGGCGCTCACCCTCGGCGACCTGCCCGTGAAGGGCTACGCCAGCCACGGCGAGTCCTGGTCGGTGGCGCTGGCGCTGCGGCTGGCCGCGTACGACCTGCTGCGCGCCGACGGCATCGAGCCGGTGCTCGTCCTCGACGACGTGTTCGCCGAGCTGGACACCGGCCGCCGCGAACGGCTGGCCGAGCTGGTCTCGGGCAGCGCCCAGCTGCTCGTCACCTGCGCCGTGCCGGAGGATGTGCCGGCGGCCCTGCGCGGGGCCCGCTACGACGTCACGCCGGGAGAGGTGCACCGTGCCCCAGCAGCCTGACCGCCGCGCCCGCGACGCCGACGGCCCACCCGCGGGGTCCGCCGGGTCCGCCGCGCCCTCGGCTCGCAGGGGCGGCGCCGCCGCGGCCGCCCGGAAGACCGCTGCCGACGCCGCCGGCCCCTCCGCCGCGGCCGGCGGTGCGGCCAAGGGAGCCGCCAAGGGAGCCGGAAAGGGCGCTGAGGGCGTCCCTGGGGCCCCGGCGGGCGCGCAGGGTCCCGAGCTCGCCAGGGCCGTCCTCGACGCCGCCAGGGCCCGCAGGGACGGTCTGCGCCAGCAGCAGCGCCGCGGCGCCGGCGGCGGCGCGGGCGGCGGCCGCCGCCTGCGCGGCTACAGCGGTCCCGGGCCCGACCCGCGCGACCCGCAGCTGTTCGGCGCCGTGCTGGAACGGCTGATGAAGGCGCGCGGCTGGGAGAAGCCCGCCGCCGAGGCGACCGTGTTCGGGGCGTGGGAGCGCGTCGTCGGCGCGGACATCGCCCAGCACAGCCGCCCGGTCAAGCTCGACAACGGCGAGCTGACCGTCGAGGCCGAGAGCACGGCGTGGGCCACCCAGCTGCGCCTGCTCGCCGCGAAGCTGATCCGCAACATCGCCGCCGAGGTCGGCCACAACGTGGTCACCAAGCTGCACATCCACGGGCCGGCCGCGCCGTCGTGGCAGCGCGGCCCGCGCCGGGTGCAGGGCCGCGGCCCGCGCGACACGTACGGTTGAGCGGCCCCGGGCGGGTCAGGGCTGGCGGCGGCGGTCCGGCTGGTAGTCCGCGAACACCGCGAAGCCGCGGTCGGCGCAGCGCCGGTAGAAGCCGCTGAGCACGGCCAGCTCGGTGCGCGCGAAGCTCCAGTGCGGGTCGTTGCCGGAGTCGTCGCGCAGCGCCGCGAGCCGCTGCTCCAGCCAGCGCATCTGCTGGTCGGCGAGGCGCCCGGCGGCCACCGCCGCGCGCATGACCTCGCTGACGCTGGCGAACGTGACCCGGTCGCCGTACGCCCGGTGGCCCTCGACGAAGCGCTCCAGCCCGCCGGCGATCCACGCGCAGCCGTCGGGGTCGATCACCGGATCCTCGTCCTCGGCGGCGGCGTCGGTGGCGTACAGGACGCCGGTGAGGCCCAGCAGCAGGTCGACGAGTTCGGTGTACGCGGTCGCGCGTACCGAACCGGTCTTGGCGATGTGGTCGGCGAGCGCGGCGGTCGGCGCCGCGACGCCGGGCGCGTCGGCGGCCCGCCCGAAGTCGACGAACTCGGCGGGCGCGACCGGCTCGTAGAACCGGTCCGTGCGGGGCCAGTGCACCGCAACGTTGTCCAGGCCCATGGCCCCGCCACCTTTCCCACGCCGACCGTCGCCGGGGCCCTCGGCCCGCGCCGGGAGAGTACGACACGCAGCGGTCCGCATCCGCCACGCGGGGCGCCCGGAGATCCGCGTCGGCGTGCACAGCGCGCCATCTGCGGCGCACCGTGTCGCCCGTGGGGGGACTCGCGCCAGGACTGCTCGGGCCGCTACGGCAGTCTCAGAGGCGCGAAACAGGGTGCCGCCTCACCCACAGGTCGCTCCGGCGCAGTAGAATGGACGTCAGACCGGGAACGCTGCGGGTCTGCGTCCACCAGCGCCACACTGTGACGCTGGGTGGTCACGGACCGCGGCGTTTTCGCCGATCATGTTCCGCGGGTCACCGCGGCGACCGGCGCGCACGGCCCCGCGGCAGCTTTCACCCCGCGACGGCTGCTGCGCGCCTGCCGCGCGCTCCCGCCGTACGCGTGCCGCCGCCGTCGTGAGACGGTCCGGCGCGAGAGGGTGGCCGAGGGTGACAGAGAAGAAGCAGGAGTACGGCGCGGAGTCGATCACCGTGCTCGAGGGCCTCGAGGCGGTGCGCAAGCGCCCCGGCATGTACATCGGCTCGACCGGCGAGCGCGGCCTGCACCACCTGGTGTGGGAGGTCGTGGACAACGCCGTCGACGAGGCGATGGCCGGCTACTGCGACACGATCGACGTGGTGCTCCTGCCCGACGGCGGCGTCTCGGTCACCGACAACGGCCGCGGGTTCCCCGTCGACCTGCACCCGAAGCTGAAGAAGCCGGGCGTCGAGGTCGCGCTGACCGTCCTGCACGCCGGCGGCAAGTTCGAGGGCACGGCGTACAAGGTCTCCGGCGGTCTGCACGGTGTCGGCGTCTCGGTCGTCAACGCCCTGTCCACCCGCATGGCGGTGGAGATCCACAAGTCGGGCAACGTCTACCGGCAGAAGTACGACTACTCGAAGCCCGGCCCGCTGGAGAAGGGCGAGCCCACCGACCGGTCGGGCTCGACGGTGCAGTTCTGGCCGGACCCGGCGATCTTCGAGACGGTCGACTTCGACTTCAACACGATCTACCGCCGCATCCAGGAGATGGCGTTCCTGAACAAGGGCGTGACCATCCACCTGACCGACGAGCGCCCCGACTCCCTCGAGGACGGCGAGCCGCGCCGCGTGACGTTCATGTACGAGAACGGCATCGCGGACTTCGTCCGGCACCTGAACAACACCAAGAGCCCGATCCACAAGACGGTCATCCAGTTCGAGGCCGAGGCGAACGACGAGGGCATGGCCCTCGAGATCGCCATGCAGTGGAACGAGTCGTACGGCGAGTCGGTCTACACGTTCGCCAACACGATCAACACGCACGAGGGCGGCACCCACGAGGAGGGCTTCCGCGCGGCGCTGACGACGATCGTCAACAAGTACGGCGCCGAGAAGAAGTTCCTCAAGGGCGACGAGAAGCTCTCGGGCGAGGACATCCGCGAGGGCCTGGCCGCGATCATCTCGGTGAAGCTGGCCAACCCGCAGTTCGAGGGCCAGACCAAGACGAAGCTCGGCAACACCGACATGAAGAGCTTCGTGCAGAAGATCGCGAACGACCAGATCGCCGACTGGTTCGACCGCAACCCGGCCGACGCCAAGATGATCATCACGAAGGCGTCCCAGGCGGCGCGCGCCCGCATCGCCGCCCAGCAGGCCCGCAAGCTGGCCCGGCGCAAGTCGCTGCTGGAGTCCGGCTCGATGCCGGGCAAGCTGGCCGACTGCCGCTCGACCGACCCGACGAAGTCGGAGCTGTTCATCGTCGAGGGCGACTCGGCCGGCGGCTCGGCCAAGTCCGGCCGCGACAGCGAGTTCCAGGCCATCCTGCCGATCCGCGGCAAGATCCTGAACGTCGAGAAGGCCCGCATCGACCGGGTGCTGAAGAACAACGAGGTCCAGGCGCTGATCACCGCCCTGGGCACCGGCATCCACGACGAGTTCGACATCGCCAAGCTGCGGTACCACAAGGTCATCCTGATGGCCGACGCCGACGTCGACGGCCAGCACATCCAGACGCTGCTGCTGACGCTGCTGTTCCGCTTCATGCGCCCGCTGGTCGAGCTGGGCCACGTCTACCTGGCGGCGCCCCCGCTCTACAAGATCAAGTGGGACCGCAAGGGCGAGGACGCCCAGTACGCGTACTCCGACCGGGAGCGCGACGGCCTCATCGCCCTGCGCCAGCAGGCCAAGCCGAACAGCAAGCCGAACGACATCCAGCGGTTCAAGGGTCTCGGCGAGATGAACTTCGACGAGCTGTGGGACACGACGATGGACCCGGCCACCCGGACGCTGCGCCAGGTGACGCTCGACGACGCGGCCACGGCCGACGAGCTGTTCTCGGTGCTGATGGGCGAGGACGTGGACGCCCGCCGTTCGTTCATTCAGCGCAACGCCAAGGACGTGCGCTTCCTGGACATCTGACCTGGCGGGACGCGGTGTGTGCCACCGCGTCCCCCGGTTGTGCACAGCTTTCGTGGTTTTCCACAGCGGTTATCCACAGCTAAATGCGTGTCGTGTCCCGTATTGTCGGGTTTGACTGTGAGTAAGGGCAGAACGTGAGCGATTCAGGCGAGGCCTTCGGCGGCGACGAGCCGCAGGAGCCCAACGGCGGCGGCACCACCCGCATCGAGCCCGTCGGGCTCGAGGTGGAGATGCAGCGCTCCTACCTCGACTACGCCATGAGCGTCATCGTGGGGCGTGCGCTCCCCGACGTCCGCGACGGCCTCAAGCCGGTCCACCGCAAGATCCTCTACGCCATGTACGACTCGGGCTTCCGCCCGGACCGCGGCTACGTCAAGTGCGCCCGCGTCGTCGGCGACGTCATGGGCAACTACCACCCCCACGGCGACTCGTCGATCTACGACGCCCTGGTCCGCATGGGCCAGCCGTGGTCGCTGCGCTACCCGCTCATCGACGGCAACGGCAACTTCGGCTCCCCCGGCAACGACCCGCCGGCCGCGATGCGCTACTGCGCCACCGGAGACACGCTGGTCAGGACCCCGCTGGGCACCGTGCGCCTCGACCAGATCGTGCCGGGCGCGGAGCCGAACTCCGAGACCGACATCGACCTGAAGGTCTACGACCGCAACGGCGACCCGGTCCGGGCGACGAAGTTCTTCCACTCCGGCGAGCACCCGACGCTCAAGCTGCGCACCCGCGAGGGCTTCGAGCTGACCGGCACCCACAACCACCCGGTGCTCTGCCTGGTGGATCTCGCCGGCGTGCCGACGCTGCTGTGGAAGCTGCTCGACGAGATCCGCCCGGACGACCGGGTGGTCATGCAGCGCGTCGTCCCCGACGAGGTCGGCGTGCCGATGCTGGAGCACGTCGAGGCGGCCGTCCTCGCCGGCGCCTGGGTCAGCGAGGGCTGGGCGTCGGACACCCGCGGCGGCTTCAACAACGTCGACGGCGCGTACTTCGCCCGGGTGCTGTCGGCCTACGACATCGCCGTGGGCGGCACCCGCTACGTCAGCCGCCGGTCGATCGCCTCCGGCAACGTCCTGCACGAGCTGGACGTCCAGAACCTCGACGCGCTGCGCCGCAGCGTCCTCGGCGAGCTGATCGGCGCCCGCAGCGCCGCGAAGTTCGTGCCGTCGTTCGTGTGGCAGGGGCCGGCCGCCGTGAAGCGCGCCTTCCTGCAGTCGCTGTTCGAGGGCGACGGCTCGTCCTCGCTGCTGCCGCGCAACTCCATCCAGATCAGCTACTCCACCCGCAGTGAGCGCCTGGCCCACGAGGTGCAGCAGCTGCTGCTCGAGTTCGGCGTCGTCGCGAAGCAGTGCCGCTACGACAACGGCGAGTTCAAGGTCGTCATCACCAACCGGCGCGACGCCCGGCTGTTCGCGGTGCACGTCGGCTTCCTCGGGCGCAAGCAGGCCAAGCTCGAGGCGGCGCTCGGCGCGATCCCGGCGGCCAGCACCGCCATGTCCGGCGACCACGTGCCGTTCGTGGGCGACTTCGTCCGGCAGCACGGCGCCACCCGCTGGACCGAGCGGGACTGGCTGGTCCGGCACAACGTCGACCGGATCGAGCGGTGGGAGCGCGACGGCGCCGAGATCGCCGCGCACATCACCGAGCCGGGCGTGCTCGACGTCGTGGCGCCGCTGGTCGACGGCCGGTTCTACTACGCCGAGGTGGCGGACGTCACCGCCGCCGGCACCCAGGCCGTGTACAGCATCCGGGTCGACACCGACGACCACGCATTCGTGACGAACGGGTTCGTCAGCCACAACACCGAGTCGAAGCTCGCGCCGCTCGCGATGGAGATGTTGCGCGACATCGACGAGGACACCGTCGACTTCCAGGACAACTACGACGGTCGTACCAAAGAGCCCACGATCCTCCCGGCGCGCATCCCGAACCTGCTGATCAACGGGTCCGAGGGCATCGCGGTCGGCATGGCGACGAAGATCCCGCCGCACAACCTGCGCGAGATCGCCTCCGCCGTCCAGTGGTGCCTCGACAACCCGGAGGCGGACGAGGAGACCACGCTCGAGCACCTGCTCACGCTGGTCAAGGGCCCGGACTTCCCGACCCGCGGCCTGATCGTCGGCCAGTCGGCGATCCAGGACGCGTACCGCACCGGGCGCGGCTCGATCCGCATGCGCGCCGTCGTCGAGGTCGAGGAGGACGCCCGCGGGCGCACCAGCCTCGTCGTCACCGAGCTGCCGTACCAGGTCAACCCCGACAACCTGGCCGAGCGCATCGCCGACCTGGTCAAGGAGGGCAAGCTCACCGGGATCGCCGACATCAAGGACGAGTCGTCCGGGCGTACCGGCATGCGGTTGATCGTGGTCCTGAAGCGCGACGCGGTCGCGAAGGTCGTGCTGAACAACCTGTACAAGCACACCCAGCTGCAGGAGACGTTCGGCGCGAACATGCTGGCGCTGGTCGACGGGGTGCCGCGCACGCTGAACCTGGCGCAGTTCCTGCGGCACTACGTGGACCACCAGATCGAGGTGATCCGCCGGCGGACGGCGTTCCGGCTGCGCAAGGCGGAGGAGCGGGCGCACATCCTGCGCGGCCTCGCCAAGGCGCTCGACATGCTCGACGAGGTCATCGCCCTGATCCGGCGCTCGCCGACCGTCGAGGAGGCGCGCAACGGCCTGATCCGGCTGCTCGACGTCGACGAGATCCAGGCCAACGCGATCCTGGAGATGCAGCTGCGGCGCCTGGCGGCGCTGGAGCGGCAGAAGATCGTCGACGAGCTCACCAAGATCGAGGTGGAGATCGCCGACCTCAAGGACATCCTGGCCAAGCCCGAGCGGCAGCGGCAGATCGTGTCCGAGGAGCTGGCCGAGATCGTCGCCAAGTGGGGCGACGAGCGGCGCACGCAGATCGTGCCGTTCGACGGCGAGGTCTCGATGGAGGACCTCATCGCCCGCGAGGAGATGGTGGTCACCATCACCCGCACCGGCTACGCGAAGCGCACCAAGAGCGACCTGTACCGCTCGCAGCACCGGGGCGGCAAGGGTGTGAGTGGCGCCACGCTGCGGCAGGACGACATCGTCAGCCACTTCTTCGTCTGCTCGACGCACGACTGGATCCTGTTCTTCACGAACAAGGGCCGGGTGTACCGGGCGAAGGCGTACGAACTGCCCGAGGCCGCCCGGGTCGCGAAGGGCCAGCACGTGGCCAACCTGCTGGCGTTCCAGCCGGACGAGCACATCGCCCAGGTCATCGAGATCCCGGACTACCAGGTGGCCCCGTACCTGGTGCTCGCGACGAAGAACGGCCTGGTCAAGAAGACCCGGCTGGAGGAGTTCGACTCCAACCGCTCCGGTGGCATCATCGCGATCAACTTGCGCGAGGACGATGAAATGGTGGGCGCCGCACTGGTCGCCGACTCCGACGACCTGCTGCTGGTGTCGAAGAAGGCCCAGGCGATCCGGTTCAACGCCACGGACGAGGCACTGCGACCCATGGGTCGCGCCACTTCCGGTGTGATCGGGATGCGCTTCGGGGAGAATGACGAGTTGCTGGCGATGGAGGTCGTCCGCGAAGGTATGGACGTGCTGGTCGCCACCAATGGCGGCTACGCGAAGCGGACGCCGATCGAGGAGTATCCGGTGCAGGGTCGGGGCGGCAAGGGGGTGTTGACCGCGAAGATCACGGAGCGGCGCGGCTCCCTGGTGGGCGCGCTCGTGATCAACCCGGACGACGAGCTGTTTGCCATCACCAGCAATGGTGGTGTCATCCGGACTCCCGTGAAGCCGGTGCGCCGCACGCGGGATCGGAACACAATGGGGGTCAAGCTCATGGACCTCCCAGACGGTGTAACCATCGTGGCCATCGCTCGCAACGCCGACGAGCCCGACGCAGAGGACTAGTTGATGACGGAGACAACGGCGAAGTCGGGCGCTTCGGGGGCCCCGGCCAACCCGGTCGACGAGACGCCGGCGAAGAACGGCGAGTCGGCGACCGGCCGCGCGGTCGTGGGCCGCGCCGCGGTCGCCGCCGACGCGCCGTCGCCGAAGTTCACCCGGGCGCCGGGCATGACGCCGCCGCCGGACGAGCCGCCGGCCGGCGCCGACGGCAAGTCCGAGGCGGCCAAGCCGGCGGCCTCGGCGAAGCCGGACACCGCCGCGAAGCCGGACGCCCGGCCCGCCGGTGACGGCGCCGGCTCCAAGGGCACCGCGTCGGTCCCGCTCGTCTCCAAGGCGAAGAAGGCCGTCGCCGCCGCCAAGGACGTGGCGGCCGGCGCGGCCGCCACGGCGGCCGGTGCGGTGAAGAAGGACACCACCCCGACGGGTACGTCCCGTCCGGGCGGCCCGACCGTGACCCGCCCCGGCGGCGCCACGGGCACCCGCCCCGGCACGACCGGCATCTCGGGTGCCGCCTCCGGCTCCGCGGCCGTGGGCGCCGCCCGCGTCACCGAGGCCGTCCGCGCCGCCCGCTCCGCCGTGTCATCGGCCGCCACCCGCGGCCCGCGCCGCGCGCGCCTGAACCTCAAGCGGATCGACCCCTGGTCCGTGATGAAGTTCTCGTTCGCCGTCTCCGTGGTCCTGTTCATCGTCGTGGTCGTCGCCACCGCGGTGCTGTACCTGGCCCTCGACGCCATGGGCGTGTGGGAGTCCGTGAACGGCACGCTGGGCGAGCTGCTCAACAACGCGGGCGGCAACGCCAACAGCACCCCGTTCACCGTCACCGCCTGGGGCGTCATCGGCACGTCGATGCTCATCGGCGCGGTCAACGTCGTGCTGTTCACCGCCCTCGCCACGCTCGGCGCGTTCATCTACAACGTGTGCGCCGACCTGGTCGGCGGCATCGAACTGACCCTGGCGGAGCGCGACTGACCCACGACCCACTCCGGACGCAGGGCTGCCCACACCGGCGGCCCTGCCCCCGATTTGGGCGGCTGCGTGAGGGTGCGGTAACCTTCATCGTCGCCGCGGGGGGCTATAGCTCAGTCGGTTAGAGCGCAGAGCTGATAACTCTGAGGTCGCTGGTTCGATTCCAGCTAGCCCCACTCTCGAAGTTCCCAGAGCAGGCCGTGAAGGGGATCGCCCCATGTGGAAGAAGGTCCTGATCGTCGCCGGAATCATCGGCGCGGCTGCGATGGTGGCGAAGAAGGTGAAGGCGTCCAGCGACGAGCGGGCGCTGTGGCACGAGGCCACCACCGCCCCCGACCTGCGCTAGTCGTCGGCCCGGGGCCCTAGCTCAACTGGCAGAGCACCGCCTTTGCAAGGCGGGGGTTAGGGGTTCGAGTCCCCTGGGCTCCACCAGCACGCACCGCCCCCTTGGCCCGCACGACGGTCGGCCGACCCAGGGGAGTCGCGATGTTCGCCCTCGTTGTTCGCTTCGACTGCCGCGACCTGGCGGCGGCGGCCGAGTTCGACGAGCTGACCACCGAGGTGGTCCAGCACATCGGCGACAAGGAACCCGGCACCCTGGTGTACGCCACCCACGCCGTCGAGGACGAACCGCTGGCGCGGGTGTTCTACGAGGTCTACCGCGACCGGGACGCCTTCCAGGCCCACGAGACCGCCGAGCACGTCGTGCGGTTCCACGCCCGCAAGGAACCCCTGCTCGCCGGCACCCGCGTCGAGTTCCTGTCTCCCGGCGCCTCCGCGCGCACGTGACCGCGACGTACCGCATGGCCGCCGGCGACGCCGCCGCGCTGCTCGACACGCTGGAACGCCACGACGCGGACGTCTGCGTCGGCGGCGGGTGGGGCGTCGACGCCCTGCTGGGCGAGCAGACCCGCGACCACGCCGACCTCGACATCTGGGTGCCCGCCGCGCACCTGGAGCGGCTGTTCCGCGCGTTCGCCCCGCTCGGCCTCGACCGGGTGCTGCCCTGGCCCGGCGACCGACCGTGGAACTTCGTTTTGCACGACGGCTCGTCGTCGCGCGTCGACCTGCACCTCTACGAGACGCTGCCGGACGGCACACTGCACTACGGGTCCGCCGTCGACGGGCTCACCTTCCCGGCCGAGGCGCTGCAGGGCCGGGGCACCCTCGCGGGCCGCCCGGTGCGGTGCGAGGCGGCGGAATGGGCGGTCAGGTGGCACACCGGCTACCCCGCGCGGGACGCCGACCGGCACGACGTGCCGCTGCTGTGCGCCCGGTTCGGCATCGCCCTGCCGGCCGGATTCGCCTGATCAGGCCGGCCCCGGCTGGTCGGCGCGCAGCGGCAGCCAGGCGCGGTGCGTCCAGTGGGCGCCGTCGTAGCCGATGAGGGCCGCCGCCGTGACCCGGGCGCTGATCGGCAGGGCGGCCGTCAGTTCCGCCTCCGCCGCTGCCATCACCGGCTCCGGGGCGCGCTCCGTGACCGTCAGGTGCGGCACGATCTCGGGGAACGCTCCGCCGTACGGGGGCGCCTCCGGCCAGCGGGCCACCAGCGCCTCCACGAGCGCGACGAACGGGGTCGCCGGGGTGGGGGCGAGGTACAGCACGCCCGGGAAACGGGCCGTCGCCGCGAACGTCACCTCGAACGCCGGATGCGCATCCAGCACGGCCCGCACGGCGGCCACGTCCACGTCGGCGAGCGGCAGGAACGGGTACACCAGCGTCACGTGCGCCGGCACGCCCGCCGCGGCCGCCGAGTCGTGCCGCGTGCGCCAGGCGCCGACCGCGGGCTCCGCCTCGGGAACCGGCACGATGATCGCTGACTGACCCGCACCGAACGCCATGCCGTCGACTATGCCGGGGAGCCGGGTTTTACGCGCAGCCAAATCTTCGTGCGGCGGTGCGGGCGGCCGGCCGAGCGCCTCGGCCATGGCTGAGCCGGGCCGGGCGGGGCGGCCGGTTGGATCTCTGCGGAAAGACCCCACGGCGCCGCAGTCGCGTCAAGGTCCGTCGGCCGGCCAGACCCGTGGACCCGCCGGCGGCGGGCCGGGGTGGCGGGCCGGGGCGGCGGGCCGAGGCGGCGGGCCGAGGCGGCCGGTCGGGGTGGCGGGCCGGGGTGGCGGGCCGGGGCGGCCGGTCGGGGTGGCAGGCCGGGGTGGCCGGTCGGGGTGGCGGGCCCGGGCCGCGGCCGGGGTGGGTGAAGGGCGGGTCGGGGGGTGAAGGACCGGTGGGGTGAAGGGTGAGCGGGAGGAGATGTGCGGTGAACGCGGGGGCAAGCCCGCCGGCAGACCTATTCGCAGGTCAGGTGGCGCTTCCGGTGGCCAGCCTGGCTGCAAGCCACGTGCCAGGCCGCGGTCCGTCACCGGATCAGCGCGAACCCCTGCCGCAGCCCGGCTACCCGGCAGCCGGCCCCAACCCCACGGCCGCCATCACCTCACCCCGGCGCCGCCACCACCCCCGAGACCAAGAACGCACCTCAGTCCCACCAGAACCACCACGTCGGCCGGTCGATGATCGCCGCGGCATAAGCCTCCAGTGACTCCGCCCCCTGCCACACCAGATCGGGGCAGAAGGCGAAGTGCTCGGCCGCCACCCGCAGCGCCGCGTCCTCCGTGACCGGCGGCGCGGCGACGCTCAACTGCAGCGTGTCGAAGCCGACGACCACGACGCGGGCGCCGAACCGTTCCTCCCAGCTGCGCACGACCGCGGAGATCTCGGCCGTGTCACCGGTGTAGTTGACGGGGCCGGCCCAGCCGGTGACGGTGAGCGTGTCGGCGCTGCGCTGGGCGGCGACGAGGCCGAGGCGAAGGCCCTGGTCGAGGGCTTCGGCGGCGTAGTCGTCGGCGACCTCGTCGGGGTCGCGGTCGGGGCGGATCTCGTCGGCGAGGCCGGGGAAGGGGCCGTCGCCCTCGTGGGCGACCCACCAGCCGGCGAGCAGGGTGGCGGCGTCGTGGTCGGCGGGGGCGGTCATGTTCGCCGGGAACACCTCACCGTCGGCCCAGGGGCGCGGGTCGTCGGGGCCGCCGAGGCCGCCGAGCAGCAGCGGCCACAGGCCGGTGGCGGTGTGCTGGGCGCGCAGCCGGGCCCACAGGCCGGGCGGGGCGAGGCCGTCGCTGAGCCAGTAGCGCGGCGGGCCGCCGTCGTGCGCCGCGACGAGGCGGCCGGGTGGGAGCAGGCCGTCGGGGAGCGCGGCGATCAGGTCCTCCATGACCCCGAACGCTAGTACATACCTACGACACTCCCACGACGGCGACGGTCGCGTTGTCGTGGCCGCCGGCGGCGAGGGTGTCGGCGAGGATGCCGGCGACGGCGTCGCGCGGGTCGGTGGTGGCGAGGCGTTCGGCGAGGCGGTGGTAGGGGACCTGGTCGGAGACGCCATCCGTGCACAGGCAGTAGACGTCGCCGGGGCGCAGGGACACGGTGAGCAGGTCGGGTTCGGGGTCGCCGGGGTGGCCGACGTAGCGGTGCAGCTGGTAGCGGGCGCGGGCGGCGGCCGGGGAGTCGTGCGGCCACCAGCCGTTGACGGCGCCCAGCCAGGCGGCGGTGTGGTCGGTGGTGAGCAGTTCCAGCAGGCCGTCGCGCAGCCGGTACGCCCGGGAGTCGCCGATCTGCACCAGCCAGGCGTCGCTGTCGGCGCCCGGGACGAACGCCGTCAGGGTGCAGCCGGTCAGCAGGCCGAGGCGGCGGCCCGCGGCGCGTACCCGGGACTGGGCCTCGGCCACGGCGGCGCGCAGGGCCGCCGGGGTGACCGGGACCCCGGCGAGCGCCGCGGCGACGGTGTCGACGGCCGTGCGGCCGGCGGTGGCGCTGCCCTCGCCGTCGCCCATGCCGTCGGCGACGACCACCAGGCGGGCGTCGGCGTGCAGCACGTCGTAGTTGGCGGGGTAGCGGCGGCCGACCTGGGTGCCGGCGGCGATCGCGAGGCCCGCGCCCGCGTCGAACCGAATGATCTCGTCGATGCCCGGATCGTAGCGGCCGGAAAGTGACCGCTGGGGCCGCGACACTGGGCGCATGACTGTTCCGCAGGGGTATCCGGCGCTCAGCCCGTGGGTGATCGTGGACGGCGCGGCCGCGTTCCTCGACTTCCTGGCCGGGGTGTTCGACGCGCGCGAGGTGATCCGCCTGCCCGGGCCCGGCGGGCGGGTGCAGCACGCCGAGACCCGGATCGGCGGGGCGCCGGTGCTGACCTTCGACGCCGGGGACGGCTGGCCGCCCACCCCCGCCTTCCTGCGGGTGTACGTGCCGGACGTGGACGACGTGGTGCGGCGCGCCGCCGCGGCCGGGGCGCGCGTGGTCACCCCGCCGGTCACGCTGTGGGTGGGCGACCGCGCCGCCCGGCTCGCCGACCCGTGGGGCAACCTGTGGTGGGTGCACACCCGGGTCTTCGAGCCGGACGCGTACGACGGGCCGCCCGACGCCGCGGCCGCCGCGGTGATGGCGGGGTTCGGGGCGTCGCTGGACGGCGAGATGCGGCGGCGCGGCTAGTCGTGGTCGTGGCGGGCGCGGGGCGGCGTGCCCGGCCGCTGTCCCGGCTCGACCACCACGAACTGGCCCATCATCCCGTTGTCCTCGTGCCGCAGCACGTGGCAGTGGTACATGTACGGCACGTTCGGGTCGGCGGGCCCGTCGAAGCGCACCGCGAGCCGCAGCACCTGGCCCGGCGTGGCGAACACCGTGTCCTTGCGCCCGCTCAGCGCCGGCGACACCGGGTCGATCACCCGGACCTGCACGTCATGGACGTGGAAGTTGTGCGGGCTGCCGTCCCGGTTGCGGACCTCCCAGATCTCCGTGGTGCCGCGGGTGGCGGCCACGTCGATGCGGCCCAGGTCCATGTTCGCGCCGTTGATGCGGGTGCCGGACAGGTCGAACGTGCGGGTCCGCACCGCCTGCGCCGGGTCGGGCAGGTCGACGGGGCCGAACGCGGCGGGCAGCGGCGGCGACGGCTCCAGCGTGCCGGCCGCCCGTACCTGCAGGATGTCGAACCGGTCCGACCCGCCCTGGAACCGGCCCTGGAAGCCGTCCGGGTGCCGGTCGGGGCGTTCGCTGCGCAGGACGGCGCGCTCGCCGGGCCGCACCCGCACCACCACCTCGGCGCGCTCGCCCGGCGACAGCAGCAGGCCGGTCAGCCGGTGCGGGCGGTCCAGCAGCCCGCCGTCGGTGGCGACCAGGTCGAAGGGGCGGGCGTCGGCGAACACCAGGTTCAGCGTGCGGGCGTTGCCCGCGTTGAGCAGGCGCAGCCGCACCAGCTCGGTGCGCACGTCCAGGTAGGGCGCGCGGACGCCGTTGACCAGCATCTCGTCGCCCAGCACGCCCACGTCGGACAGGAACGCGCCGCCGTTGTCGAGCCCGTCGCCGTCGAACGACTTGTCCTGCAGCACCAGCGGCACGTCGTCGACGCCGTAGCGCGCCGGCAGCCCGGGCGCGGTGTCGTCGTCGATCAGGAACAGCCCCGCCAGGCCGCGGTACACGTGGTCGGCGGTCGCGCCGTGCAGGTGCGGGTGGTACCACAGGGTCGCCGCCGGCTGGTCGATCCGCCACGTCGGCGACCACGTCTCGCCCGGCGTCACCACCTGGTGCGGGCCGCCGTCCATCACCGCCGGCAGGTGCATGCCGTGCCAGTGCACGGTGGTGGTCTCGGCCAGCTCGTTGCGGACGTTCACGACGACCCGCTCGCCGCGCTTCGCGCGCAGCGTCGGCCCGAGGTAGGCGCCGTCGAACCCCCACGTGGTGGCCGTCCGGCCCCCGAAGTCGTGGCGGCCGGCCCGCGCGGTCAGATCGAAGACCCGCCGCCCGTCGCCGTCGGTCCGCGAGGTCGCGAGCGGGGGTACGCGCACAGCGTTGCGGAAGTCGACGGCGCCGACGGTGTCCGTGTCGGCCCGCGTCCAGGCTGTGCCGATGGCCGCCCCGGCCCCGCCGCAGCAGAGCAGCGCGACGCCGCCGACGATGCCGACAACCAGCTTCCAGCGCATGACCATCCTCGAACCGTCCGTAGGGGGTGACGGGTTCGAGGGTGGGGGCGGTCGGGCGGGTCTGACGACCCCGAGCCGGCGTTAATCAGGGGCCGGTCGGGGCCCGACCCTGAGAGGATCCGCCGATGCCTGTACGACACAGAGCGGCGGCCGTGATCGTCCACGACGCGCGCCTGCTCATGGTGCACGAGCACGACGCCTACGAGAGCTGGACGCTGCCCGGCGGCGGCATCGAACCCGGCGAGTCCGCCGACGACGCCGTGCGCCGCGAGGTGGCCGAGGAGACCGGCCTGCGGGCGGTGTCGGCGCGGTTCCTGTTCGAGGCCCCGTACCCGTCGGGCCCGACCGCGGTCTTCGAGGTCTCCGTCGCGGACCCGGCGGCGGCGCTCGCCGCGGCCCTGGACACCCGGTGCCGCTGCTGATCGTGACGACGTCCGTCAGGCCGTGACGACGGTCCGGCGCCGGTGCAGCACGAAGTAGGCGCCCAGCCCGGCGTACACCGCGCACAGCACCCCGCCCAGCGGCTCGTGCAGCACCCCGGCCTGCCCGGCGCCCAGCGCGAGCACCGCGTGCAACCCGAGCAGCAGCGCGTTCGCCGTGTCCGTCCCGCCCCAGCGCGACGCCCGCCGGGCCTGGTGGCGCACCTCGTCGAACAGCGCGCACCCCACCCCGACGCTCAACAGCACCAGCGTGACGACCGCGAACGCGTTGTGGCCCCGCTGCGCCACGCCCGCACTGGCGACACCGCCGGTGAGCAGGGCGAGGCCGACGAGCGGCCACACCCGGGCGTCCCGCGTCTCGGTCTCCACGAGGTGCTCCACTCGGCGGGCGGGTCGCGAACCTGAGCGAAACCGGGCCACGGATCGTCGGTGGCCGCCGCTAACATGGGTCGATTTCTCGGCGGCACATGGCCGTCGCACGGGGGAGGAACAGTGCTGACGATGCAGCGTGCCCTGGGCACGATGGCTGCCGCGGTGGTGGCGAGCGGGTTCGCCGTCACCGTCGTCGCCGCGCCCGCACAGGCGATGACCTACGGGACGGTGTTCGCGGACACGTGGGCGTACACGGACGCGGCCCTGCCGGCGGAGTCGTTCGTCGGGGCGGAGGTGAATCTGCCGCTCGGCGCCGCGCGTGACACCGCGGGCGTCGACCACGTCAGCCGCGTCTACTACAGCTTCGACCTGGCGAAGGCCAAGGGAAAGGTGGTCCACCGGGCCGGCTTCTTCACCCGGGACCGCTCGGCGGCCGACTGCGCGGCCGCGCCGGTCGTCGAGGTGCGCCGGGTCGCGGCCATCACCGCGCGCACGTCGTGGCGCCGCCCGCCGGCGGTGTTGGAGCGCCTCGGCACGGCCGACACGGGCGGCGACTGCCCCGCCGGGCATCACGCGTTCGACCTGCGCACCGTCGTGCAGGCGGCCGTCGACCGCGGCGACAGCCGGCTCACGCTCGAGTTGCGGCTTCAGCGGGGCCAGGAGCGGGACGCCCGGTTCGGCCGCACGGTGGCCTACCGGCCGTCCATCGACCTGTGGGTCAACGCCGCTCCCCGGGTCGAGAGCATCGCGCTCGCCTGGGAGCAGACCTGTGGCACCGCGTCGAAGCCGGATCCGGTGCACGGCGGCCGCCCGATGGCCGTCGCGGCTCACGTGATCGACCCGGACGACCAGGGCGGCGTCCGCGCCGACTTCGCGGCCTGGCCGGTCGGCGACCCGGCCGCCCGGGTCGAGCGGACGAGCAGTGCGGCCGCCACCCGGCCGTGGCTGGACTGGGACATCTCCGGCTACCCGCACGGGACGGTCGTCGCGTGGGCCGCGCGCGGGCGCGACGCCGACGGCGACGTCTCGGCGTGGACGGAGCCGTGCCACGTCGTCATCGACCGCGAGCCTCCCGCGAAGGCACCCGTGGTGACGTCCGAGGACTACCCGAACGACGGCGGTCAGCACGGAGGCAGCGGCATCGAGGGCACCTTCCGCCTCGACGCCCAGGGTGACGCCGACGTGGTGCGCTACCGCTGGTCCGAGCCGCACGGCGGCACCCGGTACGTCGACGCGCCCGCCCCGGGCGCCGCCGCCACGATCCGCTTCCTCCCGCGGGCGCTCTGGGGCAACGTGCTGACGGTCCAGTCCGTCGACGCGGCCGGGAACGTCGGACCGGCCACGACGTACGAGTTCCACGTCCGCTACACCGAGCCCGACGTGGAACTGACCGTGGCCGGTGTGGGGCTGCCCAGCCCGCTGCGGGTCAGGCCGGGCCGCGTCCCGGACGCCACCTCGGTGGGCTACCGGGTCGGCGACGCCCCCGAGGTCCGCCTGCCCGTCGTCGACGGCGTCGCCGCGGGCGACATCGTCTTCGCCGAGCGCGGCAGGACGACGGTGTCCATCCGGGTGTACGCGGGCGACCGGCTCGCCGGCGTCCTCGACAAGGACGTCGAGGTGGACGACCGTCCCGGCGTCACCTCCGAGGACTTCGGCCTGTCCACGGAGGGGCAGGTCGGCCGGCCCGGCACGTTCCGGTTCACGCCGCGCGCCCAGCGGGTGAGCGCCTACGAGTGGCGGGTCGACGACACCGGCGAGTGGACCCGGCTCGACGCCGGGCCGGACGGCTCCGCGGAGCTCCGCTGGACGCCCACGCGCGGCGGCTACGAGACCCTGCACGTCCGGTCCGTCGACGCCGCCGGGGACAGGTCGGACGCCGCCGAGTACTCGTTCATGGTCACCGACCCGCGCCCCCGGGTGTCCGCGCGCGAGCTGGACTGGTGGCCGCGGCGCGACGGCCCCGGACTGCCGCTCACGCTGACGTTCGAGACGTCCGTGGACGACGTCGCCGGTTTCGTGTACTCGTTCGACGGCGGCCCCGAGCAGTTCGTCGACGTGAACGCCGGCGGCTACGGCGTCGAGGTGGTGCCGGCGCACGCCGGCCCCAACACGGTGGTCGTGCGCAACCGCTACACCGACGGCACGCTCGGCCCGGAGGGCACCACGACCGTCGACGTCTTCAACGGCCCGATCGTGAGCTCGGCCCAGTACCCGAACGGCACCGGCGGCGAGTCCGGCGACCCCGCCGTGTTCACGTTCGCGCCCGCCCTGCCGGACGTCGTCGACTACCGGTACGAGTTCGACGGCGAGGAGGAGACGGTCGCCGCGGGCCCGGACGGCCGCGCCACGGTGACGCTCACCCCGGCCCACCCCGGCTACCGGACGCTGGCGGTGACCAGCCGGTCCGCCGACGGCACGGAATCGGAGACCCGGCGGTACGAGTTCTCCGTCCTCGACAACAAGGTGGCGGTGTCCAGCGACTACGACGACCACACGCCCCGAGGCGGCGCCGGCATCGCCGCCCGGTTCGGCCTGTCCGTCGAGGTGGGTGTCACGGAGTACCGGTACCGGCTCGGGGACGGCCCGGTGCAGTCGGCCAAGCCCTCGGGATCCGTGGTCACCACAGTGACGGTTGTGCCGGAGCGCGCCGGCCGCACTGTCCTGACGGTGTGGGCCGTGCGCCCCGACGGCACCGAGACGCCGCGGGTCGAGTACCCGTTCCTCGTCGGCACCGAGCCGGTGGTCTCCTCGGCGGAGTACCCGTCGTCGACGTGGAGCGGCGGAGTGGGGGTGCCAGGCACGTTCCGGTTCAGTGGCGGTGCCCCGGACGTGGCGGCCTTCGAGTACCGCGTCGAGGATGCCGCGCCGGTCGTCGTCCCGGCCGGCGCGGACGGCTCGGCCACCGTCACGTGGACGCCGACGCAGAACTTCGGTCACACCATGCTGGTCCGTGGCCGGCTCGCCGACGGCACCTGGACCGACACCGCCCGGTACTACATCCTCGTGAACTGACCGCCGGCCGCGCGGCCTGGACGTGGCGGTCCGGGCCGCGCATCTCGGCGTGTGGTGCGTGGCACACACCGTCACACTCGTGGCGGCCGGCCCGTCCCCGTGACATGACAGTTCTGGTGACAGGCGCGAGCGGGACGCTCGGCCGCATGGTCGTTCCCGCCCTGACCGCGGCGGGCCACGAGGTCCGTCCCATGAGCAGCCGGCCGCGCGCCGGCTGGGCGCACGCCGACCTGGCGACGGGCGACGGGCTCGCCGCCGCCGTGGCGGGCGCGCACACGATCGTCCACCTGGCGTCCGTGCCCGGCGGCGGCCGCCGGACCGCGCTGGTCGACGTCGAGGGCACCCGGCGGCTGCTGGACGCGGCGTCCGCGGCGGGGGTGCGGCACGTGGTGTACGTGTCGATCGTCGGCGTCGACCGGGTGCCGCTGGCGTACTACCGCGCCAAGCTGGCCACCGAGCGGGTGGTGGCCGGCGGGGGTGTGCCGTGGTCGGTGCTGCGGGCGACGCAGTTCCACGAGTTCGTCGACCAGCTGCTGCGCATGTCGACGCGGCTGGGGCCGCTGGTCCTCGACCGGCGGATGCGGGCGCAGCCCGTCGCGACCGCCGACGTCGCCGCGCGGCTTGCCGGCATGGTGGGCGCCGGGGCGTCCGGGGCCGTCGAGGAGTTCGGCGGGCCCGAGACGATGGCGCTCGGCGACGTGGCGCCGCGCTGGCAGCGCGCCCGCCGCACCCCCCGGCCCGAGCTGCCGATCCGGCTGCCCGGCGGGTTCGGGCGGGCGGTGCGCGACGGCGGGCTGTGCACCACGGCGACGCCGACCGGCACGGGCACGTTCGACGAGTACCTGGCCGGTGCGTACGGCCTCAGCCGGTCGTGACCGGGTGACTGCGTGGGCGGCGACGCCCGCGGCCTGCGAGGATCGCAGGCGTGATGGGAACCCTGAAGCTTGAGCCGGCGATGGCCCGGCCCGACCTGGTCGCCGCGCCGGTCGCCGCCGCCCTGGAGGTGTGGCCCCCCGAGGCGCCCGTCGACGCCGACCAGGTGCTGGTCGCACCGATCGACCCCGAGCTGGCCGACACGGCCGCGTTCTGCGAGGCGTACGGGGTGCAGCTCGGCGAGTCCGCCAACTGCGTGCTGGTGGCCGGCCGCCGCGGCGAGATCACCCGGTACGCCGCCTGCATCGTGCTGGCGACGACCCGGGCCGACGTCAACGGCGTCGTGCGGCGGCACCTCGACGTGCGCAAGGCGAGCTTCGCGCCGATGGAGGACGCGGTGCGGCTCAGCGGCATGGAGTACGGCGGCATCACGCCCATCGGGCTGCCCGCCACGTGGCCGATCCTGGTGGACGCGCGGGTGGTCGCCCGGCCGCACGTGATCATCGGATCGGGGGTGCGGCACAGCAAGATCGCGATCGCCGGGCCGGCGCTGGGCGCATTGCCGAACGCCGAGGTGATCGAGGGGCTCGCCCGCGAGATCTGACGGTGCTCGATGCCGTTCCACGTGAAACGTCGATCACCGTCGAACGGTCGGTGGGTCGCGATAGCGTGCCCGCATGGCTGACGACCACGACAGCGACCCGACGGGCTCGGACGCGGCGGGCTCGGACGCGGCGGGCTCGGACGCGGCGGGCTCGGACGCGGCGGGCTCGGACGCGGCGGGCTCGGACGCGG
>NZ_BOOY01000014.1 GCF_016863475.1 Spirilliplanes yamanashiensis
GCGGGCTCGGACGCGGCGGGCTCGGACGCGGCGGGCTCGGACGCGGCGGGCTCGGACGCGGCGGGCTCGGACGCGGCGGGCTCGGATCCGCAGCAGCGGCGGCCCGCGGAAACAGGCTTCCCCGGCGCCGACCCGAAGGAAGCCCGGTTCGACGGTGCCGACCTGAAGGGCGCCCGGTTCGACCGTGCCGATCTCAGCGGTGCCGAGTTCCGCGGCGCCGATCTCAGCGGCGCGCGGTTCCACGGCGCCGACCTCACCGGGGCGGTCATGCGCGGCGTCGAGCTGGTCGACGTCGACATCAACGGCGAGGTCAGCAACCTGGTCATCAACGGCGTCGACGTCGCGCCCCTGATCCTCGCCGAGCTGGACCGCCGCGACCCCGACCGCGTCCTGATGCGACCGGACGACGCGGCCGGCTTCCGCCGGGCGTGGGACCTGATCGGGGAGCGTTGGCGGGGGACCGTCGAGCGGGCGGCCCGGCTGCCCGAGGAGCTGCTGCACGAGTCGGTCGACGGGGAGTGGTCGTTCGTCGAGACGTTGCGGCACCTGGTGTTCGCGACCGACTCGTGGATCGGCCGGGTCGTGCTGGGCGATCCGGCGCCCTGGCATCCGCTGGCGCTGCCGTTCGACGAGATGGCCGACGTGCCGGGCGTGCCGCGCGACCGCGCGGCCCGGCCCGCGCTCGGCACGGTGCTGGAGCTGCGGCGGGACCGGATGGCCATGATGCGGCGGGTGCTCGACGGGCTGACCGACGAGGCGCTCGCCGGGCACACCGAGCCGGTCGAGGCGCCCGGGTGGCCGGGCCCGCGCAGCTACGCCGTGCGGGACTGCCTGTCGATCATCCTCAACGAGGAGTACGAGCACCGGCTGTACGCCGAGCGGGACCTGGCGGTCTTGGAGGCGCGGACCGCCTGACGCGCCGTCAGGCGGCGGCGGCCTCGCGGCGGGCCACCTGCTCCAGGGCGGCGAGCAGCGTGGCGGAGTCCTGGGCGCCGACCACCGCGTACTTCCCGGCCAGCACGAACGTCGGCACGCTGGAGACACCCAGCTCACGGGCGGCGGCGAACTCGGCGCGCACCTCGTCGGCACCGTCGGACGAGGCCAGGTAGGCGCGGGCGGACGCGGCGTCCAGGCCCATCTCGGCGGCGAGGCCGGCGAGGGCGTCGTGCGAGTTGAGGTCGACGCCGTCGGTGAAGTGGGCGCGGTGGGCCGCCTCCAGCAGCTCCGCCTGGCGGCCGTGGCTGCCCGCCCAGCGGATCAGCCGGTGGGTGTCGAAGGTGTTGGCCGCGACGGCGCGGGAGAAGTCGAGCCGGAGGCCGTCGGCGGCGGCGATGTCCGTCACGCGGGACGTCATGGCGGTGACCTGCTCCGGGCCGCCGAACTTCGCGGCGAGGGCGTCGACCAGCGGTTGCGGCTCGCGCACCGGCGTCGGGTCCAGCTGGTACGCGCGGTACGTCACGGTCACGTCACCCGGGTACGCGGCCACCGCGCTGTCCATGCGCCGCTTGCCGATGTAGCACCACGGGCAGACGACGTCGGTCCAGATCTCGATCTCCACGACGGGGCTCAACGCGGCCGGTCGTCCGCCTGTTCCCGCACCTGCCGCTTGAGCCGGGCGAGGACGGCGGTGCCGCCGCGCACCCGCAGCGGGCTGATCACGGTGGCCAGGCCCATGCGCTGGTACAGGTCGTCGGGGACGGCGAGCACCTCGTCGGCGGTGGCGCCGGCCAGGCCCTCGGCGAGGATGCCGGCGAACGCGCGGGTGGTGGGCGCCTCCGGCGGGCAGTCGAACCAGGTGCGCACGGTGCGGTCCGGCTGCACCTCGGCGCGCAGGAAGAACTGCGTCTGGCACTCCGGGACCTGTTCCATGCCGTCGTGGCCGGTCAGCTCCGGGGGCAGGGGCGGGACGGCGTCGGAGAACTCCAGCAGCATCTCGAGCACCACGTCGCGCGGGGCGCTCGCGAAGTCGTCGACGATCTCGGTCAGCTTCGGCGGGATGTCGGGCACACCGGCGAGGCTACGCCGGGTCGGCGACGCGGGCCGCGGGGACGGCCATGGCCGTCGGGCCGGAGTCGTCGGCGAGCAGGGCCGACGTGCGCGGGTGCATCGCCACGTCGGACAGCGAGATGATGCCGGCGATGTGCCGGTCGGCGTCGCAGACGAGCAGGCGGCGTACGTTGCGGTCGTGCATGACCTGCAGGGCCTCGGCGACGCCCGCCAACTCCTCGATCATCAGCAGTTCGCGGCTCTCGATGTCGCCCAGCGTCGCGTCCTTCGGCGAGCGGCCCTCCGCGATGGCCCGGATCACGATGTCGCGGTCGGTCACCAGGCCGGACAGGGTGGGGCCGCGGGTGACGAGCACGTCGCCGATGCGGCCGTCGCGCATCGCCTGCGCCGCCTCGTCCAGGGTGGTCTCCGCGGGCAGGTAGACCACCTCGCGGGTCATCAGGTCAGCAACCGTCAACCGTGCCATGCGTCAGCGATACCCCCTGATCACGGTGCTCACACGCCGCCCAGGACCGTCTCGGTGACGGACGCCAGGGACACGTCGGCGCGCGTACCCGATGCCCTGTCCCGGACCTCCACCAGGCCCTCGGCCAGGCGGCGGCCGACCACCACGATGGTCGGGACGCCGATCAGTTCGGCGTCGGTGAACTTGACGCCGGGCGACACGGCGCGGTCGTCGACCAGCACGCGCAGGCCGCGGCCGGTCAGCTCGGCGGCCAGGTCGAGGGCGGCCTGGACGTGGCCGGCCTTGCCGGCCGCGACCACGTGCACGTCGGCGGGCGCGACCGCGCGCGGCCAGACCAGCCCCCGCTCGTCGTGGTGCTGCTCGGCGATCGTGGCGACGCAGCGGGTCACGCCGATGCCGTAGCAGCCCATCGTGGGGCGCACCGGCTTGCCGTCGGCGCCCAGCACGTCCAGGCCGAACGCGTCGGTGTAGCGGCGGCCGAGCTGGAAGATGTGGCCCACCTCGATGCCGCGGCGGATGGTCAGCTCGCCGTCCGCGCACGCCGGGCACCGGTCGCCGGCGCGCACGTCCGCGGCCTCCACCACGCCGTCGGGCACGAAGTCGCGGCCGCTCACCACGTTCGTGGCGTGCCGGCCCGGCTCGTTCGCGCCGGTCAGCCACGCCGAGCCCGGCGCCACCCGCGGGTCGACCAGGTAGCGCAGGCCCAGGCCCTGCGGGCCGATGTAGCCGCGGACCAGGTCCGGCCGCGACGGGAAGTCGTCGAACATCGCCACGTCGGCGCCGAGCGCCGCGCCGAGCCGCTTCAGGTCGACCTCGCGGTCGCCGGGCACGCCCACCGCGACCAGGTCGCCGCCCGCCCGGACCACCACGTTCTTCAGGGTGTCGGCGGCCGTCCAGTCGGCGCGGCCCGCCAGCCGGTGCGCGTTGGCGTGGTCGACCAGCGAGGCGATCGTCGGGGTGTCCGGGGTGTCGTGCGCCTCCAGCGGCGGGTGCTCCGCCGTCACCGCCGGGGCCGGGGGCGTCACCACCGCCTCGGTGTTCGCCGCGTAGTCGCACGCCGTGCAGCCCACGAACGTGTCCTCGCCGACCGGCGTCGACGCCAGGAACTCCTCCGACGCCGAGCCGCCCATCGCCCCCGACACCGCCGACACGATCGTCGTCTCCAGCCCCAGCCGGGCGAAGATGCGCTGGTACGCGGCCCGGTGCGCGTCGTACGCGGCGGCAAGGCCCACGTCGTCCAGGTCGAACGAGTACGCGTCCTTCATCAGGAACTCGCGCCCGCGCAGCACCCCCGCCCGCGGCCGCGCCTCGTCCCGGAACTTCGTCTGGATCTGGAACAGGATCAGCGGGAAGTCCCGGTACGACGACGTGACGTCCTGCACCAGCAGCGTCACCATCTCCTCGTGCGTCGGCGCCAGCAGGTGGTCCGCCCCGCGCCGGTCCTTCAGCGTGAAGATGTCGTCGCCGTACGCCGTCCAGCGCCCGCTCGTCTCGTACGGCTCCCGCGGCAGCAGCGCCGGGAAGTGCACCTGCTGGCCGCCGATGCCGGCCATCTCCTCGCGCACGATCGCCGCCACCCGGTCCAGCACCAGCAGGCCCAGCGGCAGCCACGTGTAGCCGCCCGGGGCGGCGCGGCGGACGAAACCGGCGCGCACGAGCAGGCGGTGGCTCGGCACCTCGGCGTCCGCCGGGTCCTCGCGCAGGGTCCGCAGGAACAGGCTCGACATCCGCAGCAGCATCGTTGCAGCGTAATGAGGCACACTCCGCCGGTCGCCGGAATAACCGGCGCGTCGGCGCGGTCGTTGCTGAGCGGGCGCCGACCGGCCGCCCGGAACCGAGAAGGGGGTATCGGCGTGCGCTGGGGCAGCTACGTCGCGGTGGGGGACAGCTTCACCGAGGGCATGGACGACACGTACCCCGACGGCAGCTACCGCGGCTGGGCCGACCTCGTCGCCGTCCGCCTCGCCGCCGAGGCCGGCCCCGGCTTCGGGTACGCCAACCTGGCCGTCCGCGGCCGCCTGTTCGACCGCGTCGTCGCCGACCAGGTCGAACCCGCGCTCGCGATGAAGCCCGGCCTGGTCAGCTTCGCCGCCGGCGGCAACGACGTGCTGCGCCGCCGCTGCGAACCGCACGAGCTCGTCGGCCGCCTCGACACGGTGATCGGCCGGCTGCGCGCCACCGGCGCCGACGTCGTCATGTTCCGCTTCGCCGACGTCCTCGCCCGCCTGCCCGGCCAGCGCATGCTCGCGCCCCGCGTCGCCATCCTCAACCGGGGCGTCGGCGAGGTCGCCGAGAAGCACGGCGCCACCCTCGTCGACCTGTTCGCCGACGACGAGTTCCGCAACCCCGCCCTGTGGAGCGAGGACCGCCTGCACATGAGCGCCGCCGGCCACCGCCGCGTCGCCGCCCACGTCCTCACCGCCCTCGGCGTCGGCGCCGACGAGGACTGGCTCATCGTCCCGCCCCGCCCGGCCGCCACCCCGTGGCTCGCGGCGCGGCAGGCGGACCTGCGCTGGGCCGGCCAGCACCTGGCGCCGTGGATCAAGCGCCGGCTGACGGGCCGCTCGTCGGGCGACCTGATCACCGCCAAGCGCCCCCACCTGGAACCGGTGGAGTCCCGCCAGGGATAGCGTTACCACCATGGCCGTTCCGAACGATCCCGCGCCCCAGCTGCAGGCGTACGCCCACCCCGACAAGCTCGTCACCACCGAGTGGCTCGCCGCGAATCTCGGCGCCCCCGGACTGGTCGTCGTCGAGTCGGACGAGGACGTGCTGCTCTACGACACCGGGCACATCCCGGGCGCGGTGAAGGTCGACTGGCACACCGAACTGAACGACCAGGTGACCCGCGACTACCTGACGGCGGTGGACTTCGCCCGGCTGTGCACGGCCAAGGGCATCAACCGCGCCGACACCGTCGTGTTCTACGGCGACAACTTCAACTGGTGGGCGGCGTACGCGCTGTGGGTGTTCACGCTGTTCGGGCACCCGGACGTGCGGCTGCTCGACGGCGGCCGGCAGAAGTGGGTCGCCGAGGGGCGCGAGCTGACCCGGGACCGGCCGGACCGCGCGCCGGGCGACTACCCGACGCCGACGCGTGACGACGCGCCGGTGCGGGCGTACCGGGAGCAGGTGGTCGAGCACGTGGGGGCGGGGCGGCCGCTGGTGGACGTGCGGTCGCCGCAGGAGTACACGGGCGAGCTGACGCACATGCCGGCGTACCCGCAGGAGGGGGCGCTGCGCGGCGGGCACATCCCCGGGGCGCTGAACAAGCCGTGGAAGGCGGCGGCGAACGACGACGGCACGTTCCGGCCGGCGGAGGAGCTGCGGGCGATCTACGGCGACGGGCTGGGGCTGGACCCGGGTGACGACGTGATCGCGTACTGCCGGATCGGCGAGCGGTCGAGCCACACCTGGTTCGTGCTGCACCACCTGCTGGGCTATCCGCGGGTGCGCAACTACGACGGCTCGTGGACGGAGTGGGGGAACCTGGTCCGGGCGCCGATCGTGCAGGGCGGTGAACCGGGCACGCTCGCGTGAGCGCGGCCTGGCGCGACCACGGCGCCACGATCGTCGCGGCGCTGATCGTCCTGCCGGTCGGCGGCGTGGTCGCATACCTGCTGCTGGTGGGGCGGCTGGGGCGGCGGCGGGCCGCCGCCGTGGTCGGGCTGGTCGCGGGCACCGTGCCGTTCCTGGTCATGCTGTTCACGCCGCAGCCGGCGCCGCGGTCGCTGGCGTTGCGGCCGCTGCGCGACGTGCCGTCGTGGTTCGACGGGTCGTGGCTGACGGCGGCCGAGCAGGTGGGCGGCAACCTGCTGGCGCTGGCCGCGGTGGGCGCGTTCCTGCCGGTGCTGTGGCGGCCGGTGGCGACGCTGCCGCGGATCGTGCTGCTGGCCGCGGTGGCGTCGGCGGGCATCGAGGCGGCGCAGTGGGTGGCGGACGTCGGCCGGGTGTCCAGCGTGGACGACGTGCTGGTCAACACGCTGGGGGCGGCGCTGGCGGCGCTGGCGACAAGGCCGTGGTGGACGGACCGAAAACGGGACCACGAAACGGCGTTGATCTCGGTAGCCTGACCGGCCGTGAGCAACGCCTTCCAGGTCGACCTGCGCGGCATCGTCGACCTGCTCAGCCACCACCTGTACGCGAGCCCCCGGGTGTACGCGCGCGAGCTGCTGCAGAACGCCCTCGACGCGATCACCGCCCGCCGCGCCGGCGACCCGGAGGCCCCGGCGGGCGCGGTGCGCATCGAGACGGGCGACGGGGTGCTGCGCGTCGCCGACAACGGCATCGGGCTCACCGAGGCCCAGGTGCACGAGCTGCTCGCCACGATCGGCCGCAGCTCCAAGCGGGACGAGCTGGGCTTCGCCCGGCACGAGTTCCTGGGCCAGTTCGGCATCGGCCTGCTGTCCTGCTTCCTGGTGGCCGACGAGATCCGGGTGCACACCCGGCGGGCGGGCGCCCCCGCGGTGCTGTGGACGGGCTTCGCCGACGGCCGGTACGAGGTGGCGCCGGGCGCGGACCGCGAACCGGGCACGACGGTCACGCTGCTGCCCCGGCGCGGCGCCGAGCACTGGCTGTCGGGCGCCACGGTGACGGGCCTGGCGCAGCTGTTCGGCTCGCTGCTGCCGGTGGACGTGCGCGTCGACGGCGTCGCCACCACCGCTGGCGACCCGCCGTGGCTGCTGGGCGACGACCGGGCGCTGACGGCGTACGCGGAGCGCACGTTCGGGTTCACCCCGTTCGACGTGATCCCGCTGAACGTGCCCGAGGCGGGGCTGACCGGCGCCGCGTTCGTGCTGCCCACCCCCGTCAATCCGGCGGCGCGCGGCGGGCACCGGGTGTACCTGAAGCGGATGCTGCTGGCGGAGAGCGTCGAGGGGCTGCTGCCGGAGTGGGCGTTCTTCGCCCGGTGCGTGGTGGACGCGGGCGAGCTGCGACCCACCGCCAGCCGCGAGGCGCTGTACGAGGACGGCCTGCTGGAGTCGACCCGGGAGGCGATCGCCGACCAGCTGCGCGGCTGGCTGGTGCGGCTGTCGCGGCTGGACCCGCGCCGGCTGGCCGAGTTCCTCCAGGTGCACCACCTGGGCGTGAAGGCGCTGGCCCTGCACGACGACGAGATGCTGCGCCTGGTCGAGCAGTGGTGGCCGATGGAGACGAACGTCGGGCGGATGACGCTGGCCGAGTTCCGCCGGCAGCACGGCGGCATCCGGTACGCGGCGACGCTGGACGAGTTCCGGCAGCTCGCGGCGGTGGCGGCGGCGCAGGACCTGGCGGTGGTGAACGCGGGCTACACGTACGACGCGGAGATCATCGAGCGGCTGCGCGGGCTGGACCGCGACGCGGTGGTCGAGCGGCTGGAGCCGTCGGACCTGACCACCCGGTTCGACCTGCTGGACCCGGCGGCGGAGCTGGCGCTGCGGCCGTTCCTGGCGGCGGCGCAGCGGCGGCTCGACCGGCTGGGCTGCGAGGTGGTGGTGCGCGCGTTCGAGCCGGCGTCACTACCGGCGCTGTACCTGGTGACCCGGTCGGCGGCGTTCCACGACGAGCTGCAGGCCACCCGGGAGCGCGCCGACGAGCTGTGGGGCGGGGTGCTGGACGCGATCGCCGACGCCGGCCCGCCGGACCGGCCGCAGCTGGTGCTGAACCACCGCAACCCGCTGGTGCGCCGGGTCACCGCCCTGGCGGACCCGGAACTGGTGGCGCTGGCGGTGGAGGCGCTGTACGGGCAGGCGCTGCTGCTCGGCTACCACCCGATCCGGCCGGCGGACGCGGCGCTGCTGAACACCTCGTTCCTGGGCCTGCTCGGCCGCGCGGTGCCGGGGGAGCAGGCGTGAAGTCCGTCGACGAGCTGTGGCGGCTGCTGCACGAGGCGCGGCAGCTGCCGTACGGGGCGGCGCAGATCGCCCTGGTGGAGCAGGTGCTGCGGCACGCGGACGCGGCGGGCGACCGGGAGCTGGCGTACGCCGCCCGGATCTTCGCCACGACGGCCTACGTGTACGGCGGCGAGCAGGGCAAGTCGTTCGTGACGTTCGCCTGGCTGCTGGCCGACCACGACCGCGACCCGGCGCCGTTCCACGCGACCTGGGAGCACAACCTGCTCTGGTACTTCAAGTACATGGTCGTGGCGCTGACCAAATTCCCCGAGGTGCCGCTGAGCCGCACGTACGCGGTGCTCGACGACATGGAGCGGCGCTACCGGGAGGGCGGCCACAGCCTGCAGGCCGTGTACAAGCACCGGTTCCTGGTGGCCCGCCACGTCGGCGACCTGGACGCGGCGGCCGGCTGGTACGAGCGGTGGCTGACGACGCCGCGCGACGACCTGTCGGACTGCGCGGGCTGCGACCCGTCGGCGCAGGTGTCGTGGCTGGCGTTCCAGGGCCGCGACGACGAGGCGGTGGCGCTGGCCGAGCCGGTGCTGGCCGGGCGGCTGACCTGCACGGAGCAGCCGCAGGGCATCCTGATCGGGCTGCTGGAGCCGTACGTGCGCACGGGCCGCGGGGACGCGGCGGCGGACGCGCACCGGCGGGCGTACCGGCTGGTCCGCGGCAACGTGGCGGACCTGTGGGACATCGGCGACCACATCGCGTTCTGCGCGCGCACCGGCAACGAGCACCGCGGCCTGGAGATCCTGCAGCGGCACGTGGACTGGCTGGACCGGGCGCCGTCGCCGGCGGCGGGCATGGTGTTCGCGGCGTCGGCGGCGCTGCTGCTGCGCCGCCTGGCCGCCACCGGGCACGGGGCGGTGCCGGTGCACCGGCGGTCCGCGGGGGACACTCCGGCGGCGGAGCTGGGCGAGGAGCTGGCGGCGTACGCGACGGCGCTGGCGGCGCGCTTCGACGCCCGCAACGGCACGGGTGAGCAGGGCCGGCGGGTCGCGGAGCGGCTGGGCGCGGCGCCGTTCCCGGACGCGCTGCCGCTGTCGCCGTCGGCCCGGCGGGCGCCCGCGGCCGTGCCGGTCGCGGTCGCGGTCCCGGCCCCGGAGCCGGCGCGGGTCCCGGCGGACGCCTCGGCGGCCGAGCTGCTCGACCTGGCCGAGCGGTACGCCGACGCCGACGCCGACGAGGCGGTCGCGGCGGTGCTGGCGGCGTTCGACGCCCGGTTCCCGGAGCCGGCGGACGCGCTGTTGGCGGCGCGGCGCACGGACGTCGCGGGCGACCAGTCGTGGCTGGCCCGGGACGCGGCGGGCGCGATGGCGGCGTGGCGGTCGGCGGCCGAGCGGTACGCGGCGGCGGGCGACGAGCGGCGCGCGCACCGCAGCCGGGCGGCGTGGGGCGTGGCGGCCTGCCTGACCGGCGACGCGGAGGCGGGCGCCGAGGCGGTGGCCGCGGACCTGGCGTACCAGCTGCGGGCCGGCGGCGAACCGGCCCGGCTGGCGGCGGCGTGGGCGCGGCAGGCGCTGGCGCTGGCGGTGACCGGCCGGGGCGATGCGGCGCTGGCGGCGTTCGGCGAGGCGGACGCGGTGGCGGCCGGGGCGGGCGACGAGCGCCTGACGGCGCGGATCGCGCTGCGCCGGGCGACCACGCTGGCGAACCTGGGCCGCGGGCCTGAGGCGGCGGAGGCGGCCGCGCCGGCGGTGGCGTTCTACCGGGCGCACGGCCCGGCGGACCGGTTCGCGGCGGCGGCGCTGGTCGTGGCGGCCGGGTCGCCGGACCCGGTGGCGGCCGTGGCGGCGGCGTCGGACGCGCTGGCGGCGGGCCCGGCGGACCGGGCGCTGGACGCGCGGCTGGCCCGGGCGCGGGCGCTGGTGGCGCAGGACCGCCCGGGCGACGCCGTGGCCGACTACGTCGAGGTGGTGGCGCTGTGCGCCGAGCGCGGGCTGGACGCGGGCGGGGCGGCGGCGCGGCACGAGCTGGCGGCCGCGTACCGGGACGCGGGGCGCCTGGTGGAGGCGGCCGAGGTGGCCGAGGAGGCGGTGACGTGGTGGACCCGGCTGGACGCCGTGCCCGCCGCGGACGACTCCCGGTTCGTGCTGGCGGGCGTGTACTCGGAGCTCGGCGAGACGGCGCAGGCGCTGGCGCTGTACGACGAGCTGGTGGGCCGGCTGGGCGGCAACGACGCGGGCCGGGGCCAGGTCGAGGAGCAGGCGGCCGAGCTGCTGTTCCGGGCGGACCGGGACGCGGACGCGGCGCGGCGGTTCGAGGCGGCGGCGCAGGCGTACGCGGCGGCGGGCGACGTGGCGGGCGAGCTGCGGGTGCTGCGCCGCCGGCTGACCGCCCTGCACTGGGCGGACGACGTGGCGGCGGCCGAGGCGGTGCTGGCGCAGGCGGTGCGGCGGCACGACGCGCTGCCGCCGGAGCTGGCCGGTGAGCCGCCGCTGGTGTGGGAGCGGGCGGTGCTGGGCCACGAGGCGGGCCGGCTGCTGATGGCGCGTGGCCGGTTCGCCGAGGCGCTGCCGTACCTGGACGGTGCGCCGGAGCGGCTGCGGTCGATCGGCGCGACGGGCGACGCGGACCGGCTGGCGGTCATGGCGGGCGAGGCGCTGCTGCGGGCTGGCCGCCCGGCGGACGCGGCGGAGCTGCTGGCGGGGGCGCTGGCCGGGCTGGGCGCGCGGGCGCCGGGGCGGGCCGGGGCGGCGGGGCTGCTCGCGGAGGCGCTGGACGAGCTGGGCCGGTTCGCGGAGGCGGCGGCGCTGCGCGCGGAGCACGGCCTGGACGACTGATCCGTCCTACCAGCCGGGACGGTCGCCAGAACTAAACGACCGTTCAGTAACCAGGGTCCGACGAGGGGTTAGAGTGAGCCGGTGACGGTTGATCAGCAGCGGCGGACCGGTCCGCCGGCACCCCGGCGCCGGTCGCGCCGGGACGAGATCCTGCAGATCGCAGTAGGTCTGTTCGCCTCCCGCGGCTACCACGGCGTCTCCATGGACGACATCGGCTCGGCCGCCGGGGTCACCGGTCCCGCGCTGTACCACCACTTCGCCGGCAAGGAGGCGATGCTGGTCGCGGCGCTCATCCCGGTCAGCGAGAGCCTGCTGCACGGCGGCCGCGACCGCGTCGCCGCGCACCCCGACGACGCCAGCGCGGCGCTCGCCGACCTCATCGACTTCCACGTCGACTTCGCCCTGGCGAACCCGGCGGTGATCGCCCTGCACCTGCACGAGCTCGACCGGCTGCCCGAGGAGCCGCGCCGGCAGATCCGCCGCCTCCAGCGCCTCTACGTCGAGGAGTGGGTGGGCGTGCTGGCCCGGCTGCGCCCGGGGCTCGACGCGGCCGAGGCGCGGGTGCTCGCCCACGCGGCGTTCGGCCTGATGAACTCGACGCCGTTCCTGGGCGGCGAGGTCGAGCGGCGGCGCCGGGCGGCGCTGCTGCGCGAGGCCGCCGCGGCGGCGCTGACCGGGGGCGGACAGCCCGTCGCGTGAGGGTCGGCACCAACCGGACGGTAACCGGCGCGCGGGCAGTAACGTCCCCCGAAAGGGACGAGGGAGAGAAATGATCGAGTCGCTGCTCATCGCCAACCGTGGGGAGATCGCCCGCCGGATCATCCGCACCGCCAAGCGGCTGGGGATCCGCGCGATCGCCGTGCACTCCGAGGCGGACGCCGGGATGCCGTTCGTGCTGGAGGCGGACGAGGCGGTGTGCGTCGGACCGGCGAACCCGGCGCAGAGCTACCGCAACACCGAGGCGATCCTGGCCGCCGCCAAGCAGACCGGCGCGCAGGCCATCCACCCCGGTTACGGGTTCCTCAGCGAGAACGCCGACTTCGCGCGCGCCGTCGAGGCCAACGGCCTGGTCTGGGTCGGCCCGAGCGCGGACGCGATCACCGCGATGGGCGACAAGATCAACGCCCGCAACCTGATGGCCGAGGCCGGCGTGCCCGTCGCGCCGGGCACCACCGACCCGGCCGCCACCGTCGAGGCCGCGCTGGACGCCGCCGCGACGATCGGCTACCCGGTGATGGTGAAGGCCGCGGCGGGCGGCGGCGGCATGGGCATGGCCGTGGCGAACGACGAGGCCGGCCTGCGCACCGAGTACGACAAGGTGCGCGGCTTCGCCGAGCGCATGTTCGGCGACGGCTCGGTGCTCATCGAGCGCTACTTCCCGCGGGTGCGCCACGTCGAGGTGCAGATCCTCGGCCTGGCCGACGGCCGGGTGGTGGCCCTGAGCGAGCGCGAGTGCTCGGTGCAGCGGCGCAACCAGAAGCTGGTGGAGGAGGCCCCGTCGCCGGCCGTGTCGCCGGAGCTGCGCGAGCGCTTCCTGGCCGCCGCCGTGAAGGCGGGCGAGGCGGTGAACTACCGCAACGCGGGCACCGTCGAGTGCCTGCTCGACCCGACCACGGGCGAGTTCTTCTTCCTGGAGATGAACACCCGGCTCCAGGTCGAGCACCCGATCACCGAGATCATCCACGGCATCGACCTGGTCGAGGCGCAGCTGCGGATCGCCTCCGGCGAGGAGGTCGAGATCCCGCTGACGACCAGCGGGCACGCGATCGAGCTGCGGGTCAACGCCGAGGACCCGAAGCGGTTCCTGCCCGGCCCCGGCGCCGTGAAGACGTGGGTCGAGCCGACGGGCGAGGGCGTGCGCGTCGACTCCGGCTACGCCGAGGGCACCACGGTCACCCCGAACTACGACTCGCTGATGGCCAAGCTCATCGTCACCGGCGCCACCCGCGACGAGGCGATCGAGCGGGCGCGCGCGGCGGTTGCGGGCTTCGAGATCACCGGGCCGAAGAACAACCTGCCGTTCTTCGCCGAGCTGCTGGAGAACGCGGAGTTCCTGTCCGGCGACTACGACACCGGCATCGTGGGCCGCATGCGATGAGCTTCGTCAGCATCCGCGAGGTCGGCCCGCGCGACGGCCTGCAGAACGAGGACCCGGTCCCGGCGGACGCCAAGGTGCGCCTGCTGGACGCCCTGTCGGCGACCGGCGTGCGCCGGATCGAGGCGGTCTCGTTCGTGCACCCGAAGGCGATCCCGCAGATGGCGGACGCGGACGAGGTCTGGGCGCGCTCGCGCCACGACCCGGACGTGCGGTACTCCGCACTGGTGCCGAACACCCGGGGCGCGCAGCGGGCGCTCGCCGCGGGCTTCCGCGAGATCGAGGTCGTGGTCTCGGCCAGCGACACGCACAACCGGAAGAACCTGAACCGCTCGACGGACGAGTCCCTCGACGACATCGCGCAGCTGGTGCCGCTCATCCACGCCGCGGGCGGCACCGTCGAGGTGATCGTGGCGACGAGTTTCGGCTGCCCGTACGAGGGCGACGTGCCGCCCGAGCGGGTCGGGTCCATCGTGGAGCGGGTCCGCGCGGACGGCGCGGACCGCATCGCCTTCGGCGACACCACGGGCATGGGTACGCCCCGGCGGGTGCGCGACCTGCTGTCCGTGGTGACGCCGGACCTGCTGCACTTCCACAACACCCGGGGCACCGGGCTGGCGAACATCCTGACCGCCCTGAACCTGGGCGTGACGGAGTTCGACGCGAGCGTGGGCGGCCTGGGCGGCTGCCCGTACGCGCCCGGCGCCTCGGGCAACGTGGCCACCGAGGAGGTGGTGCACATGCTGCACGACATGGGCTACGAGACCGGCATCGACCTGGACGCGCTGATCGCCGCGGCGGCACTGGCGCAGGAGATCGTCGGCCGGGAGCTGCCGTCGGGTGTGCTGAAGGCCGGCCTACGTACTCGGTGATCATTTTTTCCGATTTGTCCGCGTGACCCCCGCGAGATCCCGTCGTTACGCATACCGAGTGGCAATTGCGGTTCATATGCCACGAAACGGTCGACAACGAGGGGCATGCGATGACGAGGTCGGGGGTCGAGCGCTTCGAGCGCACGCCGTCCGCCGGCGTCGCGCCCGCCGGTGCCGCCACGCCGCCGTCACCCACCCAGGTGCCGGGCCGTGACGCGCGCCGGAGGACCCGTGGGCTCCGCTGGGGCCTGCGTACCCTCGTCGTCGGCGGTCTCGCCGGTGCAGCCTGGCTGTTCACCGGCGCGGCGGCCCACGCCGCCGACAACCCGGCGCCGGCCCCCGAGCAGGGGCTGTCCGTGGTGTCGCTCGTCAACGGCCTCGGCAACGAGGCGGACGAGCGGGACGCCACCGACGCTGCCGACACCCGCACCGTCCTGGACGGTGTGGAGCGGCTGACCGGCACCGTCGTCGGCACGAAGGCCGCCACGGGCACGGACTCGCGCAAGAACCGGCCGGCACGCCAGCCGGCCGCGACGGCGGGCCTGACCGACAGCATCACCGACCTGGTGCCGGCCTCGCCCGCACCGGTCGTCACCGACGAGGTCCTCGCCGCCACCAACGGCGTCGACGGACTCGTCAAGGTGTTGGCCGCACCCTTCCGTCTCACCGACGGGCCGGCCGGCACCCGGGGACTGCTCACGCCGTTGCCGACGACCGAGCCGATCGTCCAGAGCCTCCGCCCGTTCACGGATCTGCTGCACTCCGCGGCCGACCCGGCACAGGCGCGCCCGGACGCGGACCTCTCGGCCGTCTCCTTCGCGCCGGCCGTGCCCGCACACGCACCGGTGGTCCAGGCCCTGAGCGCCGACGGCGTTCCCGGCCTGCCGCTCGCCCCCACCGCGGACCAGGTCCGCGGCGGTGAGCACGGCACCGGCACGGCATCCCTGCTCGCCCTGCAGCGTTACGCCGCAGCGCACCTTCCCGACGGCCTCACCGCGACGGGCCAGGGCATGACAGACGCCCCGACCCGTCCGGACAACGCCCCCATGCGTGGGCACCTGGGCGCCGTCGGTGGAGCACCGGCCACCGGGTCGGGTGCTTCCTCCCCGGAGGGTGGCTCGTCCGCCACCGTTCCGTCCTCGGTCGTCGGCCATGCGGACGCCGGTTCCCGGCTGCCCGCGGCGACCAGTGTCGAGGTCCGGCGTCACGACGCCGAGGCACCGACTGTCTCACCTGACTAGTGATGTAGCCCGGACCGTCCGCTGACGGCCGGGACCCGCCGGTGACCCCGCTTCAGCGCGGCCGCCGGGTGGTCAGTCAGTGCCGAGCGTCCGCCCGCTCTCTTTCCGGGCCGGCTCGCCGGAGTTCTTCTTCCACACATCACGTCACCGCAACGGCGCACGTCGACAGGCGGGGTCAGGCAGTCATGCCCAGGCACCGCTGCGCCCGCAGCACGATTCCCGGGATCACCGACAACCGAATACGGATCGTTCTCAACACCAATCCTGAAACATAATCCGAAAGGCATCTTCTCCCCATGAAGACTTGGGTTCGCAAGACTCTCAGCGTTGGCGTTCTGGCCGCGGGTGCCCTCCTGTTCGCTCCGGCCGCGGCGCACGCCGACGTGGACCAGGTCGCCGACGGCAACAACGGCATCCTGAACGCCACCCAGCTCGTCGCCCCGATCAACATCCCGGTCGGCGTGGCCGGCGTGGGCGTGGGCATCCTGGGCGAGGGCTCGGGCACCGGCGAGGTCACCAACTGGGGCGGCTGGAACACCGAGGACGTCACCCAGGCGTCGACCGACAACAACGGTGTCGGCAACGGCACCCAGGCCTACCTGCCCGTCAGCATCCCGGTCGGCATCGCCGGCATCGGCGTGGGCATCCTGGGCGAGGGCCACGGCGAGGGCTCGGTCAGCAACAACACCGAGAGCGCGCAGACCGAGAGCGTGACGCAGGCCGCCACCGACAACAACGGCATCCTGAACGCCACGCAGGCGTACCTGCCGATCAACATCCCGGTCGGCCTGGCCGGCCTGGGCGTGGGCATCCTGGGCGAGGGCCACGGCGAGGGCTCCGTCAGCAACAACACCGGTGGCAACAGCACCGAGTCGGTCGGCCAGGGCTCCTCGGACAACAACGGTGTCGCCAACGGCACGCAGGTCTACTCCCCGATCGACATCCCGGTCGGCATCGCGGGCGTCGGCCTGGGCGTCCTGGGCGAGGGCACCGGCATGGGCTCCGTCAGCAACAACACGGGCGGCGGCAACTCGGCCGAGGACGCCACCCAGGTGTCCACGGACAACAACGGGGTCGGCAACGGCACCCAGGTCATCGCGCCGGTCGACGTGCCGGTCTGCGTCGCCGGCATCGGCATCGGCATCCTGGGCGAGGGCTCGGGCGAGGGTTCCTGCACCAACGGTGGCGGCGAGACCGACACCCCGGACGAGGAGCCGACCGAGCCGACCGACCCGACCGACCCGGGCACCGGCACCGGTGACGGCGACGGCTACGGCGAGCAGTCCCGCAAGTCGGCCCGCAAGGCCGCCTCGCAGGAGGCCCTCCCGACCGACGCGGTGACCCAGGGCCTCAACGGCCAGGGCCTCAACCTCGGTGGGCTGGACCTGCTGAACACCCTGCGCTGAGCAGGTAGTCCGCGGGACGCGGCCGGCGACGGCCGCGTCCGGCGCGGGTCACACCGGTCCCGGGTGTGACCCACCGGCACTCCGGTGCCGGGCACCAGCCGACGCTCCTCCACAGCGTCGGTGCACCACCCCGGACGGGGGTCCCGCGACGGCGGGGCTCCCGTCCGTGGCGTTGCGGGGGTCTTCTGCGTTAGCCTAACGATCGTTAAGGTCGTCGCCTGGGAGGTCTCGTGTCGCTCGAGCAGCACCGCAAGCGCGCCCTGGCCGGCGGCGCCGCCAAGTACCACGACGCCAACGCCGCCAAGGGCAAGCTGTTCGCCCGCGAACGCGTCGCCCTGCTCGTCGACCCCGGCTCCTTCGTCGAGGACGGCCTCTACGCCAACGCCCTGGCCGACGGCCTGCCCGCCGACGGCGTCGTCACCGGCACCGCCACCGTCGACGGCCGCCCCGTCTGCCTCATGGCGAACGACTCCACCGTCAAGGCCGGCTCCTGGGGTGCCCGCACGGTGGAGAAGATCATCCGGATCATCGAGCGGGCGTACGACACCGGCACCCCCATGATCTACCTCGTCGACTCCGCAGGGGCCCGGATCACCGACCAGGTCGACCTGTTCCCCGGCCGCCGCGGCGCCGGCAAGATCTTCCACACCCAGGTACGCGCGTCCGGCGCCATCCCGCAGGTCTGCGCGCTGTTCGGCCCGTCCGCCGCCGGCGGGGCGTACATCCCGGCCTTCTGCGACGTCGTCGCCATGGTCGACGGCAACGCCAGCATGTACCTCGGCTCCGACCGCATGGTCGAGATGGTCACCGGCGAGAAGACGACGCTCGAGGCGATGGGCGGCGCGCGGGTGCACTGCGCCGAGTCCGGCGTCGGGCACTTCCTCTGCAAGACCGAGCAGGAGGCGCTCGACGTCGTCCGGCGCTACCTGTCCTACCTGCCGTCCAACTTCCAGGGCGCCCCGCCCGCCGTCGAGGCCACCGGGCCCGGCCGCGGCGACCTGGCCGAGCTGGTGCCCGCCAGCGAACGGCAGGCGTTCGACATGCGCCGGTACGTGAAGGCGCTGCTCGACGACGGCACGTTCCTGGAGATCCAGGCGCTGTGGGCGAAGGAGCTGACCGTCGGGTTCGGACGGTTGAACGGCGAGGTCGTCGGCGTCGTCGCCAACAACTCCATGTTCAAGGGCGGGGTGCTGTTCGTCGACAGCGCCGACAAGGCGTCCCGGTTCGTGTCGCTGTGCGACGCGTTCAACGTACCCCTGCTGTTTCTGTCCGATGTGCCCGGTTTCATGGTCGGGGCGGCGGTCGAGCGGCAGGGCATCATCCGGCACGGCGCCAAGATGATCTCGGCGATCAGTGAGGCCACCGTCCCCAAGATGTGCGTCGTGGTCCGCAAGGCCTACGGCGCCGGCCTGTACGCCATGGCCGGCCCCGGCTTCGACCCCGACGCCACCATCGCCCTGCCCACCGCCAAGATCGCCGTCATGGGCGCGGAGGCGGCCGTCAACGCCGTCTACGCCAACAAGATCGCCGCCCTGCCCGAGTCCGAGCGCGAGGCGTTCGTCGCGGCGAGGCGCGAGGAGTACGAGCGCGACATCGACCTCGTCCGGCTCGCCGGCGAACTCGTCATCGACACCATCGTCGAACCCGGGCAGCTGCGCGACGAGCTCATCCGCCGCTACGCCGCCGCCCGCGGCAAGGACCGTTCCTTCTCCCGGCGCCGGCACGGCGTCACACCCGTCTGAGGAGCGTCATGGACTTCCGCCTGAGCGACGAACACGAGGCGCTGCGCGAGACCGTCCGCGAGTTCGCCCGCGAACAGGTCGCGCCCGTCATCGGCGAGCTGTACGAGAAGCACGCCTTCCCGTACGACCTCATCCGGCAGATGGGCAAGATGGGCCTGTTCGGCCTGCCGTTCCCAGAGGACCAGGGCGGCATGGGCGGCGACTACTTCGCCCTCTGCCTGGCGCTGGAGGAACTCGCCCGAATCGACTCCAGCGTCGCCATCACCCTGGAAGCCGCCGTCTCCCTCGGCGCCATGCCCATCCACCGCTTCGGCACCCCCGCCCAGCGGGCCGAATGGCTGCCGCGCCTGCTCAGCGGCGAGGCGCTGGCCGGCTTCGGCCTCACCGAGCCCGGCACCGGCTCCGACGCCGGCGGCACCCAGACCCGCGCCGTCCTCGACGAGGCGGCCGGCGAGTGGGTCATCAACGGCTCCAAGGCGTTCATCACCAACTCCGGCACCGACATCACCGCCCTGGTCACCGTCACCGCCGTCACTGGCACCAACCCCGACGGCAGCAAGGAACTCTCGACGATCATCGTGCCGTCCGGCACCCCCGGCTTCCACGTGCTGCCCGCCTACTCCAAGGTCGGCTGGAACTGCTCCGACACCCACGAGCTGGCCTTCGACGACTGCCGGGTGCCCGCCGCGAACCTGCTCGGCGCGCGCGGCCGCGGCTTCGCCCAGTTCCTCCAGATCCTCGACGAGGGCCGCATCGCCATCGCCGCCCTGTCCGTCGGCCTCGCCCAGGGCTGCGTCGACGAGTCGCTCAAGTACGCCCACGAGCGGCAGGCGTTCGGCCAGCCCATCGGCAACTTCCAGGCCGTCCAGTTCATGATCGCCGACATGGAGATGCGCGCCCACACCGCCCGGCTCGCCTACTACGACGCCGCCGCCCGCATGCTGGCCGGCCAGGACTTCAAGCGCCAGGCCGCCATCGCCAAGCTGTACGCCAGCGAGGCCGCCGTCGACAACGCCCGCTACGCCACCCAGGTCCACGGCGGCTACGGCTTCATGAACGAGTCCGCCGTCGGCCGCTTCTGGCGCGACGCCAAGATCCTGGAGATCGGCGAGGGCACCTCGGAGATCCAGCGGATGATCATCGCCCGGTCGCTGGGGGTCTGACAGCGTCCCTCTCGGCCCCGCGTCGCGGCATTTGCTGCGGGGAAACGATTTCTTTCCCGTCGATGCCGCGAGCAGGTTCGAGCAGCTAGACAGGGGTGTCTACGCTCTCGACCGTGATGGCGGAGCACGGGGCGGGGCGCGGGCCGGGCTTCGGCGCCGTGCTGCGCGCACGGCGTCGCGGGTCCGGTCTGACGCAGGCGGAGCTGGCCGAGCGGGCGGGCATCGGGGTGCGGACGGTGCGCGATCTGGAGCGCGGCCACGCGTCCCGGCCGCAGCGGACCACCGTCGAGTTGCTGGCCACCGCGCTCAATCTGGCGGGTGCGGCCCGGGCGGAGTTCCTGGCGGCGGCGCGCGGGCAGGCGCCCGAGGTGTCGGGGCCGCCGCCGGTCGCGCCGCTGCCGCCGGTGCCGGGGCTGGTCGGGCGGGACGCCGACGTGGCGGAGCTGACGGCGCGTCTCACCGCCGGCGACCGCGCGGGCGGGGGCGGCCCGCTGCAGGGGGTCACGCTGGTCGGGCTGGCGGGCGTGGGCAAGACGAGTCTGGCGCTGACCGTCGCGCACGCCCTGGCCGAGCGGCACCCGGGCGGGGTGCCGGGCGTCGTGGTCTCCGATGTGTCGACGGCCGCGGACGTGCTGACCACCATCGCCGCCGTGTACCGGGTCGGCCGGCCGGACGATCTGGTGGCCCGGCTGGCCGGGACGCCCGGCCTGGTGCTGGTGGACGCGGTGGAGCGGGCCCCGGACGCGGTCGCGGAGGCGTTGCAGTGGCTGGCGGCGAAGGTGCCGACGGTGCGTTTCCTGGCCACCGGCCGCCACCCGATCGGCGTGCCGGGGGAGCAGGTGTGGCCGGTGGCGCCGCTGGAGGTGCCCCCGCCGGACCTGGTGGCCGCGGGGCCGGAGCCGGACCTGATGCCCGTGTCGGGCGCCGGCTCCTCGATGTTGCCGCTTCCCGCCCTGAGCCCCGACCCGGAACCGGCGGCGGAGACGGCGGAGGCCGCACCGCCGGACCCGCCGGCGGCCGTCGCCGCCTATCCTGCCGCGGCCCTGTTCCTCGACCGGCTCGCCCGGGTGCGGCGCGAGCCGCTGTCGGCCGCCGAGGTTCCGGCCCTGGTGACGCTGCTGCGCCGGCTCGGCGGGCTGCCGCTGGCGCTGGAACTGGCCGCGGCCCGCGGCCGGGTCCTCACGGTCACCGAGATCCTCGACCGGTACGGGGACCGGGTGCTCGACCTCACCGGCCTGTCGGCCGGGCCGGGGGTGGGTGCGACGGCGCCGGACGCGGCGGTGACGCTGGCCGGGGCGGCCGGGGTCGAGGCGGTGTCGCTGCGGGACGCGGTAGCGGCGAGTTACCGGCTGCTGGAGCCGGACGAGCGGCGCGGGCTGCGGTTGCTGGCGGTGTTCCGGAACCGGTGGTCGGTGGAGCTGGCGGAGCAGATGCTGACCGGCGGCGGCTGCCCGGCGGACCCGGTGGCGCTGCTGGACCGGTTGCTGGAGCTGGGGTTGCTCGGGGTGCGCGGGTCGGGGGCGTTCCGGTTCCGGCTGCTCGACGTGGTGCGCGACTTCGGCGTCGAGCGGGCCGCCGCCCGGGGCGAGCGGGCCGGGATCAGCCGGCTGCACGCCGAGGTGCTGGCCCGGTTCGCGGAGCGGATCGCGCCGGACCTGGCCGGGTCGAGGCCGGCGGACGCCATGGCGCAGCTGGACGACGTCAACGCCGATGTGGGGGCGGCGCTGGCGCACGCGGCGGGCGACGACCCGGTGACGGCGTTGCGGCTGGCGGCGGCGTTGCCGCGGTGGTGGCGGTTCCGCGGCCGGGACCGGCTGGGCCGGCAGTGGCTGCGGCGGCTCCTGGACGACCCGCGCACGGCGGGCGCGGCGCCGGAGCTGCGCGCGTGGGCGCAGGTCGGGCTGGCGCAGCTGGCGCTGGAGCACGGCGCGGCGGCCGACGAGATCGGGTCGGCGCGGGCGGCGCTGGACGCGTTCACCCGGCTCGACGACGTGCCCGGGCAGTTCGCGGCGCGGACCCTGCTCGCGGGGCTGTGCACGGCGGTCGGCGGCTACGACGAGGCCCGCGGGCACGCCGAGGAGGTGCTGGCGCTGGCCGGGCGCACGGGCCGCATCCGGGACATGGCGGTGGCGCAGAACAACCTGGCCTGGCACGAGCTGCGCGCCGGTGACGTGCCGGCGGCCCGGCAGCGGCTCACCGCGGTGGACCGGCTGGCGGCGCAGGCGGGCGAGCACCGGCTGCGGGCGGTGGCGCTGGCGAACCTGGCGGACGTGGCCCGGCTGGACGGCAGTCTGGCCGAGGCCGAGACGATGGCCCGCCGGGCGGTGTCGACACTGGACGACCTGGGCGCCCCCGCGCACCGGCGCCGCGCCCTGGCGACGGCCGGGCTGGCGCTGGCCGAGGCGGGCCGCGTGGTCGAGGCGACCGAGGTGCTGGCCGACCTGCGGCGCACGTCCGCGGAGCTGGACGGCCCGGCGGCGATGGTGGAGGGCGCGGTCGCGGAGGTGCGCGGGCAGCGGGAGCGGGCGCGCCGGTCGTACGGGACGGCGGCGCGGTGGTTCGAGCACGGCAGCGACCCGCGGGACACGGCGGAGGCGCTGGCCTGCCTGGCCGGGGTGACGGCGGGGGAGGTGCGGCAGGTGGTGCTGGAGTGCCTGGGCAAGGTGTGCCGGGCGAACGGCATCGTGCTGTTGCCGCGGCAGCGCACCCGGGCGGCCCTGGCGGACGGCGAGCAGCTGCCCACCCGCGACACCGCCTGAGCCGGCGGGCCCGGGCGAAACGGGGCCGCATGCAGCAAGGGACGTGGTCGGCCGTCGTGGTGACGGCCGGCACGTCCCTTGAAACGCGGCGCGTACGAGGCTCCCCCGTTGTCAGAACCCGCCGTGCCTCGGTCTCGCCGCATCCCCCGTGGTGAAACCGTGCGCCCACCCTAACCGTGCGTGCAGAGACCATCGGGTTATTTCCGCCCGAAACGCCCGGCCCGTCGGCGGTTCTGCCGGTCGTTCTGCCGCCACCGGCGGGCAGGCGGGGCGGCAGCTCAGCGGGGCGGCCCGGCGGCCAGCCGCTCCTCCGCGTACCCCCGGACCCGCTCGCGGGCGACGGACCAGTCGCCCTCGATCCACCAGGTGGCCCCGGCGGCGGCCCACGGCGCCACCTTCTCGCGCGCCGCGTCCGGGTCGCCGGCGGGGGTGACGCCCTCGGCCGTGACGTCGTACCCGTCGAGGGGCAGCCCCTCGGCCTGCCGCAGGGCGCGGATCCAGGCGAGACCCTCGGCGAGCAGCGCGGGGGTGAACTCGGTGCCCGCGGGCACGACGTTGGGCAGCCAGCCGTCGGCGCGGGCGGCCCGCCGCATCGACTTCGGCGCGGGCCAGGCGCCGACGACCCAGATCGGCGGGTGCGGGCGTTGCACGGGCGGCGGCGGCACCATGAAGTCGGTGGGCTCGACCCGGTAGTGCGTGCCCGCGTAGGTGAAGGGCTGGCCGGCTAGCAGGCCGCGCAGCACGTCGAGGCCCTCGTCGAGCTGTTCGGCGCGGGTGCGGCGGCCCTGGTCGCGCTCGAAGGCGGTCCAGCCGCCGTGCAGGGCGCCCAGGCCGACGCTGAGGGTGACGCGCCCGCCGGAGAGGCCGTCGACGGTGGCGACCTGGCCGGCGAGGTCCCACGGCCGGCGCCGGGGCAGCGGCGTGAGCAGGGTGCCGAGGCGGATGCGGGACGTGGTCATGGCGGCGGCGCCGAGGGCGACCCACGCGTCGACGCCCCAGACGGGTTCCCAGACGAAGAAGCCGTCCCAGCCGTGCCGTTCGGCGACGGCGGCGAGGTCGGCGGCGTCGCGGGCGGTGCCCCAGGGCAGCACGAAGCCGTACTTCATGCCCGCGAACCTACGACGCCGGTACGACAGGTTCGCTCGTGCCGACGGTGGCGCAGGGGTTCACGGCGTCGCGCAGGACCCGCAGGGCGGACAGCAGCTCGTCGAGCTGTTCGGGGCTGAACTGGCCGACGAACCAGCGGTCGATGAGGTCGAGGTGGCCGGGCAGGATCTCGTTGAGCTTGGCCAGGCCGGCCTCGGTGACGGTGGCGTAGGAGCTGCGGCGGTCGGTCGGGCAGGCCCGGCGGGCGACGAGGCCGTCGCGTTCCATCCGGTCCACGACCCGGGTGACGCCGCTGGTGGACAGGGTGGTCTGGGCGGCGAGGTCGGTCATCCGGAGCTGGTTGCCGGGGGAGCGGGCGAGCCGCATGAGGACCTCGAACTCGACGGCGGAGACGCCGTACCGGTCGAAGTCGGCCGCGAACTTGCTGCTGAGCCCGACGAATGCCTCGGTGAACAGGCCCACGGCGGTGAAGCGCGCGTCGTCGAAGTCGATGCTCATGGTCCCACTGTAGCAAGCGGTACTTGACAGCTGGAATATTGCCGTGCGTATAGTTGCTACGTCACACAACAGCAACCCGCACAGCACTCCCCGAGGAGAACCCGATGTCTGACACCACCGCCGCCGCGACCCGCACCTGGGACGGGCTCGTCATCCCGGCTGCCGGCACGTACGAGCTGGACCAGGCGCACAAGCGGGTCGGTTTCGTGGCCCGGCACATGATGGTCAGCAAGGTGCGCGGCGAGTTCGCCGACGCCACCGCCACCATCACCGTCGACGAGGACCCGCTGGCGTCCTCCGTCGTCGCCACCATCCAGGCCGCCAGCATCCAGACCGGCCAGAAGGACCGCGACGCCCACCTCGTCAGCGGCGACTTCCTGGAGGCCGAGAAGTATCCCGTCCTCACCTTCCGCAGCACCCGCGTGAAGTCGCACAGCGGCAGCGAGTTCGTGCTCGAGGGTGAGCTCACGATCAAGGACGTCACCCGCGTCGTCGACCTGGAGGTCGAGTTCGAGGGCGTCAACCGCAGCCCGTACGGCTTCGACGTCTTCGGCTTCAGCGCCAGCACCGAGATCGACCGCGAGGACTTCGGCCTGACCTGGAACGTCGCCCTGGAGACCGGCGGCGTCATGGTCGGCAAGAAGGTCAAGATCGAGATCGAGGGCGAGGCCATCCGCCAGGCCGCCTGATCCCACCGTCCCGGCGCCGGTCCACCGCGAGAGCGGCGGGCCGGCGTTTTGGCGTGCGCCGCGAGGGAAATGATCGAGGACGGTGAGCCGCCGCGTCATCACACAGAGGTGATGTGCGTCCGTTTTGCCCCTAGCCGGACCCAACCCGACGCCCCTAACGTGAAGGGGCCACCACCGGAGGCCGACGCCGCCCTCCATCAGGATCGCCGCGCCCCCGGACAGGGGTGCGACAGGAGGACCCGATGGGCAAGGACGTCACACAGGTCGCGTTCTCGGCCGAGGACCGCGTCCGATACAGGCAGAAGGTACGCCGCTGCCTGGACGTCTTCGCGTACATGCTCGACGACTTCTCGTTCGACACCACCAGCCCCATGACGGGCCTGGAGATCGAGCTCAACCTCATGGACGGCGACGGCGAGCCCGCCATGCGCAACGCCGAGATCCTCAGCAACCTCGCCGACCCCACGTTCCAGACCGAGCTGGGCCAGTTCAACCTCGAACTGAACGCCCGCCCGCGGCTCATCTGCGGCGACGGCTTCGCCGACTACGAGCAGGACCTGCACGCCAGCCTCGGCCGGGCCGAGGACCGCGCCGCCAAGGCCGACTCGACGATCGTGCTCGTCGGCATCCTGCCCACCCTCACCCCGCGCCACCTCGTGCTCGACAACCTCAGCGAGAACGAGCGCTACCGGCTGCTCAACGACCAGATCGTCGGCGCCCGCGGCGAGGAGATCAGCCTCGACATCAGCGGCGTCGAACGGCTGCAGACCGCCAACGACTCCATCGCGCCCGAGGCCGCCTGCACCAGCGTCCAGTTCCACCTCCAGGTGCCGCCCGAGCAGTTCGCCGCCTACTGGAACGCGTCGCAGGCCATCGCCGCCGTCCAGGTCGCCGTCGGCGCCAACAGCCCGTTCCTGTACGGCCGGCACCTGTGGTCCGAGACCCGCATCGCCCTGTTCGAACAGGCCACCGACACCCGGCCCGAGGAACTGCGGGCGCAGGGCGTCCGGCCGCGGGTGTGGTTCGGCGAACGGTGGATCACGTCCATCTTCGACCTGTTCGAGGAGAACGTGCGGTACTTCCCGCCGCTGCTCCCGATCGTCGACGAGGAGGACCCGGTCACCGTGCTGCGCCAGGGCGGCGTGCCGCACCTCGGCGAGCTGCGCCTGCACAACGGCACGGTGTACCGCTGGAACCGCCCCGTCTACGACATCGCCGGCGGCCGGCCGCACCTGCGCGTCGAGAACCGGGTCCTGCCCGCCGGCCCCACCGTCGTCGACATGCTCGCCAACGCCGCCTTCTACTTCGGCCTCGCCCGCGAACTCGCCGAGGAGGACCGGCCCATCTGGTCGCAGCTCACCTTCGGCGCCGCCGAGGACAACTTCCACGCCGCCGCCCGCCGCGGCATCGAGGCCGCCCTGTACTGGCCGCGGCAGGGCGAGGTCCGCGCCGCCGACCTGGTCCGCGAGACGCTGCTGCCCAAGGCGTACGCGGGGCTGGACCGGTTCGGGGTCGATCCGTACCACCGGGACCGGCTGCTCGGCATCATCGACGAACGCTGCCGCACCGGCCGCAACGGCGCCGTCTGGCAGACCGAGACCGTGTGGTCCGCCGAACGCAACCGCGGCCTCGACCGCGACGCCGCCCTGCACGACATGCTGCTGCGCTACAACAAACTGCAGCGCAGCAACGACCCGGTGCACACCTGGCCGGTCGAATGATCAGGCGGTCGCCTCGGGCCGCCGCCGGAACGGGTTCCGGCCGCGCCTGACGGCCGGCTCCGGCTCGTCCTCGACCCACAGTGGACTGACGGACGACAGCGCCGCGTCCCCGCCCCGGTCCGGCTCGCCGCCGGCCGGCCGGCCGCCGGTCCCGCCCCCGGACGCCCCCGCCGCCGGGCCGCCGGGGTCCTTGTCCCTGCCCTTGGTACGACCGGAGCGCGCCGTCCGCTCCGGCCGGGGCGCCGTCGGCGGCTCGTTGGCGGGCTCCGGCGCGGTCGGCGGCGTGTTCGCGGGCTTCGGCGTCCCGGCCTGCTGCACGACCTGGGGCTCGGCCGGGCGCCCCTTCCCGGGCGTCGGCGGGCCGAGGACCGGGCGCTGGATCGTGGTCGGCGCGGCCACCGTGCTGTGCCGCGGCTTCTCGGCGGCGACGGCCCGCCCACCGCGCTGGTCCCTGTCGTCGCCGGTGGCTTCCTTGCCGCCCCGACCGGCGGCGCCGCCGGGCTGGCGGGCGCCGGCCTCGGCCGCCGGCCCGGCCCCGCCGTCGGCCTTGGCCGGGGCGGTCTTCGTCGGAGTGTCCTTGGCCGCGGTGGTCTTGGCCGAGGTGTCCTTGGCCGGGGTGGCCTTCGCCGGGGTGGTCTTCGCGGCGGCCTTGGCGGGCGGCTGCCCGGCGGCGGCCCCGGCGGGGCCCGGCGTCGGCGCGGCGGTCGGCTTGGTGGCCGGCTTGGAGGCCGGTGCGGTCAGGTCCGCGGTGGGTTCGGTGTCGTCGGTGACCGGCTTGGCCACGCCCCGGGACCGGACCCGGGCCAGGCCCCGGAACAGCCCCTTCACCCGGCCCGGCGACGCCGGCTCACCGGCGGCCGTCGCCCCGGCGGAGGCGGCGCCGCCGCCCGAGCCGGCGGAAGCGGGAGAAGCGGCCGGCTTGGCGGTGGGCTTGGGCTTGGCCGCGGCCTTGGCGGTGGGCTTGGCCGCGGGTTCGGCGGCGTCGGCGGTGGGGTCGGCCGGGCGGCGCCACGGCAGGCGGCTGCGCCGGGGCTCGGCCGCGGCCGCGGAGCTGCCCGCGAGCGGGCTCGCCCACGGGTCCGCCGGGGCCGCGCCGCGGGCCGACTCGGTGGTGGCGGCGTTCGTGGCGGCCTTCGGTCGTACCGTCGAGGTGAGCCGGACCGGGGCGACCTCGCCGGCGGTCCGGCTGGTCTTCGCGAAGCGGGCCGCGAGCAGCGAGCCCGCGAGGCCCGCCACCACCGCGTAGGGGGCGGTCAGGTAGGCGGAGGTCAGCTCGGTCGGGGAGCCGGTCAGGCGGGGGACCAGCACGAAGTACGAGACGGCGACGAGCACCGGGCCGATCGCCCCGGAGACGACCGCGCCGGGGCCGGTGTGGCCGCGGCGGACCGCGACCCAGGTGACGGCGAGGCCGATGAGCAGGGCGGCGGCGACCATGACGAGGGCGCCGGGCCAGTGCAGGTTCGCCCACCAGTGGCGGCCGGCGGCGCCGGGGGGCTGCCAGACGGCGAGGTGCGCGCCGGCCGTGCGCCCGCCCGTGACCAGGCCGGTGACGACGGCGGCGGCCGCGAGGACCCACACCCAGACGGCGGTGGCGGCGAGGTTCGCGGCGACGGGCCGGGAGCGGGCCGCGAACGCGCCGAGCACCAGGCCGACGAGGATGCCGAGGGTGGCGTACCCGGCGGCGGTGGTCTCGGGCGCGAACGTGTCGGCGCGCATCGCCTCGCGGGCGGGCACGGCGATGAGGGCGACGGTGAGCAGGGCGCCGACGGCGGCGGCCGTGGCGAGCACGAAGCCGGGCACGGCCGACCGTCCGATGCGGGCGGCGACGACCGCGCCGAGGATGGTGGAGGTGGCCGCGATCCAGGTGGACCACGCCAGGCTGCCGGACCAGACGAGGTCGTCGGCGGGTGTCGCCGGCCAGGCGACGACCCCGAGGCCGTAGCCGAGTCCGAGCTGCGCGGCACCGGCCGCGGCGGCCGTTCCGGCCGCCGCGGCTGTCTGTGCTGTCCAGCCCTGTCCGGCCATGCGGGGCACTGTAGCGGTCGATGTCTTCGCCAGCGAGTCCGTCGCATCCGTACGATTCGGCCGGGCCGGGGCGTCGGTGGCGCAGTCGGTCAGGGGGCGGTCGCGGCACATTCGCCACCGCGTACCGGATATTTTGGACAGGTGTCCGGCGAGCCGGTGTGTACCGCGAGAGGATCACGCGATGTCCGATGAGCAGCGAGGCCGCCCCGGGGGCGGGTCGGGTGACGAGCAGCGTCCGCTGGACGAGACCGGGCAGTTCGACCCGTTCGCCGACGACGAGGACGAGCCGCCGCGCCCGCCGGCCGCCGACGACACGGCGTTCCTGTCCGGGGACCCCGCGCGCGGCCTGCCGCCGGCGGATCCCACCCAGCGGATCCCCCCGGCGGGTGACGCGACGCAGCAGCTGCCGGGCGCCGGCGCGACCCGGCCGGTGCCGGGGGCGGACGCGACCCGCCAGATGCCGGCGGTGGAGGACGACGGCGGGGCCGCCTGGGCCGGACGGGCCGAGGTGCGGCCGCCGCGCCCGGTGCCGATGGAGACCACGACGGTGGGCGGCTGGGCGCCGGTGGCGGACGAGCCGCGCCGCGCCTGGTGGATGCCGATCCTGATCGGTGTGGCGGCGCTGCTGCTGGTGGGCCTGATCGGCTACGGCGTCTTCCTCATCACGGACAACGCGGGCGACGACGACCCGCTGCCGCAGGCCAGCTCGGCGGCGCCCGCCGTGACCAAGCCGTCGGCGACGCGCACGAGCCGCACCCCCAGCCCGACGCCCACGACGGCGTCGCCGTCGCCGGAGCCCGAGGAGGTGCCGGTGCCGCAGGTGGTGGGCCTGACCGCGGCCGACGCCCGCCGGGCGCTGGACGAGGCGGGGCTGACGTACCGGCTGCGGTTCCGGGAGTCGGACGCGGAGCCGGGCACGGTCATCGAGACGGTCCCGGGGGAGGGCACGGAGCTGGAGCCCGGCACGACGGTCGAGCTGATCGTCGCGGACGAGCCGCGCACTACCGAGCCGACGCCGTCCCCGACGACGACGGGACCCGAGGGCGACTGACGGCCCGGCCGCGGCGCCGCCCGTGCCGTCCGCGCCGCCCGGCGAGGACGGCGGCGACCAGCAGGCCGGCGACCGCCGCGAGGCACGCCACCACCAGGGGTTCGGCGAGGCCGGCGACGAGCATGCCGAGGTACGGCAGGACGACCACCGTCCGGCCGATCTCCGCGCGGGCGGGCGCCGTCCACCGCTCGCTGCCGGCGTTGGCGTCGCCGCGCGTCTCGAAGGTCAGCAGGTCGCCGGTGCGCCGGACGTCGACGACCCGGTGGGTGATGAGCGCCCCGCCGCGGCCGGTGTCGCGGAAGCTGACGATGTCGCCGGTGCGCACGGCGTCGGCGGGCACCGGCCGGCTGACGACGAGCGCGCCGGGCCGGATCGTGGGCAGCATGCTGCCGGACTGCTCGACGAGCGGTTGCAGGCCGGCGACGCGGCCGAGCGTCACCGCCGCGGCGGCCGCCACCATGACGAGCATCAGCGCCGTGGTCGCCAGCCGGCGGGTGCGGCCGGCCGGCGCCGCGGTCATCGCTGCGCCTCCCAGCTGAACGTCTGGGTGAGCGTCCGGCCCTGGGCGGCGTTCACGTCGTCGACGTCGATGCTGAACCGGTACGAGTGGGTCTCGTTCGTCGGCCACGCCGCCAGCGGGTCCGGCACGCCGGCCGCGAACGTCGACGGGTAGTCGGTGAGGTCGTCCTGGAAGAGCACCCCGGGGCCGAGGCCCGCGTACGAGGTGGCGTCCGGCACGAACGAGGAGCAGTCGTCGTGGGCGCCGCCGGTGCCCCGGGTGACGGTCAGGTTGAGGTACGGGCCCAGCGTGCCGGCCGTCGGGGCGCCGTAGAGCCGCACCTCGGACGGCAGCGAGCCGGCGTAGGTCAGCTCGACGCAGTTCTCCTCGACCACGCCCGGCTCCATGGCGGGCAGGGCGAACAGCGTCCCGCCGCTGGTGTCGTCCTGCAGCACGACCGTGCCGGTCTCGAACTCGTTGCCGGTGTTGTCGGTCCGGGCGTTCCACGCCGACCAGGTGGCGGTGCCCCCGACCAGCCCGATGACCAGGGCGGCCGACACGATGACGGCGAACTTCGCGCGCTCGTCGGCCGGTCCCGGCCGGTGCCGGGGACGGTAGCCGCGCGGGGCGTGGTCGGTCGTCATGCGTGCGGGTGCCTTCCGTGGACGTCGGGTGTCCCCCGTTTCATCGGCGCGCGCGGTCACCGGTTGAGGCCGGCGGGCTGCGGATGGCGGACGGCCGCGGAGGCGCCGTCCGTGACCGCCCGGTCGCGGCCGGCCCGCTTCGCGGTGTAGAGCCGCTCGTCGGCGAGGCCGATCAGGCCCTGCTCGGTGACGTCGTCGTGCGGGAAGCAGGCGGCGCCGATGCTGACCGTCACCGGCACGGGGGTGTCCGCGTCCGCCACCGCCCGGCGCAGCCGCTCGGCGAACGCGGGCAGCTCGGCCGGCGGCACGGGGGTCAGCACGGCGAACTCCTCGCCGCCGTACCGGGCCACGAGCGACCCGGCGCCCGCGGCGGCCCGCAGCGCGGCGGCCGCGGCGACCAGGACGGCGTCGCCGGTCTGGTGGCCGTGGGTGTCGTTGACGGCCTTGAAGTGGTCGAGGTCGAGCAGCAGCAGCGCGAACGGCACCGGCCCGCGCACCTCGGCCGCCAGCAGGGCGTCGAACCGGCGCCGGTTGGCCGTGCCGGTGAGCCCGTCGGTGAGTGCGGCGGCGGCGAGCTGGTCGGCGACCAGCGCGCGTCCCACGGCGGCGGCACTCTGCGCGGCGGCCTGCCGGGCGGTGGCGAGCATCCGCCGGTTGACGCGGCGGGACGCCCGGGCCGAACGGCGGCGCGGCTGCTCCAGCACGAGGAAGCCCACCGCGTCCTGGACGGCGAACGGCACCACGACCACGTTGACGGGGTCGGGCAGCAGCTGGTGGATCCACGCGTCGCGGACCGGGTCCGGCCGGCCGAGCAGGCGGACGTCGTCGGGTCGCAGCTCCGCCGGCGGCGGGCCGGTCAGGATCCGGGTGCGGGAGGTGCCGTCCTCGTCCACCACGGCGCCGAAGTCGGGCCGGCCGGCGACGTCGCCGTGGGTGAGCACCGCCACGGCGGCGCGGCGGGCGGACAGCTCGGCGTACCCGAACGCGGCCAGGCCCAGGGCCACGGCGCCCGCGTCGGCCTGCGCGCCGGAGCGCAGCGCCAGGTCGCGGAGCACCTGCTCGTCGTAGCGGCGGCGGCGCAGCTCGCGTTCGTTGACGGCGGCCAGGCACGCCGTGCCCAGCGCGGCCGCCCACAGCCCGCCCAGGTAGACGGCGGTGTCGACGACGGGGAAGGGGCGGGCGGGACCCAGCAGCCCGGCGGAGACCGCGTCGAGCACCGCGACCGCGAGCAGCGAGTGCCACAGCGCGATCTTGGCGCCGGTGCGGAACGCCGTCACCAGGGTCACCGCGATGGTGTGCAGGACGATGACCAGGCTGACGGGGCCGTCGAGCCCGTCCAGGCGGTACCAGGCCCAGGCGAGGACCATGCCGTCGCCGATCAGGGTCACGTTGAGCGTGGTCAGCGCCGCCGTGCGGCCGAACCGGCTCAGCGGCCACGACGCCAGCGCCACGGCGAGCCACAGGGCGCAGCCGAGCAGCAGCGGCGGCACGGCGGCGCCGGGCGTGGCGGCGGCGAGCAGCGGCAGCGCCGCGAACACCGGGACGCGGCTCAGCTGCACCCCGGCGATGCGGTTGGCGACCGGGACGAGGTCGTCGGCGACCTGGGGGCTGCGCGTCATGACTGCTCCGGTGACTCGGGGATCCACAGGTGGTCGTCGGCCCACACCGGGGCGAGGGCGAGCTTGGGGTCGCGCTGATCGAGCCGGCTCTGCACCAGCAGGAAGAGCAGCAGCGCGACGATCGCGGCGATCGGCACCGCCGCGTAGCGGCCCGCCTGCTCGAGGAACCGGCGCACGTCCTCGAGGACGGCCGCCATGCCGCCGGTGCTCGCCGTCCGTCCCGCGGGCGGCGCGGCCGGAACGGCTCCGGAGGTCGTCGGCGCGCCGGTGGCCGGGCTCGACGGGGACGCGGCCGAGGACGGGGCGGCGGACGGGGCCGGGGACGCCGGTCCGGGCGGCGCCGGCGTGCCGCCGGTGGCCTGCGGTGCGACCGGTGCCGGTCCCCGCAGCTGCCAGACGAACGAGGCGGCGGCCGCCGCGCCGGGCGCCGGCTGCTCCTGGCCCGCGAGCCGCACGGTGACCCGGAACGCCGCGGACTCCCCGGCGCCCGGGGACCACCCGGTGTCCAGGCCGTCGTCGTGGTCGTCGGCCAGGTCGCGGAGGGTGCCGGCGTAGATCGGCGCGCCCCGGAAGCCGGCGCAGTCGCCGTACCGGCCGCCGGTGCCCCGTTCGACGGTCACGGCGATCCGGCCGGCCAGCGCGCCCCGGACGTCGGCCGCGGTCAGCCGCACGGTGCCCGGGACGGCGGGCCCGCCGTATCCGACCTGGACGCACCGTTGGACGGCGATGTCCGGTTCCATGGCGGCCAGCGCGAACATGGCGTCGCCGCCGTCGTCGTCGAACAGCGGGGACGTCGCGAGCACCGGTTCGGTCGTGGCCGTGCGGTCGTCCCGCCAGCCGATCGCGGCGAAGGCCACGGCGGCGGCGAGCAGCATCACCACGACGAGCGTCAGGTCCGGCCGGCGGTACGCCGGGGCGCGACGGGGGCGTCCGCTTCCCATCCTGCGTCCCTTCGACCGGCGACCTCCTCTCGCGCTCTTGTCGGCAGGAGGCCGGTGCCTCCTGAGCGATCGGCCCCTCAACCGCGGCGGCGCCGCGCCGATAGGAGCGCCGTCCGGACGGCGGGAGGAGGCGGGAGCAGATGCGGCACACGACGCTGCGCCGGCGCCTGCGCCGCCACGGTTTGGCCACGCTGACGCTGATCCTGGTCGGGCTGGCGTCCCTGACCGGCTACCAGACGTCCAGTGCCGCGTTCTCGTCCGCGCGGGGCGCCGCCGGGACGTTCGGGACGGACACCCTGAACGCGCCCGGACCGCTGACGGCCGACCGCCCGTGCACCCCGCTCGCAGCGGGCTACCGCGCCTCGACGACGGGTTCGGGCCTCGGCGGCTCCATCACGCTCACCACGCCGGCCACCGCGGCCGGGGACATGCTGATCATGTCGGTGATGACCTACGACGACGGCGGCGCCGCCCCGGCGGGCATCAACACGCCGCCCGGGTGGCTGTATCTCGGTGGGAACTTCGCCGACGGCGCGAGCTACGACGTCCGCCTGGCGGTGTTCGCGCTGGCGGCGCCCGCCTCACCGCCGGCCGACTACACCGCCACGTTCAGCACGATCGCCGTGGCGGTGGGCAGCCTGACCTCGTACCGGAACGCCGGCGGGGCGGTCGTGAGCGTCAGCAACAACGGCACCACCGCCACCGCGGCCGCGTCGTCCGTGACCGCCCAGGCGAACGACATGCTGGTGACGGTCTTCGCGCACAGCGGCACCACGTCGTCCGTGCCGGCCGGAATGACGGCCGGTCCCGCGGTCAACGGCATCGGCGCCGGCCTGCGCAGCTACCACGCGCCGGTGGCGGCGGCCGGCGGCACCGGCGTCCGCACCAGCTCGATCAATCCCACCAACCCGGCGTGGGCGTCGATCGCCCTCGCGATCCCCACGACGGCGCTCAACGACCCCACGGTCGATCTCGGCTGGACCGCGACCACGGACACGTACGCCGACGGGTACGAGATCGTCCGCACGCCCGGCGGCACGACGACGATCGCGGGGCGTGCGACGGTCGCCTGGACCGACACGACGACCGCGGCCGGCACCGGCTACACGTACACCATCGCCGCCCGGGCGGGCACTTGGCGATCGCCGACCCGGACGGTCACGGTCGACCCCTGCTGACGGTGGTCAGCGGCCGGTGCGGATGACGCGGCCCGACGTCGTGCCGGGGGTGACGCCCGGACGGCGCGAGTTGCGGGTGCGGGGATCGGGCGCCTTGCCGATCTGCCGCAGGCCGCTGAGCTGTACGAAGACCGAGCGGCGCTCGACGGCGTCCCCGGCGGCGTTGAGTTCGTACCCGTCCAGCCAGATCCAGCCGTCGTACGTCGGCCAGTCGTGCACCCGGATGACGCGGAAGAGCTTCGGCGACGTGAATTGCACGCTCGCAGCCTTCGTCAGATGGAGAACATCACCGGACCGAGGTAGCACGTCTTCTCCTGTCCTGTCGCGGGGGTGGACGGGGTGGTTCGTCCGTGCTGTCGCACGAAGAGCCAGTGTGCCCGCCTTGCGGCGTTATGCAATACCCAAGATGGCTGACTGCCCACCTCGGACGTTGCCCTTCCCGCCATCGCCACGCCCAACAGTCCAACCACGTGCGACGATCCGCCCGGTCATCCGGTCGGACGTCCACACGGGACGAACGGTCGAGGTGGCGCCCCTGTCATAGCGGTGCAAAACGCGCACTACGGGCTTCAACATCAAACTCAGAGTGACACCAGGCCTACGGAAAGATTGCACCACGAGGTCCCTCTATGCAAGTTGCACGAAAGCGTCGGCCGGACCCCTCGCGCGCTTGGTGCGACCCCCGGAAACCCGGCACACTGAGCGGACCGACCGTGACGCAGGGTGCACTGCACCGAGTCCCACCGTCACGGAGCCGCCCCCCGGAGGTGTGTGTGGACCAGCGCCGGAGCCCGACCATCCGACGTCGTCGGCTGGGCGCTGAGCTGCGTAAATATCGGGAGCAGGCCGGCATCACCATCGATGTCGCCGCCGACCGGCTGGGCTGCTCGAAGTCCAAGGTCTCCCGCATCGAGACCGGTCACAACACGGCTACGCCCAAGGACGTCCAGGACCTGCTCACCGTCTACGGCGTGAACGGTACGGTCGCCGAGGAACTTGTGCAGATAGCGCGAGAAGCCCGGATGAAGGGCTGGTGGCACCCGTACAGCACCGTCCTGACCGGCGCTTTCGTCGGCCTGGAGGCGGCCGCGCAACGGATCCGTGCGTACGAGCAGCAGGTGGTCCCCGGTCTGCTGCAGACCGAGCACTACGCCAAGGCGATGCTCCACACCGCCCGCCCCGACATCGACGAGGACGAAGCCGAGCGCCGCGTGCGTGTCCGGATGCAACGTCAGTCGTTATTGATCCAGGACGATCCGATCGACCTGTGGGTGGTGCTGGATGAAGCGGTACTGAGCCGGCCCGTCGGCGGGGATGCGGTGATGCGTGGCCAGATCGTCCAGTTGATCGAGGCCACGGAGATGCCGAACGTGACCCTCCAGATCCTGCCCTTCGAGGCGGGGGCCCATGCGGGCATGGACGGCACGTTCACGATCCTCGACTTCCCGGAGGACCGGGACCCGGACGTGGTGTTCGCCGAGAACGCGACCGGGGGCCTGTTCCTCGAGAAGAACGACGAACTGGTCAAGTACCACTTGATCTTCAACTCCCTCCACACGGCGGCCCTCTCGCCGGAGGAATCCGCCGCCATGCTTGCCAAGCTGGCTAAGGAGCCATTGTGGAGATCAAGACCAAGGGACTCCGCGTAGATCTGAGCCGTGCCGAGTGGTTCAAGAGCTCGCGCAGCGGCCCCAACTGCGACAACTGTGTCGAGGTCGCGTTCGTGGGCGGCGGCATCGCCGTGCGCGACTCGAAGAACCCGACCGGCCCCGCCCTGCTGTTCACGACCGACGAGTGGGACGCCTTCGTCGGGGGCGCCAAGGACGGCGAGTTCGACCTGTGACGGGCAGAGGGCGGCGGCCGGTGCCGTCGCCCTCTCCGCCTGAACGTCGTTGACCTGGTAGTGCGCGGGTCGGACGCGTCATTCGAGCGAGGCAGGCGGAGAGTGATCCTCATGGGTTCCGAGAACCTGAACAACGGTTCGTCCACGGCGGCGGACCGATTCGGCGGCGTCGGGCCGTACCGGCAGCGCCGCGACCAGCTGCCCGAGCCGGTCGAGGCCGAGCTGGCCCCCCGCAACGGCGCCGCCCCGGCGCTGGACCCGGCGGCGGGCCTGGAGCGCCCGCCGACGCTGCCGTCCCTGGACATGGGCGGCCTGAGCGAGCCCGTCTACCCGCCGCCCGGCTGGCTCGAGAACGGCGCCCCGCCGCCCTCGATGGCGGACCACCCGCTGCTGCGCGGCCTGCTGCTGGAGCTGCCGCCTAAGGGCTCGGTGCCGCCGCCCGGGTGGCTGGACCGCTGGTTCGAGGCGGCCCGGTCGATCCTCGAGCTGCTCTACGTGCAGGACGCCAAGCGCCGCCCGTAGCGGGTCAGGACGACCGGATCATCGCGCGGACCCGGACGGCGCCCTCGGCGAGGCGGCTGTGCCGCAGGGCGTGCCGGGCGCCGATGACCAGCACGGCCAGGCCGACGACGCAGATCGCGATGCCGGCCAGGCCGGACCCGGGCAGCTCCACGACACCCGCGGCGACCGGCGCGCCGGCCAGCGCCGCGAGTCCGGTCACCTGCAACGGGGTCGCCAGCAGGGGGTGGGCGGCCGCGGCGCGCAGGGCGGGCGAGGCGGGCGTCAGCGGCGCGGTCGCGAACGCGGCCGCGCCGCGGCGCAGCCAGCCGAGGCGGCGCACGGTCACGACGAGCACCACCAGCGCCGGTACGGCGGGCAGCAGCGCGGCCGACGGCAGGCGCGACGCGCCCGGGGTGGCGGCGTCGACGAACGGCACGGCGACGAGCAGGGCGGCCCCGACGCCGACGAGCACGGACAGCGCCCGGGTGCGGCGCAGCAGGACGCGGGCGGTGCCGACGTCGGGCAGGGTGTCGGCCAGCAGGCCCGCGGCCAGCCAGGTGGCGGCGAGCGCGCCGACGACGGTCAGATCAGCCGGGGTGGTCACGGGTGTCAGCCTGTCGTGCGGGCGCAACCCCGGGAACCGGGTTTTCCCCGCTCAGACCCCTGACGCCCGCCCCGTAGGGGTCCGAAATGGACTCTGTGTGACGGCTTGCGTACTGAGCGTTCTCATTCCATTGGGCGAAAGGCATATTCGACCCTGTATCGGCCGTGTCCCCTGCCATACGCTCGTGTCGAGCTTCCGTCGCCCGGTATCCGCGACGGGATGGCCCGACCTGGGGAGGGTCGGCAGGGGCTCCGGTGGCGCGACGGGCGCCGGCGGAGCCCCGCTGCTGTGCCTAGACGGGGAACGTCTCCAGCGGCGTCGTGGCCGGCGCCGGCGGGGCCGCCTTCCACAGCCGCAGCTTCTGCGCCGCCAGCCGGGTCAGGTACGCCGGGTTGAGCAGCACGTAGCGCTTCCACAGCCGGCGCGGCTCCAGGCCCAGCCGCCACAGCCACTCCAGCGCGTACCGCTGCATCCACGGCGGCGGGTTGCGCAGCAGGCCCGCGTGGTAGTCGAACGCCGCCCCCACCGCCAGCAGCGGCATGTCGAGCAGCGGGCGCATCGCGTACGCGAAGACCTCCTGCCGGGGGCAGCCCAGCCCCACCAGCACCACCCGCGCGCCCGACGAGCGGATCCGGTCGGCGATGTCGGCCGCCTCGCCCGGCTGGGCCGAGCGGAACTTCGACGCCTCGACCCCGGCCAGCTTCAGCGCCGGGAACATCCGCTCCAGCGCCGGCACCAGCCGCGCCAGGGTCGGCTCCGTCGAGCCGTACAGGTAGACCGGCAGGCCCTCGGCCGCCGCCCGCTCCAGCACCTTCAGCGTCAGCGTCGGGCCGTAGACCCGGTCGGTCAGGCCGGCGCCGTGCAGCAGGTTCAGCGCCCAGCGCACCGGCTGGCCGTCGGGCGTGACCATGTCGAAGCTGTTCAGCCGGGCGTTGTGGGCCCGGTCCTGCACGCCCGTCATCACGCCGTGCACCGCGAGCGCCGTCAGGGCGAACGGGCGGCGCTCGACGGCCGCCGCGATCACCGCGTCCGCGGCGGCGGCGTAGTCGGTGGCGTCCACGAGGACGCCCAGCACGTTGCGCTTCACGACTGCGGGACCCACCTGTCCACGTTGGCCTCGTAGATCTCCTGCAGGATCATCGGCACGTCGTAGACCTGCTTCCAGTCCGGGTAGTCGGCCTGGAACGCGGCGTTCGACCCGATCCACCAGATGTGGTCGCCCACCCGGTTGGCCTCGTGGTACTCGGTGATCATCGGCTTGCCACTGATCCGCTCCGCCGTCGCGAACGCCTCCAGCATCGAGGTGTTCGAGTGCCGGCCGCCGCCCAGGTTGTAGACGGCCGCCGAGCGCGGGGCGCGGAAGAACGCCTCGAACGCGCTGAGCACGTCGTGGCTGTGGATCGCGTCGCGCACCTGCTTGCCCTTGTAGCCGAACATCCGGTACGTGCGCTGCTCCAGGTTGCAGCGCATCACGTACGCCAGGAAGCCGTGCAGCTCGGTGGCCGCGTGCGCGGGCCCGGTCAGCGTGCCGCCGCGGAACACCACCGTCTTCATGTCGAAGTAGCGGCCGTACTCCTGCACCATCACGTCCGCGGCCACCTTCGAGGCGCCGAAGACCGAGTGCAGGCACGCGTCGATCGACATGTCCTCGGTGATGCCGTCGAAGTACGGATGCGCGCGGTCCAGCTCCCAGCGCGTCTCCAGCTCGGCGTACGGCAGCGAGTTGGGCCGGTCGCCGTACACCTTGTTGGTGGAGCAGTGGATGACCGGCGCCTCGATGCAGTGCTCGCGGACGTTCTGCAGCACGTTGAGCGTGCCGCCGGCGTTCACGTCGAAGTCGGTGAACGGGTCGCGCACCGCCCAGTCGTGCGACGGCTGCGCCGCCGTGTGGATGACCACCGCGACGTCGCGGCCGTAGCGCTTGAACACCGCGGCCATGGCGTCCCGGTCGCGGATGTCGAGGGCCTCGTGGGTGTACGCGGAGCCGAGCTCCTCGCCGAGGCGGCGCACGTTCCACGCGGTGGAGGCCTCGGCGCCGAAGAACTCGGCGCGCATGTCGTTGTCGATGCCGACGACGTCGAGGCCGAGCCCCGCGAAGTGGCGGACCGCCTCCGACCCGATCAGGCCACCGGAGCCGGTCACCAGGGCGACACTCACACGACTCTCCATACGTGTCCGGGAGCACAGGAACCACGGGAGCATAACGCCCCCGGTCACCACACCCCGTAACGCAACCGGCCCCCCGGTTTCTGCCGGGGGGCCGCTACTGCTGGTGGGGATGGGGGGAGTTGAACCCCCACGTCCTTTCGGACACACGGACCTGAACCGTGCGCGTCTGCCATTCCGCCACATCCCCTGATGTGGTGATCATCCTGCGTCGGGTGCGGGAGACGGGTGACCGCCCCACTCCTCGGCAGGTGCCGGGACAGATTACGCTGTCCCTGTTTGCACCACGAACAGATTACCGCCCGTGACGCGTGACAGAGGTTAGCACGACGTCGCGGGCGGCCATACGAGGGTCACGGTCTGGCGGCCGTTCCGCGCGGGGGATGCGCGAGCGGCTGCCGGATACCATCATGTCCTCGGAACCCGAGGAGGAGCCGGTGAGCGTGCTGCAGCGCTTTGAGAAGCGATTGGAAGGCCTGGTCGAGGGGGCCTTCGCCAAGGTGTTCAAGGGTGTGGTCCACCCTGTCGAGATCCTCAACGCTATGCAGCGGGAGGCCGAGGCGCACAAGGCGATCCTCGCCGGCGGTCGCACCCTGGTGCCCAACCGCTACGTGATCGATCTCTCGCCCTACGACCACAGCCGCCTGGCGCCGTACGCGGCCGCCCTGGCGCAGGAGCTGGCGCAGTCGCAGGCGGAGTTCATCGGCGAGCAGGCCTGGACGGTGTACGGCGACGTCATCGTCGAGATCGAGCGCGGCGACGGGCTCGACACCGGCATGTTCCGGGTCACGGCCGAGGTCTACACCGGCGGCGACGTCGCCCCGGTGCAGGCGCCCGCCTACGACCAGGGCGGCTACGGCCAGCCGGCGTACGACCAGCAGCCGCAGATGGGTGGCGGCTACCCGCCGCACGGCGGTCACGGCGGCCAGCGCAACGTGCGCCTGGTCGGCGGCGACGGCCGCACCTACCCGCTGCAGATGGGCTCGACCGTCATCGGCCGCGGCGACCAGGCCAACCTGCGCCTGCCCGACGTCGGCATCTCGCGCCGGCACGCCCGGCTCGACTTCGACGGCAACCAGGTCGTGCTGACCGACCTCGGTTCCACCAACGGCACGATGGTCAACGGCCAGCGCGTCTCCGCCGTCGCCCTCAACCCGGGTGACATGATCCAGCTCGGCACGACGACGCTGACGTTCCGAGTGGACGGCTAGGTCACCTTGCCCGACTTCGTCTTGACCGTCGCCCGGTTCGGGTTCCTCATCCTCCTGTGGATCTTCGTGTTCACGGTGGTCGGGGTGATCCGCCGGGACCTGTTCGCCGGCACCCGGTCCAGCCGCATCGTCGCCGCTCCCCGGGGCGTCGGCGGCGCGGCGCCGGCAGGCCGCCCGGTGGCCAAGGTCAAGCGCGGCAAGGCGGCCCGCCAGCTCGTGGTGACCGCCGGGCAGCTGGCCGGCACGCGCATCACCCTGGGTGAAGCGCACATCACGATAGGGCGGGCGGAGGACTCGACGCTGGTGATCACCGACGACTACGCGTCGGCCCGGCACGCGCGCCTCGTGCCGCGTGACGGGCAGTGGTTCCTCGAGGACCTCGGCTCCACGAACGGGACGTACCTCGACCGCGCTAAGGTCTCTGCACCGACGCCCGTCCCCCTTGGTGTGCCGATCCGGATCGGCCGCACGTCCCTCGAGCTACGGACATGACACTGACCTTGCGCTATGCCGCGCAGAGCGACCGCGGTCTGATCCGAGACGGCAATCAGGACTCCGTCTACGCCGGACCGCGGCTGCTCGCTGTCGCCGACGGGATGGGCGGCATGGCCGCCGGAGACGTGGCGAGCAACATCGTCATCGGCGCCATGGCCCCGCTCGACGAGGACGTGCCGGGCGACGCCCTGGTCGACGCGCTGCGGCACGCCGTCGGCACCGCCAACCAGCAGCTGCGCGACACCGTCGACGCCAACCCGCACCTCGAGGGCATGGGCACCACCCTCACCGCGGTGCTGTTCTCCGGCAGCAAGATCGGCATGGTGCACATCGGCGACTCGCGCGCCTACCTGCTGCGGCAGGGCGAGTTCGCGCAGATCACCAAGGACGACACGTACGTCCAGATGCTCGTCGACGAGGGCCGCATCAGCCCCGAGGAGGCCAGCAGCCACCCGCAGCGCTCGCTGCTCACCCGGGCGCTCGACGGCCGCGACATCGACCCGGAATACAGCGTCCGCCAGGTGCAGCGCGGCGACCGCTACCTGATCTGCTCCGACGGCCTGTCCGGCGTCGTCAGCTTCGACACGATCGGCGCCACCCTGCGCGAGTACGCCGACCCGCAGGCCTGCTCGGAGCGGCTCGTCCAGCTCGCGCTGCGCGGCGGGGGCCCCGACAACATCACCGTGGTCATCGCCGACGCCACCGACGAGGACATCCTCGAGGCGGCGCCGATCGTCGGCGGCGCGGCCGCCCGCGACCGCGGCAACACCACCGTGGCCGACGGCTCCACCTCGGCCGCCCGCGCCGCCGCCCTCCAGGCGCCGCCGCGCCCCGCGCAGCCCGAGCCCGTCGCCGAGCCGGCCGAGGACCTGGCCGAGCCGAAGCGGCACCCGGTGCGCACCACGATCCTCATGGTGGTGCTGCTCGGCATCCTCGGCGGCGGCCTGTGGCTGGGCTGGCGCTACACCCAGACCCGCTACTACGTCGGCGCCACCGAGTCCGGCCAGCTCGCCATCTTCCAGGGCATCCCCGGCGAGATCGCCGGGTTCAACCTGTCGACCGTCCAGCAGGACAGCGCGACCGGCGACCTGGAGGACCTGACGACGGTCGCGCAGACGCAGGTCCGCCAGGGCATCCAGGCCGACAACCGGGCCGACGCCGAGCGCACGCTCGCCGCGCTGACCAGCACCGACCCGGCCAACGCCAACCTCAAGCCGCTGTGCCCGCCGACGGCCTCCGCCGGTGCGACCACCCCCACCGTCCCGCCCCTGTCGAACCCGTCGGTCGCGCCGTCGTCCGGCCCGGGAGGCCTGCCCGGCGCCACCACGCCGGCCACCGCCCCCGACGCCCCGCCCTCCTCCGCCGCCGCCCTGCCGGTCGACCCGCCCGTCGGTTGCCGGCCCGCCGACTGACCGTGCCGGCCCCGACCGAACGGGATCACTCGTGACCGCCCCAGCCGTACCGGCTCCGCCGCCCGCCAGCGCGGGCGAGCAGCCGCGTGTCCCGGTGCCCCGGACGCACCGCAACGCCGAACTGGCGATGCTGCTGTTCGCGATGGCGCTGGTCGCGGTGTACGCGGCAACGGTCGAGGCCACCGTGCTGGAGACGCTCACGCCGCGGTTCTGGGTGCCGACCGCGCTGCTCACCGCGCTGTTCGTGGCGCTGCACATGGTGGTGCGGTTCCTCGCGCCGTACGCCGACCCGGTGCTGCTGCCCGCCGTGGCCCTGCTCAACGGCATCGGGGTGGCGTACCTGCGCCGCGTCGACCTCGCCCGCGCCGAGCCCGACGAGCGCATCGACCTGGGCCTCTTCTCCGGCGTGGGCGGGCGTCAGCTCGCCTGGACGCTGCTGTCGCTGATCCTGGCCGGCGTGCTGCTGGCCGTCATCCGCGACCACCGCATCGTCTCGCGCTACGCGTACACGCTGGGCCTGATCGGCATCGTGCTGGTCATGCTGCCCGCCGTGCTGCCCGCCAGCATCTCCGAGGTCAACGGCGCGAAGCTGTGGATCCGGTTCGGCGGCTTCTCCATCCAGCCGGGCGAGTTCGCCAAGCTGGCGCTGGTCTCGTTCTTCGCCTACTACCTGGTGCGCAAGCGCGAGGTGCTGTCGCTGGCGAGCAAGCGGTTCCTCGGCATCGACTTCCCGCGCGGCCGCGACCTCGGCCCGATCGTCGCGGTGTGGCTGTTCAGCCTCCTGGTCCTGGTGTTCGAGAAGGACCTCGGCACCGCCCTGCTGTACTTCGGCCTGTTCATCGTCACGCTGTACATCGCCACCGAGCGCTCCAGCTGGCTCATCATCGGCCTGCTGCTGTTCTTCGGCGGCGTCTACCTGGCGTACGTGCTGGGCGCGTCCGTCGGCGGGCCGTTCCGCAACTTCTACGACCGCGCCCAGATCTGGCTCAACCCGTTCGAGGGCGAGCGGCCGTTCAACGAGAGCTACCAGCTGGTCCAGTCGCTGCTGGGGCTCGGCACGGGCGGGCTGTTCGGCACCGGCCCCGGCGGCGGCCAGCCGCGGTTCATCCCCGAGGTCGAGGACGACTTCATCTTCGCCGGGCTCGGCGAGGAGATCGGGCTGTTCGGGCTGTCGGCCCTGCTCGTCATCTACTTCCTGGTGGTCTCGCGCGGCCTGCGGGCGGCGCTGGCGGTGCGCGACTCGTTCGGCAAGCTGGTCGCCGGTGGCCTCGCGTTCACCATGGGTTTGCAGGTGTTCGTCATCGTGGGTGGCGTGACCGGCTTGATCCCGCTGACCGGCCAGACGACCCCGTTCCTCTCCGCCGGCGGCTCCTCACTGATGGCCAACTGGCTGCTCATCGCCATGCTCCTGCGCATCTCGGACGCGGCCCGCCGGCCCGCCACGGGCGCCGCAGGCGGTCCCGCCGCCGCGCCCGGCGCGAAGCAGCCGCCCGCGCAGCTGCACGGCGCCGCCACGGAGGTGATCCGGTGAACGCCCCGCTCCGCCGCGCCGGCATCGTGATCATGGTGCTGTTCGGCCTGCTGTTCGCGAACCTCAACTGGGTGCAGGCGTACAAGGCCGACGAATACCGCACGAGCGGCTTCAACTCCCGCGTCCAGGTCGCCGAGTACGACCGCCAGCGCGGCGTCATCGAGGCCGGCGGCGAGGCGCTCGCTGAGAGCGTCGCCACCAACGACCAGCTCAAGTACCGGCGCACCTACCCGCTGAAGCAGCCGTACGCGCACGTCATCGGCTACAAGCCGGTCAACCTGGGCGCCACCGGCATCGAGCGCAGCGAGAACGACTTCCTGTCCGGCGAGAGCGACAAGCTGTTCGCCGACCGGGTCAAGGACATGTTCACCGACGACGACACCGGCGGCGGCAACGTGCTGCTGACGCTCAACCGGCGGGCGCAGGAGGTGGCGTACGAGCAGCTGACGAAGAACAACGGTGGCGTGGACCGGGGCGCCGCCATCGCCATCGACCCGCGCACCGGCGCCGTGCAGGCCCTCGTGTCGATGCCCAGCTTCGACCCGAACCCGTTGGCCGACCACGCCACGAAGAAGGCGCAGGCGGCGTACGACGAGCTGCTCAAGGCCGAGAACGGCCCGCTGAAGAACCGGGCGCTCAGCGAGGTGCTGCCGCCCGGCTCCACCTTCAAGATCGTGATGGCGGCCGCCGCGCTGGAGAACGGCATCACCAAGGAGACGTCCATCCCGGCGGGCAGCACCTACACCGCCCCGACGTCCGGCGCGCCGATCCGCAACGCCGCCCCGTCGATCTGCCCCGAGTCGCAGGTGACCCTCGCCGAGGCCGTCCGCGAGTCCTGCAACACCGGCTTCGCCCGCCTCGGCGTCGAGCTGGGCGCCGACAAGCTCAAGGCCACCGCCGCCAAGTTCGGCTTCGGCCAGGACGCCGAGCTGACCGTGGGCAACCTGACCGGCGGCGGCCTGCCCGTCGCCGCCAGCGAGACCGGCGCCATCCAGGGCCCCGACGGCCAGGACGACCCCGGCGCGCTCGCCCAGTCGTCGATCGGCCAGCGCGAGGTCCGGATGACGCCGCTGCAGGGCGCGATGATCGCCGCCGCGGTCGCCAACGACGGCAAGCAGATGCAGCCGTACCTGGTGCAGCGCCTGCTCGGCCCCGACCGCCGGCAGATCGACAGCGCGAGCCCGAAGGTGCTGCGCGAGCCGATCACCCCGCAGGTCGCCAGCGACCTGCGCGACATGATGAAGCTGGTCGTCGAGAACGGCACCGGCCGCAACGCCGCCATCAACGGCTTCCAGGTCGGCGGCAAGACCGGCACCGCGCAGACCGGCGTCACGAAGAACATCGGCTGGTTCATCGGCTTCGCCATCGACGACAAGGGCCAGCCGGTCTCCGCGGTGTGCGTCGTGCTGGAGGACTACGGCGACGGCGGCAGCGCCGAGGCGGCGCGCATCGCCGGCCGCATCATGCGGGCGGCCGCCGGCCGGGGAGGCGACTGACATGATCAGTCCCGGGGTGTCCCTCGGCGGCCGGTACCGCCTGGACGAGCGCATCGCCGGCGGCGGCATGGGCGACGTGTGGCGCGGCACCGACGAGGTGCTCGGCCGCACCGTCGCCGTGAAGATCCTGCTCCCGGCCCTGCTCGACGAGCCCGGCTTCGCCGAGCGGTTCCGCGGCGAGGCCCGCACCATGGCCACCGTCAACCACCCCGGCGTCGTCGACGTCTACGACTACGGCAGCGACCAGCAGATCGCGTTCCTGGTCATGGAGTACGTCGAGGGCGACGCCCTGTCCCGCACCCTCAACCGGGTGGGCCGGCTGACCCCGGCGCGCACCATGGCGCTCATCGCGCAGGCCGCCGACGCGCTGGAGGCCGCCCACGCCAAGGGCATCGTGCACCGCGACGTGAAGCCCGGCAACCTGCTGGTCCGCCCCAACGGCACGCTCGTGCTCACCGACTTCGGCATCGCCCGCTCCGCGCTGGTCGGCCAGCTCACCATGGCCGGCGCGGTTCTCGGCACCGCCTCGTACATCTCGCCCGAGCAGGCGTCGGGCAACGTCGCGACCTCGGCCTCGGACGTGTACGCGCTCGGCGTCGTCGCGTACCAGTGCCTGTCGGGGCACCGCCCGTTCGACGGCGACACGCCCATCGAAATCGCGATGAAGCACGTGCGGGACAGCCCCCGCCCGCTGCCCGCCGACATCCCGCCCGCGGTCCGCCAGATCGTCGAGCGCGCGATGGCCAAGGAGCCGGCCGCCCGGTGGCCCAGCGCGGCCGCGCTCGCCGCCGTCGCCCGGCAGGCCGCGGCCACCCTGACCAGCACGGTTCACGTCCAGGCGGGGCTGCCGCACCAGGGCGCCACCGCCGTGCCGCCGCACGCCCAGAACGGCGCGAACCGGCCGCAGTCGGGGCCGCCGCGCACGTACCCGCAACAGCCCGTCTCGCCGCCCCGGCCGCCCCTGCAGCAGCCCGGCGTGCCGCGTCCCGTCTCCGGCGCACAGCAGGCGCGCGGCGCGGCTTCGGTACCGTCGACGGGTGGACCCACGTACAACCGGCCGAGCGCCCCGCCGCTCGCCCCGCCCGCCCGGCGCCCGGAGGGCTCCGGCAGCCGGCAGGTGTTGATCGTGGTCGCCGTGGTGCTGGCGATCCTGGTGCTGCTGTGCGCCGGGGTCATCTCGTTCCTGTATCGCACCAATCAGGGGCAGGCCCTCGTTGATGTGGGCGGGGGCGGCCCGGCCGTCGCGTCGTACCGTGTGATGGAGCAACTCCCGCTGACGATCGAAGGACGAAGGACGCCATGACGGCTCAGGCCCGCCTGCTCGGTGGCAGGTACCAGGTCGGCGAGCTGCTGGGCTACGGCGGCATGGCCGAGGTCCACCGCGGCCGCGACCTGCGGCTCGGTCGCGACGTGGCGGTGAAGATGCTGCGCGCCGACCTGGCCCGCGACGCGACGTTCCAGGAGCGGTTCCGCCGCGAGGCGCAGAACGCCGCCGCCCTCAACCACCCGGCGATCGTCGCGGTCTACGACACCGGTGAGGAGACCGGCGCCACCGGTGAGCGGCTGCCGTTCATCGTCATGGAGTACGTGGCCGGCCACACCCTCAAGGAGGTGCTGGCCGCCGAGCAGCGCCTGCAGCCGCGCCGCGCCCTGGAGATCATCGCCGACATCTGCGCCGCGCTGGAGTTCAGCCACCGGCACGGCATCATCCACCGGGACATCAAGCCCGGCAACGTGATGATGACCCCGAACGGCCAGGTCAAGGTCATGGACTTCGGCATCGCCCGGGCCCTGGCCAGCGGCGCCACCACGATGACCCAGACCAGCGCCGTCATCGGCACCGCCCAGTACCTGTCGCCCGAGCAGGCCCGCGGCGAGTCCGTCGACGCCCGCTCCGACGTCTACGCGGCCGGCTGCGTGCTGTTCGAGCTGCTCTGCGGGCACCCGCCGTTCGTCGGCGACAGCCCGGTCAGCGTGGCGTACCAGCACGTCCGGGAGGACCCGAAGGCCCCGAGCGACATCAACCCCGAGGTCCCGCCGGACGTCGACGCTATCGTCCTCAAGGCCCTGGCGAAGAACCCGCTCAACCGCTACCAGAGCGCCCAGGAGATGCGCGCCGACGCGCTGCGCGCCGTGTCCGGCCGCCCGGTGCTCGCCACCCCGGTGATGACCGAGGCCGAGACGATGGCGCTGGGCGGCCCGGTGCGCACCACCGGCATGACCCGCACCGTCCCGGCCGGCGGCCCCGTCGGCGGCCCGCCGCCGCGCAAGACGTCGAACTGGGTGATGGCCGTGCTGGCCGCGCTGGGCGTGCTGGCGGTGGTGGCCCTCGGCGTCGGCCTGGTGCTGGCCAACCGCGGCGGCGAGCAGCAGGTCCAGCAGGTCACCGTGCCCGACCTGACCGGCCAGTCCGAGGACCAGGCCAAGTCCGAGCTGACGAATGCGAAGCTCGTGCCCGCCAAGGGTCCCGACATCAAGGACGAGGGCTGCGAGAAGAACCAGGTCGCGGACTGGTCGCCGAAGGGCGGCCCGGTCGACCAGGGCTCGACGGTCACCTACCAGATGTGCGTCGGCCCGGAGCAGGTGCCGATCCCGCGCCTGGTCGGCCTGTCCGAGGACGCGGCCCGCGACAACCTGGAGAACATCGGCCTGAAGATGAACGCCAACCCCGTCGACGGCGCCCAGCCGGAGGGGACCGTCGTCAAGGCTCCCGACGAGGGCAAGTCCGTCGACCGGGGCACCACGGTGAAGGTCGACGTGTCGAAGGGCAACCTCACCGAGGTGCCGGACGTGACCGGCCAGATCGCCGACGTCGGCATCCAGCGGCTGCGCGAGCTCGGCTTCAAGGTGCAGCCGATCGCCGACCCGACGGAGACCGTGCCCGCCGGCCAGGAGCCGCGCATCCTCGAGCAGAGCGTCAAGGGCACCGCCAAGAAGGGCGCCACCATCCAGGTGCGGGTCGAGACCATCGAGCAGGAGCCGGACCCCGGCCAGACCACCCCCGGCCCCGACGGCTCCACCCCGCCGGGTGACGGCGGGGGCGGCGGCCTCCTCGAGGACGGGCTGTTCGGCCGCTTCAGCCTCTGACCGGGCGGCCGCCGGTCAGGACGCGAACGCCGCCTGGCGCCGCGCCTCGACCTCCGCGGCCAGCTCCGGCGCGCGGTCCAGCGCCGACGGCAGACCGCACGACGCCAGCCAGTTCGCCAGCATCGTGTGCCCGCCCTCGGTCAGCACCGACTCCGGGTGGAACTGCACACCCTCGACCGGCAGCTCCCGGTGCCGCATCGCCATCACCACGCCGGACTCCGTCCAGCCCGTGACCTCGATCTCCGGCGGCAGCGTCTCCGGCAGCACCGCGAGGGAGTGGTAGCGGGTCGCCGTGAACGGGTCCGGCAGGCCCGCCAGCACGCCCGAACCCTTGTGCTGCACCTGCGACGTCTTGCCGTGCAGCAGCTCCGGCGCCCGGGTGACCGTGCCGCCGAACGCCGCCCCGATCGCCTGATGCCCCAGGCACACCCCGAACAGGGGCAGGTCACCCGCGTACGTCTCGATGACGTCCATCATGATGCCCGCCCGGTCCGGCGTACCCGGGCCCGGGGAGAGCAGCACCCCCGCGGCGCCGGACCGGCCGACGTCGGCGACGGTGATCTCGTCGTTGCGCCGCACCTCGCAGTCGGCGCCCAGCTGGCCCAGGTACTGCACCAGGTTGAAGACGAACGAGTCGTAGTTGTCGATCACGAGAATGCGCATCATGTCACCTGGTCGGCGTCGGCTCGGCGTTGTTGGTGTGCGTCGGGTACGGCACGGAGTTGTCGTCCTCGGAGACCTGGTCCTCGCCGCCGCCCCCGGTGATCCCGGCGTCGTCGGCGCCACCCGGGTCGTCCGTGTTCTGGGTGACCTGCACGTCGTCGAACGGCAGCAGCGGCTGCGCCCACGGGAACACCACGAACCACAGCAGCGCCGCCGCGGCGGCCGCCAGCGCCAGCGAGCCGATCAGCTTGCCGGGCACCCCGAAGGGCAGCTTGCGCCAGATCCACGCGTACATGACCCTCAGCCGTTCAGGATGGCGGGCTGGCCCTGGTCCGGCCGGGACCTGTCCCGCTTGCTCTTCGAGGTCAGCTCGGCGTGCACGATGAGCCGCTGGTAGTTGTCGAACTTCGGGTTGCACGTGGTCAGCGTCAGCATCGCCTTCTTCGGCTTCGCGCCCGGCTTGCCCGGCACCGGCGCCACCACCTCCACCGCGCTCGGCAGCACGATGTGGTTGCGGGTCACGGTGTACACGTACCAGTCCGTCGCCGTCTCCACGACCATCTGGTCGCCGGTGTGCACCTCGTCCAGGCGCCAGAACGTCGCCCGGTTGCGGTGCCCCGCCACCGAGAAGTTGCCCACCTTGCCCGGCATCGCCGAGTCCGGGTAGTGCCCCGGCGCGTGCCGGATGTCCTTCTGCTCCACGCCCTCGACGACCACCCAGTGCTTCTTCAGCTTCGGGATGTACAGCCGCGCGATGCCCTTGCCGGCCAGCGGCTTCAGCGCCTTCGGGCCGGGCCCGGCGCTCACCGTCGGATCCGGCTGCGCCCACTCCTGCGCCAGCTGGTCGTCCAGGTTGCTCTGCTCCGCCTCCACCTCGGCGGTGTTGCCGAACACCTCGTACGCCGCGAACAGCAGCACCACCAGGCCGAACGTGATCATCGCCTCGCCGAGGCCGCGCACCGCCGCCCGGATCCGGGAACCCAGCGTCGGTCGGGTCAGCTCCGAGTACACGCTCTTGTACCCCTCGGGGGTGTTCTCCGCGCGCAACTGGACCACCCGCTCACCCGCCCGTCGCTTCGGCGGCTCCGCCGGCGCCGGCTCGTCGTCCACAACAGGTGTCGTGGGGACCGCCGCGGCCGCCACCACCGCCCCGTCGGGGCGCTCCGCGCCACCCGGCGGGACCGCGGGCCGGGCCGGGACCACCGGCGGCGGCTTCTCCGCGGGTACGGCCGGGATCAGCGCCGTCTCGTCCGCCACCCGCCCGATCACCGCGGTCGGCATGTCCGGCGGCACCCCACCGGCCCGCCCCGCGGCGGCCGGCGCCTGCTGACGGGCCTGCGCGGGCAACGGCGACACGGCCGCCGCCCCGTGCGGCGGCTGGGCGAACGGCTCGGCGTGGTGGGCGGCCTCGGGCCGCTGCACCGGCCCACGGCCCGGAACGTCGGCGCGGGCGGCGGCCTCGTCGCCGGGCCGGACCGCCGCCCCGCGGGCGGCCATCCCGTCGTGGACCGGCGGCGGCTCGGGGCGGGGGCGCGGCTCCGGCCGCGGCTGCGCCGGCGGCGCGGGATGCCGGGCGGTCTCGTCGGGCCCGGCTCCGCGGGTGAGGCCGGCGTGGCCGGCGGTTCCGGCGGTTCCGGCTGGTCCCGTTCCGGAGGCTAGGCCCGGGGTGACGCCCGGGGCCAGGCCGGCGGGTGCGGGCGGAACCGGCGGGTCGTAGGGGCGGGGCCGCGCGGACCGCATGTCGCGCGTCGGGCCCTCCAGGTGCGGGGCCGGGCCGGGGTTGACGAAGTCGGGCCGGATGCCGCCGCGGCGCGTCTGCTCCTGCCGCTCCCGGTTGCGGCGCTCGCGCTGCTGGCGCTCCTGCTCGCGCAGGACCTCCGCCATGAGCTCCCGCTGCCGCTCCTCGGCCGCGGTGGCGGCGGCGGACACGGCGGCGGCGGACACCGACGCCGAGGCGGACACGGGCGGGACCCCCACCCGCGCGACCCCCGCGGACCCGGCGGCGACCGGCGGCGGCGCGCCATCGGCGGCCCGCGACGGCACGGCGGGGCTGCCCGGCTGCGGCGACCGCGGGACGGCGGCGGACCCCGACGGAACCGGAGACCCGAACCCGGCCGACCGGGCGGGCCCGGCCTCGTACCCGGCAGCCTGCGGCGACCCGGACCCAGCCGCGGACCCGCCGGAAGCGGATGGCGACCCGGGAACGACCGCGGACCCGGCGGCGGCAGTGGACGGCTCGCCACGACCGGCGGACCCGAGCGGAGTCGCCGACCCGGAAGGGACCGCGGCCCGGGAGGGAGCGGCAAAGGCGGAGGACGCGGCAAAGGCGGGGGGTGCGGCAGGTCCGGAGGACGCGGCGGGCGCGGGAGGCGGCGGGGCCGCGGGCGGGCCGGATGGACCGGCGGCCGGGTCGGGGGTGTCGTCGGTGATGCGGGGGAGGTAGGCCGTCGGGTCCTCGCCGTCGGGGGCGCGGTGGCGGCCGAGGTCGTGCGGGTCGCGGGCGGTGGCCATCAGCCGGGCACCTGTGCGGAGCGCAGGCCGGTGGACCCGTCGTACGCCGGAACCGTCACGTCCCCCTCCACGGTTTCCCGATAGCCGAGCCCGAAGTCGGCGACCGCGTCCCGGAACTGCTGGACCCCGGCGGAGCCGGCCAGCGACGCCTGCATCGCGTCGGAGTCGCCGATCGCCCGGATGGTGAAGGGCGGGGAGAACGGCTGGCCGTGGAGCAGCAGCGTATTGCCCACACAGCGTACCGCGCTGGTCGAGATCACGCGGATTCCCATGATCGACATGGCCTCGGCGCCGCCGGCCCACATGGCGTTGACGACGGACTGGACGTCCTGCTGGTGGACGACGAGGTCGTCGGGGCGGGGGCCGTCGACGTCGTCGGCGGTGGTGCGGCGGGGGGAGTCGTCGAGCTGGACGGTGAGGCCGGGGCCGCGCAGGGCGGTGAGGCCGGCGGCGGTGCGGCCGGCGTCGGCCTGCCGGCGGGCGGCGCGGACGGGGCCGTCGACGTCGGCCAGGGCGCCGGTCTGGGCCTCGACGGCGGCCTGGAGGGCGTCTGCGCGGGCCTCCCGGTCGGCGATGCGGGTGCGCTGGTCGGCGATGAGCTGGGTGAGTTCGGGGCGGCGGTCGTCGCGCAGGGCGGTGCCGCGGGCGGTGGTGGCGGTGGTGGTGAAGAGGAGGCCGGCGGCGAGGGCGATGAGCGGGACGCCGATGGACCACCCGGCCTGGCGCTTGCCGCGGCGGCGGCGCAGCAGGCCGGTGACGGCGCGGGTGAGCACGAGACGCCACGACTGGGTGCCGGAGGTGTAGTCCACGTCCGTTTCCTCCCGCATGTCCGGCCCGTTCTGATCCAACTGCCCGGTGGGGTGCTCGTCCCCGATCCGGAGTGACTACGCTAGCTGTCGAACTCTATGCGCCGCGGGCGGCCGCCGGGGGTCCGGCAGGGCCCGAGGTGCGTTGTTCACGACTTGTCCCCCTCAGGAGAGCGCCGTGCCGAAGTCTCAGGTTCGCAAGAAGAAGGTCTACACGCCGCCGACGGACCTGCGCCCGTCCTCGACGGCGGCGGCCAAGAAGCCGAGCCCGCTGTGGCTGCCGGTGACCGCGGTGGCGCTGATCGTCGTGGGCATCCTGTGGCTGGTCGTGTACTACCTCTCCGACCAGCAGTACCCGGTCGAGTCGTGGCGGTACTGGAACCTGGCCGTCGGCTTCGGGTCGATGGTGGCGTCGCTGATCCTGCTCGCGCGCTGGCGCTGAGCGCCGGCTCCCGGCGCGCCGCCCTCACCGGGTGCGGCGCGCCGTTTCACTCTGCCCGCGTGCCGTTCGCGGGTCCGGCAGACTGGCCGGGAAGATCCGCGCGCGCCGGTGTGGGTTACTCGCGGGTAACGTAGTCTCAGGACCCGACGCGGCAGCAGCAGGAGGCACAGCGCAGATGGGCACCGCACAGATCGTCGCCACCGTCCTGGCGGCCGCCGTCACCGTGGTCGCGGTCGCGCTGGCCGTGCGCGCCGTGCGGCAGATGGTCGCGGTGATCCGGCTGGGGCAGCCGGATCCGACGCGCTCCGGCGAGCTGGGGCAGCGCGCGGCGGTGATGCTGAAGGAGACCGCCGGGCACACCCGGATGCTGAAGTGGAGTGCGGTCGGCGCCGCGCACTGGTTCGTGATGGTCGCCTTCGTGGTGCTGTCGCTGCTGGTCGTCGAGGCGTACTTCGAGGTGGTCGACCCGCAGCTGGGCCTGCCCGTGATCGGGCACTGGACGGTGTTCGGGCTGGTCACCGAGTGGATCGGCGTGCTCGGCACGGTGGGCATCCTGTACCTGATCGCGGTGCGGCTGAAGAACCGGCCGTCGCGCGCGAAGGGCCTGTCGCGGTTCACCGGCTCCACCATGTGGCAGGGCTACTTCGTCGAGTGGATCATCGTCGCGGTGCTGGTCTGCGGGTTCCTGATCCGCGGCTTCAAGGTCGCCACCGACCACTTCGAGTACCCGCTGTGGGCCACCCCGGTCAGCCACGCGATCGGCTCGGCGCTGCCGGCGTGGGAGGACGGCGCCACCTGGGTCGCCCTGGTCAAGATCTTCATCTCGATGAGCTGGCTCATCACCATCTCGCTGAACGTGACGATGGGCGTGGCCTGGCACCGCTTCCTGGCGTTCCCCAACATCTTCTTCAAGCGCGACCCCGGGCGCCCGGCCGGCTCGGGCCTCGGCCCGCTCAAGCCGATGATGTCGGGCGGCAAGCCGCTGGACTTCGAGGAGGCCGACCCGGAGAAGGACCAGTTCGGCGTCGCCCAGGTCGAGCAGTTCACCTGGAAGGGCCTGCTGGACTTCTCCACGTGTACGGAGTGCGGGCGCTGCCAGTCACAGTGCCCGGCGTGGAACACCGCCAAGCCGCTGTCGCCGAAGCTGCTCATCACGAGCCTGCGCGACCACGCGTACGCGAAGGCGCCGTACCTGCTGGCGGGCGGCGGCAAGGACCTGACCGGCGAGGAGAAGGCGACCGCGGCGCAGCTGGCGCACGTGGACGTGCTCGCGCTGGCCGAGGCCGACCGGCCGTTGATCGGCACCGCCGAGGAGGGCGGGGTCATCGACCCGGACGTGCTGTGGTCGTGCACCACCTGCGGCGCGTGCGTCGAGCAGTGCCCCGTCGACATCGAGCACGTCGACCACATCGTCGACATGCGCCGCTACCAGGTGCTGATCGAGTCGAGCTTCCCCAGCGAGGCCGGCGTCATGCTGCGCAACCTGGAGAACAAGGGCAACCCGTGGGGTGCGCCGCAGAACACCCGCGAGGACTGGACGAAGGGCCTCGACTTCGAGGTGCCGCGGGTCGGCGAGACCGAGGACTTCGAGTACCTGTTCTGGGTCGGCTGCGCGGGCGCGTTCGAGGACCGGGCGAAGAAGACGACCCGGGCGGTGGCGACGCTGCTGCACGAGGCCGGCGTCGACTTCGCGATCCTCGGCGAGGGCGAGACCTGCTCGGGCGACCCGGCCCGGCGCATGGGCAACGAGTTCGTCTTCCAGATGCTCGCCCAGCAGAACGTCGAGACGCTCAACGAGGCGTTCGGCGAGCGGAAGACCAAGAAGATCGTCGCGACCTGCCCGCACTGCTTCAACACCATCGGGCGCGAGTACGAGCAGCTGGGCGGCACGTTCGAGGTCGTGCACCACACGCAGCTGCTCGCCCACCTGGTGTCCACCGGCAAGCTGACGCCGGTGCAGCCGATCGACGGCGGCCTGACCTACCACGACCCGTGCTACCTCGGCCGGCACAACCGGGTGTTCGAGGCGCCGCGCGAGGTGCTCGGGGCGGCCGCCAAGGACGGCATCACGGAGATGCCGCGCAACTCGGAGCGCTCGTTCTGCTGCGGCGCCGGCGGCGCCCGCATGTGGATGGAGGAGCGCATCGGCAAGCGCATCAACGTGGAGCGGGTCGAGGAGGCGCTGTCGACGAACGCGCAGACCGTCGCCGTCGGCTGCCCGTTCTGCTACACGATGCTGGGCGACGGCGTCACCGGCAAGGGCCGGCAGGAGGACGTCGAGGTCGTCGACGTCGCCACCGTGCTGCTGCGGTCGGTGAAGCCCAAGGAGACCGAGGCGCAGGGGGCCTAGGACCCGCCGCCCGCCGCCGCGGCGGTCGAGGACGCCACGACGGCGATGGTGACCGCCGCGTACACCTCCTCGATGGCCCGCTTCACGGCGGTGGCCGCCCACGCGCCCCGGCCGATCTCCTTGAGCCGGCGCTTCACGTCGCCGCGGGGCAGGTCGGCGAACACCTTGCGGTCGAAGCCGACCGCGGCGACCAGCGAGCACAGCGCCGCCGTGCGCGGGTCGGCCACGTCGCCGGTGCTCGTCACCGCCGCGCGCATCCGCTGCCGGGCGTCGGTCTCGGCCGGCGGCTCCACGCCGCCCGGCACCGGGTACTGGGTGCGGGGAAAGACCCACAGCACCTTCTGCTCGGCCCGGTCGAGCGTGCCCTGCGCCACCAGCCGCTCCAGCACGGCGTCGCGGGCGCCCCGCCGCAGCTTGTCGACCCAGTGACCGGGCTTGCGCGGCTTCTGCTCCGCGGCGACGCGGGCCAGCGCGGCGTCGATGAGCGGCTCGCCGACCGGCGACGCGTCGACCACCACGACCCTGTTGCCGTCGACGTCCACCCGGCCGGCCAGGGCCAGCTCCAGCAGCAGCGCGCCGCCCAGCCCGTACTCCAGCTCGGTCGAGCCGAGCCTGCGCTCGCCGTCGTCGTCGTAGGCGAGCAGCACCAGTTCGTCCAGCAAGGTCACCATCACCCGAAGGTAACCGTCCACCGCGATTCCGCACGGCGGTGCGCGCGTCCGGCAGAATGATGCCGAGGTGAAGCGATCATGGACGGCCTGCTCCTGACCGCGCTGCTCCCCCTGGTGGCGTTCGTGCTGCTCACGGCGGGCAACGCGTTCTTCGTGGCCGCCGAGTTCGGCCTGGTCACGGTGGACCGGGTGGAGATCGCGCAGCGCGCCCAGGGCGGCGACCGCGGCGCGCGCACGGTGCAGGGGGCGCTGCGCGAGCTGTCGTTCCAGCTGTCCGGCGCGCAGCTCGGCATCACGCTGACCGCCCTGCTGACCGGCTACCTGGCGGAGCCCGCCCTGGCCCGGCTGTTCGAGCCGGTGATCGCCAGCGACGGCGTCAACCACCTGCTCGCCTTGGTGCTGGCCACGCTGCTGTCGATGCTGTTCGGTGAGCTCGTACCCAAGAACGCTGCCCTGGCCCGGCCGATGCGCGCGGCCCTGCTGACGGCGGGCCCGATGCGGGTCTTCTCCACGACGTTCGGGTGGCTGATCCGGCTGCTCAACGGCTCGGCGAACGCGGTGGTGCGCAAGCTCGGCATCGAGCCGCAGGAGGAGCTGGCCAGCGCCCGCTCGCCCGACGAGCTGGGGCTGCTGGCGGCGATCAGCGCCCGGGCGGGCGCGCTGCCGCCGGACACGGCGACGCTGCTGCAGCGCACGATCCGGTTCGGCGACAAGCGGGCCGCGGAGGCGATGACCCCGCGGGTGGACGTGGTCGGCCTGCGCACCACCGCCACGATCGCCGAGCTGCTGACCACCGCCCGGGAGACGGGCCACTCCCGCTTCCCCGTGTACGAGCAGCGCATCGACCTGGTCACCGGGGTGGCGGGCGTGCACGAGGCGCTCGGCGTACCCCCGGGCCGCAGGGCGACCACGACGGTGGCGACGGTGGCCCGCGAGCCGGTGTACGTGCCGGAGAGCCTCGACCTCGACGGCGTCCTCGCGGCGCTGCGCGCGGCCGACGCGGACCTCGCGATCGTGGTCGACGAGTACGGCGGCACCGACGGCGTCGTGACCGTCGAGGACCTGGTGGAGGAGCTGGTCGGGGAGATCTCCGACGAGCACGACGTGGACGACGCCGCGGCCGCGGACCTGACCGCGCCGGAGGGCCAGCACTCGTTCCTGGTGGACGGCCTGCTGCGCGAGGACGAGCTGGCCGAGCAGACCGGCTTCCGGCTGCCGCCGGGCCCGTACGAGACGCTGGCCGGCTTCCTGCTGTCGCGGCTCGGGCACATCCCGGTCGCGGGGGAGACGGTGGACGCGGACGGCTGGGAGTTCACCGTGGTCGAGGTCGACCGGCACCGGGTCGAGCAGGTGCGCGTGGTGACCCCCGAATGATCAACCTGCTCATCACGGTGCTGCTGCTGGCGGGCAACGCGTTCTTCGTGGGCAGCGAGTTCGCGCTGATCGCGTCCCGGCGTACCGTGCTGGAACCGCTCGCGGCGACCAGCCGGCGGGCGCGGTGGGCGCTGTCGGCGACGAGCCAGATCCCGCTGATGATCGCCGGCGCGCAGCTCGGCATCACGATCTGCTCGCTGGGGCTCGGCGCGATCGCGGAGCCGGCGCTGGCGCACCTGCTGGAGGCGCCGTTCGCGTGGGCGGGGCTGCCCGAGGCGGCCCGGCACCCGGTGGCGTTCGTGCTGGCCCTGGCGGTCGTGGTCTTCCTGCACACCGTGCTGGGCGAGATGGTGCCGAAGAACATCACGCTGGCCGGGCCGGAGGAGTCGGCGCTGGTGCTGGGCCCGCCGATGCTGGCGTTCTGCGTGGCGTTCAAGCCGCTGCTGGCCGCGATGCGGTGGGCGTCGAAGGTGATCCTGTCGCTGTGGAACATCGAGGCCACCGACGCGGTGAAGACGGTCTTCACGGCGGAGGAGCTGGCCGGCATGGTGACCCAGTCGCGCACGGAGGGCCTGCTCGGCAGCGAGGAGCACGCGCGCATCGCGGGCGCGCTGGCGCTGCGCCGGCGCACGGCCAGCGAGGCGCACCGCCCGTGGTCCCGCGTCACCACGATCGCCGACGACGTGTCGCCGGCGACGCTGGAGGTGCTCGCGGCCCGCACCGGCCGGTCCCGCTTCCCGGTGGTGCAGCGCACGACCCGCCGGGTGCTGGGCTTCGTGCACGTCAAGGACGTCCTGGGGTACGTGGGCCCGGCCCGCACCGCGCCGATCCCGGCGGACGCCATCCGCCCGCTGGCGGTGGTGCCGCCCGACCGCACCCTGGCCGACCTGCTGCTGACGATGCGCCGCGAACGGCAGCACATCATGCTCGTCACGGACGGCCGCACGCCGCTCGGCGTGGTGACCCTGGACGACGTGCTGCACGCGGTGGTCGGCGAATCCGCGTGACAAATCCGTGACGGGCGGGCGGTTGTACGTGTGTCGGAGGGCAACAAACCCGACAATCAGGCTATGTCTGACAAAAGGTCTTCTCGACGGAACCCCCGGCGGGTGCGTGCCCTCGCCGTCCTGACGGCCGCCGTCGCCTTCGCCGCCGGCCTCGCCCTCGCCGGCCAGGCCGCGTTCCGGCAGTCGTCGGCCGCCCCGGCGCCCGCCGCCCCCTCGCCCATCGCCTCGCCCTCGGCGGACCCGTCCTCCCCGGAGGCCCCGGCCCCCGGCCAGGCCGCCGCCGGGTCGTACAGCGTCCGCTACTTCTTCGACGGCGGCGCCCGCCAGCCCGTCCTCGACAGCACCTCGGCCCACCCGCTGCGCGTGCTGACCGCCCAGGGCGGCGCGATCCGCCACGTGCCGCGGGCCGGCGGCTGGGCCCTGCAGTTCCCGCCCCGCTGCCGCGTCGCGGCCAGCACCTGCCCCCGGGTGATCCTGCAGGGCTCGCGCGACGACTCGCTCAACCCCTACACCCGCCCCCTGCGCTACGGCGCGGCCGTGCTGATGACCCGCAACGACACCGCGTCCGGCGCGAACGTCCTGCAGAAGGGCTACTCGGTCGGCGGCGCCTCGCAGTACAAGCTCCAGGTCGACCACCTGGCCGGCAAGCCGTCCTGCGTCGTGGCCAGCCGCACCACCATCTACCGCGCCGAGTCCCGCTACACCGTCGCCGACGGCCGCTGGCACGCCCTCGCCTGCACCCGCATCGGCAACCGCCTCACCCTCTACGTCGACGGCGCCCAGCGCGCCAGCCGCTACGTCCCCACCACCCTGTCCATCGCCAACACCGAGCCCCTGCGCATCGGCGGCAAGGGCACGGCCCCCAACAACGACCAGTACGCCGGCCAGATCGACAACGTCTACGTCACGATCGGGTGACAGGCAGTGAGCTGGGGTTTTGCTGGCGTGATCGAACAAATGTTCGATAGAATGAGGACATGGCTTCCTGGTCCGATTTCGCCGCCGCCGAGCCCCACCTCGCCTCGGCCGTCCGCGCCCTGCTCCAGCAGTACGGCCCCGGCATGGCCTACCTGGCCACGGTTCGCCCCGACGGCGGTCCCCGGGTCCACCCCATCTCCCCGGTCATCACCGACGAGGGCCTCTACTGCTTCGTCGTCGCCTCCCCGAAACGCGGCGACCTCGAACGCGACGGCCGCTACGCCCTCCACTCCTACCCGCCGGAGGACAGCGACGACGAGGCCTACCTCGCCGGCACCGCCCACCCCGTCACCGACCCGGTGGTCGTCGCGCGGCTCGCGGGGGCGCTGCGCGCGTCCCCCCGGGTCGACTGGCGCCTCTTCGAGTTCTCGATCGACGTGGCGATGGTCCGCCGGCACGGGCCCGCAGGGGCCATGCCGTTGACGCCGACGCCCGTGGTGCCGGCGGTGTCGCGGGCGTGGCGGGACCCGGCCGCGCGGTTACCGGCGGCGGTGGCGGCCTGAGGTTCGCGCCGCGCGCGACGCTCCTGCCGACGGGATCCGGTGAGAGCGTCGCGCGCGGCGATCGGGTACAGTGGTGCCGCTCGCGGGTGTAGTTCAATGGCAGAACATCAGCTTCCCAAGCTGACAGTGCGGGTTCGATTCCCGTCACCCGCTCCACGCTCAAGGCCCCTGGTCAGGATGTCATTCCCGGTCGGGGCCTTCGCCGTTTCCGGCACTCGAAAAGGCGCTCGGGCCATCGACGGGCCACTAGGCATCGCCGCCCACCGCCTCGTCCGGAGTGTCGCGCGCTGTACTAGATCAAGGCGCCGCGCGAGCGCGGCGCGGCCGGCCGCGCTCGGCCTGCTGGCGGCCTCCGGCCGGCATCGGCCGGCGCGCCGGCCGACTGCTGCGACGACTCTTGAACTTGGAGGCTGCCTCCGGCGGAAGCACTCGGGCCCCGGGATGAGGTTGCCATCCCGTCCACCGTCGACCCAGGCGTAGCCGAGCAGACCTGCCCCAGGGCGCCAAGGTCGTTCGTCCGGTAGGGCGCTCCACCTTGTCGCCCTGGGGCAGGCCCACTCCACGGTGTGTGGGTCGACGGCGAACGGGATGGCTCGGCGCGAGGTCAGCTTCTGCTGTCGACCTGTACGGGGCGGCCCCAGTCTGAGAGTAGCTGGCCGGGATGTTTAAGGGCCCACTGCTTCGCGACGCTGCCGATCCGGACGTTGCGGACAGGTGTGCCGGCAGGTGTCACCAGGACCGATGTGGTGACGGCGTGGAGCGCTTCCCATACGAGCCGGGCTAGCTCCCTGAAACGAACCTGTATCGCGTCTGTTTCGTTCGCTGGCACCCACTGAAAGGCGAGACGGCCAGACCTCATGACCGCGTTCGGTGCGTCAGCCTGAACATGCAGCCCGAAGGCGCTTTCGGCGAAGCCGGTACCCACGTATTGGATAGCAGGTCCGATCGCGGCAGCGTCCTGACCGATCAAGCGGAGGGACGCCTGCAACGGTTCTTGGTGCAGGGCGTCACTGAGCGACATGTGGATAAGGTCGCCCAGCTCCCGCATTGCGCTACCGGCCCGCCAGCCAGTGATGCCGTCAATGAGCGGCGTTACCGCGTCGCTGAATGCATCGACGTCGGCATGCAGCATGAAGGTGCTCGTCTGCCGAGATCGGGACCCTGGTTTGGATGCCACATGCACATGGTGTCAGCTTCTTCGGCCCCTGCGTGGTCGCGCTGATGTACAGCCATCCGTACGGCTAAGGCCCCCACCCCGACCACGACACGGGTCGACAAGTCACGGACGGGCGAGCAGGGACAGCGCTCCCCTGCCAGCCCCACCATGATCTTCTTCCAAGGTGAGGGTGCGATCCCGGAGTCGCTATGCAGGCTTGGGCGCCAGAGGCGGGCGGGCGCTGCTCTCAGGTCATGCGGCCAGTGTCGAACAGGTAGCCGATATACAGCTCATGGAGCGCACCGTCGAGGGGATGGCCGTGGTCATCAGTGAGCTGGAGTCGGCCCACCTCGGCGCTCGCCGAGCCCCCGTCGATCGCAACAAGTGCGGAATGCTGAGCCGTGCAGACCATCTCGCGGACGAAGCGGGCCAGCGCGTCCACCTGCTCCGGCGAAGTGAGGCACCGTCGAAGTGTCAGCACGGCCTCGGTGTCGTCCACCCAGATCGGCAGGTTCGGGCTGCTGATCGCCTCACGGACGGTGTTCGCCACGCCGTCCCGATCCGACGCGAGGTCTTCGAAGAACGCTCGCATCAGCTCACCGCTTTCCTCCACCTCCCGGCTCACTTTGGCAGCCTCCCACAGCCCGATCCCCGACGACTTTGCCTTCGTGGTGATCGCACCGAGAACAGACCCAGTCCGCTCGTACAGCCATCGGTACAGCCAAGCCGGTCGGCGGCGACCGGGGGAGAGCGGCACGGCCGACACCCGGTGCAGGTCAGCGACTGTCATCAGCATCGGCCGACAGGATGCGCGATCTTTGCATGGCGAGGATCGCCTGACCCCACCTTGACCCCAGCAGCGGGCAACGGCTCGCTCAGCGACCACCAGTGATCCTGGCCGCGACGGCAACTGAGCAGGCAGCGGACCCGCGTGCCCGTTCCTACTGATCACATGGTTGGCCGGGCCATCGACGGGCCATAAGCTGGTGCGGCTCAGGGGTAAGCCAGGCCGCTGGCGACCGCGCTGAGCGGGAACACCCCGCACGCGGGACTGATCTTGTGCAATTCCCAAGCTGACAGTGCGGGTTCGATTCCCGTCACCCGCTCCACGCTTGAGGCCCTGGTCAGGACGTCAGTCCCGGTCGGGGCCTTCGCCGTTCATCCGGTGCGGATCAGCGACCGCGGTCAGCGCATCCAGGCCCGTGCGGTACCAGGCTCCGGTCCGAGTGAGGGCGTGCAGGTCGGCGCCGCGGCAGGTGTAGCGCAGGCTGTGCGCCTCCAGGCCGTCGGGCAGGACGATGCGGCGCTGGTCGCCGGCTCGGCGCACGCCGTCCGGCCCGGCATGCAGCGGCGTCACGAGGTCGTAGTCGGGGCCCCACCCGCCCACGAGCACCCAGTCGTCTCCGCGGACCAGCAGGTTCCGGGCCGACCGGTACGGCGACGGCCCCCGGTCGGTCACCCCGCCGGCCGAGGCGGACAGCAGGTGGAAGTCGGTGTAGGGACAGACGTGCGCGGTGTCTCCGTCCACGTTGAGGGCGTAGCAGTCCGCGATGGCCGGGAGTCCCGTGTCGAGCGGGAAGAGCCAGTCGGCGGCGAGGTCGGCGGTGAAGCGGGCGAGCCCGTGACCCTCGGGGCCGCTGCCACCCATCGCCTCGTCGAAGTAGCCGACCCAGATCCTCCCGGACGGGGTCGTCAGGAGCTCCTCGATCGCGTCGCCGAGGGAGCCTCGCCGTTCCAGGACGCCACCGTCGGTCCACACCTCGGCGTTCGTCTCACCGGGACGGGCGCGGGCCGCGGCCAGCAGGACCCGTTCGCCGGGCAGCGGCTGCACGAACGACACGGCCAGGTCCGTCTCGACGTCGATGGCGCCGGCGAGCTCGCCGCCGTCGTGAACGGTCACCTGCTTGCGGCGGGGGGTCCGCCGGTGGGTCCAGACGGCGAGGGCGGTGCCGCCGGGTCCGACTCCGACCGCCTGAGGTTCGGAGGTCACGAGCGCCCGGTCGGACGGCCGCACCCAGCCGTGCCGTCGCAGCGGCACGACCGGCAGTCCGAGGTTCTCGGACCGCCGGTGCAGGCTTCTCCGGTCGCGGTCCGCATGCGTCGTCATCGCCGGAATTCTCCGGCATCCGTCGAACCGTTTTCGGCCGGTCGCGGCGTGACGGACCGTGACCGGTGTGCCCCCCGGGCGGCGGTCATCCTTGCTACCCTCGGCCCCCTCCCGGCTCCGGCCGGGAACGGTTGTCGATACGGGGGAAGGGGTGCGATGCGTCGCATCGTGTTGTGGGGGGCGGCCGCTGCCGCCGTCGGGACCACTGTGGTGGGTGCCGCACCGAGTGCGTGGGCGGACGAGCCGGCGGGCACGTCGCGGGTCACGATCGGTTATGACGGCGAGGAGGCCAACGGCTCGAGCACGTTCTCCGCGATCTCCGGCGACGGCCGGGTGGTCGCATTCCAGTCGAATGCGCTCAACATCGTGCGGGGGGACCTGACCCGGAACTCTGACGTCTTCGTGCGCGACCTGGCCACCGGGGTCAGCAGCCGAGTCAGCGTGTCGTCGGCTGGCGTTCCGTCGCGCGGGAGCAGCAGCAGTGTCGCGCTGTCGTACGACGGCCGGGTCGTGGTCTTCCAGTCGGCGGCGTCGGACCTGGTGCCGGGCGACACCAACAAGGTCGCCGACATCTTCGTCCACGACCGGGAGACCGGCGCCACTACCCGGGTGAGTGTGGCGACGGACGGCACGGAGGGCAACGGGCCCAGCACGGCGCCGCAGGTGTCGGCCGACGGCCGGTGGGTCACGTTCGGCACGACGGCGACGAATCTGGCGCCGGGCGCGGTGGGCCCGAAGTCCAAGGTGCTGCTGCACGACCGGGAGACCGGCGCCACCACCGAGGTCAGCGTGCGGCCCGACGGCACATCGGGCACCGCCGACAGCCAGCTGCCGACGATCTCCGCCGACGGCCGGTACGTCGCCTTCCTGTCGTACGACTGGCGGATCGTTCCCGCGGCGCGGTCCGTGCACCTGAGCGCGTACGTGCGGGACGTGCAGGCCGGCACGACGGTGCGGATCAACAACACGCCGCTGTCGAGCCTCGGCTACGCGATCCCGAAGCCGCACGTGCCGGTGACGGTGTCCGCGGACGGCCGGTACGCGTCGATCCTCACCGACGGCGTCATGGTCGAGGGCGACGACAACCGGGTCACCGACGTGTACCGGGTGGAGCTGGCGACCGGCGCGGTGGTCCGGGTCAGCGTGGGTGCGGACGGCGTGCAGGCGGACCGGGCCAGCGGGCTGACGGTCACCGGCGCCCCGATGTCGGCCGACGGCAGGTACGTGGCGTTCGACAGCGAGGCGCGCAACCTGGTGGCCGACGACGCCAACGAGGCCCGCGACATCTTCGTCCGGGACACGGTGGACGGCACGACCACCCGCGTCAGCGCCGGTGCGGTGCCGAGCACCCGGGGCTCGTACTTCCCGGCGATCTCGGCGGACGGAGGTGCCGTGGTGTTCAGCACCGACGGCGCCCTGGTGGACGGTGACACGAACAACCTCAGCGACATCCACCTGCACCGCCTGCGCTGATCCCGGGCCTCGCCGGCGGGTCGTTCTGTCAGTCCCAGCAGAGGCAGAACGGCTTGCCGGCCGGGTCGGCGTACACCCGCCAGTTCGTCCCACGCGCCCCCAGTGACGTGGCGCCGAGGCCGAGCACCGCCGCCTCCGCCGCGTCCGGGTCGGCGACCGTGACGTCGAGGTGGAGCTGCTGCGGGTGGGCCGGGTCGGGCCAGCGGGGCGGCCGGTAGTCGCCGACCTGCCGGAACCGGAGCCGGTCACCGCCGACCACTGCCGCCCAGAACGCGCTCAGCGCCCCCGCGTCGGGGCAGTCGATCGTCACGCCGGCGACGGTGAGGCGCGGCGTCGACGGGACAGGCACAGGTCGAACGGGTGCCCGGCCGGGTCGGCCAGCGTGCAGCGGGTGCCGGTCCGGCGCAGCAGGCGGGCGCCCAGCGAGACCGCCCGGGCCGTGCCGGCGTCGAGGTCGGGGGCGTGCAGGTCGAGGTGGCCCTGCTGGGGGTACGCCGGGTCGGGCCAGCGGGGTGGCACGTGGTCGGGGCTGTACTGGACGGCGAACCGCCACCCGTCCCCGGTGTCCAGGGCGATCCAGTCGTCCTCGGTGTACAGCTCGGTCCAGCCGCCCAGGGTGGCGTAGAAGGTGGCGAGGCGGCGGATGTCGGCGGCGTCGAGCACCACCGCGCGCAGCGTGCCGATCATCGGCTGTCCTCCCGGGTGCGGGCGTGCAGGTGCATGTCGTGGCGGCCGTCGGCGTGGACGGCGGCGCTGCGTTTCGTGCCCTCCGGGAGGAAGCCGGCGCGGAGGGCGACCCGGCACGAGGCCTCATTGCGGGTGGAGTGGTCGAGTTCCAGGCGGTGGAAGCCGGCGTCGCCGAGCGCCCAGGCGCTCACAACTTGCAGGGCCCGCGTCGCCACCCCGGCGCCCCGGAACGGCGGCAGCACCCAGTATGCGCACACGGCGGTGCCGTCGGCGAGGTCCATGCCGCGCAGCGCGATGCGGCCGGCCACCCGGCCGTCGTCGCCGGTCACCGCCCAATGTGCACCGTGTTCGGCGGCCCAGTCGCGGCCGTAGCCGGCGAACCAGGCGCGGACGCGATCCTCGGACGCGGGCCGGCGGGTGTGCCAGCGGCGGATGTCCGGGTCGTCGTAGGCGGCGAGGAAGACCGGCACGTCGGTGTCGGCCCAGGGGCGCAGCAGCAGGCCGCCGGCGGCGGTGAGGGTGGGTTGAGCGGTGGCGGCGAGGGCGCCGGCGGCGATGGCGGGCGGCGTCGTCAGGTCCGAGGGCACCGCCCATCCTCGCAGGCGGACGGGCGGCCCGGGCGTGCGCCGCGCATGACCCGGCCGCCGCACGAAAGGGCGGGTGCCGGGCCCGGTGCCCTTCCTAGCCTCGGGCCCGTGGCGCGGATCAGTGGAGTGATGGCGGAGCCGGGCGGCGAGGTCGAGCTGCGGTTCCGCAAGGACGGGTTCGACGTGCAGCACGTCCGGTGGTACACGCGGTCGCGGCTGGCCGACTACGACTACGTCGTGTGGCGCGGCCTGGTGGCGGGCGGGATCGTGGCGGCGGTGCTGTGGTCGGTGGCGATGATCGTGATGCTGACGCCGTTCGAGACGGCCGGGCGGGTGATCCTGATCGCCGCGTTCGTGTACGCCGGGCTGGCCGTGCTGTGCGCCGTCGAGAGGTTCGTCCTCGAGGTGGAGATCGGCGTGCCCTGGGCGGCGACGTGGGCGCTGTGCTTTCCGTGGCTGGCGCTGCCCGGCACGCGGCGGCGGGCCCTGGAGACGGTCCCCGAAAACGTGGGGGCGCCGGTGCGCGTGCACGTGGCGACCCTCGCCGACGTGCAGGGCGGCTATCTCGCGGACCTGGCGTCGGTCACGGTGCGCTTCGCGCACGGCGGCCGGGTCGAGTACCGCCTGGCGGGGTTGCCGGGGGACCGGCTGCTGCGGGCGTTCCATGATCTGACCGCCGGGCGGATGCGGGCGTACCCGTACCGGACGGGTGGCGAGCGGGTCAGCTGACGGCGTCGGGTTCCAGCAGGACCACCTGGGGCGTCCAGCAGTCGGAGCGTTCGGTGGCGATCTCGGCGCCGCACGCGCAGACCAGGTTGGGGCCGTCGCAGCCGTCGAGGCCGCAGCAGCCGACGAGCCGGCGGGGGTCGGGGTGCAGGCGGCGGTCGAGCAGGTCGGCGGCGTTGATGAGGACCGTGCCGAGGCGTGGCGCCGGGCTGACCGGCGGGTCGTCCGGCTCCGGGTCGACCGCGTACGCGCCGGGCATGATCCACGGCGGGCAGTCCTCGCCGGGTGGCACCTCGAAGGGGGCGAGCGGTTCGCCCAGGGCTGCCAGGGGCACCCGGGACAGGCCGCGGGTCAGCGCGGCGCCGCAGGCGCGGCAGGCGAACACGGTCACCGGCTGATCCTCCCACCGGGCCGGGCGAATCAGGCGGCCCGCGCGGTGCCGACCGCGAATCGACGCAACCTCGCCGCGCGCGCCGGATGGGCCGGCGGCGGGACGGCGCCGATCGGCGGCTCCGCCGGGCCGGACGGGCGATCCTGGACCGGTGGTTAACTAACCGTACTAGTGCAAATCGGGCAGGCGCGGCGCACAGTGGACGGGCACAGCCACAACGAAAGGCACGAGCCGCATGCGTCGCTTCATCGTCCGGTCCGTCACCCTGCTGCTCGCCGCGGGCACCCTGCTCGGCGTCGCGCCGGCGGCCGTCCAGGCGGCGCCCGCGCCCGTCAACATGACGTTCAACGCGGCCCCCGAGCCGCTCCTGCAGGGCCGCACCATCACCCTCGCGGGCCGGGTCTGGACCAAGGCGACCGGCAACCGCCAGCCGGTGCTGTTCTACTTCCGGCGCTCCGGCACCCCCACCTGGACCTACGTGGGCCGCGCCGTCGCCAACGACCGCGGCCAGTTCACCCGGACGGCCACCGCGCGCTTCAGCGGCACGTGGAAGGCCGTCCGCCCGGCCACCGCCGCCCGGCAGGCCGCCGAGCGCCTCGACGCGGTCGACGTCGTGCGCCGCGTGCCGCGCCGGATCGCCTCGTACAGCGGCACCACGTCGTCCTGGTCGTCGCCCACGCTGCGCATCCCCACCGCCGACTACCGTGCGTACGTCGCGTACCGGTGCACCGACCCGTCCGGCGGGTTCATGCACCTGCGGTGGCACGGCCAGCAGTACGGCTTCGAGGTCGTCAGCTCGTCGCAGGCCACCGGCACCCTCACGCTGAACGGGCACTACGGCGCGCGCGGCGGCTACTTCGAGGTCAGCACCTGGATGGACTGCTCGTGGTGGGTCAACGTCTACGCGGGCACCGTCTTCCAGCGCGTCTGACGGCCCGCGCATCCCGCCCGGGCGGCTGGTCTCGCGCCGTGCGGACCATCGACCGGCAGGAGGCGCGGCGCCCGACGCCGACCTGGTGCTGTGGAGCCGGCTCGGGTCGGCGTACCGGCCCGGGGAGCTGACCGCGGCGCTGGAGCAGGACCGGACGCTGGCCGAGCTGAACGCGATGATCCGGCCGACCGAGGACCTGCGGCTGTACCTGGCCGACATGGCGGTGTTCCCGTGGCGCGAGCAGCACCGGCAGTGGCTGGACGCGAACGAGCGGTTCGCCGCGGACGTGCTGGCGCGGCTGGCGGCGTCCGGGCGGCTGCGACCGGCAGCGGTACTGGGGCCTGGCGGACCGCGTGTACCCGGCCGGCCTGCCGGTGGTGCCGCGCGACGAGGCGCGGCGGGAGCGCGAGGCGCGCCGGCTGCGGTCGCAGGGCATCGCGCGGGAGAACGTGCCCGGCACCGGCGCCGAGCCCGGTGCCGTCGGCGACTCCGGCGAGCAGGTCGTCGTCGAGGGGCTGCCCGGGGTGTGGCGGGTGGACCCGGGCGCGGTCGGGCGGCCGTACACCGGGCGCACGGCGCTGCTGTCACCGTTCGACCGGCTCGTGCACGACCGGGCGCCGGCGTGGCTGCGGCTGAGCGCCGGCTGACGCGGCGTGGCTGTCGGCTGAGCGTGGGCTGACGCGCCGCGGCCCCGGTCCGGCGTGGTGCCGGGCCGGGGCCGCCGGTCGTCGTGCGGGTCAACTCTCCTGGCGCTCGCAGTTCACGAGCTCGCCGACGCCCGGGTAGTCCGGGATGCAGGTGTCGCCCCGCTCGGTGCCGTCCGGGCCGCCGTCGAGGACGTAGCGGTCGCGCTCGTCGTAGCCGCCGCCGCGCAGGACGTCGTCGCCCGCCTCGCCGTAGACCCGGTCGGTGCCGGTGCGGCTGCCCTCGCCGGACTCCAGCTCGTCGTCGCCGCCGCCACCGCGGACCACGTCGGCGCCGTGGTCGCCGTGGATGAGGTTGGCGCCCGCGTTGCCGGTGAGGGTGTCGTCGCCCCAGCCGCCGTACAGCTTCTCGACGTCCGCGCCGATGGTGTCCTTCTCGCCCGCCGAGCCGTCGTCGCCGGTTGCGCCGTCGAGGTCGGCGATCACGGTCACCAGGCGCTCGCCGTAGCTGACGGTGTCGGCGCCGGAGCCGCCGAGCATGGTGTCCGCGCCGAACTCGCCGCTGAGCCAGTCGGCGCCGTTGCCGCCCTCGATGCGGTCGTTGCCCGGGCCGGCCTGCAGTGAGTCGTCGCCGTCGCGGCCGTACAGGCGGTCGTTGCCCTCGCCGCCGCTGATCCAGTTGTTCAGCGCGTTGCCGCCGAGGGTGTCGCTGGCCGAGCCGCCGTCGAGGCCCTCGATGTCGAGCGCGATGGTGTCGCCCTCGCCCTTGCGGCCGTCGTCGCCCACCTGGCCGTCGAGGTCGGCGTAGATGACGTGCGTGCGGAACCCGTAGTTCACCCGGTCCCAGCCGGGGCCGCCGCGCATGTCCTGCGGCGCTGGGGTGTCGTGGTTCTGGAAGAACTCGTCGTTGCCGTTCTGCCCGTGCAGGGTGTCGCGGCCCGGGCTCTCCTCCAGGTAGTCGTCGCCGTCGCCGCCGTAGACGGTGTCGTTGCCCTCGTTGCCGTCGAGCCGGTCGAACGCCCCCTGGCCGAACAGCCGGTCGTTGCCCCAGCCGCCGCGCAGGTCGTCCTCGCCGTCGCCGCCCTCGACGTAGTCGTTGCCGTCGTCGGCGTAGACGTAGTCGTTGCCGCCGCGGGCGTAGAGCTTGTCGTGGCCGGAGTCGGCGTACAGCAGGTCGCGCTTGGGGCCGCCGGTGACCGTGTCGTCGCCCGATCCGGCGCGCACGGAGATGCCCACGTCGGCGTTGTTGACGACGGTGTCGTTGAGGTCGGAGACGTTGACGTTGATCCAGGTCGGGGCCGTGCGCGTGGTGCACCGGACCTTGGTGGAGTCGCCGCTGACGGCCCGGCACCCGGTGCCCGCGGTCACCGCCACCCGGTCGTCGACGGTGATGGTGTTGCCGGAGCGGGTGATGACCACGGAGTTGGTCTTGCCCGCGGCGGCGTTGAAGGTGACCTTGGTGGTGTCGTAGACGGAGGCCTTGCCGGTGGCGGCGGCCTGCGCCGGGCCGGCGAGACCGACGCAGGCGGTGGTCACCGCGGCGGCGGTCAGCGCCGCGGCGCGGAGTGGACGAGACATCGATTCCCCCGGATCGCTACAGGCCGTTGACGAAGAAGCCGTACCGGCTGACCAGCAGGCCCTCGTGGCCGACGTCGGTGCCGTACTTGACGTAGCCGGTGCTGAAGCCGCCCGGGCCGCCGCCGAAGGTGGTGACGCTGCCGACCGTGAAGTCGCGGTCCGCGGTGTCGCGGGTCTCCTCCGGGGTGCCGATCACGGCGTCGAACCCGCCGACGCCGTTGAGGTTCAGCAGGCTGACGGCCGCGCCGAACCGGTCGCCGCTCTCCGCGCCGTCGGGCGCGCCGGCGGTGTTCTGGCCGATGGTCTGCGACCCGGCGCCGACCATGCCGTCCTTCGAGCCCTTGAGCAGCACGACCGCGCCGGCGTCCGCGACCTTGCCGACGTCCTCGCCGGGCACGCCGACCAGGATGTCGCCGTAGCCGTCGTTGGTGACGTCGCCGACGGACACGGAGTCGCCGAACCAGTCCTCGTTCTCGGTCGAGTCGCCGACGCCGAGGGTGTCCTGCGACGCGACCCGCAGGCCCTTGGCGGTGAGGCCGGTGGCGTTGCCCTTGAGGGTCACGACCGCGCCGGGCTGGAGGTCCCAGCCGCTGCCGACCTGGGCGCCGGGCACGCCGACGACGACCTCGCCGTAGCCGTCCCTGTTCGTGTCGGTGACGCCCAGGCTCATGCCGAACATCCAGAGGTACGTGCCCTCGCGGTTGAACGCGGCCGTCGCCGCCTCGCCGCTGACCGAGGTGACCTTCGAGGTGGCGAAGCCGCCGGCGGCGCCCCAGAACTGGACGACGGTGCCGCTGCCGTTGTTGAGGTCGCCCTCGTTCTCGGTGAACGCGCCGACGATCAGCTCGGCGTGCTTGTCCTTGTTGACCTTGCCGATGGCGACCGCCGAGCCGAACGCGTCGTTGGTCTCCGCGCTGCCCGGCACGCCGCCCGAGTTCTGCGAGGTCCACTGGGCGCCGGTGGTGACGATGCCGGTGGCGCTGCCCTTGAGGACGACGACGGCGCCGGCGCCGCGCGCCGAGCCGATCTGCTTGCCCGGGATGCCGATCGCCAGCTCGTCGCGGCCGTCGCCGGTGATGTCCCCGCTGGACAGGGCCGCGCCGAACCAGTCGCCGTCGGCCGAGGCGCCGGGCACGCCCGCGCTGCTCAGGTTGACGTGCTGCACCCGGTCGACCTGGAGGCCGCCCGGCCCGCCGGGGAAGATCCAGACCGCGCCGGCGTGGTAGCCGAGCGCCTTGAGGTCGACCTCGTCCATGTCGGCGACCGCGAGGTCGTCGTAGCGGTCGCCGTCGAAGTTGCCCGCGACGATCTCGGTGCCGAAGCAGACGCAGCCGGTGCCGCCCGGGATCTCGGTGATGAGGTAGTCGCGGTGCGCCGCGGACGAGTAGCGCACGACCACGCCGGTGTCGGCGAACGCCGCGATGTCGTCGAGGCCGTCGCCGTCGAGGTCGGAGCGGGTGACGCCCGTGCCGGTCCGCGGCGTGGCGGCGACCGGCTCGCGGCGGTGCAGCAGCGTGACGCCGTCGCGGACGATCTCGTCGTAGCCGGGCAGCGACGCGGCCGCGGCCCGGGCGCCGCCCTCGACGCGGCGCAGGTCGTCACCGTCGAACGACGGCGCGACGGGCGCGGCGGCGGCCGCGGTGGCGGTCGTGAGCAGCGCGATGAACGTGGTGGTCAGGACGGCAGAGATGGAGTGCCTGATGCGCATGTGTGAATCCCCCGTGAAGTAGTGCCGCCGCAGTGTAGGTCCGCGGTACGACACCCACAATCCCGTCGCCGTCCACTCAGGACGAGCCGATCAGGCGGGGCCGGCGGTGATCTCCACCCCGGCGGAGCGCAGCCGCGCCACGAGCGCGTCGCCGATGCCGGTGGCCGGGGTGAGCACCCCGCCCTCCGAGGGCGGCAGGGCGTCGCCGTCGAGCGCCAGGGCCAGGGCCGCCTCGCCGAGCATGACCGCCGTCGCGGCGTACCCGGGATCGCCGGTGGCCTTGAAGCGCGACCGGTACCGGGCGCCGGTGCCGGTGGTGGTGAAGATGTCCACGGTGAAGTGGCCGTTCCGGCGGGTCTTCTCGTCGGGCCCCTCGCCGGGCTTGGGCAGCACGCGGTCGAGGACGAACCGGGTGGGCGGGAACGTCATGCCGGCGTAGAAGGCGACGACGCCCGCCTTCGTGCCCCGCGCGACCAGGCCGGACAGCGGCGACGCGCCGGTGCTCACCGTCTCGCGGTAGCGGAAGCGGCGGCCGTACGCCCAGCCGCGCAGCGCGTTGCTGCGGCGCACGATCCGGGTGTTGTGGCCGGCCATCACGAACGGGCCGAGCGTGCCGCGCAGCCGCGGGTGGACCTCGGCGCCGGGCACGGTGACCAGGTCCTCCTGCCGGCCGACGTCGGGCTCGTCGGCGCGCGACGGGGTGAGCGAGTACGGGCTGGCGGCCATCCGGCGCAGGTCGCGGTCGCCGCGCAGCTCGTCGAGCTGGTGGCGCAGGGTGTCGATGGTGCCGCCGCTGATGCCGCCGCGCATGCTGGTCACGACCATCGTCGTGTCGGTCAGCTCGCCGGCGCCGTCGGCGCGGACGGCGTCGAACAGGGCGTGCACGCCGATGTCGGACGGCACGGAGTCGAAGCCGCAGGAGTGCACGATCCGGGCGCCGGTGGACCGGGCGGTCTCGTGGTTCTCGTCGATGCTGCGGCGGACGAAGACCACCTCGCCGGTCAGGTCGGCGTAGTGGGTGCCGGCGGCGGCGCAGGCGCGGGCCAGGGCGTGGCCGTACTTGCCGTACGGGCCGACGGTGGTCGCCACGACCGTGGTGGAGGCCGCCAGCCGGGCCAGGGCAGGCTCGTCGGCCGCGTCGGCGACGACCAGCGGCCAGTCGACGCCGAGGCGCTCGCGGACGGCGGCCAGCTTCTCCGCCGAGCGGCCGGCCAGGGCGATGCGGGTGCCCGCGGGGGCGTGGGCGGCCAGGTGGCCGGCGGTCAGCTCGCCCACGAAGCCCGTGGCGCCGTACACCACGACATCGAAGTCTCTGTTGTACATCCGCCCCAGCATGGCGTGCTCAGAGCGGTTCGGCGAACGTGACCGCGTTGCCGTCGGGGTCGTGCAGCGTGGCGAGCTTCGCGACGGCGCCCTCGACGACCTCGCCGACGTGCAGGTCGCGGGAGTTGAGGTCGCTGATGGTGGCGTCGAGGTTGTCGACGGCCAGGGTCAGGTAGGCCCGCCCGGCCGTCGCCGGGTCCTCGGCCACCTGCAGGGCGCCGCCGTCGGTGAGGTGCCACTCGGCGAGGCCGTCCATGGGACGCAGGTCGGCGGGGCGGCCCAGCAGGCGTTCGTACCAGCTCAGGGCGCCGCCGAGGTCCCGCACGGTGAGCACGGCCAGGACGGTGGTGATCCGCATGATGACCAACGTGCCCAGCGGGACGGCTCCGTAATCGCGGACCCCTTCGCGCGGATAAGCACCGTTCCGGCAGGGTATCTGCAGGTCATGCCGCTGTCATACGAGACGCTGCCCGGCGACGTCGACCACCTCGTCGCCGACGACCACGCCATGGTCGAACGCCAGTTCCAGCACCTGGAGGCGGGTCGCGGCGACCGCCGCGTGCTGGCCAACCAGGTCGCGTTCGAGCTGTCCCTGCACGCGGACGCCGAGGAGCGGGTGCTCTACCCGGCGCTGGCGCAGGCGGTCGGCCCGGAGCAGGCGCGGCACACCCGCGACGAGCACCAGGCGATGAAGGAACTGCTGGTCACGATCGGTGCGGCCGACCCGGGGGAGCCGGAGTTCGAGAAAGCGCTGGCCCGGCTCGTCGCGTTCGTGCGCGCCCACGTCGCCGAGGAGGAGACCGTCCTGCTGCCGCGGCTGCGCAAGCACGCCGGCCCGGCGGCGATGGCCGAGCTGGGCCGGCGGTTCCTGGCCGCGAAGCGGTCCGCGCCCACGTACCCGCACCCGAACGCGCCGTCGTCGGCGCTCGGGCACCGGATCGCCGACCCGCTGGCGGCCGTCGCCGACCGGGTCCGCGACCTGGCGTCCGGGCGGGTGAAGACCCTGGCCACCGACCCGTCCGGCACGCTGGACCCGCAGGCGCAGCGGCTGCTCGACGCGTTCTCGGCGCTCGGCCCGCAGCCGGTCGAGATCCTGGAGCCCGCCCAGGCCCGCAAGCAGCCCACCCCGGTGGACGCGGTGCGCCGGATCCTGGAGGAGGACGGGCGGTCCACCGCCCCGGAGCCGGTCGGCGACGTCCGCGACATCACCATCCCCGGCCCGGGCGGCGAGCTGCCGGTGCGGATCTACCACCCGACCGGCTCGTACGTCGAGCCGCTGCCGGTGGTGCTGTGGGTGCACGGCGGCGGGTGGGTGCTGCACGACGTCGACACGTACGACGCCTCCTGCCGCGGCCTGGTCAACAAGACCGGGGCGATCGTGGTGTCGCCGGAGTACCGGCGCGCCCCCGAGGCGGTGTTCCCCGCCGCGCACGACGACGTGCTGGCCGCGTACCGGTGGATTCTGCAGCACGCGGCCGAGTTCGGCGGCGACCCGGAGCGGGTGGCGGTCGGCGGCGAGTCGGTCGGCGGCACGATGGCCGCCGCGACCAGCTGGGAGCTGGCCCGCACCGGCGGCCGCACGCCGGTCGCCCAGGTGCTGGTGTACCCGCTGACCACCGGCGAGCAGTTCGGCGAGTCGATGGCCGACGCCGCCGACGCCCGCCCGCTGACCCGGCCGCTGCTGTCGTGGATGGCGATGCACGCGTTCGACGGCGTGCCCGGCGCCGTCCGCGACCCGCGCGTCGACCTGCTGTCGATCCCGGCGGACGAGCTGGCGGGGCTGCCGCCGACGCTGGTCATCATCGACGAGCGCGACGTGCTGCGCAGCCAGGGCGAGGAGTTCGCCCGGCACCTGGACGCGGCCGGCGTGCCGACGCGGCTGAGCAGCTACGACGGCGTCATGCACGAGTTCTTCGGGGCGTCCGCCGTGCTGGACAAGGCGGACCGGGCGCAGCACGAGGCGGCCACCCACCTGCGCCGGGCGTTCGGGACGCTGTCGCCGCTGGCGGTGCGCTGACGGCGCCGGTCAGGCGGTGCGCCGCCGGGCGCGGTACTCGCGCACGGTGCGCGCCATCATGCCCAGCACGACGGCGTTGAGCAGCGCGCCGAAGGTCAGGCCGACGACGAGGAACGGCATCGCGCCCGCCCCGTCGGCCGCGACGGTCAGCGCCACCCCGAGGTACGAGCCGGGCAGCGTGACGAGGATGGGCCAGACGCCGGCGAGGTTGGCGTCGCCGCTGCCGTCGCCGGTGGCCGACAGCCAGACGACCCAGAGCACGACGAGCGCGACGCCGATCAGGTAGGTGCGGGAGAGCCAGTTGCCGACGGCCAGGGCGGCGGTCCTGCGGAGTGCGGTCATGGCGATCATCCTGCGCGGGCGCCGGGCGGGGCTCGTGAGTAGCGCTACTCAACCGCGTCCAGGTCCGTACCGGTCAGCAGCGACCGGACACCCAGCTCGGCGGCCACCGCCGGCGGGGACTCGTCGACGATCACGGCCGCGCCGACGATCTCGGCGTGCGGCAGGGCCGCCCGGACCGCCCGCAGCTGCGCGCCGGTGGTCACCCAGTCGTCCACGATGAGCACTCGCTGGCCGGGCGCGACGAGGTGCGCCCGCACGCCGAGGGTCACGTCGGCGCCCCGGTGGTCGCCGGACGCGGTGCCCCAGCTCATCGGCTCGGGCACGGGTCGCGGCCGGTACGCCTCCACGAACCCCGCGCCCACGGCCGCGGCCACCAGCGGGCCGACGATGAAGCCGGTGCTCTCCGGCGCCACCACCACGTCGGGGCGCGGGTGCAGCGCCCCCAGCGCGGCGCCGAGCCGGCCCAGCACGGCCGGGTCGCGCCACCAGCCGGAGCGGTCGCTGACCAGGTGGGTGGCGGCCGGGCCGGGGTCGGTCCAGCGGAGGGCGTGCCGCAGTGCCGCGCGCAGGTCGGGCTCCATCCGATCATCGTGTCACCGGCGCGACACGCCCCGCTGATCGCGGCTCACCGGGTCGATCTTCCCGGGCGCGACGGGCGGTCAGTTCGGCATCGGACGAGGGGTCAACCCGGTTCAGTCGCGGGCGTGCATCAGGCATGCTGTGGGACGTACCCATGACGCTCCCGCCCACGGGCCGACGCCCGCTCAGCCCCGGATCCCGCGCCGGTCTCGGCGCGGCCCTCGTGCTGCTCGCGCTCGTCGCGGCGATCGATCTGGCCGACGGCGGCGAGGCCCACTACGTGGGGCTGCTCGCGGCGGCGCCGTTCCTGGCCGCGGCGTTCGCCGGCTGGCGCATCGTGCTCGCGGTGGGCGTGGTGTCCACGGTGGTCGGTGGGTTCTTCGCCGCGTACGGCGGGCGGCCCACGCTGGCCGGCATCGTCAACGTCGTCGGCATCCTCGTGGCCACCGGCATCGCCGCCGGGGTGGCCGTGATCCGGCAGCGGCAGCTCGACCAGATCGCCGAGCTGTCCCGGCTGGCGTCCGTCGCCCAGGCGGCCGTGCTGCGGCCGCTCGGCCCGCGGGTCGGCTCGATCGCGGTGGCGGGGCGCTACATCTCGGCGACGGCCGCGGCCGACATCGGCGGCGACCTGTACGAGGCGCTGGACACCCCGTACGGCGTGCGGATCATCATCGGCGACGTGCGCGGCAAGGGGCTGGACGCGGTGCGGCTGGCGAGCATCGTGCTGGGCTCGTACCGGCACGTCGCGTACGAGCGGGCCGACCTGCGCGCGATCGTGGCGGACCTGGACAAGGCCGTGGCCCGCAGCGTCGGCGACGAGGACTTCGTGACGGCGGCCCTGCTGGAGGAGCGCGGCGGCACGCTGACGATCGTCAACTGCGGCCACCCGGCGCCGCTGCTGCTGCGCCGCGGCCAGGTCATCGCGCTGGAGCCGCCGGCCCCGGCGCCGCCGCTGGGGTTCATGCCGGTGGCCCGGCCGCGGGTGGAACGCCTGGAGCCGGGCGACCGGCTGCTGCTGTTCACCGACGGGCTCGGCGAGGCGCGCCGGGACGGCGAGTTCTTCCCGACGGCCGACCGGGCGTGGCGGCTGCTGGGCCACGGCACGGTCGCGGACGGCCTCGCCTCGCTGGAGACCGCCCTCGTCGAGTGGGTGCGCGGCCGGCTGGACGACGACATCGCGCTGGTGCTGCTGGAGTACACGGGCGCCGACACCGGCTCGGCGGCGCCGCTGCCGAGCTGGGAGTACGGCGCCGCGGGCAGCTAGACCTGGACCGGTTCGGGTTCGGTCTCGCCGCTGGGGGCGGGCTGCGGGGCAGGCTGCGGGGCGGGCGCCTCGACGGGTTCGGGCACGCGGTGCCGGCCGACGTACCGCTTCGGCTGGTCGGGCTGTCGCGGAGCGGGTACGAAGTTCCGGATCTGGGCGAACAGCATGGGGACCTCCCCCGGTCATGTCCGGCGCATCGACACATCGAAACGACGGACCCCTCTGTCCGTTAAACGATGCGCTTCCCGGCTCGATACGTCCGGCGGCGCGTCGGCTTGCAAATGTCCGAAAGGTTGCTCCGTCGATGCCGATGTGGGTGACAGGCGGCTCTCGATCGGCGGTGCTGTGACGCCCTCCGCGAAGGGGTTGTCGAAAGCTACTCGTGGGTAATACAGTGATCGTTACTGACGGGTAACCCCTTGTCCGGGAAGCGGGGCCAGCGCCATGAGCCACTACAGGAGCAACCTGCGGGACCTCGAGTTCAACCTCTTCGAGGTCTTCGGTGCCGACCGCGCGTTCGGCAAGCCGCCGTACGCCGAGCTCGACATCGACACCGCGCGCGACATTCTCGCCGAGGTGGACCGTCTCGCCCGCGAGGATCTCGCGGCCAGTTACGTCGACGGTGACCGCAATCCTCCCCGCTTCGACCCGGCCACGCACACCGCGCCGCTGCCGGAGTCGTTCCACAAGTCCTACCGCGCCTTCATGGACGCCGAGTTCTGGCGCCTCGACCTGCCCGCCTCGCTCGGCGGCACCACCGCGCCGCGCGCCCTCTGGTGGTCGATCGCCGAGCTGGTTCTCGGCGCCAACGCCCCCATCTGGATGTACGCGTCGGGCCCGTCGTTCGCGCACGTCCTGAAGGTCGAGGGCACCGACGAGCAGAAGAACTGGGCGCAGCTGTTCATCGACAAGCAGTGGGGCTCGACGATGGTGCTCACCGAGCCCGACGCCGGCTCCGACGTCGGCGCCGGCCGCACCCGGGCGGTCCCGCAGCCCGACGGCTCGTGGCACATCGAGGGCGTCAAGCGCTTCATCACCTCGGGCGAGCACGACCTGAGCGACAACATCATCCACTACGTGCTGGCGCGTCCGGTCGGCGTCGAGGGCGCGGGCGGCCCCGGCACCAAGGGCCTGTCGCTGTTCATCGTGCCGAAGTTCCACTTCGACGCCGACGGCGAGCTGGGCGAGCGCAACGGCGTCTACGCCACGAACGTCGAGCACAAGATGGGCCTCAAGGTCAGCAACACCTGCGAGATGACGTTCGGCGAGCACGGCACCCCGGCCAAGGGCTGGCTGCTCGGCGACATCCACGACGGCATCCGCCAGATGTTCATGATCATCGAGTACGCCCGGATGATGGTCGGCACGAAGGCGATCGCCACCCTGTCCAGCGGCTACCTCAACGCGCTCGACTACGCCAAGAGCCGGGTGCAGGGCGCCGACCTGGTGCAGAGCACCAACAAGGCCGCCCCCCGCGTCACCATCACCCACCACCCCGACGTGCGCCGCTCGCTGCTGCTGCAGAAGTCGTACGTCGAGGGCCTGCGCGCGCTCGTCTGCTACACCGCGGGCTGGCAGGACACCATCTACATGGCCGAGGCCGCCGGCGACGAGAAGACCGCCACGAAGGCCAAGCGCATCAACGACCTGCTGCTGCCGCTGGTCAAGGGCGTCGGCTCCGAGCGGGCGTACGAGCTGCTCGGCCACGAGTCGCTGCAGACCTTCGGCGGCTCCGGCTTCCTGCAGGACTACCCGCTCGAGCAGTACGTCCGCGACGCCAAGATCGACACGCTGTACGAGGGCACCACGGCGATCCAGAGCCTCGACCTGATCTTCCGCAAGATCGTCAAGGACCAGGGCCGCGGGCTCGGCGCGCTCGCCCTGGAGATCCAGACGTTCATCGACAGCGAGGCCGGCAACGGCCAGCTCAAGGAGGAGCGGCTCGCCCTCGGCAAGGCGCTCGGCGAGCTGCAGACCGTCCTCGGCACGATGATGACCTGGCTGCAGGCCGCGCAGGGCGGCGAGACCCGCGAGCTGTACAAGGTCGGCCTGCACAGCCGCCGCGTGCTGCTCGCCCTCGGCGACGTCGTGCTCTCCTGGCTGCTGCTGCGCCAGGCCGAGGTGGCGCTGCGGGCCCTCGGCGGCGAGGTCGGCGAGAAGGACCGGCACTTCTACACCGGCAAGGTGGCGGCGGCCCGGTTCTTCACCCGCGAGGTGCTGCCGCGCATCGGCGCCGACCGGCGGATCATCGAGAACGCCACCCTCGACGCGATGGAGCTGCCCGAAGAGGCGTTCTGACGCATCCGGTGCTCCGGCGGCCGGCGGGTTCAAATCCCGCCGGCCGTCGTTGTGTCCGCCGGTCAGTGCCGCGCGGTGTGCCGCTCCACCAGCTCCGCCGTCGCCGGGCCCAGGGTCGTCCACGGGCCGGTGCAGCGGTGCACCGCCAGGGCCGCCGTCTGCAGGCCGGTGAACGCCTCGGCCGCCTCGTCCGGAGCCAGCCGCACCGACGCGTCCGACACCGTCGGGTTGTGGCCGATCACCAGGATCGTGGCGGCGTCCTCGTCGGCGACCCGCACCACGTCCAGCAGGTCGTCCACGTCACCGGAGTACAGCTGCCGCTCGTAGCGGACCTCCGGGCCGCTCTCGGCGCCCGCCTCCGCCAGCCCCAGCGCCACGCCGTGCCACGTCTCCCGGGTGCGCCGGGCCGCCGAGCAGAGAACCAGGTCGGGCAGTAGCCCGCGAGTGGCCAGCCAGGCCCCCGCCGCCTTCGCGTCCAGCCGGCCCCGCATCACCAGCGGCCGGTCGATGTCCTTCAAACCCGGCGGGTCGTCCGCCTTGGCGTGGCGGAGCAGGACGAGGGTGCGCGCGGTCATGCCCTACAGCTTGCCCGATTGGTTTTTCACCCCGATGGGTATGTCCACCGGCACACGGCTGAATCCTGGAGGACACAGTGGGTATCGGTGGCAGCATCTTCCTCATCGCGCTCGGCGCGATCCTCGCGTTCGCCGTCGACGCAAGCATCGGCTTCCTCGACCTGTACGTCGTCGGCTGGGTCCTCATGCTCGCCGGCCTGGTCGGGCTCATCCTGACCATGTTCTACTGGCGCAGCCGCCGCCAGACCGTGGTGCGCCCGACGACCCAGGGTGAGGTCGTCGAGGAGTACCGCGAGGTGCGCCGCCCCGGCCCGCCGGTCTGATCGGCCCCCTCACGCGTCACGGGCTCGTCCTCCGCTACGGGGACGGGCCCGCTCGTCGTCCGCGTCAGGCGTAGAGGGCGAACCAGATGCCGACGTGGTGGCAGGCCGCGGCGACCAGCGTGCACGCGTGGAAGAACTCGTGGTGGCCGAACACCGTCGGCCACGGGTTCGGCCGGCGCAGGGCGTAGAAGACCGCTCCCGCGCTGTACGTCGCGCCGCCCACCAGCATCAGCACCAGCGTCGTGACCCCGCCGGCGTGCAGGATGTCGGGCAGGATCGCCACCGCCACCCAGCCCAGGGCCAGGTAGAGCGGGGCGCCGACCCAGCGGGGCAGGTGCGGCCAGACGACCTTGAGGGCCACGCCGCCGAGCGCCCCGCCCCAGACCAGCGCCAGCATGACCGTGGCCTTGCTCTCGCTGAGCAGCAGGACGCAGAACGGCGTGTAGGTGCCCGCGATGAAGATGAAGATCATCGAGTGGTCCATGCGCCGCATGATCTGGTAGCCGCGTTCGGACCAGACCCGGCGGTGGTAGAGCGCGCTCGTGCCGAACAGGCCGCACACCGTCAGGCTGTAGATCGCGCAGCTGACGACCGGTGCGACGCCGGGGCGGGTGGCCGCCAGCGAGCACAGGACGATGCCGCCGACGAGCGCGACGAAAAAGGCGTACGCGTGCAACCACCCGCGCATCCTCGGCTTGCCGAGGTCGGCGGGATTCCTGCTGGACGGGACGGTCGTGGTCACGGCTTCCAGGTTACGGCAGCGTAGGTTACCAGCAAGTAGCCTGCGGGTGATGTCACAGCCATCCGGCAGGATGACCCCCATGAGGATACGGCGGGTGGGGGCGTCCGCACTGCTCGTGGAGTGCGCGGACGTCGAGGCGTGGCGCGCGGAGCTGTGGCGCCGCCGCGAGCGGGGCGAGCTGACCGTCACCGAGATCGTCCCCGGGGCCGGCACCGTCCTGCTCGACGGGCTCGCCGACCCCACCGCGACCGCGCGGCTGCTGCCCGGCTGGGCGCCCGGCCCCGCCACGGCCCCGGCCCCCGGCCCGCTCGTCGAGGTCCCCGCCGTCTTCGACGGCGAGGACCTCGGGTTCGTCGCCGGCCACTGGGGCGTCGGCACCGATGCGGCCGTCGCCCGGCTCACCGGCACCGAGCTGCGGGTGGCGTTCTGCGGGTTCGCGCCCGGGTTCGCGTACATGACCGGCCTGCCCGGCGACGTGCCGCGGCTGCCCGCGCCGCGGCCGCGGGTGCCCGCGGGCGCCGTCGCCCTGGCCGGCGAGTACACCGGCATCTACCCGGCGGCGTCGCCCGGCGGCTGGCGGCTCGTCGGCCGCACCGCGGTCACGCTGTTCGACCCGCGCCGCGAGCCGCCCGCGCTGCTCGCGCCCGGCACCCGCGTCCGGCTGGTGGCCGCGTGATCGAGGTGGTCCGGGCCGGCCCGCTCACCACCGTGCAGGACCTCGGCCGCCCCGGCTTCGCCCACCTCGGCGTGCCCCGCTCCGGCGCCCTCGACCAGCCCGCCCTGCGCCGCGCCAACCGGCTCGCCGGCAACCCCGGCGGCGCCGCCGCCCTGGAGACCACCGTCGGCGGCTGCGCCGTGCGGGTGCGGCGCGACACGGTCGTCGCGGTGACCGGCGCCCGCGCCCGGGTGCGGGTCGACCGGGCCGAGGTGGCGTTCGGGGCGGCCGTCCCGGTGCCCGCCGGCGCGGTCCTCGACGTCGGCCCGGCGCGCGCCGGCGTGCGGTCGTACGTGGCGTTCGCGGGCGGCGTCGCCGTCGAGCCGGTGCTGGGCAGCCGGTCCACCGACACACTGTCCGGCCTCGGCCCGCCGCCGCTCGCCGACGGCATGACCCTGCCCCTCGGCACCCCCGGCGCCGCCCCGGCAGCCCCCGACCTCGCCGAGCCCGGCGAGCTGGTCGTCACCCTCGGGCCGCGCGACGACTGGTTCGCCGACCCCGACGCCCTGTTCACCACCGACTGGACGGTCAGCCCGCTCAGCAACCGGGTCGGCCTGCGGCTGAGCGGCCCCCCGCTGCGCCGCGCCGAGCAGCGCGAGCTGCCCAGCGAGGGCGTCGTCCTCGGCGCCGTCCAGGTCCCCGCCGACGGCCGGCCGCTCGTGTTCCTCGCCGACCACCCCACCACCGGCGGCTACCCCGTCATCGGCGTCGTCGCCGACGTCACCCCGCTCGCCCAGGCCCGGCCCGGCACTACGGTGAGGTTCCATGGACCTCAACGCTGACCTCGGCGAGGGCTTCGGCGCCTGGCGCCTCGGCGACGACGACGCCCTGCTCGGCGTCGTCACCTCGGCGAACGTCGCCTGCGGCTTCCACGCCGGCGACCCGTCCACCATGCGCCGCGTCTGCGCGGGCGCCGCCCGGCGGGGCGTGGCGATCGGGGCCCAGGCCGGCTACCGCGACCTCGCCGGGTTCGGCCGCCGCCGCATCGACTACGACCCCGGCGAGCTGCGCGACGACGTGCTCTACCAGCTCGCCGCCCTCGACGGCTTCGCCAGGGTCGCCGGCACCCGGGTGCGCTACCTGAAGCCGCACGGCGCCCTCTACAACACCGCCGCCGTCGACCCGGTCCAGGCCGGGGCGGTCGCCGCCGCCGTCGCCGAGTACGACCCGGCACTACCGGTGCTGTGCCAGCCCGGGTCCGCGCTCGCCCGCGCCGCCGCCGACGCCGGGCTGACCGTGGTGGCCGAGGGCTTCGCCGACCGCGCGTACGCCCCCGACGGCACCCTCGTACCCCGCTCGCAGCCCGGCGCCGTCCTGCACGACCCCGCCGCCGTCGTGGCGCAGGCCGTCCTGATGGCCACCGAGCAGCGGGTCCGCATCGCCGACGGCGCCAGCGTGCCGTGCCCGGTGGCCTCCATCTGCGTGCACGGCGACACCCTAGGGGCGGTGGAGCTGGCCCGCCGGGTGCGGGACGCCCTCACCGGCGCGGGGCTCACGGTGGCGCCCTTCCGGTGACGCCGCGTGAGGCGGCGTCCGGCGGCTCCGGCTGCTCAGGCGTCCAGGCCGCGCAGGACCAGCGGCAGCCGGTCCGGGGCGCCCGGCTCCACCCGGATCGGCACCCCCCAGTCCTGGCGGGTGAGGTGGCAGGCGGCGTGCTCGTCGTCGACGTCGCAGGTGGCGGCCTGCGCGACCACCTGCAGCACCCCCGCCCCCTCCGCCAGCACCAGGCGGCGCGACAGGTCCGTCGTGACGCCCGCGCCCTCCACCAGCAGCTCCGGCGGCGACGCCGACACCTCCAGCCGCGTCGACGGCCCGTACGTCGTGTCCAGCTTCTGCCCCGGCGCCGGCGTGAAGATCACGTCGAGCGTGACCGCGCCCGGCGCCAGCGGCGACGGCGGGCGTTCCGTGCGGCGCCGGCCGCCGTCGACCACACCCGCGGCCGCCAGCGCGCCCGGCGCCAGGCGGGTCAGCCGGTGCGCCGCCGACTCCACCACGAACACCGCCCCGTCCGCCGCCAGCACCACGTCGCTCGGCTCGGCCAGGCCCGTCGCCACCGTCGACACCGCGTCCGTCGCCGGATCGAACCGGCGGACCGCGCCGTTGTACGTGTCCGCCACCAGCACCGAACCGTCCGGCAGCGCGCACACCCCCAGCGGGTGCTGCAGCAGCGCCTGCCCGGCCGGGCCGTCCACGTGCCCGAAGTCGAACAGGCCCTGGCCCACCGCCGTGTGCAGGGCGCCGCCGGACACCCAGCGCACCGCGGACGTCTCCGCGTCCGCCAGCCACAACCGGTCCCCGCCCGCCGACAGGCCCGACGGCTGCGCCAGCCACACGTCCGGCAGGTCGCCGTCGCGCAGCGCCTCCACCGTGGTGCCCGCGTACACGCCGGTCGTGCGCTTGATCGGGTCGAACCACCACAGCTGGTGGATGCCCGCCATCGCCACGACCACCCGGCCGTCGAACCACGCCACGTCCCACGGCGACGACAGGTCCGCCGCCAGCGCGTCGTGCGGGCGGTCGTCCACCCCTGAACGCCACGGCCGCCCCGAACCCGCCACCGTCACCACCTCGCCGGACGCCAGGCGTACCCCGCGCAGCAGGTGGTTGACCGTGTCGGCGACGACCACGTCGTACCCGGCGACCTCCGCCTCGTGCCGCGGCAGCAGGCACAGGCCCTGCGGCTCGGAGAACGTCGCCGCCCCCGCCGGGCCGTCCGCGCGGCCCCGCCGCCCGGTGCCGATGCGGCGCACGACGGTCTCGCCGTCCGCGGCCAGCTCCACCAGCGAGTGGTGCGCCGAGTCCGACACCAGCAACCCGCCACCCGGCAGCGCCACGGCCTTGCCCGGGAAGCGCAGCGCCGTCTCCGGCTCCGCCGGCGGCACGTACGGGCCGTCGCCCCGGTGCAGGGCGCCCGTGGCGTCGTGCGTGGCGATCAGCTCGTCGATCAGGCGCGCCAGGCCCTCCGCGTGGCCCTCGCCCGCCATCGACGCCACCAGGTAACCGGCCGGGTCCACCACCGCCAGGGTCGGCCACGCCTTCGCCGCGTACTGCTGCCACATCAGCAGCTCCGGGTCGTCCAGCACCGGGTGCGTCACGCCGTAGCGCTCCACCGCGGCGGCCAGCGCGTCCGGGTCGCGCTCGTGCTCGAACTTCGGCGAGTGCACGCCGACGACGACCAGCACGTCGCCGTACTTCTCCTCCAGCGGGCGCAGCTCGTCCAGCACGTGCAGGCAGTTGATGCAGCAGAACGTCCAGAAGTCCAGCAGGACGATCTTGCCGCGCAGGTCGGCCAGGGTGACGTCCCGGCCGCCGGTGTTCAGCCAGCCACGGCCCCGGAGTTCCGGCGCCCTCACGCGTGCGGTCATGGCGCCAGTCTGCCCGGTCGGGGCGTCCCGGCGGGCGGGACGTTGGTCACGTCCCGCCCCGGTCCGCCGGCCCTCAGCCGGCCGGCTTCAGGCAGAGCACCTGGGTACGGCCGCCGCCCGTCGGGTTGACCACCCACGGCATGCCCGGGTCGGCACACTGCTCCTTGGTGTCCACGATCGACGCCACCTGGAACGCGCCCGCGTCCGAGCACCCGGCCCGCACCGCCCGCTCGCCCTGCTGCTTGACGCACTCGCCCGGGTTGACGGTGAACGCGTTGTCCGACGGCCGCGCCATCAGCCACACGATCGACATCGGCACCGCCACCAGCAGCACCGCCGCCGCCAGCACCGCCAGCACCACGAGGATCTTGCGGACCGGCTTCGGCGGCGCCTCGGCCGGCTTCTCCGCCGCCGTCGCCGCCTTGAACTGGTCGAACCGCCCCTGCTCGGGATCGGCCGTCGGCCAGCTCGACGTCTCGTTCGGCCCCGGCGGCGTCACCGTCGGCCGCGCCGGGGCACCCTGCACGGGCGCCTGCACCTGCGTCGGGTCGGCGGTCGCCCGCCCACGGCCCGCGAGGTCGCTCGTCTGCTCCCCGAACGGCGGCCGCTGCCCGTCCGCCGGCGGCGCGTCCCGCCGCCCGGACACGTCCACGGTGTGCTCGCTGTACGGGTGCTGCCCGTTCACCACCGGCGACCCGGGCGCCGGCGCCCGGAACGGGTCGTCGAACCCGAACCCGCCCGGCCCACCACTCACCGGCGGCGGCCCGGCGGGCCCGTCGAACTGCGGCGGCGACACACGCGCACTGGCCGTCGCCCGCGCCACCACGGGCCGACCGGCGGCGTCACCGCGCGGCCCCTCCGGACCGTCGGGAGCGCCGCCGTCGACCTGCCCGTTCTGCGGCCCCGCACCGAACGGCGGGCGGCCGAACTCCGAGCCGCCGGGACCACTGTCCTGCCGCGGCCCGCTGACCGGGGCGGCCGCGCGGGCCACCGGCTGGTCGTGGGCGCCGGACGCGGCGGCCCAGCCGGCGGGGCGCTGCTCTCCGCCGCTGCCGCGGTCCTCCGGCGCGGGCCACCCGCCGGCACCACCGCTGCTGGGCCGCGCCGCCGGGCCGTCGGGCCCGGGGTGGCCGCCGTGCGGCCTGTCCTGGCCGCCCGGCACCGGCCACGCACCCTGCTGGGGGCGGGCGTCGCCGTCGGGGGCCTGCCAGCCGCCGCTCTGGTGGCGGGCGTCGGCGTCCGGGGTCGGCCAGCCGCCGCTCTGGGGGCGGGCCTCGCCGTCGGGGGCCGGCCAACCGGCCGGCGCGGGACGGTCCTGGTCCGGCCTGCTCGTCTCGGGGCGGTCCTGGTCCGGGGTGGGCCAGCCGCCGGGCTGGTGGTTGGCCGCGTCGTCCGGGGCCGGCCAGGAAGGCGACGTCGGCTCGGCGGCGGGCGGGCGTGCGTCCGGGCCCGCCCACGACGGGGCGGCGCCGGGCTGCCGGCGTGCCTCGGGTGCGGCCCAGCTGCCCGGCTCGGGGCGCGCGGCGGCGTCGCGGTCGTCGGCGCCCGGCCAGCTTTCCGCGGCAGTGCTGCCCGCGGTGTGCGGGCGGTCCGGGGGTGGCCACGCGCCAACGGCGTGCTGCTGATCGGGGGTGCCGGGCCAGCCGTCGGCCGGCGCGGACTCGTCGGCGGACGGCGCACTCACCGACGCCGCGGCCCGCACCACACCCTGGTCCGGGCGGGACGCCGGCTGCCAACCACCCGAGGCCGGCTCGTCGGCGGACGCGTCACGGGCCTGCCAACCACCGGAGGCCGGGCCGTCGCCGCTCACCGGGCGGGCGGGGTCTGCGTGCCAGCCGGCGGAGGCGGGGCCGTCACCGCTGACCGGGCGGGCGGGGTCTGCGTGCCAGCCGCCAGAGGCGGGCCGGTCGGCGTGCGGGCGCTCGTCGGGGGACGGGCTCGTCGGGCGGGGGACACCCGCCGACGCCCTGGCCGCGCCCTGGGCGGGGGGCTGCCAACCGCCCGAGCGCTCGTCCTGGTCGGACGGCGGCGCCCACGGGGCCGGGCCGTCGTGGCCGGCGGCGTCCGGGGCGGGCTCGGCGGGGCGGCCGTAGACGCGGGGCTTCGGCGTGGTGGGGGCCGAGCCGGTGGGCTGGTCGTCGGGGTTCGGCGGGGGCGTCATGCGGTTCGGGACGGGGACGGAGGCGCTCGCCGACGCGGCCCGGGCCTGCGGCTCGGGGACGCGCGGCTGCGGCACACCCTGGGCGGGCTCGTCGCGCCGCTCGGCCTGCGCGAACTCGCCACCGCCGCGAACGGGGAGGTCGGCGGGGCCGCGACCGGCCAGGTCGGCGGAGCCGCGGCCGGCAGCGTCGGCGGAGCCGCGCACCGGAAGGTTGGCGGAGCCGCGGCCCGCCGGGTCGAGGTCCGCGGAGCCCCGGACCGGAAGGTTGGCAGAGCCGCGACCGGCGGAGTCGGTGGGACCGTGCCCGGCGAAGCCGGCGGAACCGCGACCCGCCAGGTCGGGGGTGTCGTACCCGGTGGCGTCGGCAGACCCGCGCCGGGCCGAGTCGTCAGGGCCGTGCCCGGCAAAGTCCGAAGAACCGCGACCCGCAATGTCGGCGGAACTGCGACCCGCAATGTCGGCGGAACTGCGACCCGCAAGGTCGGCGGAACCGCGGCCGCCAAGGTCGGTGGAGCCGCGGACCGGGAGGTCGGTGGAGCCGCGGCCGCCCAGGTCGCCAGAGCCGCGGACCGGAAGGTCGGCAGAGCCGCGGACCGGAAGGTCGGCAGAGCCGCGGCCGCCCAGGTCGCCGGAGCCGCGGACCGGGAGGTCGGTGGAGCCGCGACCGGAAAGGTCAGCAGGACCCCGCCCGGCGAGATCGCCGGAACCACGGCCCGGCAGGTCGCTGCCGGCAAGATCGTCACGGCCGCCGATGTCGCCCGAGCCGCGGGCGGGGAAGCCGCCACCGCTGAGGTCAGCGGCGCCGCCGCCGCGACCGGCGAGGTCACCGCTCCGGCCGGGCAGCCCCGGAGACCCAGGAACCGGCGGCGCAGAGGCGGGCGGCCCGGAGGCAGGCACCCGCGACCCGGGCAGTCCCAACCCGGAGGCCGGCGCACCCGAGGAGGGCGCACCGGAGCTGAAGGGCTCCGCCGGCCGGGGGGCGTCGGGCAGGCCGGTGAGGCTGGCGCCGGGGACGCGGACGCGCTGGCCGCCGAAGACGGAGATGCCGTCGGCGGGCTTGCGCGGCCCGGCGGACATGGGGCCGGGCGGGATGCTCGTCGGCGGCGGGAAGGCGGGCAACGCCGGGGCCGGGACTGCGGGGGCGTCGTCGGGGCGTTGGGCGCCCGGGACCGGGACGGAGGCGCGGCCGGCCGACGCGCGCCCGGCGGCGGGCTGCGGGGGAACAGCCGAGGGGGCCTCGGTGGGGGGCTGGACGGCGGGGTAGCCGCCGGAGTCGCGGCCGCCGCGGGTGTGCAGGGCGCCGAGGTTCTGGGCGCGGGAGGCCGGGTCCGGGGTGGCGGGCGGCGGGGGTGTGGGCTGCGGCGGGGGTTCGGGGGCGCGGCCGCGTTCGGACTGCGGGGTGAACGCCTCGGCGGCGGCCCACGGTTCGGGCTGGGCCAGGGACTGGCCGGCGCGGGCGCCGCGGCGGGGCAGGGCGCCGCCGTTGGGGGCGAAGGTGGGTTGCGGGGGTGTGGCGGGCGGGCTGGGGACCGCGGGGACCACGAACGGCGAGCCGGACTCGGGCTCGGGGTACGGCGGCGGGCCGTAGGCGTGCGGGGCGCCGGGCGCCCAGGAGCCGGGGCGGTCGTCGGCCTCGGGTGGGAATCCCTCCGAGCCGAACCCTCGTGCTCCGCCCTCGCCCGACGTGGCCTCGGCCGGCTGCCGGCCGGCGTGCTGCCCCTCGGACGTCATGCGCGCCTCCTCGATGTCCTCTCAGCCGTGCCGGTGTCCCGTCCGGACCACGGGGAACGCCGGCCGTGCGGGGCCACCGGGGCGGCTCCCGGCCATTCTGCCGGGGCTCCCGGGGGAGGGGAGACGGCACGATGACCGTGCCCAACCGTACCGGGCGGTCCGGCGTGGAGGAATCCCGGTGTACGCCGCCCGGGTACGGGAACGTCCCGCCCGGTGAGCCGGACGGGACGTCGATGGTGGCCTATCAGCCGCTGTTGCGCTGCGAGATCAGGAGGATCTCGTCGCGCATCGCCTGGGTCGGGGCCGAGCGGAGGGCCCGGTCGATCGCGCGGGCGTTGCGGGCGTTGCGGGCGCTGGTGCGGAGCTTGGCGATGATGCTCATGGTGGGGCTCACTTTCCGGACATATTCGGTTGTCCTGCGCGGTTGACTACTACTCCAGTAAACCGCGCAGGACCCGTCTCCGGTACCGCTTTATGAGGTGATCTGCCGCACCAGCCTAAGGATCGAAGGCTGGGAACCGATTTGACTGACTGAACGAAACTATCCCCAGGTGAGCGCGCAGCCCTCCGGATCGGCCATGAACGCCGCCACGTCGGCCAGGAAGCGCGAGCCGAGCTCCCCGTCCACGATGCGGTGGTCGAACGACAGCCCGAGCGTCGTCACCTGCCGGATCCTGATCTTCCCCTTGTGGACCCACGGGGTCGGGCGGATCGCGCCGAGGCACAGGATCGCCGTCTCGCCGGGCGGCAGGATCGGCGTGCCGGTGTCGATGCCGAACACACCGACATTCGTGATGGACAGCGTCCCGCCGGACATGTCGGCCGGGGGCGTCTTGCCCGACCTGGCGGTGGCCACGAGCGCGTTCAGCGCCTCCGCCAGCTCGCGCAGCGACAGCCGCCCCGCGTCCTTGATGTTGGGGACGATGAGGCCGCGCTGGGTCGCCGCGGCGATGCCCAGGTTCACGTACTCCTTGACGACGATCTCGTCGCCCGCCCACGTCGAGTTGACCATCGGGTGCCGCGTCACGGCCAGGACGACCGCGCGCGCCGCCAGCAGCAGCGGCGAGACCTTCACGTCGCGCCACTCGCGGTGCTCGCGCAGCTTGTCGAGCACCTTCATGCCGCGGGTCACGTCGACGGTAACGAACTCCGTGACGTGCGGGGCCGTGAACGCCGACGCCGACATGTTCTGCGCCGTCAGCTTCCGCACGCCCTTCACCGGCACGCGCTGCTCGCGGGAGGCGTCGAAGATCGGGGCCGCGACGGTCGCGGCCGCGGGGGCCGCCGCCACCGGTTCGGGTACGGCCACCGCCCGCTCCACGTCCGCCCGGGTGATCGAGCCGTGCGGCCCGGACCCGGTCAGGGTGGCCAGGTCGACGCCCAGGTCCCGGGCGAGCTTGCGCACCGGCGGCTTGGCGAGCACCGGCCCGTCCCCGTTGGTCGCCGGCGGGGCCGGCACGGGCGCGGGCGGTGCACTGGGGGCCACGGGCGGTGCTGCGGCAGCCGCCGCAGGCGGGGCGCTCGCCGGCGGCGTACCCCCGTCTGTGCGGCGGGGGCGGCGCTTGGCCGTGGTGGTCCGCGGGCCGTAACCCACCAGCACCGCGGTCCGGCCCCCGGGGGCCGGGCCGCCGATCATGCCGGGCTCGACCATGCCCTCGGCGGGCGCGACCTCGACCGCCGCGAGCGACGCGGCCGACGGCGCCGGCTCGACCGGCCCCGCCGACGGGTCGGTGTCGATGGCGACGATCGGCGCGCCGACCTCCACCACCGTGCCGGCCTCGTGGAAGATCCGGGTGATCTGCCCCGCCCACTTCGCGGGGATCTCGACGGCCGCCTTCGCGGTCTCGACCTCGACGATGGGCTGGTTCAGCTCGACGGTGTCGCCCACCTTCACCAGCCAGGCCAGGATCTCGCCCTCGGTGAGGCCCTCGCCCAGGTCGGGCAGCGTGAACTCCTTGATCCGCGACATCGGCGTCACCAGCCGAACGCGCGGTCGACGGCGTCCAGGACCCGGTCCAGGTCCGGCAGGTACTCCTCCTCGACCCGGGCGGCCGGGTACGGGATGTCGTAGCCGGCGACCCGCAGCACCGGCGCCTCCAGGGAGTAGAAGCACTCCTCGGTGACGCGGGCGGCGATCTCCGCGCCCAGCCCCAGGTTGCCCGGCGCCTCGTGCACGACGACGCAGCGGCCGGTTTTGCGCACCGACGCGTACACCGGGCCGAGGTCCAGCGGCGACAGCGTGCGCAGGTCGATGACCTCCAGCGAGCGGCCGTCCTCGGCGGCGGCCGAGGCGGCGTCCGTGGCGACCTTCACCATCGGGCCGTACGCCAGCACCGTCGCGTCCGTGCCCTCGCGCACCACCCGGCTGGCGTGCAGCGGGAAGTCGGAGAACTCGACCTCACCCTTCTCCCAGTACCGGCGCTTCGGCTCGAAGAACACGACCGGGTCGTCGGAGCGGATCGCCTGCTGGATCATCGTGTAGGCGTCCGACGGGTTCGAACACGTCACGACCTTCAGGCCGGGGGTGTGCGAGAAGTACGCCTCGGGCGACTCCGAGTGGTGCTCCACCGCGCCGATGCCGCCGCCGTACGGGATCCGGATGACGATCGGCAGCCGCAGCCGCCCCAGCGACCGGTAGTGCATCTTCGCCACCTGCGTGACGATCTGGTTGTACGCGGGGAACACGAACCCGTCGAACTGGATCTCGCACACCGGCCGGTACCCGCGGATGGCCAGGCCGACCGCGGTGCCCACGATGCCCGACTCGGCGAGCGGGGTGTCCATCACCCGGTCCTCGCCGAAGTCCTTCTGCAGCCCGTCGGTGATGCGGAAGACGCCGCCCAGCTTGCCGACGTCCTCGCCCATGATGACGACCTTCGGGTCGTCCTCCAGCGCCTTGCGCAGCCCGGCGTTGAGCGCCTTGCCCAGAGTCATCATCTCGGCCATCAGTGCGCGCTCCCCTCGAACGTGGCCTGGTACCGCTGGAACGCCTCGCGCTGGGCGTCGACCTCGGGCGACCCGTGCGGGTAGACGTGGTCGAACATGGTCACCGGGTCCGGGTCCTGCAGCTCCAGGACGCGCTCGCGCAGCGCGATGGCCTCCGCCTTGGCCTGCTCGTCGACCTCCGCGAAGAACGCCGCGTCGCCGACCTGCTGCTTCTCCAGGAACGCCTTCAGCCGCGAGATCGGGTCCTTCACCTTCCACGACTCGACCTCGCTGGCGATGCGGTAGCGGGTCGGGTCGTCGGAGCTGGTGTGCGCGCCCATCCGGTACGTGTACGCCTCGATCAGCGTCGGGCCCTGGCCCTGCCGCGCGTTGTCCAGCGCCGCCCGGGTCACCGCGAACGTGGCCAGCACGTCGTTGCCGTCCACCCGCACGCCGGGGAAGCCGAAGCCCGACGAGCGCCGGTACAGCGGGATGCGGGTCTGCCGCTCCAGGGGCTCACTGATCGCGTACTGGTTGTTCTGGCAGAAGAACACGATGGGCGCGTGGTAGACGCCGGACCACACGAACGCCTCGTTGACGTCGCCCTGGCTGGTAGCGCCGTCGCCGAAGAACGCGATCACGGCCTCGCCGTCGGCGGAGCCGGTCTTGCCGTCCATGGTGATGCCCATGGCGTAGCCGGTGGCGTGCAGGGTCTGCGCCCCGATGACGATCGTGTACTGGTTGAACTTGTACTCCTGCGGGTCCCACCCGCCCTGGTTCACGCCGCGGAACAGCCCGAACGGCATGATCGGGTCGATGCCCCTGGTGTAGAGCACGCCGTGCTCGCGGTAGGTGGGGAACGCCATGTCCTGCGGCCGCATCGCCCGGCCGGCGCCGACCTGAGCGGCCTCCTGCCCGAGCAGGCTCGCCCAGATGCCCAGCTCGCCCTGCCGCTGCAGGGCGGTCGCCTCCGCGTCGAGCCGCCGCACCGTGACCAGGTCGCGGTAGAGCGTGCGGTACTCGGCGTCCGTGAAGTCGACGGAGTACTCCGTGCCGTCCGGGCCGGTGACCCGCTCGACGCGGTCCCCGTCCGGGGTGAGCAGCTGGACGTAACCACCGGCGGGCGCGTCAGCGCCGACCGTCTCGAGGTCGCCCTTCGCCATCCGTGTCTCCCTGTTCGTCTGTGACCCCGCGGCGGGGGTGTCCCGTCCGCGCGGCGCGCTGTCAAGACGCCGTGCCCGGCCGGGGTGTGGCCTCGCGCGGCGGTGCGGCGAGGTCGGGGGTCGACCGCGCCCGGGGGAGCAACGGCTCCGCCCCGGTGCGCCCGCCCGCATCCGGCGCGTGTGGCGCCCGGTGCGTGGAGGCGACGGCGGCGGTGCCGTCTGGTTGTCATCCTCGCACCTGTGGTGACCCCGCCCACAGGTCAGCCTGATCACAGTCCGGAATTTTGTTCGTGATTTGCCCGTACCGGTCTGTCCGAATTCGTGGCGATTCATCCACGCCGACCTTTTTTCACGCCCCGCCGATCCGCTGCCTCCCGGACCGCGCGTCGTTTCCCCCTTCGAGCGACGCATGTGCGGGCATGAATGTTCACGGCCCGCACGGATCCTGGGGAGGACAGCAGCCGTGCCGGGTGCCCACAACGACCACGAACCACCCGCCGACGGCCTCGTCCCCCCACTCAAGGTCATGCGCCGCCGCCTCAACGGCGTCTACCGCGCCGACACCGTCGCCGGCCCCACCCGCCGCTACATCCTCGTCGTCGGCCTCCTCGTCGTGCTCGCCTCGCTGCCCACCCTGGCAGCCATCACCGCAGGCCCGGAAGCCCTCGACACCAACGCCGAACCCGCCGCCCCGCCGTTCCTCCCGGCCCCGTCCGACGGCCCGGTCATCGTCCCGACGCTGCCGCCTTCCTCACCCCCGCCGGCATCGGCGCCGCCGACGTCGCGCCCGCCGGCCGCCGCCGGGCCGTCACCGGTCCGGCCACCGTCCGGGGGTACGGGGGACAGCGGCGTCCCTGCCGCCGACCGTGAAGAGAACCGGCCGGGGTACGGGTCTCACCCGCGCCCCCACGACCCGGAGCCGGACCCGGACCGGCCGACCAAGCCGCTGCCTCCCGTCGAGGAGCCGGGTGAGCCCGGTGGGCCGGGGGCGCCCGGGCCCGGGGTTCCGGGCGGTCCAGGGGTTCCCGGTCCGGGGGTTCCCGGTCCGGGGGTTCCCGGTCCGGGGGTTCCCGGCGGTCCGGGAGTTCCTGGGGTTCCGGGGCAGCCGCCGGGTGGGCCTGGGGTGCCTGGTCAGCCGCCGAGTGGGCCCGGGGTTCCGGGCCTCCCCGGCCACCCGGGCATTCCGGGGTGGCCCGGTGCTCCTGGCCATCCGGGTCAGCCTGGGGAGCCTGGTCACCCGGGTCAGCCCGGCGAGCCGGGTGAGCCCGGTCAGCCCGGCGAGCCCGGTCAGCCTGGGGAGCCTGGTCACCCGGGTCAGCCCGGCGAGCCGGGTCAGCCCGGTCAGCCCGGTCCGCCCGGCGAGCCCGGCCACCCGGAGCAGCCTGGTCACCCGAGTCACCCCGGTTGGCCCGGTCACCCCGGTTGGCCCGGTCACCCCGGACAGCCGAGCCATCCCGGTCACCCCGGGAAGCCCGGCCACCCCGGCCACCCCGAACACCCCGGTCATCCCGGTAAGCCGCACGACCCCGGTAAGCCCGGCTGGGGCTGGTGCTTCGAGCGCCGCCACTGCCGTCCCAACCTCGACAGGCCGCAGCCGATCGAGTGCCACGACCGTCCCCTGCCCCACGAGACCCACGACGAGCGGCTGGCCCGGCATGTGCGGCACGTGGTCGACAACCATGTCCGCGAGCGGGTCCGGGCCGTGGCGGCGAAGGAGCGTAAGCGCGTGCTGATGTCACGGACCGGCCGGAACGCCGACGGGCACCGGGAGAACGCGGGCCGGCACCGGGCCGGCAAGCATGCCGCCGGCCGTCGCGCGGCCGCCGGGGTGGTTGCGCGTGGTGGGCCGGACGGCCGGTACCGCGCGCCGGAGGGGCCCGCGGAGGGCCGGAACCGTGGCCCGCAGCCGGGTCAGGAGCGCGCCGGGCAGCGGCGCGTGGAACGTCACAGCATCGACCGTCACCGTACGGACCGTCACAGCAAGGACCTGCACAGCATGAACCGCCACAGCGACCGGGACGACGAGGACCGGAACGACGAGGGCCGCGACGACCGCCAGGACATCAACCACGACCGCGACGCGGGGGACCGCCGTGAGGGCTGGGACCGGCAGGACCGGAACCACCACGGCGCGGACCCGCGCAACTCCGACCGCCGCGATCGCCGGGCGCAGGACCGCAACGGCGGCGCCCGTGAGCAGCGCGCCGAGCGCGGCGCGGAGGCCGGCGAGCGCAAGGAGGCGCGCGACCGGCAGGACCCCGGGGCCGCGCACCGGGCGCACGACGACAACCGGCACGGCGAGGCCAACCGGGGGCACGGCGTGAACCGCGGTGACCACCACGATGCCGGCCGCGACGCGGGCGGGCGGCACCGGCAGGCCGATCGGGGCAACATGTCGGGGCGCTGGGGGCGTTGACGCCGCCCTTTGTGGGCATTGATGTCTCGCTATGGTCGGCGGTCCGGCCGGGCGGGGTGGAGGCGGCGTGGGCGCGTGGCGCAGGGTGGCCGGGGTCGCGGTGGTCGTGCTGGCCGGGGCGGTCACGGCCGCGCCGGGGCGCGCCGAGCCGGTGACGTCGGCCGGGCTGCGCGATGCGGTCACGCCGGCCGGGATGACGCGGCACCTGGTCGCGTTGCAGGGCATCGCCGACCGGCACGGTGGGTCGCGGGTGGCCGGGCGGCCGGGGTACGAGGCGTCCGTCGCGTACGCGGCCGGGGTGCTGGAGCAGTCCGGGTACCGGGTGACGCGCCAGGACTTCGAGGTGGCGACGTTCCTGCCGCTCGGGCCCAGCGCCGTGACCGGGCCGGACGGGGCGGTGGAGCACAGCGTCCTCGCGTACTCGGGCAGTGGGGACGCCGAGGCGGCCGCGACCGTGCCGGTCGGTGACGGCCGGGGGTGCGCGGCGGCGGACTTCGGGCCGGCGAACGCCGCGACCGTGGTGATCCTGGACCGGGGCGGGTGCTCGTTCGCGGACAAGGCGACGCGCGCCGAGCTGGCCGGGGCCGCCGCCGTGGTCGTGCGCAACGACGGCGCGGGCGCGCTGACCGGCACGCTGGGCACCGGCTTCACCGGCGGCATCCCGGTCGTCGGGGTGGCGGGGGACGCGGCGCAGGTGGCGGCAGGCACCGTGCTGCGGGTGGTGGTGAACGCCGAGCGCGGGCGGGCCACGTCCGCGAACCTGCTGGCCGAGACGCGCGGCGGCGACCCGGGCACGGTGGTGATGGTGGGCGCGCACCTGGACTCGGTGGCGGAGGGGCCCGGCGTCAACGACAACGCGACCGGGGTGGCGGCGGTGCTGGAGATCGCGGCGGCGCTGGCCCGGCAGGTGCCGCGCAACACGGTGCGGTTCGCGCTGTGGGGCGCCGAGGAGTCGGGGCTGCTGGGGGCGGAGCACTACGTGGCGGGGCTGCCGGACGCGGAGCGGCGCCGGGTCGCGCTGTACCTGAACGTCGACATGATCGGCTCGCCGAACTTCGGCCGGTTCGTGTACGACGGCGACGGCTCGGCGTACCCGGGTGCGGCGCCGGCGGGGTCGGCGGCGATCGAGCGGTTGTTCCGGGACCACTTCGCGGCCGAGGGGCTGGCGGCGGGCGAGTCGGCCATGGACGGGCGCAGCGACTACGGCCCGTTCACGGCGGCGGGCATCCCGGCGGGTGGCCTGTTCACGGGCGCGGAGGGGATCAAGTCGGCGGCGCAGGCGGTGCAGTACGGCGGCACGGCGGGCGCGCCGTTCGACCCGTGCTACCACCGGGCGTGCGACGGCCTGGCCAACGTGAACATGCGCGCCCTGGACGAGATGGCGGACGCGCTGGCGCACGCCGTCGCCGTGTACGCGCAGGACGCGAGCGCCGTGGCGGCGCCGGAGGTGGCGGCCGTCAGTCGTCGTTGAGGCGGTCGCGGTTGGCGTCGAGCCAGGCGTTGATGGCGTCGGTGTCGTTGGGGTCGACGCCCTCCGCGATGAGCTGCGCGACGGCGGCGGTGGCGGGGCTGCGCTTCTCGCCGCTGGTGTACAGCTCGACGAAGCGCGGGATCATCGCCTCGATCGTGCGGTCCGTCATCGCCGCGGCGGCCGGCGGCAGGTCGCGGCGGCGGGCCGCGTACGCCGCCCAGGCGCGGGTGACGCGGGGCAGCATGGCGGCGTCGTCCATGTCGAGGACGGCGCGGCGGTGCACCCAGTCGAGCAGGAAGAACTCGGCGACGGCGGGGCTGAACCGCAGCGGGTCGGGGTCGGGCAGGCTCGCCGCGTGGTCGACCACCAGGCTGAGGCAGAACCGCAGCGAGGCGTCGTCGGGGGTGTCGAGGCCGGCGTCGCGGGCCTCGGGCGAGGCGAGGAAGTCGCGCAACAGGGTGTCCAGCTCGGCAGCGGTCGGCTCGGCCTGGTCGGCGACGGGCACCAGCGGGTCGGGCGCGGGCAGCACGGCGAGGCGGGCGCCGACGAGGGCGCGGTCGGTGGCGACGGAACTCTCGGCGGGCAGCTCGGTGAGGTCGTCGGTGACCTCCAGGTGGCGGCTGACGGCCTCGCGCAGCCGGCCCGGGTCCTCGTCGCGGAACCAGGTCAGCTCGTCGTCGGCGCACATCTCGCGGACCCGCTCGACCACCCCCTGGGCGGGGCCGACGAACACGTCCTTGGTGATGCCGATGTTGTGGTCGACGAGGGCCACGACGGCGTGCTCGGGGCCGCCGGCCTCCGCGTCGTCGTAGGCGAAGGTGGCCAGGTAGGAGGTCTGGTCGCCGTACACGTCGCCGTAGGCCCAGCTGCCGGTGAGCCGGACCCGGCCGAGCTGGCTGACCCAGCCCGGGTCCTGGTCGCCGTGACGCACGTCGCCGGCGCCGGGGGCCTCGGGCACGAGCGCGGCGAAGACCTCGCGGATGGTGCTGGCGGCCGGGGTGTGCCGCCGGTCCGTCGCGGACAGGAACCGGCCGACGAACTCGCGGACGGCCGTGGCGCGGTCCTGGTCGGCGACGGCGTAGACGCTGCCGAGCAGGGCGGCGCCGAGCATCTCGGCGTCGAGGGCGCAGTCCAGCTTGTCGACGTCCCGCGCCGCGTGCAGAACCGCCTCGTACGGGGTCTCAGGAGCCGCCATCCGCCGAGCCTACTCGGCGGGAACGGTTCCGTACCCGGTCGATGTCGGCGGGTTGGCGGAATGTCAGCCGCGGACCTCGTCGAACGCCTCGCGGGCGGTCGCGTACGAGCCGAGCACCTCCCGTACGGGCGCCACCACGTACTCGCGGCCGACGTCGGTCACGGCGGCCCGGAGCCGGTTCTCCGCCCGCCGGACGGCCCGGCGCGCGCCGAGGCGCAGCAGCGGGCGCACCAGCAGGGCGAGCAGCAGTCCCGCGGCGAGGCCGCCGAGCAGCAGCAGCGTCGGCAGCGGCACGTCGCCGACCATCGGGTAGTCGAGGGCGGGCAGGCCGATGGCGCGGATCGCGTACCCGCCGACGAGCCAGCCGAGGCCGACCAGGGCGGCGAGGGTGAGCGCCCACTGGAGCACGCCGACGGCCCGCCACCACAGCGCCGGCTTCGTGACCCCCAGGTCGGTGGTGGCGACCGCCCGGTCGAGGGCGTCGGGCAGGCCGTCGAGGCGCGACCGGGCGGCCGTGGTCAGCGCCGGGTGCCAGGCGGCGGGCAGGCTCTCGGCGGCGCGGTCGGCGACGGCGCGCACGCTCATGCCGACGGCCGACTTCTGGGCGGCGTCGGCGGGCGGCAGCGAGGTGATCGCGACCGGCGACGGGGCGTCCAGGTGCAGGCGGCGCAGCGGGTCGGGACGCAGCCGCCGCAGCCCGCGCGACAGCGGCCACCCGGTGTACGCGGCGGCGCGGTGCCGGTACGCCTGGCCGGTCGCCGCGGCCACGGCCGGCACCCCGGCGGACGCGGCGAGGGCGTCGGTGAGCTGCCGCACGGTGGCCCGGTCGACCCGGTCGGAGTCGGCGGGCCGGCCGACGAGCTCGGTGAGCCGCCCGGCGACCGTGTCGACGTCGCCCGCGAGGCGGCGCAGCGCGGCCTCCCGCTTGGCGATCGTCTTCTCCAGCAGCTCCCGCAGCTCGACCTGCAGCGCCGGTTCGCGGGCGGACGTGGCGAACGACGGCACGCCCTCCAGCCCGTCCTCGACGAGCAGCCGGCGCAGGTCGGCGACGACCTTCTCGGCGTCGGCGGGCCGCAGCCGGTCCGCCTGGTTGAGCACGACCACGGTGACGTCGCGGTGCCGGCCGAACTGGCGCAGGTAACCGGCGTGCAGCGACCGGTCGGCGTACTTCTGCGGGTCCACCACCCAGACGATCAGGTCGACCAGGCCCAGCAGCCGGTCGACCTCCAGCCGGTGCGCCTGCTCGACGGAGTCGAAGTCGGGCAGGTCCAGCAGGACGAGCCCGCGCAGGGCCGCCTCGTCGTCGCCGTCGAGGGCGCTCTCCCGGATGTACCGGTGCCGGGGCAGCACCCCGACCCAGTCGAGCAGCTTGTTGGCGTCCTCCAGCGGCCCCCACACGCAGGCGTGCGCGACGCCGGTGGTGGGCCGGCGCACCCCCACCTGCGACAGGGTGAGCCGGGCGAGCGCGTTGAACAGCGACGACTTGCCGCTGCCGGTGCTGCCGGCCAGGGCGACGACGGTGTGGTCGCGCGACAGCGCCAGCCGGGCGCCCGCCCGCTCCACCACCGTGCGCGCGCCGACCAGGTCGGCCTCCGGCAACCGGCCGTCGACGGCGCGCAGGAACCGCGACAGCGCGTCCAGCCGGTGCAGCAGCGCGTCCGCGTCGATGCGGCGCCCGCCGGTCAGCTTGTCCTTCACCCGGTCGACGACGCTCACCGCAGCGGTCCGATCAGTTGCAGGTCGGCGCGGGCCCGTTCCACCTCGGCGCCGGCCGCGCGCAGCCCGTCGCCCGAGGTCTCCAGCGCCGGGGCGAGCAGGCCGGTGAACCGGACCGCCTCCCCGGCCAGCAGCTCGTCCACCCGGCGCAGCAGGTCCGCGCGCGCCCGCGCGGCCAGCGCCCGGATCGCCTGGTCGCCGAACACGGCCTCCAGCACCTTCTGCGCCGCCACCGTCGTGCCCGCGCCCACCGCCACCTCGGCCCCCGTCGGGATGAACGCCGTCGACGTGAACACCGCGATCATCACCGCCAGGCCGGTCGCGTTGACCGCGTACGAGGCGCTGCGGGCCACGAACCGCTTGTCGCCCGCCTCCTCGCGGACCAGGTCCAGCACCGAGCGCTGCCAGTCGCGGATCAGCGCCTCCGCGCGCTCCGGCAGGTCCGCCGAGGGGCGGCCCAGCGCCGGCGTCAGCAGCGCCGCGCCCGCCGGGTGCGCCTGCCAGCCCGTGTACGCCTGCTCCGCCGCGTCCGCCGCCACCCCGCGGAACAGGGTCGCCAGCTGCGACTCCAGCGCCACCTGCAGGTTGCGCCCGGGCGCCGGCCGGCCGGTCACGGCGGCGGTGATCCGGTCGCGCAGCCGGCCGATCCGCGACTCCAGGCTGCGCAGGAACTCGCCCGTGCCCACGAACTCCTGCCAGCGCGCCAGCACCTCGCCGCGCAGCAGCCGCCCGTCCTGCAGGCCCTGCTCCACCGTGCGCCGCGCGTTCCGGTACGCCGCGTCCACCCGCTCGGTCAGCCCCGCCGCCGCCACGGCCTGGTCGTCGGCCGCCGCGGCCAGCCCCGTCACCGACGGGCGCAGCGCCGCCAGCGCCCCGTCGAGCGTCTGCCGGACCACGGCCGCCCGCGCCGACGCGTCGCCGGCCAGGTGCGCGAACCAGTCCCGCAGCGGCCCCGACACCTCCTCCGGCAGCAGCCCCGAACCGTCCAGGTCGGACTCCGGCAGCACGAACAGCGGCGCCGCCGCCAGGTCGTTCGCCGCGAGCATCTCGCTCAGGTGCGCCGCCACCTCGCCCGCCGCCTCCGGCGGCACCCGGTCCAGCACCAGCGCCGTCACCGTGCCGCGCTGCCGCGCCGTGTGCAGCAGCTCCCACGGCACCGCGTCCGCGTACCGCGCCGCGGTCGTCACGAACAGCCACAGGTCGGCCGCCGCCAGCAGCTGCGCCGCCAGCTCCCGGTTCCGGTCCACCACCGAGTCGATGTCGGGTGCGTCGAGGAACGCCAGACCCTCGCCGAGGGCGGGCGCCGCGACCAGGTGCAGGCTGTTCGGGTCCGCGCTCACCTCGGGGGTACGGGTCAGCCCCGGCAGCAGCTCCCCGGACCGGAACCACGACATGTCGTTGGGGTGGCACACCAGCACCGGCGACCGCGTCGTGGGCCGCAGCACCCCGGACGCGCTGACGGGCGCCCGCACCAGGCTGTTGACCAGCGTCGACTTGCCCGCACCGGTCGACCCGCCCACCACGACGAGCAGCGGCGCGTCGAGCCGCGCCAGCCGCGGCAGCAGGTAGTCGTCGAGCTGCGCCACGAGCGCCCCGCCGACCCGCCGCGCCTCCTCGGCGGTCGGCATGACCAGGGGGTACGGGGTCGCGCCGATCTCGGACCGCAGCCGGGTCAGCGCCGTGACGAGGGTCCGGGTGGTGCCCTCGGCGGGCAGCTCGGGGACCTCGCGCAGCAACGGCCCGTCCTCCCGACCGTCGACCGCACCGACGGGCTCGTCAGGCTCGTCGCCGGGCTCGTCGACGACGGCCATGGTGTCGGGCTCGGGGGTGAGCGGCTCGGTGGCGGGCTCGGTGGCCGGTTCTGAGTCGGTGGGCTCGGTGGCCGGGGTGACGGGCTCGGTGACCGGCTCGCTGGCCGCGGCCTCGGTGGCCGGGGAGGTGGACTCGGTGACCGGCTCCTCCACCGCGGGCACGGCGGCGGCTTCGGCCTCGGTCGCGGAGTCCTCGCCCGCGGTGCGGCCCGCAGCTTCCTCGTCCGCGGTGGCGGCGGCAGTGCCGGTGGCGGGTTCGTCCACGGCGGACCCCGCTGCGGTCGCCCCGGCCGTCGTCCCGTCGCCGGCCGGCGAGCCCGCGGCCGGGGGAATGTCGCGCCCGGCCGGGGCGCTGTCGTCGGGTGGACCATCCGTCGCGGGGGCGGATGCGTCGGCGGGGGCCGGGGGCGGCGCTGTGGCCTCGCCCGGCGCGGCCGTCTCCGGGACGCCGGCGGGCGTATCGGAGGAGGGTTTTCCGGGGTTACGGGGTTCGGCGGACCCGGGGGTGCCCGCGAGCTTCTCCGCCACCGAGGCGGGCGTGCGGTCACCGGGCGAAGTCACGGGGTAAAGCCTGCCTGATCTCCGCATCGCAGACAACAGGGACCACGTGCGTCTCGCGCGTGGCGCGCAAAGTTGCGCCTGCCACACTCAACTTTCGGTTTGACGATTTGCCAGGCCGTGGCACTATTGAGTCCGGTCCACTCAACTTGCACGAAGCGAGGAATCGAACATGGCACGTGCGGTCGGCATCGACCTCGGTACGACGAACTCCTGCGTCAGCGTTCTGGAGGGCGGCGAGCCCACCGTGATCGCGAACGCGGAGGGGTCGCGCACCACCCCCTCGATCGTCGCGTTCGCGCGCAACGGCGAGGTCCTCGTCGGCGAGGTGGCGAAGCGTCAGGCGGTGACCAACCCGGACCGGACCATCCGGTCGGTCAAGCGGGAGGTCGGCACGAACTGGTCCGTCGACATCGACGGCAAGAAGTACACCCCGCAGGAGATCTCCGCGCGCGTGCTGATGAAGCTCAAGCGCGACTCGGAGGCCTACCTGGGCGAGCAGGTCACGGACGCGGTCATCACCGTCCCGGCCTACTTCAACGACGCGCAGCGCCAGGCCACCAAGGAGGCCGGCGAGATCGCGGGCTTCAACGTGCTGCGCATCGTCAACGAGCCCACCGCGGCCGCGCTGGCGTACGGCCTGGACAAGGGCTCCAAGGAGCAGACCGTCCTGGTCTTCGACCTCGGTGGTGGCACGTTCGACGTGTCCCTGCTGGAGCTGGGCGAGGGCGTCATCGAGGTCAAGTCGACCTCCGGTGACAACCACCTCGGCGGCGACGACTGGGACCAGCGCATCATCGACCACCTGGTGAAGACGTTCCGCGGCGAGAACGGCATCGACCTGTCGCAGGACAAGATGGCCCTGCAGCGTCTGCGCGAGGCCGCCGAGAAGGCGAAGATCGAGCTGTCGGCCGCCACGACCACCAGCATCAACCTGCCGTACATCACGGCCGGCCCGGCGGGCCCGCTCCACCTGGACATGACCCTGACCCGGGCCGAGTTCCAGCGCATGACGCAGGACCTGCTGGACCGCTGCAAGGCGCCGTTCGAGCAGGCCATCAAGGACGCCGGCATCAAGGTCGCCGACGTCGACCACGTCATCCTGGTCGGCGGCTCGACCCGTATGCCCGCCGTGAGCGACCTGGTGCAGCAGCTCATCGGCCGCGACCCGAACAAGGGCGTCAACCCGGACGAGGTCGTCGCCGTCGGCGCCGCCCTGCAGGCCGGCGTGCTCAAGGGCGAGGTCAAGGACGTCCTGCTGCTCGACGTGACCCCGCTGAGCCTGGGCATCGAGACCAAGGGCGGCATCTTCACCAAGCTGATCGAGCGCAACACCACGATCCCGACGAAGCGCTCCGAGGTCTTCACGACGGCCGACGACAACCAGCCGTCCGTGCTGATCCAGGTCTTCCAGGGCGAGCGCGAGATCGCCGCGTACAACAAGAAGCTCGGCACCTTCGAGCTGACCGGCCTGCCGCCGGCGCCCCGCGGCGTCCCGCAGGTCGAGGTCACCTTCGACATCGACGCGAACGGCATCGTGCACGTCGGCGCGAAGGACCTCGGCACCGGCAAGGAGCAGAAGATGACGATCACCGGCGGCTCCGCGCTGCCGAAGGACGACATCGAGCGCATGATGCGCGACGCCCAGGACCACGCCGACGAGGACAAGAAGCGCAAGGAGGACGCGGAGGCCCGCAACCTCGCCGAGCAGCTGCAGTGGCAGACGGAGAAGTTCCTGGCCGAGAGCGGCGACAAGCTGCCCGAGGACAACCGGAACCAGATCAACGAGGCGCTCGGCGACCTGCGCGGCGCGCTCGGTGGCACCGACATCGAGAAGATCAAGTCGGCGCACGAGAAGCTCGCCCAGGTGTCCCAGCAGGCCGGTTCGCTGCTGTACGCGCAGCAGCAGGCCCCCGAGGGCGGCGCCCCGGGTGACGCCCCGGGCGGCGCGGCCGGTGCGGCGGGCGACGGCCCGGCCTCCGAGGCGCCGAAGGCCGGCGGCCCGGACGACGTGGTCGACGCCGAGATCGTCGAGGACGACAAGAAGTGATCCGGTCCGAATCCGCCCGTACGTCAGCGGTGAGGTGATCGCATGACGGACAAGCCCAAGGAGGGCGACGCGGAGCGTGTCGTGATCCGCGATCGGCGCAAGATCGACCCGACCGGGGGCGGCGGCAAGCGTCGCGCACCGGAACCCGAGGAAGGTGACGTGGACGCGAACGGCAAGGCAGGCGCCCACCGGGCCGCCGACTCCGAGACCGGGGCGTCCACGGCGCCCGCCCTCGGGGCGGAGCTGGCGGCACTGCGGACCGAGCTGGAGGAGCGCACCCGCGACCTGCAGCGCGTCACCGCCGAGTACGCCAACTACCGCAAGCGCGTCGACCGCGACCGCGGCGTGGCCGCCGAGCAGACCACCGGCGCGGTGCTGTCCGCGCTGCTGCCGGTGCTCGACGACCTCGACCGGGCGCGCGAGCACGGCGACCTGGTCGGCCCGTTCGCCACGGTCGCCGAGCAGCTGGCGGCGGCCACGGCCAAGTTCGGGCTGACCGGGTTCGGCGAGAAGGGCGACCCGTTCGACCCGACCCGCCACGAGGCCGTCGCGCACCTGACGTCGGCCGACGTGAAGGAGCCCACCTGCATCGACGTGATGCGGCGCGGCTACCTGCTGGGCGAGCGCCTGCTGCGCCCGGCCATGGTCGCGGTGGCCGACCCGGAGTGAGCGGTACGTTCCCGGCCGTCCTGCCCGCGGGCAGGGCGGCCCGGTCCGCCAAGGAGGAGGTGGACGGATGAGTTCGAAGGACTGGCTGGAGAAGGACTTCTACGCCGTACTCGGGGTGACCAAGTCCGCCGCCGCCGACGACATCAAGAAGGCGTACCGCAAGCTGGCGCGGGAGAACCACCCCGACCGCAACCCGGGCAACAAGGACGCCGAGGACCGGTTCAAGGCCGCGTCCGAGGCGTACGACGTGCTGTCGGACGACCGGAAGCGCAAAGAGTACGACGAGATGCGCTCCCTGTTCGGCTCCGGCGCGTTCCGCCGCGGCGCCCGCACCGGTGGGCCGGCCGGGTTCGACCCGACCGACCTGTTCGGCGGCGGCTTCGGCGGTGCGCCCACCCCGCCGCGCGGCGCCGGTGACCCGGGTGACCGCCGGTTCGGCGGCGCCGGGTTCTCCGACATCTTCAGCTCGATCTTCTCGGGCGGCGGCGCGGGCGCGCGCCGGGGCCCGCAGCGCGGCCGCGACGTCGAGGCCGAGGTGACGCTGGACTTCCGGCACGCCGTGCAGGGCACCACGCTGCCGCTGACGCTGCGCTCGCCGGGCGTCTGCGACAACTGCCACGGTTCCGGCGCCCGGCCGGGCACCCAGCCGAAGACCTGCCCGGTCTGCCGCGGCTCGGGGCTGACCACCCGCAACCAGGGCTCGTTCAGCTTCAGCGAGCCGTGCCGCGAGTGCCAGGGCGTCGGCACGATCGTCGTCGACAAGTGCCCGGAGTGCCGCGGCACCGGCGGCGTCACAAAGAACCGCACCATCACGGTCCGGTTCCCGCCCGGCATCGCCGACGGCAAGCGCATCCGCCTGGCGGGCCGCGGCGAGCCCGGCGAGCGCGGCGGCGCCCCCGGCGACCTGTACGTGCTGGTCAAGGTCCGGTCGGACGACCTGTTCGGCCGCGACGGCGACGACCTGACGCTGACGGTGCCGATCACGTACCCGGAGGCGGTGCTCGGCACCGACCTGCGGGTGCCGACCCTCGACGGCGCCGTCACGCTGCGGGTGCCGCCGGGCACCCCGAGCGGGCGCAAGCTGCGCGCCCGCGGCAAGGGCGTGACCCGCAAGGACGGCGAGGCGGGCGACCTGATCGTGACGCTGGACGTCGTGGTGCCGGCGCAACTGTCGGAGGAGGCCCGGCAGGCCCTGAAGGAGTTCGCCACCCGCACGCCGGCGGCTCCCCGGGAACATCTGGACGCGCGCGTGCGTAGGTTCGGGTAGATCCGCACGGAGGTGACCGGAATGGACGACGACATCTCGATCGCGGTCTCGGTGGAAGCCGCGTCCGACGCGAAGGTGCTGATCATCTCCGTGGCGGCCCGCCTCGCCGGCATGCACCCGCAGACCCTGCGCCAGTACGACCGCCTCGGCCTGGTCCAGGCCGGCCGGGCGGGCGGCGGCGGCCGCCGGTACAGCGAGCGCGACGTGGCGCTGCTGCGCGAGGTGCAGCGGCTCAGCCAGGAGGACGGCGTCAACCTGGCCGGCATCAAGCGCATCATCGGCCTGGAGCAGCTCGTCGGCGACCTGCAGCAGCGCCTGGGCGAGCTGGAGGCGGAGCTGACGGCGGCGTACCGGCGCATCGCCGAGCTGGAGTCGGTGAGCCCGTACCCGAGCCGCGACCTGATCCCGGCGAATCGCAACTCGACGGCGCTCGTGGTGTGGCGCCCCCGCCGCGACCGGTAGCCGCCGCCGCGCCCCTAGCGCGGGGCGGACTCGGCGTAGACGGCGGCCGGGATCTGCCGGGACGTGGCGAAGTTCGCCTGCACGCGGGCGGCCTCGGTGCTGGTCGGGAAGGCGTTGCGGCAGGACGCCGGTGCGCTGCTGCCCGACATGAGGTCGGTGCACAGGCCGGTGCGCAGGTCGGGCAGGCCGAGGATGTGGCCGAACTCGTGGGCGGCGATGCGCGGCGGGTGGTGGCCGATGGTTACGGCCTGGCGGCCCATGACGATGGAGCCGCGGCCGAGGGAGCGGACGGACGCGTACGGCCAGCCGTTGCCGGCGCTGACGGTGATGTCGGCGCGGCGGCCGGCGGTGACGGGTTCGAGGCGGACGCTGGTGACGCTGCTGTTCCAGTTCGCGGCGCCCTGGTGGACGGCGGCGACGAACTCGGCGGCGCGGCTCGTGTCGTAGTAGAGGACGCGGGGCGCGGCGGCGGCGGACGCGGGGGCGGTCGGCGCGAGGAGGGCCGCGGTGGCGGCGACCAGGGCGGCGACGACGAGACGTAGCTTCGACATGCGTCGAGCATGGCACCGGGCATAGAGGCGCATCAATGGAATGCGCGGCGCTATGACCCGTCCGGGATGGCGGCGTCAGTCGTGGCGGCGGGGCTGGAACAGGCCGATGCGGCGCGGGTGCCGGACCAGGCCGCCCTCGCACCACTCCTCGTAGTCCAGCAGCTCGGGCCGCGACATGAGGACCCGGCAGTTGTGCGCCCAGATGTGCATCGTCTCGTCGCCCCACTGGTCGGCGCGCTCGACCAGCTTGCGCAGCTTGCGCTTGCGGTGGCCGGTGGCGTTCTGCCGGACGCCGTCGGCGGCGTAGATGTAGAGGCAGTGCTGGGCGAACCGGCGGGCCGGGCAGGAGCGGTCCATGGCGAGGTCGAACAGCGTGCCGACCAGGTCGTCGGTGGACAGCAGCAGGTCCCAGTCGGGCGGCATCTGCTCGAGCGGCACGGCGTTCGGGTGGTAGGCCCACGCGCGCAGCTCGTCCGCCGTGGGGTCCACGGGGTTGGCAAAACCCCGGAAACTGGCTTCCTGCAACGTCATCCCTGTGGCCCTTCACCGGTCCGCGGCCCGGTGGAAGCGAGCCGGCGAACTTTCTTCATCACTCAGTGCGTCGCGGCGAAACCGTAGCGCGCTGAAAGGCCGTTGCGGAAGCCGCTGACCATCACTTTCCGGTACTCGTTGGTAACTCGAAATGTGGCGCGGCCTTGGGAGCGGTTCTACGACGGACATAGTTCTTGAACCACTGGTAATCGGGCAGGCGCGCCAGCATGGGCCCGGTGACGACCGTGATGAGCACGTACGCGGTCGCCAGCGGCGCCAGCTCCGGCTCGACGCCCGCAGCCAGCGCGAGGCCGGCGATGACGATGGAGAACTCGCCGCGCGGCATCAACCCCAGGCCGGCGCGCCACCGGCCGGGCAGCGCGATGCCGATCCGCTTCGCCGCGAAGTAGCCGGTCAGCACCTTCGTCGCCATCGTCACGACCGCCAGGCCCAGCGCGGGCAGCAGCACCGGCGGCATGTCCCGCGGGTCGGTGGCCAGGCCGAAGAACACGAAGAAGATGGCCGAGAACAGGTCGCGCAGTGGCGACAGCATCTCGGTGGCGTGGTGGGCGACCGGCCCGGACAGCGCGATGCCGACCAGGAACGCGCCGACCGCCGCCGACACCTGCAGGCCCGCCGCCACGCCCGCGACGAACAGGGTCAGGCCCAGGACGCTGAGCAGCAGCGCCTCCGGGTCCTTCACCGACATGAAGTTGCTGATCTGCCGGCCGAACCGGATCGCCACCACGAGCACGGCCAGCACGGTCAGCACGGCCACCGCGAGCGCCTTGGCGCCGCCGAGCAGGCCCGCGCCGGCCAGCACCGCCGTGATGAGCGGCAGGTAGAAGGCCATCGCCAGGTCTTCGATGACCAGCACCGACAGGATGACGGGTGTCTCGCGGTTACCGAGCCGGCCCAGGTCGGCGAGCACCTTGGCGATGACGCCCGACGACGACACCCAGGTGATGCCGGCCAGCACCAGCGCCGCCACCCAGTCCCAGCCGAGCATCAGCGCGAACGCCGCCCCGGGCAGCGCGTTGAGCACCGCGTCCAGCACGCCCGCGGGCGCCGCCGCCCGCAGGTTGCCCACCAGCTCGCTCGCCGAGTACTCCAGGCCCAGCATGACCAGCAGCAGGATGACGCCGATCTCGGAGCCGACCTCGATGAACTCCTCGCTGGCCGACAGCGGGATCAGCCCGCCGTGCCCGAACGCGAGCCCGGCCAGCAGGTAGAGCGGGATGGGGGAGAGCCCGAAGCGGCGGCCGAGGCGGCCGAGCATGCCGAGGGCGAACAACAGCGCGCCGAGCTCCGTCAGGAGCACAGTGGTGTGGTTCACGCGGCGGTCAGGCCGGTTCGCCGTTGGCGAGGATGGAGGTCACGCCGTCGATGCCCGCGCGGGTGCCGACGACGACCACGACGTCGCCGGACTGGAACACGAACGACGGCCCGGGCGAGGCGATGACCTGGCGGTCGCGCAGCACCGCGACGATGGACGCGCCGGTCAGGGTGCGGGTGCGGGTGTCGCCGAGCTGGCGGCCCACGTACGGGGAACCGGCCGGGATGGAGACCTGCTCGGTGTAGAGGCCGGCGGCCTGCTCGCGCAGCCCCGACAGCTGGCCCAGCATCAGCGACGCGCCGAGCACGTCGGCGAGCGCCTCGGCCTCGTCGTCGGTCAGCGGGATCGCCGCCACGCACGAGTCCGGGTCGTCCACGTCGTAGACGACGAGGTCGCGCCGCCCATTGCGGTGCGACACCACGCCGACGGTGCGACCGGCCGAGGTGACCAGGTCGTGGCGGACGCCGATGCCCGGCAGGGCGGTCTGTTCTACCCGTACTCGCACCCGGCCAACGGTAGCCTGCGCCGGATCGTCACCGCAGGCCGAGTGCCCGCAGGGTGGCGGGGCTCAACTCGACGGGATTGTCGCCGCCGCGGACGGCCCGGCCGTCGCGGACCGCGTACGCGCCCTGGGTGCCGCTGATCAGCACGGCGGGGTCGGCGGGGAACGTCTCCAGCAGCAGCACCCACTCGGCGCCGGCCAGGTCGGTCGACGGGGTGGCGTCGGCCGCGGGCCCGTAGAAGGCGATGTCGACCGTGTCGCCCGGCGCGACGTCGCCCTTGGCCACCGCGGTCACCGTCGCCGTGCCGAGGGTGGTGCGCAGTCCGTGGCGGTCCTGCTCGCCGGTCTCGTCGACCCGCGCCCGGACGATCAGCGGGGCCGCCTTCTCCAGCGCGGCGGTGTCGGCGTAGTACGGGTAATCGATGATCGACTGGGCGGTCGGCGGGGTGCAGCCGGCGAGGACGGCGATGAGGCCCGCGGCGAGGATTCTGCGCACGCCGGTTCGGACGCCTCGAGACGGGCCCGCGGTTCCGCCCGGCGGCGCATACTGGCCGCGGAGGTACGCCATGACCGTGTCCGGCCCGGTCAGGCCCGCTCGCGCGGCGGGCCGCACGGCCGCGTGCGCGGCGGTCACGGCGCTGCTCACCGGGTGTTCCGTGCTCGGCGACGTGCGCCGCGAGCCGGCCCCGCCGACGCCCCGGCCCGCCGCGGAGGGCGCGACGCCCGGCTCCACGTCCAACGCCTGGGTGGTCGAGCGCCGGCCCGGCTCGGTGGACGTGCGCCGCGGCGGGGTGCGGGTCCCCGCCGACTTCGCGCAGCAGACCGTCGAGTTCGCCGACGCGGCGCGCGGGGCCGCCCTGTTCACCCGGTGCCGCCCGGCCGGGTGCGCGGCCCGGCTGCTGGTCACCGCCGACGGCGGCCGCACCTGGCAGGAACGGGACCACCCGCTGCCGCAGGCGGACAACCAGCAGCTGCACGTGGGCGCGGGCGGCGCGGTGCTGCTGCTGGCCGAGCCGGTGGCGTGGTTCCTGTCGGGCGACGCGGGCCGCACGTTCCGGCGGATCCCGTACGACCCGGCCGGGCCGCCCGTGGAGTACCGGCGGCTGCTCGGCGAGTACCAGGTGTGCTGCGACGGCGACGAGCGCCCGCGGATCGTGCGGTACCCGGGCGGCGGCGGCGCGCAGCCGGTCCCCGCCGCCCCGCCGCTGCCGGGCCGGGTCGGCGCGGTGGCCGCGCGGCCCGGCGCCGCCGAGCTGTGGGCGGCCGCGCTGGACGCCGGCTCGCCCGGCGCGGCGGTGTCCCGCGACCAGGGCCGCACCTGGACCGGCACGGCGCTGCCGGGGGCGGCGGGCGGCCTGGTCCGGCTGCGGCTGCTCGTCTCGGCGAACGGCGCCGACGTGTGGCTGCTGGGCGAGCGCGAGGACCGCACCCGCTTCCCGACGGTGTGGCGGTGGGAGGGGGCGGGCTGGCGGCAGCTGCTGGCGAACGGCCACCCGGACGGCTACCTGTCGGCGGTGGCGATCGGCGACGGCCTGCTCGCGGTCACCGGCCCGGGCGGCGGGGGCCTGGCGGGCGAGCGCTGGACGCCGACGGACTGGCCGGCGAACGGGTGGATCCGCCTGCTGCCGGACGGCACGCTGGAGGTGGCGGACTCGCGGGACGGCAGTGTCTGGCTGGGCGCCGGGGACGGCGTCGACCGGCGCTGGGCGCAACTGGTGCTCCGGTGACCGCCCGAAGGGGAAGCCGCACGAGCGTCCGCGCGTTAGAGTTGAGTGCAGCACGCTCAAGTCTGAAGGAACGGGTGGCCCCTTGAACGCCGAACGCCTCACCACCAAGAGCCGCGAAGTCATCACCGCCGCCGCCGCCGACGCGGGCACCCGCGGGCACGCCACCGTCGAGCCGTGGCACCTGCTGCTCGCCCTCCTCGACACCGGCGGCTCCACCGCCGCGCCGCTGCTGCGCGCCGTCGGCGCCAACCCGGCCGACGTGCGGCGCACCGCCGTGCGGGCGGTGGAGTCCCTCCCGTCCGCGCGCGGGGTCAGCGTGGCCGAGCCCAGCCTGAGCCGCGAGTTCGTCAACGCCATCGGCGAGGCCGAGCAGATCGCCCGCCCGCTCGGCGACGAGTTCGTCTCCACCGAGCACCTCCTCGCCGGGCTCGCCCGGGGCGGCGGCGCCGTCGCGCGTACCCTCTCCGAACTCGGCGCGACCGAGGACGGCCTGGTCGCCGCGTTCCCCGCCGTGCGCGGCGGCGAGCGCCGCGTCACCAGCCAGGACCCGGAGCAGACCTACCAGGCGCTCGCCAAGTACGGCATCGACCTCACCGACAGCGCCCGCGACGGCAAGATCGACCCGGTCATCGGCCGGGACAGCGAGATCCGCCGCGTCGTGCAGGTGCTGTCGCGGCGCACCAAGAACAACCCGGTGCTGATCGGCGAGCCCGGCGTCGGCAAGACCGCCATCGTCGAGGGCCTGGCGCAGCGCATCGTCGCGGGCGACGTGCCCGAGTCGTTGCGCGACAAGAAGCTCGTCTCGCTCGACCTCGCCGCGATGGTCGCCGGGGCGCAGTACCGCGGCCAGTTCGAGGAGCGGCTGAAGTCCGTCCTGGAGGAGATCCGCAACTCCGACGGCCAGGTCATCACGTTCCTCGACGAGCTGCACACCGTCGTCGGCGCCGGCAAGGGCGAGGGCTCGATGGACGCCGGCAACATGCTCAAGCCGATGCTGGCCCGCGGCGAGCTGCGGATGGTCGGCGCGACCACCCTCGACGAGTACCGCGAGCACATCGAGAAGGACCCCGCGCTGGAGCGCCGCTTCCAGCCGGTGCTGGTCGGCGAGCCGACCGTCGAGGACACCATCGGCATCCTGCGCGGCCTCAAGGGCCGCTACGAGGCGCACCACCGCGTCCAGATCACCGATGCGGCCCTGGTCGCGGCGGCGACGCTGTCCGACCGGTACATCGCCGACCGGTTCCTGCCCGACAAGGCCATCGACCTCATCGACGAGGCGGCGTCCCGGCTGCGCATGGAGATCGACTCCCGGCCCGTCGAGCTCGACCAGCTCCAGCGCGCGGTCGACCGGCTGCGCATGGACGAGCTGGTGCTCGCCAAGGAGACCGACCCCGCCTCGCAGGAGCGGCTGGAGCGGCTGCGCCGCGACCTCGCCGACAAGCAGGAGGAGCTGGCCGTCCTCAACAGCCGGTGGGAGCGCGAGCGCGGCGGCCTGAACCGGGTCGGCGAGCTGAAGCAGCGCATCGACGAGCTGCAGGTCGAGTTCGAGCGGGCCCAGCGCGAGACCGACTGGGAGCGCGCCGGCCGCCTGCAGTACGAGGAGATCCCGGCGCTGGAGCGGGAGCTGGCCGAGCTGTCCAACGCGCCCGAGTCCACCGAGCCGCCCATGGTCAAGGAGGACGTCGGCGCGGACGACATCGCCGAGGTCATCGCCGCCTGGACCGGCATCCCCGCCGGCCGGCTGCTCGAGGGCGAGACCGCCAAGCTGCTGCGCATGGAGGAGTCGCTGCAGGCCAAGGTCGTCGGCCAGCCCGAGGCCGTCGCCGCGGTCGCCGGCGCGGTGCGCCGGGCCCGGGCCGGCGTCGCCGACCCCGACCGGCCCACCGGCAGCTTTCTGTTCCTCGGCCCCACCGGTGTCGGCAAGACCGAGCTGGCCAAGGCGCTCGCCGGGTTCCTGTTCGACGACGAGCGGGCCATGGTCCGCATCGACATGAGCGAGTACGGCGAGAAGCACTCCGTCGCCCGGCTGCTCGGCGCCCCGCCCGGCTACGTCGGCTACGAGGAGGGCGGCCAGCTCACCGAGGCCGTGCGGCGCCGCCCGTACTCGGTGGTGCTGCTCGACGAGGTGGAGAAGGCGCACCCGGACGTGTTCGACACGCTGCTGCAGGTGCTCGACGACGGCCGGCTCACCGACGGCCAGGGCCGCACCGTCGACTTCCGCAACGCGATCCTGGTGCTCACGTCGAACCTCGGCTCGTCGGTCATCAGCGACTTCACGCTCACCGAGGAGCAGCGCCGCGAGGAGGTCATGGCGACCGTCCGCAGCCACTTCAAGCCGGAGTTCCTCAACCGGCTCGACGACATCGTCGTGTTCCACGCGCTGACCGCGAAGGACCTGTCGGCCATCGTCGACATCCAGCTCGACCGGCTGCGCCGCCGCCTGGCGGACCGCCGGCTCACGCTGGACGTCACCGACGCGGCCGTGCACTGGCTCGGCGAGCACGGCTACGACCCCATCTACGGGGCCCGGCCGCTGCGCCGGCTCGTGCAGTCCGCCATCGGCGACGCGCTGGCCAAGGCGCTGCTGGCCGGCGGCATCCGCGACGGCGACCGGGTCGTGGTCGACGTCACCGACACCAAGGACGGGCTGTCCGTCACCGCCGGCTGACCCGACGGGAAAGGGGCCCGTCGCCGGGCCCCTTTCCGCTGCTCAGGCCGCTCTGGCGGGCCGGGACCGGCGCTGGCGGAACGCCTGCACGTTGAGGATCTCCGTCCACACCACCTCGCCGTCGGGCGTGTGGACGCGGACGCCGTCGCGGTGCAGCGTGTAGTGGACGTCGGTGTAGTGGGTGCGGGTGTCGTCGTGGTGCAGGACGGTCAGGGTGTCGGCGTGCTGCATGGCTGTTTTCACCGGTTCTCTGGGTGAAGGGCCGCGGCATCGTCACGCGGCCGCTGTCTGAGGTCAGGATGGACGCCCGGGTCAAGGTGGGGGCGGCGAATCTGCCGGTACGCGCGGGCGGGCGCAGCTCTGGCGCCGAACAGTCCTCGGCGGCGTACCTCTCGGCGGAGCATAGTGGTGATCCGGCGTCCGTGTCTGCCCTGCGCGGGACTCGTCGCCCGCCCGGGTGGTTTCCGGGGGATCGAAGTCCGACGTCCGCTCGCATCCGCTGCGGCGGATGGATACCGTAAGTGGATCTAGGAAGAGGAGTGTCGTGTCGGATCCGCTGCAGCCCGGTGTCCCCGCCCGGGTACGACCGTCCACCGTCACCGTCTCGAGCTACCTGCTCTACCTCACCGCAGCGCTCATCCTCATCGTCGGCATCGTCTCGCTCGCCACCGTGGGCACCACGACCGAGGTCTACCGGGACGTCTACCGGGGCACCGAGGCCGAGGGCACCGAGGGCCTGCTGGTGGCCGGCAGCGTCGTCGGCGTGGTGCTCAACCTGCTGGTGGCGGCCGGTCTGGTCGTGCTGGCGCTGCTCAACAACCGGGGCAAGAACGCCGCCCGCATCGTCACCTGGGTCGTCGGCGGCCTCACCGTGTGCTGCTCGGGCGTCGGCCTGGTCGGCCAGGCGGCCACGTCGGCGATCACGCTGCCCACCCAGCCCGGCATGCCCGACGCCGCCGAGGTGCAGCGCCGCCTCGAAGACGCCCTGCCCGGCTGGGTGACGCCCGTGTCGCTGGTGCTGGGCATCCTGCAGCTGCTCGCGCTGGTCGTCGCGCTGGTGCTGCTGGCGCTGCCCGCGTCCAACGCGTTCTTCCGCAAGCCGGCCGCCGCCGCGGGCGGCTGGGAGCCCGGCATGCCGGCGTACCCGTACCCGGCCCAGCCGCAGTACCCGGGCCAGGAGCAGCAGCCGGGCATCGCGCAGTACCCCACCGGGTCGCAGTACCCCGGCCAGGCCCCGCACCCCGGCCAGCCGCCGGAGGCGGCGCACCAGCCGGGCCCGCCGCAGTACCCCGGCCAGCAGCAGCAGCCCGGCACGGCGCACTACCCGGCGGGGGAGCAGTACCCCGGCCAGGCGCCGCCGCCCGCGGAGCCCGGCTCGCCCCCACCCGCCGGTGACGACAGGCGGCCCACCGACCCGCCGCCCCCGGCCGCCGGCTGATCAGGCCAGGGGACCCGATGACGTACGCGGTGCCGGCGACGACGCCGTCGCCCGGCCCACCGGCGCCCACGCGCCGCCCGGCCGCCGTCACCGCCGCGTCGGCCCTTCTCGCCGCGATGGGCGCGGCGGGGCTCGTGTACGCCGTGGCGATGCTCGCCATCACGCCCGCGGTGGTGGACCGGTTCCGCCGGGTCGCCGCCCGCACGGGCTCCGGCGCCGCCGACGCCGACGGGTTCGTCACCCTGCTGACCGCGGTGAGCTGGGTGGGTTTGCTGCTCGCCGTCGTGCTGGCCGCGGTCCTGGCGGCCGCCTCGGTGGGCCTGCGCCGGGGCCGCCGCGGCGCCCGCACCGCGACGTACGTGGTCTGCGGCCTCGGGCTGGCGGGCGGCGGCGGGTCCGCGGTCGCCGTCGCGGTTCAGCGCGGCCTCGGCACCGACCTGCCCGGCGAGGGCCTGGGCCCGGCGCTGACCGCGGCCTACCCGGCCGGCTGGGTCGGCCTCAACATCGCCCTGGCCCTGCTCCAGATCCTCGGGTACGCGCTGGTGGCGTTGCTGCTGGCCACGGGCTCGGGCACCTGGTTCGACCGGTGGCGGCCCGGCGCGCCGACCTGGGGCGCGGGCCGGCCGGTGTGCGCCCCGCCGGCGCCCGCCGGGTGGGCCCCACCGGGCGTCGCGACCTGGCCCCCGCCCGCGTGGACCCCGCCCGGACCCGCCGGCCCGCCGCCGCCCGCCCCACACCCGTTCGTGGGCTATCCGGGCATCGCCAACGGCCAACCCGCGCCGCCGGCGCCGTCCGGCCCGCCGCCGCTGCCGCCGGACGCCCTGGACTGGGCCCGCCCGGCCGACCCGCCGCCGACCCCGGAGGCGCCCGCCGCGCCGGAACCCTCGCCGGACCGCTAGGAGACCCCTGTGCCGACCGACCGCCGCCCCACCGCCCTGATCACCGGCGCCTCCGCCGGGATCGGCAACGCCTTCGCCCGGCGGCTCGCCGCGGACGGCTACGACCTCACGCTGGTGGCGCGCGACGAGGCCCGGCTGGCGCAGGCCGCGGCCGAGCTGACCGCCGCGCACGGGGTGACCGTCGACGTGCTGCCGGCCGACCTCGCCACGGACGCGGGCGCCGAGGCGGTCGGCAAGCACCTGGCGAACCCGCCCGACCTGCTCGTCAACAACGCGGGCGTCGGGGTGCGGCAGACGTTCCTGCGCAGCGACGGCGCCGAGGAGGCCCGGCAGCTGCGCCTCAACGTCGAGGCTGTGATGCGTCTCACGCACGCCGCCCTGCCCGCGATGACGCAGCGGCGGCACGGGGCGATCGTCAACGTGTCCTCGGTGGCCGGGTTCGGGCCGGTGCAGCCCGGCTCCACCTACTCGGCGACGAAGGCGTGGGTGACGAACTTCAGCGAGTCCGTCGGGCAGCAGGCGCGCCGGTACGGCGTCCGGGTGATGGCGCTGTGCCCGGGATTCACCCGAACGGAATTCCAGGAGCGCGCCGGTATCGACACGTCGGGGTCACCCGATTGGATGTGGCTGAAAGCTGACGATGTGGTGAATGTCGCGTTGCGTGATCTGGCTCGCGGCCGGCTGGTGTCCGTTCCGGACTGGAAGTACAAGACCGCCGTTTTCGCCATCCGGCATCTGCCCCGCCCACTGCTCTACCGGGCCGCGGGCGGTACCCGGCACCGGGTCAGCCCGCCGCCCCAGTGACCTGGGCAGACGACACGTCACCCGAAGGGCTGACCGGCCATCGACCGGTCGTGCACGTTTGCGCGCCGAGCGCCCGGGTAACGGCGCAGGTCTATGAGTTTCCGGAGGCATCGACAGCGGGGTGTCACATTGGCGCTTTTCTTTCCGCAGTACGCTTCACGCCATGACTGACCGCGACGACCTGCGTAAATTCATCACTGAATTGGCCGTCGTGCACGGCCGTGTCGTGCTTTCATCAGGGCGTGAGGCGGACTGGTACGTGGACCTGCGCCGCGTCACCCTCCAGCACGCGGCCGCCCCCCTGGTGGGGCGGGTGATGCTCGACCTGGTGGCCGACTGGGAGTTCGACGCGGTGGGTGGTCTCACCCTCGGCGCAGACCCGATCGCGCTGTCGATGTTGCACGCTGCATCCTCCACGGACCGCCGGCTGGACGCGTTCGTCGTCCGCAAGGCCGGCAAGGCCCACGGGCTGCAGCGCCGCATCGAGGGTCCGGACGTGGCGGGCCGCCGCGTCCTGGCCGTCGAGGACACCTCCACCACCGGTGGCAGTGTCCTGACAGCCGTCGAAGCGTTGCAGGAGGCGGGGGCTGAGGTCGTCGGCGTCGCGGTGATCGTTGATCGCGGTGCGGGTGAGGCGGTGCGGGCCGCCGGCCTGCCCTACCGATCGGCCTTCACGCTGGCCGATCTCGGCCTTACGGCCTGAAAGTTCGCCGGTTCGTCCCTGCGCATATGCAGGACAATCGATGCTGTACGTGAAGGATGGAGATCGATCGTGGGAACTGCGTTGGCGGAAATGACAATGCCTCAGATCTCGCCGCTGGCCGGCGAGCCAATCGAACGTGCCGACGCCGAGCGTCTGGCCGGGGTGCTCAAGGCACTCGCGGACCCGGCGCGGCTGCGGCTGCTGAGCCTCATCCAGTCCGCTCCGGAGGGTGAGGCGTGCGTGTGCGACCTCACGGCGCCGCTCGGGCTGTCGCAGCCCACGGTCAGCCACCACCTCCGGATCCTGACGGAGGCCGGCCTGCTCGAGCGCGAGAAGCGCGGCGTGTGGGCCTACTACCGGCTGGTGCCGACCGCGATCGCCACGATCGCGGACCTGCTCACCCCGCCGCGCAAGCGCGCCACCAAGAAGGCCCGCTGAGTTCAGCCGATCAGCTCGGCGTTCCCGCATGGGGCGGGACGCCGAGCCGATCAGCGGGGGTACGCGCATGAACTACGTCCCCGGTGACCTGCGGGACCAGCTCGCCCACGTCGGCTACGACGTGGTGCAGTCCGGCCTCGCGGTCGGCTCGGGCGGCAACCTGTCCGCCCGCGAGCCCGACGCCGACACCTGCTGGGTGACGGCCGCCGGCACCTGGCTCGACCGGCTCAGCCGGTCGGGTTTCGTGTCCGTCGGGGTCGCCGACGGCGAGCCGGTGCCGGTCCCGGAGCCCTACGGCGCCCGGTTCACCCGGCCCACCTCCGAGCTGGCGCTGCACCTGGCCGTCTACCGGGCGCGGCCGGACGTCAACGCGGTCGTGCACCTGCACCCGCAGACCGTCCTGCTGCTCGACGCGCTCGGCGAACGCATCCGCCTGGTCACCACCGACCACGCGTTCTACCTGCGCCGGGTCGCGACCGTGCCGTTCCGGCCGCCCGGCAGCATCGAGCTGGCCGGCCTGGCGGCGGGTGCCGTCGCCGACGGCACCGACTGCGTGGTGCTCAGCCGGCACGGCATCTGCGTCACCGCCGACTCGGTCGAGCTGGCCCACAAGCGGGTGCGCAACCTGGAGGAGGCCGCCCGCCTCACGTACGCGGCGCTGGTCGCGGGCCGGTCGCTGACCGACCTGCCGGACGACTTCCTCGACGGCCTGACCACCGTCTGACCTCCGTCACCGGCCGGGCCGGGAGTTCAGCCGGGCGGCCTGCCGGGTCAGGTGGTCGCGCTCGGCCAGGTTGGCCGCCTTCCGCGCCGCCTCGGCGTACAGCCGCGCCGCCGTCTGCACATCGCCGTCGCGTTCGTGCAGGTACGCCGCCACCGCGGCGTACCGGGGCAGCGCGGCGTCCAGCCCGGCGAGCGCGGCCAGCCCGGCGCGCGGCCCGTCGGCCTCGCCGACCGCCACCGCCCGGTTGAGCCGGACGACCGGGCTGTCGGTCAGGCGCGCCAGTTCGTCGTACCACTCGACGATCTGCACCCAGTCGGTCTCCGCGGCGGTGGGCGCGTCGGCGTGCAGGGCCGCGATGGCGGCCTGGGCCTGGAACTCGCCCAGCCGGTCGCGGGCGAGCGCCGTCTGCAGGATGCCGACGCCCTCGGCGATCAGCGCCGTGTCCCACCGGCCGCGGTCCTGCTCGGCGAGCGGCACGAGGCTGCCGTCGGGCGCGGTGCGGGCGGCGCGCCGCGCGTGGTGCAGCAGCATGAGCGCCAGCAGCCCCGCCACCTCCGGGTGGTCGATCGCGGCCGCGAGCTGCCGGGTGAGCCGGATCGCCTCGGCCGCCAGGTCGACCTCGCCGCTGTAGCCCTCGTTGAACACCAGGTAGAGGACGCGCAGCACGGTCGCCACGTCGCCGGGCTGGTCGAACCGGACGCCGGCGACGGTGCGCTTGGCCCGGCTGATGCGCTGCGCCATGGTGGCCTCGGGCACCAGGTACGCCTGGGCGATCTGCCGGGTGGTCAGGCCGCCCACGGCGCGCAGCGTGAGCGCCACCGCCGAGGCCGGCGTCAGCGACGGGTGCGCGCACAGGAAGTACAGCTGCAGGGTGTCGTCGGTGCCGGACACCGGCCCGGGCGGCGGCTCGGCGGACTCCTCCCGCCGGCGCCGGGCCGTCTCCGCCCGGGCGGCGTCGAGGAACTTGCGCCACGCCACCGTGACCAGCCAGCCCTTCGCATCGCGCGGCGGGTCGTCCGGCCACGACCGCACCGCCTCGACCAGCGCGTCCTGGACGGCGTCCTCGGCCGCCGCGAAGTCGGCTCCGCGGCGGACGAGGACCCCGATCACCTGGGGCGTGAGCTCCCGGAGGTTCATTCCGTGACGGTGGGCGGCAGGCTGAGGAAGGGGCGCAGCTCCAGCCACTCGTGCAGCGGCTTCCCGCCCGCCCCGGGGGCCGCCGACAGCTCCCCGGCCAGCTCGACGGCGCGGTCGTAGCTGTCGACGTCGATCACCATCCAGCCGGCGATGAGGTCCTTGGTCTCGGCGAACGGGCCGTCGGTGACCGGCGGGCGTCCCTCGCCGTCGTAGCGGACCCAGGTGCCCTCCGGGGCCAGCGCCTGGCCGTCGACGAACTCGCCGGTCTTCTCCAGGCGGTCGGCGAAGTCGCTCATGTACCGCATGTGCGCCGAGACCTCCTCGGGCGTCCAGTGGTCCATCGGCACGTCGTTGACCGCCGCCGGGGCGCCGCGGTAGTGCTTGAGCAGCAGGTACTTGGCCATCGTCGTTCTCCTCGGTGCAGGGGCGACGACCCATTCTGGCCGCCGTTCGCCCCGGGGACGGAGCCGGCCGCGGGTTCTCGACATCGCCGCGGAAAGAAAAAACAGGCCCCGCCGGCGGCGGGGCCTGTCGTGTGGACGGCGGTCAAGAGCGGTGCTGGTCCGCCGGCTCGTCCTCGAAGGTCTCGGCGGCGGCCTCGGCCATGCCGGCGACCGTGGCGGCCGCGACCACGCCGACCGCGGTGGTCAGCCGCTCGCTGCGCTTCTTCTTCCGCTCGCGGTACATCTCGATGAGGATCGGCAGCACCGAGACGAAGACGATGAGCACGACCACCGGCAGGATGTAGCGGTCGATCTTGTCGCCGACGGCGGCAGCGATGCGCTCGGCGAGGAAGTAGCCGACGAGGATGATGCCGTCGGTCCACAGGATCGCGCCGACGACGTTCCAGAGCAGGAACTTCTTCGCGTCCATGCCGAGCACGCCCGCGACCGGGTTGAGGAATGTGCGCACGATCGGGATGAAGCGCGCCAGCACGACGGCCTTGGCCGGGCCGAACTTCTCGAAGTAGTACTCGGCCTTCTCGACGTACTCCTTCTTGAACAGCCGGGAGTTCGGCTTCTCGAACATCTTGCGGCCGTAGCGCGCGCCCAGCCAGTGGCCGAGCTGGGCGCCGACGATGGCGCAGATCGGCGCGCCGATCAGCAGGCCGGGCAGCGACAGGGTGGCGCCGATCAGCGCCTCCGCCACCGGCGACGCGGCGACGCCGGCGAGGAACAGCAGCGAGTCCCCGGGAAAGAAGAAACCGACCAGAAGGCCGGTTTCCGCGAAGAGGATCGCCCAGATGCCGTAGAGCCCGACCGTCTGGATCAGCTCCTTCGGGTCCATGGGGTTCAGGGCGAGCTGGTCGGTGATGGCCTGCTTCGTGTCCACGACGAGACAGGGTACCGGCCCGGTCTGTGGTGGGGCCGTGGCCTCGCTGAGGTGGCCACGGCCCTGCTCACAGGCGCGGGTCGACCGGCTCGGACTCGCAGGCGAGGACCGCGAACACCAGCTCGTGGACGCGCCACGTCGCCTCGCCCGCCGCCCACCGGTCCAGCGCGGCCAGGCCGAGGCCGTGCTCGCGCAGCGCCAGCGACCGCTTGCGGCCCAGGTTGCGGTCGCGCAGCGCGGCCAGCTGATCGGGGCGGGTGTACTCGGGGCCGTAGATGATCCGCAGGTACTCGCGGCCGCGGCACTTCACCCCGGGCTGGATGAGGCGGCCCTTCGCGTCGGTCGCGGCCAGGCCGGCGTACGGCTTGACCACCATGCCCTCGCCGCCGGCCCCGGTCAGCTCCAGCCACCAGTCCGTGGCGGCCCGCTCGGCGTCCGGGTCGGCCAGGTCCACGACCATCCGCCGGGTCGGCGTGAACAGCTGCGGGTCGGCCGCCACCAGGGCGTCGGCGCGCTCCAGGTGCCAGCCGTGGTCGCGGCCCGCGAAGCTGACGCCGTCGCCGGCGAGGATCGCGAACGGGGCCAGCGTGACGCCGTCCAGCCCGGTCGTGGGGCGCACGTACGCCTGGTACGCGGCCGTGTAGGCGGCGACGTCGGCGGCGCGGGCGGCGAAGCGGTCGCGCAGCGCGCCCACGTCGAGGCCGCGCCCCGCCGCCGCGTCCAGCACCGACAGCGCCGCGGGCAGCGCCGCGCGGGCCGCCGCCCCGACGCCCGCGTACTGGTCGCGGATCAGCTGGCCCGCCTTGGCCGACCACGGCAGCAGCTCGGCGTCGATGAGCAGCCGGTCGACGCCCAGCTCGGTGAACAGGCCGGCGGCGGCGGCGCGCACCCGGTCGAGCAGCGCCGCGTTCAGGGCCGGGTCGGCGAAGAACGGCCGGCCCGTGCGGGTCCAGATCGCCGAGCGCGCCGGGTCCCGGCCGACCAGCACCACCGCGCGCGAGCCCATGTGCTTCTCCTCGCACACGACCGTGCCGGCGCCCGCCGCACGCAGGTCCGCGAACGCCGACGCCGGGTGCTCCAGGTAGCCGTCCAGCGTCGAGGTCGAGCACGGGGCCATGGTCGGCGGCAGCCACACCAGCAGCTCCGGGTCGATCGCGAACCGGCTCATCACCTCCAGGGCGGCGGCCGAGTTCTCCGCGGCGATCGTGGCCCTGCCGTAGCCGTAGTCGAGGAACCGGCGGCCGGTGACGTCGGCCAGGTCCAGGCCGTCGGCCGGGCGCGGCGCGGCCTCGGGCACCAGCGGGCGGGCCGGGGCGTACCACTCGCGCTGCGCCGGGACGCTCACCAGCTCCTTCGACGGGTAGCGCAGGGCGGTCAGGGCGCCGCCGAACACGCAGCCGGTGTCGATGCAGATGGTGTTGTTGACCCACTCCGGCTTCGGGGTGGGCACGTGGCCGTACACGACCGTGGCACTACCGCGGTAGTCCCGCGCCCACGGGTAGCGCACCGGCAGCCCGTACTCGTCGGTCTCGCCCGTCGTCTCGCCGTACAGGGCGAAGGAGCGCACCCGACCGGACGCCCGGCCGTGGTACGCCTCCTTGAGGCCGGCGTGGGCGACCACCAGGCGGCCGCCGTCGAGCACGTAGTGCGAGACCAGGCCGTCGATGAACGCCGCCACCTCGGAGGTGAACGCCTCGTCCTCGCGGCCCAGCTGCTCCAGCGTCTCCGGCAGGCCGTGGGTGAGCTGCACGTCGCGGCCGCGCAGCTTGCGCAGCAGCTTGTTCTCGTGGTTGCCCGGCACGCAGATGGCGTGCCCGGCCGCCACCATGCCCATGACCAGGCGCAGCACGCCCGGCGAGTCGGGCCCGCGGTCGACCAGGTCGCCCACGAACACCGCGGTGCGCCCCTCGGGGTGCACGGCGTCGACGAGCCGCCCCGCGCCGTCGCGGGCCAGCTCGTAGCCGAGCCGCTCCAGCAGCAGCTCCAGCTCGGCGCGGCAGCCGTGCACGTCGCCGATGATGTCGAACGGGCCGGTGACGTCCCGCTTGTCGTTGAACAGCTTCTCGTAGGTGATCGTGGCGTCGTCGATGTCCGCGCCGCGCAGCACGTGCACCGTGCGGAAGCCCTCGCGGCCGAGCCGGCCCAGCGAGCGGCGCAGGTCGCGGCTCATCCGGGTCAGCACCTGGCGGCCGAACGTGCGGTCCGGGCGCGCCTCGGTGCGCTCCCAGGCCACCGACTCGGGCACGTCCAGCACGATGGCGACGGGCAGCACGTCGTGCTCGCGGGCCACCTTGACGAGGCCGGCGCGGGCGTGCGGCTGCAGGTTGGTGGCGTCGACGACGGTCAACCGGCCCGCGGCCAGCCGCTTGCCCGCGACGTAGTGCAGCACGTCGAAGGCGGCGGCCGACGCGGACTGGTCGTTCTCGTCGTCGGCGACCATGCCGCGGAAGAAGTCGCTCGACAGCACCTGGGTCGGTGCGAAGTGCCGGCGCGCGAACGTGGACTTGCCCGACCCGGAGACGCCGACGAGCGCCACGAGGGCCAGCTCGGGGATGGCGATGGCGGTCATGCCGACTCCTTCCGGGTCGTGAACAGGGCGAGCTGGGTGGGGGCGCCGAGGGCGGGGTCGTCCTCGCCGACGCCGCGGAACTCCACCGCGTAGCCGTGCGCGGCGGCGACCCGGTGCGCCCAGTCCTGGAACTGCGCGCGGGTCCACTCGAACCGGTGGTCCGGGTGGCGCATGCCGGTCAGGCCCTCGTACCGGGCGTTGAACTCGACGTTCGGCGTGGTGACGACGACCGCGCCCGGGCGGGCGTGGCCGAACACGGCGGCCTCCAGCGCGGGCAGCCGCTCCGGGTCGAGGTGCTCGATCACCTCCATCAGCACGGCCGCGTCGAAGCCGCGCAGCCGGTCGTCGCGGTACGTCAGCGCCGACTGCCACATCTGCACCCGGTCGCGCTGCCGCTCGGGCAGCCGGTCCAGGCGCAGCCGGCGCTCGGCCGTCGCCAGGGCCCGCGACGACACGTCGGTGCCGACGATCTCGGTGTACCGGCGGTCCCGCATCAGGTCGCCGAGCAGCGCGCCCTGGCCGCAGCCCAGGTCGAGCACGCGGGACGCGCCCGTCTGCGCCAGCGCGGCCAGCACCGCCTCGCGGCGCAGCGCGTTCAGCGGCCGCTTGGGCTCCGCGGGCCCGTCGTCGACGCTGTCCGGCTCCGCGGCCTCGTCCACCGGCAGCCGCGCCAGCGCCGAGTCGGCCAGGGCGCGGCGGTGCGCCAGGTAGCGCCGGATGATGAGGTGCCGCTCCGGGTGGTCGGCCAGCCAGCCCTCGCCCGCGCGCAGCAGCTTCTCGATCTCGTCGGGCGCCACCCAGTAGTGCTTCGCGTCGTCGAGGACGGGCAGCAGCACGTACAGGTGGTTGAGGGCGTCGGCGAGGCGCAGCGTGCCGGTCAGCGTCAGGTCGACGTAGTTGCTGTCCCCGGCCAGCGGCGACGCCGGGTCCGGGTCGAGCGGCAGCACCACCGCCGACACCTGCCAGCCCAGCGGCGCGAACAGGGCGTCGGCCAGCGCCGCGCCGCCGCGGCAGCGCACCACCGGCACCCGGATCTCCAGCGGGATCGGCGTGCCGGCCAGCTCGGGGCGGTCCCGCGAGTCACCGCGCAGCGCGGTGCGGAACACCCGCGACAGCGCGGCGGCGAGCAGGCTCGACGCCGCGTACGGGCGGTCGTTGACGTAGCGGCCCAGCACGAACGCGTCCGGGCGGCCCTTCAGCCGCAGCGGGTCGACGTCCAGCAGGAGCGCCGCGGTGCAGCGCTGCTCGTCCGCCTCGGGGAACACCACGTGCGCCGTGCCCGTGGACACGTCGAACGCGTGGGCCCGGCCGGGGTGTTTGACCAGCAGGTATCCCAGGTCCGTGGCCGGGCCGTGGGTGGTCGTGACGGTGAGCAGCACCGCAGCATGATCCCAGCCCGGCCCCGATCAGGGGGACCGGTTTTACCGGTACTCGTCCTCCAGCTGCACCACGCGGGACTGCTCGGCGGCGTCCCACTCGGGCGCCTCCATGTCCTGCGAGACCACCGCGTCGTCCCAGCTGGGGTCGGCCGGCACGCGCTGCTCGGCGGCGTCGGCGTCGGGCGCCTCCAGATCACGCTCGTCCGGGATGGTCAGGTCGAGATCCTCGGGCTGGGTCATCGTCGACTCCCTCGCGCGTAGTGGGCCCTTCCACCGTACGGCCCCCGCGGGCGTTCCCGGGGTCGTACGCTCTGGCCCGGGTTATCCGCCCGCGACCGTGCCCAAACAGCCGGACCGATTTCCGGCGGACCGGGGGACTGCGGAATACTGCCTGCTTGGAGACAGCGCGGTCCCGTCCCACAGCTCGAGCAAGGAGCATTTTCGATGCCCATCGCATCCCCTGAGGTCTACGCCGAGATGCTGGACCGCGCCAAGAACGGCGCGTTCGCGTACCCGGCGATCAACGTGACGTCCTCGCAGACCCTGAACGCGGCCCTGCAGGGCTTCGCGGAGGCGGGCAGCGACGGCATCATCCAGATCTCCACCGGCGGCGCCGAGTACGTGTCCGGCCCGACCGTGAAGAACATGGTCAGCGGCTCGGTCGCGCTCGCCACGTTCGCGCACGAGGTGGCGAAGAACTACCCGATCAACGTGGCGCTGCACACCGACCACTGCCCGAAGAACAAGCTCGACGGCTTCGTCCGCCCGCTGCTGGCCATCTCGGCCGACCGGGTGAAGAACGGCCAGGCGCCGCTGTTCCAGTCGCACATGTGGGACGGCTCGGCCGTGCCGCTGGACGAGAACCTGCAGATCGCCGAGGAGCTGCTCGCCCTCACCTCGGCCGCGCACATCATCCTCGAGATCGAGGTCGGCGTGGTCGGCGGCGAGGAGGACGGCGTCTCCGCCGCCATCGACGACAAGCTGTACTCGACCGTCGAGGACGGCCTGGCCACCGCCGCCGCCCTGGGCACCGGCGAGAAGGGCCGCTACATGACGGCCCTGACCTTCGGCAACGTGCACGGCGTCTACAAGCCGGGCAACGTCAAGCTGCGCCCCGAGATCCTCAAGGAGATCCAGGAGGCCGTCGGCGCCAAGGTCGGCAAGGACAAGCCGTTCGACCTGGTCTTCCACGGCGGTTCGGGCTCGCTGCTGTCGGAGATCCACGGCGCCCTGGACTACGGCGTGGTGAAGATGAACATCGACACCGACACGCAGTACGCGTTCACCCGCCCGGTCGTCGACCACGTCATGAAGAACTACGACGGCGTGCTGAAGATCGACGGCGAGGTCGGCAACAAGAAGGCGTACGACCCGCGCGCCTGGGGCAAGCTGGCCGAGAACGGCCTGGCGAAGCGCGTCGTCGAGGCGTGCGAGCACCTGCGCTCGACGGGCACCTCGCTCTCCAAGTAAGACCCTTCGTCACGGCCGGTCACCCATCGCGGTGACCGGCCGTGTTCGTACCCGCCTGGCCGCGGTCGCTACGATCGTCCGGTTGGGAGGTGGGCCGTGCTCGGCATCGAGGGGTACGACCCTCAGTGGCATCACGACGCCGACGTGCTCGCGGCCGCCCACCGCCACCGCTTCTCCCGCATTATCGGCCGCGAGCTGCTGGCCGGCTGGCTGATGTGGGACGTCAGCGAGCGCGGCTGGTTCGCGGACGGCCCGGTGGTGCTCGGCTTCGGCGACACCAACGTCGAGATCACCCACCGCAAGTTCGACGAGTGCGCCATCACCTGGGACCAGGTCGACATGAGCGCCCCCATCGACTGGTACGGCACCGGCATCCAGCTCGACTGGCGCGCCGACCCCCACGCGGCGCTGCGCGGGGCCCGGGGCAGGGTGCTGCGCCAGGTCAACGTCGTCGAGCGCATCACCCCGGCCGAGTGGCGGCCGCGCATGCTGCACGCCGTCGAGTTCCTCTTCGAGGGCGCCCGGCTGGCCGTCTACAACGCGATGGACGAGAACGGCCTCGACGCGCTGCCCGAGGCCGACCTGCCCGTCACGTCGTGGCGCCGGGTCCGGGTCGCCTGACCGTCAGTCCCCGTCCCCGTCGCCCCACGCGCCCGGTTCGCGGCCTGTCGAACGTCCGGCGCCGGTACGCATGAGGAGCGCGAAGACGGCGACGATGCCGGCGACCACGATCCAGAACTCCATGCCGACCACCTCCCTGGGCGCAGTGTGGGGCACCCCCGCCACCGGCTCAGTTGCCGCCGCCCCCGCCGCCGCAGCTGCTGCCACCGCCGCAGCTGCTGCCGCCGCCGCTGTCGCCGCCCCATCCGCTGTCGCTGCCCCAGTTGCCGTCGCCGCCGCCGTGCGAGCCGGTGTACCAGTGGTGCCCGCGCCGCCCGTCCCGGCTGCTGCCCCGGCTGCTGTTCCGCCGCGCGCTGGCGACCGCCACCACCAGCACGACGACCACGAACGCCCCGAAGATCGCCATCTCCATCGCGACCACCTCCCTCTCCCGTGGCCGCAGTGTGGGGCATGCGCGCAAAAGGCTTTGCCGGCGGTGGCGAGGCGTCGCTTCAATGATCGGCATGGATCTCCGTGCGCTCGACCTGGCGGCGCTGAACTCGCTGACGAAGTACCCGTCCATCCCGACGTACCACGCGCTCGACCCGCGCACCGGCGGGCTGCTGGACGAGACCGTCGCGTTCACCGGCCCGGTGGTCCTCACCGAGAAGGTCGACGGCACCAACGCCCGCATCGTGCAGCTGCCCGGCGGCGACTGGCTCATCGGCTCGCGCGAGGAGCTGCTGCACGCCCGCGGCGACCTCATCCACAACCCGTCGCAGGGCATCGTCGACGCGCTGCGCCCCGTCGCCGAGGCGCTGCCGCCGGCAGCGGCGCTGCGGGTGTGGTTCCTGGAGCTGTACGGCGGCAAGATCGGCGGCGCGGCCCGGCAGTACACCGCCGACCCGGCCCGCTTCGGGTGGCGGCTGTTCGACGCGTTCGAGACGGCAACGCCCGCCCTGGACCGGACGCCGCAGCAGATCTCCGCGTGGCGCGACGCCGGCGGCCAGCCCTACCTGCCGGAGGACGCCCTGACGGCGCTCGGCGCGGACGCCGGCCTCACCCTGACGCCGCGACTGGCCACGATGGACGCCGCCGACCTGCCCACGTCCGTCGACAAGACGCGGGCGCTGCTCGGCGACCTGCTGCCCGCCACCCGGGTCGCGCTCGGCGGCGCCCCGGCGGGCCGGTCGGAGGGCGTGGTGCTGCGCACGCCGGACCGCTCGGTCATCGCGAAGGCCCGGTTCGCCGACTACGACCGCACGCTGAAGCGCCGCCGCTGACGACCGGTCAGGCGGTGCCCTGGGGGCCGTCGTCGCGCCGGGTGCCACCCTGCTCGGCGACGACTTCCGGTGCGGGCGTCGTGCCGTAGCCCAGCAGCACCGCTACCACCGTCACGTCGTCAATGTGTCAGCACGTCGACGGCCTCGTCGAGGGAGTCGGTGACGACCACCAGGCCGGACTGGTCGCCGTGCGGCGACGTCGCCAGCAGCGGCCGCAGCAGCGCCGCCACCGGCAACGCCGCCCAGTGCTCCACCCCGAGGAACACGAACGGCCCCGACGGCCCGTCCGTGGCGTAGAACGTCTTCGTCGCCGCCTGGAACACCTCCTGCACCGTGCCCGCCCGCCCCGGCGCGAACACGATGCCGCCCCGCGACAGCCGCAGGATGGAATCCTCGCGCACCGCGTTCGAGAAATACTTCCCGATGCGCCCGGCGAACAGATTCGCCGGCTCGTGCCCGTACAGCCACGTCGGCAACGCCAGGCCGCCGTGCGCCAGATCACTGCCCGCCGGGTACGCCCGCCGCACGTCGAGCGCCGCCCGGGTGAAAGGCTCGTGGTCGGCGAAGTGCGGCGCCAGCGCCAGCGCGTCGATGGCGGCGTCCAGCTCGTCCGCGCCCCGGTCGCTGAAGTACCCGCCGAGGTTCGCCGCCTCCATCACCCCGGGCCCACCCCCGGTGACGATCAGCCGCCCGGCCCGCGCCAACCGCCACGCCAGCGTCGCCGCCATCCGGTACGCCACACTGCCCCGCGGCTCCGCATGCCCACCCATGATCCCGACCGCCCCGGCCGGCCCGTGCGCCCGTACCCACGAGGTCAGATCGCCCGCGAGGGCGTTGTCGATGCCGGCGTCGTGCAACCGTTGCGCGAGCGCCTCCCGCAGGTCGGGCGCCGCACCCCCGTGCCGCACGAAATGGTCGAACACCACGGTGTCGTACATCCCGGCGAAGCCGTGCCGGTCGAACCCGGCACTCAACTCCTCCGGCGTGTACAGATGCGCCGGATGCGTCGGATACGGCAACTCGTCGAACGGCGGCACGACGTGCGCCCCCCGCCGCACCACCTCCGCCTCGGCGTCCGCCGACCCGAACCGGCACCCGACGAACAACGTCTCCGTCAGGTCGACCCCGCCCAGATCCTCGAAGATGTCGATGCCCTGCACGGTGAGCCCGGCCAGCGACCGGTTCTTGAGATGCACGGCGAGCTCGTCGTGGGACTCGACCTCCGTGGGGGTGCTGTCCCCGGCGTCGGGGTCGTAGAGGGGCCGGAGCGGATCATGGGAAGCTGACACGAGCCCCATTGTGGCGCGTCCGGCAACGGGCAGCGGGGTCCTGCCGGGCCGTTGCCGGCCCTTCCTTGGCCCTGCCCTGGTGCTTCGTTGGCTGCACCCTGTGCTTTCCTCGGCCCTGCATCGAGTCTTTTTCGGGCCCGCCCTCAGCCCTTCTCGGCCCTGCCTGGGCTTTCCTCGGTCTCACCTTGGGATTTCTTGGCCGTTGCCGGGGGCCTTGCCGGCCTTTTCCCGCCGGGCCTTCGCCGCTGCCCTCGCTGGGTCTTCCCCTTCTCCGGGCTCCTCCCGGCCCCCGGTCCGTTTCGGGCCCTATCCAGCCCGGGCGTGCTCCTGGACCCTTACTCCCGGCCCGCCGCCGGGGCGGCCTGGGACTAGAACCGCCGGCCCCGGTGGTTGGATATGACCATGCAGAACCTGTTGCCTGAGCCGCCGGCCACCCACCTGCCCGCCGATCCCGCCGCGGACGCCCTGGCCGACGCGGCCAAGGCCGACACCGACGAGGCGTACGCCGCCGTCGCCGGGCAGCACCCCACCTCCAGCGCCGCCTGGGGCGCCCTGGCCCGCCGCGCGCTGGCCGCGGGCGCACCGGTCACCGCCTACGCGTACGCCCGCACCGGCTACCACCGCGGCCTCGACCAGCTGCGCCGCAGTGGCTGGAAGGGCCACGGCCCGGTCCCGTGGTCGCACGAGCCGAACCGCGGCTTCCTGACGGCGCTGCACGCGTTGTCGTTGGCGGCGGCCCAGATCGGCGAGTCGGACGAGGCGGCGCGCTGCGCCCAGTTCCTCCGCGACTGCGACCCGGCGGCCGCCGACGCCCTCTGACCACCGCCCCGCGCTGGGCGGCCTTGCCCGCGCTGGGCGGCCTTCCCCGCGCTGGGCGGCCTTCCCCGCGCTGGGCGGCCTTCCCCCGACCGCCTCGTCAGCCCGAGCCAACTCGTCCGGCCGTCGGCGGCCCGCTTCCTGCGATGCGGGCCGCGACGGCGGCCTACAGGCCCTCGGCGACCGCGGCGGCGATCTTGAGCCAGGCGTCCTTCGTCGCCGACGAGAGCTGCCCGTAGCGCAGCGGTTCGCCGGAGTCGAGCAGCTTCTCGTAGGGCGCCAGGAGCACCCCGCGGGTCCGCGCCGCGAAGTGGCGCTGGATCGCCGGCAGGTCGATGCCCTTGTTCGTCGACGGCATCGACACCACGCTGATCGCCTGCCGCACGAGCCGCTGACGGCCGCTCTGCTCCAGATGGTCGAGCATCCGGGCGGCCGTCTCCGCGGAGTCGTTCCGCGCCGACATGCTGACCACCAGCTGGTCGGTCGCGTCCATGGCGGCCTGCCAGTTCTGTGCCCGCACGTTGTTGCCGGTGTCCACGAAGATCAACTTGTAGAACCGGCTCACGACCTCGCGAATCTCCCCGAACGCGTTCGCCGTCAGCATCTCGCCCGCGGTCGCCGACTCGTCGGACGCGAGCACGTCGAACATGCCCTCGCCCTGCGCCCGCACGTACTGCGACACCTCACCGATGCGCCCGTGCGACCGGAACACGTGCATGTCCCGCATCAGGTCCCGCACCGTGCGCGAGTGGAAGTCCTGCTGCGCCCGCATGCCGAGCGTGCCCTGAGTTTCGTTGTTGTCCCAGGCCAGCACGTACCCGCCGCGGTTCTGCCCGAAGGTCATCGCCAGCAGCAGCACGGCCACCGTCTTGCCGGCGCCACCCTTGGGGTTGACCACCGTGACCTGCCGCAGCCCGCCGAAGTTCCGGCGCACCTTGTCGATGTCGCGCTTGTGCTCCATCTCCCGCCGGCTCGGCGGCAGCTTGGGCATGAGCGGGATCTTGTTGAACGCGGCCCGCGCGCCCTCCTGCGCCACCGGGTCCGCGGGCTTGACGAGCCGCCGCCGCAGGAACTCGTCGGCGGTCGGCGCCTCGCGGTCCGTCCACACGGGTTGCTGCAGGTCGAACGGCTCCGGCGACCGGTTCGGGTCACCGTCCGGACCGGTCTCGGACAGCGACGGGTACGCAGGGCCGTAGTCCGGTCCGGGCCCGGGCATCGGGCCCGGCTGGGGTCCCGGCTGGGGCGGGTACGGGCCCGGCGGGATCTGCTGCCACTGCGGTTGCTGCTGCGACTGCGGGAGGCCGCCGTCCAGATGCGGCGGCAGGTTGGGCTGCGGTGGCAGAGGCTGCGGCGGCAGGTTGAGCTGCGGCGGCATGTTCGGCTGCGGCGGCATCGGCTGCTGCTGGGGTGCCGGCGGCTGTGGGCCGTGCTGGTACGGCTGAGGCGGATACGGCCCGGGTGGTGTGGCCTGGTGCGGCGGTGGCGTGGGCTGCTGCGCCCCCGGGCCGGGAGGTGTGGGCTGGTGCGGTCCCGGGCCGGGTGGTGGGGACTGGTGCAATTCCGGACCAGGCGGTGTCAGAGGGCCGGCCCACTGTCCGGGGCCGGAGCCTTGCCCCGGGAACGTAGGCACCGCGTCGGGCCCGGGCATCGGTCCCGGGCCGGAGTTCGCACCTGAAATGGGGACCGGCGGCAGGGGCTGGCCGTTTCCGGGACCCTGACGAGGGCCCTCAGCCCCCTGCGCCGGAACCTCGTTCGGGCCCGGCCCTGACACCGGTTCGCCACCGAGCGACGGCCGCGGTCCGCGAGCGCCGTCGGCGGCCGCGGACGGACCGGGTCCAGGCCCATGCGGCAGGCCTGGTGCGAGCGCAGGGCTCGGCCCCGGCGGCAGGTGAGCACCGGCCGCGGGGCGGGACTCGGGCGCCGGGCCAGGGATCGGCCCCGGCGTCGGGCTCGGTGCGGTGGTCCGGGGCGGATCCGGCTGGTCGGCGTCCGGCCCGCCGGGTCGACGGGACAGCGGCGGCACGTCGGCGGCGTCGGGCAGAGGACCGCGTGGGCCGGGGCGGAACACCTGACCCTCCGTCGTCCCGTCGCGGCCGATCGGGGCCGACTGGCCGGTGGCGGCGTTGCCCGAGGTGGCGCCGTCGCCAGCGCGGCGCGGCGTGACCGTGGGGTAGTACGTCAGCGGTTCGCCGAGGATGGGCTCGGGCCGCAGCGCCGGCGAGACCGGCTTGTCGACATCGGGCGCCCGATCGCCGGAGTCCGTCTCGCGGGCGGGCCGCGGCGGCATAGCCCACGGCGACTTCGGCGCCACGGCGAGATTTCCGTCGGGCGGTGAGTCCGCTCCGTCGCCCTTCTCGGCGTCGGTGGCGGCGGGCTGGGCATCATCGGCGTGGTGCCGGCCGCGTCCCGCCGATCCCTGTGCATCGGCGCGGTCCGACGGCGACTCCGCCGCCCATGCACCCAGACCGCCGGCGTCGGGACTTGCGCCGTTGAGCGGTGCCGGGCCGCGCTGGGCCGGGGTGGCGTCGTCAGCGCTCGCCGCCGCCGAAGCGCGCGCCACGTCGGGTGCCGCCGGGCCGGTGGGGACTGCGTCGGCTTTCGCGGGGGCGCTGTCGGGGCGGGCGGCGGTCAGGTTGGGCCAGGCGACCGTCGGCGGGTCGATGCTCGCCCTGAGCGCGTCCGCGGCGGTGTCGCTGCGCGGCGGCATCGCGACCGGGTCCACAGGGGTCAGAGGCCCTGGCGGCGCCGGGTGCGCCACCGGCGGCGGGGGCGGATACGGCCCGGGTGGTTGCGGACCGACCGCCGGGCCGGGCGGTCCGAACGACTGCGGACCCTGCTGGTGCGGCGGCGCAGGCGGGCCGTACTGCGGTCCCGGCGCCGGCTGCGTCTGATGCGGCGGGGTCCATTGCTGGGGACCGGCTTGGTGGGGTGCGATCTGGTGCGGCGTGGCCCACGGCGGGCCCGGCTGCTGGACCGGCGGGGACTGCCACTGCGGCACAGGCGGCTGCGGGCCCGGTGGCGGCCCCGGCGGGGCCGGCTGCGGCGGCGTGACGCTCGGCTGTGGACCGTGCGTGGCCGGAGGCGCGTACTGGTGCGGGATCTGCGGCGCGGGCGTCGGCATGGTCGGCACCACCGACGGTGGGGGCGCGACGAGCGGCGGACCGTCCGGGCGAGACTGGTCGGTGCGCTGGCCGGGCGGCATCCAGGCGTTCGGGTTGGGGCGGGCGCGCTGCGGGCTGGGGGCCTCGAGCTCCTCCGGCGGCCAGAACGGCTCCACGTCGCGGGTGGGCTGTGCCGGTGGCTGGTTGTGCGGGACGTAGACCCGGTCCCCGTACTCGTCCGTCACGTTCCCCACCTCCATCGACGCCCCATACCGTCCGCTGAAGCCTGACACAGCCGGTCGTCAGGCGTACACCGCCCAAGCGCCGGGTTCCGTCCACCATGATCGTTTGCGGGTGGTGGTGCCCGCGACCCCGTCGTCGAGGAACTGCAGCTCACCGTCGCGGGGGAGCACCGCCGCGGCGCGGCCACGGGCGCGGCGCACCTCGACGCGGACCCGGGGCTTGCGGAAGAGCCGGTTGACGACCACCGGGACCGCCACCGCGACCTCGACTTTGCCGTCGGTCGGGTCGCCGTCGGTGAGCAGCGGCAGCCCGTCGAACGTGGCGTAGCCGCCGGCGTTGCCGACCACGCACGCGAGCAGCGGGTCGGCGCCGTCGGACAGGACGGCATCGTCCACCTCGACGCGCCCGCGCCACGGTACCGCCCGGCCGGCGTCGTCGCTGCCCCCGAGCAGGGCGCCGTCGAGGGTCACCGAGCCGCCGTCGTTGCGCAGCAGGTCGAGGCGCCGCACCGTGCCGGTGAGCACCGCCGCGGCGACGGCGGCCGGTGCGGTGGGCAGGCCGAGCTGGCGTACCAGGGGAGTGCCCGCCGGGTCGAGCGGTAGCACGGCCAGTGGGGGCAGGTCGGGGACGGTGCGGTTCTCGGCCAGGTCGGCGGGGCGCTTCGAGGGCGCCGGGGCGTACCGACGGACCAGCCGGCGCACGACGGCGCGGAGCTGGCCGTCGGTGGCGGCGGCCACGATGAGCCGGGCCTTGCTGTCCGGGTCGGGCCAGGTCAGGCCGTCGGACCGGGCCGGGCCGTCGAACCGGGCGAGGGCCGCGTCGATGTCGGCGTCCGAGCCGGCGGTGACGGTCTCGACCCGCGCGCCGGCGGCGACGAGCGCATCCGCGCAGGTCAGGACGGGTACGCGGGGTTTGCAGTCGACTGCCTCGGGGGCTTCGTCACCGCCGCATCCGCCGCAGCCTCCACCGGTGCCGCACGCGTCGGGCGCGGGGCCCTCCCGCAGCGACACGATCACCACGTCGAACACGGCGGCGGCTCTCCTCTTGGTCTTGTTAGCCTGTGGCATCGGGCTCGCCATCTGGTCGCCACCTGGCGCCCGGGCCCCGGACAGGCGGTTACGAACAAGATGCCAGGGATCGTGCTCATCGGCGCTCAGTGGGGTGACGAGGGCAAGGGCAAGGTTACCGACCTGCTGGGCGAGCGGGTCGACTACGTCGTGCGCTACTCGGGCGGGAACAACGCCGGCCACACGGTGGTGACACCGGACGGGCAGAAGTACGCGCTGCACCTGATGCCGTCCGGGGCGCTGTCGCCGTCGGCGATGATCGTCATCGGCAACGGCGTGGTCATCGACCCGAAGGTTCTGCTCAGCGAGATCGACGGGCTCACCGAGCGGGGCGTGGACGTCTCCCGCCTGCGGATCTCGGGCGACGCGCACCTGATCATGCCGTACCACCGCAGCTCCGACGTGGTCGTCGAGCGCTACCTCGGCAAGCAGAAGATCGGCACGACGGGCCGGGGCATCGGTCCCGCGTACGGCGACAAGGTGGCGCGCACCGGCATCCGCGTGCAGGACCTGCTCGACCCGGGCATCCTGCGCAAGAAGATCGAGCTGGTGCTGCGCGACCGCAACCAGGTGCTGGCCAAGGTCTACAACCGCAAGGCGTTCGACGTCTCCGCGGTCACGGACGAGTACCTCGCCTACGCCGAGCGGCTGCGGCCCTACATCGCCGAGACGCGCGCGATGCTCTGGGACGCGCTCGACGCGGGCAAGATCGTCCTCATGGAGGGCGCCCAGGCCACCATGCTCGACATGGACCACGGCACCTATCCGTTCGTGACGTCCTCCAACCCGACCGCGGCCGGCGCCTGCGTCGGCGCGGGCGTGCCGCCGACCGCCATCAACCAGGTCATCGGCGTCTCCAAGGCCTACACCACCCGGGTGGGCTCGGGGCCGTTCCCGACGGAACTGCACGACGAGGCGGGCGAGCACCTGCGCAAGACGGGCGGCGAGTACGGCACCACGACCGGGCGGCCGCGCCGCTGCGGATGGTTCGACGCGGTCATCGCGCGCTACGCGGTGCGGCTCAACGGCATCACCGACCTGGTGGTCACCAAGCTCGACATCCTGTCGGGCCTGGAGAAGGTGCCGATCTGCGTCGGGTACGAGATCGACGGCGAACGGCACGACGACATGCCGATGACGCAGACGTCGTTCCATCACGCGACTCCGATCTACGAGTACCTGGACGGCTGGTGGGAGGACATCTCCAAGGCCCGCACCGAGGCCGAGCTGCCGGAGAACGCGCGCAAGTACATCGCGCGGATCGAGGAGCTCGTCGGTACGCGGGTCTCGGTGGTCGGGGTGGGTCCCGGCCGCGACGAGAATGTCATCCGGCACCCGCTGCTCTGAGAGTTATCCACAGGTCCGGGTTATCCACAGGCTTGTCCACAGGGCTGTCGCCGGTCTGCGGCGGTGGGCCAGAGTCTCCGGCATGGACACCCACACGTTCCTCCGGAGCGTCGCCCACCGCCAGGACGGCGTCGTCACCCACGGTCAGGCGCTCGCCGCCGGCGTGCCCGAGCACGAGATCGGCACCCTCTGCCTGACCGGGCGCTGGGTGCCGCTCGCCGAGCTGGTCTACTCGGTCGACCGCTCCGTCGTGGTGTCGCGCCGGGCCCGTGTCCGGGCGGCGGTGCTGTCGCTCGGGCCGGGGGCTGTCGCAGTCCTCGAGACGGCGGCCGAGCTGCACGGCATGGCGGGCCCGCAGGTCACCGACACGATCTACGTAGCCGTCCGGTCCGCGACCGGCAGCCGGGGCCGGCGGGGTATGCCTCCCGGCCGCCTGCCCATGGGCGGTCACGCGGCCGCGCCGGCGCCGCACGCCGGGCCACCGGGGCCGAGGTCCGCCGATCCGGCAGGGCTCCGGCCCGCGACCCGCAATGGCGGGACGTCTCCTCGCCCGCACCGGCCCGGTCCTGCCAGCCGGGTGCTCGCGCCGGCCGTCGGCGGCGCCCGGTTGCAGGTCATGCGCGGGCCGATCGCGCCGCACGAGGTGCACGCCGTCGCCGGGATCGCCGTCACCAGCCCGGTGCGCACCGCCGCCGACCTGCTGCTGCGCCTGCCGCGCTACCCGGCGGTCGCGATGCTCGACGACGGGCTGCACCGCGGTCTCCTCACCGCCGAGGCGCTCGCGGGCGTCCCGGCGATGATCACCGGACGGACCGGGGCGCCCGCCGCGCGGCGGCACATCGCCGAGGCGGACGGGCGGGCGCAGTCGCCGCTCGAGACCCGCGTGCGGCTGCGGTGCGCCGACGGCGGCCTCGTGCCGGACGAGCTCCAGCACGTCGTCCGTGAACCGGACGGGCACATTCTCGCCGTCGCCGACCTCGCCTGGCTGCGTGCCGGCGTGCTCGCCGAGGCCGACGGCATCGGCCCGCACGAGGGGCCCGACGCCGTGTACAGCGACCGGTGGCGGCAGAACTCGCTGGCCAACGCCGGTTGGCGGGTGCTGCGGTTCACCTGGACGGACACGTTGCGTGCCGACTACATCCCGTCCCAGGTACGGGCGGCGCTGAGCTGTCCCGTCGGGCCGATCACCGCGGCCGGTCGGTAGGATCGCCGGTCGTGCGCGTACTTCTGATCGGTTCCGGCGGGCGGGAACACGCCCTCGCTGTCGGCCTCGCCGCCGACCCCTCCGTCGAGCTGCTCGTCGCGGCTCCCGGCAACCCCGGCATCGCCCAGGTCGCCGAGCTGCGTGACGTCGCCGTCGCCGACCCGGCCGCCGTCGCGGCGCTCGCCGTCGAGCTGGCCGCCGACCTGGTGGTGATCGGCCCGGAGGTGCCGCTGGTCGCGGGCGTCGGCGACGCCGTGCGCGCCAAGGGCATCGCGGTGTTCGGCCCGTCCGCGGCGGCCGCGCAGCTGGAGGGCTCGAAGACGTTCGCGAAGGACGTCATGACGGCCGCCGGCGTGCCGACCGCGCGCAGCTTCACCTGCACCACGCCCGAGGAGGCTGAGCGGGCGCTGGACGCGTTCGGCGGGCCGTACGTGGTGAAGAACGACGGCCTCGCCGCCGGCAAGGGCGTCGTGGTGACCGAGGACCGCGCGGCCGCGCTGGCGCACGCCGCCGACTGCGGGCGGGTCGTCATCGAGGAGTACCTCGCCGGCCCCGAGGTCTCCCTGTTCGTCGTCACCGATGGGACGGCGGCGGTGCCGCTGCTCCCGGCGCAGGACTTCAAGCGGGTCGGCGACGGCGACGCGGGCCCGAACACCGGCGGCATGGGCGCCTACGCGCCGCTGCCCTGGGCGCCGGACGGGCTCGTCGAGCAGGTCATGGCCGAGACCGTCGAGCCGACGCTGGCGCAGATGCGCGAGCGCGGGACGCCGTTCTCCGGCCTGCTGTACGTGGGTCTCGCCATCACCGCCGGCGGGCCGAAGGTGATCGAGTTCAACGCGCGGTTCGGCGACCCCGAGACCCAGGTCGTGCTCGCGCTGCTGGAGAGCCCGCTCGGCGAGCTGCTGCGCGCGGCCGCGACGGGCACCCTGGCCGCGCACCCGCCGCTGCGGTGGCGCGACGGCAGCGCCGTCACGGTCGTGGTGGCGAGCCACAACTACCCCGGCACCCCGCGCACCGGCGACGTCATCACCGGCGCCGAGCGGCCCGGTGTGCTGCACGCGGGCACCGCGCGGCGGGCGGACGGGGCACTGGTGTCGGCGGGCGGCCGGGTGCTGTCCGTGACCGGCACCGGCGCCGACCTGGCGGCGGCGCGGGCTGCGGCGTACGCGCTGGTGGCGGGCGTGCAGCTGGACGGCTCGCACCACCGGACGGACATCGCGCTGGCGGCGGCGGAAGGCCGCATCAAGCTCTGATCCGCGCGGCTCGCCGAGACCGACGGACCCACGAGCGGTGAGCTGAGCGGCGTCGGCCGCGTGGCGCGGCGTGCCGCGCCCGGCGGCAGCGTGGCGCGGCGTGCCACGCCCGGCGGCTGCGCGCGAGAGGTTCCGCCCGTGGCGGAGCCGGCCAGGCCGGCTCCGCCGTGACAGGCGTCAGGTCGTCAGGCCTTCGGGATGTCGAACAGCTTGGCGATGTTGGCGGCCAGGCCGAGGTCGCCCTTCGCCTTCACCTTGCCGGTCATGAACATCATCATCGGGTTGCCGTCGCCGGAGACGACCTTCAGGAAGTCGACCGACGACAGCGACAGGGCCAGCTTCGGCTCGCGGACCGGCTCTTTGTTGACGGTGCAGGTGCCGTCCTCGATGACCGTCTCGTAGGTGTCGGCGCCGCCGCCCGGCTTGTCCGTCAGGTTCCAGTGGATGACCGTCCTGGTGTCGCCGGCCTTGTCGGCGCGGAACAGCGTCGGCATCCGGTTGAAAACCTCGTCGAGGATCGTGGTCCGCGAGGGGGACTGCATGACCTCGGCGATCTTCGAGTCCGGAGTGGACTTCACCAGCTGGGCGAACTCCTTGGGCCCGATGGAGGCGAGCGACTCGGGGCTGAATTCAGTCATTATGGACCTTTCGACACGATCGCAGATACCTACTCGCGCGTAACTTTAGCGATGACCGGCGTAGCGCGCAGTTGTCGACACCGATCACGCCGCCCAGTTTGCTGGCACCCGCCGCGCCAGGCACCGCCGGGCACCACCGGCGACCACAGCCGGGTGCCGCCGGGCGCCGCCGGGTCGCTGCCAGCCGACGGAAACGCCCCGCCGGTCCACCGAGCATGACCCGCCCAGACCAGGCGACGAGAGCCCCGTCACGCCCCCCACCAGCCCATCCACCCCCCATGGAACAATCGCGCCGTGACTTCGACCATCCCCAACGTCCTCGCCTCCCGCTACGCCTCCACGGATCTCACCGCCCTCTGGTCGCCCGAGGAGAAGGTCCGCATGGAGCGCCGCCTGTGGATCGCCGTCCTCAAGGCGCAGCGGGACCTCGGCGTGGCGTTGCCGGACGGGGTGGTCGAGGCGTACGAGGCGGTCGTCGACAACGTCGATCTCGACAGCATCGCGCGGCGGGAGCGGGTCACCCGGCATGACGTGAAGGCGCGGATCGAGGAGTTCAGCGAGCTCGCCGGTCACGAGCACATCCACAAGGGCATGACCTCGCGGGACCTGACCGAGAACGTCGAGCAGCTGCAGATCAAGGCGAGCCTGGAGCTGATCCGCGACCGGGTGGTGGCGACGCTGGCGAAGCTGGCGCAGCGCGCGATCGAGTATGACGGCACCGTCATGACGGGGCGCAGTCACAACGTCGCCGCGCAGGCCACGACGCTGGGGAAGCGGTTCGCGAGTGCGGCGGAGGAGCTGCTCATCGCGTACGAGCGGATCGATGATCTGTTGCGGCGGTATCCGTTGCGGGGGATCAAGGGGCCGGTCGGGACGGCCGCGGATCAGCTGGACCTGTTCGACGGGGACGCGGAGAAGGCCGCCGAGCTGGAGCGGAAGGTGGCCGCGCACCTCGGGTTCGAGCGGGTGCTGACCAGTGTCGGGCAGGTGTACCCGCGCAGCCTCGATTTCGACGTGCTGAGCGCGCTGGCGCAGACGGTGGCGGCGCCGAGCAGCCTGGCGACGACGATCCGGCTGATGGTGGGGCAGGAGCTGGCCACCGAGGGCTTCAAGCCGGGCCAGGTGGGGTCGTCGGCGATGCCGCACAAGATGAACACCCGGTCCAGTGAGCGCGTCAACGGGCTCGCCGTGATCGTGCGCGGGTACCTGTCGATGGTCGGGGAGCTGGCCGGCGACCAGTGGAACGAGGGCGACGTGTCGTGTTCCGTGGTGCGCCGGGTGGCGCTGCCGGACGCGTTCTTCGCCGCGGACGGGCTGTTCCAGACGTTCCTGACCGTGCTCGACGAGTTCGGCGCGTACCCGGCCGTGATCGAGCGCGAGCTCGACCGGTTCCTGCCGTTCCTCGCGACCACCAAGATCCTCGTCGCGGCCGTGCGCCGCGGGGTGGGGCGCGAGGTCGCGCACGAGGTCATCAAGGAGCACGCGGTCGGGGTCGCGCTGGCGATGCGGGAGAAGGGCGCCGCCGACAACGACCTGTTCGACCGGCTCGCCGCCGACGGCCGCCTGGGGTTGTCGCGCGCCGAGATCGACGCGCTCGTCGCGGACCGGTCGGCCTTCGTGGGCGCGGCGCCCGCGCAGGTGCAGGCCGTGGCCGCGCGGGTCGCCGCCGTGGTCGGCGACAACCCGCAGGCCCAGGGGTACGCCCCGGCCCCGATACTCTGACGTCCCGGGGCCCCCGGAGACACAGGTGAGGATCAGACCCCGGCGACGCTCCTGATCCACGCCCGGTTGGCGGCCACGCTGCCGTAGTACTGCTTGCTCTCGCCGTCCGCTGTGGACGCGACGCCCACCTGCGTCCCGGCGTAGAACTGCGGGCCGCCGGAGTCGCCGGACCAGGCGTTGCCGGTGATGGCCTCGCTCTCGATGGCGGGGCCGCCCAGGTAGTCGGTCTTCGCCGGGTCGCCGACGTCGGTGATCTCCACCGACGCGGTCTTCAGGACCTCCGAGGAGCCGCAGCCGGAGAAGCAGGTGGCGCCCCAGCCGAACAGGCTGCTGGTGGCGGCGACGGGCGGGTCGGCGTCGGCGAGCCGCACGGGGGTGACGGTGACCGGGATGGCGAGGCGCATCAGCGCCAGGTCGTACTGCTTGACGGTCTCCACGACCGGGGTGACCGTGCCGCCGGACGTGCGGTCCAGGCTGCCGGTGCGCACGTTCATCGTGCCGACGTCGCAGTGTGCGGCGGTCAGCACCCACGTGGGCGCGATCACCGTGCCGGTGCAGCGGAAGAAGTCGCCGTAGCCGTCGTGGGCGTCGCCGCCGACCGCGGCGGCCCAGGGGGCGCCGGACGCGACGTCACCGCCGATGATCCTGGGGGTGGCGCCGTCCGGGTCATTCGTCACCGCCCAGGCGGTGGTCGACGAGGCGGCGGCGAGAACGAGGGCGGTGGCCAGCGTCGCGGTGGTCCGGATACGCACGCAGGGCTCCTTCCAGGAGGGAGGCGAGGCGGCCGTTCGGGGGAGGGAGCGATCAGCCATCCGTAGCCCGAAACTAAGATGAACATCCATGCGTTTCAAGACCAACTGGGCCGGGCGGCGGTGCTCGCAGGGTCGTTGACCTGCGGTAACGCGCATTCAAATCGCTTCGCGGCGAATCGCCTCGCGAACCGGATCGCCGCTACGGTCCGTGACCGCCCCGGCGGCGCCGCCGGTCGGGGGTGTTCATGGTCACCCGCCGAGATTGCCTGCTCAGGGGTGGTGGAGTCGGGTGCGCGACACCGGCCCCCGAGTCGGGCCCGAAATTCACAGGGTAGGCTGCAACGGCTCGCCCCTTCGGGGTGCGCCCAACTGCGTACACCACAGTTCAGGGAGTGCCCGTGGCTCGCGTCGTCGTCGACGTCATGCTCAAGCCGGAGATCCTCGATCCGCAGGGCCAGGCGGTCGCGAACGCGCTGCCACGGCTCGGCGTCAGCGATGTCGCGTCCGTCCGCATCGGTCGCCGCATCGAGATCGAGTTCGCCGGAGACCCGGACCTCGACCGGGCTCGCGAGATTGCAGACAAGCTGCTCGCGAACCCCGTCATCGAGGACTTCACCATCCGCGTCGACGACGCCGCGGCCGTCCCCGCCACCGAGAGCGCCTGACCATGCGCATCGGTGTTGTCACGTTCCCCGGCTCGCTCGACGACGGGGACGCCGCCCGCGCCGCCCGGCTCGCCGGCGCCGAGGCCGTCCGCCTCTGGCACGGCGACCCCGAGCTGCACGGCGTCGACGCCGTGATCCTGCCCGGCGGCTTCTCCTACGGCGACTACCTGCGGTGCGGCGCCATCGCCCGGTTCGCGCCGGTCATGGAGTCGATCATCGACGCGGCCCGCGGCGGCATGCCCGTCCTCGGCATCTGCAACGGCTTCCAGGTCCTCTGCGAGGCCCACCTGCTGCCGGGTGCGCTCACCCGCAACCAGCACCTGCACTTCCGCAACCGCGACCAGTGGCTGCGCGTCGACACGGCCGGCACGGCGTGGACCGGCGAGTTCACCGCCGGCCAGGAGATCCTCATCCCGGTCAAGAACGGTGAGGGCTGCTACGTCGCCGACGAGCGCACCCTCGACGAGCTGGAGGCCGAGGGCCGCATCGTCGCGCGCTACGTGCGGGGCAACCCGAACGGCTCGCAGCGCGACATCGCCGCGATCACCAACGAGGCCGGCAACGTCGTCGGCATCATGCCGCACCCCGAGCACGCCGTCGAGGCGCTGACCGGGCCGTCGCTGGACGGCCTCGGCTTCTTCACCTCGGTCCTGCGTCACCTGGGCGACAGGGAGCTTGCACGATGACGACCCAGTCGGACACCGCGCCGGCCGAGGCCAAGTCCGGTTTCGCCGCCACCGACGTCCTCGTGACGTCCTACGACGGCGGCCCCGACACCGTCGAGCGGGCCGCCTCCACCGGCGACGAGCTGCAGCCGTTCGCCGAGCTGGGGCTCAAGGACGACGAGTACGACCGCATCCGCCAGATCCTCGGCCGCCGCCCCACCCAGTCCGAGCTGGCGATGTACTCGATCATGTGGAGCGAGCACTGCTCCTACAAGTCGAGCAAGGTGCACCTGCGCCAGTTCGGCGAGAAGGTCCCGCAGAACACCCGCATGCTGGCCGGCATCGGCGAGAACGCGGGCGTCGTGCAGATCTCCGACTCGCTCGCCGTCACGTTCAAGGTCGAGTCGCACAACCACCCGAGCTTCGTCGAGCCGTACCAGGGCGCGGCCACCGGTGTGGGCGGCATCGTCCGCGACATCCTCGCCATGGGCGCCCGCCCGATCGCGGTCATGGACCCGCTGCGCTTCGGCGCCGCGGACCACCCCGACACCGCGCGCGTGCTGCCCGGCGTCGTCGCCGGCATCGGCGGCTACGGCAACTGCCTCGGCCTGCCCAACATCGGCGGCGAGATCGTCTTCGACCCCTGCTACCAGGGCAACCCGCTGGTCAACGCGCTGAGCATCGGCCTGCTGCCGGTCGAGCGCCTGCAGAACAAGGCGGCCGCCGGCACCGGCAACGTCGTCGTGCTGCTCGGCGCCCGCACCGGCCGCGACGGCATCGGCGGCGTGTCCGTGCTCGCGTCCGCCACGTTCGACGAGGGCGCCGAGGGGCGCCGCCCGTCGGTGCAGGTCGGCGACCCGTTCATGGAGAAGCTGCTCATCGAGAGCTGCCTCGAGCTGTACGACGCCGGCCTCGTCGTCGGCATCCAGGACCTCGGCGGCGCCGGCCTCACCTGCGCCCTGACCGAGACCGCGGCCGCCGCCGGCACCGGCATGCGGGTGTGGCTGGAGCGCGTCCCGCTGCGCGAGGCGTCCATGAGCCCCACCGAGATCCTGGCCAGCGAGTCGCAGGAGCGCATGCTGCTCATCGTCGCGCCGGAGAAGCTCGACGAGGTGCTGCGCGTCGCCGACAAGTGGGGCGTGTGGGCCACCGCCATCGGCGAGGTCACCGCCCGCGAGCCCGACGGCACGCCCGGCCGCCTCGTCATCACCTGGAACGGCCACACCGTCGTCGACGTCCCGCCGGGCTCCCTGGCCGACGACGGCCCGGTGTACGCCCGCCCGCTGCGCGAGCCCGCCGACCTCATCCTGCTCCAGGCCGACCGCGCCGAGACGCTCCCGCGTCCGTCCACCCCGGACGAGATCCGCGAGACCCTGCTGCGCATGATCGCCTCGCCGAACCTGTGCAACAAGACGTGGGTCACCGAGCAGTACGACCGGTACGTGCTCGGCAACACGATCCTCGCCCAGCCGGAGGACGCGGGCATCCTGCGCATCGACGAGCGCACCGGGCTCGGCGTCGCGCTGGCCGTCGACGGCAACGGCCGCTACGCGCGGCTCGACCCGTACACCGGCGCCCGGCTCGCCCTCGCCGAGGCGTACCGCAACGTCGCCGTCACCGGCGCCACCCCGGTCGCCGTCACCGACTGCCTCAACTTCGGCTCGCCGGAGGACCCGGCCGTCATGTGGCAGTTCGCCGAGGCCGTCCGCGGCCTGGCGGACGGCTGCCAGCAGCTCGGCATCCCGGTGACCGGCGGCAACGTCTCCTTCTACAACCAGACGGGCGCCGCCGCGATCCACCCGACCCCGGTCGTGGGCGTCCTCGGCGTCCTCGACGACGTGTCGGCCCGCGTGCCGATGGGCTTCCGCCCCGCCACCGGCGACGGCGACCTGCTCTACCTGCTCGGCGAGACGCAGTGCGAGCTGTCCGGCTCCGAGTGGGCGTGGGTCACCCACGGCCACCTCGGCGGCCGCCCGCCCGCGGTCGACCTGGAGAAGGAGCGCGCGCTCGGCCTCGTCATGGCCCGCGCCGGCGCCACCGGCCTGGTCAGCTCCGCGCACGACCTGTCGGACGGCGGCCTCGCCCAGGCCCTCGTCGAGTCGTGCCTGCGCCGCAACGTGGGCGCCTCGGTCCACCTGCCCGACGGCCAGACCGAGTTCGTCAACCTGTTCAGCGAGTCCGCGGCGCGGGCGCTCGTCTCGGTGCCGCGCGGCCACGAGAAGGCGTTTCTGGCCCTGTGCTCCGAGCAGAACGTGCCGGTCGCGCTCCTCGGCACCACCACGGGAAACCCGGTCCTCGACATCGAGCACCTGTTCGCCATCAGCCTCGACGAACTCCGCGAGGCCTGGACGGCCACCCTGCCGAACCTGTTCGGCGCCGGCGCGGCCATCCCGGCGGACGGCGCCGTGGGCACCCTGAGCGCGGCTCCGTCGATCGCCGGCGGCACCACCGCGGAGGACGCGGACGCCACGCTCCCCGGCGCCGCGGCGTCGACGGTGGCGGCCACGGCCGCCGAGGTGGCGGAAGCGCAGGACGACGCACCTGCGGCGGACGCGCCCGACGTCCCGACGGCGGCCGACGAGCCGGTCGAGGCGGACGCCCCGGCCGACGAGCCCGCCACCGACGAGCCGGCCGAGCCGGCCGAGCAGGCCGACCCGGCGGCGACCGCCGGCGGCGAGGCGATCGACGCGGCGGACGCGGTGGCCGCCTCCGAGCAGGAGCAGGACCGCAAGGAGCAGTAAGGCAACAGCGACGCACGAACGGAGGCCCGTCACCGTCACGGTGGCGGGCCTCCGTCGTGCCGAGACGCCGCACCCGTGACGAACGACGAAGGCCCGCCACCGGAGCGGTGACGAGCCTTCTGCCGTGCCGTGCTGTCAGTCGTCGAGCCAGTCGAGGGAGCGGCGCTGGCCGCCCTGCGGCGGCGGACGGTCGTAGTCCTCGCGGTCGTAGCCGCCGCGGGGGCCCGGCTGCTGCGGCTGCTGCGGGTCGGGGGCGCCGCCGCCGTAGTAGCCGGTCTGCTCGTCGTAGCCGCCGCGCGGGGCGCCGTAGGGGCCGGGCTGCTGCGGCGGGGGCTGCGGGGGCTCGTAGCCGCCGCCGTACGCGCCGCTGCCCTGCGGGGGGCGGCCGTACGTGGTGGGCTCGTCGTAGCCGCCGGCCTGCGGGGCGCCGCCGCCGTAGGAGCCGGTGCCGCGCGCGCCGCCGTAGCCGCCGCCCGCGTCGATGCCGGCGCCGTAGCCGCCGCCCTGCGGGGCCGGGGGCTGCTCGTAGCCGCCGCCGTAGCCGCCGGAGCGGTACGGCTCGTCCGGGCGGACGCCGCCGCCGTACGTGCCGCCCTGCTGCGGGTAGGCGCCGCCGCGGTCCGGCTGGTACATGCCGGTCGGCTCCTCGTAGCGCTGCGGCGGCGCGGCGGGCGTGCCGTAGGTGGGGGCGGCCGGGGCGGCGCCGTACGGGCCGGCGGGCGGCTGGTTCCACGTCTGCGGGTGCGCGCCGGACACCGGGCGGGCCGGGGCGCCGTACGGGTCGGGGAACTCGTCGTCGGCCGGGACGGCCTGGTGCAGCATGGTCTGCGCGTTGGCCAGCGCCGGCGGGATGGCCGCGCCGCTGGTGACCATCGTCGCGTCGGGCGGCGGGAGACCGCCGGTGCGGGCGGCGACGCGGGTGGCGTCGGCGGCGCCGTACCGCTGCGCGGGGGCGGCGGCGGGTACGCCGGCCGGGGTCAGGCCCGGGTCGTCGTCGTCGCCGTCCTTCTCCTTGCGGCGCACGAACACCAGGATGATCGCGCCGATGCCGACGGCCACCAGCAGCGCGCCCGCGATGATGAAGACCAGCGACGACGAGCCCTCGTCGTCGCTCGCGGCCTGCAGCGCCGGGGCGCCCGTGGTGGCCTCGGGCACGACCTCTTCGACGACCTCCTCGGACGGCTCCAGGGTCGCCGAGGGGGTGGCGGTCGGGGTGGCGGTGGGCGTCGCGGCGGCACCCGCCAGGGTGAGGTTCGCGGTGACGCTGCGGCCGGCCTGGCCGTTGACCGACGTGGTGAAGACCGAGAAGCCGTCCTTGCGCGCGCCGATCTCGATGCGGCCGGGCGAGATGGGGTTCTGGTCGGTCGACGGGAACGAGTAGTTGCCGTCGCCGTCCGACGTCGTCTCGCCGCGGTGGCCGGCGGAGTCGCTGTAGGCGACGGTGGCGCCGGGGACGGCGGCGTTGAACTGGTCGCGCACGCGGCCCTTGATGCCGTCGATGCGCTGCACGGCGTCGGGCCCGCGGACGGTGATGCGGCGCGACGCCTTGCCGTCGTCGCCGCCGATCGCGGCGACGATCTGCACGGAGCCGTTCTTCTGATCACCGGGCTTGACGTCGCCGGCGACCAGGTCGACGACGTACGGCTTCGTCTGGTTGCCGTCGAAGCTTTCGGTGAAGTCGCACTGGCTGCCCGCGCAGGTCACGCCGTCGCCGGACACGACGATGTCGATCGACTGGGTCTGGGGGTCCTTGTTGGTGACCTGGAACGCCAGCTTGGTCGTCTCGCCGGCGCGCAGGCTGCCGTTCGCGCTGGTGATCGTCACGACCGGGTCGACGGCGGCATGGGCCGCGCCCGGAGCGAGCAGCAGGGAGCCGCCGACGACAGCCAGGAACACCCCGGCGCCGAACACCCGGGCTCGAGGGTGCCTTGTCAACGTCCACCGCCTCTCGGTCGCGTGGTCACCTGGCCGTTTCGAGCGCACCGAGGACCCACGCCACTACACCGTCGGCCACTATGCCTTGTCACACCGGTCCCGCGCGACCCAGGGGCGGTTCCTTATTTTGTCGGCGCGAGGTCGTATCGTCCCGGCGTGTCCTCTCCGCACAGTAAGTCCGCCGCGATCGAGGCCGTTCTGGCGGCGCTCGACGCCGGCGAGGAACCGCAGCGCCCCGCGCTGCGCGACGCCACCCGGGAGTTGCTGACGGCTCTGGCGCGGGCCGCGCCGGGGCGGTCGGTGGAGGTGCGGGTGCCGCCGTTCGGGGCTGTCCAATGTGTCGCCGGACCGCGACATACCCGTGGAACTCCCCCGAACGTGGTCGAAACGGACCCACTCACTTGGGTGACAGTCGCGACCGGGCGACAGGGATGGTCCGAGGCGGTCGCGAGCGGGAGGATCCGGGCGAGTGGAATACGCACCGACCTCGCTGCGTACCTACCTGTTGAACAGTGAGCCAACGGGCCGATCGGCGGGCGCGAAAGCGCTGATCGGAGGGTCGGCGACCGGAGGCGGGGACTCGTGATTCGCGTACACTGGGCCGCTGAGTGCGGATCCGGTGGCAGCGAAGCGCCGAGTCTTGAGACAGACCCGAGCACACACCACAGCACAAGGAGCTGACACGTGCCCCGAGGCGACGGCCGTCTGACCGACGATCTCGACCCACACGAGCGCGGACCCCAGGACGCCTGCGGCGTCTTCGGTGTCTGGGCACCGGGCGAGGAGGTCGCGAAGCTCACCTACTTCGGCCTGTACGCCCTGCAGCACCGCGGCCAGGAGGCCGCCGGCATCGCGGTCAGCGACGGTTCCGGCGTGGTGGTCTACAAGGACATCGGCCTGGTCGCCCAGGTCTTCGACGAGCCCACGCTCGCCAGCCTGCGCGGCCACCTCGCGATCGGGCACACCCGCTACTCGACGACCGGCGGCTCCAACTGGGAGAACGCGCAGCCGACGATCCGCGCCACCGCCGCCGGCACGACGATCGCGCTGGCCCACAACGGCAACCTGGTCAACACGGCCGAGCTGGCCCGCGAGGTCGCGGACCGCGGCATGACCGACCGCATGGCCACGAACGACACCGCGCTGGTCACGGCGCTGCTCGCGAGCCGCCCCGACCTGTCGGTCGAGGCGGCGGCGCTCGAGGTGCTGCCGACGCTGCGCGGCGCGTTCAGCTTCGTGTTCATGGACGAGACGACCCTGTACGCGGCCCGCGACGCCCAGGGCGTGCGCCCGCTGGTGCTGGGCCGCATGGAGCGCGGCTGGGCGGTGGCCAGCGAGACGGCCGCGCTGGACATCACCGGCGCCAGCTTCGTCCGCGAGGTGGAGCCGGGCGAGATCATCGCGATCGACGAGCACGGCCTGCGCTCGACGCGGTTCGCCGCGCCGGAGCCGAAGGGCTGCCTGTTCGAGTACGTGTACCTGGCCCGCCCCGACACCACCATCGCGGGCCGCAACATCTACTCGGCGCGGGTCGAGGTGGGCCGCAAGCTCGCCAAGGAGCACCCGGTCGAGGCCGACCTGGTGATCGGCGTGCCCGAGTCGGGCATCCCGGCCGCGATCGGCTACGCCGAGGCGTCGGGCATCCCGTACAGCGCGGGCTTCATGAAGAACGCGTACGTGGGCCGCACGTTCATCCAGCCGTCGCAGACGATCCGGCAGCTCGGCATCCGGCTGAAGCTGAACCCGCTGCGCGAGGTGGTGCGCGGCAAGCGCATCGTCGTCATCGACGACTCGATCGTGCGCGGCAACACCCAGCGCGCGCAGATCCGCATGCTGCGCGAGGCGGGGGCGCTGGAGGTGCACGTGCGCATCTCGTCGCCGCCGGTGCAGTGGCCGTGCTTCTACGGCATCGACTTCGCCACCCGGGCCGAGCTGATCGCGAACGGGCTCGACTCGGACGGCATCCGGCGCTCGATCGGCGCCGACTCGCTGGGCTATGTGTCGCTCGACGGCCTCGTCTCGGCCACCGAGCAGCCGCGCACCCGGCTCTGCATGGCCTGCTTCGACGGCAACTACCCGATCGAGCTGCCCGCGGGCAACCTGATCGGCAAGCACGTCCTCGAGGGGGTCGGCCGGCGCGCCGAGCTCCCCGAGCCCACGGTGGCGGAGCAGGTCTCCGACCGCACCGGTGCGGAGCACCTCGTCGGGAGTCCCGGCGGGGGCGACGCGCTCCATCGGCCCTAGCCGTACAGTCGTACGGCGACATACAGCCCGGCGACGGCCGGGAGCGTGGATACAAAGGGGAGAACCGTGACGCATGTGTCCGAGCGCGGCAGCGCCGGGTCGAGTGGCGCCGACGGCGGGGACAAGCTGCCCTGGTCGGCCGGGATCGGCCGGGCGGGCCGCAAGCGCACCGTCACGTACGCCGACGCGGGCGTCTCCATCCACGCGGGTGAGCGCGCGGTGGAGCTGCTGAAGTCGAAGGTGAAGAAGACGACCCGGCCCGAGGTGATGGGCGACCTGGGTGGCTTCGCCGGCCTCTTCAAGCTCGACATGACGAAGTACAAGAACCCGATCCTCTCGGCGTCGACGGACGGCGTGGGCACCAAGCTGGTGATCGCGCAGCAGCTCGACATCCACGACACGGTGGGCATCGACCTGGTCGCGATGGTCGTCGACGACCTGGTGGCGTGCGGCGCCGAGCCGCTGTTCCTGCTCGACTACATCGCCTGCGGCGAGGTCGTGCCGGACAAGGTCGCCGAGATCGGCGCGGGCATCGCCGACGGCTGCCGGTACGCGGGCTGCGCGCTGCTGGGCGGCGAGACGGCGGAGCACCCGGGCGTGCTGCGCCCGGACGAGTACGACGTGTCGGCGACGGGCGTCGGCGTGGTCGAGGAGTCCGAGATCCTGGGCCGTGACCGGGTCGAGGTCGGCGACGTGGTCATCGCGATGCGCTCGTCGGGCCTGCACTCGAACGGCTACTCGCTGGTCCGGCACGTGCTGCTGGGCGCGGGCCGGATGCGCCTGGACACGGTCGTCGACGACCTGGGCCGGCAGCGCACCCTCGGCGAGGAGCTGCTGACCCCGACCAAGATCTACGCCAAGGACTGCCTCGGGCTCATGGAGGAGACCGAGCTGCGCGCCCTGGCCCACGTGACCGGCGGCGGCATCCCGGGCAACCTGGTCCGCATCCTGCCGGACCACGTGGACGCGATCGTCAACCGCTCGACGTGGCGCCCGCAGAGCATCTTCGACCTGATCCAGGCGAAGGGCCGCATCGAGGACGTCGAGATGGAGGCCACGTTCAACATGGGCGTGGGCATGTTCGCGATCGTCTCGGCCAACGACGCCGACCGCGCGATGGCGTACCTGACCGGTCGCGGCATCGAGGCGTGGCAGGTGGGCGAGGTCATCGAGGGCACCGGCCAGGTGCAGATGATCGGCCAGCACACCCGCGGCTGATATTCCCGTCACTGTGTGAAATGATCCGCGTACGTCGATGTCTGGCGTACGCGGATCATTGTCGTGTGCCCAGGTGGTGGCCGGGACCGGCCGTGTCCGCCTAGCCTGGGGCGGTGACCACCGGGCCCAGCGGTGGTCGGCGGGGCACGCTGGGGTGTCCACGGCGGGGAGGGTACGAACGCGTGTCGCAACAGCCGGAGGGGCCCGTGAACGCCCCGCTCGGCATGCGCGGGATCGCGGCGGTCCCCACGTACGTGGTCATGCAGCCCACGACCCTCTGCAACCTCGACTGCACGTACTGCTACCTGCCGTTCCGCAAGGTCGACCAGCGGATGCCGGTGGCCGTGGCGCGCCGGGTGGCGGAGGCCGCCAACCGGTGGGCGGCCGGCGGCCGGTTCTCGGTGGTGTGGCACGGCGGCGAGCCGATGACGGCCGGCCGGGAGCACCTGGCGGCCCTGATGGCGCCGTTCGACCCGGCCGTGGAGCACCACATCCAGACCAACGCGACCCTGATCGACGACGCCTGGTGCGCGTTCTTCGCCGAGCGCGGCGTCCGGGTCAGCATCAGCGTCGACGGCCCGCGCGAGCGCAACGGCGAACGCGTCAACCTGGCGGGCTGCCCGGCGTACGACCGGATCGCCCGCGGCGTCGAGCGGCTGCGCGCGCACGGCATCCCGTTCTCGGCGCTGTGCGTGGTGGGCCGCCCGGAGCCGGGGCTGGCCACCGAGCTGTACGCCTACTTCCTGGAGCTGGGCTGCGAGGTCCTCGGGCTGAACATCGAGGAGCAGGAGGGCGTCAACACCCGCGCCAACGGCCATCCGGCGGAGCTGGTCACCGGCTTCTGGTCGGAGCTGGTGGCGGCGTGGCGCCGCGACCCGCGCATCCACCTGCGCGAGGTCGAGTGGTCGCTGCGGTACGCGGCGGCGGTGCTGGACGGCACGGACGCGGGCCTGCTGCCGAGCCGGCTGGACCCGATCCCGACGGTCGCGCACGACGGCTCGGTCGTCCTGCTGTCACCGGAGCTGGCCGGGTTCACCGACCCCCGCTACGGCGACTTCGCCAGCGGCAACGTGCTGACCACCCCGTTGGGGGACATCCTGGCGGGCGCGGCCGGCACCCCGTGGATCGCCGAGTTCCTGACCGGCGTGGAGGCCTGCCGGGCGACCTGCCCGTACTTCGGCTTCTGCGGCGGCGCGCACGCCGCCAACCGCTACTTCGAGCACGGCCGGTTCGACACCACGGTCACCGATCACTGCCGCAACAGCAAGATGCGGCTCCTGGAGGGAGTCCTCGATCATGCCCGAGACCACCAGCCCACACACGTCTGAGCGCACGGCGGAGCGCCCGGAGGGGCTGTTAGCGCGGGTGCGCGGGGCCCGGGCCGGGTTGACGGCGTTGCTGGCCGAGGCGGACGACGCCCGTCAGGCGCGCGAGGAGGCCGACGCGCGGACCGCCGACTCGGCCGTCTGCGCGTGGAACCACTTCGAGAACATCCCCACGTTCTACAACTGGAACAACCGCCCGCGCTGAGGCGCGGCACGAACGGTGCCCGCGCGGCGTAGGCCGCGCGGGCTCAGTCGTGGTGCTGACGGAACGGGAAGCCCGCACACGATCGAGCACGCGGTGTGTGGCCGCGTGCTCGATGAGCAGCAGGATCAGTAGGCCCGTGGAGGGACCCAGGTGTCCTCGTCGTCTGTGTCCTCGTCGTCGTCTACAGGGTCTTTGTAGTCGTCGTCGAAGTCACGGTCCGATTTTCCGGACGAACCCGCCAACTCGCGCTGCAAGGCGGTGAGGTCGGTGTTCGGGGTGTGATATTTCAACTCCCGTGCCACCTTCGTCTGCTTGGCCTTAGCACGGCCGCGCCCCATGGCTCGACCCCCTCGCACAGAATTCGGGGCAGCCCGAAGGCGGGCCCCGATGACGTCAGGCATCTCTCGTGGGTCTTACGGTACATGCCGCATGCCCCCTTCGACACCTCGGGTTATCCGCGTCGCACACTGCGCGTCGCGGTCACCCCAGGTGGATCGATCGGAGGCGTCCCACCTCCACCATGCGCCGCTCGGCGAGCCGGTCGGCGGCCACCGCGGGCGGCACGCCGTCGGCGTCGGCCAGCTGGAGGATGGTGCGGGTCGTGTCGAAGATCCGGGTGGCGCGCAGCTTCGCCCGGTCGAAGTCGAAGCCCTCGATCTCGTCGGCGACCTGGATGACGCCGCCCGCGTTGACCAGGTAGTCCGGGGTGTAGAGGATGCCCCGCTCGACCAGCGACTTCTCGATGCCGGGGTGGGCGAGCTGGTTGTTGGCGCCGCCCGTGACGACCCGGGCCCGCAGGGCCGCGACCGTGTCGTCGTCGAGCGCCCCGCCCAGCGCGCACGGCGCGTACACGTCGATGTCGGAGGTGATCAGCGCGGTCGTGTCGGCCACCAGGTCGATCTGGGGGTGCGTGATGCGGGCCCACTCCAGCGCGGCCTCGCTGACGTCAGTGGCCACGACCGAGGCGCCGTCGGACAGCAGGTGACCGGCGAGGTACTTGCCGACCTTGCCGAGGCCGGCGATGCCGACGCGGCGCCCGGCCAGCGTGGGGCTGCCCCACACGTGTTCGGCGGCGGCCCGCATGCCCTGGAAGACGCCCCAGGCGGTGAGGATCGAGGAGTCGCCGGCGCCGCCGTGCTCGACGCTGCGGCCGGTGACGAACCGGGTCTCGCGGGCGATCACATCCATGTCGGGGACGTAGGTGCCGACGTCGCAGGCGGTGTAGTAGCGGCCGCCCAGCGACTGCACGAACCGGCCGTACGCGCGCAGCAGCGCCTCGCTCTTGAGCTGCGCCGGGTCGCCCCAGATGACCGCCTTGCCGCCGCCCAGGTCGAGGCCGGCCAGGGCGTTCTTGTACGCCATCGCGCGCGACAGGTGCAGGACGTCGCGGAGCGCGTCCTCCTCCGTCGCGTACGGGTAGAAGCGGGTGCCGCCGAGGGCGGGCCCGAGCGCGGTGGAGTAGATGCCGATGATCGCCTTGAGCCCGGTGTGCCGGTCCTGGCAGAACACGACCTGCTCGTGCCCGGCGGCGTCGGGCCCGTCGTCGACGAAGACACTCATGACTGCTCCCTGATCCTGTGTGGCCCTCGTGGGGCGCGCCTCGCGGAAGATCGTCCGGCGGGGGTGGTGCCGGCACGTCCCCGAGCCTAGTGCGCGTCGGCGTTCGTCAGTGCGGCCCGGCGCGTGAAAGGATCGGCGGCGTGCCGTCGCTGTTCGCTTCGTACCTGCGGGTCTACGAGCCGTTGACCGCGTTCGACCGGGAGCGCCAGACGTTCTGGCGTGCGTACGCCCGGGAGGGACGCGCCGCCGGCCCGGTGGAGGGACCCCTGCGCCAGCGCACGGCCGTCCTCGAGGCGCTGGGCGCGGGCTGGACCCGGCTGCCCGACCTGCCCGACGAGGCGTACGTGCTGCAGGACGAGGACACGCTGCTGGTGTGCCCGTGGAACCTGCGCCTGCGGGTGGCGGAGGCCGCCCTGAACGCCCGCGACGGGGTGCCGTCGGTGCTGGCCGACGCGTTCGTGCCGCCGGTGCTGGCGGGCCAGGCCAAGGCCATCGTGGAGGACTGGCGCTCGGGGGCGAACGTGCTGGAGCACGGGGTGCCGCGGGTGCACGAGCAGGTCGCGACGTGGGGCGTGCCGCTGCGCTGGTTCGCGTTCGTCGGGCTGGAGGAGCGGGAGCTGATCCTCACCGACAGCGACCGCACGCTTCGGTACCGCACGGACATCTCGAAGGCCCGCCGGCGGGCGCACCGGGCGGTGTCGGTGCTGCGCAAGTCGCTGGGCGACGCCCCGATCACGGAGGCGGTCGAGGAGGGCGCCCGGTGGCTCGAGGAGTTCCACCCGCGCTCGGTGGTGGAGCTGGACTACGGCGGTCTGGTCAACCTGCTGCCGGACGCGGACCTGAAGGACGACGACTCGCCGGGTCTGGTGCTCGCGGGCATCGGCGCGCTGTCGCGCGGCGACGGCGACGCGGCGACCGAGGCGTACGAGAAGCTGGTCGCCCGGTGGCGCGCGGTGCAGTTGCTGGAGCGCTGCAACTGATTCGGACAGCTCGGCACGGACAGGTCGTTACTGGGCGCAGACAAAACGAACACTCTTCGTAATCACGCTCCTCCAGAGCGTGATTTTGGTTCTAAAAGGTACGCTTTCCGGCGTAGAATATATGGCATAACCGGACATGCTTCGTCCATCCGACTAGGGACCTTCGTCCGTTCGGGCCATGTCGGACATCAGGGACTCACCGGAGCATGAGAGACGCACCGGCCGGCGGGACCCCGGCCGATGTCTTTAGGTACCTGTGGAGGAGTGACCGATGGCATCGCGTACCCACGATCCAGAGCCGCTGTTGACGCCGGCCGAGGTCGCGTCGATGTTCCGCGTCGACCCGAAGACCGTGACCCGGTGGGCCAAGGCGGGCAAGCTCAGCGCCATCCGAACGCTGGGTGGCCACCGTCGCTACCGGGAGTCGGAGGTTCGGGCGCTGCTGCAGGGGCAGATTCCCTCGCAGCGGACCGGCGACTGACGCCGTACCAGGGCAGCAGACACAAGGGCGAGGCCGCGGGCGACCGCGGCCTCGCCCTGTCACGCCAGGGTGATGTAAATGCCCACGGTCGTGTCCAGCGGGCTGCGGAAGCGGCGGCGCAGCCGGCCGCCGAGCAGCGTCATCCGCGCCTGGAAGCCGTACTTGGCGACGAGCAGCCGCAGCACGCGCGGCATCTCCTCGCGGGACGTCACGCGCGCGGTGCCCTCGACGGGCGGGCCGGCGACGCGGCCGCGCACGTCGCACGGCGCCACCAGCACCCGAGGGTCGCGCCGCACCCGCCTGACCTTCCACGCGTCGGCCGCGGACCACACCAGCAGGCGGTCGCCGTCGCGCAGCACCCACACCGGCGTCGGGCGTCCCGTGCCGTCCTTCTTGAAGGTCGTCAGCGACACGTACCGGCTTGCCGAGAGTTCGTCGAGGGCGCTCACGACCGCAGACTACTAGCGTCGTGACCATGGTCGAAGAACCGCGCGTCGGGGACGTCTTCGGGGAGGTCGTGCGCGACGCGTACGCCGTGCACACCGGCATCGGCCCGCGGCCGCTCGCGGGCGGGCGGCTGCCCCGCCCGGTCATCGAGATCATCGAGCGCGACGACGGCCTCATCAACGGCGCGCCCGCCGCGCACTACCTCGACCCGCCCGAGGCGTGGCAGCCGCACGACCACCGGGCGCTGGCCCGGGTCCGCGGCCGCATCCTCGACGTGGGCGCCGGCGCCGGGCGCATCGCCCTCGACCTGCAACGCCGCGGGTACGACGTCACCGGCCTGGACATCTCGCCCGGCGCGATCGCCGTCGCCCGGCACCGCGGCCTGGAGCAGACGTTCCTCGGCACCGTCGACGAGCACCGCGGCGCCGAGTACGACACGTTCCTCTTCCTCGGCAACAACCTCGGGCTGTTCGAGAGCCGGGAACGGGCCCCGCGCCTGCTGGCCGCCCTCGCCGCCATCGCCCGGCCGGGCGCGCAGATCATCGCCCACGGCACCGACCCGTACGGCACCACCGACCCGGTGCACGTCGCCTACCACCGGCGCAACCGCGAGCGCGGGCGGCTCGGCGGGCAGCTGCGACTACGCCTGCGGTACCGGGAAATCGCTACCGACTGGTTCGACTACCTGGTGTGCTCGGTGGCGGAGTTGCGCACGCTCGTCGCCGGCACGCCCTGGCGCCTCGCCGACGTCGACGACGCCGACCGTCCCTACTACCTCGCGACATTGGAACTACCGTGACACCAGACCAGATCCGGCTCAGCAAGCGGATCTCCCGCGTGCTCCGGCACGCCCCCGAGAGCGCCGGCCTCACCCTCGACCCGCAGGGCTGGGTGCCCGTCGCCGACCTGCTCGCCGCCCTGCGGATCAGCCGCGACCGGCTCGACGCGGTGGTGGCCGGCAACGACACGCAGCGCTTCGCCGTCGAGCCCGGGCCCGGCGGCGCCGACCGCATCCGGGCCAGCCAGGGCCACTCCGCGCGGGTCGGCATCGACCTCGGGCTGGCCCCCGCCACCCCGCCCGCGGTGCTGTTGCACGGCACCCCGGCCGTCAACCTGCCGTCGATCCGCGCCGCGGGGCTGGTGCCGGGCCGGCGGCAGCACGTGCACCTGTCGGCGGACGAGGCCACCGCCCGGCGGGTCGGCGGGCGGCGCAGCGGCGACGTGGCGGTGCTGACCGTGCGGGCCGGCGACCTGGCCGCGGCCGGGCACGTCTTCCACCGCAGCGCGAACGGCGTGTGGCTCACGGCGGCCGTGCCGGCGGCGTACCTGCGCTGATCCATTCTGTCCCACCGGCCCGGCCCGCACCACCGGTCACGCGTCGCCGCGCACGCTGTGCCAGGGCTGGCCGGAACCGCCCACTTCGACCCGATGCGGCCGTTAGCGTCGAAGCATGGTGCGGCGTCGGCAGCTGGCGAGTCTGCTCGCCGGGCTCGTCCTGGCAGCGGTTCTCGGGCTCATCGCGTACGGGCTGCCGGCCATCGACCGGGCCCTGCCGAGCAGCGAGCCCGTGCCCGCCGGCCGGCCGTACGACGTCGGCGGCGGCGTCACGCTCGTCCCGCCCGCCGGTGCCCTGGTCGACCTGACCCGGACCCGCCCCGCCGCCGACCGCGGCACCGCCGTCTTCCTGCTCGGCGCCGTCCGGTACGCCGTCACCGTCGCCCCGTTCGACGGCGGGCTGACCGCCGCCGCCGACCGGCTGCGCGCGCGGATCACCGCCACCGCCGGCTACCAGGTGACCGGCGCCGAGAGCACCGTCGCCACCGCCGGCGGCGTCACCGGCATCCAGGGCGGCTACACCGCGCCCGGCCGGGCCGGCCGGTACGCCGTCTTCCTCGCCGACGAGGTGGCCGTCGAGGTCACCGTCAGCGGCACCGACCTGGAGCTCGCCGACGCCCTGCCCCGCATCGAGGCCGCCACCGGCTCGATCCGCCGCGGGGACGCGTCGTGACCGCCGTCGCCGGCGCCCCGCAGCGGGCCGGGACCGCCGCGCCCGGGCGCCGCCGCGCCACCCGCACGTCGCCGGTGCGGCCCAGCGGCGCCGACACCCGGCTCACGCTCGCCCAGCTGCCCGCGTTCTGGGTGGTCGTCGCCCTCATCGCCGCCGGGGCGGTGACGATGGGCGGCGTCGGCTGGGAGTTCCTCACCACGTACCCGGCGGCGTTCATCGTCGCCGCGGTGCTGTTCGCCCTGTACGCGGTGCCGTTCTGGTTGTTCGTCTCCGAGCTGGACTACCTGGAGCGGGAGCCGCCGCTGCTGCAGGCCGTCGCGTTCGCCTGGGGCGGGCTGGTGGCCACCTCCGTGGCCATCGCCGGCAACACCGCCGTGCAGGACATCATCGCCAAGCTGGGCTCGCCGGCGCTCGCCGCGACCTGGGGGCCCGCCACGGCCGGGCCGGCGCTGGAGGAGATCACCAAGACGCTCGGCGTGGTCGCGATCGTGCTCATCGCCCGCGGCCAGGTCAACAGCGTCCTCGACGGCGTCGTCTACGGCGCCCTCGTCGGGCTGGGCTTCCAGATCGTCGAGAACGTCGTCTTCGCGATGGGCGCGGTCGCCGCGTCCGGCCAGGGCGACGCGATCGGGCCGGTCGTCACCACGTTCCTGCTGCGCGGCTTCCTCGCCGGGCTGTGGAGCCACACCCTGTTCGGCGCGCTCGCCGGGGCGGGCATCGGCTACCTCGTGGTGCGCACCGACCGGCGGCTGCGGACGCGCGTCGGGGTCGCCGTGATGGCCGTCCTGGGCGCCTGGCTCAGCCACTTCCTGTGGAACGCCCCGATCCTCGGCGACGGCTTCGGCAACGGCGCGGTGGCCGTGCTCGTCGTGCTGCTGCTCAAGGGGCTGCCGCCGCTGCTGCTGGTGCTGCTGCTCATCCGCTCGGCGCACGACCGGGAGGCCGACTACTACGTCAGCCAACTCGTCGACCTGAACGACCCCGAGGTCGTGACGCCCCGGGAGCTGCGCGCCCTCGCCGCGGGCTCGCGCCGGGCCGGCGCGCGCTGGCACGCCCGGTCCCGCGCCGGCCACCAGGCCTATCTGGCGGTACGGCGGCTCCAGCGCGCCCAGGCGCAGCTGGCGGTGGCGGTCAGCCGGGCGCAGTTGGGCGCCGTGTCGGCCGCGCCGGGCGCCGCGCACCTGCGCGGGGCGGTGCGCCGGCACCGGGCCGAGGTGCTGCGCCAGCGGGCGGTGCTGCGCCGGCTCGGCCACCCCGAGGCGTACGCGCCGGCCGACCAGCCCGGCCCGTGGCGGCGTACCGGCGGGCGGATCGGGCTGGTCGTGCTGGCGGTCGCGGTGGTGTGGGCGGCGGTCAGCGCCCTCGGCGGCGCCTGAGCGGGGCTCAGATGACCGGCGGGACGCCGCCGTCGCCGTCGACGACCTGGTCGGGCGTGCCGTCCTGGTTGCTGTCGACCATCGTCATGTCGACGATGCCGTCGCCGTCGGTGTCGAACTGGAACAGGTCGGCCTTGCCGTCGCCGTCGGTGTCGGCGACCCAGACATCGGGCTTGCCGTCGCCGTTGGTGTCGGCGGCGAGCAGGTCGACGCGGTCGTCGCCGCGGGTCTCGACGGTGTCCTGCGAGTCGGTCATCCGGTCCCTCCCCAGGGTGTGCGGGCCTCACCATACCCACCACCGGCCCGGGCCACCCCCTCCTGCGGCCCGGGCCGGTGACCGGTCAGGCCGCCACGTACGGGTCGTGGGCGGTGTCCAGCGAGGTGACGTCGTAGCGGCCGTCGTGGTCGCGGTCGGCCGCGGTCACGTCGATCGTGCCGTCGCCGTCCAGGTCGGAGCGCAGGTGGTCCATGCGGCCGTCGTCGTCGGTGTCGCGCAGCCAGGTGTCGGTGGCGCCGTCGAAGTCGGCGTCCATGCTGACCGACTCCAGGGTGCCGTCGCCGTCGGTGTCCTGGGCGAACACGTCGACCCGGCCGTCGCCGTTCGTGTCGGCGGTGACCTGGTCCGGGTGGCCGTCGTGGTCGGCGTCCCACACGGCGCGGTCGAAGACGCCGTCGCCGTCGGAGTCGATCTCGGTGCCCTCGGGGCGGCCGTCGCCGTCGCTGTCGTACTCGACCAGCTCCGCGTCGCCGTCGCCGTCCAGGTCGTGGAACGTCTCGACCGAGCCGTCATCGAGGCGGATGACGTGCTCCTCGGGGCGGTGCAGCCCGTCGAGCACGGCGAACGGGTCGTCGCCCCGGTCGGGCTCGTCGGGGTTGTCGATCGGCATCCCGTGCCAGCCGCTGCCGTGGTCGTCCAGGTTCTCCGGGGCGGGGCAGTGCTCGCCGAAGCCCTCGTCCGAGGCGGGCGGCATGTCGTCGAACAGAACCTCGCTCATGGTGTCCTCCGGTCGGAAGCGGTGATGCGGACCACGCTAGGGGCGGCCGGGCGCCCGCGAATCACGGAAACGTGCCACCGCCGGGACCGGTAGCGTGGCGCGGATGAACGCGGTCGAACACCTCGCGGCGTCCTTCGGCGGGCCGGGCGCCCTCGCCGAGCGGATGGGCATCACCCTGACCGAGGCGTCGCCCGACCGGGTGGTCGGCACGATGCCCGTGGCGGGCAACACACAGCCGTACGGGCTGCTGCACGGCGGCGCGTCCTGCGTGCTGGCCGAGACGCTCGGCTCGGTGGGCGCCGCGCTGCACGGCGGCACCGTCGGCAAGCCGGCCGCGGTGGGCGTCGACATCAACGCCACCCACCACCGTGGCCTGCGCGAAGGCACCGTCACGGGCGTCGCGACGCCGGTGCACCGGGGCCGCACGGCCGCGACCTACGAGATCGTGATCAGCGACGACGCCGGGCGCCGGGTGTGCACCGCGCGGCTCACCTGCCTGCTGCGCGAGGCGTAGTCCGGCGAGCGCTCCTTGACGGTTGGACGTACCTTTTCTGACGTGACCGACGTTCCGCAGCACGCGTTCGAGGACGCGGCGCACGTTCTGCGGTGCGCGCTCTCCGGCGACAGCGACGCCGTGGTCGGCAGCCTCGACGAGGTCGTCGACCGGGCCGGCGTGGTCGGCGCGTGGGACGTCGCGTGGTGCCTGGCCGCCACGATGGTGGGGGAGAACCTGCCGCGCGGCGGCGGCTGGACGCTCGACTTCCCCGGCATCGACGACGCCCGGTACGACAAGCGCTGGGTGGCCCGGTTCGTCAGCGCGTACGTGAACGCGGACGTGCCCACGGGCGAGGCGCTGTTCGGGGCGGCGCTGGCCGACGGTCAGCTGCCCGACTGCCTGCTCGCGCTCGTCGGCTCGACGGTGGCCACGCTGCGCCACCGGGCGGCGTAGCGCCTCAGAACAGCCGCGCGTAGCGGTCCAGCAGCTCCTGCCAGCCGTCGGTCATGGCCCGCCAGTAGCCGGCGCCGTCCGGCCCGTGCCGGTGGAAGTGCCGGTGCTCCAGGTCGACGACGGTGGTGCCGTGCGGGCCCTCGTGGAAGTGCACCTCGACCTCGCTGGCCCGCGCCGGGTCGGGCTGCGGGACGCGGTCGGGGTCGATCTGCCAGCTGAACACGAGCCGGCCCGGGGGCTCCCACACGAGCACCCGGCCCCAGTCGAGGCGGAAGCCGTGCGGGCCGATCTCGTACGCCTTGCCGCCGAGCTCGGGCTCGATGCCGATGGTCTGCAGCCCGCCGGGCCCGGACCAGGTGAACTCCCGCACCCACCAGGAGTCGAGGCGCTCGGTGAACCCGGTGAAGGCCTCCGCGGCCCCGGCCGCCACCGACACGGAGACGCGCAACGACAGATCGGTGTTGGTCTCCCGCATAGAGCGGACCATACCGGGCGTTTCGCCGCCCCGCATCACAAGATCGTGGTGGCGTGACCGCGAAGCGTGGTCTCTGCCCGTTCAGGCAGTTTCGGCCCTGTTGAGGTAGAGCGCCTTGGCGTACTGGGCGGCGGCCGCCTCCTGGTACATCGTGGCCTGGGACATGTACCAGTTGTTGTTCGACAGCGCCTTCTTCGCCTGCGTCGTGCCGGCCCAGCGGATGTCGGCGTCGGCCTGGGTGAGGCCGCGCTGCTTGAACTGCCGGCGGGTGAGCATCTTGCCGCTGCGGAAGTCCTCGGCGGCCTCCTCGGCCAGCTTCATCGCCTCGAAGCCCTTGGCGCTCAACTCCTCCGCCAGCGTGTACGCCGCCTTCTCTTCCACACTCCTGAACTTCGGCACGCCGTTCCTCCCGCGTCGACCCTCAGAGGGATATACGGCACCCGATGCGTCGCCGTCGAGCCATAACGGCTGGTGGGAAAACCGGCAAAGCCGTCCTCAGCGCGCGAACCCGGCCACGATCTTGCTGAAGTCGAGCGGCTGCTGCGGGATGTTCGTGCACTGGAACAGGGCGCCGGTGCAGGCGTTGCGGTCGCGGTTGAGCTCCCAGAACGACACCATGCCGACGCCGTTGCCGCGGGCGAAGGCGACGAGGTCGCGGGCGTCGTCGAGGCCGAAGGTGCCCTGGTCGTCGTTGCGGCCGAGCATCGGGGTCACGCCGACCATCGCGTACGCCCGCGCCTCGCCGACGCCGAAGACGGTGCGGATCTGGTCCTTCGTCGACTCGACGGCCTGGATGGCCAGGTCGCCGTAGTCCTGGGCGGCCCGGCCGTAGTCCATCGCCATGATGTTGACCAGGTCGACGGCCACGCCGGCGTCCTTCGCCGAGCGCAGCACGTTCACGCCGTCGGCGGTGAGGCCTTCGGGCAGCACCGGCAGGGTGAGCGAGACCGTCAGGCCCGGGTTGGACCGCTGCAGGGCGGCGAGCGCCCGCGACCGGCGGTCGATGCCGGCCCGGTCGGCGACGGCGGCGCCCTCGATGTCGAGGTCGATGGCGGTCAGGTCGTACGCGTCGACCACCGCCTGGTACTCGGCCACCAGGGCCGCCTCGTTCGTGCAGGCGGTCGCCAACTCGACGCCGGTCGCGCCGCCGAACGAGACCTTCACGTCGCCCCCGGCGGCGCGCAGCGCGTCGATCTGGTCGCGGAACGGGGCCTGCCGCGGGTCGAACGCGCCGAACCAGCTGGCCCGGCAGCCGGCGCCGGTGACGAAGGCGAGCGAGAACCCGTTGATGCCGGTGTCGCGGGCGAGCTGGGCGAGCGTCGGCGACCCGGGGTTCGAGAGCAGGCCCATGTCGATGTACGGGGCGACGGGCAGGTCGCGGCCCGGCCCGGGCCCGTCGTCGTCGGCGGGCGGGGTGGTGGGGACGGGCGCGGTGGTGGGCGGGACCGTCGTGGGTGCCGAGGTCGGGGTTGTGGTCGGGGCCGTGGTCGGGGCCGTGGTCGGGGCCGTGGTCGGGGCCGTGGTGGAGGGCGCGCAGGGGGCGCCGTTGATCGTGCACGTCGTCAGGCCGCCGTCGCCGGTGGCGAGGAAGCCGAACGTGACCGACGCGCCCGGGGCGACCGTGGCGTTGTAGCCGCGGTCGTCGGCCACGGCGACGCCGCCCGACGTGCTGATCAGCGAGTCCCAGAAGTTGCCGACCGTCGTGCCGTCGCCGAGGCCGAACCGCACCTGCCAGCCGGTGACCGGCGCGCCGCCCGGGTTGGTGATCGTGAAGCGGCCCTGGAAGCCGCCCGCCCACTCGGCGTCCTTCGTGAACGCGGCGCGCAGCGCGGGCGCGTCCGGCCCCGTCGCGGCCACCGCGGCGGCCACCCCGCCGCCCGTGGCGAGCAGCAATGCGCCCAGGTAGACGGACAGGCGAAGGCGACGGCGGGACATGCGCGGCTCCAGGGCTCGGGGATGCGGAGTGGCAACTGTCGCTCGGTCGCGCTTAGTGACCACTTACCGATCGTTCACGTTTGCCTTAAGCCCGGCGGGCGGCGCCGGGTTCGCCGCGGCGGGACGGACATGTCGGTTGCGCCCCGTGACCGGCCCGGTGCCCGAACCCTCCCGTGCCGGGTGCCCGATCGTGCCTCTGAGCGGCCAGAACATCGCCCAGCGCACATCCGCGCGGCCGTGTCCGCCGTACTACAGCCGGTACACGTTCCTGGGGGGCCTGATGAACGTCAACGACATCGACCGTGCCGCGCCGCTGCGCCGGGCCGATCCGCGCGAGCTCGGCGGTTACCGTCTGCTCGGCCGCCTCGGCTCGGGCGGCATGGGGATCGTCTACCTCGCGCGCGACCCGGCGGGCACGCTCGTCGCGGTCAAGATGGTGCATTCCGTGCTCGCCGGGGACGACGAGTTCCGCCGCCGGTTCCGCGGGGAGGTGCAGCGGGCCCGGCAGGTGCCGCCGTTCTGCACCGCCGAGGTCCTCGACGCCGACCCCGACCACGAGCCCCCGTACCTGGTGGTGGAGTACGTCGACGGGCCCAGCCTCGGCGAGGCCGTCGAACGCGGCGGCCCGCTCACCCCCGCCAACGTGCACGCCGTGGCGATCGGGGTGGCGTCGGCGCTCACCGCGATCCACGGGGCCGGGGTCATCCACCGCGACCTCAAGCCGCGCAACGTGCTGCTCGCCCCCGGCAGCCCCAAGGTGATCGACTTCGGCATCGCCCGCGCGTTCGAGGGGGCCAGCCAGTACACCCGCACCGGGCAGATGGTGGGCACGCTCGCGTACATGGCGCCCGAGCGCTTCGACGACAGCCTGGGCGCGGCGGTCAGCCCCGCCGCCGACGTGTTCGCGTGGGGCGCCGTGGTGACGTACGCGGCGACGGGCCGCACCCCGTTCGAGGGCGGCTCGCCGACGGTGCTGGCCACCCGCATCCTCACCGAGCCGCCGGACCTGGCCGGGCTGCCCGCCCCGCTCGGGATGCTGGTGCGGCACGCGCTGGAGAAGCACCCCGCGGACCGGCCGACGGCCCGCGAGTTGCTGGACCTGCTGCTCGACACGGGCGCGCAGCGCTCCGCGCTGGCGATCCCCCCGCCGGTCCCGCCGTTCGCGGTACCCGCGGCCGCGCCCGCCCCGCTGTACGCCGACGGCGGCCGGCAGGGCGTCGCCCCGCCGCCGCGGCACCGCCCGCCGCGGCGCGGCGGCAGCGGCGGCCGGCGCACCGTGCTCGTGCAGGCGCTGGCCCTGGCCCTGCTCGTCGCCGGACTGGTCGGCGGCGGCCTCGCGCTGCGGCACGACGCCGGCGCGGGCGCCGAGCAGGCGGCGCCCCCCTCGGCGCCCCCGTCGCCCCGCCCGGCCGCCGCGCCCGCCCGGCCCGCCCCCGGGCCCGTCGGCAGCGCGACCAGCGACCTGTGCCTCGACGTCTTCAACTCGCAGACCACCGACGGCACGCCCGTGCAGATGTGGGACTGCAACGGAGGGGCGAACCAGGAGTGGACGTGGGCGGCCGACGGCACCCTGCGCTCGCTCGACCGGTGCCTGACCGTCGGCGGCGGCGCCGGGTCCGACGGCGCGCCCGTGCGGCTGTCGGCCTGCGACGACTCGGCGCGGCAGCAGTGGCGGTTCACCGCCGGGCAGGACATCGTCAACCCCGAGGCCGACAAGTGCCTCGACATCGTTGACCGGTCGACCGAACCGGGCGCCCGGGTGCAGCTGTGGGCGTGCGGCGGCACCGCGAACCAGAAGTGGCGGCCCGCCACCTGATCAGGTCAGCGACCAGCGGGTGACGTAGCGGATCTTGCGCTTGTGCTTGCCGTACGCCACGGCCACCACGCGCGGGGTCTGCCACGCCTTCGCCGCCGTCGCCGGGACCGCCCGGGCGCCGGTCGCCAGGGCGCGGTGGTACCACCAGCGGCACTCGGTGACGCCCGCCGTCCAGCGGCAGATCCACGCCTTCGTCCAGGTGTACGGACTGGTCACCGCCGGCCACGGCCCGAGCACCTTCGACATCGCGGAGTAGAGGTTGTGCGCCATCTTGGCGTAGCCGAACTCGTTGGGGTGCACCATGTCGAACAGGTTGATGCCCCGGATCCCCGACTGGTCGACGAGGTGCACCTGGGCGTCCTTGCCGGCGAGGACGGCGGGCAGCTGCGCGTTGTAGTCGTCGATGAGCGCCTGCAGCCACGGCTTGCGCGAACCCACGATGCGCTGCACGAAGATCTCCGCCGTCGGGCGGGCTGCCCGGATCTGGTCGACGAGGTCGGACAGGCGCTGCGGGGCGGCGGCCACGTCGTCGCGCACCGCCATGTCGTTCGTGCCGAGGTGCAGCAGCACCACGTCCGGCTGGTACGTGTCCAGCCAGCCGGTCAGCTCGGCGGCGATGCGGCGGATCGTCCAGCCGCCGTGGCCCTCGTTGTCGGTGTCCGGCCCGGAGCCGGACCGCTGGGAGCCCACGAAGTCGGCGTCGACGCCGGCCGCGGCCAGCTGCCGCTGCAGGTCCGTGCGGTAGGAGCTGCGCGTCTTCGAGCCCAGCCCGTACGTCACCGAGTCGCCCAGCGGCATGATCCGCACCGGCTCAGGGGTCACGGGCGCCGCCTGCGCGACCCCGTCGGCGCCGCGGGTCGCCACGCCGAAGGCGCCGGCCAGCGCGGCCGCCACCGCCGTCGCGACGAGCTTCCTCAGCATCCGTACCCCCACGTCCGCGCCACCGTCGCCGTCCCATCGGCGGGCGGCCCGACGAGCGTGAGGGCGGTCGGGTGCCGGGCGGGGGTTTCCCGGTTGCCGGAACGGTCGTGCAGCCGACGCTAACGGATGCCGGTGGTCCGGAACGTGAAGATCAGTCGGAAGGTGGAACCTCGTCCACGGCCAGCCGGGCGGCCAGCGCCCGGCGCTGCTCGTCGCTCAGGTTCGCCCGCACGATCCGTTCCAGCTGGTCGCCCGTCAGCAGCGGCAGCAGCGCCGCCGCCAGCGCCTGCTCGTCCACGGCGTCGTCCTGCGCGGCGGCCACCGCCGCCAGCACCGCCGCCGTGCGCTGGTCCGCCCGGGTCGGCTGGGTGCGCGCCCAGCCGCCCATCCGGAACGTGCGGGTGCCCTGCGGGTTCTCCGGCGAGATGGTCTGCGGGTCGTTCTCCCGGTGGTTCCAGGCGCCCGTGCCGAGGGCGGCCTGGCCGGCAGTGCTGCGCAGCGCCTTCACGACGGCCGCGATCAGCTCGGCCTCGGTCATCTCGTCCTCCTGCTCCAGCCACGCGGCGTGGCTCTGTCCGGTGACGATCGACAGGACGGCCCGCGCGGCCTTCCACGCCTCGTCGGAGTCGCGCGCCGTGTCCACGTACGCGCGGGGCTGGTCGGTGTGCTCGTGCCACCGGTGGTCGGCGGTGGCCGTGCCGGCCGTGCCCGCCACGAAGTCGTAGCGCACCGCCGCGCCGGAACCGTCCCAGCAGTTCACGGCGTTGACGTAGCGGGTGCGGGTGTCGCTCGCCCGGGCCAGCCACACCGCCCGCACCCGGCCGTGCAGCCGCACCATGTCGGCGCGCGACAGCGAGATGTCGTGCGCGGCGGCCAGCCGGCGCCCCGCCGCCGTCACGGGCGGCGACCGGTCCAGCGCGCGCCGGTTCGAGTAGTCGCCGCCGTTGCCGTTGCGCGCCAGGTCCTCGATGGACACGTGGTAGCCGCCGCTGCGCAGGTGGTCGGCGTTCGGCACGATGCCGGACAGCACCGCGCTGTCGTAGTGCCGGATGATCTGCTGCGCCAGCCACCGCGTCGGTTCCGGCGCCAGCGTCGTCACCGCCGCTCACCCACCCACGGCGCGGCCGTCACGTCGTAGAAGCCCTCCATGGCGGCGCGCACCGCGCTGTGCCGGGGCGCGGGCGGCGGGTCCAGGTCGGCCGGGTCACCCTCCAGTGGGCGCCGTTCCCGCAGCCGGAAGACGCCGGTCTCGTCGTCGGCGTCCAGCAGCCACACCGTCGCGGCGGGACGGTCCACGAGCAGCACCCCGATCGCGCCGAACGCCCGCCGGCGCGGCAGGCTCAGCCCGGCCAGGTCCGGGTCGTCGCCGACGACGGGGTACAGCGGCGAGGCGGGTTCGGCGTCGGTCACGCCGTCCGGGTTACCCGGTGCGGAGATCGTTAAGGGTCAGCGGGCGGGGAGCAGGTCCGCCAGCAGGTCCTCGATGCGGCGGCGGATCTCGTCGCGGATCGGGCGCACCGCGTCGACGCCCTGGCCGGCGGGGTCGTCGAGCTTCCAGTCCTCGTACCGCTTGCCGGGGAAGTACGGGCACGCGTCGCCGCAGCCCATCGTGACGACGACGTCGGAGGACTCGACGGCGGCGTACTCGAGCAGCTTGGGCCGCTGGTCGGTGATGTCGATGCCGACCTCGCGCATGGCCTCGACGGCGGCGGGGTTGATCGTCTCGGCGGGCGCGGAACCGGCGGAGCGCACCTCGACCCGGTCCCCGGCGAGGTGGCGCAGCCAGCCGGCGGCCATTTGCGAGCGGCCGGCGTTGTGGACGCAGACGAACAGGACGGAGGGCTTCTCGGGCATCGGGCTTCCTCAGTGGTGGGTGGTGAGTTCGGTGAGCAGGGCCCGCACGCGGCGGTCGATGTCGTCGCGCACGGCGCGGACGCCGTCGAGGTCGCTGCCGGGCGGGTGCGGCAGGTCCCACACCTCGTAGCGCGGGCCGGGCAGCCGCGGGACGGCGTCACCGCCGCCGGCGATGACGACGACGTCGGCGGCGCGCAGGATGTCGCCGGTGACCGGCTTCGGGTAGGCGTCGTCGAGGCCGACGCCGACCTCGGCGAGCACGGCCGCCGCGGCGGCCGACGGGGCCGGGTCCGGCCGCGACCCGGCCGACTGCGCCCGGACCGCGCCGGCCGCGTGGTGGGTCATGAGGGCGGCGGCCAGCTGCGAGCGCCCGGCGTTGTGGACGCAGACGAACAGCACCTGGGGTACGTCCTTCGGCAGCCGCCCGGTGAGCTGCGCGAGCGCGGTGAGCCGGTCGGCGGCGAACCGCTCGGCCAGCTGCGGCAGCCGCGGGTCGGCGTGCGCGGTGCGGTGCAGGTCCACATAGGAGTCGTCGAGGCACCGCCGGACCGTCGCCGGGTCGAGCACGCCGTCGAAGCGGCCGGCCAGCGGCGGGGCGGTCATCGCCGGCTCCCGGCGGCGTCGCCCTGCGGCACGACGGCGTCGCCCGCGGCGGCCCCGGCCGTGGGGTACAGGGCGGCGACCAGCGCGACGCCGACGACGAGGCCGGCGAGCTGCGCGGCGACGAACCCGGGCGCGGACGCGGGTGCGATGCCGGCGAACGTGTCGGTGAACACCCGCCCGACCGTGACGGCCGGGTTGGCGAAGCTGGTGGACGAGGTGAACCAGTACGCCGCCCCGATGTACGCGCCGACCGCGGCGGGGGCGGCGGCCGTCCGGCCGGACCGGACCAGCGCGAAGATCAGCAGGAGCAGGCCGGCGGTGGCGACGACCTCGCCCAGCCACAGGTGGCCGCCCGTGCGCTCGGTGCGGGAGATCGCCACCGGCGCCAGGTCGAACATGGCGTTGGCGAGCACGGCGCCGGCCATCGCGCCCAGCGTCTGCGCGGCGGCGTACCCGGCGAGGTCCCGGCCGGTCAGGCCGGTGCCGTGCCGGCGCCCGAGCCACCAGTCGGCGGCCGACACGACCGGGTTGAAGTGCGCCCCGGACACCGGGCCGAAGGTGAGGATCAGCGCGCCGAGGGCGAACGCCGTGGCGACCGAGTTCTGCAGCAGCTGCAGGCCGGTGTCGCCGGGCGACAGCGTGGCCGCCATGATGCCGGAGCCGACGACGGCCGTGACCAGCAGCGCGGTGCCGGCGAACTCGGCGAGCAACCGCCGCCAGGTGGTGGTCATGCGGCGTCTCCCTGCAGGGCGGGGGCGAGGCGGTCGATGCGCCCGGCCAGGTCGTCGTAGGCGGCCTCGAACGCGGCGTCGGTGCCGGCCCGGACCGGGTCGCGCACCGACCAGTGCAGCCGGGGGCGGACCGCGCCGCCGGTGAGGTCCTCGTGGGCGCTGTCGCAGACGGCGACGACCAGGTCGCCGTCGCCCACGACGTCGGCGACGTGCGCGGTGCCGGCGGGGTCGAGGCGCAGCCCGTGCCGGCGGGCGACGGCCACGGCCTGCGGGTGCACGCGCGGCGCCGGGTGGGTGCCCGCCGAGGCGGCGGGACGGTGGGTGCGGTCGGCCCACAGGGCGGCGGCCAGCTGCGAGCGGGCCGAGTTGTGGGTGCAGACGAACACGACGCGCGGGGCGTCGGGCAGCCGCGGCGGGCGCAGGCGCTGGAGCGTGCCGGGGCGCAGCCGCAGGTAGGTGCGCCGCCGGTCGGCCTCGGAGCGGGTGCGCTCCACCAGCCCGGCGTCGGCGAGCACCCGCACGTGGTGGGCCACGAGGTTGCTCGGCAGCCCCAGGTCGCGGCCGATCTCGCCGGGCGAGGCGTCGCCGAGGCAGAGCGTGTCGACGATGGCCAGGCGCGCCGGGTCGCCAAGGGCGGCGTGGATGCGCGCGCGGTCGGCGACCGGAGACAGTTCAGCGTCCATTGACTCAATGATGACTGACCCATGCGCCGGGAGGCAAGCCGGGTCCCGCTCATGCAACCCTGGTGGCCCGCCGATCGTCAGGGAGCTGTGAGGGTACGAGGAGGCTCGGGACACACCGGGCGAGACGAGCAGTTCCACGCATTCGTGGTGCACCGGCGGCCGCACCTGGTGCGGACGGCGACCCTGCTGACGGCAGGCGACCCGCACCTGGCGGAGGACCTGGTGCAGTCGACGCTGACCAAGCTGTACGTGTCGTGGCCGGCCGTGCAGAAGGCCGACAACCCCGACGGCTACGTCCGGCGGGTCCTGGTCAACGCGCTGACCGACGAGCGCCGCCGGATCTGGCGGCGGCGCGAGCGGTCGGTGGCCGAGCTGCCGGACACCGCGGGCGCCGAACCCGCCGGCGGCCCGGTCGCCGAGCCGCTGCGGCAGGCGCTGCGCGACCTCCCGCCGAAGATGCGCGCGGCCGTGGTGTTCCGCTACTTCTACGACCTCGACGTGGCGGACACGGCCCACGCCCTCGGCTGCTCCGAGGGCACCGTGAAGAGCCAGACCGCCCGCGCGCTGGACCGGCTGCGCGCCGCCCTCGACGACCGGCCGCCCGCCGCCGCCACCGCCCACAGCTTCCGTCTTCGCCCTGGAGTGACGTCATGACGAACCTGCGCGAACACCTCGACCTCATCGCCGGCCCCGCCGCCGAGCCGTCCGCCGCCGACGTGGACGCCGACATCGCCCGCGGCCGCCGCGCCCTGCGCCGCCGCCGCGTCGGGCAGACCCTGGCCGGGTCCGCCTTCGCCGTCGCGGCCGCCGTGGCCGCACTGTCCGTCGCCGCCGCCGGCGGCACCGTCACCCCGCCCGGCGACCGGCCGTCGGTGACCGCCCGGGGCGAGCTGCGGCTCGTCGCTTACCAGGGCGAACAGCCGAAGGGCTTCACCGTCGACACGGTGCCGGAGGGCTGGTTCATCCAGGGCGACGAGGACTTCAACCTGGTGCTGGCCCCGGTGCGGGCGCAGAACCCCGGCCCGGACGTGGACCCGTCGAAGGCGCCGATCTTCGACCCGCGCGACTACTCGGACAAGATCGCGATCTTCCTGGCGAACCGCGAGATCGAGCGGCCGAACGGCGGCACCCCCGTCACGGTGGGCGCCAAGAAGGGCGTGCTGACCTCGACCGGCGGCTCGTCCCGGACGCTGTGGGTGGAGCACTCCGCGCGGGCGTACCTGGTGGTGCAGTTCTGGCAGGACTTCGGCCTGAGCGAGGACCAGATGGTCGAGCTGGGCGCGGGCGTGCACGTCCACCCGGAGGCCGAGCGCTACGCGGGCTGACCGACCCCATGCGGAGGGGGCGGGCCCGCGGGCCCGCCCCCTTCGTCATGGTCCGCAGGTCAGCCGACGTAGATCTCGACCCGCCGGTTGGCCGCCTTGTTGCGGTCCGTGGTGTTCGGCAGCGCGGGCAGCGCCTCCCCGTGGCCGGTGTGCGTCGCCCGCAGCCCCGGGTACGCCCGGCGGAAGTAGTCGGCGACCTGGTCGGCCCGCTGCCGCGACAGCCGCTCGTTGAAGCTCGCCGAGCTGTCGCTGTCGGTGTGGCCGACCATCCGCGCGGTCGTGAACCCGTACGTCCGGGCCTGCCGTGCGACGTCCGCCAGCACCCGGCGGGCCGTCGCGTCGAGGACGAACTCGCCGCTGGGGAAGTAGACGACCGCGAGCAGCCGGTTCGTGGCCGCCGCCGGGGTGATCGACGCGCCGGTCGAGACCGACAGCGTGCCGCCGGCGCCGACGGCCGTGACCCGCAGGATGTCGCCCGGCGTGACGGCCGCGCCGTCGACGCGGCACGACTGGAGGGCCGCCCCGGGGACCGCCGCCACGGTGCAGACGCGGACGCCGTTCAGGTCGACGCGGTACCCCACCACCGAGGTGGTCGGCGAGACCCGCCACGTCAGCTGCGAGTCGACGCGGGTGGACAGGGTGCGCGACGTGGGCCGGCCGTCCACGTAGGACGGGGTGGCCAGCCGGCCGCGGACCTCCGGGTTGGCGACGATGCGTCCGGTGGCCGCCACGACCGCGGCGGGCCGGACGGTGATCCGCAGGGCCGTGGTGGCGGTCCCGGTGCCGTCGCTCACCGTCACCGGGACGGTGACGACGCCGCTGAACCGCACGTTCACCGCCACCCGCACCTGGGTCCCGGTCACCGTCGGCCGGACCAGCGTCGCCGCGCCGGCCGGCGCGGCCAGCGGCGGCCCCGAGGCGACCTGCGCGTACACCCGCCACCGGTGCCCGTCGATCTCCTCGACCACGGCCCCGGCGGCGCTGCGTACCGGCGCCGGCACGACCACCCCGGCCCGCGCCGCCGCCTCCTGGAACTGCGCGTTGTCCTCCCCGTCGGTCACCGGGTACACGTCGTCGACCGTCCGCGGCGCCCACCGCCCCCGCTCGGTCTCCAGCACCCACCGCCGGCCCATCTCGTCGGGCCGCGACACCGACCGCATCTCCCCGGCCACCGCGCCGAGGGCGAACCGCTCGGCGATCCGCCGGGCCAGCCCCGGGTCCGCGACGTCGGCCCGCCCCCGCCGGCGGTCCACCTCCGCCTTCAGGTCGGCCCACGTCCGGAACCCGTACTGGCCGGCCAGCGACGCCTGCGCCTCGGCGAGCGTCGCGGCGGGCGCGGAGTCGCGCAGGCCGGCGAGCAGGTCCTTCGCCTGGCGGCGAAGGTGATCGAGGCTGGGGTTGTCGGGCAGTGTCTTCATCGGAAACCTCGCTCCACGCCCGGACTCGCACGGGCGGACAGAGCGTCGGCATCCGTCGCCCAACCTGGCATCAGGCGGGCTGGCCTCAAGCCTTCCGGCGAGTCTCGGCGCGCACCCGAACGCGCGGCCCGAGCGTAACGGAGCCGGGCGCGCCCCTGTCAAGACCGCGCCGGGGACCCCGTCAAGCGGTGTCGGTGATGGTCAGAAGCGTGATCTCCGCGTTGGCGACGTCGATCAGCACGTCGGTCGAGTCGTGGACCGATCCCCAGAACCATCCGGCCCACGGCTGGTACGACCGGAAGACGCGGAAGTCGTCGTGGCGGTCACCGACCAGCGCGTCGACGAACGCCACGCCCAGCCGTTTCGCCTCGACCTTCGAAACGGGAACGTACCCCTCGTCCTCGTACGCGCCGCCGCCCGCGATCGTCGCCGCCAGCTCGCCGTCGAGGCTCAGCGTGCCCGGCCACGACATCGTGAACCCCAGGTCGTCGCCGAGCGTGTCGGGGATCCTGAGCTCGGGCAGCGCCGCGCGGACCCCCGGCGAGCCGAGGAACTGCGGGAAGAAGCCGATCATGGCGAAGCGGTTGCGCGCCGCGTACCACGCGACCACCTCGTCGAAATCCACGGCCCGGAACCGCGCGATCAGCGCACCGCCGTTGATGTGACTGCGGCCCAACGCCGCGATCACCGGCGCGACCCCGTGCTCCGGCAGCGCGGTCGGCTCGTAGCGCACCCGGTCCGGCTCGCGCCGGAGATCCAGCTCGCCGGGCGGCGATGAGGCGGCTTCGGTCATGCGCCAGGAGCGTCCCACAGGAAGACTGTAGGCGGCGGCCGCAGGGCCGTTACCAATACCGGCGGCCGTGTCCGCGACTCGACGTAGATCCAGATACCGCCGAGGACGGCCACGACCACCACCAGAACGATGCCGGCGAGCCGGAGAGGCCGCCGGCGGTCCTCCGCCTCCAGCCCGCGCAGGTGGTGCGCGAAGCGCCACACCACCACCCCGGCGAGAACGACGACCGCCGGCCCGAACGCCACAGCGGTCTCCACCGCACGGGCCGGCCACCCGGCGGCCGAGACGCTGACGAAGGCGACGCACGCCTTCTTCGTTGAGGAAGCGGTCCTAGAGCCGCTTGACGACGACCTTCCTGCCGGACGCCTTGACGGTGTACGCGACGGTCCTGCCGGTCCACGGGTTTGTGGCGCCGACCTTCACACCACCTCGCACATTCTTGATCTTGACCAGGGCGAACCCGGCATCACGGTTGCTGCCGGAGACCTCACGCTTGACGGCCTTGCGCAGCGACTCGACGTCGACGTTCCCGCCCTTCGCGGCACGCCTCGCGCGGGCCGCGCCCTCACGCGCGGTGGCCGAGATGATGCCCGCCATGGCGTAGTAATGGGCGCCGCGCGCCAGAGAGTCCACCGAGATGGTCTGCGCGGCGGTCGGCAGCGCGATCACCTGCGGGCCGTAACCGAAGGTGAGGACCGCTGCCACCTCGGGGTCGGTCACGTCGACCCGGGTGAGGACACCCGCCGCGTCGACAGCGAGCTGGACGGCCGAACCGTCGGCCGTGAAGGCGAAGTCGGCCGAGCCGTCGTCGTGCACGGTGCGGGTACCGGCGTGTGCGGCATCCTCGGTCAGCACCGTGAGCGGTGAGGGCCCGAAGAAGTCGTCGCCGTCGGACACGTCGACGCTCGTGTCGGCGCCGAACATGTAGCGGACGCCGGGGCGCTTCATCATCGTGACGACGGCCCGGGTCCGCGAGTCGGTGATGTAGTCGTAGGTGCCGCGGCCACCGGCGAACACCCTGGTGAACAGGTCGCCGTCGAACTCCAGCCGGGAGAGCCCGAGCCGGGTGGCGGCGTCCACGGCGTAGTGCGCGGACATGGCCATGCTGCCGCGCGTGATCGACATGTCGCTGCGCCAGCCGTCCGCGCTCGCGGCGCCGGTGGTCGTCCCCACCCCCGCGAGGGCGTTCTCCATCTCGCCGGCGGTCAGGCTGGTGACGACGTCGGCGGCGTAGGCGGCGCCGGGCGCGACGAGGACGCCGGCGGTCAGGCAGGCGGCGGTCGCCAGGGCGGCGAGGGTGCGGACCAGCGGCATGAGGAGGCTCCGGCGGGAATGGTCGTTCGGGGCGAGGCTCCTATCGGTCGCCCGGCCGTCGCCGTGAGGAACACGGCTGGGCCCCGGCGTTGCGCGCCATTCGTAGTGTCGGGCCGATGACGAATGACTCGCCCCTCGCCCGCCGCGACGTCCTCGAGGCGATCCTGGTTCTCCGCGCCGCCGGCATCACCGCCGAGCAGTACCGCGACGCGGACATGACCGAGCACTGGACCGTGGGCGGCGTGTCCGGCGAGTTCCCCGACAAGGATGCGGCGATCACCGCCGCCGGCACCAGGGCTGCGGAGTCCGGCGAAGACGCCGAGGTGCGGCGAAGCTACGGCTTCGCCCGTGACCGCGCCGAACTGGAGTACATCGTGAAGCCCGACCGGACGACATGGCTGCCCTGACGCCCGACGGCCGGCTGACGAGACGGAGACTCCGCTCGACCGCCTCGCCCTGCTCCAGGCCCTGTCCTAGTCACCGGGAGGCTCGCTGGGAGCCGGAGCGGGGGACCGGGAGCAGTAGTGCAAGGCCAGCCGCTGGAACGCGTCGTACTCGGGGAACTCCTGATACTGGCAGGTGACGGCGCCGACTGTCATCGAGGACCACCCCACGAACGTCCCGCGCACCTCCGGCCGGCAGCGCACCACGAAGTCCGCGGAGACCCGCTCCACCCCGTCGTAGATGAGTTCTTCGACGACCTCGCCAGGAGTGCCTCCGATGACGGAGCTGAAGGTGTCCGACGACGGCGACGGGGATGACGTATGCACCACGTCGCCCGAGTCGGCCTTGAGGGACTCGGCCAGCTCCGCTGGCCACGACGCGGGCGCAGCAACACCCACGACGGCCGGCACGAACGGCTGGTCGAGCACCACCGGCGGGGAGGGCTCCGTGCCGGTCGGCTCGGCCATGCCGGGCTCCATGACGTTCCAGTACCTGGTGACATGGGTCAACACCTGGTCGGTTCGCCGGTTCGACCAGTCGACGCCGTCACGGGCTGGGCTGCATCCGGCCGGCACCGGCACCGCTGAGACCCCCGACGGCGTCGCAGTCGGCCCGGCCGAGGGCCGCGCACATCCCCCGGACAGCAGGACGGCCAACACCGCCGCAGCACGACACATCCACGTTCCCGGTACCGCCATGCCTGCCATCGTGGGCGACGAAGCGGCTCCAGGCCGGTCGAACGGACAGCAAAACGCCCACCGTGCGTTTCCGCAGGTGGGCGGTGCTCAAAGCCCGGCGAAGGGTTTGGTGGCCA
>NZ_BOOY01000015.1 GCF_016863475.1 Spirilliplanes yamanashiensis
TTTTCAGTCGGACGCTCGTACCAACTGAGCTACCTGGCCGTGATGGCGTTTTGCGGTCCTGACGGGACTTGAACCCGCGACCTCCGCCTTGACAGGGCGGCGAGCACTCCAACTGCTCCACAGGACCTTGCTCTTCACTTGTCGTACCGTGCCCCCAACGGGATTCGAACCCGTGCTACCGCCTTGAAAGGGCGGCGTCCTGGGCCACTAGACGATGAGGGCGGCCCCGCCATCATTGCACACGTACAACGTTGGCGATTGAAGCCCCATCCGGCCCCGCCGGAGGCTTGGAAAGCATACGTGATGCCCCAGGCCCCCTCCAAACCGGTATGGCTGTCGGCTCTGACCTGCGGATTTGTCAGCGCGCGGGCGGGATGGCGCCGCGGATGTGGCGGACGGCGTCGGTCAGGTTGGCGAGGTGGGGGACCTCGGGTGGGAGGTCGTCGTGGTTCCAGCCGGGGCCGGCGGCGGCGACCAGGACGGGGCGCCAGCTGCCAGTGAGGAGTTGGGTGAGCTGGTTGGCGTTGGCGGTGGCGGGGCCGTGGGACCAGACGACGACGGCGACGGGGCCGGTGCGGGCGACGGCGTCCTTGAGGGCGCGGGCGGGGACGCGGGCGCCGAGCAGGCGGCTGGGGATGTCGTTCTCGGCGAGGGCTGCGGCGAGGGCCTCCAGGGGCAGGGTGTGCTGTTCGTCGTCGGCGCAGGAGAGCAGGACGCGGGGGACGCGCTGGTCGGTGTGGCGGCCGGCGATGGCGAACGTCTCGGTGATGCTGCGGGACAGGAGGTGTTCGACGTCGATGAAGCGCTGGGTGGTGGCGTGGCGGCGGCCGACGCCGACGAGGACGGGGGCGATGACGGTGTCCCAGGCGGCGATGACGCCCTGGTTGTGCACGACGGTGCGCAGGATCTCGCGCATGGCGACGGTGTCGAGGCGGACGGCGGCGCGGGCGAGGCCGCGGGCGGCGGGGCCGGCGCGGCCGACGGGGATGCTGTTGCCGCCGCCGTCGCGGTGGTTGCGGGGCGGGCCGGCGTGGGCGGTGGCGCGGGGGGCCGGGTTGTGGACGGGGCCGGCCGGGGCCATGGCGGGCTGGTTCTCGGGGACCAGCCCGGTGGCGACGTCGATGCGCCGGGCCCAGGCGGCGGCCTCGGCGGGGGCGACGCCCTGGGCGGTGAGGCGGCGCATCATGTCGAGCCGCGCCATGTCGTCGGGCGTGTAGCGGCGGTGCTGGCCGGGGGTGTGCCGGCTGGGCCCGAGCCCGTACCGCTGGTGCCAGGTGCGCAGGGTGGTGACGGCGACCCCGAGGCGGCGGGCCACCGCTCCCGCGCTGAGTCCGTCGTCAGCCACCGGAGTGCTCCGCGGGACGGTCGAGGTGGGCGAGGAGGCGGTCGGTGACGCCGGCCAGCCAGGGCGCGTACGCCCGGGGCTCGACCTGCAGCCCGATGCGCAGGTCGGCGGGGCTGACCCAGCGCAGGTCGGCGACCTCGTCGGGGTCGGGCAGCGGGGTGTCGCGGTCGGCGGGGAGCCGGCCGACGAGCACGTGGTCGTACTCGTACTCGACGCGTCCGGTGGCGGGGTCCTCGGCGTAGTAGGCGTGGACGCCGACCTCGGCGAGGGTGACGTTGCCGACGCCGATCTCCTCGACGAGGCGGCGGGCGGCGGCCTCGGTGACGGGTTCGCCGGGGGTGGGGTGCCCGCAGCAGGTGTTGGCCCAGCGCAGCGGGAACCGGGTCTTGACGGCGGAGCGCTGCTGGAGCAGGACGCGGCCGTCGTCGGCGATGAGGAAGACGCTGAAGGCGCGGTGCAGCCGGCCGGGCGGCAGGTGCGCCTCGCTGACGGTGGCGGTGCCGACGGCGGCGCCGTTCTCGTCGACGAGTTCGACGAGGTGGTCCTCGCGGGTGGTCATGAGGCGCCTCCGGGGAGGCGGGCGGCGGCGAGCTTGCCGGAGATGAGCACCATGGGTACGCCCACGCCGGGCTGGGTGCCGGAGCCGGTGAACACGACGTTCTCCAGGGATGGGTGCAGGTTGCCCGGTCGGAACGGGCCGGTCTGGGTGAAGCTGTGCGCGGCGGCGAACGGGGTGCCGCCGGCCATCCCCTGGGCGGCCCAGTCGGCCGGGGTGATGACCTCGAGCACCTCGATGCCGTCGCGGAAGCCGACGTAGCCGCGGTCCTCGAGGACGCCGAGCAGCGAGTCGGCGTAGCCGGAGCGGGCCCAGTCGATGGGCGCCCGGTCGAGGTTGGGCACGGGGGCGAGCACGTAGTAGGTGTGCCGGCCGTCGGGGGCGGCGGACGGGTCGCTGCGGGTGGGGTTGGTGACGAGCAGGGACGGGTCGCTCATGACCTCGCCGCGCTTGATGACCTCGTCGAACGTGCCCTTCCAGGCCCGCCCGAAGTGGATGTTGTGGTGAGCGATCTTGCTGTACCCCTGCTTCGAGCCGACGTGCAGTACGACGCAGGACGGCGAGTAGCTGAGCTTGCGCGGGTAGTCGGAGCCGAGCAGCGTCCAGGCGACGGGCAGGTCGGGGTTGAGCACGACCACGTCGGCGGGGATGCGGTCGCCGTCGGCGGTGATGACGGCGGTGGCGCGGCCGGCGGTGGTCTCGACGCGGGCGACGGTGGTGTCGTAGCGGAAGGTCACGCCGTGCTTCTCGGCGGCGCCGGCGAGCGCGCGGGGCACGGCGTGCATGCCGCCCTTGGGGAAGTACACGCCGGCGACGCTGTCGAGGTACGAGATGACGGCGTAGATGGCGAGGGCGTCGTGCGGCGCGAGCCCCGCGTACATGGCCTGGAAGGCGAAGATGCGGCGGGTGCGCGGGTCCTTGAAGTACTGGTCGATCTTCGGCTGGAGGCGGCGGAAGCCGCCCATGCCGAGCAGCTTCAGCAGGTTGAGGTTGAGCAGGTCGACCGGGGTGTCGAGGTTGCGGTCGATGAAGTCGGACCGCTCCAGCTCCCACAGCTTGCGGGCGAAGTCGACGAAGCGCAGGTAGCCGTCGGCCTCGCGGGGCCCGCAGACGCGGGAGATCTCGGCGGCCATGCGGACGGTGTCGGTCTTGACGTCCAGCGTGGAGCCGTCCGGGTAGTAGGCCCGGTAGGCGGGGTCGAGCGGGGTGAGGTCGAGCCAGTCGTCGAGTTCCTCGCCGACGGCGGCCAGGGGCTCGGCGATGAGCGACGGCATGGTCAGGACGGTGGGGCCGGTGTCGAACTCGTAGCCGCCGCTGGCGAGCCGCCCGGCGCGGCCGCCGGGGACGGATTCGCGCTCGACCACGGTGACGCGGCGGCCGCTGCCGGCGAGGTGCAGGGCGCAGGCGAGGCCGGCGAGGCCGGCTCCGACCACGACGACGTGGTCGCTGGGTCCGGTGACGGTGCGCACGGGGCTCCTCCAGGGGGTCGGGATGATCATGCCGCTCGGTCCCCGGCGGAGACGGCGAGGTCGGTCAGGGCGGAGCGCACAGTTGCGTCGATGGGCGCGTCGGAAATGCACTCGACCGCCTCGGCGAGCCGCTGCTGGATCAGGTCCTCCACGCGCGCCACGGCGCCGGTCTCGGCGATCGCGTCGCGGGCCGCGTCGACGTCGCCGCCGTCGAGGGCGGCGGCCTGCGCCCGGTCGGCCAGCTCGCGGGCGAGCAGCAGCAGCGCCGTCGGCTTGCCGGTGATCAGGTCGTCGCCGGCGGGCTTGCCGGTCACGGCCGGGTCGCCGTAGACGCCGAGCAGGTCGTCGCGCAGCTGGAACGCCTCGCCCACCGCGAGCCCGTACCGGTGGTAGGCGGCGCTGACGGCGGCGTGCCGGTCGCCGCGGCAGGCGCCCCCGCAGCACACCGACCGGTCGGCGAGGGCGGCGCCGTACTGCAGCGGGCGCTGCACGGTGTAGCTGGCCGTCTTGTGCCGGGCGACGACCAGCGACCGCTCGACCGTCCAGGAGTCGGGGTCGGCCTCGCCGAGGATGTCGAGGTACTGGCCGGCCACGGCCTCGACGCGCATCCGGTCGTAGCAGGCGCGCACGGCGAAGACGGTGGCCGTCGGCAGCGGGGTGGTGGCCAGCAGCTGGTCGGCCCAGACGAGGCACAGGTCGCCGGCCAGCACGGCGGCCGCGTTGCCGAAGTGGCCGGCGTCGCCGCGGCGGGCGCCGGCGACGTGCTCGGCGGCGAACAGCCGGTGGGCGGTGGGGCGGCCGCGGCGGGTGGCCGACGCGTCCATGACGTCGTCGTGCAGCAGCGCGAACGCGTGCATGAGCTCCAGCGCGGCCAGCGCGGGCAGCACCGGCTCGACCGATTCCTGCGGTCCGACCAATCCGCGCCACCCCCAGTATCCGAATGTGGGGCGGAGGCGTTTGCCGCCGGCCAGAACCGCGTCCTGAGCGATGCGGGCGAACCCGCCCAACGCGGGGTCCACGGTGTCGAGGAGGGCGATCTCCGCGGTGAGGAACCGACGCAGCGTCTCGTCGACCGCCGGTGCCAGGTGCGCCGCGGCGGTCACCGGAGACCCGGGCTGGGCGGCTTCGTCGGTCTTCGCCGCGAGGGTGTCGTTGGCCACGTCATCGACGATAGCCTAGACTCCAAGTTGCGTCGATTCATGAGTCGAAAGAGGTGCCCGTGGACATCGATCTCGCCGCGTCGTACGAGCGGTGCCGCGTGCTGCACCGGCGCCACGGCCGCACCTACTACCTGGCCACCCGCCTGCTGCCCGCCTGGAAGCGGCGGCACGTGCACGCCCTCTACGGCTTCACCCGCTACGCCGACGAGATCGTCGACCGCACCGAGGCGCTGCCGCCCGCCGAGCGCGCGGCCCGGCTCACCGCCTGGTCGGACCGGTTCCGCGCCGGCCTGCGCGGCGAACCCATCGACGACCCTCTGTTGCCCGCCGTGCTCCATACCGTGGCCGTCTTCGACCTAAACCTGGACGACTTCGACGCGTTCCTGCGCAGCATGGCGATGGACCTGACCGTCGAGTCGTACGCGACCTACGCCGACCTGCTCGACTACATGGAGGGCTCCGCCGCGGTCATCGGCACGATGATGCTGCCGATCCTCGGCTCGGCCGACCCGGCCGCCGCCCGCGAGCCCGCCCGCCAGCTGGGCCTGGCGTTCCAGCTCACCAACTTCATCCGCGACGTCGCCGAGGACCTCGACCGCGGCCGCACCTACCTGCCGGACGAGCACCTCGACCGGTTCGGCGTCACCCGCGCCGACCTGCTCGCCGCCCGCGACCGCGGCGAGGCCACCCCGCAGATCAAGAGCCTCATCGCGTACGAGTGCACGGTGGCCCGCGAGCACTACGCGGCCGCCGCCCCCGGCATCCCGCTGCTCACCGGCGGCTCGCAGGCGTGCATGCGCACCGCGTACCGGCTGTACGGCGGCATCCTCGGCGAGGTCGAGGCGCAGGGCTACGACGTCTTCGTCCGCCGGGCCGTCGTGCCGAACCGGTGCCGCGCCGCCGAGGTGGCCCGCGCCCTGACGACGCCGCGCGGGCGGCCGGTGGAGCTGGCCGCATGAGGACGGCCGTCGTGCTGTTCACCCGCGACCTGCGGGTGCACGACAACCCCGCCCTGGCCGCAACCTGCGCCAACGCCGAGCGCGTCGTTCCCCTGTTCGTGCTCGACCCCGGCCTGCTGGGCCGCTCGGCCAACCGCGACCGCTTCCTGCACCAGGCCCTCGCCGACCTGCGCGACGGCCTGCGCGCCCGCGGCGGCGACCTCGTCATCCGCCGCGGCGACCCGGTCACCGAGGCGATGCGGGTGGCCCGGGAGACCGGCGCCGAGGGCATCGCGCTCGCCGCCGACGTCACCTCGTACGCCAAGCGGCGGCTGCGCCGGCTGGAGGCCGCGGCCGCCGAGGAGCGGGTGGCCGTGCGCACGTTCCCCGGCGTCACCGTCGTCGACCCGGGCGCGCTGCGGCCCGCGGGCGGCGACCACTACCGGGTCTTCTCGCCGTACCACCGGGCCTGGGCGGCCGCCGCGTGGCGGGACGAGGTGCGGGCGCCAAGCGCGATCACCCTGCCCGACGGCCTGAGCCCCGGCGAGGTGCCGGAGCCGCCGCCCGGCGACTCCCCGGACGCGGCGCACGGGGGCGAGACCGAGGCCCGCAAGCGGCTGCGGCGCTGGCGCGACCACGTCGGCGACTACGCCGAGCACCACAACGACCTGCCCGCCGACGACACCAGCCGGCTCAGCCCGTACCTGCGCTTCGGGTGCGTCTCCCCGCTGAGCGTCGCCACCGCGGTGCGCGACCTCGACGGCGCCGAGCCGTTCGTCCGGCAGCTCGCCTGGCGCGACTTCTACTACCAGGTCACCGACCGGTTCCCGAAGCTGTCCACCGAGCCGTACCGGCGTTCCGGCGACAGCTTCGACTGGCGCTACGACGCCGACGCCATGACCGCCTGGCAGCAGGGCCACACCGGGGTGCCGGTCGTCGACGCCGGGATGCGCCAGCTGCTCGCCGAGGGCTGGATGCACAACCGGGCGCGCCTCATCACCGCCGCGTTCCTCACCAAGCACCTCGGCCTGGACTGGCGCGACGGCGTCGCGCACTTCTTCCGGCTGCTCCTGGATGGCGACGTGCCCAACAACTCGGGAAACTGGCAGTGGGTGGCCGGCACCGGCAACGACACCAGGCCCTACCGCCGGTTCAACCCGATCCGTCAGGCCCTGCGGTTCGACCCCGACGGCACGTACGTCCGACGTCACGTGCCCGAGCTGGCCGGCCTCGCGGGACCGGCGGTGCACCAGCCCTGGCGGCTCGCCGGGGTGGACTACCCGAAGCCGCTGGAGTCCCACCGCGACGAGGCGGTGTGGCTCCGGCCGTGAAGCGCGGGACCTGCCGAACGCGTCCGTGGCACAGCCTCGGCAGGTCCCGCCCCGCACGTCACGCCGGCAGGTCGCGCCAGCTGTCGTAGTGGTGCACGGCGATGCCGCCGAACGAGTACGTGGTGCGCGTCGCCGCGTCCACCTCCGCCAGCTCGTTGCCCAGGTGGGTGGCGCCCTCCTCGGCGAACGTGCAGTAGCCGCAGTCGCTCAGCGGGCCGGTCTCGGCGCCGAGCCGCACCCGCTTGCCGGCGGCCGAGCCGCGCACCAGCCAGTCCTTGCTGACGGCGAGCATCGAGTTCGTGCCGACGCCGGTGTCGCGGTAGCTCATGATGGTGACCGCCGAGACGCGCTTGAGCACCTCGTTGGCGAGGTTCAGGGTGCCCACCTTGTACTGGCCGTACCAGAACGGGACGTCCGCCTCGACCGGCAGCGCGCTGCCGGTGCGCAGCTTGTCGAGCAGCGCCAGGAACTGCTTGGCGGTCTGCTGGTAGGCGGAGGTCCAGCCCGGCAGCAGGTACGGCTCGACGTCCACGTGCAGCCCGGCGAACAGGCCGGTCCTCACGACCGCCCGCTGCCAGGCCAGCGCGGACCCGTGGTCGGTGGTCCAGGCCGGGTCGCCGCCGAGGGCGGTCAGCCGGACCTTGCGGGCGTCGGCGAGCTGCTTGAGCTCGCGCAGGCGCGGCAGCGAGCCGTCCGTCGCGACCTGCGTGCCGACGTGCACGAAGATCTCCTGCACCCCGCGGGCGCCAGCGAACTCGATGACCTCGGCCGCGGGCGCCTCGCTCCACAGCCACATCGCCCGGGTGCCGGGCGCGGCCGGGGGCAGCGGCGCGCTACCGGCCGGCATCGCCGCCGGGCCCACCAGGGCGACGCCGAGCAGCAACACCACCACCATTCCCGCACGCCATGTGAGCCGCATGACCGTCACCCCCGTCCCTGATCGCCGGGGGCCCTTCCCCCGCTCGCGGAGGTTCAGGATCGGTCGCGGCGGTCACGACATGAGCGCTTCGAGCAGGGGTTCGAGGCGGTCGGCGGCCGAAAGCCGGCGGGTCACGTACCCGACGGCCAGGCCCCGCGCGGGTACGGCGTAGCCGCAGCTGCCGCCGATGCCGCCCATGCCCCAGTCGCCGTCGGGTTCCAGCTGCATGCCGAGCGTCCACGTCACGGTGCGGCCGAGCAGCAGGTCGACGCCGGTGAACTGCGGGATGGTGATCGCGCCGGGCGCGGCGAGCAGCCGGTCGTACAGCCGGGCCAGCCCGGTCGCGGTGGCGTGCAGGCCGACCGCGGGCACGCACGCCCGCCGCCACAGCGGCGAGTTGACCACGTCCAGGTCGACCGCGCCGGCCGGGTTGGCCAGCGCGCGGTGGCGCAGCGAGCCGGGCTCGCCCAGCACGTCCACCGGCCACGTGCTCTCGGCGTACTCCAGCTCCGCGCAGCGGCCCAGGTCGGCGGCCGGCAGCGCGAAGCCCAGGTCGAGCCCCCACGGCCCGGCGATCTCCTCGGCGACGAACCGGCCGAACGGGCGGCCGTCGACCCGCCGGACCAGCTCGCCGACCAGGTGGCCGTAGGTGAGGGCGTGCTCGGCGGCCGCGCTGCCGGGCGGCGTCTCCGGCTCGGCGGCGGCCAGGTCGGCGCAGAGCAGGTCCCAGTCGGCCCACGCCGTGTGATCGCGCGGGACGCCGAAGGCGGGCAGCCCGGCGGTGTGGCTGAGCACGTGCCGCACCGTCACGGCCGTCGCCCGGAACCCCGGCCAGTGCCGGGCCACCGGGTCGTCGAGCCCGATCAGGCCGCGGTCCACCAGCAGCAGCGCGGCCAGCGCCGCGACGGGCTTGCCCACCGAGTACGTGTTGACCAGCGTGTCCGGCGCCCACGGCCGGGTCCGCGCCCGGTCGGCCCAGCCCGCGCGCAGCTCCACCAGCACCTCGCCGCGGCGCAGCACCGTGAGTGCGGCACCCGTCTCGGCGCCCGCCGCCACCTGCCGCTCCAGCTCCTCGCGGACCGCCCCGAACCCGGGCGCGACGTAACCCTGCACGACCATGGCCGCACGGTAACCGCGGTGGGATGCTGGCGGAATGGCAGCTACCGAGGTGGACGTCGTCGTCATCGGGCTCGGCGTCGGCGGCGAGGAGGTCGGCGGCCGGTTGGCCGACGCCGGCCTGACGGTCGTCGGCGTGGAACACACCCTGGTCGGCGGTGAGTGCCCGTACTGGGGCTGCATCCCGACGAAGATGATGACCCGGGCCGGCAACGCGCTCGCCGAGGCGCGGCGCATCGACGGCCTCGCCGGCCGCGCCACCGTCACCGCCGACTGGGCGCCGGTCGCCCGCCGCATCCGCGACGAGGCCACCGACGACTGGGACGACAAGGTCGCCGTCGACCGGTTCACCGGCCGCGGCGGCCGGTTCGTGCGGGGCCGCGCCGCGATCGCCGGCCCCGGCCGCGTCGTCGTCGACGGCGCCGACGAGTACGCGGCCCGGCGCGGCATCGTCGTGGCCACCGGCACGACGGCTGTCGTGCCGCCGATCGACGGCCTGGCCGGCACCCCGTACTGGACCAACCGCGAGGCCGTCGAGTGCGCCGAGCTGCCGGCCTCGCTCGCCGTCCTCGGCGGCGGCGCCATCGGCCTGGAGCTGGCCCAGGTGTACGCGCGCTTCGGCGTCGCCGTCACCGTGCTCGAACGGTCCGAGCGCCTCCTCGCCATGGAGGAGCCCGAGTCGTCCGAGGTCGCCCACGCCGCCCTCACCGCGGACGGGGTCACCGTGCGCACCGGCGTCGGCGCCACCGCCGTGTCGTACGCCGACGGCTTCACCCTCACCCTGTCCGACGGCGGCACCGTCACCGCCGAGAAGCTGCTCGTCGCCACCGGCCGCGCCGCCCGCCTCGGCGGCCTGGGCCTCGACACCCTCGGCATCGAGCCGGGCCGGTTCCTCGACGTGGACGAGCGCATGCGCGCCGCCGACGGGCTCTGGGCCGTCGGCGACGTCACCGGCCACGGCGCCTTCACCCACCTGGCCATGTACGAGGCCGGCATCGCGATCCGCGACATCCTCGGCCGGGAGGGCCCGCCCGCCGACTACCGCGCGCTGCCCCGCGTCACGTTCACCGACCCGGAGATCGGGGCCGTCGGCCTCACCGAGGCGCAGGCGGCCGAGCGGGGGATCGCGGTGGAGACGGCGTTCACGCCGCTGTCGTCGTCCTCGCGCGGCTTCATCCACGGCCCCGGCAACGAGGGGTTCGTCAAGCTCGTCGCCGATCCCGCCCGCGGCGTCCTCGTCGGCGCCACCTCGGCCGGCCCGGCCGGCGGCGAGGTGCTGGGCGCGCTGTCCGTCGCCGTGCACGCCGAGGTGCCGGTCAGCACGCTGCAGCACATGATCTACGCGTACCCGACGTTCCACCGGGCCATCGAGGCGGCCGTGAGCCAGTTTTCTTTCCCGCCCCGGGGGTAGGTGCTCAGGCATGCTCCGCCAACTCGTGAACCGGCTCGAACAGGCCAGCGCCCTGGACCCGGCGGGCGACAAACTCAAGGCCGCCGTCCAGGCGACCATCCGCCCCCGCAAGCTCCGCGACGTGCTGCACGGCGTCTTCCTCGGCCACCCCCTGCACCCCGTCCTCGTGCAGCTCCCGGTCGGCGCGTTCATGAGCGCCGCCGTGCTCGACCTGCTCCCCGGCCAGCGCCGCGCGGCCACCGCCCTTGTCGCCACCGGCGTCGCGGGCGCCCTGCCGGCCGCCGCCGCGGGCCTCACCGACTGGGCCTCGCTGGCCCGCGAGCAGCGCCGCGTCGGCCTCGTCCACGCCGTGGGCAACACGATCGCCCTCGGCCTGTACGCCGGCTCGCTCGCCGCCCGCATGACCGGCCGGCACCGGTTCGGCCGGATGCTCGGCTACGCGGGCCTGTCCGTCGCGGGCGGCTCGGCGTACCTGGGCGGCCACCTGTCCTACAAGGAGGGCGCGGGCGTCAACCACGCCGTGCCCGAGCTGCGCATGATCCCGGAGGGCTGGCACCACGTCGCGTCCATGGCGGAACTGCCGGTCGGCAAGCCGGTGGTCCGCACGGTCGGCTCGGCCCCGGTCCTGCTGTACCGGCACGGCGACTCGGTGACCGCCATGATCGAGCGGTGCGCCCACCAGGGCGGCCCGCTCAGCGAGGGCGAGGTCACCGGCTCGGGCCCGTCGGCGTGTGTGGTGTGCCCGTGGCACGGCAGCACGTTCCGGCTCACCGACGGCCTGGTGGTCCGCGGACCGGCGGCGTCCGACCAGCCGGTGCTGCGCACCCGGGTGGCCGGCGGCCAGGTGGAGATCAGCCTGCCCTGACCGATCGCACATGACGAGACGGAGCCCTGCACGGCAGTCGTGCGGGGCTCCGTCGTGCGGTGCGGACCCGTCTGACCTGGGCCTTCGTGACGGCGACGCACTACGGGTGCGGCATCGGGCGACCCCGATTTGGCGGGCCGTCAGGGGCGTTGTAATGTTCTTTCTCGGCAGGGGAACGGACGCCCACCGCGCAAGCGAAGTTGCGGCCGGCCTGCCAAGCCTCCCAGCACGGACGAGCGGTGAACTGCTGCGCGCCTGCGCCGGGAAGCTACTGGGACGGAACGGCACGAACCGGGAAATACCGGTTGACAGGGCCGAGACAGACCGGTAAAGTTGAGCGAGTGCCCCGCGGTCGGGGGGCCCGAAACGGGCCAGCCGATCGAGG
>NZ_BOOY01000016.1 GCF_016863475.1 Spirilliplanes yamanashiensis
GTCTCGGCGAACCCGCTGACGGTGCGCTTCTCGGACGGCACGAACCTCACCGTGCCGGCCGGCAAGACGGTGACCAGCGGCGCGCTGACCTGGAGCGGCGGCAACGCCTCGGGCGGCGTCGTGGTCCCGGACCCGACGACGCCGACGCCGGGGCCGACCACCCCGAGCCCGGACCCCACCACGCCGACCCCGGGCCCGACCACCCCGAGCCCGGACCCCACCACGCCCACGCCGGGCCCGACGACGCCGACCCCGGGCCCGACCACGCCGGGCCCGACGACGCCGCCGTGCTCGCCGACCGGCACCCTGCTCTCGCAGGGCCGCACCGCCACCGCCTCCAGCAACAGCGCGCAGGCCGCGCGGGCGGTCGACGGCAACCGCGGCACCCGGTGGACCAGCACCGCGAGCAACAACCAGTGGCTGCGGGTCGACCTGGGCGCCGCCCGCACCATCGGCAAGGTGGAACTGGACTGGCACACCAGCTACGGCCGCGGGTACCAGATCCAGACCTCCGCGGACGGGGTCACCTGGACCACGGTGCACACCACCACCGACGGCACCGGCGGGCGTGAGCTCGTCGACGCCAAGGGCACCGGCCGGCACGTCCGGTTCCAGGGCACGGCGCGCGGCACCAGCGGCGGCTACTCGCTGTACGAGTTCCGGGTGTACGCGGCCTGCCCCGACCCGGTCGTGGCCACCCGGCACCTGCAGGCCGACGGCGCCCTCGCGGCGGCCGCCGGACCGGCCGGCACGGTCGCGCTGACCGCTGCCGCGGGCAACCACGACGGCTCGCCCGTCAACGCCCGGGTGTTCACGGCGACCGGCGTGTCCGGCACCCACACCGGCGCGGCGACGCGCTTCGACCTGGGCGTCGACGCGGGCTCCAACGTCGGCAACGGCACCCAGGTCCGGGTGTCGTACGACCTGACCGGCGACGGCACCTGGGAGCGGGTCGAGACGTACCGCTACTTCGCCACGGACCCGGTGCCGGGCGCGGAGCGCTACACCGAGGCGCAGGGGCTCTCCTCCGGCGTCGGCACGCTCGGCGACCTGGTCAACGGCCAGGTCAAGGTCGAGGTGTGGAACGCGATCGGCAGCACGGCCAGCACCCTGGCCGTGGGCGCCGGCTCGACGGTGACGCTGCCGCTGCGCTGACGCCACCACCGACGGACGGCCCCGCGACCCCGTGTCGTGGGGCCGTTCCGCGTCAGCGGGCCGCCACCACCGCGGCCGGCTCGGGGCGCACCGCCCAGCCCTCGACGGCGGCCGCCAGCGCGACGGCCGACAGCGCCTCACCCACGCCCAGCCACGTGTCGCCCACGCCCGGCGGCCCGACGACCAGCCGGATCACGCCGTCGGCGCCACCGGCGACCAGCAGGCCACCGGAGCACTCGGCGGCGGCGGCGCGCAGCCGGTCCAGCACGTCGGCCGGCACCGGGCCGGACGCCTCGGCAAGGGTCGGCCGCAGCGCGATCGCCCGGTGCAGGCGCACGGCGTCGGGGGTCGGCCGTTCGAACGCCGTCAGGCGCAGCCGGGCCAGCAGCTCCGGACGGTCGGGCTCGGGCCGCCGCTCGACCTCGGCGACGGCGCCGAGGCCGGCCAGGGCGACGCACGCGTGGTGCAGCGCCGATCCGCCCGCCACCAGTCCGGCCGGGCTCCGCTCGCCCGCGAGCACCAGGTCGGCGCGGGTGCCGGCGATGGCCCAGCGGCACTGCGCCGCGGCCGGCCGGGGTGCGCGGTCGGCGGCGCGGGCGGCACGGGCGAGGGTCTGCTCGGCGCGGAGGTGCCGAGAACTCCCGCCGCGGTCGGTGAAGACGATGGTGGCCATTCCCCGACGGTCCCCGACGGCCGCGCCGCCGCGTAGGGCCGATGGTCCCGTTACAGCGGGACGGTCCAGGTCACGACGGTGCCGCGGGGATCGCCGGGCTCCAGGCTGCAGGTGCCGCCCAGCTCGTCGGCGCGGCGGCGCAGGTTGCGCACCCCGCCCACGCTGGCGACGTCGCGGTCCACCCCGATCCCGTCGTCGGAGACCTGCACGGTCAGCCGGTCGGGGCGGGCGGCGACGGTGACGTGCACCGTGGTGGCCTGGGCGTGCCGGGCCGCGTTCGACAGCGCCTCGCGCAGCACGGCGACGACCACCGGGCGCAGCTCGTCGGGCACCACCGTGTCGATCGGGCCGTCGGTGACCAGCTGCGGGCGGAAGCCCAGCGGGCCGCGGGCCTCCTCCACCAGGGCGCGGACCTCCGAGCGCAGCGCCCCGTTCACCGGGGTGCGCAGCTCGAAGATGGCGCCGCGGATGTCGCGGATCGTGGTGTCCAGGTGCTCGACGATCGTGTCGATGCGCTCCTTCGCCTGCGGGCGCACCCCCTGCAGCGCGACGCCCTGCAGCTGCATGCCGGCCGCGAACAGCCGCTGGATCACCACGTCGTGCAGGTCGCGGGCGATCCGTTCCCGGTCGCCCAGCACCGCCAGCATCTCCCGCTCCTCCTGGGCGCGGGCCCGCTCCAGCGCCAGCGCCGCCTGCCCGGCGAACGTCTCGACCAGCGCCACGTCCGGCCCGTCCAGGTACGCGGCGGCGCCCGCCCGGTACGCCACGGCGAGCACGCCGAGCGTCTCGCCGTCCGCGGCGAGCGGCACCAGCAGGGCCGTGCCCGTCGGCAGCGGCACCGCCCACTCGGCGGCGGCGCCCAGGTCCTCGACGACCGCGATGTGCCGTTCGCGCACCACGGCGCCCAGCTCGCCGTCGCGCGCCGACACCACCGACCCGGCCAGCCCGGCCGGCACCTCGCCCGCCACCACCTCGACGGCCAGCTCGCGGCCGCCGTCGTCGGTGAGCACCAGGGCCAGGCACGCCTCGGCGACCTCGCGGGCCCGCTCGGCGACCAGCCGCAGGGCGGTGGCCCGGTTGATCTCGCCCAGCAGCACGCCGGTGATCTCGCCGGCCGCCTCCAGCCACCGCTGCCGGCGCTGTGTCTGGTGGTAGAGCCGGGCGTTCTCGATGGCGGCGCCCGCCGCCACCGACAGCGCCCGCATCAGCTCCTCGTCGTCGTCGGTGAACTGCCCGCCGCCCTCCTTCTCGGCCAGGTACAGGTTGCCGAACACCTGGTCGCGGATGCGGACCGGGACGCCGAGGAAGCTGTGCATCGGCGGGTGGTGCGGCGGGAAGCCGTACGCCCGGGGGTGGGCCGTGATGTCCGGCAGCCGGATCGGCCGCGGGTCCTCGATGAGCAGGCCCAGCACGCCGTGGCCGTGCGGCAGGTCGCCGATGAGGTCGTGGTTCTCCTTGCTGAGCCCGTGGGTGATGAAGTCCGTGAGCGTGCGGTCGGGGCCGACCACGCCGAGCGCGCCGTACTTCGCGTCGGTGAGCCGGCACGCGGCGGCGACGATCCGCTCCAGGGTGCTGTGCAGGTCGAGGTCGGTGCCGATGCCCACCACGGCGTCCAGCAGGGCGCGCAGCCGCTCCCGGCTCGCCGAGACCTCGCCCACCCGGTCGAGCAGCTCCTGGAGGAGCTCGTCGAGCCGGACGCGGGACAGCGGGGACAGCGGCAGCGACGGCGCCTGCCAGCCCGGTTCGTCGGCCATGCCGTGGATCCTATCGGCGGGACCTGCGGCCCTGTCCCCGATACTGCGGGCCCGGCACGCTGGCGGCCATGGCGATCGTGTCGTTCGTGCTGCGCACCCGGGGGCTGCGGTGGCTGCTGGACCGACGGCTGTGCGAGATCCGGTACACCTCGGCGCGCGGCCGGGCCGTGGCGCTGCCTGTCGCGTACCGCCGGGCCGGCGAGGGCGCGCTGCTCGTGACCGTCGGCCGGGCCGGGCGCAAGACCTGGTGGCGGCACTTCCGGCACGGCCCGCGCCCCTGCCGGGTGCTGCTGCGCGGCCGCGTCGTGCCGGCCACGGCGGAGGCCGTCGGCACCGCACCCGTCACGGTGTTCGTGACCCTGACCGGCTGACCGGCGCTTGGGGGACCAAGGTCCCCCCGGGTCCTGTCGGGCGGCCCTGCCCGCCCGGGTGACCCCGGATGTCTCATGGAGTCGACAACGAGAGAGCACCACAGACCAACCGAAGGGATGATCGTCATGACCGCGACGATCGAACGCCTCGCCAACCACCGGGCGACCGGGACCGAGCAGCCCGCCGCTGCCGAGACGACCGCCGCGAAGGCCACCCGCTACACCCTCGCCGGGCTGCGGCTGGCGCTCGGCTGGATCTTCCTCTGGGCCTTCGTCGACAAGCTGTTCGGCCTCGGCTTCGCCACCCCGGAGAAGAACGCCTGGATCAACGGCGGCAGCCCCACCAAGGGCTTCCTCGGCAACGCCGTCCAGGGCCCCTTCGCCGACTTCTACAAGAGCTTCGCCGGCGCCGCCTGGGCCGACTGGCTGTTCATGATCGGCCTGGCCGCCATCGGCACCGCCCTGATCCTCGGCATCGGGATGCGCATCGCGGCCGCCGCCGGCGGGCTGCTGCTGGTCCTCATGTGGACCGCCGTCCTGCCCCCCGAGAACAACCCCTTCATGGACGACCACCTCATCTACGCGGGTGTCCTCGCCGTCCTCGCCCTCACCGCCGCCGGCGACACCCTCGGCCTCGGCAAGCTCTGGGCCCGGATCCCCCTGGTGCAGCGACTGCCCTTCCTGAAGTGAGCTGATCGTCCCGCGGCCCGCACCCCTCCCCCGGGGTGCGGGCCCTTCGTTGTGCGCCGAATCGCCGCGCGGGCGGTAGAAAGGACAGATGATCCGTGTCTTCCTGCTCGACGACCACGAGGTCGTCCGCCGTGGCCTCGACGACCTGCTCACCGCCGCCGGCGACATCGAGGTGGTGGGCGAGTCCGGCTCCGCGCAGGAGGCCGTGCGCCGCATCCCTGCCCTGAAGCCCGACGTGGCGGTGCTCGACGGCCGGCTGCCCGACGGCAGCGGCATCGACGTCTGCCGCGACGTCCGCGCCGTCGACCCCAGCATCAAGGGCCTCATCCTCACCTCATACGAGGACGACGAGGCCCTCTTCGCCGCCATCATGGCCGGCGCCGCCGGCTACGTCCTCAAGCAGATCCGCGGCACCGACCTCGTCGACGCGATCCGCCGCGTCGCCGCCGGGCAGTCCCTGCTCGACCCCGCCGTCACCCAGCGGGTGCTGGAGCGGATCCGGCACGGCGCCGAGCAGCCGCGGGAGCTGCGCGACCTGACCGACCAGGAGCGGCGCATCCTGGAGTACATCGCCGAGGGGCTCACCAACCGGCAGATCGCCCAGCAGATGTTCCTCGCCGAGAAGACCGTGAAGAACTACGTGTCCAGCCTGCTGGCGAAGCTGGGCCTGGAGCGCCGCACCCAGGCGGCCGTGCTGGCGACGAAGCTGCTCGGCGAGCACTGAGCGGGGCGGGTCAGCCCTCGCCGCGCAGGGTGTCCCGGGGCCCGACGCCGTAGCGGGAGCGGTACCGGGCGGCGAACCGGGCCGGGTGCCCGAACCCCCACCGGCGCGCCACGGCGGCGACCAGCCCGTCGGCGAGGTCCACCGGCGCGTCCGCGGCCAGCAGCTCGGCCCGGGCCGCCGCGAGGCGTTCGCGCCACACAAAGGACATCGGGCCCACCCCGAACCGGCGGCGGAACCCGTGCCGCAGCGTCGGCACGCCCACCCCCGCGATCCGGGCCAGCTCGCCCGCCGTGTACGCGCGGGCGGGGTCGGCCCGGACGGCGTCCGCCACCCGGGTCAGGGCGCGCGCCGGGCACGCCGGCGCGCCGCCCGTGGCCGGGTCGACCGCGGCGAGGGCGTCGCGGAACTGGTGGCCCGTGCTCAGCAGCAGCGCGGCGATCAGCGCCTCGGCCAGCGGATCCGCCACGGCGGGGCACTGCGCCAGCCCGGCCGGTTCCTCGATCCCGGCGGCGAACCAGCGGATCAGCCCGGCGCAGATCCGGCCGTGGCCCGCCCGGGTGTCCATGCGGGCGGACAACCGGATCGGGCCGCGGACCGGCCGGTCCAGCTCGGCGGCCAGCTGGCCCTCCACGGCGGCCCGGCGCAGCCGCAGGGCGATGAAGTGGCAGTCGGCGCCGGAGCGGTGCAGGACGGTGTCGCCGACCGGCCGGTACACCCCCGCGTGGCCCGGGGCGCCGGTGACCGGCCGGCCGGCCTGCGCGGCGGCGAACGAGCCGGTCAGCGGCAGGTTGACGTGGTAGTCGCCGAGTTCGCCGCAGGCGCCGGCGATCTCCGCCCCGTAGCGCATGTCGCCGACCGTGAACGGGCCGGCGTGCAGGAAGGCGAACCGGGCGGCGAACCCCGCCGCCGGGTCGGTCAGCCGCAGCGTGCGGGGGTACAGGTGGGCGCCGCACACCTCGCGCGCCTCGTCCAGGTCGGTGGTGGTCAGCCGCACCACGGCCGCGCCGGTCACGTCCATGACTCCTCCAGGACGGGTCGCCGATGCCTGCCACCATCGTCGTGGGTGCGGCGGGGCCGCGGCAACCCGGCGCGCGGGCGCCGCCGCTACTGCGCCCGGGAGGTGTCCACGGTGGCGCGCGGCGCCAGGCGCGGGGTGACGGCGGGACCGGCGTGCTCCGGGTCCGCGATGCCCAGCCGCAGCACCAGGTACGGCCAGCCGAACCCGGAGATCAGCCGGCGCAGCGCCGAGCGGGTCACGTCCACCTCGATCACCGCGCTCAGCGGCAGCAGCGCGACCCCGTTCACCGTCGCGGTCAGCCACGCCGCCGACAGCGCCTCGCCGGCCCGCAGCCAGTCGGCGCGGTCGTCGCCGGGGCCGTACAGCACCCCGTACACGGCGGCCCGGTCGTGGCCCTCCCCCACCGGCAGCGTGCCCGGCCGGCCGAAGTCGCGGGCCGGGACCGTCGTCGCGGGCGGCACCGCCGGCACGGCGCTCGCCGGCACGCCCAGGCCGTCGCCGCGGCTCGTCCAGTAGGCCAGCTCCGCCTGGGCGCGCTCGTCCGCGGCCTCCACCGCGGCGGCCCGGTTCGCCGCCGCCGCCAGGTCGTACACCTGGCCGGGGTCCAGCACGTGCAGGTGGACGCCCTCGGCGCGGGCCGCCTCGGCCAGCACCGACACCGCCGCCGCGGACAGCGGCTCGGCGCCGAGCGGCCGGCGGTCGGTGTGCCGCACCCACATGCTCTGCACCAGCCGCATCGCGGCCGGGTCGGGGGTACGGGCCTCGCCGGGCAGCACCACGGCCAGCAGGTCCGGCCGGGCCGGGTCGGGCAGCCGGTGGATCACCGCCTCCCAGCCCTCCGCGGCCAGCGCCACCCGGGCGTGGTGCAGGGCGGCGCCGCAGCTCACGATCGCCAGCCGCCCTTGCGGGTCGACGGCGGCCAGCTGCCGGTGGGTGTCGAGGGTCAGCTCCAGGCGGTCCGGCAGCACCGTCCACCGCCACGGCTGCGTGTTGTGCACGGACGGGGCCCGGCCCGCCATCGCGGCGGCGTCGGCGAGCGCCCGGGTCAGCTCGGCCACAGTTCCTCCCAGTGCATGCGGTCCTCCCCCCACGGTGCCGCGCGGGGCGCCGGACGACCTGAGGCGAAGGTCCCGTCCCGGCGGGCCCTGTGGCGTACGGCAGACTCCTACCCCGTGCGACAGATCGACGTCATCGGGATCGGCGCGGGCGACCCCGGCCACCTCACCCTGCAGGCCGTGGCCGCCATCGCGCGCGCCGACGTGTTCTTCCTCCTCGACAAGGGCGAGGCCAAGGACAGCATGATCCGGCTGCGGCGGGACATCCTCGCCGCCCACGCCAGGCCGGGACACCGCGTCGCCGAGGGCCGCGACCCCGACCGCGACCGCACCCCCGCCGACTACACCGGCACGATCGCCGACTGGCGCACCCGCCGCGCCGCCGTCATGGCGGGCCTCATCGCCGACCTGGCCGACGGCGAGACCGGCGCCTTCCTCGTCTGGGGCGACCCGGCCCTGTACGACAGCACCATCGCCATCCTGGACGAGATCCTCAGCGCCGGCGGCGTCCCGTTCACCTACACGGTCGTGCCCGGCGTCAGCAGCGTCTCCGCGCTGGCGGCCCGGCACCGCACCGGCCTCAACCGGGTCGGCCGCCCGTTCCAGGTCACCACCGGCCGCCGCCTCGCCGAGGGCTGGCCGGACGGCGTCGACGACGTGGTGGTCATGCTCGACGCCCAGCAGGCGTTCACCGCCTACACCGGCCAGGACGTGCACATCTACTGGGGCGCCTACCTCGGCACCCCGGACGAGATCGCCGTTGAGGGGCCGCTGGCGGAGGTCGCCGACGAGATCCTCCGGGTCCGCGCGGAGGCCCGCGAGCGGCACGGCTGGATCATGGACACCTACCTGCTGCGCCGCGGCGGGAGTTAGTGCCGGCGGTCCGAGTGGCCCAGGTCGAGGTCCGGAGCGATGCGGTCGCGGACCAGGCGCTTCAGCTCGGGCAGCTCCGGGAAGCCCTGCGCCTTGCGCGACCAGATCGGCTCGCCGTCCAGGCGGATCTCGAAGACGCCGCCGGTGCCCGGCACCAGCGCCACCTCGCCCAGTGTCGTCGTGAACGTGGTCAGCAGCTCCTGGGCCGTCCACGCCGCGCGCAGCAGCCAGCGGCACTGCGTGCAGTACTCGATCTCCAGGCGCGGCCCGGGCATCAGTCGTCGCCCTCCAGGTCGCCCTCGGTGTCCAGGTAGACCTGGCGCAGGGCGGCGAGGGTATCGGGCGACGGCTGCTCCCACAGGCCGCGGTCGGCGGCCTCCAGGAGCCGTTCGGTGATGCCGTGCAGGGCCCACGGGTTGGCCTGGGTCATGAACTTCTGGTTGTCCGGGTCGAGCACGTACGACGCGGCCAGCTGCTCGTACATCCAGTCGGCGACCACGCCGGCGGTGGCGTCGTAGCCGAACAGGTAGTCGACGGTGGCGGCCAGCTCGAAGGCGCCCTTGTAGCCGTGCCGGCGCATCGCGGCGATCCAGCGCGGGTTGACCACGCGGGCGCGGAAGATGCGGGCGGTCTCCTCGGTGAGGCTGCGGGTGCGGGTGGCGTCCGGGTTGGTGGAGTCGCCGACGTACGCGGCCGGGGCCTTGCCGGTGAGCGCGCGCACGGTCGCGATCATGCCGCCGTGGTACTGGAAGTAGTCGTCGGAGTCGGCGATGTCGTGCTCGCGGGTGTCGATGTTCTTCGCGGCGATGTCGATGCGCCGGTAGGCGTTCTCCATGTCCGGGCGTGCCGGGGCGCCGTCGAGGCCGCGGCCGTAGGCGAAGCCGCCCCAGACGGCGTAGACCTCGGCGAGGTCGGCGTCGCCGCGCCAGGTGCGGCTGTCGATGAGCGGCAGGATGCCCGCGCCGTACGCGCCCGGGGCGGAGCCGAAGATGCGGGTGGTGGCGCGGCGGCGGTCGCCGTGGGCGGCCTCGTCGGCGCGCACGTGGGCGCGCACGAAGTTGTCGGCGTCGGGCTCGTCCAGGCCGGCGACGAGCTGCACCGCGTCGTCGAGCAGGGCCACGACGTGCGGGAACGCGTCGCGGAAGAAGCCGGAGATGCGCACGGTGACGTCGATGCGGGGGCGGCCCAGCTCGTCCAGGCCGATCGGCTCCAAACCGGTGACGCGCCGCGACGCGGGGTCCCAGACCGGGCGGACGCCCAGCAGGGCGAGGATCTCGGCGATGTCGTCGCCGGCGGTGCGCATGGCGCTGGTGCCCCACGCGGACAGCCCGACCGAACGCGGCCAGTCGCCGTGGTCGGCGCGGTAGCGGGCGAGCAGGCTGTCGGCCATCGCCTGGCCGGTCTCCCAGGCGAGCTGGCTGGGGATGGCCTTGGGGTCGACGGAGTAGAAGTTGCGGCCGGTCGGCAGCACGTTGATGAGCCCGCGCAGCGGCGAGCCGCTGGGCCCGGCGGGCACGTAGCCGCCGTCGAGGGCGTGCAGCACGTTGGTCAGCTCGTCGGTGGTGCGGTCCAGGCGCGGGACGACCTCCTCGGCGGCGAACCGCAGCACCCGCGCGACGGTCGCGTCGGGGGCGACCCGGTCGGCGGCGGCCGGGTCCCAGCCGGCGGCCTCCATGGCGGCGACCAGCTCGCGGGCCTGCGCCTCGACGCGGTCCACGTCGGCCCGGTCGGCGGAGGACTCGCTCAGGCCCAGGGCCTCGCGCAGGCCGGGCAGGGCGGCGACCTGGCCCGCCCACATCTGCCGGGCGCGCAGCATCGCCAGCACCAGGTCGACCCGCGCCTCGCCCTGCGGGGCCGCGCCGAGCACGTGCAGGCCGTCGCGGATCTGCACGTCCTTGACCTCGCACAGCCAGCCGTCGACGTGCAGCAGGAAGTCGTCGAACTCCTCGTCGCCGGGGCGGACCTCCAGGCCGAGGTCGTGGTCGAGGCGGGCGGCCTGGATGAGCGTCCAGATCTGGGCGCGGATGGCCGGCAGCTTCGCCGGGTCGAGGGTGGCGATGGTGGCGTGCTCGTCGAGCAGCTGCTCCAGCCGGGCGATGTCGCCGTAGGACTCGGCGCGGGCCATCGGCGGGATCAGGTGGTCGACGAGGGTGGCGTGGGCGCGGCGCTTGGCCTGGGTGCCCTCGCCCGGGTCGTTGACGAGGAACGGGTAGATCAGCGGCAGGTCGCCCAGCGCCGCGTCGGTGCCGCAGCTCGCCGACATGCCGACGTTCTTGCCGGGCAGCCACTCCAGGTTGCCGTGCTTGCCGACGTGCACCATGGCGTGCGCGCCGAAGGAGTCGGCCAGCCACCGGTACGCGGCCAGGTAGTGGTGGCTCGGCGGCAGGTCCGGGTCGTGGTAGATGGCGACCGGGTTGGCGCCGAAGCCGCGCGGCGGCTGCACCATCAGCACCACGTTGCCGCTGCGCACGGCCGCGAGCACGATGTCGTCGCCGTCGACGTACAGCTCGCCGGGCGCCGGGCCCCAGTGCTGCTCGACGCCCTCGCGCAGGTCGGCGGGCAGGGTGGCGAACCACTGCCGGTACCGCGCGGCGGGGATGCGGACCGGGTTGCCGGCCAGCTGCTCCTCGGTGAGCCAGTCGGGGTCCTGCCCGCCCGCGGCGATGAGGCCGTGGATGAGCGCGTCGCCGTCCGCGGTCTCGTGCTCGCCGACGTCGTAGCCGTGCTCGCGCATCGCGGCCAGCAGCCGCACCACGGAGGCGGGGGTGTCGAGGCCGACGGCGTTGCCGATGCGGGAGTGCTTCGTCGGGTACGCCGACAGCATGATCACGATGCGCCGCTCGGCCGGCGGGACGTGCCGCAGGGCGGCGTGCCGGACGGCGAGGCCGGCGACGCGCAGGGCGCGCTCCGGGTCGGCGACGTAGACGCTGAGGCCGTCCGGGTCGATCTCCTTGAACGAGAACGGCACGGTGATGATGCGCCCGTCGAACTCCGGGATCGCGACCTGGGTGGCGGCGTCCAGCGGGGACAGCCCGTCGTCGGACGCCTCCCAGGCGGCGCGCGGGCTGGTCAGGCACAGGCCCTGCAGGATCGGCACGTCGAGGTCGGCGAGCACGCCGACGTCCCACGCCTCGTCGTCGCCGCCCGCGGTGACGGTGGCGGGCTTCGTGCCGCCCGCCGCCAGCACGGTCACGACCAGGGCGTCGGCGGTGCGCAGCTCGGCGAGCAGGTCGTCGGGCGCGGTGCGCAGCGACGAGGTGAAGATGGGCAGCGGCCGGCCGCCCTTGGCCTCGATGGCCTGGCACAGCGCCTCGACGAACGCCGTGTTGCCGGCCATGTGGTGGGCCCGGTAGTAGAGCACGGCGACGACGGGGCCGGTGGCCTCCGAGACGCGGGGCAGCCCGCCCCAGTCGGGGGCGGGCGCGGGGGCGGCGAAGCCGTGGCCGGTCAGCAGGACCGTGTCGCTCAGGAAGTCGTGCAGCGCGGCCAGGTTCGCCGGGCCGCCGTGCGCCAGGTACGCGTGCGCCTCCGCGGCCACCCCGGCGGGCACCGTGGACAGCTTCATCAGCTCCGCGTCGGGGGCCTGCTCGCCGCCGAGCACCACCACGGGGACGCCGTTCGCCAGCAGCGCGTCGAGGCCCTCCTCCCACGCGCGCCGCCCGCCCAGGATGCGCACCACGACCAGGCCGGCGCCGTCGAGCAGGGCGGGCAGGTCGGCCGGGGCGGTGCGGGCCGGGTTCGCGAGCCGGAAGTCCCGGCCGGCGGCGCGGGCGCTGAGCAGGTCGGTGTCGGACGTCGACAGCAGAAGCAGCACGGCTCTCCCCCTCGGGGTCCGCGCCCCGAATCGTGGTGTCCGCGGCGACCGGAGTTCCTGGCTGCCCCCGGGTGAGGGGATCACAGTGGCGGGACCGCGCCGGACTTGCACCGGGCTTCCTCCGCTGCGTCGCCGCGCGTGTTGCCCACACTCTCCTGACCCGGCCCGCCCCGCGTCAAGGACGGTCGCCCGGTGTGACGTGCCCGACCGGGCGCCGGGCGGCGCCGGGGGCCGCCCGTAGTATCCGGCGGGTGCCCACCCCGCCCCCCGGCCGCCGCCCGGGTCCCGACGCGTGCCCCGGCGCGCTGCGGCTGCACGCCGCGGCCGACGGCCCGCTAGCCCGGGTCCGCGTGCCCGGCGGCGTGGTGACCGCGGCGCAGCTGCGGGCGGTCGGCGCGCTCGCCCGGGCGCACGGCGACGGGCACGCCGAGCTGACGTCGCGGGCGAACCTGCAGCTCAGGGCGCTGCGGGCGGAGCCGGTCACGCTGGCGGCGGCGCTGCGCGCGGCCGGGCTGCTGCCGTCGGACACCCACGAGACGGTGCGCAACATCCTGGCCTCGCCGCTGGCGGCCACCCGCCTGCCGGTGGCCCGGCTCGACGCGGGCCTGTGCGCGGACGCCCGCCTGGCGGACCTGCCCGGCCGGTTCCTGTTCGCCCTCGACGACGGCGCCCTCGACGTGGCCGCCCGGGCCGACGTGGCCGCCGTGCCGGCCGGCGGCGCCACGGCGATCCTCCTCGCAGGCGCCGACGCCGGGGTCCGGGTCGCGGACCCGGTGGCCGGGCTGCTGGCGGCCGCGCACGCCTTCCTCGACGAGCGGGCCGCCCAGGGGGGCACGGCCTGGCGGCTGGCGGAGCTGACCGACGGCCCGGCCCGCGTCGCGGCCCGGCTGGGCGGCGCCCTGGACGGGCCCCGGCTCGCCGTGCGGCCCGGCTCGCCCGTCGCGCCCGGGCTGCTCCCGGGGCCCGCGGGGCCCGCGGTGTCCGCGCTCGTCCCGCTGGGCCGGTTGCACGCCGACCAGCTCGACGCCCTCGCCGCCGCCGGCGACCCCGTCGTGGTGACCCCGTGGCGCGGCGTCGTCGTGCCCGGCCTCGCCGACCCGGCGCCGCTGGCCGCCGCCGGGCTGGAGACCTCGCCCGGCAGCCGGTGGGCCGGGGTGAGCGCCTGCGCCGGCCGGCCCGGCTGCGCGAAGTCCCACGCCGACGTGCGCGCCGCCGCGGACGCCGCGACCCGGCCCGGCGGCGGGCGGCCCGTGCACTGGACCGGCTGCCCGCGCGGCTGCGGCGCCCCCGCCGGCGACCACGTCCGGGTCGAGGCCACCGCCACCGGCTGGACGGTCGACGGCCGCCCGGCGGCCACCGGCGACCTGGCGGCGGCCGTCGCGGCCGCCCGATGACGGAGGAACGCATGCACGAGTACGTTCGCGACGGCGCGGAGATCTACCGCCGGTCGTTCGCGACGATCCGGGCCGAGGCCGACCTGGGCCGGTTCGACGCCGGCGAGGCCCGCGTCGCCGTCCGGATGATCCACGCCTGCGGCATGGTCGACCTGGCCGCCGACATCGGGTTCAGCCCGGGGGCCGTGGCCGCCGGGCGGGCCGCCCTGCTGGCCGGGGCGCCGATCCTGTGCGACGCCCAGATGGTGGCGTCCGGGGTGACCCGCACCCGGCTGCCCGCCGGCAACGACGTGGTGTGCACGCTGCGCGACCCGGCCGTCCCCGGCCTCGCCGCGCGGCTGGGCAACACCCGCAGCGCCGCCGCCCTGGAGCTGTGGCGCGACCGGCTCGGCGGGGCCGTGGTGGCGATCGGCAACGCCCCGACGGCCCTGTTCCACCTGCTCGACATGGTGGCGGCGGGCGCGCCCCGGCCCGCGCTGGTGATCGGCGTCCCGGTCGGGTTCATCGGGGCGGCCGAGTCGAAGGACGCCCTGGCGGCGTCCGGGCTGGAGCACGTCGTGGTGCGCGGGCGCCGCGGCGGCAGCGCGATCACGGCCGCGGCGGTCAACGCCCTGGCCAGCGAGGAGGAGTAGCGGTGACGGGTCGTCTGTACGGCGTCGGGCTGGGGCCCGGGGATCCGGAGCTCGTCACCGTCAGGGCGGCGCGGCTCATCGAGGGCGCCGACGTGATCGCGTACCACGCGGCCCGGCACGGGCGGTCGATCGCCCGGTCGGTGGCCGAGCCGTACCTGCGGGCCGGGCAGATCGAGGAGGCGCTGATCTACCCGGTGACCACCGAGACCACCGACCACCCGGGCGGCTACCAGGGCGCCATCGACGAGTTCTACGCCGCGGCGGCGGAGCGGCTCGCCGCGCACCTCGACGCGGGCCGCGACGTGGTGGTGCTGGCCGAGGGCGACCCGTTCTTCTACGGCTCCTACATGCACATGCACAAGCGGCTGGCGCACCGCTACCCGGCGGAGGTGGTGCCGGGCGTGACGTCGGTCAGCGCGGCCGCCGCGGTGCTCGGCCGGCCGCTGGTGGAACGCGACGAGGTGCTGACCGTGCTGCCCGGCACGCTGCCGGCCGACGAGCTGGCCGCCCGGCTCGCCGCCACCGACTCGGCCGCGGTGATGAAGCTGGGCCGCACGTTCGCCGGGGTGCGGGAGGCGCTGGAGCGCGCGGGCCGGCTCGACGAGGCGTTCTACGTGGAGCGCGCCACCATGGCCGCCGAGCGGCGCGGCCGCCTCGCCGACGTCGACCCCGCCACCGTGCCGTACTTCTCGCTCGCCCTGCTGCCGAGCCGCGCCGGCCTGCCCGAGCCGCCCGCGGCCGCGGCGGCGCCGGGGCGCGGCGGCGTCACCGTCGTCGGGCTGGGCCCGGCCGGCCGCGAGTGGCTGACCCCGGAGGCGCAGGCCGCCCTGGCCGAGGCCGACGACCTGGTGGGCTACGGCCCGTACCTGGACCGGGTGGCGCCGAACCCGCGGCAGCGCCGGCACGCCTCCGACAACCGGGTGGAGGCCGAGCGGGCCGCGTTCGCCCTGGACCTGGCGCTGCGCGGGCGCCGGGTGGCGGTCGTGTCGGCGGGCGACCCCGGCGTGTTCGCGATGGCCGCCGCCGTGCTGGAGGTCGCCGAGGACCCGCAGTGGAAGGACGTCAGCGTCCGGGTGCTGCCCGGGCTGACCGCCGCGCAGGCCGTGGCGAGCCGGGTCGGCGCCCCGCTCGGGCACGACTTCTGCGTGCTGTCGCTGTCCGACCGGCTCAAGCCGTGGGAGGTCATCGAGCGGCGGCTCGCGGCCGCGGCGGCCGCCGACTTCGTCATCGCGATCTACAACCCGGCGTCGAGGTCACGCACCGCCCAGCTGGTCCGGGCCCGCGAGGTGCTGCTCGAACACCGCGACCCGGCCACGCCCGTGGTGATCGGCCGCGACGTCGGCGGCAGCGGCGAGTCGGTGCGGGTCACCACCCTCGCCGAGCTGGACCCGTCCGGCGTGGACATGCGCTGCCTGCTCATCGTCGGCTCGTCGCAGACCCGCTCCAACGGCACGACCGTCTGGACGCCGCGCACCTACCCCGCCCTTTAGGGCGCACCTCCGGACGTTGTCCGCGCCGCCGCGCGAGCCCACCCTCGGGAGCTGAGGAGAGGGGGCGCGATGGCGGACGAACCGGAGCTCACCGAGGGCGCCGAGGGCGAGTGGGTGTCCTACCTGCAGCAGTGGCTGGCCACCCTGGGCTCGTACCAGGGGCAGGTGGACGGGCAGTTCGGCCCGGTCACCCGGGCGGCCGTGGAGCACGTGCAGGACCGGTACGGGATCGGCGGGTCCGGCGCGGCCGGCGCCGAGACGTGGAACCTCATCGCGGCCGCCCGCGACAGCGGGCCGCTGGAGGCCGGCATCGAGTGGGGCGACCAGCAGCTCGACGAGGTCGACGTGCCCGAGATCGGCGCCGACGAGGAAGGGGTCCGGGCATGAGCGGCGAGGGCGGCGACAAGTTCACCAACTGGGGCAAGTTCGCCTGGGACATCCTGAAGGACAACCGGCCGGCCGTGAACACCGAGGCCGACTACGTCAACGCGGTGCCGGCGAACGCGAGCTGGGCCGACCTGTCGGCGCCGCACGGCACCAACCACTTCACCTGGAAGTGGGTCGGGCCGGGCTGGATCATCCGCGACTTCTGGTTCGACATGATGCTCAGCTGGACGTACGGGGCGCGGTGGCGCGGCGGCGGCGCGTACATCACCAACGCGGTCGTCACCGTCACCGACTACAGCGTCGGGGTGGGCGGCTACGACATCCGCATCGCCTGCCGGGTCGGCAACATCGAGAACGGCGGCTCGGAGACCGCGCCGTACCCGCGCATCCCGATCGACGTCAGCATCGGCTACAGCAACTGGCTGTACGGCGGCGGCGGCACCTGCCGGTTCCTGGTGGCGGGCACCGGGGCGGGCAACGCCACCTACGACTCGTCGGCCCGGGACGTCTGAGACGTCTGAGCCCTCAGCCACGCGGCGGCCCCGGCGACCGTCCCCACCGCGGGGACGCCCGCCGGGGCCGGCGGCCGGTCCACCACCACCACGGGGATGCCGCGCTCGCGGGCGGCGGCCAGCTTGGCGGCGGCCAGCTCGCCGCCGCTGTCCTTGGTGACCAGCACGTCGATGCCGTGCTCCGCCATCAGCGCCCGCTCCCCGGCCAGGGTGAACGGGCCGCGGTCGAGCACCACGGTCAGCCGGGCGGGCAGCGGCGGCGCGGGCGGCTCCACCGACCGGGCCAGCACGTGCGCGGACAGGCGGGCGTACGCGGCGAAGCTCTGCCGGCCGGTGGTGACGAAGATCCGCTTCCCCAGCGTGCCGGCCAGCGCCGCGGCGGCCTCGACGGTGGGCACCCGCCGCCAGTCGTCGCCGGGCTCCTGCCGCCACGGCGGGCGGCGCAGCGCGAGCAGCGGCACCCCGGTGGCGGCGGCCGCGGCGGCCGCGGACCGGCTGATCGCGGACGCGAACGGGTGGGTGGCGTCGACGAGCGCGCCGACCCGCTCGGCGCGCAGGTAGGCGGCCAGCCCCTCGGCGCCGCCGAACCCGCCGATGCGCAGGCCGCCGGCCGGGATGATCGGGTCGTCGGTGCGCCCGGCGAGCGAGCTGACCACCGTCAGGGCCGCCTCGCCGGCGCACGCCGCGGCCAGCTCGCGGCCCTCGGCGGTGCCGCCCAGGATCAGGACGCGCAGGCTCACCGGCAGCGCGCCGACGAGTAGAGGTGGCTGTCGGGGAACTGCTCGGCGGTCAGCGCGGCGCCGACGACGATGACGGCGGTGCGCACAATCCCGGCCGCCTCCACCGCGGCCGCGATCGTGCCCAGCGTGCCGCGCACGATCAGCTCGTCGGGGCGGCTGGCGCGGGCCACCACGGCGACCGGGCAGTCCGGCCCGTAGACGGGCGCCAGCTCGGCGGCCACGGCGGCGATCCGCTGCACGGCCAGGTGCAGCACCATCGTGGCCCGGCTCGCGCCGAGGGTGGCCAGGTCCTCGCCGGGCGGCATCGGGGTGGCCCGCTGCGCGATCCGGGTGAGCACCACCGACTGGGCGACGCCGGGCACGGTGAACTCCCGGCCCAGCGCGGCGGCCGCCGCCGCGAACGCGGGCACGCCGGGGGTGACGTCGTACGGCACCCCGGCCGCGTCCAGCCGGCGCAGCTGCTCGGCGACCGCGCTGAACACCGACGGGTCGCCGGAGCACAACCGGGCGACGTCGTGGCCGGCGGCGTGCGCGGCGACCAGCTCGGCGACGATCTCGTCGAGGGTCAGCCCGGCCGTGTCGACGAGCCGGGCGCCGGGCGGGCACCAGGCCAGCAGCTCCGGCGGGACCAGGCTGCCCGCGTACAGGCAGACCGGTGAGGCGGCGATCAGGTCGCGGCCGCGCACGGTGATGAGGTCGGCGGCGCCGGGGCCCGCGCCGATGAAGTGGACGGTCACGGCCGGGTCACCGCCCAGATCGTCACGGGCATCAGGGGTCTCCATCCGGTGAAGCCGCCGACGGGCGCGGCGCGGTGCACGGCGAGCCGGGTGAGGTCGCCGCCGAGGCGGGCGTGCGCGGCGGCGAGGACCTGCTCGCTCTCGATCGTCACGGCGTTGGCGACGAGCCGGCCGCCCGGCGCGAGCGCGGCCCAGGCGGCGTCGACCATGCCGGGCGCGGTGACCCCGCCGCCGACGAACACGGCGTCGGCGGGGCCGGCCAGCTCCGCGAGGGCCTGCGGCGCCCGCCCGGTGACGACGGTCAGCCGCGGCACGCCCAGCGCTTCGGCGTTCGCCCCGATCCGCGCGGCGCGGACCGGGTCGGGTTCGACGGCCACCGCCCGGTTGGCGGGGTGCGCGCGCAGCCACTCGATGGCGATGCTGCCCGACCCGGCGCCGACGTCCCAGAGCAGCTGCCCGGCGGCGGGCGCGAGCCGGGCCAGCGTGACGGCCCGGACCTCGCGCTTGGTGAGCTGGCCGTCGGAGTCGTACGCGTCGTCGGGCAGGCCCGGGGTGGTCGGCAGCAGCGGGGCGTCCGGGCCGGCCACGCACCGCACGGCGACCACCCGCAGCGGGTCGCCCGGCGGGTGCGGCCACGCCGCGGCGGTGCCGGTCAGCACGCGTTCGGCCGGCCCGCCGAGCTGTTCGAGCACGGTGACCGGGCTGTCGCCGTACCCCCGGGCGGTGAGCAGGGCCGCGACCTGCGCGACGTCGGCGCCGAGGACGAGCACCCGGCGGCCGGGCTGCACGGCCGGGTGCAGCGCGGCGACGGGCGCGGTGACCAGGCTGACCACCTCGGTGTCGTCGAGGCGCCAGCCGAGGCGCGCCGCGGCGAGCGACGCCGACGACGGGTGCGGCAGCACCCGCAGCCGGTCGGGCCCCAGCAGCCCCGCCAGGGTGGCGCCGATGCCGTGCCACATCGGGTCGCCGCTGGCCAGCACGCAGACGGCGCGCCCGCGGTGCGCGGCGAGGACCCCCGGCAGGGCGGGCACCAGCGGCGACGGCCACGCCTCGCGCCGGGCGCCGACCGCGGCGGGCAGCAGGCCGAGCTGGCGCGGGGCGCCCAGCACGACGTCGGCGGCGGTCAGGGCGGCGCGGGCGGCGTCGCCCAGGCCGGCCCAGCCGTCCGCGCCGACGCCGACCACGGTGACGGGGGGTTCGAGCACGCCGTGACGCTATCGGGTGCCGGTGCGCCGGTGCGGGCGGCGGGGACGTCGCAGTGGTGTCCGTCTCGGCACGCCCGGCCCGCCGGGACCGGCCTTTCCGGCGTGGCCGCCCGGCGGCGGGCGTGGGTAGCGTCGGCGCCGTGCTGAGCCCTGCCGTGCGGGTCGTGGGCCCGCTGCGCGGTGTCGCCCCGGACGGGGTCCGCGCCGCCCTGGCCGGCCTGCACACCCTCGACCCGCGCCACCCCCTGCTCGGCGGCGCGCCCGACGGCGACGCGCTCGCCCGCCGGCTGCGCACGGCGGTGCGGGCGGCGCCCGGCGCCGGCCCCGCCGAGCTGGCGCACCTGCTGCTCGCGCCCGGCGCCGCCCGGGTGCTGGTCGGCGACGCGCACGTCGCCACCCGGCTGGCCGCCCCAGAGCCGATGCTGCGGGAACTGCTGCTGGCGGCGGCGCAGCGGCGGGCCGCCCGGCCGCTGCCCGTGCCGCCGCCCCGCGGGTGCCGCCCGGCGGTCCGGCCGGCGCCGCCCGACCCGCGCCCGCTGCGCGACTGGCACCCCCGGCCGGCGACCGCGACCGCCGTCGCCGGGCCGGGCGCGGCGGCGCCGGGCACGGGCGCCGCCGCGCTGACCGTGCGGGTGGCCCGCGCCCTGCGGGCCGTCGGGCTGCCACCGCACGGCGTGGGCGCCGTCGTCGACGGGCGGCGGCTGCCCGCGGCCGACCTCACCGACCCGGCCGCGGTGGCGGCGGCGCTGCGCCGCGCCCGCCCGGCGCGGCCCGACCCGGCCGTCGTCCCGCCGAGCGTCGTGGCCGCCGAGCCCCAGCCCCGCCTCACGCTGCGCCGCGCCGACCACGGGCTGCTCGCCGACCTGCCGTGGGCGGCCGGGCCGCGCGCCGACGTCACCGCGGCGGGGCACTGCCCGCCGGAGGGCGTCGTCGTGGCCGCCACGACCCTGGGCGGCGAGCTGCACCTGACGGCCACGTTCCACGCCACGACGTTCCCGGCGGAGCTGGTCGCCGCGGCGCTGCGGCTGGCCGCCGGGCAGCCGGCCCCCGGCCGCGGCTGACCACCGGCCGCCCGGGGCGGGGCTTTCGGCCCTGCCCAGGACCGCCGGGCCCGCGCAGGCTGGGCCCATGGGAACCATCGAGATCGTCGTCGGGACCGACGGGTCGGCCCCCGCCACCGCCGCCGTCCGCTGGGCCGCCGAGGAGGCCGCCCGCCGGCACGCCGTCCTGCGCATCGTGCACGCCGCCGACGCCGACGTCGGCGAGGAGATCGACGGCCTGCTCGCGCACGCCGAGTCGGTCGTGCGCAGCGCCGTCCCGCACGTGCCGGTCCGCCGCCAGATCGGCCAGGGCGACCCCGCCGACGTGCTCCTCGCCGCCGCCGCCCGAGCCGCGCTCGTCGTGATCGGCCACCGGGGCCGCGGCGGCTTCGCCAGCCTGCTGCTCGGCTCCGTCGGCCACGACGTGACCACCCGGTCGCTGTGCCCCGTCGTGGTGGTGCGCGGCAAGGTCGGCGAGCGCCTCGGCAGCCCCGTCGTGGTCGGCCTCGACGGCTCCGGCGAGTCCGCGTACGCCGCCCGGCTCGCCTTCGAGCACGCCGATGCCGCCGGCTGCGGCGTCCTGGCCGTGCGGGCCTGGCAGCCGATCACCCCGTGGGGCCCCGGCATGACCCCGCTGCCGTACGACCCGGACGCGTTCGAGGCGGCCGAGCGCGCCGCCCTGGCCACCGACCTCGCCCCGTGGCGCGAGAAGTTCCCCGACGTGCCGGTCGGCACGCTGGTGGCCCGCGGCGCCCCGGCCCCGGTGCTGGTACAGGCGTCCACATCGGCCCGGCTCGTCGTGGCGGGCAGCCGCGGGCACGGCATCGCGGGCACGCCGCTCGGCTCCGTGGGCCTGCACCTGCTGCACCACGCCGACTGCCCGGTCCTGCTCGCGCACGGCTGAAACGGCCCTCGCCGGGGTAAGCAGCCAGCCATGGCGCTGCCCATCGAGGACTACGCGATCGTCGGGGACACGCAGACCGCCGCGCTCGTCGGCAAGGACGGGTCGGTCGACTGGCTGTGCGTGCCCAGGTTCGACTCCGGGGCGATCTTCGCCGCCCTGCTGGGCACCGAGAGACACGGGCGGTGGCTGCTGGCGCCCGCCGAGGACGTGCGGGCGGTGCGCCGGCGGTACCGGGGCGACTCGCTGGTGCTGGAGACGGAGTTCGACACCGACTCCGGCACGGTGCGGGTCATCGACTTCATGCCGCCGCGCGGCGAGGCGCCCGACCTGGTGCGCATCGTCGAGGGGGTGCGCGGGCGGGTGCCGATGCGGATGGACCTGCGGCTGCGGTTCGACTACGGGCGGGTGGTGCCGTGGGTGTACCGGGAGCAGGGCGACCTGGTGGCCGTGGCCGGGCCGAACGCGGTGTGGCTGCGCACGCCCGTCGAGACGTTCGGCGAGGACCTGGCGACGCGGGCCGAGTTCACGATCGGCGCGGGCGACCGGGCACCGTTCACGCTGACCTGGCGGCCGTCGCACCTGCCGCCGCCGCAGCCGCTCGACCCGGTCGTCGAGCTGGGCGCGACGGAGGGGTTCTGGCAAGGCTGGATGTCGGCGTGCACCTACGACGGCGAGTGGCGCGAGGCGGTGGTGCGCTCGCTGCTGACGCTGAAGGCGCTGACGTACGGGCCGACGGGCGGGATCGTCGCGGCGGCCACCACGTCGCTGCCGGAGCAGCTCGGCGGGGTGCGCAACTGGGACTACCGGTTCTGCTGGCTGCGCGACGCCACGATCACGCTGCAGTCGCTGCTGTACTCCGGCTTCCAGAGCGAGGCCCAGGAGTGGCGCAAGTGGCTGCTGCGGGCCATCGCGGGCGACCCGGCCGAGATGCAGATCATGTACGGGGTGGCGGGCGAGCGGCGGCTGGAGGAGTACATCGCCGACTGGCTGCCCGGCTACGACGGCAACCCGGTGCGGATCGGCAACGCGGCCGCCGAGCAGTTCCAGCTGGACGTGTACGGCGAGGTCATGGACGCCCTGCACCAGGGCCGCCGGGCCGGGCTGAAGCGCAACGACCCGGCGTGGGGCCTGCAGGTGAAGCTGATGGAGTTCGTGGAGGCGCACTGGCGCGACCCGGACGAGGGCATCTGGGAGGTGCGCGGCGGCTCGAAGCAGTTCACCCACTCGAAGCTGATGGCGTGGGTGGCCGCGGACCGGGCGGTGAAGGCCGTGGAGACGTTCGACCTGAAGGGCCCGGCGGCGCGCTGGACGGCGCTGCGCGACGAGATCCGCGCCGACATCCTGACCCACGGCTACGACGAGCGCCGGCGCACGTTCACCCAGTTCTACGGCTCCGCGGAGCTGGACGCGGCGATGCTGATGGCGCCGCTGGTGGGGTTCCTGCCGGCCTCGGACGAGCGGATCCGCGGCACGGTCGCGGCGATCGAGTCGGAGCTGCTGCAGGACGGCTTCGTGCAGCGCTACACCCAGCCGCCGGGCGAGGGGGTGGACGGCCTGCCGTCGGGCGAGGGCGCGTTCCTGGCGTGCTCGTTCTGGCTGGCCGACAACTACGCGCTGATGGGCCGCGACGACGAGGCGCGGGAGCTGTTCGAGCGGCTGCTGGCGCTGCGCAACGACGTGGGCCTGCTGTCGGAGGAGTACGACGCGAAGGCGGGCCGGCTGGTGGGCAACTTCCCGCAGGCGTTCAGCCACGTGCCGCTGATCGACACGGCGCGCAACCTGTCGGCGCGGTCGACGGGCCCGTCGCAGGAGCGCCAGGAGGAGGGGCTGCGATGCCCGCGGGTCTGACGGTGCGGCCGGGCACGCCCGGCTCGCTGGAGCTGACCGAGCTGCCGGAGCCGGTGCCGGGCGACGGCGAGCTGCTGGTGGACGGCCTGGCCGTGGGCGTGTGCGGCACCGACCGGGAGATCATCGCCGCCGAGTACGGCACGGCGGCGCCGGGGCGCGAGCGGCTGGTCATCGGCCACGAGTCGCTGGGCCGGGTGCGCTCGGCGCCCGACGGCAGCGGATTCGCCCCGGGCGACCTGGTCGCGGGCGTGGTGCGCCGCCCGGACCCGCAGCCGTGCCTGGCGTGCGCGCACGGCGAGTTCGACATGTGCCGCAACGGCGGCTACACCGAGCGCGGCATCAAGGACCTCGACGGGTACGCGGCGCAGGCGTGGACGGTGGAGGCCGCGTACGCGGTGCGGCTGGACCCGGCGCTGGAGCGGGTGGGCGTGCTGATGGAACCGGCGTCGGTGGTGGCGAAGGCGTGGGAGCAGATCGACCGGGTGGGCGGCCGGTCGGTGTTCGAGCCGCGCACGGTGCTGGTCACCGGGGCGGGCCCGATCGGGCTGCTGGCGGCGCTGATCGGGGTGCAGCGCGGCCTCGACGTGCACGTGCTGGACGTGGTGGCCGACGGCCCCAAGCCGGCGGCGGTGCGCGCGCTGGGCGCGCGGTACCACGCGGGCCCCGTGGCGGACGTGGCCGCGAAGCTGGGCCCGGACGTCATCGTGGAGGCGACGGGCGTGCCGTCGGTGGTGTTCGAGGCGATCGCGGGCACCGGCGCGTACGGCGTCACGTGCCTGACCGGGGTGTCCCGGCCGGGCCGCCGGTCGCGGGTGGACGTGGGCGCGGCGAACCGGGAGCTGGTGCTGGAGAACGACGTGGTGGTGGGCTCGGTGAACGCGAACATGCGGCACTGGGCGGCCGCGGCGCAGGTGCTGGGCGCCGCCGACCACGGCTGGCTGGACGGCCTCATCACCCGGCGGGTGCCGCTGGAGCGTTTCGCGCACGCGTACGAGGCGCAGCCGGACGACATCAAGACGGTGATCACGCTGGGCTGACCGCCGCGGGGACGGGTCTTCCGGCCCTGCCGCACGGCGCCGCCGCGGGCGAGGCTGAGGGCAGTCCCGCCCCGAGGAGGAGCCATGCGGATCGTCGGCACGTACCCGCGCGCGGAGGTCGTCGCCGGGGTGGACGGCTCGGGCGCGAGCCTGGCCGCCGTCCGCTGGGCCGCCCGGGAGGCGCGCCGCCGCGACGCCGTGCTGCACCTGGTGCACGTGCGCGACGCCCGGGCCGGTGAGGCCGGGATGCTGTTGTCCCACGCGGAGTGCGCGGCGCGCGAGGCGGCGCCCGGGGTGCCGGTCCGGGCGCGGACGGCCGCGGGCGACCCGGCCGACGTGCTGGTGCGCGCCGCCGCGGGCGCGGAGCTGGTGGTGCTGGGCCACCACGCCGAGCCCCGACCGGTGGAGCTGCTGACCTCCGTCGGGCAACACGTCGCCTCGCACGCGCCGTGCCCGGTCGCGGTGGTCCGCGGCGCGGGGGCCCGGCCGCCGGTGTGCGGCGAGGACCGGCGCCCGGTGGTGGCCGGCCTGGACGACTCGCCCGGGGCGGCGCGCGCCCTGGGGCTGGCGTTCGAGGAGGCCGACGCGGCCGGCTGCCACCTGGTGGCGGTGCGGGCGGGCACGGCGGCGGCGGGGCTGGCCGCGCTGCTGGAGCCGTGGCGCGAGAAGTACCCCGACGTGCAAGCGATCGCGGTGGCCCGGCCCGGCCCCACGGCGCGGGTGCTGACCGAGTCGACCCACGCGGCCCGGCTGATCGTGGTCGGCCCGAGCCGGCTGGGCGGCCTGGCCGGCGCGGTGCTCGGCTCGGCCGCGCTGCACCTGCTGCGGCACGCGGACTGCCCGGTGCTGGTCGACCGCGGGACGCGCTGAGTTCAGACCGCGATCGGGCGCGCGGGCCGCCGGGCCAGCAGCCCCCCGGCGTCGGCCGCCGGCACCGGCCGGCTGAACAGGTAGCCCTGGGCCAGGTCGCAGCCCATGCGGCGCAGCGCGGCGAGCTGGTCCTCGGTCTCCACGCCCTCGGCGACGGTGGCCATGCCGAGGCTGCGGCCGAGCTGCACGATGGTGTGCGCCAGGGTGGCGGCGTCCTCCTCGTCGCCGAGCCGCTCCACGAACGAACGGTCGATCTTGAGGATGTCGACGGGGAACCGGCGCAGGTACGCCAGCGACGAGTAGCCGGTGCCGAAGTCGTCGATGGCGAGCTGCACGCCGAGCGCCTTGAGCCGGGTGAGCTGCTCCAGGTTCTGCTCGGTGTCGGTCATCAGCACGCTCTCGGTGACCTCGAGGCAGATCCCGTCGGGGCGCACCCCGGTGCGGGCGATGACGGCGGCGACCCGGCCGGGCAGGTCGTCGCGGTCGAACTGGCGCACCGACACGTTGACGGCCATCCGGATGCGGCGGCCGTGCTCGCGCTCCCAGGCGACGGCCTGCCGGCACGCCTGCTCCAGCACCCACTCCCCCAGCGGACCGATCACGCCGGTGGCCTCGGCCAGACCGATGAAGTCGCCGGGCGGCACGAGCCCGCGGGCAGGGTGCTGCCAGCGCACCAGCGCCTCGAACCCGGCGACGGCGTCGTCCAGCGCGAGGTCGACGGTCGGCTGGTAGTGCACGGTCAGCTCGTCGCGGTCCAGCGCCCGGCGCAGGTCCGCCTCCAGCTGCAGCCGGTCCATCAGGCCGGCGTGCATCCGCGGGTCGTAGCTGGCGACGGTGCCGCCGCCGGCCGCCTTGGCCCGGTACATGGCGAGGTCGGCGTTGCGCAGCAGCTGGTCGGCGTCGACCGCGTCGGCGCGGCCGGCCACGGCCAGGCCGACGCTGCCGCCCGCGTGCACGTCCTGCCCGGCGATGGGGAACGGCGCGGCCAGGGCGGCGACGATGCGGCGGGCCACCGTCTCGGCCTCGCTCAGCTCGGCGGCGGCCACCAGCACGGCGAACTCGTCGCCGCCGAACCGGGCGACGGTGTCCTCCTCGCGCACGGCGGCGCGCAGCCGGTCGGCGACCTGCACGAGCAGCTGGTCGCCGGCCGCCGGCCCGAGGGCGTCGTTGACCTCCTTGAACCCGTCCAGGTCCAGGTACAGCACGGCGACGTGGTCGGTGCGCCGGCGGCCGCGCAGCCGCTCCTGGAGGTGCTCGTGGAACAGCGCCCGGTTGGCGAGCTGGGTGAGCGCGTCGTGGAACGCGGAGTGCATGAGCTGGTCCTGCAGCTCCTTGCGCTCGCTGATGTCGCGGGTGTTGAGCACGACGCCGCGCACGTTCGGGTCGTCCAGCAGGTTCGTGACGGTCATCTCGACCTGGCGGAGGCCGCGGTCGCGGTGCCGCAGCGTCGCCTCGACGACGGTGGTGGCGTACGGGCGGGTGGCGACGGCGCGCAGCGCCTCGTGCAGGCGGGCGGCGGACTCCTGGTCGCCCATGTCGCTGATCGAGCGGCCGGTCACCTCGGCCGGCTGCCAGCCGAACACCCGCTGCACCGACTCGGACTGGTAGAGGACCACGCCGTCCAGCCCGACCACCGTGACGACGTCGGAGCTGTGCTGCACCAGGGCGTGGAAGCGCTGCTCGCTGGCGGACAGCTCGGCGGTGCGGGCGGCGACGCGGGCCTCCAGGTCCCGGGTGAGGGCCCGGTTCTCCAGCAGGGTGAGCAGCTGGCGCACCCCGATGAGCACGATGACCGCCGCCCACACGTACATGATCAGCCGGTCGAACCGCGGGTAGTTGAGGCAGGTGACGACGACCGCGGCGAAGACGGCCGCGTACGGCAGCATGACGCCCACCGGGCGCTCGTCGGCGCCGGCGACCACGACGGGCCGGGCGTCCGGCTTCCGCAGCGCCGCCAGCATGATGAGCAGGAAGCCGCCGGACCAGCCCGCGTCGAGCATCCCGCCGGACTGGAACGCGCCGACGATCGTCACGTACGCGTAGCCGCTGTCGGCCACCGCGATGACGAGCATGCCGGCGCCGATGAGCGACAGCGGCACGTCCCGCACGCCGACGCGGCGCAGCAGCACCAGCATGTACAGCACGACGGTGACGATCATGACGTCGTGCAGCGGGTAGGCGAGGATGGCGGCCTTCGTCAGACCCGCCGCCCGGCCGCCGATCAGCGGCTTCATCAGCAGGATGTAGCTGATGAGCAGCGCCGAACCCCCGAGCACCAGGCCGTCGAGGACGCCGCGGCAGCGCTGCGCCGGGCTCTGCCGGATGCCCGGCAGCAGCAGGACGCCCGCCGCGGCGAGCGGCGCGAAACCCAGGTAGCCGACGTCCGGCAGCGACGGGAACGGCACCCCGACCCCGTTGACCGTCTCCGACCAGAACCAGCCCACCTGCCCCAGCGCCCACGACAGCACCCCGGAGCCGAGCACGGCCCAGGCGAGGCGGCGACGGCCGGCCGAGCGGACGGCCCGGGTCAGGGCGGCGATCGCGGCGGCGGCGGAGGCCAGCAGGTTGCCGGCGTTCGCGACGTCGCGGGCGATCACGTCGCCGCCGATGTTGGCCTCCAGCAGCAGCCCGTAGCCCAGCACGGCCGCCGCGAGCAGCGCGCACCCCACCACCCACCGGCGGTCGGCGCGGGGCTCGGCGGACATGGGGCACTCCGGGCGGTACGAGGGACGGTGGACGCTGCCTGTGAGATCGGGTGCAGAGCCGCCGAGCTGAGTTTTCCCTGTACCCATGGACGCCCGTGACCGCGCCGCGGGCCGCCCGTGCGGGGCGGGCCGGCCCCGTCAGGCGTCGCCGGCGGGGTCGCCGAGCGGGAAGCTCGCCCACACCACCTTGCCGCCGGCCGTGGGCAGCGATCCCCAGTGCAGGGCCAGGGCCGCCACCAGCGGCAGGCCGCGCCCGCCGTCGCGGCCGTCGGCCGACGGGCCGGGGGTCGGACGGATCACCGGCTCGTCCGGCGAGCCGTCCTGCACGGCGACGAGCAGGTGGCGCGGGCGCAGCGACAGCCGCAGCGTCACCATCGTGCGGGCGTGCTGCACCGCGTTGCTGACGAGCTCGCTGACCGCCAGGCTGGCCGGGAAGACGAGGTGCGGGATCTCCCACCGGACGCACGCGTCGGTCACCAGGTCGCGGGCGTGCCGGGCGGCGCCGGCCACGGGCAGCAGCTCGTCGGAGACCGTCTGCGGCGGAACGTGCCGCCGGGCGATGTCCGCCCGCGCCGCGACGACACTCGGGTGCACGGGCAGCCGCCGGTGGATGCCCCGGCTCAGGGCGGCCGCCAGCACGGGCGCCGGGGCGCACAGCGCCACGGGGATGCCCGGCCACATGGCCGCCTGCCGGCCGACGGCGGTGAACACGGTGAGCGCGAGCGGATCGGTCAGGCGCACCCGCGCCAGGTCGACCAGCACGGCCGCCGGCTGCTCCGCGAGCGCCTTCAGCAGCGTCAGCCGGAGCTTCGGCGCCGACTTCCGGTCCAGCGTCCCGGTCGCCGTGAGCACGCGACAACCGGCGTCGTCGTCCTCGGCACTGAAGCTCAAGGAGCCGGACATAGGCGCCTCCTGTCGGCCCGGGTCCGCGTCGGGTTCCCGGTCCCCGCCTCCGCAAACGTCAGACGATGGCCGCATCGGACCCGGCCGGCTCGTCGGTCTCCATCACCACGATCGCGCCGGTGACCTCGCCGTTCGCCCCGTTCAGCGGCGCGCACGACACCCGGACCGTCACCGCCCGGCCGCGCCGGTCGACCGCCTCCAGCCGCACGGTCGGCACGTCGCGGTCGCCGGTCAGGGCCCGCTTCAACGGCGGGCGCACGTGCGCGATGGGCGGCCCGATGTCGAGGTTGAGCAGGTGCCGGTCGACGACCGCCACGCCGGCGCGCAGGCCGGCGAAGACGGCGTCGAGGAACGCGTTGGCCCGGTCCAGCTCGGCGGTGCTCCGGTGCAGCTGGTCGTTCATGCTCTGGAGCTCGTCGTTGGTCGACTGCAGTTCCTCGTTGGTGGTCTCCAGCTCCTCGACCGTCGACTGCAGCTCCTCGTACGCCGACTCCAGCTCGCGGTTGGCGTGCTCCAGCTCGTCGCGCAGCCGGCGGGCCGCCGTCACGTCGTGGAAGATGAGCGCGACGCCGAGCAGGCTGGAGTCGCCGCTGACCAGGGGGTTGATCTGCACCTCGAGGTGCAGCGCCTCGGCGCCGGGGCGGGCGTACTCGATGTCGGTCAGGCGCAGCGGGCGCCGCTCCACCTGGGCCTGCTCGATGTACTTGCGCAGGTCCGCCGGGCGGTAGGAGATCTCCAGGTCGCGGAACGGCCGGCCGACGTCGCGGGCCGACACGCCGAACAGGGTGTCCGCCCGCCGGTTGCTGAGCGCCACCAGGCCGTCGGCGGTCACGATCACCTGCGCCACCGGGTCGGCCCGGAACGCCTCGCCGCGCAGCTGGTCGAGGCCGACGAGGCCGTGCCGTTCGGCCGGGGCGCTCGGCTCTCCGAACGCGGCGCCGTTGGGCGCCGCCGGGCGCGGCACCTTGCGGAACACCCGGCGCTTGAGATCGGCCGGCACGAACACGGAGCCGTGACTGAGCAGCATCTCGGCCTTGCCGAGGAACAGCGCGCCGCGGTCGACGAGGGCGAAGTGGAACCGGTTGAGGATGCGGGCCTGGGTCTCGGCGTTGAAGTACATCAGCGTGTTGCGGCACGACAGCACGTCGATGCGCGAGATTGGCGCGTCCTGCACCAGGTCGTTGCGGCCGAAGATGACCGAGCGGCGCAGGTCCTTGCGGAACACGAACCGGTTGCCGGGCTGCGGCTCGAAGTAGCGCTCCAGCAGCTCGGGCGGCACGGCGGCGGCCGCGCTGCGCTCGTCGTAGGAGGCGTGCCGGGCCTCGTCGAGCTGCACCTCGTCGACGTCCGTCGCGTAGATCTTGACCCGCTGCCGGAACTGCTCGGGCCCGAGGATCTCGGCCAGCAGCATCGCCAGGGTGTACGCCTCCTCACCGGACGCGCAGCCGGCGCTCCACAGCCGGATCGGGGTGGCCGCCGGCTTCTCCGCCACCAGCGGCTCCAGCACCTCGGCCCGCAGGTAGTCCCACGCCTCGGCGTCGCGGAAGAAGCCGGTGACGTTGATGAGGACCGTGTTGAACAGGGCGGTGAACTCGTCCGGGTGCACCTGCAGGTGATCGAGGTACTCGCCGTAGTCGGCGATCCGCAGCGTCGTCATCCGGCGGCCGACCCGGCGCATGAGGCTGGATCGCTTGTAGCCGGTGAAGTCGAAGCCCCGGGCCTCCTTCAGGTACGTCAGGAGTGCCTCGAACCGGGGATCCGTCGGGGGCGTCATCGGGTGCCGGCCTTCCGCCTTGCGTCGCGTGCCCGCTGACGCTACCGCAACCCGGCGCCGTCACCGCTGTTCGGCGGGCGCGGGCCCGGGCTCCTCCACCGGTGGGCTGCCGAGCTCGTCGATGAGGCGCCGGATCAGCCGCCCGGCCTTCTCGGCCTCCCGCGCCGAGCGGTCGTAACGGTCGCTGACGTGACCGCCGCTGTGGCCGTCGGCCATCCGGCGGCTCAGCGCCGCCTTCTCCTCCAGCGCCCGCAGGGCCATCCACAGCGCCCCCTCGGTGGCGACGGCCTGCTCGTCGAGCAGGCTCTCCGGCGACCAGGCGTGGCCGACGCGGCAGCGGAACCGGGGCAGCGGCTCGTGGCCGAGCTCGTGGAGCGAGCCGCCGCAGCTGGGGCAGCCGTAGCCGGCCGGGGCCACGGGCAGGTCGGCGGTGGTGACGTCGGCGAGGTCGCTCATGGCCACCTCGAGGTCGAGCTGCGGGTCCGGCCGGTCGTCGGCCGGCGTCGGGTCGGGCAGGCTCATGGCGGTGATCCCGGTGAGGAGGCCGCCGATCTTCGCGGCGGGCAGGACGTGGTCGGGGGTGGCGCGGGCCAGGGCGGCCGCAGGCATGCTCGGGAACAGGGCGTCGGCCGGGTCCTGCACGACGGTCAGCCCGCCGTGCGCGGCGACCGTCTGCAACCCGGCGGCGCCGTCGTCGCGGGAGCCGGACAGGACGACCGCCACGACCCGGCGGCCGTAGGCGCGGGCGGCGGACCGGAACAGCGGGTCGATCGCCGGGCGGTGGCCGTTCTCCGACGGGCCGTGGCTGAGCCGGATGCGCCCGCCGATGACCAGCAGGTGCCGGTCGGCGGGCGCGACGTAGACGCGGCCGGGGCGCAGCTCCTCGCCGTCGACGGCGTGCCGCGCCGGCAGCGGCCCGGCCCGGTCGAGGATCGCCGGCAGGGCGCTGGGCGCGTCGTGCGGCACGTGCAGGACCACCAGCAGTGCGCCCGGGAAGTCCGGCGGCAGACCGGCGACGAGCGCCTTCAGCGCCTCCACGCCGCCCGCCGACCGCCACCACGTCACGTTGCCTCATCGATTCACCCAATCCTCACCGCTCACCGGTGGCAAGCGACGGCCGCACCTGGCGGCATCCGTGCGCGGATGATGTTCCGGGGCGACGTTTGCGACCGGCGCGGCCGGGCAACCCTGGGGTCGACGTCTGCTGATGTGCTACACAAACCGGGATGATTCCCCCCCCCTTACGCGGTGGGAACAAGGTGGCTTCACCGGAGGGGAACGAGAGATGCCCGATCCCACCCAGGTCAGACTCCGGGTCTCCGAGGCCTTCGAGGACCTCGACGAACTGGCGGAGCGGTACGCCGCGGACGCGGCCGGCCTCCCCGACGAGGCCCGGCGGCCCCTGCGTGACGAGCTGATCGACCGCTCGCTGCCGTTCGCCCGCCGCCTCGCCGGCCGCTACCGCAACCGCGGCGAGCCCGCCGACGACCTGGCGCAGGTCGCCTGCCTCGGCCTCGTCAAGGCCGTCGACCGCTACGACCCGAGCCGCGGCTCCTACACCGCCTACGCCACCGCCACCATCTGCGGCGAGATCAAGCGCCACTTCCGCGACCGCACCTGGGGCGTGCACGTGCCGCGCCGGCTGCAGGACCTCTCCCTCGCCGTCGGCCAGGCCACCCGCACGCTCACCGCGACCCTGCAGCGCACGCCCACCTCCGCCGAGATCGCCTCGTACCTCGACATCGGCGAGGCGGACGTCGCCGACGCGCTCGAGTCCGCCGCCGGCTACTCCCCCGCCTCGCTCAACACGCCGCTCGGCGAGGGCGGCGCGGAGATCGGCGACCTCGTCGGCCACGTCGACGCCGGCATCGGCCTGGTCGACGACCGGCTCACCGTGGCCCGCCTCATCTGCCGGCTGCCCGCCCGCGAGCGGCGCCTGCTGGCCCTGCGCTTCTACGGCAACCAGACCCAGTCGCAGATCGCCGAGGAACTGGGCATCTCCCAGATGCACGTCTCCCGGCTGCTCACCCGCGCCCTCACCTGGCTGCGCGAGGCGATGCTCAGCGACACGCCGCCGCCCTGGGACGGCGCGCCCGACGCCCACGACAGCCGCCTGCACCTGGCGGTCTCCGTCGGCGGTGGCACCGTCACCGTCGTCGTCCGCGGCGAGGTCGACCGCGACAACGCCGACGAGCTGCGCCGCGCGCTGCTCGGCGCCATCAGCGCCGGCGCCGTCGACCGCCTCGTCGTCGAGTGCGCGGCGATGCCGCTCATCGACGCCGCCGGCATCGGCGTGCTCGTCGCCGTCCACGAGGCCGCCCGGGTGCGCCACACCACCGTGCAGGTCGCCGGGCTCCAGCCGCACGTCGCGCAGATCTGCGCCATCTCGGGCCTGAGTTCGCTGCTGGTGTGACCACCGGTCGCGATCCACATCGGATCGTCGGAGGGGTTTGCGGCACCGCTACGCGGGAATGCACCGCCGTCAGAACTCCCACGGAGGTGTGAAGGACCATGGTAGCCAGATCCCATTCGACCGGCGAACGATCCCTCGTCCGCACGGCCGCTCTCGTTGTCGCCGCCACGTTCGCGCTCGTCGGCGTCCTCGGGTTCATCCCGGGCATCACGACGAACTACGACACGATGCAGTTCGCCGGGCACGAGTCCGAGGCGATGCTGCTCGGCGTCTTCCAGGTGTCGATCCTGCACAACATCGTCCACCTGCTGTTCGGCGTCGCCGGGTTCGCGCTGGCGCGCACGGTCCCCGGCGCCCGCAACTACCTCATCGGCGGCGGCGCCGTCTACCTGGTGCTCTGGCTGTACGGCCTGGTCGTCGGCCACGAGAGCGCCGCCAACTTCGTCCCGGTCAACACCGCCGACGACTGGCTGCACTTCTTCCTGGGCGCCGGCATGATCGCCCTGGGCTTCCTCACCACCCGCCGCACCACCCGCTGACGACACGGGGCCGCCGGCGCGCCTGCCCTGCGGGGCGGGGCGCCGGCGGCCCTGCGTGTGCGTGGGTGCCGCCCGCCGTGTCGAGAACCGGCGGGCGGCCTCGACCCCCGATCGACGGCGCCCGACCGGGCGCCCCGATCCGGGGAGCACCCACCATGACCTCGACCGTCCTCGCCGCCGCCGTCGCCACCGTGGCGGCGTTCCTGCTCGGCGCCGCCTGGTACGCCGCGTTCGGCGCCACCCTCGCCCGGCTCAGCCCCGCCCACGCCGGCGACCGGCCCGCCCGGGCCCGCGACCCGCTGCTGGAGCTGCTGCGCTGCGCCGTCCTCGCCACCGTCGTCGTGATCCTGCTGCGCCGCCTCGACCCCGGCGGCGCCGCGGCCGCCGCCGGCACCGGGCTGCTGCTGTGGGCCGGCTTCCCCGCGGTGCTGCTCGCCGGGTCGGTGCTGCACGACGGGGTGCCGTGGCGGCCGGCCGCCGTCCACGCGGGCGATTGGCTGGTCAAGCTCGTGGTGATCAGCCTGATCGCCGGGCTGTGGCCCTGACGGCCCGGTCGGCCGTGCGGCGGGCGGCCCGCTCGATCAGCCGCCCGTACGAGCCGGGCAGCAGCCGGGTGAGCGCGTCCGGCAGCTTCGCCGACCAGCCCACCAGCACCCGGGCGCGGCGGCGCTCCGCCGCCCGCAGGATCACCTCGGCGGCGCGGGCCGGGTCGATGCGCAGCAGGCGGCTGAACTCGCGGGTGCCGGCGGCATGCTCGGCCTCCTCGACGCCGCTGCCGCGCCGGGCGGTGGCCGCGATGGCGGTGTTGACGCCGCCCGGGTGCACCACGGTGACGCCCACCCCGGCCGGCGCCAGCTCCTGGCGCAGCGCCTCGGAGAACCCGCGCACCGCGAACTTGCTGGCCACGTACGCGGTGTTGCCGGCGACGGCGGCGATGCCGAAGATGCTGGACACGTTGACGATGTGCCCGCCGCGCTCGACGGCGGGCAGCAGGGCGTGGCACAGCAGCACGGTGGCGCGGAAGTTGACGTCCATCACCCAGCCGAACTCCTCGGTGGTGACCTGGTCGAACCGGCCGCTGAGCGCCACGCCCGCGTTGTTGACGAGCAGCCGGATCCGCGGGTGCCGCTCGCGCACCGCGGCGGCCACCGCGGCGACGGCGTCCGCGTCGGCGAGGTCGACGACGTGGGTGGTCACCGGCACGGCGCCGAGGCGGGCCGCCACGGCGGCGAGGCCGTCGGCGTCGCGGTCGAGCAGGACCAGGTGGGCGCCGCGGCGGGCCAGCGACGCCGCGAGCGCGCGGCCGATGCCGGAGGCGGCCCCGGTCACCACGGCGGTGCCGCCCGCCAGGTCGAGCCGGCGCATCACGGCACCCGGGCCGGGGCCGGGGTGAACACGAGGCCCTCGTCGTCGACCGGGCCGTGCCGCAGCAGGCGGACGTCGCGGGCGTAGTCCTGGTGCAGCCGCCACGGGGTGACCCGGCCCTGGCGGGGCAGCCGGGCGGCGCTGCGCAGCACGTACCCGGAGGTCAGGTCGATGAGCGGGTCGGTGCCGCCGCCGGGCGGCGCGGCCGGCGTGGCGACGGCGGCGCCGGTCCGCTCCAGGTGGGCGAGCAGGCGGCACACGTGCTCGGCGACCAGGTCGGCCTTCAGCGTCCACGACGCGTTGGTGTAGCCGAGGGTGAACGACAGGTTGGGCACGCCGGACAGCATCATGCCCTTGTAGGCGACGGTGCCCGGCACGTCGACCTCGGCCCCGTCGACGGTGAGCGCGAGGCCGCCGAAGGCCAGCAGGTTGAGGCCGGTGGCGGTGACCAGCACGTCGGCGTCGACGGCGCCGCCGGAGGCGAGGCGGACGGCGCCCGGGTCGAAGCCCGCGATCGTGTCGGTGACGACGGAGGCGCGGCCGCCGGACAGGGCGCGGAACAGGTCGCCGTCGGGCACCAGGCACAGCCGCTGGTCCCATGGGTCGTAGCGGGGCGCGAAGTGGACGTCCACCGGGTAGCCGGCGGGCAGCTGACGGCGGGCGCCGCGGCGCAGCAGGGCCCGCACCAGGCGCGGCGCCCGGCGGCTGAGCCGGTAGAACGCGCCGGTCGTGCGGGTGTTCTTCCACCGGATCAGCCGGTACGCGCGCTCCGGCGACAGGCGCGCGCGCAGCAGGGCGGCGATCCGGTCGCGGGCCGGCATCGACAGCACGTAGCTGGGTGAGCGCTGCAGCATCGTGACGTGCGCGGCGCCGCGCCGGGCCAGGGCGGGCACGAGGGTGACCGCGGTGGCGCCGCTGCCGACGACCACGACGCGGCGGCCGGTCACGTCCAGGCCGGCGGGCCAGTGCTGCGGGTGCACGACCGGCCCGGCGAACGCCTCGACGCCCGGCAGCGGCGGCGTGTAGCCCTCGTCGTAGCGGTAGTAGCCGGTGCACAGCCACAGCCACGTGCAGGTCAGCTCGGTGCCGGCGGCGGTGGTGACGGTCCACCGGCCGTCCGCCCAGGCGGCGGTGACGGCGCGCTCGCCGTACCGGACGGCGGTGTCGACGCCGTGCTCGGCGGCGGTGGCGCGGATGTAGTCGAGGATGGTGGCGCCGTCGGCGATCGACGTCTCCGCCGTCCAGGGGCGGAAGGCGTACCCCAGGGTGAACATGTCGGAGTCCGAGCGGACGCCGGGGTACCGGAACAGGTCCCACGTGCCGCCCGGCGCGTCGCGCGCCTCGAGGATCGCGAACGTGGTGCCCGGGCGGTCGAGGGTGAGGCGGCAGGCGGCGCCGATCCCGGACAGCCCCGCCCCGACGATGAGGACATCGACGTGCTCGGTCATCGTCCGACCGTACCGGGAAGGCGGCGCCGCCCGGGCATCCGCGATCGGGCCGGGCCCCGGCCAGATTTCTGCCAGGGGACGGCCAGGAACGCGGCGCGGCCCGGCCGCCGGGCCCCGCCGGCCCGTACCTCCCGCCGACGGATCCAGGGAGGTCGGTATGCGCAAGGCGGTCGTGGTCACTCTCATCGGCGCGGGGCTCGCGGTGGCCGGATCGGCGGTGGCCGGCGCGGCCGTCGACCTGGGGCGGCTGCCGGCGGTCGGCGCGCCCGGGCCCGCCGCTCCCCCGGCGGACCCGCCCCCGCCCGCGGAGGAGGCGCCGCCGGCCGAGGAGGCGCCGCCGGCCGAGGAGGCGCCGCCCGCGGACGAGGCGCCGCGGGGCTTCGAGCTGGAGATCGATCCCGAGCTGGACGCGCAGTTCGGCCCGCGGGCGGTGAACGCCGCCGACGCCGCGGTGATCGTCGAGGAGGCGTTCCCCGGGGCCCGGGTGACCGAGGCGGAGCTGGACGAGCGCGACGGCGGCCCGGTCTGGGAGATGACGTTCGAGCTGGGCGGCGACGAGCGCGAGGTGGAGGTCGACGCCGACGACGGCCGGATCCTCGACTGACCCTTCCATTCTTGTACGGCGTACAGCTATAATCTCGTACGTCGTACAAGAATGGAGTGTCCGCATGATCCACACGCGCGGGTTGCGCAAGCGCTACTCCGGCCGGGTCGCGCTCGACGGCCTGGACCTCGACGTCGCCGCCGGCACGGTGCACGGCCTGCTCGGGCCCAACGGCGCCGGCAAGACCACCGCCGTCCGCATCCTCACCACCCTGCTGCGCCCCGACGGCGGCACCGCGGAGGTGGCCGGGCACGACGTGCGGTCCCGGCCGGACGCGGTGCGGGCGGCGATCGGGCTGGTCGGCCAGCACGCCGCCGTCGACGAGGTGCTCACGGGCCGGCAGAACCTGGTGATGTTCGGCCGGCTGCACCACCTCGGCGCGGCCCGGGCCCGGGCGCGGGCGGACGAGCTGCTCGACCGGTTCGACCTGACCGGGGCCGGCGCCACGCCCCTGGCGGCGTACTCCGGCGGCATGCGGCGGCGGCTCGACCTGGCGGCCGGGATGATCCGGGCGCCGAAGGTGCTGTTCCTCGACGAGCCGACCACCGGGCTCGACCCGCGCGGCCGCACCGAGGTGTGGGCGGCGGTGCGCTCGCTGGTGGCCGACGGCACGACGGTGCTGCTCACCACCCAGTACCTGGAGGAGGCCGACCAGCTCGCCGGCCGCATCTCCGTGGTGGACGCGGGCCGGGTCGTCGCCGACGGCTCCCCCGACGAGCTCAAGAGCGCCCTCGGCGGCGACCGGCTCGACGTGGTGGCGGCCGACCCGGCCGGCGTGCCGGCGGTGCGGGCCGTGCTGGCCGCGCACGGCGAGCCCGAGGTGGACGCCGACGAGCGGCGCGTCAGCGTGCGGGTGGCCGACCGGGTCGCCGCGCTCACCCGGGCGGCCGCCGACCTGGACGCCGCCGGCGTCGCGGTGCACGACATCGCGCTGCGCCGCCCCACCCTCGACGAGGTCTTCCTCGACCTGACCGCGAAGGAGCACGCGTGATCTGGGCGCTCGCCGACGGGTGGACGATGACCCGCCGCAACCTCACCCACTGGACGCGCCGGCCCGGGCAGGTGATCGTCGGCCTGCTGTTCCCCGTGCTGCTGGTGCTCATGTTCGGGTTCCTGCTGGGCGGCGGCATGGCGGTGCCCGGCGGCGGCGACTACCGCGAGTACCTGCTGCCCGGCATGTTCGCGCTGACCATGGTGTTCGGCATCGAGACGACGTTCGCCGCCGTGGCCCAGGACGCCGACCGCGGGGTCACCGACCGGTTCCGGTCGATCCCGATGGCGCGCTCCGCCGTGGTGGCCGGGCGCAACGCCGCCGACATGCTCAACGCCACCGCCGGCCTGCTGGTCATGCTGCTGTGCGGGCTGGCGGTGGGCTGGCGGTGGCACGAGGGGCTCGCCTCGGCGGCGCTGGCGGTGGCGCTGCTGCTGTGGCTGCGCTTCGCGATGCTGTGGGTCGGCATCTGGCTGGGCCTGGTCAGCCGCAACCCGGAGCTGCTCACCGCCGTGCAGATCCTGGTGTGGCCGGTCGGCTTCCTGTCCAGCGCGGTCACCTTCCCCGCCACGATGCCGGCGTGGCTGGGCGCGGTCGCGGAGTGGAACCCGCTGTCGGCGACGGCGAACGCCGCCCGCGAGCTGTTCGGCAACCCGGCCGCGGGCGGCGACGGCTGGGCGGCGCAGCACCCGGTGCTGCTGGCGGTGCTGTGGCCGGCCGTCCTGGTGGCGGTGTTCCTGCCGCTCGCGGTGGCCCGGTGGCAGGCCCTCGATCGATGACCGTCACGGAACCGTCATGACGCCGGGGGGTGTCCGCCATGTCCGGCGCCCAGGCTCGGAGGCGCGGCACCCCCGCCGCCCGGCCATCGAAGTCCCCCGCGGGCCCGGCGACTCGGGGTGCGCGGCCCGGTGCGCGGGCGACCCGGTTCGGGCGCCCGCGCGCCGGCCGGCCCGCCGCTACGGCAGGGTGCGCAGCCAGTGCAACGCCGACGGTCGGTCGGCGAAGGTGGGGAACAGCCCGCCCAGGCGCATGGTGTGCAGCACCGTGACGACGTAGCGCGACGGCGCCGCCAGGCACAGCACCGTCCCGCGGCGGCGGGCCCGGCGGTGGGCGCGCACGATCAGGGCCAGGCCGGCCGGGTCGACGGTCGGGGCGTCGCCCAGGTCGAGCACGACGTGGCCGGGGCCGTCGACGGCGGCGGTGAGGGCGGCGCGCAGCTCCCCCGTGACGCCGGCGTCGACGCCGGCGCGCACCCCCACCACGGCGGCGTCGGCCAGCAGGTCCAGGGTGACGAGGCGTTCGGCGGGCGGGGCGGTCACGGCTCCACCTCCAGCACGTGGTCGACGCGGGCCAGGCCGAGCATCCGGCGCACCCGCGGCACGGGGGCGCGCAGCGTGAGCCGCCCGTCGGCGCAGACCATCCGCCGGTGCACCTGCAGCAGCAGGACGATCGCCTCGGCGTCGATGCTGGGGCTGTCCGCCAGGTCGACGACGAGCCGGGCGGGCGCCAGGTCGGCGGCCTCGGTGATCACGCGGCCCCAGCGGGGCACCTCCGGCCCGCCGAACGGCCCGCTCACGACCACCACCAGCTCCGGGGTCAATCCGACCACCTCCCACGACACAGGTTCGGCCGGGCGTGTGGCGGGTGCTCCGCGGCCGTGTGACGGTTGCGTGACAGTCCGGCCGCACGGCCCGGTCCGCTGGTCACCGGCCCGCCGCCCGGCGATGATGGGGGGCGTGTCGGGAGTTCTGGTGATCGAGGACGACGACCGCATCCGCCTGTCGCTGGTGCTGGCGCTCGAGGACGAGGGGTACGCCGCCCGCGGCGCGGCCACCGCCGAGGAGGGCCTGGCGCTGCAGCGGTCCGAACCGGCGGACACGGTGCTGGTCGACCTCATGCTGCCCGGCATCGACGGCTTCGAGTGCATCCGGCAGCTGCGCCGCGACGACGACGTGCCGATCGTGGTGGTCAGCGCCCGCGACGACACCCACGACGTCGTGGCCGCGCTGGAGGCGGGCGCCGACGACTACGTGGTGAAGCCGGTGGCGATCAAGGAGCTGTCGGCGCGGCTGCGCGCCCTCAAGCGGCGTGCCCGGGCGGTCACCGCCGACCCGGTGCCCACGCTGACGTTCGGCGACCTGGAGATCTCCCCCGAGGCGGGCGAGGTGCGCAAGCGCGGCGCGGCGGTCGCGGTCACCCGCACCGAGTTCCAGCTGCTCTGCGAGCTGGCCGAGCACGCCGGCCGGGTGCTGTCGCGCCAGCAGCTGCTCCAGCGGGTGTGGCAGTACGACGGCGGCGACGAGCGGCTCGTCGACGTGCACGTGGGGCGGCTGCGGCAGAAGATCGAGGACGACTCCGGCTCGCCGCGGCACCTGGTGACGGTGCGCGGGCTCGGCTACAAGCTGCAGCGATGAGACGCGCCGGGCTGCGCGCCCGGGTGACGGCCGGCTTCACCGCGGGCGCGCTCGGGCTGTCGGCCGTGATGGCGCTGGTGTCGTACCAGATCACCCGGCAGTCGCTGCTGGCCGAGCGGGAGGCGACGGCGGTGCGGGCCGCCTACTACGACGCGGCCATCGTGCGCGAGGGCGTCGGCGCCGGGGCGCGGCCGGAGAACATCAGCGCGGTGCTGCGCACGCTCGACACCGGCGAGGACCGGCGGGCGGTGCTGCGCCGCGGCGACGTCTGGTACGCCCGGCAGGCCGACACCGGCGCGACCGGCGCCATCCCCGCCGAGCTGCAGCAGCGGGCCGCGCAGGGCCGGCCGGTGGTGCAGCGGGTCCGCGCCGACGGGGTGGCCGCGCTGGTCGTGGCGGTGCCGCTGGCGCCGGACACCGTCTACTACGAGATCGACTCGCTGCGCGAGCTGGAGCAGACGCTGCGGGTGCTGACGCTGGTGCTGACGCTGGTGGCGGCGGGCACCGGCGCGGCGGGCGCGGGGCTGGGCTGGTACGCCACGAGGTACGTGCTGCGCCCGCTGACCCGGGTCGCCGACGCCGCGCAGGAGATCGCGGGCGGGCGCTCCGACGCCCGGCTCGACCCGGCCGCGGAGCCCGACCTGGCGCGGCTCAGCACCTCGTTCAACCACATGGTCGACGAGCTGTCGGCGCGGCTGGAACGCGACCGGCGCTTCGCCGCCGACGTCAGCCACGAGCTGCGCTCGCCGTTGCAGACCCTCGCCGCCGCGGCCAGCGTCCTCACCCGGCGCGCGGACCGCCTCGACGAGCGGTCGGCCACCGCCGCCGGGCTGGTCGCCGACGAGGTGGCCCGGTTCCAGAGCCTGGTCAACGACCTGCTCGAACTGGCCCGCAGCGACCAGCCGGCCCGCCGGGGCCCGGTCGACGTGGCGCAGCTGGCCCGGCGGGTGTGCGCCGAGCACGGCGTGCCGGAGGACGTGGTGACCCCCGGGTCGTACGTGTGGCGGGTCGACCGGCGGCGCATCGAGCAGCTGCTGGGCAACCTGCTCGACAACGCGGCCGCGTACGGCGGCGGGGCGACGGCGGTGCGGCTGGCGTTCGACGGCGACCGGGGCCGCATCGAGGTGGACGACGAGGGGCCGGGCGTCAGCGCCGAGGACAAGCCGGTGATCTTCGACCGGTTCGTGCGCGGGCGGTCGTCCGGGGCGCGCAAGGACGGCGCGGGCACCGGCCTGGGCCTGGCCCTGGTGACCCGGCACGCGGCCGCGCACGGCGGCACCGTGCAGGTGCTGGACCGGCCCGGCGGCGGCGCCCGGTTCCGGGTCGACCTGCCGGAGTGCGCCCCGTGAGCCGGCGGTGGCTCGCCGCCGGGGTTCTCGCGGCGGCGCTGTCGGCCGGCGGGTGCGGGGTGCCGCTGGACGACGGGCCGCGCCCCGTCGAGGGCGGCCCGGACCTGTACCGCTCGGGCCCGCCCGCCTCCGGCGCGCCCGGGCCGGTGGCCGAGCGGCTGTGCCTGGTGCGCGACGGCCGGCTGGTGCGGGTGCTGCGCCGGGTCGAGGCGGCGCCGTCGGAGCAGGAGCTGCTGCGCGACCTGCTGGCCGGGCCGACCGCGGCGGAGGTCGCCGACGGGCTGTCCAGCGCGCTGACCGGCACCACCACGACGGCGACGGTCGCCCTGGCCGGCGGCCGCGCCACCGTGGAGGTGGGCGGCCGGTCCGCGGCCGGGGCGCGCAGCGACGAGGTGCTCGCCTTCGGGCAGATCGTCTGCACCCTCGGCACCCGGCCGGAGGTGGGCACGGTGTCGTTCACCGCGGGCGGCGAGCCGCTGCGGGTGCCGCGCTCCGACGGCTCGCTGGCCGAGGGTCCGCTGACCGTCGCCGACTACGCGGACCTCATCGCGTCCTGAGCGCGCCCGCGCAGCCGGCGCAGCATCCGCGGGTCGGTGAACCCGACGGCGCGGGCCGCCGCCTCCACGGTCGCGCCCTGGCCGATCAGGTACTCGGCGCGTTCGGTCCGCAGCCGCTGCTGGTAGCGCAGCGGGGTGTGCCCGGTCGCGGCGGTGAACAGCCGGGTCAGGGTGCGCTCGCTGACCCCGGACGCGGCGGCCAGCCCGCCCAGCGGCAGCGGCTCGGCGAACCGGGCGTCGATGGTGTCCTGCACCCGGTGCACCACGTCGCTGAGGTGGCCGCGGTGCCGCAGCATGGCGCTGGCCTGCTGCTCGTCGCCGTTGCGCCGGGCGTACACGACCATCTGGCGGGCGACGCGGGCCGCGGCCGCCGGGCCGTGCCGGACCGCGACCAGGTGCAGCGCCAGGTCGATGCCGCTGGCGATGCCGGCGGACGTGACCACCCGGTCGTCGACGACGTACAGCACGTCGCGCACCACGGCGGCGCGCGGGTACCGCCGGGCCAGCACGTCCTGCAGGTCGTGGTGGGTGGTGCAGCGGCGGCCGTCGAGCAGCCCGGCCCGGCCGAGCGCGTCCGCGCCCGCGCACACCGACGCCACCGTGCCGCCCGCGTCGTGGTGCGCCCGGAGCCGGTCGAGCGCGGCGGCGCCCAGCGGGTTCGGCCAGGCGGCGCCGGCCCGCCAGCCCGGCACGACGACGAGGTCGGCGGGCGCCAGCTCCGGCCACGCCGTGCCGGCCCGCACCGGCAGGCCCTGCGCGGTCGGCACGTCGGCGGTCTCGGCGACGTAGCTCAGCTGCCAGCCCAGCCCGAGGTCGCCGGCGGTGCCGAAGACCTGGGCCGGGCCGGCCAGGTCGAGCAGGTGCAGGCCCGGCGCCAGCAGGAAGACCACCCGGGGCACGATCCGGTCACACCCCCGCCGGTACGCCCGCGACCTCGTCGACCGTGCGCAGCGTGGCGAAGCGCCCGGCCAGGACGTAGCGGGTGCGCTCGGCGACCGCGGCGGCGGACAGCGTGCGCGGGTCGGCCATGACCTCCTCGATCGTGCGGCCGGGCGGCGCGTCCGGGTGCTCGATGGGGAACGTGGCGGTGGCGTCGGCGACGAACGTGACGGCGTAGCCCAGGTCGGCGGCCAGCCGGGCCGTCGTCTCGCAGCACTGCTCGGTGCGGATGCCGCACACCGTCAGCTCGCCCACCCCGTGCCGGGTGAGCAGCTGCTGCAGGCCCGTCGTCGTGAACGCGTTCGCCGACGTCTTCACCAGGGTCGGCTCGCCGGAGGCGGGCTCCAGCCCGGCCATCGGGCGCACGTGGCCCAGCTCCGGGTCGAACACGGTGCCGGTGCCCGGCTCGCTGTGCAGCACCCACACCACCAGCTCGCCGCGGGCCCGGGCGGCGGCCACCAGCCGCTGCACCCGGTCGGCGATCTCCGGGTTGTCGACGAGGGCCCAGCTGGGGCGGCGGCGGAAGGACTCCTGGACGTCGATGACGACGAGCGCGCTGGTCATGCCGTCGATCCTCGCCGCCGCCGGGGCGGGCGCGCAACGCACCATCGGGCCGCCCGGCGGACCGATCCGGTCACGACGGCGCCGTCCACGGCAGTTCCGTGCGCACGGCGTACAGCTCCGGGAAGAACGTCAGGTCCAGCGCCTTGCGCAGGAAACCCGCCCCGCTGGAGCCGCCTGTGCCGCGCTGCACCCCGATGGTGCGCTCCACCGTCTTGAGGTGCCGGAACCGCCACAGCTGGAAGTTGTCCTCCAGGTCGACCAGCTCCTCGCACGCCTCGTACGCGGCCCAGTGCTCCTCGGCGGCGGCGTAGATGCGGGTGAAGACCGGCACCAGCGCCGGCGTGAACTCGTGCGCCCGGGTCACGTCCCGGTCCAGCAGCTCCGCCGGGACGGCGTGGCCCTGCCGGGCCAGCCAGCGCAGGAACTCGTCGTACACGGTGGTCTGCTCCAGCGCCTCGGTCAGCATCGCGTGCGCGGCCGGGTCGTCGTCGAAGACGGCCAGCATCCGGCGGTCCTTGTTGCCGAGCAGGAACTCGACCGCCCGGTACTGGTAGGACTGGAAGCCCGACGAGGTGCCGAGGAAGCTGCGGAACTCGGCGTACTCGCTGGGGGTGAGGGTGGCCAGCACCGACCACTGCTCGGTGAGGCAGCGCTGGATGTGCTTGACCCGGGCCAGCCCCTTGAGGGCGGGGCGCAGGTCGTCGGCGGCGAGCAGCTCGCGGACCGCGCGCAGCTCGTGCAGCACCAGCTTCAGCCACAGCTCCGAGGTCTGGTGCTGGAGGATGAACAGCAGCTCGTCGTGGTGGACGGGGCGGCTGACCGGGTGCTGGGCGCTGAGCAGCTGGTCGAGCCGCAGGTAGCGCCCGTAGGACAGGTTGACCGTGAAGTCGCGCACGATCCCGTCCTCGAGGTCACGAGTGTTGTCGGCCATGTGCGCCAGTCTTCCTCACGCGGCCAGCGCCAGCGCCGGTTCCGCGGCGGGCGCCGGCGCCGACCGCACCGCCAGGCCGCGGCGCCGCGACCAGGCGAGCACCACCAGCGTGTACGCCGTCGTGACGGTCATGCTGACCGCGGCGACCTGCCACGGCATGTCCGCGGCGGTCTGGTCGACGCTGAGCAGCCCCGTCGCGGCGGCCACCGCGAGCATGACGCCGTTGTTCGCGACGTGCAGCGCGACCGCGGCCTCGATGCCGCCGGTGCGCACGCACAGCCAGCCGGCCAGCACACCGAACCAGGTCAGGTCCACGAAGCCCCACGGGGTGCCCCACCCGTGCAGGGCGGCGAACAGCAGCGCCTGCACCACGATCGGCACCACCGGGTTGCGCAGCAGGTTGCCGAACGCCTGCAGCAGCCACCCGCGGAACACGTACTCCTCGGCGGCGGACTGCGCCGCCACGACCGGCAGCAGCAGCGCGGCGGACAGCGCGAACCGCTCCCAGCCCACCCACACCGCCGTGGTGCCGTCGTCGGGGGCCAGCCAGTAGGCGCCGGCGAGGACCAGGCCGATCGCCGGCACCGCCACCGCCAGGCACCGGCCCAGCCAGCCCCACCGCACCCGCCCGGTCACCGACGACAGGCTGCCGGCGGGCCGCTCCTGCACCAGCCGCACCGCCAGCAGAATGATCGGCAGCAGCACGGCAACGCTGCCGAACGCGATCACCACGTCCGTCAGCGAAGACCCGCTGCCGAACCCGGCGAACAGCTCGCCGTCCGACGGGTCGCCGGCGACCAGCCCCCACCCGGCGACGACGGTCAGCGCGATCGCGCCCGCCCCGACGATCGCGCCGACGACGAACAGCAGGGACAGCCAGGCCCGGCCCCGCCGGTCGCGGGTGCCGAGACGGTGGAACGGGGCATCGGGAACGAGTGTCTGCGTCATGGCACCAGCGTCCCGGCCGATCGGGACCGCCGAATCCGCCCGCGGCGGGAAACCCGACCTGAACCTCCGGCATAGCCGCCCTCCCCCGCGCCGGTCAGGGCGGGTCAGCGGCCGTATGCCCTCTGGGCACCGCCGCACGGACGCTGTGCCGCACGTCGGCCGCGAGCACCGACATGATCTCGCCGGTGGTAACCGGATCGGCGCGTGCGGCGGCCTCGGCCAACGTGCGGCGGACGCGAGCTTCGGGGTCCCGGGCGAGCGCCATCGCGGTGTCCCGGTACCGGACGGGCCGGCGCACGCAGAGGATCGCGCTCATCTCCCGCACGCCCGGGCTGTCGTGCGCGGCCAGCAGCGCCGGGTCGACGTCATGAGTGTCGGCAGCCGGCAGCTCCGACAGGGCAACGGCCCCGGCGTGCACCAGCGCTGGATCAGGACTCCGGAGAAGCTCGACGGCCCGGTCGCGCACCCATTGCCGCTCGACGTCGGTGTCGGCGCAACCGACCGCCAGGTAGAGGCCGTCGCCGCGCAGGCTCGCCGTGCCGCCCTCGACGCGCAGGAAGCTCAATGGATGCGCGGGGCCGGTGAGCTCGCCGTCGAAGGCGCTGCCGTCACGCTCGCCGATGACGAAGGCCCGGGCCCGCGCGAACACACCCGCCCTGTCCTCAGGGGTCTCGGCTGCCACGAGGTTGCGGGCGGCCACGAGCGCTTCCTGCCGGTTTGCGGCGGTCTCCCGGGTGTCTTCGGCGATGTCGAGCAGCCGGTCCAGGCATGACCTCCGGTCGCCGGCACCGAGTACACCGGTGAGGTACGCGTCGGTGACGAGCCGAGAGCCGATCTCAGCGTGGCCCGGTTCCGGGGACTGCCGCGCCAGGATGCGGTCGCGGGCCGCCGCGGCGTCGGCCTTTACCGCCGGGTGGTCGGGCTGGAGCTCACGCCGGAGCACATCGGACAGGTACAGACCGGCGTCGGCAAGCCGCATGGCCTGCGTGACCAGCTCCGGGTGGCCGGGCAGCAGACCGAGCACGCGGTCGTCGACGGTGAGCTTGAGTGCCGCCTGGACGTCCCCGGCTGCCAGCTCGATCAGGCGGGTCAGCGCCGGCACCGTGAGGCTCGGATGGGCGACGGCGATCTCGACGCAGGCGCGGGCGTGTGCGCGGTCACCGAACCTGCGCCGGCCGGCCATGAGGTTCAGCACGGCGGTGGCCTGCTGCGCGGTGCCGCGGTGGGCCAGCGCGCACGCGGCGTCCTCTGCGGCGACGGTGAGCTCTGATCGCGGGGACTCCACCACCTCACCGGCCTGGCCGCGGGCGACCAGGCCGGTGAGCTCCCCGAGCAATCCTGCGGCCGCCGCGTCCCCGATCAGATCAGCTTGTGCCGCCGCCAGGGCGGCACGAGCCCGCAACACCCACCAGGGTTCCCCGCCCAGCGGGCCGGACGGCAAGAGCCGGTCACCTGCACGGCCGGCAAGGGCGATCAGCTTCTGTGCGCGGCCGGCCCGTTGATAGCAGACGGCGGCGCGGTCGAGTTCGGTCGTGTCGCAATAGACGTCGCCAAGGAACTCCAGAGCCTCCATCTCGTCGGCCCAGCTACCGGTCACGACCGCATCGACCAGCCAGCGCCGGGCGGCCAACACTGCCTCGATCGGGCGGTTCGCCAGGATCGCCGCCCGGGCGTGCTCAGCAGGGCGGCGGGCGCGGTCGATCAACCGCGCCGTTCCGGTGGTTCGGACGGCTTGAGCCAGTCGATGTTCCTCGTCGATGTCGCCGGTCACCGGACCGAACTGGACCTTGACTGCTCGGAGGGCGTAGAGCCAGTCGGCCGCGTCCTCTGCCAGGCCGTCATGGATGCCGTCGTGGACCGCGTCGCGCCAGGCGTCGACAGCCTCCTCCGCCCGGCTCTCCAGGGCGCAGCGCCGAGCCTCCCGGGCGCTGATGAGCGCGGCGGCGCGGCCGGGAACCTGATGCCGCCGGGCTGACCGCAGCAGAGTCCGCCGCTCAGCGGAGTCGTACTCGGCACGTACCAGCCGCAGTCGCAGCGCGACGTCCGCGTCCGCGTGAGCCACCGCCGATCCGATCAGGTCGTCCAGCTCGACGGGCGCGACGCCGTCGGTGGCGAACACACCCTCTGCGAGCAGCAGCACGAGGCGGGGGCGATAGGAGACGGTCGCCCGTGATAGCGCTTCGACCAACTCGTTCGGACGGGCGATCGGGTCGCCGGTGTACGACAGCGCAGCCCCGATCACCTCCGCGTGGGCCCCGCCATCCAACTCGGCAGTGCGCGAGGACAGGCCCTTGGCAGTCATGCGGTCCCCGAGCTCCAGCGCGCCAACCGCCAGCTCGGCCGCGAGGTCCGCGGCGGCACTACGAAGGCCGGCGGCCGCCAGCGCGTCGAGCTGACGGTTACGCAGCAGGACGCTGTGGCCACGGAAACCGTCGTCGCTGAGCCGCGTCGCCACGTCGCCGTACAACCGGGCCGCCGCCTCGGGCTCGGCCGGCCGCCGCCGGTCCGCCTCGCGCAGCAGCGGCAGCACGTCGCCGGTGGCGAGAGGACCGACGAGGATGCGTTCCGCCTGGGCCTGGCGGTCCGGTGCGGGTACCGGCACACCGGGTGGCGGGGCCCCCGTGCAGAACGTCCGCGCCGTCTCGCGCGTCCAGAACCGGGCCACCACGTCACCGAGGCTGCGCAGCAGCTCGTTGATCTGCTCCGCGCCCCACAGGTCCAGCTCGAAGTCGGGATGCGCGTCCTGAAGCCGGGCCAGCTCATCCGCCAGCTGGGTTGCCTCCGTCTGCGCCGACGTCGCCACGATCAGGTGGCGCGCGCCGAACGGGCGGCGCCCGGCGGCGAACGTCTCGACGGCGGCGCGCAGATGCCCGGCCGTGAACGTGTGGTAGTCCTTGCACTGGATGACGGTCCACCGGCCGTCCGTATCCCGCCCGGCCAGGTCGATGCCGTGCTGCGCCTGTCCCTGGACGCCGTACCGGCGAAATGTCATGCCTCGCAGGCCGAGCGTTCCGCGGGCGACGGCGAGGATCAGCTTCTCGAAGCGATCCCAGCCCAGGGCAAGGTCGAGGTCCTCCCCCGGCGGCCGGTTGCCGGGCCTACCCGGCTCGGGCGGGGTCCTGAGGTTGGCGTCCGAGGCGCACACCGACCAGCGCCCGACCGGAACGTCGGGCTCGTCTACCGAGGTCACGGTCCGAGTCTGCCGGGCGGCCCTGGTCGCGGCGCCGCCTGCCCCCAGGGCGGCGCCGCGACGGGCCGGCGGCGGGGGTCCGTAGGGCCGGACCGGGCCGCCGGGTGGGCGGCGCGCCCCCACCCCCCGGTGGGCGGCGCCGCGGGTCGGGTCAGCTCGCGGCCGCCAGGGCGGGCACGGCGAGCGGGAGGGCGGCCGGGGTCAGCCGGTGGGACAGCACCGCATCGGCGACGCCCTTCAGCCGGACGCGGACCGGACGGGCGCCCGGGGTGCGGGCGCGGGCGTGCGCGGCCGGGCCGACGGCGAGCTCGCCGGGGCCGGCGGTGTCGCAGAGGCGCTTGGCCAGGTTGACGGCGCGGCCCCAGACGCCGTACGCGGCCGGGTCCCAGGAGCGGGTCACGAGGACCTCGCCGTACTCGACGCCGACGTGCACGGCCGGGCGCGCCTGCCGGGGGCCGCCCGCGGCCACCAGCGACAGGCCGGCGCGCACCGCGTGCTCGGCGGGGTCGCCGGTGAAGCCGGGCAGGCCGAACACGCACATGAAGCCGTCGCCCAGCACCTGCTGGACCTGGCCGTCGTGCAGCCGCACGAGCAGCACCAGCTCGTCCATGAGGGGCCGGACGACGTCGTAGACGACCTCCGGCTCGGCGCGCTCCACCAGGTCGGTGAAGCCGCTCAGGTCGGCGAACAGCACGGCGACCTGGCGGCGGCCGTCGGTGTGCGGCGGGATGTGCTCGGGGCGGTGTCCTGCTTCCACATCGGATCAAGAGCGATCACGACGGCCGTTGATACGTCAGGCGGCACCATAGGCGCTGAACGTGCACCAGTTGACGTAGGCGTCGGGGGCCGTTCGGTCGAGGCCGGCCCGCGCGTCGTACAGGGCGCGGGCGAGCGTGCCGCCGGTGGCGAGGCGTTCGTGCAGGGCGGTCATGAGGTCCGCGGCGGCGACGTCGGGCACGGCGGCGACGCTGGCCACGACGCCGGCGGTGCCGCGGGCGAGCAGCGAGCTGATGAAGCCGACCACCTCGTCGCCGGCGTAGCTGACGTCGGCGCCGGACTGGCAGGACGCCAGGACGAGCCGGTGCGGGGCGGCGCCGCGGGTCTCCAGCTCCTGCACGGTGAGCGGGCCGTCGCTGAGCACCAGCGACGAGAACAGCGGGTTGTCGGAGCGCAGCCGGCCGTGGCAGGCGAGGTGGGCCAGGTCGGCGCCGCCGAGCAGCCGCAGCACCTCCTGCGCGGTGGAGCCGGGCGGCGTGACGACGGTGGCGTCCGGGTGCAGGGCGCGCAGCCGGCGCACCTCGGCGGTGGCGCCGGGCAGGTCGGGGCCCTCGACGAGGACGGTGGCGCCGCGCGGCACGTGCGCGCGGGCGGCCTCGCGGGTGCGGGCCCAGAACCGGGCCGACGGGGCCAGCGACAGCGGGGCGTCGTGCAGCGCCGACCACGGGATGCCGTGCAGGTGGCCGACGGGCACCACGACCAGCTCGGCGCCGGCCGGCACGCCGAGCGGGCGGATCAGCAGGTCGGTCAGCCGGGACACCCGCAGGTCGGCGCTGAGCCGGGCGGCGGCCAGCGACGACTCCGGCATCGGCTGGGTCATCCGGCGCAGGGCGAAGAACAGGGCGCGCACCTGGTCGAGGACGGGCGCGAGCGGCCCCAGGGCGACGAGCCGGCTGCGCCGGGGGCCGACCACGACGGCGACGAGGCGGTCGTGCAGCACCCCGTACTCGACGAGGACCCGGCCGGCGAGCAGCTCGCGCAGCCGGGCGGGCGGGACGACGGCGGCGGCCGCGCCGGAGCGGGCGTCGCCGTGCCAGGTGGCGCGGCGGATCCGGTTCTCGATGGTGCGCTGGCGGGCCAGCAGCGGGCCGGGCGCGCCGGCGGCGGCCCGGTCGGTGGACAGCTGCGCCAGCTCGGCGGCGACGCCGCGCAACTCGTCGAGGGCGTCGCCGACCGCGGCGTCGGGGGCGGGCTCCGGGGTGGGCTCGGCGGTGAGCAGGGCGGCGGCGCGGGTGCGTTCCATCCAGTCCAGGACGCGGGTGGCCGACCCGCCGCGCACCATCACGCCGAGGCCGAGCTGGCCCAGCTCCGCGCCGTGCCCGGAGGCGTGCGCGCGCAGCTCCACCGACGGCAGGGCGGTGCGGTGCCGGGCCAGGTCGGCCAGGCCGCGGCGGCAGTGCCGCAGCACCGCGCCGTCGTCGTGGCGCAGCCCGGCCGCCATCGCGGCGGCGACGTCGCCGCGCAGCCGCACCAGCACGGGGCTGCCGCGGGCGAGGCCGGCGGCGCGCTCCAGGAGGGCGACGGCGTCGCGGGTGCGCCCGAGCGCGGCGGCGATGCGCCCGGCGATGGTGTACGCGGGCACGGCGGTGGACCGGGTGCCGAGCCCGGCCAGGGTGCGGCTGATCCGGGCCGCGGCGCGCAGGTCGGCGGCGGTGGCGACGCCGAGGCGCAGCCGGGCCTCGGCGCGCACCAGCTCGGCCCGCGCCCGCCACGCGCCGCGCCGCTGCCGGGCGAAGTCGCGGGCGGCCGCGTCCGACGCCGCCTCGGCGGCGTCCGGGTCGTCGCCGAGCAGGGCGAGCTGCGCGACGCGCAGTTGCGCCTCGGCGCCCATCAGCGGCACCCCGTTGTGCCGGAACACCTCGACGGCGGACCGGGCGGCGACGCTGGCCTCGGGGATGAGCCGCAGGTCCATGAGGGCGTCGGCGTACTCGACGTAGTGCTCCCCCAGCGGCAGCCCGGCCGCCTCGTGGGCGGCGGCGGCCTCGTCGAACAGCCGCAGGCCCTCGACGAGGCGGCCGGCGTGGACGGTGACCCAGGCGCGGGTGCCGGCGACCAGCGCGACCAGGGCGGGACCCAGCTCGCGGGCGCGCCGGGCGGCGTCGTCGAGCAGGCGCAGCGCGTCGGCGTACCGGCCGTGCTGGGCGTCGATCATGGACAGGTTGTTGGCGGCGATGACCCGGGTGCGTTCCGGCAGGCCGGCGCGGGCGAGCAGGCCCCGGTAGGCGGCGGCCGCGGCGACGAGCCGGCCGATGTTCTGGTGCAGCACGGCGCGCTGGAACGCCAGCTCCGCGGCCCGGTCCGGGGCGACGATGGGGCCGGCGGCGTCCAGGTCGCGCCGGGCGGCCGTGATGCGGCCCAGCTCCTGGTTGACGGCGGCGCGGCTCATCAGCACGTCCGCGGCGATCTGGTCGAGGCCGTGCCGCCGGGCGATCCGGGCGGCCTCGTCGAGCAGGCGTTTCGCCTCGGTGTCGGCGAGCCGGGCGCGTTCGGCCCAGGCGAGCGCGCGCAGCGCCAGGGCCAGGGCGGCGGGGTCGGCCGCCTGCCGCGCGCGGCGCACCAGCTCCGTGGCGACCGGCCGGAACCGTCGGGGATCCGCCACAACTCCCTCATGGACACGCCGAGCGTGTATCACCAGGTCGTCAGCTGTCTCTATTTCCTTCAACGGACCAACTTCCGCTCGCCCCGAGAGAGACCAGGACACCCCCCATGAACTCGGACTCCGAGGCCGTTGCCAACCGTCCCTTCGCCAAGGACTACCCCGCGAAATCCTACGGCGGCGACGTCGCCCGCCTCCAGCAGGTGCTGGCCGTCCAGCTGGCGGAGCTGGGCGGCCGCGGCCAGGTCAACCAGGACACCCTGGTGGGCATCCTGATCGGCCGCCGCTCGGGCCGGCACGAGCTGCCGCAGCCGGAGGCGCTGCACGACGACCGCGGCACCTGCTACGTGGCGCGCAACGAGATCGTCATGCCGGCCGCGGCGTACCGGCACAAGGCGGTCCGCGGCCTGCTGGACCGCGAGCACTTCCGCGAGTACGGCGCCTGCCGGTGGCCGGGCCGCGGCGACCTGGTGCGGCTGCGGCAGTTCAAGCGGGGCGCCTCGGTCGTGCCGAAGCTGGTGCGCAGCTGCGACGAGGCCGGCGAGTCGGCGTGGCCGAACGCGCTGCTGACGATGGCCGCGGTCGGCAAGGGCATCGGCGGCCCGGAGCCGCTGGCGGCCGCGCCGCTGGCGCCGTTCGGCGAGTACCGCGAGGCGTGGCTGCGCGACCACCCGGCCCGGCGCACGGTGCGGGTCGCCGTCATCGACACCGGCCTGCCGCGCAGCCGCCGGGACAGCGACGGCTGGCTGAACCTGCAGCGCACCCTCGACGACGTCGACGAGCTGGACGTGCTGCCCTCGGGCCACGACGGCTTCCTCGACTTCCAGGCCGGCCACGGCAGCTTCGTGGCAGGCCTGGTGCAGCAGGTCGCGCCGGCCGCCGAGGTGCTGATGTACCGGGCCGCCGACACCGACGGCTTCGCCGCCGACGACGACATCGCCGACGCCGTCCGGGCCGCGCACGCCGACGGCGCCCACATCATCAGCCTGTCGCTGGGCGGGCAGACCCCCGACGACCGGCCGCCGCCCGCCATGGAGGGCGCGGTGCGCGACGTGCTGGCCGCGGAGAACCCGCCGGTGATCGTGGCGGCCGCGGGCAACTTCGGCACCGGCCGCAGGTGCTTCCCCGCCGCCATCGAGGGGGTGCTCGCGGTGGCCGCCCTGACCCCGGCCGGCACCGCCGCGGCGTGGTCCAGCCACGGCGCGCACGTGCGCTTCTCGACGATCGGCGAGGGCGTCAGCTCCACGTTCGTCACCGGCAAGGAGTCGCCCGTCTTCGACCCGCAGCCGGAGGAGTTCGGCCCGGACGCGTGGGCGCTGTGGAGCGGCACGTCGTTCGCGGCGCCCCAGATCGCGGGCGCGCTGGCCCGGATCTGCGCCGAGGACGACGTGGACGCGCAGACGGCCGTGGCGAAGCTCGACCGCCTCGGCACCCCGATGAAGGACTACGGTTCGGCACTGGTGATCCTCGAAGGACTGCAGTGATGCACAGGGGGCGACGATGGACCACGACGACCTGCGCGCGCTGGTCAGCGCCGGGATCGACGGCGACGAGGACGCGTGGAACGAGCTCGTGAGGCGGTTCGCCGGGCTGGTCGGCCACGTGATCCGCAGGTACCGGCTGCCACCGGCGGACACCCAGGACGTGGCGCAGCTGGTCTGGTTGCGGCTCGTGGAGCACCTGGGGCAGCTGCGCGAGCCGGCCGCCCTGCCGGGCTGGCTGGTCACGACGACGCGGCACGAGTGCGAGCGGCACCTGCGCACCACCGGCCGCAGCGTCGCGGTGGACCCGCTGACGATGGTGCGGGCGGACATCGCCGGCACGGAGGACATCGACGCCGTCCTGCTGGCCACCGAGCGCCGGCAGGTGCTGCTGGACGGGCTGGCCGAACTCGCCCCGCAGCAGCGGGAGCTGCTCATGATGCTCGCGGCGGACCCGCCGTACGCGTACGCCGAGATCAGCCGGCTGCTCGGCATCCCGGTCGGCAGCATCGGCCCGACCCGCAGCCGCATCCTCGACAAGCTGCGGGGTACGTCTGCGGTGCGGGCGTACCTGGAGGCGAACGCCGAGGTCGCACGAACGGAGGGTGGACGCCATGCCATCGCGGAACTGGAATGACGATGACGAGCTCATCCTCGACGTCACGGACGCCCTGCGGCCGGACCCCACGGGCCAGCGGGTGATCGCCGCGGCGGGCGCCGCCCGGGCCTGGCTGGCGTCCGACCCGGACACCGAGCTCGCCGGGCTGCTCTACGACTCGCACCTCGACCGGACCGCCCTGGTCCGGTCGAGCCTGTCGGGCGCGCCGCGGAACCTGGTCTTCGGGCTGGGCGAGCTGCGCGTCGAGGTGGAGATCGGCGACGCGGGCATCGAGGGCCAGCTGGTGCCCCCGGGTCCCGGCACGGTGCGGCTGCTGACCGTCGCGGGCACGGCGGCCGAGACGACCGCGGACGAGGTGGGCTGCTTCGCCCTGCCGGCCGTGCGCCGGGGCCCGATCCGGATCGAGTGCACCACCGCGGCGGGCACGGTCGCCACGGAGTGGATCAACACCTGACGGGCGGCCGGTCAGACCCGGAAGCGGCCGACGATCTCCCGCAGGTCGCCGGCCACACGGGTCAGGTCGGCGACGGCGGTGTCCGCCTCGGCCAGGCTGGCGGTGGTGGCCTGGGCGGCCCGCGCCACGCCGCCGATGGTGGCGGCGATGGCCGTGCTGCCGGCGGCGGCCTCGCCCACGCTGCGGCTCATCTCGCCGGTGGTGGCGGTCTGCTCCTCGACGGCGGAGGCGATGGTGAGCTGGTAGCCGTTGATCGTCTGGATGATCCGGGAGATCTCGGCGATGGCGTCGACGGCGCCGGCGGTGTCGGACTGGATGGCCTCGACACGCCGGGAGATGTCCTCGGTGGCCTTCGCGGTCTCCTGGGCCAGGTCCTTGACCTCGCTCGCCACGACGGCGAAGCCCTTGCCGGCCTCGCCGGCGCGGGCCGCCTCGATGGTGGCGTTGAGGGCCAGCAGGTTCGTCTGCTCGGCGATCGACGTGATGACCTTGACGACGTTGCCGATCTCGGCGGACGACGCGCCCAGCTTGCCGACGGTCCGGTTGGTGTGCTCGGCGACGCCGACGGCCTGCGTGGCGACCTGGGCGGCGTCGTTGGCGTTCTGGGCGATCTCGCGGATCGAGGCGCCCATCTCCTCGCTGCCCGCCGCGACGGTCTGCACGTTGCCGGAGACGTCCTCGGCGGCGGTCGCGACGACCCCCGCCTGAGCGGCGGCCTCCTGGGCACTGTCGGCGATGCGGCCGGTCACGCCGGCGAGCCGGCCGGTGCTGGTGCCGAGGGTGTGCGAGCCGGCGGTGAGCGCGCCGACGGTGTCGCGCAGGCCGTCGCGGGCGCGGTTGACGGCGGTGGCCATCCGGCCCAGCTCGTCGCGGGAGCGCACCTCGGCGGGCACGGTCAGGTCGCCGTCGGCGACGGCGCCGAGCGCCCGCTGGACGGTGGCGAGCTGCCGCCGGACGAGCCGGGCGACCACGTAGGTGACGCCCCCGGCGAGCAGCAGGCCGGTGAGCAGCGCGGTGAGCGTGAGGGCCAGGGCGGACCGGTACTCGTCCCGCACCTCCGCGGCCAGCGCGTCGCCCTCGGCGTCCTCCGCCGCCTGCAACTCGCCGATCGCGGTGTTCATCACCTGCTCGACGGACTCGAACGCCGCCGCCTGCTGCGCCTCCGGCGGCACCGACACGCCCGCGGGCGCCGGCTCGCGGAACAGCACCACGTCGCGCAGCCCCCGGTACGTGCGCATGGCCTCGGCGAACGCGGCCACCTTGGCGTGCCGGGCGGTCTCGGCGGGGGCGATCGCGTCGTAGCGGGCGACGGCCTCGTCGACCCGCCGGTCGGCGTCGCGCACCGCGGCGCGCCCGCTCTGCAGGGTGGCGGCGTCGTCCCGGGCCAGCGTGGTGACCAGGATGCCGCGGATCATGTCGCTCACGCCCGCGCGGATGTTCGCGATCTCCTGCAGGCCGTCGACCTGCCGCGCCTTCATCGACACCAGGTCGTCGCGCATCTCGGCGACCCGGTAGACGGTGAGGCCCGCGAGCAGCAGCGCGACCAGCGCCATCGCGGCCGCCGGGATGACGCTCTTGGCGGTGAGGCTGCGGTCGGCGAGCGCGGCGAGCAGGGGGCTGCGCGGCACGGTGACCGTGACGTCGGCGCCGGACTCCGGCTGCGGCATGGCAGGACCCTCCAGGGCACGGGGAAAGGCACGGGGACGGGCACGGGCGGACGCGGCCGGAGTCCCGGCCCATCGCCCTGTTCGGCGTGCCCCGGCGCGATCTGAGGGCTCGGTTGCAGGATCGCCGAACCGCCCCACGGAGCGGCCGGGCGCACGGACACTACGGACCATGCCCGTGACCGCACAGAAGCTCGCCGACCTCGCCCAGGCCCTCGACCGGTGCTGCTCCCAGGTGGGCACCGTGTGCGCGACCGGGGCCGCCGCCGCCGCCGACGTCGTCGGGGACGGCGCCGGCCTCCTGGTCCTCGGCGAGGACGGCCGCTACGGACCGATCGCCTTCCACCATCCCGACGCGACGTGGTCGCTGAAGCTGACCGGGGCGCTCGACCGCGCCGGGTCGACGCCCGCGGACGACCCGTACGCGGCCCGCCTCGCCGCCACCCGCCGCCCGCTGGTGCTCGGCCCCGGCGACGCCCTCGTCGAGCAGGCCGGCGTGCAGGCCGCCCTGCTCTGCCCCGTGATCGTCGACGACACCACCGCCGGGCACCTGGTGCTGGTGCGCACCATGCGCGGCGCCACCTACTCGGCCGACGACGCCGAACTGGCCCGCGAGGTCGCCGGCGAGGTGGGGCTGGCGCTGTCGTCGGCCCGGGCGACGGCGCGGCTGCGGGCCAGCGAGGAGCGCTACCGCCTGGTGCTGCAGACCATGCCGGAGGGGGTGCTCCAGCTCGACGCCGCCGGGCTCACCACCTACGCGAACGAGCCCATGGGGGTGCTGCTCGGGGTCCCCCACCAGCAGCTGACCGGCCTGGCGCTGACCGGCTTCCTGGACGCCCGCGGGCAGGCCGACCTGGCCCGGCGCACCGCCGAGTGCCGGGCGGGCCGGGCGACGGTGGGCGAGAGCCGGATCGTGCGCGCGGACGGCTCCGTGCGCACCGTGCGGATGGCGATGACGCCGCTGACCACGCTGACCGGCGACCCGGACGGCGTGCTGTGCATGATCACCGACACGACCGACCACATCGACGCCCGTGGCCTGAAGCGCCAGCTGGACCACCTGCGCCGGCTCGACGGCCTGGGCCAGCTCATCGGCGGCGTCTCGCACGAGTTCACCAACCTGCTGACGGTGGTGGCCGGCTCCGCCGACATGATCAGCGCGTCGGCGGACGAGGACTCGGCGCAGCACCAGCTGGCCCGCGACATCGTGCAGGCGGCCGACAACGGGCGGCGGCTGATCCACCAGCTGCTGGCGTTCGGCCGGTCGGACGGCGGGCGCGCCGAGACGATCGGGGTCGCCGACCTGCTGGCCGACGTGCAGCCGCTGTTCAGCCGCATCCTCGGCGAGCACATCGGCCTGGACGTGACGCTCGAGCCGGGCACCCCGCCGGTGCGCGCCGAGCGGGGCCCGCTGGAGCAGGCGCTGGTCAACCTCGTGGCGAACGCGCGCGACGCGATGTTGCACGGCGGCGTGCTGCGCGTCGCGGCGGGCAGCGGGGCGCCCGTCGACGGCGCCCCCACCGTGCACCTGACCATCACCGACACCGGCGCCGGGATGAGCGACGAGGTGCGCGCCAAGGCGTTCGACGCGTTCTACAGCACCAAGTCGAACGCGGCCGGGCTGGGCCTGGCCACGGTGGCGGGCATCGTGCGCGAGCTGGGCGGGCACATCGAGCTGGAGAGCGCCCCGAAGATGGGCACGACCGTGCACCTGCGGCTGCCGGCCGCCGTGCCGGAGGCGCCCGGCGGGGACCGTCCCGCCGCCAACGGCCCGATCGGGCACGTGCTGGTGGTCGAGGACCAGCCGGACGTGGCGCAGCTGGTGCAGCGCTTCGTGGAGCGGGCCGGCTACGGCGTCACCGTGGTCACCGACGCCCGCGACGCCGCCGCGAAGGTGGCCGCCGGCGCGCCGGTGGACCTGCTGATCACCGACGTGGTGATGCCCGAGATGACCGGCCCGGAACTGGCCGCCACGCTGCGCGAGCACCACCCGGCCCTGCCGGTGATCTTCATGTCGGGCTACACCGCCGCGGCGCTGGGCCCGCAGGTCACCCTCGACGGCAACAGCCTCATGGTGGAGAAGCCGTTCCACCGCTCCACGCTGCTCAGCGCGATCACCACGCTGAGCGGGCCGCCGCCGGAGAACTGACCCGGCCCCGACACGATCTTCACCGATTCGACCGGGTTAGTAGACAATTCCGTCCCAGCCGCCGAGACTTCCGTCCCATGGATGCGACGATGGCCCTGGCGGGCCTCGGGGTCGGGATCGTCGTCGGGCTGACCGGCATGGGCGGCGGCGCCCTCATGACGCCGATCCTCGTGCTGTTCTTCGGCGTGCCGCCGGTCGCCGCGGTCTCCAGCGACCTGGCCGCGAGCGCCGTCATGAAACCGTTCGGCGGGTGGGTGCACGCCCGGCGCGGCACGGTGAACTGGGCGCTGGTCGGCTGGCTGTGCGCGGGCAGCGTCCCGGCCGCGTTCCTGGGGGTGCTGCTGCTGCGCCTGCTCGGCGACGACGCCGCCGTCCAGAACGCGATCCGCACCGCGCTCGCCGTGGCGCTGCTGCTGGCCGCCGCGGGGCTGGTCGCCAAGTCGTGGACCGCCCGCCGCGACCGCACGGCGGTCCCCGCCCCGCTGACGGTGCGGCCGGTGCCGACGGTGCTGCTGGGCGTGGCGGGCGGGCTGGTGGTCGGCCTCACGTCGGTCGGGTCCGGCTCGCTGATCATCGTGGCGCTGCTGGTGCTGTACCCGATGCTGCGCGCCAACGACGTCGTCGGCACCGACCTGGTGCAGGCGATCCCGCTGGTCACGGCGGCCGCCCTGGGCCACGCCCTCTTCGGCGACCTGCACCTCGACGTCGCGGCGGCGGTGCTCGTCGGGTCCGTGCCCGGCGTCCTGATCGGCGCCCGGGTGTCGTCGCGGGCCCCGGCGGGCCTCGTTCGCTCGGCCCTGGTCGTGGTGCTGCTGGCCAGCGCCCTCAAGCTGCTCGACCTGCCGGACACCGTGGTCGTCGCCGTGGTGGCGGCGGCGGTGGTGGCCGCGATCGCCGCCGGGGTGGCCGCCCGGCGGCGGCCCCCGGCCACGGAGCCCGAGCCCGTCCGGGTGCCGGCGCAGCCGGGCCCGCCGCCCGGGCCCGGCCACAGGCCGAGCGGCGGGTCCGGCGTGCAGGAGACGCAGGCCGGCCCGACCGCCTGACGGCGGCGCTCAGCGGGTGAAGCGGGCCAGCAGGCCCTTCCGCACGGCCTGCGGCCGCTGCTGCTCGCCGGCGAACGCGCTGATGACGATGAGCGCGCCGGTGATCGCCGGGATCGCCCACTGCAGCACCTTGAGCTGGCGCTGCGCCTTGACGACCTCCTCCGGCGTCGTGATGGTCGGCTCTGTGCCGGACTCGACCGGCACGTCGGTCTGCTGGTTGACCTTGCGGCCCAGCAGGCGGCTGTAGCCGGTGACGCCGAGCGCGGCCACGGTCAGGCCGGTCTTCGCCGACGCCATCGCGCCCACGCCCTGCTGGGCGAACAGGCGGCCCGAGTTGCCGCCGAGCTGGCCGATGCTGCCCGCGAGGTGGGCGCCGATGGCGGCCGCGTTGACCGGGGTCCACCGGTTCCAGCCGGTGTTGGCGACCTGGCCGGCGGCGCGGGCGTCGTTCGCCTCGCCCGCGGCCTTGTTCAGCGACACGGCGTTGGCCAGCGAGCCGCCGAACCAGGCGGCCAGGCCGACGTCGTGCAGGGATCGGGAGAGTGTGTCCACGAGTCTGTCCTCCGTACGCAGGGATGTGTCCTCCGCCTACCCCCCGCCCGGTCCCCCATGCGGCCGTGGCACGGATGCGTCGGTCGGATGTCAGGTCGGCACGCCGCCCGCCGATCAGATCATCGTGCCCGACATCCACGCCGTGCTCGACGCCCGCACCGTCACCCCCGTGTTCCAGCCGCTCGTCGAGATCGGCACCGGCCGGGTGGCCGGCTACGAGGCGCTGACCCGCGGGCCCGCCGGGACGCCGTGGGAGTCGCCGCTGGCCCTGTTCGCCGCCGCGCGAGCGGCCGGGCGCGAGGCCGAGCTGGACTGGGTGTGCCGGGCGCGGGCATACGAGGCGGCGCTGGCCGCCGGGCTGGACCGCTCGACCGCCCTGTTCGTCAACATGGAGCCGACCGCGTGGCGGGCCGGCTGCCCCGCCGACCTGGCGGACGTGACCGCGCGGGCGGAGCGTCGGCTGCGGGTCGTCACCGAGATGACCGAGCGGTCCATCGCCGCCGACCCGTCGGCGCTGCTGGCGGCCACCGCGCAGTGTCGGGAGGCCGGCTGGGGCGTGGCGCTCGACGACGTCGGCGCCGACCCGCACTCGCTGGCGCTGATGCCGTTCGTGCACCCGGACGTCGTCAAGCTCGACATGCAGCTGCTGCGCTCCCCGCACGAGCCGCACACCGCGCGGGTGGTCGGCGCGGTGCGGGCGTACGCGGAGAGCAGCGGCGCGCTGATCCTGGCCGAGGGCATCGAGACCGAGCGGGAGCTGGCGGTGGCGCGCAGCATGGGCGCCGTGGTCGGCCAGGGCTGGCACTTCGGGCGGCCCGGGCCGCTGCCCGCCGGGCGGGCCGCCGGGACCGCCCTGCCGCTGCTGGGCGCGCCCGCGGCGGACCCCGCCCGGGAGCGCTCGGCGACGCCGTACTCGATCGTGGCGGCCGAGCGGCCGGTCACCCGGACCACCAAGAGCCTGCTCATGCCGACGAGCCGCATGCTGGAGGCCGACGCGGGCGCCGGGGCGCAGCCGCCGGTGCTGCTCGCCTGCTTCCAGGAGGAGAAGTTCTTCACGCCGGCGACGGCGCGCCGCTTCGCCGGCCTGGCGCGGCGCAGCCCGCTGGTCGCCGCCCTGGGCGCGGGGCTGCCCGCGGAGCCGGCCCCGGGCGTGCGCGGCGCCGACTTCGGCGCGGACGACCCGCTGCGCGGCGAGTGGAACGTCATCGTGGTGGGCCCGCACCACGCCGCCGCCCTGGTGGCCCGCGACGCGGGGTCGACCGGCCCGGACGGCGACCGGGAGTTCGACCACGCCGTCACGTACGACCGGGAGCTGGTCGTGGCGGCCGCCCGGTCGCTGCTGCACTGGCTGACGCCGGACCGCCGGCTGCAGCCCGCGACCTGATCAGGTGACGGCGGCGAACCGCTCCACGGAAGCGGTCGGGCCCGCCACGATGAGCGTGCAGCCGCGCGGCACCACGGTCTCCGGCCGGGCGTACTCGAAGTCGGCGCCGGGCCGCTTCACGCCGACGACGGTGACGCCGTAGTGGGTGCGCAGCCCGACGTCGGCCAGCGAGCGGCCGGCGGCGTCGCGGGGCGCGCGCACCTTGGCGATGGCGAAGCCGTCGTCGAACTCGATGAAGTCGAGCATCTTGCCGGTGATCAGGTGCGCGACCCGCTCCCCCATCGCCTGCTCGGGATAGACGACGTGGTGCACGCCGATCGAGCGCAGGATCTTGCCGTGCTTGGAGCTGGACGCCTTGGCGGTGATGTCGCCGACGCCCAGCTCGGTGAGCGCGACGACGGTGAGCACGCTGGCCTCGATGTTCGAGCCGATGCCGACGACGGCCCGGGTGAAGTCGGGGACGCCGAGCTGGCGCAGGGCGTCCTCGTCGGTGGAGTCGGCGGCCGCCACGTGGGTGAGCCGGTCGCCCCAGTCCTGCACGATCTCCTGGTTCTCGTCGATGCCGAGCACCTCGTGGCCCAGGTCCAGCAGGCTCTTGGCGACGGCGCCGCCGAACCTGCCGAGCCCGATGACCACCACGTTGTCCTCGGTGCCGGTGCCGTTGTCAGCCGACAAGGGGTCGCTCCTCCGGGTATCGGTACTTGCGGCGGCGGGTGTTGAGCGCGATGGCGGTGCCGACGGCGACGGTGCCGACGCGGCCCACGTACATCAGGATGACGAGCACCACCTGGGCCGGCTCCGGCAGGTTCGGGGTGATGCCGGTGCTGAGCCCGACGGTGGCGAACGCGCTCGTCACCTCGAACAGGGCCCGGTCGAACTCGACGCCGTCGGTGAGCCACACCAGGGCCAGGGTGCCGGTGGCGACCAGCGCGACGCCGAGCAGCGCGATGGTGATGGCCTGGCGCTGGGTCTCCTCGGCGATGCGGCGGTGCTTGATGACGACGTCGGGCTCGCCGCGCAGCTCCGCCCAGATCACGAACGCCAGCAGCAGGAACGTGGTGACCCGGATGCCGCCGGCGGTGCTGGCGCTGCCGCCGCCGATGAACATCAGGGCGTTGGTGACGGCGATCGTCTCGGCGTTGAGGTCGCCCAGGTCCACGCTGTTGAAGCCGCCGGAGCGGGTCATGACGTCCTGGGTGAACGCGGCGAGCACCTTGGTGGCGACGCCGAGCCCGCCGAGCGTGTCGGGGTTGCTCCACTCGAAGACGAGGAAGACGGCGAAGCCGCCGACGCTGAGCAGCGCCGTGCCCCACACGGTGAGCCGGGTGTGGGTGGACCACTTGCCGGGCTGGCGCCACTCCCGGAACAGCTCGAACAGCACCGGGAAGCCGATGGAGCCGAACAGCACGCCCAGCGACAGCGGCACGCACATCCACCAGTCGCCGACGAAGCGGGTGAGGCTGTCGGGGTAGAGCGCGAACCCCCCGTTGTTGACGGACTGCACGGCGTGGAACGCCGACTCGTACAGGCTGCGGCCCCACGGGTAGCCGTAGTGCAGGCGCAGCCGCAGCGTCAGGATCGCCGTGATGACCGCCTCGGCGATCAGCAGCGACCCGGCGACGCGCAGCAGCACCCCGCGCACGTTGCCGCTGATCAGCCCGGCGCTCTCGGCCTGGGCCCGCAGCCGGCCGCTGAGCCCGAGTTTGCGGGAGACGAGCAGGCCGAGCAGCGTCGCCATCGTCATGATGCCGATGCCGCCGACCTGCACCAGCACGGTGATGAGCACCTCGCCGAACGTCGACCAGTAGCTCTCGGTGTCGACGACCGCCAGGCCGGTCACGCAGACGGCGGACGTGGCGGTGAACAGCGCCGTGACGAACGGCGCGTGCCCAGGTTCGGCCCGGGCGGCGGGCAGCATCATGAGCAGGGTGCCGACGGTCACCGCCGCGAGGAACGCGAGCGGGACGATCCGGGCCGGGTGCCGCACCGCGCCTCCCCCTCGTCGGGTGGTCACTGCCGGGCGCGGCGGGCGGTGTGCCGCGTCGGCGCCGCGGTGGACGGATCTTCCGGCCACGGGTGGCGAGGATAGCGGCCCCGGAGCTCCGCGCGGACCTGCGCGTAACCCGTTGCCCAGAACGAGGCCAGATCGCGGGTGACGGCGACGGGCCGCCCGGCGGGCGACAGCAGGTGCAGCAGCACCGGCACCCGGCCGTCGGCGAGCCGCGGGGCGTCGCGCCAGCCGAACGCCTCCTGCACCTTCACGGCCAGCACGGGGGCGGCGGGGTCGGTGTAGTCGACGCGCACGTGCGACCCGCTGGGCACGGTGAGCCGTTCGGGCGCGACCGCGTCGAGCCGGGCCGCCTCCCGCCAGGACAGCAGCCCGCGCAGCGCCCCGGCGACATCAATCTTGGCCAGGTCGGCGCGGCGGCGGGCCCGGCCGAGGTCGGGCCAGTCCGCGGCGAGCAGCGCCGCGTCGTCGACGGCGGGCCAGGGCGGGCCGAGCGCGGCGTGGCAGAACGCGAGCCGGGCGCGCAGCTCGGTGGCCGCGCGCCGCCAGTCCAGCAGGGCGAGGCCCTCGCGGCGCAGCCCCTCGCGCAGCGCGGCACGCACGGCGTCCGGGTCGGGGTCGGTGAGCCGCCGCTCGGCCAGCACGATGGCGCCGAGCCGCTCGACCCGGCGGGCCACGACGTCGCCGCCGGCCCAGCCGACCTCGGTCTCGTCGGCGAGCAGGGCGGCGGCGGCGCGCCGGGCCGCCGGCTCGTCGAGCGGGGCGGCGGCGCGGATCCGCGCGGACGCCGCGCCGGGCGCCCGGTCGGCGTCGGCGACGGCCAGCCAGCCGGCGGCGGCGAGGCCGCTGCCGGGCGCCAGGTCCGCGGCGGTGCCGCCCGCCATGAGGTACGCCCGCCCGCCCGGCTCCCGGGCCCGGGCCACCCGCTCCGGGTACGCCAGGGCGACGACCAGCCCGGCCGCCAGGTCGTCGGGCAGGCCGCCGGGGTCGGGCGCGTCACCGGCGGCGCGCTGCAGCCGGCGGGCCTCGGCGCGCCACGCCGGGTCGCCGCGGGCCGCCCGCCACGCGGCGGCCAGGTCGTCGCCGGACCCGCGCCGCTCGTCGAGCAGGGCGACGATCTCGGCGGCCCGCCGGGCGCCCACGGCCGCGGCCCCGTCGAGCAGGGCGCGGGCGAGCCGCGGGTGGGTGCCGGCGCCGGCGAGGGCGCGCCCGCGGGCGGTGACGCGCCCGTCGGGGCCGACCGCGCCCAGCGCCCGCAGCGTCGCGGCGGCCGCCTGCAGCGCCCCGGCGGGCGGCGGGTCGGGCAGGGCCAGCCCGGCGCCGTCGGGGTGGCCCCACAGCGCCAGGTCGAGCGCGAACCCGGTGAGGTCGGCGGCGGCGATCTCCGCCTCCGGCTGGGCGGGCAGCCGGTCGTGCTGCGCCTGCGACCAGCACCGGTACGCCCGCCCGGGCGCCTCCCGCCCGGCCCGGCCGGCCCGCTGGTGGGCGGCGGCCCGGGACACCGGCACGGTGACCAGCGCGCCGAGGCCGCGGGCGTGGTCGGTGCGCGGCACCCGGCTCAGCCCGGCGTCCACGACGGCCCGCACGCCCGGCACGGTGAGGCTGCTCTCGGCGACGGCGGTGGCCAGCACGACCCGGCGGCCGCCGCCCGGGCGCAGCGCGGCGTCCTGGTCGGCGCCGGACAGCCGGCCGTGCAGGGCGACCGTGGGCACCCCGGACAGCCGCCGGGCCACGTCGCCGATCTCGCGGGCGCCCGGCAGGAACGCCAGCACGTCGCCGTCGCCCTCGGCCAGCGCCCGGCGCACGGTGGCGGCGACGTGGTCGAGCAGCCGGGGGTCGACGCGCAGCCCGTGCGGCGGGGTGACCGGGCCGGCCGGCGGGCACCACCGCACGTCGACGGGGTGCAGCACGCTCGCCGCCTCGACGACCGGGCCGCCGAGCACCTCGGCCAGGCGCTGCGCCTCGGCGGTGGCGGACGTGGCGAGCACCCGCAAGTCGTCGCGCAGGGCGGCGCGCACGTCCACCAGGAACGCCAGCGCCAGGTCGGAGTCGAGGTGCCGCTCGTGGCACTCGTCCAGGATCACGGTGGCGGTGCCGGCCAGCTCGGGGTCGCGGTGCAGCCGGCGCACGAGCACGCCGGTGGTGACGACCTCGACCACGGTGTCCGGGCCGGTGCGCCGCTCGCCGCGCACCGTGTAGCCGACGCGGCCGCCGACCTGCTCGCCGAGCAGCGCCGCCATCCGGCGCGCGGCGGCCCGGGCGGCGACCCGGCGCGGCTCGGCCACCACGACCTTGCCGCGGGCGTCGGCCAGCGCCAGCGGCACCACCGTGGTCTTGCCGGTGCCGGGCGGCGCGACCAGCACGGCCGCACCGGCGCCGGCCAGCGCGTCGCGCACCGCCGGCAGCGCCGCCACGATCGGCAGGTCGGGCAGCTCGGCGATCAGCACCGGATCAGTGTGGCGTACCGGCGCCGACGGGTTCGCCCGCGGCACGATCCTGCGCGCGCCGGTCGGCCCGGATGTCCGCCACCGCCGCCGCCAGCGCCACCGCGACGAAGCCGACGGTGACCAGCAGCGCCGGGCGCACCGCCGCGGACCAGTCGCCGCCGCTCGCCGCCAGCCGGTTGAAGAAGACCGCGCCGACGCCGGCGATGCCGACCGCGGTGCCGATGCGCTGACCGGTCTGCAGGACGCCGCCCGCGCTGCCGGCCCGCTCCACCGGGACCTCGGCCAGCGTCAGGGTCACGTTGGGGCTGATCACCAGGCCGCTGCCGAGCCCGGCCACGAGCAGCGGCAGCGCCATCGCCCAGCCCGCCCCGCGCCCCGGCGCCAGGTGCAGCGCCAGCACGGTGCCGGCCAGCCCGGCCAGCACGGTCGCGAGCCCGGCGGCCACCAGGCGGCGGCCGTGGGCGTTGACGAGCCGGCCGCCGGCCGCCGACGCCACGGCCGAGCCGGCCGCGAACGGGGTGACGGCCAGGCCCGCCAGCAGCGCGCTGTAGCCGAGGCCGGTCTGCAGGTAGATGGTCAGCACGAAGAAGATCGCGGTGAACCCGGCGAAGTAGCACAGCGCCAGCAGCGAGCCGAGCGCGTACGAGCGGCGGCGGAACAGCGCCAGGTCGACCAGCGGGGCGCGGGTGCGGCCGTACCGGCGTTCCCACGCCGCGAAGACGGCGAACACGGCCAGCCCGGCGGGCACGAGCAGCCACTTCGCCGGCGACGTCCACTGCCGCTCCTGCACCAGCGGCAGCAGGAGCAGCAGCACAGCGGCGCCGAGCAGCGCGACGCCGACGGGGTCGAGCGGCTCGCGGCGGCGGGCGGGTTCCCCGGCGGGGATCCACCGCCACCCGAGCACGATGGCGGCGACGCCGATCGGCAGGTTGATGAAGAACACCCAGCGCCAGCCGGCCTCGGCGCCGAACCCGGCGATGAGCGCGCCGCCGAGCAGCGGACCGACCGCCGTGGACACCCCGATGACCGCGCCCAGCAGCCCGAACGGCCGGCCCCGCTCCTCCGGCCGGTACAGCTGCTGGATCAGCCCGGACACCTGCGGGTTGATGATGCCGGCGCCCGCGCCCTGCAGCAGCCGCGCCGCGATCAGCCAGCCCGGGCCCGGCGCCAAGCCGGCCAGGGCACTCGCGCCGGTGAACAGGGCCAGCCCGGCGACGAACATGCCGCGCCGGCCGCGGGCGTCGCCGAGCCGCCCGGCGGGCACCAGCAGCAGCCCGAACGCGAGCGCGTACCCGCTGACCACCCACTGCAGACCGGCCTCGTCCAGGCCCAGCCCGCCCTCGATCGACGGCAGGGCGACGTTGACGATGCTGACGTCGAGCAGGGACATGAACGCGGTCACCAGCCCGACGGCGAGGACCTTGCGGCGGGCTGTCGGCGTCACCGCCGCCGGGTTCCCCGCCGGTCACCCGGCAAACCGCTGCGGTGGCCGCGGTCACCCGGCCTCCCGGCGCGGCACCTCTACGGCACGTACGCCGGCAGCAAGGCCGCGTTCGAGTCCGCCGGCGACGCACCGCGCCGGGCGGTGTCCACTCAGGGCGTCCAGGTGGTGATCGTGCAGTCCGGCGGCGCGGAGCACACCGGCCTGTACGGCGAGCTGATCTCCTCGACGGTGCGGTTCCCGTCCGCGTTCCTGCGACGCGCGATCACCGCCGAGAAGGCGGCGGCGACGATCGCGCGGATCACCACCACCCGGCGGCCCCGGGCCCGGTACAGCCTCGGCCCGGACGCGGCGCTCACCCTGCCGCTCGATCGCCTCCTGCCGACCCGGCTGATGGATCGCGTCCTCTCGTGACGGCTGCGGTGGCCGCGGTCACGGCGCGCTGGCATGCTCGGGGTATGGGCGACGTCATCGAGCACGCGGGCTGCCGGGTCACGTTGCCCGACAGCCCCACCGCGGGCCGGCAGCTGCTGACCGGGCAGCTGCCCGAGTCCGTCCGGGAGGTGCTGCTGACCCGCGCCGACGCCACCCGCGACGGCCTGCCCGTGGTGCGGCTGGAGGCGCGGATCGCCACCGAGCGGCCGCGCGGCGGCGCGCTGGGCCGCGACCCGCTCGGCGTGCTGCTGGAGCGGCGGCTCGCCGCGGGCGACGCCTGGGCGGCACGCATCGTGGGCGGGCTCGACCAGGCGACGGAGGCGTACCGCCGGTTCGTGCCGCCCACCCCGGAGCCGGCGCCGACGGTCGGCGTGCGGGCCGACGCGGTCAGCGGCCTGCAGGTCGCGATCGACCACCTGCCGGGGCTGACGACGGTGCGCGCGGTCGCGCCCGAGTCGCCCGAGCCGGTGCCCGCGATGCTGTGCCTGGTGCTCGACGTGCTGGCCGAGCTGGCGGGGCCGCTGGACGGCCGCGAGTTCGCCCTCGAACCGGAGGGCGCCGTGCCCCGGCCCGCGCCGCCGCCGGCAACGCCGTCGTCCGAGCGGGTGACCCTCGACCAGGTGGGCGGCCTGGACGCGATCGTGGCGCAGTTCCGGCAGATCGCGGTGTCGTTCCGGCACCCCGACGTGATGGCCCGCTGGGGCGCGCGCCGCCCGCAGGGCATCCTCATGTACGGCCCGCCCGGCACCGGCAAGACCATGCTGGCGCGGGCGCTGGCCAACGAGATCGGCGCCGAGTTCCGTGAGGTGCGCACCCCGGAGATCCTCGACAAGTGGCTGGGTGCGTCCGAGCGCAACATCAAGCGGATCTTCCGCGAGGCGCGCCGGTACCGGAACCCCACGGTGCTGCTGTTCGACGAGTTCGACAGCATCATCAGCTACGCGGGGCAGGGCGGCGACGCGGCGAGCCAGGCGTTCAACGCGGTCGCGGGCATCTTCAAGCAGGAGATGAACGACCTGTTCGAGGACAACCCGACGATCATCGTGGTGGCCACGACGAACTTCCCGCAGCGGGTGGACGACTCCCTGATCCGCTCCGGCCGGTTCGACGTGAAGCTGTCGGTGCCGCTGCCCGACGAGGGCGGCCGCACGGAGATCCTCCGCAAGATGGTCGGCGAGCTGGCCGCCCGGCACGAGCGCGACGGCTTCCGGATGTTCGCCCCGGACCTCGACCTGGCCGAGCTGGGCCGCGCGTCGCACGGCATGACCGGCGCGGACCTGCGCGAGGTGCTGCGCCGGGCGCAGCTGGCCAAGGCGATGCACGAGGCCCGCACCGGCGACCCGGCCCCGCCCATCACGGTGGCGGACCTGCTGGCCGAGCTGGACGCCCTGCGCGGCGTCAGGGCCTGACGGCCAGCGTCATCGTGTCGCCGCGGGCGATCGGCGTCACGTTCGGCACGCGAAGTCCCGTGGCGGCGGTGAGGAAGTCCGGCAGCCGCATCTTCTGCACCGCGTAGTCGTCGATGTGGATGGGCACGGTCAGCGCGGGCCGGACCAGCCGGGCCAGCTCGGCGCCCTGCCGGCCGTCCATCGTGAGCATCAGCCCGAGCAGCCGGGTGTTGCCCAGGTGCACGAGCATGACGTCGATCGGCCCGCACCGGCGCGGCACCTCGGCCAGCCACGGCCGGCAGAGGGTGTCGCCGGTGATGTAGATCCGCAGCTTGACGTCGTCGTCGGCGGCCAGCTCCACGACGGAGCCCATGACGTCGGGCAGCAGCCGGTCGACGACGCCGGGCCCGTGCCGGCCGGGCACGGAGGTGACCCGCAGCGTCTGCCGCCCGCGCGTCCAGGTGTGCGACTCCCAGGTGGCGAGCCCCTGCGCGGCGGTGAACCGCTTGCGGCGCAGCTTGCGCTCGGCCTGGCGGGTGGTGACGATCGGCAGCTCCCCCGGCAGCCGCAGCCGGGCCTCGCGGTCGAAGTGGTCGCCGTGCAGGTGCGACAGCAGCACGGCGTCCAGTTCGGGCACCGGCACGGCGGCCAGCGCCGGGTCCTTGACCCGCCGGGTCCACGCGCCGTAGCCGAGGTACACGCGGCTGCCGGCGGGCCCGAAGGCCGGGTCGGTGAGCAGCGTGAAGTCGCCGAGGCGCAGCACGGTGGTGGCGTTGCCGATGAAGGTCACGGAGGCGTCCACCCGGTCGCCGTACCCCGGTCCCGTGCCGTCATGCGTGGCGTCCCAGCCGGCGTCCAGAAACCGCTGGCAGGCTGGTCGGCGATGAGTCCACGAATCCTCGCCGGCCTCGGCGCCGCCTGCGTGGCGGCGTCGCTCGCCCTGTTCGCCTGGCTGCACGTCACCCCGCCGTCGGCGGGCCTGAGCTGGTCGCGGCGCACGATCAGCCAGTACGCCCTGCTCGACAACGGCTGGGCGTTCGACGCGGCGACGCTGCTGCTGGCGGCCGGCTCGGCGGCGGTGCTGGCGGCCCTGGTGCGGGCGCGGCTGCTGCGGGCCGGCTCGGGCGCGGCGGTGGCGCTGGCGCTGTGGGTCGCCGGGCTGGTGGGCGTCGTGTGGTTCGAGAAGCACAACTGGGCGGTCGGGCCGTCGATGAGCGGCGACATCCACCGGGTGGCGAGCCTGGTGGCGTTCCTGAGCCTGCCCGCGGCGGCGCTGCTGGCGGCGGCGCCGTGGCTGCGCGACCGGCGGTGGCGCGGCCCGGCCCGGGCGGTGACGCTGGGCGGCGTGGTGTCGCTGCTGTGCTTCACGCCGCTGCTGTGGGCGCTGGTCACCCAGCCGGTGACGGGCGTGGCGTGGTGGCGGGCGATCCCGCTGGGCGGCGTCGAACGGGTCCTCGGCCTGGCCGAGGTGGTCACCGTGCTGCTGCTGGCGTGGTGGGCCGCCCGGGCCCGCGCGGACCACCGCGCCCCGGCCACCGTCGCGTAGCGTTCCGCGCATGGACATCGGGTGGCTGTCCGGCGCGGGCGTCGCGTGGAGCACCGACCCGGCCGTGCGCGAGGCGCACCGCGCGGACCGCTCCGGCTGGCCGCCGGACGGCCGGCCCGCGGCCGTGGTGTTCCCGCAGGACGCCGCCGAGGTGCAGCGGGTGCTGCGGCTCGCGGACGCGCACCGCACGCCGGTGGTGCCGCGCGGCGCGGGCACCGGGCTGTCCGGCGCCGCCGCGGCCGGGGCGGGCGCGGTGGTGCTCGACCTGACCCGGATGAACCGGATCGTGTCGGTGAGCCCGGTCGACGCGGTCGCGGTCGCCGAGCCGGGCGTGCTGACCGCCGACCTGGACGCGGCCGCCGGGGCGCACGGCCTGCGCTACGCGCCCGACCCCGCCAGCGTCGCCATCAGCACGATCGGCGGCAACATCGCCACCAACGCGGGCGGGCTGCGCTGCGCGAAGTACGGCGTCACCCGCGACTCGGTGCTCGGCCTCGACGTGGTGCTGGCCGACGGCCGCCTGATCAGCACCGGCCGGGCCACCCTCAAGGGCGTCGCCGGCTACGACCTGACCGGCCTGTTCGTCGGCTCGGAGGGCACGCTCGGCGTGGTCGTGCGGGCCACGCTCCGGCTGCGGCCGATCCCGCTCGCCACGGCCACCACGGCCGCGTTCTTCGCCGACGTCGAGACGGCCGCCGCGGCGGTCGCCGAGCTGAGCACGTCGCGGGTACAGCCGGCCGTCGCCGAGCTGATGGACGAGGCGAACCTGCGCGCCGTCGACGCGGCGCAGGGCAGCGACCTGGCGGCGCGCGGCTCGGCGCTGCTCATCGTCCAGACCGACGGCGCCGGCGCCGAGGCGGAGGCGGCCGTCGTGACGGCGGTGCTGGCCCGCACCGCCACCTCGGTGCGCACCACCACCGACCCGGCCGAGGCGGCGGAGCTGCTGGCCGCGCGCCGGCTGTCGCTGCCGTCGATCGAGCGGATCGGCCGGCCCCTCATCGAGGACATCGCGGTCCCCCGCGCCCGGCTGGCGGAGGCGTTCCGCGGCATCGCCGCCATCTCGGCGCGGCACGGCGTGCCGGTGTTCACGGTGGCCCACGCCGGCGACGGCAACCTGCACCCGGTGCTCGTCGTCGACCCGGCGCTGCCCGAGGTGCCGGCGGCGGCGTGGCGGGCCGCCGACGAGATCTTCGAGCTGGCGCTGCGGCTGGGCGGCACGCTCACCGGCGAGCACGGCGTCGGCACGCTGAAGCGGCGGTGGCTGACCCGCGAGCTGGGCGCGGACAACCACGAGCTGCAGCGCGGCATCAAGGCGCTGTTCGACCCGCACGGCATCCTCAACCCGGGCAAGGCGATCTGACCCCGACGCTCGGCACCGCCCGGAACGGCCTCAGGACGCGGGACGCCAGCCGAGAGCCGGGCCGAGCCGGGTGGCCATGTCGGTGAGAATCTGCACGTAGTCGTCGTGGTCGAAGGTGAACGGCAGCGCGAACGCCACCTCGTCGACCTCGCGGAACGCGGCGTGGGCGTGCAGCCGCTCCGCCAGTTCGGCGGACGTGCCGACGAGGTCGGGCGAGAACAGCAGCCGCCCCGGGCCCTGCGGCGCGGCGGTGCGCGGCAGGCGCTCGGCGGCGTACGCGGCGTACCGGGCGCGCTGCGCCGCCGTCGCGCTGTCGGTGGGGATGACGACGAGGCCCTGCGAGACGCGGGCCCGCTCGCCGTCGGGATGCGCGGCGCGGAAGGCGCGGATGTGCGCGAGCTGGATCTCGGCGAAGCCGGCCTGCTCCGCGCGCTGCTCGACGGGGACACCGGCCACCCCGCCGGGGACGTGCCGCTGGCCTGGCCGGTGCTGCGCGACCTGTACGGCCTGACCGCCGCCGGGCCGCCCGCCACGCCGCCGCCCCCGCCGCCGCTTGACGGGCCGCACGAGCCGGACCCGCCGTTCGCCGCGGAGCGTCGGGAACGGCGGCGGCGCGAGCGGGCCGCGGAGGACGAGGCGGAGTACGCCGTGCTCGCCCGGCCGCTGCGTGGCGGCGCCGGCCCCGCCGGCCTGCCCCTGTCGGCCGTGCCGATCGTGCCGGTGGACAGCCTGCGCCGCGCGCTGCCGTGGTACGCCGGACCGGTCGCCGGTCTCCGACAGGTGCAGCTCGACGTCGCCGCAGGCCAGCACGGCGTAGCCGGACAGCGGCCGGGCGGTGAAGCCGAGCCGTGCACGTCGCCGACCCGGCGGCCCTGCACGCCCGGCTGCGCGCCGAGGACATGCCGGGCCTGCGCCGGCTGGAGGTCCGGCACGGCATCGCGGTCTTCTCGCTGATCGACCCGGACGGCAACACGCTCGTGGTGCGGTGCCCGGCGGGCTGAGCCGGGCGGGTCAGACTGGGGGCGTGGAGCGTGTCGTGTGCGTCGGCCTGGCGACGGTGGACCTGGTGTACCGGGTCGACCGGCTGCCCGGCGTCGACGAGAAGGCCCAGGCCACCGCGTTCGACGTGGCCGCGGGCGGGCCCGCCGCGAACGCCGCCGTGACCGCCGCCGCGCTCGGCGCGGACGTCACGCTGATCACCGCGATCGGCGCGCACCCGCTGGGCGCGCTGATCCGCGCGGATCTCGCCGCGTGCGGCGTCGAGGTGGCCGACGTCGCGCCGGACGCCACCGCGCCGCCGCCGGTCTCGGCCGTGACGGTCCTGGAGGGTACGGGCGAACGCACCATCGTCAGCCGCAACGCGGGCGACGTGGCGGCCGGCGTACCGGAGGGGCTGGACCGGGCCGTCGCGGCGGCCGGGGCGGTCCTGGTCGACGGGCACCACCCGGCGCTGGCCGTCGCGGCCGCGCAGGCCGCGCACCGGGCGGGCCGCCCGGTCGTGCTCGACGCCGGGCACTGGCGGCCGGTGTTCGCCGAGCTGCTGCCGCTGGCGGACGTGGCCGCCTGCTCGGCGGCGTTCCGGCACCCCGACGGCGCCGACCCGCTCGACCTGGGGTCGCGGCACGTCGTGGTCACCCGCGGCCCGCGCCCGGTGCTGTGGCGCTCCCGCGACGGCCGGGCCGGCGAGGTGGCCGTGCCGGTGGTCGCGGCGGCCGACACCGCCGGCGCGGGCGACGCCTTCCACGGCGCGCTGGCCGTCGCGGTCGCCCGGGACCCGGCGGTCGCCGACCTGCCGGCGGCGCTGCGCCGCGCGGTCGCCGTCGCCGCCGTCCGGGTGCAGCACGCCGGGCCGCGCGCGTGGCTGCGCCGGCTGCCCGGGGCCGGGTGACGGCGGGTCAGTCCGCCGTCGTGCGGGCCCGCTCGGCGAGCATCGCGCGCACGTCGCCGGTGCGGCGCAGGGCGGCCCGCTGCCGGGCGGCGCCGTCGCCGTCGCGGCGCAGCCGGTCCAGCCCCGCGCGCACGTCGTCCAGGTCGCCGGCGGCGGCCAGGGCGGGGCGCACGGCGTCGACGAACTCGTCGACCAGCTCCCACGCCGGGCGCGGCTTGCCGAGCCGCAGGTCGAGCAGGGCGTCGCCGAGGCCGTCGTGGGCGGCCCGCCAGTGGGCGGCCGCCAGCAGGTACGACGGCGGCCGGTGGGCGGGGACGCCGGCGCGCACGTCGGCGATCGCGGTGGCCACGGCCGCCCGGATCAGCGCGGCGGCGAGCACCGCGTCGTCCGCGGTGGCGCACACGTCGCCGACCCGGACCTCGATCGTGGGGTAGCGCGCCGACAGCCGGGCGTACCAGAAGATCATCCCGTCGTCGACGAGCATGCCGGACTCCAGCAGCGCGGCGACGGCCGCGTCGTGCTCGGCGGCGGAGGCGAAGTGCGGCGCGGGGCCCATGCCGGGCCAGCGCAGCAGCTGCATCGACCGCCAGCTGGCGTGGCCGGTGTCGGCGCCCCGGTACAGCGGCGAGTTGGCGGTCAGCGCCTGCACGACGGGCAGCCGGGCGCGCAGGTGGTTGACGACCTGCACGGCCAGCTCGCGGTCGGGCACGCCGACGTGCACGTGCATGCCGCACACCGCCGGGTCGTGCGCGACGGGCCCGTACCGCTGCCGGATGGTGTCGAAGCGCGCCCCGGGCGGCGCCCCCAGGTCGGGCTCGGCGACGGGGGTGGCGCCGACGGCGACGAGCCACGCCCCGGCCGTGCGGGCGGCGTCGCGGCCGGCGCGGCGCAGCCGGGTCAGCTCGGCGCGCAGCCCGGCCAGGCCGGTGCAGACGGGCGTGACCAGCTCGAGCATGCTGCGCCGGAACTCGACGCGGCTCTGGGCGCGCACGCCGGCGGGCAGCGCCGCGGTCACCTCGGCGGCCACCGGCAGGTTGCCGCCGTCCCGGGGGTCGAGCAGCAGGAACTCCTCCTCGACGCCGAGGGTCAGCGCGGCCGGATCGGGCGGGGTCACACCCAGCATGGTCGCACGCACCCCTCAACCCGGCCCGGCCCCGGCCGATTCACCGGACATGCCGCTTCCCCGCCCGCTGCGCTGGTACGCCGCCACGAGCCTCGCGCTCGTCGCGACGTACCTGGCGTGGCCGCAGGACTGGCGGATCGTGCCGTTCCTGCTGGTCACCGTGGGTGCCGTGCCGGCGGTGCTGGCCGCCACCCTCCGCACCCCGCGCGACGCCCCCCTGCTGTGGCGGACCCTGCTGGTCGCCCTGGTGTGCTTCAACGCCGGCAACCTCGTCTGGATCTACCACGTCTACGTGGCGGGCCGGGTCACCGGCGACGGCACCGCCGCCGACGGGCTGTTCGCGCTGGCCGGCGTGCTGCTGCTGGTCGCCGCCGTCGCCGTCGTGGTGCGCCGGGGCCGGCGCGACGTGGGCGGCATCATCGACGCGGCGGTCGTCGCGCTCGGCTTCGGCGGCGTGCTGTGGAGCACCGTGCTGCTGCCGCAGCTGGCCGAGGCGGGGGCGCCCATGACCCGCCAGCTGGCGCTGTTCGTGCACGTCTACGTGCTGCTGGCCACCCTCGGCGCGATGGCCCGCGTGGCGCTCGTCGCCGGGCGCACCGTCATCGCGCTGCACCTGTTCGTCGTCGCGCTGGCGTTCGCGGTGGGCGGGCACCTCGCGGTCACGTTCGCCACCGACCCGGTCACCGGAGTGCGCCCCGACTGGACGAACATGCTGTTCATGGCCAGCTACGCGGCGCTGGGCTGCGCGGCCCTGCACCCGTCCGCCCGGCTGATCACCCAGCCCGGCCCGGCCCCGGTCGACGACCTGTCCACCGGGCGGCTGGTCTTCCTGGGCGCCACGATCGCGCTCATCCCGCTCATCGGCGGCGGCCGGGTCGTGTTCGGGCTGCCCACCGACGGCGTCCTCATCGCCCTGGGCTCGGCCGCGGTCATCCCGCTGGTCATGATCCGCATCGCCCGCCTGTCCGGGCAGCGCCGCCGCGCCGAGCAGGCCCTGGTGCGCGCCGCCACCCACGACGCCCTGACCGGCCTGCCCAACCGCGCGGCCTGCCTGGACCGCCTCACCGCCGACCTCGCCGTGCCCGGCCCGGGGCAGCCCGCCGGCCTGGCCGTGCTGTTCTGCGACCTGGACGGGTTCAAGCCCGTCAACGACCGGCTGGGTCACGCCGCCGGCGACACGCTGCTCACCGCCGTCGCCGGGCGCCTGCGCGCGTGCACGCGGTCCGTCGACCTGGTCGCCCGGTTCGGCGGCGACGAGTTCGTCATCGTGCTGCACGACGCCGACCCGGTCACCGCGGCCGCCGTGCTGTGCGACCGGATCCGCGACGTGGTGCTGCGCCCGTACGCGGTGGACGGCGAGCAGGTGTGCGTCGGCCTGAGCGTGGGCGTGGCGTACGCCGGGCCGGACACCACCGCCGACGAGGTGATCGGCCGCGCCGACCTGGCCATGTACGCCGCCAAGCAGTCGAAGGCGATCGGCGCGCTGAGCCTCGCCACCGCCTGAACCCGAAAAGCGACCGGCCCACTCTCCTTCACTGCTCAACCGGCCCGCCGATGGGCAGGGGCGTCACAGGCACAACCGAGGAGAGGTGGCCCCCGTGCGCATCGGGACCTTCAACGCCGTCGCGGCGGCAGCACCGTTCAGCGTCCAGGCGGCCGGGCAGGCGCCCGACCCCGTGGCCCGCCAGGAGCAGGTCAACGCGACCGCCGACCTGCTGCAGGCGGTCCGCCACGTCGACATGCCGGGGGTGGCCTCGGCGAAGATCTCCCGCGACGGCGGGATCGACATCTTCCTCTGATCGCTCCGGCGTCCGATCCGGGCCGGCGTCTCCGACGTCCCTGCCGACGGCGCCCCACCGCGGGGCGCCCCGGCACACGGAGCGCCCCATGACGACGACCCGCAACCTGCTGCGGTGCGGCGTGGCCGCCGGCCCGCTGTTCCTCACCGCCACCCTCGCCCAGGCCGCCACCCGTGACGGGTACGACCTGGCGAAACACCCGGTCAGCCTGCTCGCCCTCGGCGCGCACGGCTGGCTGCAGGTCGCCACGTTCGTGGTGACCGGCCTGCTGTACACGGCCTGCGCCGTGGGGATGCGGCGCGCACTGCGCGGCGGCCCGGCCGGCCTCTGGGGACCGCTGCTCGTCGGCGCCCTGGGGGCCGGCCTGGTCGTCTCGGGCGTCTTCGTCACCGACGCGGGCGCCGGCTTCCCGGCGGGCGCCCCGGCCGGCGCGCCCGAGGTGTCGTGGCACGGCGCCCTGCACGGGCTCGGCGCGGCCGTCGCCTTCGGCGGCATGAGCGTCGGCTGCCTGGTGCTGGCCCGCCGCCTGTGGCCGGTGTGGTCGGTCGCCACGGCCGCCGCCGCGCTCACCCTGTCGTTCTGGCCGGACCCGGCCGGCGCGCCGCTGCGCCTGCTGGCCGCCTCGGCGGTGCTGTTCGCCTACGTCGCGACCGTCGCGCTGCGACTGCTGCGCGCCGGGAACCGCCCGCGCCCGGCCGGGCCCGCGCCGGTCGGGGCGGAGCGGGCGGCGACGGGGGGCTGAGCCGGGTCAGGCGGTGGCCTCGGCGGCGGCGCGGCCGGCGGTGCGGCCGGAGAACAGGCAGCCGCCGAGGAACGTGCCCTCCAGCGAGTTGTAGCCGTGCATGCCGCCGCCGCCGAACCCGGCGACCTCGCCCGCCGCGTACACGCCGGGCAGCGGGGTGCCGTCGGCGCGCAGGACCCGGCCGGACAGGTCGGTGTGCAGGCCGCCGAGGGTCTTGCGGGTGAGGATGTTGAGGCGCACGGCGATCAGCGGGCCGGCCTTCGGGTCGAGCAGCCGGTGCGGCGCGGCCACCCGCACCAGCCGGTCGCCGCGGTACGCGCGGGCGCCGCGCACGGCGGCGAGCTGGGCGTCCTTGCCGAACGGGTTGGCGACCTGGCGGTCCCGGTCCTCGATCACCCGGCGCACCGCGTCGGCGTCCAGGGCCGGGCCGCCCGCCTCGGCGGCGAGGGCGTTCATGCCGGCGACCAGTTCGTCCAGGGTGGGCGCGACGACGAAGTCGGCGCCGTGGCGTTTGAACGCCTCGACCGGCCCGGGGGCGCCGGGGGCGACGCGGCCGAGCACCTGGCGCACGCTGCGGCCGGTGAGGTCGGGGTTCTGCTCGGAGCCGCTGAGCGCGAACTCCTTCTCGATGATCTTCTGGGTGAGCACGAACCAGCTGTAGTCGTGCCCGGTCGCCATGAGGTGCTTCAGCGTGCCGAGGGTGTCGAAGCCGGGGAACAGCGGGGCGGGCAGGCGGCGGCCGGTGGCGTCGAGCCACAGCGACGACGGGCCGGGCAGGATGCGGATGCCGTGGTTGGGCCACACCGGGTCCCAGTTCTGCAGGCCCTCGGTGTAGTGCCACATCCGGTCGGGGTTGATGACCTGGCCGCCGGCGCGCTCGGTGATGGCCAGCATGCGCCCGTCGACGTGGGCGGGGACGCCCGCGACCATCCGGCGCGGCGGCGCGCCGAGGCGCTGGGGCCAGGCCTTGCGGACGAGGTCGTGGTCGCCGCCGATGCCGCCGGAGGTGACGACGACGGCTTGGGCGGCGTACTCGAAGGTCCCGGTCTCGGCCCGCGAGCTGGACCGCCCGCGCGGCACGTCGCTGGGTTCGAGCACGGCGCCGCGCACGCCGGTGACGACGCCGCCGGTGGTGACCAGGTCGTCGACGCGGTGCCGGAAGCCGAACCGGACGAGCCCGCGCGCGGCGGCGGCGCGGACCCGGCGCTCGAACGGCTCGACGACGCCGGGGCCGGTGCCCCAGGTGATGTGGAAGCGGGGCACGGAGTTGCCGTGGCCGTCGGCGGGGCCGCCGCCGCGCTCGGCCCACCCGACGACGGGGAACACCCGGTGGCCCATCCCCCGCAGCCAGGCGCGCTTCTCGCCGGCGGCGAAGTGCACGTACGCCTCGGCCCAGCGGCGCGGCCAGGCGTCCTCGGGGCGGTCGAACGCGGCGCTGCCCTGCCAGTCCTGCCAGGCCAGCTCGACGGAGTCGCGGATGCCCATGCGCCGCTGCTCGGGGGTGTCCACCAGGAACAGCCCGCCGAACGACCACCACGCCTGGCCGCCGAGGCTCTGCTCGGGTTCCTGGTCGAGCAGCAGCACCGTCCGGCCCGCGTCGGCCAGCTCGGCGGTGGCCACCAGGCCCGCGAGGCCGGCGCCGACGACGATCACATCCGCATCCATGACCATCAGATTAGGTACGATCATGCGCGTTCTCTCGTCCCGCGCGGCGGATCGCGCGCACCGATCTATCACCGGGGTGACAAAGCGTGGAGCCGCGGGTCGCCGAGCACCTGCGGGCGGTGGCCCCGGGGTTGCGCCGCCGGCTGCTGGCGACCGTGCGCGAGGCGATGCGCGCGCAGGGCCGCTCGCTGACCGGCGGGCAGGGCCGCGGGCTGACCCTGGGCGTGGAGACGGCGGTCGAGGCGTTCGTCGAGCAGGTCGCCGGCCCGGCCCGCGACCTGGACCCGACCCGGGCGGTGTTCCACCGGCTCGGCCGCACGGAGTACGCGGAGGGCCACCGGGTCGACGCGCTGCGCGCGGTGCTGACGGTCGGCGGCCGCGACGTCTGGGCGTACCTGGTGGAGCACCCGGGCCCGCTGTCGCCGGACGACCTGTACGCGCTGGCCGGGGCCCTGTTCGGCTTCATCGACACGCTCGCCGGCGCGGCGGCCGAGGGTTACCTGGACGAGCAGCGCGACGCCGCCCGGGACTGGGCGACGGTGCGCCGCCGACTGGTGACCCTGCTGGTGCAGCCGGACCCGCCGGGCGACCCCGCGCTGCAGGCGGCGGCGGACGCGGCGCGCTGGCCGCTGCCCGGCACGGTGGCGGTGCTGTCGGCGGAGGGCACGGACGCCGAGCACCTGGGCCGGGCCCTGGGCGGGGCCGCGGTCGCCACCGTCATCGGCGACGCGGTGCGCGCGGTGGTGCCGGACCCGCACCCGGCCGCGGTGGCCCGGGCGCTGGCCGGGCGGCGGGCGGCGGTGGGGCCGGCGGTGCCGCTGCGCCGGGCCCGGCTGTCGTACCGGCTGTCGGCCCGGGCGCTGGCGCTGCAGGCCGAGGGCGCGCTGCCCGGCGGCGTGCTGCACTGCGCCGACCACCTGCTGGACCTGCTGGCCGGGTGGGAGCCGGGGCTGGCCGGGCTGCTCGCCGACGCGGCGCTGGCCCCGCTGGCCGGGCTGCGGCCGGGGCCGCGCCGCACGCTGGAGCAGACGCTGCTGGCGTGGCTGCGCGCGGACGGCCAGGTGGTGCCGGCGGCCGAGGCGCTGGGCGCGCACCCGCAGACGGTCCGCTACCGGTTGCGGCGGCTGCGGGAGCTGTTCGGCGCGGCGCTGGACGACCCGGACGCCCGGCTGGCCCTGCACCTGGCGCTGCGCGGCCTCAACCGCTGAGCCTGCGCAGCATCCGGGCGAGTTCCGCCCGCTCATCGGGGTCGAGCGCGCCGAAGAACCGGTCCGCCTCGGCGCCGCGGGCCGCCCCGATGCGCTCGGCGAGCCGGGCGCCCTCCGCCGTGAGGGCCACCAGGGTGGCGCGCCGGTCGGCGGGGTCGGGCCGGCGCTCGGCGAGGCCGCGGCTCTGCAGGTCGTCGACGACCTCGGTGGCGGAGCGGGGGGCGATGCGCAGCCGCTCGGCCAGGGCGCCGGGGCGCAGCTCGCCCGCGTCGGCCAGCACCCACAGCGCCCGGGCCTGCCACGGCGTGACGCCGAGCGGGGTCAGCGCCTCGCGGGTGACGTGCCGCAGGCGGCGGGCCACGGCGCCGAACGCCTCGGCGAGACCGGCGTCGGGTTCCACCGGAATACCGTACCAAGAAGCGCTGTTGTAGCCTCATGATGAGGTTACCTCAGCAAAGGAGCGTCCCTTGGAATCCACCACCGACCGCGGGCGGGGCCCGCGCCCCACGACCTCCACCGTCACCGCCGCCGAGCGGGCGCAGGCCCGCGACGTGTCGCTGCGCCGCATCGGCCGGCTGTTCGCCCCCCACCGCGGCGCGCTCGCCGCCGTCACCGCGATCATCGTGCTGTCGTCCGCGCTCGGCATGGCGGCGCCGTTCCTGCTGCGCGAGGTCATCGACGTCGCACTGCCGGAGCGGGACCTGCGGCTGCTCGCCTGGCTGGTCGCCGGCATGGTCGCCGTCGCCGCGGTCACCGCCGCGCTCGGCGTCGCGCAGACCTGGATCGCCACCACCGTCGGGCAGCGGGTCATGCACCGGCTGCGCACCGACGTGTTCCGGCACCTGCAGCGCCAGTCGCTCGCCTTCTTCACCCGCACCCGCACCGGCGAGGTGCAGTCGCGCATCACCAACGACATCGGCGGCATGCAGTCCGTCGTCACCTCGACCGCGACGTCCGTCGCCGCGAACCTGACCACCGTCGTGGCGACCGCGGTGGCGATGGCCGCCCTGTCCTGGCAGCTGTCGCTCGTGTCGCTGGTGGTGCTGCCGCCCGCCGTGGTGCTGGCCCGCCGGGTCGCCCGGATGCGCCGCGCGATCACCGCCGAGCGCCAGCGCGAACTCGCCGACCTCAACGTCACCGTCGAGGAGAGCCTGTCGGTCAGCGGCGTGCAGCTCAGCAAGACGATGGGCGCGGGCGGCGCGCTCGTCGAGCGGTTCACCGCCTCGTCCGCCCGGCTCATCGACCTGGAGCTGCGCTCCGAGCTGGCCGGCCGGTGGCGGATGGCGTCCATGAGCATCCTGTTCGCCGCCATCCCGGCGGTCATCTACCTGAGCGCGGGCCTGCCGATGACCGCCGGCCGGCTCAGCATCGGCACGCTGGTCGCGTTCACCGCGCTGCAGGCGGGCCTGTTCCGGCCGCTGATGGGGCTGCTCAGCGTCGGCGTCTCGCTGACCGCCTCGCTGGCCCTGTTCGCCCGCATCTTCGAGTACCTGGACCTGCCGGTCGAGGTGCGCGAGCCCGAGCACCCGGTGCGGCTGGCCCGCCCGCGCGGGCACCTGCGGCTGGAGGGCGTCACGTTCACGTACCCGGGCTCGGCGGCCGCCGCCGTGGCGGGCGTCGACCTGGACGTGCCGGCCGGCACCAGCCTGGCGCTGGTCGGCGAGACCGGCTCCGGCAAGAGCACCGTCGCGGCGCTGATCGCCCGGCTGCACGACCCGACGGGCGGGCGGGTCACCGTCGACGGCGTCGACGTGCGCGACCTGTCGTTCGACGACCTCGCCGCCATCGTCGGCGTGGTCAGCCAGGAGACGTACCTGCTGCACACCACCGTGCGCGAGAACCTGCGCTTCGCCAGGCCGGACGCCACCGACGCCGAGCTGGAGCGCGCCGCCCGCGCCGCGCAGATCCACGACGTGATCGCCGCCCTGCCCGACGGCTACGACACCGTCGTCGGCTCCCGGGGGCACCGGTTCTCCGGCGGCGAGAAGCAGCGCCTCGCCATCGCCCGCACCCTGCTGCGCGACCCGCGCATCCTGGTGCTCGACGAGGCCACCAGCGCCCTGGACACCGAGACCGAGCGGGCGGTGCAGCGGGCCTTCGACACCCTCGCCGCGGGCCGCACCACCGTCACCATCGCCCACCGGCTGTCCACCGTGCGCGCCGCCGACCAGATCGCGGTGCTCGACCACGGCCGGGTCACCGAGCTGGGCTCGCACGAGGACCTGCTGGGCGCGGCCGGCCGCTACGCGGCGCTGGCCGCCTGACTCACGCGGAGCCGCGCCGGGTGACGGTGACGATGTCCGAGCCCGGCGGGCGCGGCTGCGGCTCCCCCGCGACGACGGCGACCACCGTGGCCGCCAGGTGCGCCGCGACCGCGTTCTGGTCGGTGGTGACGGTGGTGAGCGGCGGGTCGGCCAGCCGCGCGACCGGGATGTCGTCGACGCCGATCACCGCCAGGTCCGCCGGGGCGGCCAGGCCGTGCTCGCGCAGCCCGGCCAGCAGGGCGAGGGCCACCTCGTCGTTGTACGCGCACACCCCGCCGATCCGGTTGTCGCGCCAGCGCCGCACCGCCGCCGCGGCGTCGGGGGCGTCCAGCGGCACCACCTGCACGAGCGGGGCGTCGAGGCCCAGCTCGGCGCACGCGGTGCGCACGCCCTCCAGCCGCGGCTCGGCGAAGTGGCGCAGCCGCGCGTCGTCCGGGTAGGCGTACCCCAGGCGGGTGTGGCCGGTGGCCGCGAGGTGCTCGGCCTGCATGCGCCCGACGCGCTGCTGGCTGACCTCCAGCTCGCGGCGCTGCCGGCGGGAGCTGCCGAGCAGGGCGACCACGCTGGCGACGCCCGCGCCGCGCATGGCGGCGACGTCCGAGTCGGACAGCTCCTCGAAGGCGAGCACGGCGGCCGGGGTGATGGCCTTCCAGATCTCGGCCACCGGCCGGTCGCCGGGGATGACCGGGTGGATGACGAAGGTGAGGCCGCGGGCGGCGAGCGCGGTGGACAGGTTGGTCAGCAGCGCGCCCACCTCGGGGCCGACGGGCCAGTCCGGCAGCAGGCACAGCACCACGTCGGAGCGGCCGCTGCGCAGCGCGCGGGCGGCGGCCGACGGCGAGTAGCCGAGCTGCGCGGCGGCGGTCAGCACCCGCTGCCGGGTCTCCTCGGGGATGGACTGGTGCGGGGTGTTGTTGAGGACGTAGCTGACGGTCGCGCGCGAGAGTCCGGCTTGCCGGGCTACGTCCGCACTCGTCACCCGGCGACCCGGGGTCGCGGCCATGAGATGTCCGTCCCTTCGCTGCGTGCTCTTGCGATCACGGAATCACCATGCCTACCTTACTGACACGCGCAAGTTACACGTGTCAGTCCCGGGAGGTTCACCGCATGACCGACTACTCCGTGCTCCTGAAGGCCCTCGACCTGCCGGAGAAGGTGGCGCTGCTGACCGGCGCCACGGCGTTCACCCTCGCGCCGCAGGAGAAGATCGGGCTCGGCGAACTGCGGCTGTCCGACGGGCCGACCGGGGTGCGGGGCCTGAAGTTCAGCGGCGGCGAGGTCGTCGCGCTGCTGCCCAACGCCACGCTGCTGGCCGCCGCCTGGAGCACGGAGACCGCGTACGAGGTCGGCCGCCTGCTCGCCGACGAGGCGCTGCGCCAGCGCATCCACGTCGTGCTCGGCCCCACGGTGAACCTGCACCGCTCGCCGCTGGGCGGCCGGCTGTTCGAGGCCTACTCGGAGGACCCGCTGCTCACCGGCGTGCTCGCCGCCGCCTACGTGCGCGGGCTGCAGGAGCAGGGCGTCGGCGCCAGCCTCAAGCACCTGGTCGCCAACGAGAGCGAGACCGACCGCAACACCGTGAACAGCGTCGTCGACGAGGCGACCCTGCGCGAGCTGTACCTGCTGCCGTTCGAGATCGCCGTCGCCGACAGCAACGCCTGGACGCTGATGGCGGCGTACAACGACGTCAACGGCGTGCCGGCCACCGAGCAGCACCACGTCAACAACGAGATCGTCAAGGGCGAGTGGGGCTACGACGGCCTCATCATGAGCGACTGGTTCGCCACCAAGTCCGCGGCGCCCGCGGCCAACGGCGGCCTCGACCTCGTCATGCCCGTCAGCGACCCGTGGGGCGACAACCTGGTCGCGGCCGTGCGCGCCGGCGAGGTCGACGAGTCCGTCGTGGACGACCACCTGCGCCGGCTGCTGGTGCTGGCCGACCGGGTCGGCGCGCTGGGCGAACACCGCTCCTACCCGGACGCCCTGCCCGCCCCCGAGCAGCGGCGCGAGCAGCTCACCCGGCTCGCCGCCGCCGGCATGACCGTGCTGACCAACGACGGCGTGCTGCCACTGGACCGCACCCGCACCGTGGCGCTGATCGGCCGGCACGCCGTCGAGACGATCGACATGGGCGGCGGCTCGGCGCAGGTCAACCCGCCGTACCAGATCAGCGTCGCCGAGGGGCTGTCCGCACTGGTCGGCGGCGTCACCGTGACCGACGGCGTCGAGGTGCGCAACCGGCCCGCGACGGCCCGCGACTTCCTCGCCGACGGCGTGCGGATCACCCTGTACGACGCCGACGGCGCGGTCATCGAGGAGCGGCACAGCGCCACCGGCACCACCATGGTCGGCTTCGACGACGAGTTCGACGCCACCGTGGCCCGCATCCGGCTGTCCGCCACCGTCCTGACCGGCGGCCAGGTCGAGCTGGGCGGCACCGGCCCCGGCGACTGGGTCGTGCGGGCCGGCGACGACACGCTCACCTACGCCCTGCGGGTGGAGTCCGGCGGGTTCGCCGCGGAGATGCTCGCGCCGCCGTCGCGCACCGACGTGCTGCTCGCCGCGGCCGGCGAGACCGTCGAGGCCGAGGTGACGCTGCTGCCGAAGACACCGGAGGCGCCGCTGTCCGGGGTGGGCATGTTCGGCCTGATCGCCCGCCCGGCGCCGCGCGACGCCGCCGACGTCATCGCCGAGGCCGCCCGCGCCGCCGCGGCCGCCGACGTGGCCGTCGTGGTCGTGGGCCTGACCGAGGAGCAGGAGACCGAGGCCGTCGACAAGGCGACGCTGCGGCTGCCCGGCGCCCAGGACGACCTGGTGTCCGCCGTCGCGGCGGCGGCCCGCCGCACCGTCGTGGTGGTCAACGCCGCCACCCCCGTGCTGATGCCGTGGCGCGACGAGGTGGACGCGATCCTCTGGGCCGGGCTGCCCGGCCAGGAGGGCGGCCACGCGGTCGCCGCCGCCCTGCTCGGCGACATCGAGCCCGCCGGCCGGCTGGTCACCACGTTCCCCGCCGCCGACGGCGCCTCCCCCGCCTGGTCGGTGACGCCCGTCGACGGCGACCTGCGCTACACCGAGGGCACGTTCATCGGCTACCGCGGCCACGCCGCCGGCCGCGCCCCGGCGCCCGCGTTCTGGCTGGGCCACGGCCTCGGCTACGGCGCCTGGACGTACGCGGACGCCGGCGTGTCCGGCCGCACCGCCACCGTCACGATCACCAACACCGGCGACCGCGCCAGCCGCGAGGTCGTGCAGGTGTACCTGCGCCCGGCCGAGGCGGACCAGCCGGTGCGCCTCGTCGGCTGGGCGGCGGCCACCGTGGAGCCCGGCGCGTCGGCCACCGTCACCGTCGAGCCGGACCCCCGGCTGTGGCGCCGCTGGGACACCGCGGCGAACCGCTGGGCCGAACTGGCCGCCGGCGGCGAGCTGCTGATCGCCCGCGGCCTCGGCGACGTCCGGGCCACCCTGCCGCTGTCCTGACCCGTCGCGGCCGGGCGCGACCCGCCCGGCCGCGTTACGGTCGGTATAGAGGAGGATCACTCATGACGACCACCGAGACGCAGTACGACTTCGCCGCCGCCCGCGAGGCCCTCTACACCGACGGCATCACGGCCTGCCGGGGCGCGTTCAGCACCGACTGGGCCGACCGCATGCGCGAGGACATCATGGAGCTGTTCGCCGAGGCCCTGGCCCGGCCGAACGGCGCGGTCGGCCGCGGACCCAAGCGCTACTACGTGGAGATCCACCCCGAGCGCCTGCGCGGCTTCCTCGACATCGCCACCCACCCGTGGGTCACCGGCGTGTGCGAGGCCGTCCTCGGGCCCGGCTACAAGCTCGTCGAGGTCGGCTTCGACGTGCCCGGGCCGGGCGCGAAGAACCAGCCGTGGCACCGCGACTTCCCGTCCACGCCGGAGACCTACGAGCAGCGCCGGCTGACGTCGCTGGCGTTCAACCTGACCGCCGTCGACACCGTCCCCGAGATGGGGCCGTTCGAGATCGCGCCCGGCACCCAGTTCGAGCCCGGCACCGACTTCAACCACGGCATGTTCCCGCCCAAGACCGAGTACCCGCGGCTGCAGGAGCGCGCCCAGCAGAAGATGCCCAGGCGCGGGGACATCTCCGCCCGCTCGGCGCTGACCCTGCACCGCGGCACCGCCAACGTCTCGGACCAGCAGCGGCCGGTGCTCGTCGTCGGGTTCGTCGCGCCCGGCGCCGACGACTCGCGCAACGACCTGGTGTGCAGCCGCGCCTACTGGGACAGCCTGCCGGAGGACGTGCGGCGCCACCTCGGCGCGCGGGTCGTCGACGAGCTGACCCCGCTGGAGCAGAAGCACACCATCGAGGGCCTGGTGATGGGCGAGCCGTAGGCCGGCCGGTCAGCCCTGGGCGATGTTGACCATCCAGTCGACGCCGAACCGGTCCTTGCAGGCGCCGTAGACGTCGCCCCACATCTGCTTCTCCAGCGGCATCGTCACGGTGCCGCTTGCGGACAGGGCGTCCCACCAGCCGCGCAGCTTGTCCTCCTCGTCGCCGCTCAGGCTGACGGTGATGGCGGTGCCGGGCTCGTACGGCATGCCGGGCGGGGTGTCGGCCACCATCAGGGTGAAGCCGTCGGGCGTCGTCAGCTGGCCGTGCATCAGCTTGCCGGCGACGCCCTCCTCGGTCACGCCGTACTCGCCGAAGGTGCTCGCGCGCAGCTCCCCGCCGAACACTGAGTGGTAGAACTCCAGCGCCGCCCGGCCGTCGCCGTCGAAGCTGATGTACGGGTTCAGTGTCACGCTCATCGCGACCTCCTCGCGAAGGGAATCCTCAACCGCAGGCTAAACCCCTTGACCTGCACCGGAGTTCAGCTTTTACGGTCGCTTCCATGAGCATGGAGGTAGCGGCCTGGGACTCGCTGTACCGCACGATGCACGCGCAGGAGGGACGGGCGCTGTCGCGGGTGACGCTGCGGCGCGTCGCCGGGTTCGCCCGGCCGTACCGGGGGCTGCTGGCCGTCTTCCTGACCGCCAGCGTGCTGACCGCGGCGCTGACCGTCGCCGCGCCGGTGCTGGCCGGGCGGGTCGTCGACGCGATCGTCGGCGGGGGCGGCGACACCGGCCTGGTGCTGCGCCTGGCCGGGCTGATCGCCCTCATCGCGCTCGCCGAGGCCGCGCTGGGGCTGCTCACCCGGTGGCAGTCGGCGCGCATCGGCGAGGGGCTGATCCTCGACCTGCGCACCGCCGTGTTCGACCACGTGCAGCGGATGCCCGTCGCGTTCTTCACCCGCACCCGCACCGGCGCGCTGGTCAGCCGCCTCAACAACGACGTCATCGGGGCGCAGCGCGCGTTCAGCGACACCCTCAGCGGCGTCGTCGGCAACCTCGTCACGCTGCTGCTCACGCTCGCCGTGATGCTCACCTTCTCCTGGCAGATCACGCTCCTGGCGCTGGTGCTGCTGCCGATCTTCGTGCTGCCCGCGCGGCGGATGGGCAGCCGGCTCGCCCGGCTGGAACGCGAGGCCGCCGACCACAACGCGGCCATGAGCACCCGGATGACCGAGCGGTTCTCCGCCCCCGGCGCCACCCTGGTCAAGCTGTACGGCCGCCCCGACGAGGAGTCCGCCGAGTTCGCCGCCCGCGCCCGCCGGGTGCGCGACATCGGCGTGCGCACCGCCATGCTGCAGTGGGTCTTCATCACCGCCCTCACCGTGGTCGGTTCCCTCGCCCTGGCCCTGGTGTACGGCCTCGGCGGCGTGTACGCCATCCGCGGGCAGCTCGACCCCGGCACCGTCGTGGCGCTGGCGCTGCTGCTGTCGCGGCTGTACGCCCCGCTGACCTCGCTCGCCGGGGCGCGGCTGGAGGTGATGAGCGCGCTGGTCAGCTTCGAGCGGGTGTTCGAGATCCTCGACCTGAAGCCCCTCATCACCGACCGGCCGGGCGCCCGCGAGCTGCCCCCCGGCCCGGTCGGGGTGGAGTTCGCCGGGGTGCGGTTCGCCTACCCGGCCGCCGACCGGGTGTCGCTGGCGTCCCTGGAGGACGTGGTCAAGCTGGACGACCGCGGCGGCGAGGAGGTCCTGCACGACGTGTCGTTCCGCGCCGAGCCGGGCCAGATGGTGGCGCTGGTCGGCTCGTCGGGCGCCGGCAAGTCGACCATCGCCTCGCTGGTGCCGCGGCTGTACGACGTGGACACCGGCGCGGTCCGGCTGGCCGGCGTCGACGTGCGCGACCTGACCGCCGCGTCCGTGCGCTCCGCGCTCGGCGTGGTCACCCAGGACGGCCACCTGTTCCACGACAGCGTCCGCGCCAACCTGGTCTTCGCCCGGCCCGGCGCCACCGACGCCGAGCTGTGGGACGCGCTGCGCCGCGCCCGCCTCGACGACCTCGTCGCCGCCCTGCCCGACGGGCTGGAGACCGTCATCGGCGAGCGCGGCTACCGGCTGTCCGGCGGCGAGCGCCAGCGCCTCACCATCGCCCGGCTGCTGCTGGCCCGCCCCCGCGTCGTCATCCTGGACGAGGCCACCGCCCACCTGGACGCCACCAGCGAGGCGGCCGTGCAGGCCGCCCTCGGCGAGGCGCTGACCGGCCGCACCAGCGTCGTCATCGCCCACCGGCTGTCCACCATCCGCGCCGCCGACCAGATCCTCGTGGTGGAGGACGGCCGCATCGTCGAGCGCGGCACCCACACCGACCTGCTGTCACGCGGCGGCCGCTACGCGGAGCTGCACCGCACCCAGTTCGAACCGGCGGCCACCTGAGCTCGGGCGCGCTCCCAGCGCAGGTCGCCGCGGTCGACGACGAGGGTGTACCCGGCGACCGGCGCGCCGGTCTCCAGCGCCGCCGCCACCTGCTCCAGCAGCTCCGCCACCGAGCCGGGCCAGCCGACCGGGTCCAGGCCGCGCTCGCCGGTGAACTCGGCGACCCGGCCGGTGCCGCCCGGCCGCCGGTCCACGACCAGGCCGTCGCCGCCGATCGTCCACGCGAACGGCACCAGGCCGACGGGGCTGAGCCGGGCGTACCACTCGTCGTGGCCGGCGGCCACCTCCCAGTTCCCCGCCGCCTCGTCGCCGATGTCGGCCACCGACATCAGCTCGTAGCCGGGCGGCATGACGTGTCCGACGCCGCCGTCGTGGCGGCGCAGCGACGCCACCAGGTCGCCGGGGAACACCGTGGCGACCCGCCGCTGCACGGCGGCGATCGCCGCGGGGTCGGCGGGCCGCCCCAGGTCGGACGTGCCCGGGGCGACCGCCGCGAGCCGGCGCTCGATGCGCCGCCACGCCGCGGTCACCCGGGCGGTCTGCGCCGCTGTGGGCACGGCCGGGGTCAGCGCGGGGTCGGGCACCGGGCACACGTCGTCGCCAACGGAGAACACGGGATCGGGCTCCGGCGTCCACTCCGGCGGGCCCGGGCGCTCCGCTGCCGGGTCCGGCTCGACGTGGTTGACCGACGGCCCGTCCGGCCGCAGCGCGGCCGCGGTCCACAGCCCGGTCGCGACCACGACGAGCACGGCGAGCGCCGCCGCCGCGAGCCGCCGCACCGGCAGCCGGGGGCGGCGCGCCCGCCACGCCCGGAGCCGCTGGTCGCGCGGTGGCCGGGCGGCCGGGCGGCCCGTGCCCGCGTGCAGGTGCGGCGGCAGCCAGGCGCGGGCCTCGGCCCGCGTGGGCGCGCCCCGCACCGCCGCGGCGGCGCCGGCGGCCAGCACCTCGACCGGCAGGCCGCGCCCGCGCGCCGCGTCGGCGGCGAGGGTCGCGTCGTCGCCGGGGCCGGCCACCGGGATCACCGGCGCGGCCAGGGCCGCGGCGAGGTCGGCGAGGGTCCAGCCGCCGGGGCCGAGCGGGTCGAGCAGCCCCACCGGCGCGCCGGCGAGCACCAGGTCGTGGGTCTCGCCGAGGCCGCGCACCCGCTCGACCGCGTCCGCGAGCCGCTGCGGGGCGCCGGTCAGCACGTCGACCCCGGGCGGCGGCGGGCCCTCGCCGGTCAGCCGCAGCACCGCCACGGGCACCGCCGACGCGGCGGCCAGCGCCGCCACGGCGGCCGCCCACCCCGGGTCCGGCCCCGCGGCGGCGACCACCCACGCTCCCCCGCCGGGCCAGGTCACGACTGTCACCGTACGGGCCCCGCGGGCGTCGCGTGGCCGGTCAGGCGCGGGCGGCGTACTCCCGGAAGCGGTCGACCGCCCGGCCGCGCACGGCCGGGCCGTGGCCGAACACCGCGGTGTCGAAGTCGAGCTCCGCCAGCCGGGCGACGCTGCGGCGGGCCGCCGCGTGGTCGGCGGTGACCATCGCGGGGGTCGAGCCGAGCCGGCGGCGGCCGCCCGCGGCGGCGTCGCCCGCGAACAGGACGCCGCCGGACCGGTCGAGCAGGTACGACACGTGCCCGGCCGTGTGGCCGGGGGTGTGGATCGCGGTGATGCCGTCGACCCGGGTGGGCCCGTCGGCGGTCAGCACGTCGTCCACCGGGGCGGGTTCGGCCGCGCCGATGATCCGGCCGACCAGCTTGACCACCGGGTGGGTCGGCGTCACGCGTTCCGCGCCGGTCACGACGGGCACGTCGGCCGCGTGGGCGACGACCGCCGCACCGGAGCGCCGGCGCAGGTCGGCCAGGCCGCCGGTGTGGTCCGGGTGGTGGTGGGTGAGCAGGATGGTGTGCACGTCGCCGACCTGCCGGCGCAGCCCGTGCAGCGCCCGCTCGATGCGGTGGCCGCGGCCCGGCAGGCCGGTGTCGACGAGCACCACGCCGTCGTCGACCACGATCAGGTGGGCGTGGGCGTACCCGATCCGGACCTCGACCACACCGTCGGCCACCTCGCGCATGGCGCCGATCATCGCACCCCGCCACCCGTCCTGTGGACAACTCGGGGGCGCCTCACCGGGGGCTCGTAGGATCGCCGGATGACATCGGCAACCGGGCTCGGCGCGGACCGCGCGATCGAGGTCCTCAACCGGGTGTGGGGTTACCCGGCCTTCCGCGGCGCCCAGGGCGACATCATCTCCCACGTCGTCGCGGGCGGCGACGCGCTCGTGCTCATGCCCACCGGCGGCGGCAAGTCGCTGTGCTACCAGATCCCGGCGCTGGTGCGCGACGGCGTCGGCGTGGTCGTCTCCCCGCTCATCGCGCTCATGCAGGACCAGGTCGACGCGCTGCGCACCCTCGGCGTGCGGGCCGGCTTCCTCAACTCGACGCAGGAGCCGCACGAGCGGCGCGCCGTCGAGCAGGCGGTGCTGGCCGGCGAGCTCGACCTGCTCTACGTCGCGCCCGAGGGCCTCGGCGCGGGCGCCGTGCCGCGGCTGCTCGACCAGGCCCGCATCGCCCTGTTCGCCATCGACGAGGCGCACTGCGTGTCGCAGTGGGGCCACGACTTCCGGCCCGACTACCTGGGCCTGTCCATGTTGCACGAGCGCTGGCCGGACGTGCCGCGCATCGCGCTCACCGCCACCGCCACCGACGCCACCCGCCGCGAGATCGCCACCCGGCTCGACCTGACGGACGCCCGGCACTTCACCGCCAGCTTCGACCGGCCCAACATCCGCTACCGCATCGTGGCGAAGAACGAGCCGCGCCGGCAGCTGCTCGACCTGCTGCGCGCCGAGCACCCGGGCGACGCCGGCATCGTCTACTGCCTGTCACGGGCCTCGGTGGAGAAGACGGCCGAGTTCCTGTCCGCCAACGGCGTCGTGGCGCTGCCCTACCACGCGGGCCTCGACGCGCGCACCCGCGCGGCCAACCAGGCCCGGTTCCTGCGCGAGGACGGTCTCGTCATGGTCGCCACCATCGCGTTCGGCATGGGCATCGACAAGCCCGACGTGCGGTTCGTCGCCCACCTCGACCTGCCCAAGTCCGTCGAGGGCTACTACCAGGAGACGGGCCGCGCGGGCCGCGACGGGCTGCCGTCCACGGCCTGGCTGGCGTACGGGCTGCAGGACGTGGTGCAGCAGCGCAAGATGATCGAGACGTCCGACGGCGACCAGGCCCACCGGCGCAACCTGTCGCAGCACCTCGACGCGATGCTGGCGCTGTGCGAGACGGTCGAGTGCCGGCGGGGGCGGCTGCTGGCGTACTTCGGCCAGGAGTCCCCGGCGCAGTGCGGCAACTGCGACACGTGCCTGGAGCCGCCGGAGGCCTGGGACGGCACGGTGGCGGCGCAGAAGCTGCTGTCCACGGTGCTGCGGCTGCAGCGCGAGCGCGGGCAGAAGTTCGGCGCCGGGCAGTCCATCGACATCCTGCTCGGCCGCGAGACCGACAAGGTGCGCCAGTTCCGCCACCACGAGCTGTCCACCTGGGGCATCGGCACCGAGCTGCGCGAGGCGGAGTGGCGCGGCGTCGTGCGCCAGCTGCTGGCGCAGGGCCTGCTGTCGGTGGAGGGCGAGTACGGCACGCTGGTGCTCACCGACCGCAGCGGCGAGGTGCTGCGCAAGGAGCTGACGGTGATGATGCGCCGCGAGCCGGAGCGGCAGCGCGCCCGCGCGCCCCGGGCCCGCGGCGGCGGCGCGGCCCCGCAGGCCGACCTGCCGGCCGAGGCGGTGCCGGTGTTCGAGCGGCTGCGGTCGTGGCGGGCCGGGGTGGCGAAGGAGTCGGGCGTGCCGGCGTACGTGGTGTTCCACGACGCGACGCTGCGCCAGATCGCGGCGCGGCGCCCGGGCAGCCTGAGCGAGCTGGGCACGATCAGCGGGGTGGGCGAGAACAAGCTGGCGAAGTTCGGCGAGGGCGTGCTGGCGGCCCTGGCGGACCCGGAGTAGGCGGGCGGGGGGTGCGCCACCGGCGCACCCCCCGTTCACCACCGCCGTCAGACGGTCGCGGGCACGCGCTCCGGCTCGGCGGCGCCGGCCAGCTCCTTGCGCAGCTTCTCGCCCTCGATGTCGACGTTGGGCAGCACCCGGTCCAGCCACCGCGGCAGCCACCACGCGCCCCGGCCGAGCAGCGACATCACCGCGGGCACGATCGTCATGCGCACGATGAACGCGTCGATCGCCACGCCGATGGCCAGCGCGAAGCCCATCGACTTGATGACCGGGTCGTCGAGCAGGATGAACCCGGCGAACACCGACGTCATGATGAGCGCGGCGGCGGTGACGACGCGGGCGCCGTGGCCCATGCCGTTGATGGTGGCCTGCCGGGCGGTGTCGCCGTGCACGAAGTCCTCGCGCATCCGCGACACCAGGAACACCTCGTAGTCCATGGCGAGGCCGAACAGGATGCCGATGAGCAGGATCGGCAGGAAGCTGACCAGCGGTCCGGGGGTGTCGACGCCGAGCCAGCTCGCCAGGTGGCCCTCCTGGAACACCAGCACGGTGATGCCGAAGGTGGCGGCGACGGTGAGCAGGAAGCCGGCGGCGGCCTTGACGGGCACCAGGATCGACCGGAACACGAGCATCAGCAGCAGCACGGACAGCCCGACGACGAGCCCGAGGTACAGCGGCATGGCGTCGGACAGCTTCTCGGACACGTCGATGCCCACGGCGGTCTGGCCGGTGAGGGACACGTCGGCGTCCTCGACGCCCGCGACCGTGGCGCGGATGTCGCGCACCAGGTCCTCGGTGGCCTCGTCGGTGGGGCCGGTGGCCGGGATGACGGCGAGCAGCGCGGTGCGCTGGTCGGCGCTGAACGACGGCGGGGTGAGGGCGAGCAGGTTCTTCGTGCCGGTCAGCGACCCGGTGACGGACTGGACGGTGGCGGCGGTCGTCGCGGGCGAGTCGCTGGACACGACCATGGCGAGGCGGCCGGTGAAGCCGGGCCCGAAGCCCTCGGTGATGAGGTCGGCGGCCTCGCGCAGCGACGTGCCGGGGGCGGCGGAGGACGCGTCGGGCAGGGCGACGCGCATGTCGGAGGCGGGGATGGCGAGCGCGCCGAGGCCGACGACGCCGAGCAGGATGACCGGGATGCGGGCCTTGATGACGCCGCGGGCCCAGCGGAAGCCGAAGGTCTCCCGGCCGCCGGCGGTGGTGCCGGTGGCGGCGGCGCCGGGCGCCGCGTGGGCGGCGGTGTGGGCGGACGGCGCGGCGGGCTCGCCCGAGGCGGCGTGCTCGGCGGCGTGCCCGGCGGCGTGCCCGGCGGCGTGCTCGGCGGCGTGCCCGGCGGCGGCGCGGCGCTGGGAGCGGGACATGATCCGGGTGCCGGCGAAGCCGAGCAGGGCGGGCAGCAGGGTCAGCGCGACGAGCACGGCGACGGCGACGGTGCCGGCGGCGGCGAGGCCCATGACGGTGAGGAACGGGATGTCGACGACGGCCAGGCCGGCCAGGGCGATGACGACCGTGATGCCGGCGAACACGACGGCGGAGCCGGCGGTGCCGACCGAGCGGCCGGCGGCCTCGTCGGGCTCGTGCTCGGCGAGCAGCTGCCGGTAGCGGGAGGTGATGAACAGCGCGTAGTCGATGCCGACGGCGAGGCCGAGCATGAGGGCGAGGACCGGCGCGGTGCTGGTCAGCTCGATGGTGCTGCTGAGGGCGTACAGGCCGGCCATGCCGGCGCCGACGCCGAGCAGGGCGGTCAGCATGGTCATGCCGGCGGCGACGAGGGAGCCGAAGGTGACGACGAGCACGACGAGGGCGACGGCGACGCCGATGGCCTCGGTGGCGCCGACCTCGGGCTCGCCGCCCAGGACCTCGCCGCCGTGCTCGACGCGCAGGCCGGCGGCCTCGGCGGCGGCGCCGCTGTTCTCGTAGGCGGTGCGCTGGGCGTCGGTGACCTCGTCGGTGGTCTTCTCGAACTGCACCTGGATCAGCGCGTACCGGCCGTCGGGCGACAGGGCCCTGGCGGCGAACGGGTCGACGGCGCCGACGACGCCGGGCAGCCGGCCGGCCTCGGCGACGAGGGCGTCGACGGCGGCCTTGTCGGCGGTGAGCTGCTTGCCGGCCGGCGCGGCGACGACGATGGTGCCGGTGGCGCCGCTGGCCTCGGGGAACTCGCGGGCGAGGGCGTCCAGCGCCCGCTGCGACTCGGTGCCGGGCATGGTGAAGTTGCTGGCGGTCGGGCCCATGAACGCCGCGGCCGAGCCGCCGAGCGCGGCCAGCACGACGAGCCAGACGGCGAGCACGAGCTTGCGGCGCCGGAACGAGCCGCGGCCCAGCCGGTACAGGAGGGTTGCCATGTCGGATCCTTAGTCGGTCGGTCGGTCGGACGCGAGGAGCAGGGCGCGCCTGGCGACGCGGGTCAGCGCGTCCCGCAGGCCGGGGTGGGGGTCGGCGGCGTGTTCGAGGCCGACCTGGCACAGGCCGCTGAGCACGACCTGCGCGGCGATCTGGTCGGCGGGGTCGGCGGAGCCGCCGGCGAAGGCGCTGCAGAGCCGGTCGACGATCGGCTTGAACTCCGCCAGGGCGGGCATGTCGACGAGGTGCGGGTCGGCGTAGAGGAGGCCGACCTCGCTGCGGTACTCCAGGACGAGGTCGACGAAGCCGTCGACGGCGGCGGCGCGGGCGTCGTCGCCGGTCAGCCCGGTGAGGCGGGCGTCGAGGTCGAACGCGGCGGCGGCGGCGGGGCGCAGCAGTTCGCGCAGGATCGCGTCCTTGCCGGCGAAGTGGTAGAGCAGGGTGGCCTTGGAGCAGCCGACCGCGGCGGCGATGTCGCTGAGCGGGGTGCCGCGGAAGCCGTCGCGGGCGAACAGGCGCGCGGAGACGGTCAAGATGTCGTCGCGGGTGCGGTTGCGGGCCATCCGGCATCACCTCCGTCCCCCACCATGCCTGACCGATCGGCCAGGTTCTGACCGATCGGTCAAGATGTGACGCGGGTAACGACGGGGCGGGTCAGGCCACCGGGACGGGGCGGCGCTCCAGCCCGAAGCTCACCGCGGCGAGGCCGAGCCCCGCCGCCGCCAGGACGAGCCCCGCCCAGGCGGGCGACAGGTAGCCGTGCCCGCGGGCGATGACCACCCCGCCGAGCGCCGCGCCGAGGCTGTTGGCGATGTTCATGGCGGACTGGTTCACGGCGGCGCCCATCAGCTGCGCGCCCGGCGCGACGGCGATCAGCCGCGCCTGCAGGGCCGGGCCGAGGAACAGGCTGGCCGCCCCGACCAGGAAGGCGCCCGCGAACAGGCCGGCTGGCAGGTGGGCGACCAGCGCGAACGCCAGGATCGAGGCGAGCACGGCGGCGAACCCGCCCAGCATCGAGCGGCGCAGGTCGCGGTCGGCGGCCCAGCCGCCCAGGGCGTTGCCGGCGGTCATGCCGAGCCCGACGGCGCCCAGCACCCACGGCACCGCGGCCGGCCCCAGGCCCGCCACGTCGGTGGTGACCGGCGCGATGTAGCTGGTGACGGCGAAGAACCCGGCGAAGCCGATCGCGGCGACGCCCGCCACGAGCCACACCTGCCCGGAGCGGAACGCGCGCAGCTCCGCCCGCGGCGACGCCCCGGCGGCCACCGGGATCTCCGGCACCGTGCGCACCGACGCGGCCAGCGTGAGGGCGAACATGACCGTGATCGCCGCGTACGCCACCCGCCACCCGGCGTGCTGGCCCAGCAGGGTGACCAGCGGGACGCCCACCACGTTGGCCGCGGTGAGCCCGCTGAGCACCAGCGCGAAGCCGCGCGCCTGGCTGCCCGGGCCGAGGATCGTGGCGGCGACCATGCCGGCCGCGCCGAAGTAGGCGCCGTGCGGCAGCCCGGCGAGGAAGCGGGCCGCCAGCGCCAGCTCGAACGTGGGCGCGGCGGCGGACGCGGCGGTGCCGGCGACGAACAGGCCGAGCAGCCCGAGCACCAGCAGCCGCCGCGGCACCCGCGCGGTCAGCGCCGCAATGGTGGGCGCACCGGCGACGACCCCGAGGGCGTACGCGGTGATCGTCCACCCGGCGTGGGCGACGGCGTCAGGGGCCGAGCGGGCGTGCTCGGCGGGCAGCAGCCCCCGCGCGATCTCGGGCAGCAGCCCCATCGCGACGAACTCGGTGAGGCCGACGGCGAACCCGCCGAGCGCCAGGGCGGCGAGCGCGGCGCGCCGGCGGCCGGGGGTCAGCTCCTGCACGCCGCGACTATAGGACGGCGGCCACGCTACGGTCGGCGGATGCCCGCCGAGCGTGATCATGCCGACCCCGCGGGGACCGACGGGGTGCGCGCCGCCTACGACGCCGTCGCGCGCGGGTACGCCGACGCGATCGGCGGCGAGCTGGCCGGCAAGCCGCTCGACCGGGCGCTGCTGGCCGCCGTGGCGGAGCTGGCCGCCGGGGGCCGGCTCGCCGACGTGGGGTGCGGGCCGGGCCACGTGACCGCGTTCCTGGCCGGGCGTCACCCCGACGTGCTGGGCATCGACCTGTCCCCCGCGATGGTGGCCGTGGCCCGCGAGCGGCACCCCGGCCCGGCGTACGAGGCGGGCTCGATGCTGGCCGACCGGGCGGGCGCGCGGTGGGCGGGCGCGGTGGCCATGTACTCGGTGATCCACCTGTCCGACGCCGACCGGCGGCTGGCGTTCCGGCGGCTGCGGGCGGCGCTGCGGCCCGGCGGGTGGCTGCTGGTGGCGTTCCACGTCGACGAGGACGGTACCCCGGCGGGCGGGCGGCGCCGGGTCACCGACTGGTTCGGCGCGGCCGTCGACCTGGAGTTCCGGTTCCTGGACCCGGCGGCGGTGGCGGCCGAGCTGGCGGCGGCGGGCCTCACCGTGGAGTCGGTCACCACCCGCCGCCCGGCCGGCGGTGAGCACCCCAGCAACCGGGCGTACGTGCTGGCGCGGCGGGCCGGCTGAGCACTGGCGGGGCGCACGGCGCCCGTGCCACCATGCGCACGGGTTCACCGAAGGGAGCCGCCGTGACCGGAGCAGCACATCGGCCGGTGCCGGTGCGGCGGCCGACGATCGATCAGGTCGCGCGGCACGCGGGCGTCGGGCGGGGCACCGTCTCGCGGGTCATCAACGGCTCGGCGCACGTCAGCGACGAGGCGCGGGCCGCGGTGCACGCGGCGGTGGCCGAGCTGGGCTACGTGCCGAACCGGGCCGCCCGCGCGCTGGTCACCGACCGCACCGACTCGATCGCGATCGTGGTGTCCGAGACCGGCGAGCGGTTCTTCGCCGAGCCGTTCTTCGGCCTCATCGTGCGGGCGATCGGCGCGGCCCTCAACGACGCCGAGCAGCAGCTGATCCTCATCACCGCGGGCTCGCCGGCCGAGCGGGCCCGGCTGGAGCACTACCTGACCCGCCAGCACGTCGACGGCGCGGTGCTGCTGTCGCTGCACGGCGACGACCCGCTGCCCGGGCAGCTGGAGGAGCGCGGCATCGCCACGGTGCGGGTGGGGCGGCCGCCGGCCGGCGCTGGCGGCGGCTACTGGGTCGACGCCGACAACGAGGGCGGCTCGCGGCAGGCGGTGGCGCACCTGGCGGCGCGGGCCCGGCACCGGATCGGCGCTATCGCCGGGCCGCAGGACATGGTCGTCGGGCAGGCCCGGCTGGCCGGTTTCCGCGCGGTGGCGGGCGACGCCGCGCCCGTCGAGTACGGCGACTTCAGCGACCCGAGCGGCGCGGCGGCGATGACCCGGCTGCTGGAGCGCGAGCCGGGCCTCGACGGCGTGGTCGCCGCGTCCGACGCGATGGCGGCGGGCGCGCTGCGGGTGCTGCGCGCGGCGGGCCGGCGGGTGCCGGAGGACGTCGCGGTGGTGGGCTTCGACGACTCGGTCATCGCCGCCCAGACCGACCCGCCGCTGACGAGCGTCCACCAGCCCGTCGACCGGATGGGCCGCGAGCTGGTGGCGCTGCTGCTGTCCCGGCTGCGCGGCGGCGAGGACCCGGGCCGCCGGGAGATCGTGCTGGGCACCGAGCTGGTGGTGCGCCGGTCCAGCTGACTCAGGCGGGCCGCGGCGTCCACGCCGGGTCGCGGCCGCTCAGCCCGAGCGCCCGGTCGAGCGCGCCCGCGTCCGCCGGCACGGGCACCGGCGCGGCGAACAGGCCCATCCCCCGGCCCTGGTCGGCGAAGTCGCCGAGGAACGCGACGGCGGCCTCGGCGGCCGCGGGCGGGCAGGCGACGTCCTGGCCGGTGGCGCGGGCCAGGTCCCAGCCGTGCAGCACCAGGTCGGCGGACAGCATCGCGGCGACCACCCCGGCGGGCATGGTGGCCGGCCCCATGACGATCGCGGCGGCGGCCGGCCGCTCCCACGCGGCGACCGCCTGGGCGGCGATCGCGGCGGCGTCGGCGCCGGCCAGATCGCGCTCCCACAGCTCCGGCGGGACCGTGCCGTCGCGGGCCGCCAGGTGCAGCGCCGTGAGCACCTGGCGCAGGTGGTTCGCCACCGTCGCCACGTCCCAGCCCGCGCACGGCGTCGGCGCGCCCAGCCGCTCCGGGCGCACCCCGGCGAGCGGGGGCACGGCCACCGCGGTCGCGTCCGCGACCAGCTTGTTCGTCTCCATGCGGCCACGCTAGGCGGCGGCCGCGCGGGCGGTCTTGAACAAAGGCGACGGGTACGCTCGCCGGGTGCCCGGCATCCTGCACGCCCGCGCCGCCGAGGCGAGCTTCCGCTACCGCGAGGTGCCGCCGGCGCCCGCGCTGGCGCCGTTCGTGGCCCACCACTGGATCATCACGTGGGACCTGCGCGGCCGCGAGCCGCACACCCAGCACGTGCTGCCGTACCCGTCGGTGAACGTCACGTTCACGGCCGGCCGGTGCCGGGTGGCGGGGGTGCCGCGCGGCCGGTTCGCCGAGACGCTCAGCGGCGCCGGGCGGGTGGTCGGGGTGCGGTTCCGGCCGGGCGGCTTCCGGCCCGTGCTGGGCGCGCCGGTCGCCGGCATCACCGACCGGTTCGTGCCGGTCGAGGACGTGTTCGGCGCCGGCCTGGCGGACGCGGTGCTCGGTGCGGACGACGCCGGCGCGGTGACCGCGCTGGAGGCGGCGCTGGGCGAGCGGCTCGCCGGGGCCGCGCCGAGCCCGGCCACGGCCGTCGCGGAGCAGGTCGCCGCCGACCCGGCGGTCACCCGCGCCGACGCGCTCGCCGCCGCGCACGGCCTGAGCCTGCGCGCCCTGCAGCGGCTGTTCCACGACCACGTCGGCGTCGGCCCCAAGTGGGTGATCCGGCGTTACCGCCTGCACGAGGCGGCGGCCGCCGCGGCCGGCGGCGGGCTCGACCTGCCCGCGCTGGCGGCCGCCCTCGGTTACGCCGACCAGGCGCACCTGACCCGCGACTTCACCGCGATCGTGGGGGTGCCGCCGGCCCGATATGCGCGTGAACAGTGAGCCGGACGCCCGTACCCTTCACCGCGTGAAGCAGACGGACCCGGACCGCACCCTGGTCGCCTCCAACAAGAAGGCCCGCCACGACTACGACATCCTCAAGACGTACGAGGCGGGCCTGGTGCTGGCGGGCACCGAGGTGAAGTCGCTGCGGGCGGGCTACTGCTCGCTGGTGGACGCGTTCGCCCAGGAGCGCGAGGGCGAGCTGGTGCTCTACAACCTGCACATCGCCGAGTACGGCTTCGGCTCGTGGACCAACCACGCGCCGCGGCGCACCCGCAAGCTGCTGCTGCACCGCATCGAGATCGAGCGCATCCTCGCCAGGCTGCGCGACGCGGGCGGCGGGTTCACGCTGGTGCCGCTGTCGCTGTACTTCCGGGGCGGCTGGGCGAAGGTGGAGCTGGGGCTGGCGAAGGGCCGCAAGGCGTACGACAAGCGGCAGGTGCTGGCCAAGCGCGACGCCGACCGCGAGATCCAGCGCGCGCTGGGCCGGCACCTCAAGGGCCGCACGGCGGCCCGGGGCCGGGGCGGGCGCGGCTGAGCCGCACCGCGCCCCGGCCGGGGCGTCAGTGCATCACGACGGGCGTGGGCGGCGCGTCGGCCTCGGCGGCCAGCGGCCGTTCCATCTTCCTGCGGGGCAGGAACGCGACCGGGATGAACGTGGCCAGCACCAGCGCGAACGCCACCCAGAAGGTGTAGCCGAACGCGTCGGCGACGAACTCCAGCGCCCGGTCGATGAGCCCGGGCGGGGCGGTCTGCGCCAGCGCCGGGTCCTGCTGGGAGCCGATGGCCAGCTCCGCCTCGGTGAGCGGCTCCCCGGTCTGCGGGTTGACCGCGCCGGGGATCTCCGGCGAGCCGTTGAGCCGGCTGGTCAGGATGACCGACATGAGCGCGGCGCCGATGGAGCCGCCGATCTGCTGCAGGATGTTGACCAGCGTGGAGCCGCGGGCCACCTCCGGCCCGGACAGGGTGCGCAGCGCCGAGGTCATGATCGGCATCATCGTGCCGCCCATCCCGAGGCCCATCACGAACAGCGAGCCGAGCAGCAGCGTCTTGTCGGTGTCCGCGTCGAGCTGGGTGAACGTGAAGAACCCGGCCGCGATGAGCGCCAGCGCGAACGGCACGGTGCGGCCGATCGGGACGCGGTCGGCGAGGGTGCCCGCGATCGGCATGGTCAGCATGGCGCCGATGCCCTGCGGCGCCATCAGCAGGCCGGCCATGAGCGTGGTCTCGCCGCGCACCTGCAGCCAGTAGCTGGGGAACAGCAGGCCCGCGCCCATGAACGCGACGATGAAGACGAACAGCGACAGCGACGCGACCGTCAGGTTCCGGTTGCGGAACAGCCGCAGGTCGAGCAGCGGGTGCCGGGGCTTGAACGAGTACCACACGAACGCGATGACCAGGGCGGCGCCGACGAGCATCGTCGTCCACGTCTTGGTGGCGGTGATCGTGCCGGTCTCGGGCAGCGACGACACGCCGTACAGGAACAGCGCCAGGCCCGGCGAGAGCATGAGCGCGCCGACGACGTCGAACGACTCGGACGGCTCGGGGTTGTCCTTGGGCAGCACGAGCTGCGCGTAGATCAGCGCGACGAGGCCGATCGGCAGGTTGATCAGGAAGATCCACTTCCAGCTGGCGACGTCGATCAGCCAGCCGCCGAGGATCGGGCCGCCGATCGGGCCGAGCAGCATCGGCACGCCGAGGATGGCCATCAGCCGGCCGATGCGGTGCGGGCCCGCGGCCCGGGTCATGATCGTCATGCCGAGCGGCATGAGCATGCCGCCGCCGAGGCCCTGCAGGACCCGGTACGCGATGAGCTGCTCGATGGAGTCGGCCGTGGCGCACAGCCCCGAGCCGAGGGTGAACAGCAGCAGCGCCGCCATGTAGAGGCGCTTGGTGCCGAACCGGTCGGCGGCCCAGCCGGTGGCCGGGATGACCGTGGCGAGCGACAGCGTGTACGCCGTCATCGTCCACGCCACCTCGGCGTAGGAGGCGCCGAAGTCCTGCTGGAAGGTCGGCAGCGCGACGCTGACGACGGTGACGTCGAGGATCGACATGATCGCGCCGAGCACAACCACGCCGGCGATCTTGAGAACTGCCCCGTCAATTTTGTCCGCCGACGAGATGGCGTGTTGCTGGGACACCGTGACTCCCCCTGGGCGGCCGCGCACGGCCGATGTTTCCCGGACCCGTGGACCTGACGCGCCACGGTAGCAAGATGCGCAGGTCAGGGGCGGTCAATTATCGTCACACGCCCGGGTCGCCCGGCCGGTGTCAGCGCCGCCCGCAGCCGCTCGGCGAGCACCGCGTGAGCGGCCCTGGCCTGCGGGAACGCGAACCGGACCAGCGGCGCGGGCGCCGTCGGCGTGATCTCGGCCGCAAGGCGGGAGCCCCCGCCCGCGGTGGTGATCCGCGTCTCGTTGCGCACGGTCGTCGCGGGTCACCGGCGGGTGCATGATGGTCGCCGATGACATCACCGCACCCGCGCCGGCGCGCGGCGTACCCGGCCGTCGCCCCGGCCGTCGCCCTGGCCGTCGCCGCGGCCGTGGCGACCGCCGCGGCGCTGTGGGCGGCCCCCGGCGCCGACTCCCCCGCCCCGCCCGCGGCGGCGCCGCCCGCCTCGGTCCCGGCGGCGCCCCCGGCGGCGCCGTCCGCCGCCGGGCCGCCGGCCGCCGTGATCGGGTCGGCCGCCGCCGTCGCGCCGGCGTCGCGGGCGCCCGGCACACCGGCCGCGCTCAGCCCGCGGGCCTCGGTGATGCTGGCGCGGGCCCGGCCGGCGGGCCGCTGGCCCGGTGACAGCGGGCTGTCCGGCGCCAACGGCGACCCCGTCAACGACCGGGCGGCCGTCGAGCGGTTCTGCGCCGCCCGCGGCCGGTCGTGCGGCGTCGCACAGACCTACACCGACCGGACCAGCTGGGAGTCGATGACCCGGGGCACCGGCTGGACGTTCGCCGACTACGCCGGGTTCCCCGGGGTGCTGGTGGTGTCGCAGGGGCTGGTGCCGGAGGGCCGCGCCGCCGACCTGCCCGGCTGCGCCCGGGGCGACTTCGACGCCCACTGGCGCGACTTCGGCGCCCTGATGGTGCGGCACGGCCGCGGCGACTCGATCGTGCGGCTCGGGTGGGAGTTCAACGGCACCTTCATGCCGTGGCACGCCACCGACACGGCGACCTGGATCGCCTGCTTCCGGCGGGCCGCCGACGGCATCCGGGCCGGCAACCCGGCCGCGCTCATCGACTGGACGATCAACGCCCACGGCACCCCGGCCGGGGTGTGCGGCGGGCGCAGCACCAACTGCTACCCCGGCGACGCGTACGTCGACATCGTCGGCATCGACAACTACGACCACTGGCCGGCGTCGCGCACCCGCGCCCAGTTCGACGCCACCGCGAACCGCCCCGAGGGCCTGACCTGGCTGCTGGCCTTCGCGCGGCGGCACGGCAAGCTGTTCGCGGTCGGCGAGTGGGGCGTGGTGCCCACCGGCGACGCCGGGCGGGAGAACCCGGGCTACGTCCGGTGGATGCACGCGTGGTTCGCCCGGCACGCCCCGCACCTGGCGTACGAGGCGTACTTCTCCAACTGCGAGGCGGGCGGGGTGCAGTCCAGCCTGTTCCGGGCGGGCGACGCCGGCTGCCGGGCCAACCCCGGTTCGGCGCGCGCCTACGCCGCGCTCTGGGGCAGGCCCTAGGCTCCCCGCATGGCCAAGTACTTCGACGTGCACCCGGACAACCCGCAGCCGCGGGCCGTCGGCCAGATCGTGCGGCTCCTGCGCGACGACGGGCTGATCGCGTACCCGACCGACACCTCGTTCGCGCTGGGCTGCCGGATCGGCAACAAGGACGGGCTGGACCGGATCCGGGAGATCCGCCAGCTCGGCGACAAGCACCACTTCTCGCTGGTCTGCCGGGACTTCGCGCAGCTCGGTCAGCTGGTGCAGATCAACAACGCGGTGTTCCGGGCGGTGAAGGCGGCCACGCCGGGGCCGTACACGTTCATCCTGCCCGGCACCCGCGAGGTGCCGCGGCGGCTGCTGCACCCGCGCAAGAAGACGGTCGGCGTGCGCATCCCCGCCGCGGCCGTCGTGCAGGCCATCCTCGCCGAGCTGGGCGAGCCGATGCTGTCGAGCACGCTGCAGCTGCCCGGCGACGCCGAGCCGATGACCCAGGGCTGGGAGATCAAGGAGCGGCTCGACCACGCCGTCGACGCGGTGGTGGACGCGGGCGAGTGCGGCACGGTGGGCACCACGATCGTCGACCTGTCCGACAGCGAGCCGGTGGTGCTGCGCGCGGGCCTGGGCGACCCCGGCCGGTTCGCGTAGCGTCCTAGAACAGCTCGACCTCGTCGCCCGCGGCCCCGCCGGAGTGTGCGGGCGGCGGCCGGTCCGGGGCGAGCGTGTGCCGGCCCGCGCGCCGGGCCACCTCCAGCGTCACCATCCGCACCGGCTCCGGCGGCGCGGTGAAGCGGCCGGGCCCCCAGCGCACCCAGATCGCCACCCTGCCCGCCCCGGCCTCCGCGAGCAGCTTGTCGACCGTGCGGGCGCGGTGGGTGTGGTCCACCTCGACCGCGACGGGCCGGCCGCCGGGCCGGGCGAACGCCACGTCGAGCACCGAGTGCTGCCGCTGCAACGGTGGCGGCAGCGGCACCACGCTGGGCGCCCGCCGGTAGACGCGCCAGCCGCGCGCCGCGCCCCAGCCGGCCACGGCGTCGATGATCGCGGCCGTGGCCTCGTCCGTCGTCAGGTCCGTGAAGGTCAGGCCGGCCAGTCGCTCGGCGAGCGACGCCGCCACCGCCGGGCCGTCGTCGGCCGGTTCCATGGTCCGCAGGGTACGCGGGCAGGCTAGGTTGTCAGTCATGGCGTCGCCCGCGACAGAACTCGAGGTCGGGGACTTCACCGTGCGCCTGAGCAACCCGGACCGGGTCTACTTCCCGGCGCACGGCTGGACGAAGCTCGACCTGGCGAACTACTACCTGTCGGTCGGCGACGGCATCGTCCGCGCCCTGCGCGAGCGGCCGTGCATGCTGCACCGCTTCCCCGAGGGGGTGGCAGGCGACAAGGTGCACCAGAAGCGGGTGCCGAACGGCGCCCCGCCGTGGCTCGGCACGGTGCGGGTGCACTTCCCGCGCTACAACCGGCACGCCGACGAGCTGTGCGTGACCCGGCTCGCCGAGGTGATCTGGGCCGTCCAGATGTCCACCGTGGAGTTCCACCCGTGGAACTCGCGCAGCGCCGACACCGAGAAGCCCGACGAGTGGCGCATCGACCTGGACCCCATGCCGGACTGCCCGTTCGACCGGGTGCGCCGGGTGGCCGGCGTCGTCCGCGAGGTGCTCGGCGAGCTGGGCATCACCGGCTTCCCGAAGACCTCCGGCGGCCGCGGCCTGCACGTCTACGTGCGGGTGCGGCCCGAGCACGGCTTCGCCGACGTGCGCCGGGCCGCGCTGGCGTTCGCCCGCGAGGTGGAGCGCCGCGCCCCGGACGACGTCACCACGACGTGGTGGCGCAAGGACCGGGACCCGGCGGCGGTGTTCGTCGACTACAACCAGAACGCCCGCGACCACACCATCGCCAGCGCGTACTCGGTGCGCGGCAACGCCGACGCCACGGTGTCCACGCCGGTCACGTGGGACGAGATCGACGCGGCCGACCCGCGCGACTTCACCATCGCCACCGTCCCGGCCCGGTTCGCCCGGCTGGGCGACCTGCACGCCGCCATCGACGACGTGCACCACCCGCTGACCACCCTGCTGGAGTGGGCCGACCGCGACGAGCGGGCCGGCGTGCCCGACCCGGAGCGCGCGGACTGACCCGTCCCGGGTGGACGCCGGCGCCGCCCGGCGGGACCGGCGGCAGCGGCTAGGCTCGGGCCGTGGGGCGCTGCGGCGCCGTCGCCCGGCCGCCGGGAGGTCGCCGAATGTCCACCGGACGAAACCTGCCCGTGGTGCTGCTGACGGGCGCGCCGGGCACCGGCAAGAGCACCCTCGGCCGGCTGCTGGCCGGCCGGCTCGGGGCGGCCCTGCTGGACCAGGACGTGGCGACGAAGCCGCTGGTCGAGGTCGTCCAGCGGCTGGTGGACGTCGACGACCTGGACGATCCCCGGCTCGGCGGTCTGACCCGGGCGGCCCGGTACGAGGTCCTGGCCGATCTGGCCGTCGACAACCTGTCCGCCGGCGTGCCGGTGGTGCTCGTCGCCCCGTACACCACCGAGCGCGCCGACCCGCGGGCCTGGACGGTCCTGCGGTCGCGCCTGGAGGTGGCCGGCGGCGTCCCCCTCCTCGTCTGGCTCCACCTGGAGCCCGGGGAGATCGTGCGCCGGCTGCGCGCGCGTGGCGCGGCCCGCGACCAGGCCAAGCTCGCCGACGGCGAGGGGTACGCCGGACGGCTGGCCGCGCTGGCGGCGGCGCCGTCGGTGCCGCACCTGCCGCTGTCGGCCGAGCTGCCCCCGGACGAGCTGGTGCGACGGGTCGTCGCAGCGTCGGCCACACCTGTGCCATAACGTTTGCCATCGATGGCAACGGTGCCGGACACTGGCTTTTGCCATCGATGGCACAGCAGGAGTGGAGGCGACGTCCATGAGCGGGCACATCATCCTTCGCGACGTCGCGCAGGCCGCCGGCGTCAGCATGCGGACGGCATCGCGCGTGCTCAACAACGACCCGCGCGTCGCGGACGCCACTCGGCGGCGGGTGCAGGACGTCATCCGTGACCTCGGCTTCGTCCCCGACTCGGCGGCACGGTCCCTGCGGGCCGGCACCGACGCGACGATCGGCCTGGTCGTGGAGTCGGTGGACGACCCCTTCTTCGCCACGCTCGTGGGCGCCGTCGAGCTGGCCGCCTCCGAGGCGGGCAGGTCCGTGCTGATCGCCTCCACGCACCGGGATCCCGCGCGGGAGCGCACCCTGGTCGAGCAGTTGATCCGCCGCCGGGTCGCCGGTCTGATCCTGGCGCCGACCGCCGGCGACCACTCGTGGCTCCAGCCGGTCGCGGCGGCGACGCCCGTGGTGCTGGTCGACAGGCCGGCGGACGGCGTGGACGCCGACCTCGTCGGGGTGGACGACCGGGCCGCGACCGCCCGCGCCGTCGGCCATCTGGCGTCCCACGGCCACCGGCGCATCGCCTACGTCGGCGACCACCCGCGGGTGCCGACATCGCTCGCGCGGCTAGCGGGCTACCGGGAGGCGATGGCGGCGCGGGGCCTCGACGTGCCCGGCGACCTCGTGCGCGCCGACTGCCCTGATCCACGCAGCGCGGCGGACGCCACCCGCAAGCTGCTGGCGGGCCAGGCCCCGACGGCGATCATCAGCGCCGCGACCCGCTGCTCGCTGGGCGTCGTGCCGGCGCTGCACGCCGAGCGGCGCACCGACGTGGCCCTGGTGAGCTTCGGCGACTTCGCCATGGCCGACGCCCTGCAGCCGGGCATCACCGTGCTCGATCACCCCGCCGGCACGGTCGGGCTGGCCGCCGTCGGCCGCCTGACGGCCCGCCTGGCGGATCCGGACCTGCCCGTGCTGACCACGCACGTCCCGGTCCGCCTGATTCAACGCGGTTCCGGGGAGCTGACGGCATGAGCCCGGCCGACGGCGTCGTGGGCATCGACCTCGGCACCACGTCCACCAAGGTGCTGCTGCGGGACGTCCACGGCCGCCGGCTGTCGTTCGTGGAGGGCCGCACCCCGTGGACGACGACGCCGGACGGCGGCACGGAGACGACGGCCGAGGCGCTGACCGGCTTCGTCGTCGGCCTGCTGCGCACGGCCCTGGCCCGGGCAGAGGCGACGTCGGGCGACGTCCGCGTCCTTGGCCTCGGGGTCGCCGGGCTGGCCGAGAGCGGCGTCCTGCTCGACGGCGCCGGCCGGGCCGGCACCCCCGTGATCGCCTGGTTCGACCGCCGCGGCGAGGAGCAGGTGGCCCGCGTGAGCCGTCGGCATCCCGGCTTCCCGCGCATCTTCGTCCGGCGCACCGGGCTGCCCTGGGACTGCCAGGCCAGCGTCGCCAAGCTGATGTGGTTCGCCGACCAGGGCCTGACGACGACCGCGCAGCACCGGTGGCTGAGCGTTCCCGAATACCTCGTGCGGTTCCTGGGCGGCGACACCGTCAGCGAACCGTCCCTGGCGTCCCGGACCGGCCTGCTCGACCAGGCCGGCGGCCGCCCCTGGCAGGAGGGCGCCGACACGCTCGGCCTGGCTGCCGGGCTGCTGGCCGAGCCGCGTCCGTCGGGTGTGTCCGCCGGCCGGCTGCGCTGCGGCGCCCTGCCCGCGAACGTGCAGGGCGCCGTGCTGACGGTCGCCGGGCACGACCATCCCGTCGCCGCGATCGGCGCCGGCGCCACGGGCGCCGACGAGCTGTTCAACTCCACCGGCACGGCGGACGTCATCGCCCGCTCGCTGCCGGGGCGGTTGACCGACGACCAGCGGGAGCGGCTCGTGGGGCACGGCATCTCGGTCGGCGCCCACATCCTGCCCGACACGACCCTGCTGCTGGGCGGCGTCCGCGGGGGTCTGCTGCTGCGCCGGGTCCTCGGCCTGCTCGGCGCCACGGACGGCCTTGCGCGCGACCGGCTGGACGCCGCGGCGCTCGACGTGGGACCGCTGCCGGCGGGCCTCGAGCTGTCGGGGGCAGGACCGACCGGCGACGACGTCGTCCTGCGGGTCCGCGACGACGCCGGCCCGCCCGTCGTCTGGGCGGCCGCCACCCGCTACACGGCGGCCGAGACCCGCAAGCTGCTGACCACCCTGCACGGCGTCGTCCGGCCGCATCGGCGGGCGGTCGCCAGCGGTGGATGGACCCGCATGGCCAGCGTGCGTCGCGCCAAGGCCGCCGCCATCGACCACCTCGAGTTCGCCGACATCGCCGAGCCCGGCGTCGCCGGCGCCGCACTCGTCGCGCTGCGGGCCGCCTCGGCGCCCGCGGGCGTCCCGCTCGCTCCCCCGAGCCCCGTTTAGAAGGAGTCCCATGCCCGCCACGACCAGCAACCCCGTCCGCACCCTCGCCGACATCGCCGGGCCCGACGGCGTCTTCTCGATCATCGCCATGGACCAGCGCAACACGCTGCGGCGCATGTTCACCGCCGTCGGCATCGAGGCGACCGACGACGACCTGCGCCAGTCCAAGGCCGACGTGGCCCGCGCCCTGACGCCGCTGGCGAGCGGCATCCTGTTCGACCCGACGTACGGCGTCCCGGCGATCACCGGCAACGACGCGCTGGCGCCGTCCTGCGGGCTGCTGGTGGCGTCGGAGCCGGCCGAGCGCGGGAAGTTCGGCAGCGAGCCCATCACCCACCGCGACCCCGAGCTCGACTCGCGGTGGGTGCTCGGCCAGGGTGGCGACGCGAACAAGTTCTTCGCCCAGTTGCGGGCCGACCGCCCGGCGCCGGCGGCGGGCGAGCCGGACCTCGTCGAGATGTGCCTGCGGGCGGTGCGGGACGTCGTCGCCGACTGCGCCGCGACGGGCATCCCGTCGGTCGTCGAGAACCTCGTCTACCCGCTGCCGGGCGAGGACCTCACGGGACGCCGGCGCGAGGACGCCATCATCGAGGCCGCGCGGGCCCTGAACGAGATCGACTGCGACCTGCTCAAGCTCGAGTACCCGGGCTCCCCCGAGGGCTGCCGGCGGCTCGCCGAGGTCCTCGACCGCCCGTGGGCCGTGCTGTCGGCCGGCGTGCCGTTCGACGACTTCACCAAGGTGCTGCGCGTCGCCTTCGACGAGGGCGGCGCCTCCGGCTTCATCGCGGGCCGGTCCGTCTGGCGCGAGTCGCTCCCGCTGACCGGCAAGGACCGGCAGGCCTTCCTCACCGACGTCGCCCGGCCGCGGCTGGAGCAGCTGGTGGCCGTGGCCGCCGGTAGCGCCCGTCCCTGGACCGACGTCCGCGCCTGAGATCCGCCGTGTCCGGCCCGGCCGGCGAGCCCCCGGGCCGGACGCGGCCCGGGGCCTCAGCCGCAGTCCGGCCCGGGGCGGCCCCGGCAGGAACCGCGGGAGATCAGCGGCACCGGCAGGACGATCCTGCGCTTCAGCCGGCGGTTCGGGTGGTCGAGGCGTTCGAAGAGCCGCGTGGCCGCCGTCCGGCCGACGGAGGCCGGGTCCTGGTCGATGACCGTGACCGGCGGCTGCAGCGCGGCGGCGAGCGGGAAGTCGCCGAAGCTGACGAGCCCGACGTCGGTGCGGCCCGCTGCCTGCAGCGCGGGGATGATCCCGATCGACGTGCGGGCGTTGGAGGAGAACAGTGCGGTCGGCGGCTCGGGAAGGCTGAGCAGGTCGACCAGCGCCTTGGCCGAGTCCTCGTCCGAGGCGGCCGTCAGGGCCACCAGCCCGGGGTCCGGGTCGATCCCCGCGTCGGCGAGTGCGGCACGGTAGCCCTCGAGGCGCCGGGCCGTCGTGGCGATGGCGAGCGTGTCGCCGACGAAGCCGACGCGGCGATGGCCGTGCCGGAGCAGGTGCGTGGTGGCGGCGTGCGCGCCGCCGAGGTCGTCCTCGACGACGCTGTCGGCCACGATCCTCGCCGGTGGACGGTCGATGAAGACGATGACGGTGCGGTCCTGGCACGGCCGCAGGTACGACTGGTCCGCCGCGACCGGCGCCATGATGAGCCCCGTCACCTGCCGGCCGAGGAGCGCGTGGACCGCCGCCTGTTCGTGCGCCGGATCGGTGCCGATGCTGGTCACCAGCACCGCGACGCCGCGGGCCCGGGCGACGCGCTCGACCTCGCCGGTGAGCGCCGCGAAGAACGGGTCCGAGATGCTGGGCACCGCGACGCCGATGACCGCGTCGCGCCCCGACCGGAAGGTCCGCGCGAGCACGTTGGGCACGTAGCCGAGTTCGGCGATCGCCCGCTCGACGCGCTGCCGGACGTCGGCCGACACGTATCGGTCATCGTGCATCACCCGCGAAACCGTCTTGGCGCTCACGCCGGCCCGCTCGGCCACCTGACGCATCGTGCTCACGTCGTCATCCTTCCAGGTCACGGCATGTCGGGGGGCTCGGTCCGCAGCGCGGCGCACGCCTGTCCACCGGTGACAGCATAATCAAGATTTTCTCTATGTCACCGGTGACAGACAACGGTGACATGCCATAGCCTCAGGTTTCCGGACTGTTGCCCGAGTACGCCCCGAAGGCCGCGACGAGCGCTCCTGCCGTGGTCGTCCACCGCGAGGAAAGTGAGCCGCCATGAAGGCCGTCGTCTACGACGCCCCCCGCAGCTACGCCGTCACGGACGTCCCCACGCCGGAGGCCGGCGCCGGCGAGGTGCGCATCAAGCTCGACCAGATCGGGATGTGCGGCACCGACCTGCACATCCACGAGGGCGACTTCAACGCGGTCTTCCCCCTCATCCCCGGACACGAGGCGGTCGGCGTCGTCGACCGCCTCGGCGCGGGCGTCACCCGGTTCCGGCTCGGCGAACAGGTCACGATCAACCCCAACGTGCACTGCGGCACCTGCGACTACTGCCGGGCCGGGCGGCTCATCCTGTGCGCGAACCTCAAGGGCTGCGGCAGCAACTTCCCGGGCTTCTTCGCCGAGTACGTGACCGTCCCGGAGAACCTCGTGTTCTCCGTCGACGGCCTGCCGAAGGACACCGCCGTCTTCGCCGAGCCGGCGGCCTGCGCGATGCACGGGCTGGAGACGCTGCAGGTGCGGCCCGGCGCGAGCGCCCTCGTGTTCGGCGCCGGGCCGACCGGCCTGCTGCTCGCCCAGCTGATCGCGAGCGGCGGCGCCTCGTCGGTCACGGTGGCCGCCCCCAGCCGGTTCAAGCTGGACACCGCGTCGAGCCTGCGGATCGACCGCACCGTCCAGATCGACCGCGCCGACCGCGCGGGCAACATCGCCAGGGTCCGGGACGCGTCGCCCTCCGGCGACGGCTACGACGTCGTGGTCGAGGCGACCGGGTCGACGGCGGTGGCGGACATCTGCGTCCCGGTCACCCGCAACGGCGGCACAGTCATGATCTACGGCGTCACCCGGGCGGACGAGGTCGTCACGTTCCACCCGTTCGACGTCTTCCGCCGCGAGATCACCATCAAGGGCTCCTTCGCGGAGATCACCTCGTTCGGCGCGGCCATCGCCTCGCTGCGCACCGGCCGGGCCAGGACGGACGGCATCATCACCCACCGCTTCGCGCTCGACGACTACGGCAAGGCCCTCGACGCGCTCGCCACGGATCCGTCCGTGCACAAGGTCGTCCTCGTTCCCTGACCCGCACCCGCCCGGGCGGGATTCGCGCCATCACGCAGCACGCGTCCGCCGGCACGCGCACCGGTGTGGCCGGTGGGATGGTGCTGACAGGGCCCACCGCCGACCGGGCGACCGGGCGACACCGCCCCGTCGCCGCACCGCCGCTCCCCTCCCCCTCCCCCTCCCTCCCCCATCCCCGAAGAGGTGACCCCTCATGCCCCCACTCCTCGAAGCCCGAGGACTGTCCCGCAGCTTCGGCCATGTCCGGGCGCTCGACAACGCGTCCTTCGACGTCGACGCCGGCGAGGTCGTCGCCCTCATCGGCGACAACGGCGCCGGGAAGTCCACCATGGTCAAGGCCCTCACCGGCAACCTGCCCGTCGACTCCGGAGAGCTGTTCTTCGAGGGCGAGCGCGTCACCATCACCAGCCCCCACCAGGCGTCGGACATGGGCATGGAGGTCGTCTACCAGGACCTCGCCCTCGCGCCGCACCTCAACCCCGTGCAGAACATGTTCCTCGGCCGCGAGATCCCCCGCCGGGGCCTGCTGGGACGCCTCGGCTTCATGGACGACAAGACCATGCGCACCCGGGCCCAGGCCGGCTTCCGGGAACTCGGCGGCACGGTGCGGTCCTTCACCGCGCAGGTCGGCGCGATGTCCGGCGGTCAGCGCCAGCAGATCGCCATCGTGCGGGCCATCACCTGGGCCAACAAGATCGTCTTCCTCGACGAGCCCACCGCCGCCCTCGGCGTGGTCCAGACGAAGAACGTCCTGGACACCATCAAGCGCGTACGGGACAAGGGCATCGCCGTCGTCCTCATCTCGCACTCCATGCCCGCCGTCCTGGAGGTCGCCGACCGCGTGCAGGTCATGCGGCTCGGCACCCGGGTGGCGACCATGCCCGCCGAGGGGACCACGGTCGAGCAGCTCGTCGGCGCGATGACCGGCGCCCTCGACTACAGCACGATCGACAGCAAAGAAGGCGCGGCATGAGCGTCATCACCCCACCCGGACAGGCGCCCGACCAGCAGGTGGTCGCCGACGCACCCCCCTCCGACTCCTACCTCAAGCGCCTGGGCAACCTGCAGTCGGTGTGGATCCTGGGCGTCCTGCTGCTCATCATCCTCGCGTTCTCCCTCGCCGCCGGCGACAAGTTCCTCTCCACCAGCAACTTCTCGCTGATCTCGCAGAACATCGCCGTGTGGGCCGTCCTCGGGGTCGGGATGACGTTCGTCATCATCACCTCCGGCATCGACCTGTCCATCGGCTCCGTCCTCGTCTTCTCGTCCGTCGTCGCGGCCAAGGTGATGGCGGCCTCCGGCGGCGACAGCTGGGGCGTCGCCGGGCTCGGCATCCTGGCCGCCATCGCGTCCGGCGTCGCGTGGGGGGTGCTCAACGGGTTCCTGGTCGCCAAGGCCAAGATCCCGGCCCTGATCGTGACCCTCGGCTCGCTGTCGATCGCCCTCGGCCTGGCGCAGGTGCTCACCGGGGGCATCGACATCCGCTCGGTGCCGGAGGCCCTGACCGACTTCAACACCTACGTCAGGATCCTCGGCGTCCCGGCGCTGCCGTTCGTCGCCCTCGTCGTCGTCGTCATCGGCGGGATCGTCCTGCACAAGACGAAGTTCGGCCGGTACACCTACGCCATCGGCTCCAACGAGCTGGGCGCCCGCCGCGTCGGCATCAACGTCGACCGCCACCTGATCATGGTCTACGCCCTCTCGGGCGCGATGGCGGGACTGGGCGCCGTCCTGGCGCTGGCGCAGTTCGGCACCACCACGATCGCCGGGCAGTCGCTGACCAACCTCAACGTCATCGCCGCCGTCGTCATCGGCGGCACGTCGATCTTCGGCGGCCAGGGCTCGATCTTCGGCACCGTCGTCGGCCTGTTCATCCCCGCGGTGCTGCAGGCCGGCTTCGTCATCATCGGCGTCGAGGCCTTCTGGCAGGGCGTCGCCGTGGGAACCGTCCTGGTCGCCGCCGTCTACGTCGACCAGTCGCGCCGCGCCGCCGCGTTGCGCGGCGCCAGTGCACCCAACCCGCTGCTCGCCATGTTCAGGACCAGGAAGTGAAGGACACCGCCATGAGTCGCAGAACCCTCGCCCTCGCCGCAGCCGGCGTGGCGCTCGTACTGCCCGTGACCGCGTGCACCAGCACCAAGCCGGCGGAGAGCGGTGCGGCCGACGGGGGCGGCGCCTCCGTCGACCCCGCCGCTCCCGCCGCCACCTCCGTCACCGTTCCCGGCAAGGCCTCGAAGAACTACAGCATCCAGTTCATCCAGGGCGTCGCCGGCGACGAGTTCTACATCTCCATGCAGTGCGGCATCGAGGCGGAGGCCGCCAAGCTCGGCGTCACCGTGAACACCCAGGGCCCCCAGAAGTTCGACCCCACCCTGCAGCGGCCCATCGTGGACTCCGTCCGGGCGAACAAGCCCGACGCCGTCCTCATCGCGCCCACCGACGTGACCGCCATGCAGTCGCCGCTGGAGGCCGTGGCGCAGGGCGGGTCCAAGGTCGTGCTGGTCGACACCACCACCGAGGACCCGTCGTACGCGGCGTCGGCGATCGCCTCGGACAACATCGGCGGCGGCAAGGCCGCCTTCGAGGCCATCAAGCAGCTCAACCCCGACGGCGGCAAGGTCATGATCATGTCGACCGACCCCGGCATCTCGACGACCGACGCCCGCGCGAAGGGCTTCGAGGACGCCGTCAAGGCGGACAGCAAGTTCCAGTACGTCGGCATCCAGTACTCGCACAACGACCCCGCCACCGCCGCCAACCTGATGACCTCCTCGCTGCAGAAGGACGCCGACCTGGTCGGGGTCTTCGCCGCCAACCTGTTCGCCGCCGAGGGCACGGCCACCGGCGTCCGCCAGGCCAACAAGGGCGCCCAGGTCAAGATCGTCGGCTTCGACGCCGGGCCGGGTCAGGTCAAGGCCCTGCGGGACGGCACGGTCAACGCCCTCGTCGCCCAGCAACCCGCCACCATCGGCCAGTACGGGGTCGACATGGCCGTGGCCGCCCTCGACGGCGGTCAGGTGACACCCAAGGTGCAGACCGGCTTCACCGTCATCACGAAGGAGAACCTCGACACCCCGGAGGGCCAGGCCGCCGTCTACAAGTCCAGCTGCTGACCACCGCGGGCACCGGCCTTCGAGGCCGGTGCCCGTACCCGGCACCCGTTGCCGGCCCTTCCGACGGAGGCTGCATGACGCGGTTCACGGTCGACGCCGTCCTGTTCGACCTCGACGGCACCCTCGTCGACTCGACGGCCAGCGTGCACCGCAACTGGCAGCGGATCGCCACGCTCATCGGCCGCGCCGGTGAGGACCTCGTCGGCGCCCTGCAGGGCATCCCCGGCTCCCAGGTCCTGCGCATCGTCGCACCGGAGCTGTCCGACGAGCGCGTCCACGAGCTGAACCGGATCCTCGTCGAGGGCGAGATCGACGACACCGCCGACGTCGTCGCCACCACGGGCGCGGCGGACCTCGTCGCGGCGATCCCCGCCCCGCGCTGGGGCATCGTCACCAGCGCACCGCTGCGGCTGGCCACGGCCCGCCTCGCCGCCGCCGGCCTGCCGGTGCCGCGGACGCTGGTGACGGCGGACGACGTGGCGACCGGCAAGCCCGACCCCGCACCCTTCCGGCTGGGCGCCGGGCGGATCGGCCACCCGCCGGCCCGCTGCCTCGCCGTCGAGGACGCGCCCGCCGGCATCGCCTCCGCCACCCGCGCCGGCTGCCGCACCGTCGGCGTCCTCACCACCTACCCCCGCCTCGACGGCGACACCGTGCCGGGCCTGTCCGCGCTGGCCGTCCGGCACACGCCGCGCGGCCTCACCGTCAGCTACTGAACCCCCCGACTGGAGGGTGGATGTCCACCGCCTCGTCATCGCCGGTCCGCCGCCTCGACCGCAAGCTGAGCGCCGTCCTGGAGGGCCGGTACTCCCCCGACGACTTCGTCATCGCCGACGCCAAGGACGCGGACATGGCCTTCGGCGTCACCGCCGCCGGTCCCGTCCCCGGCAAGAACGGCCGCCACCGCACCCGCGCGGCGTACGTCGAGGCGATGCGGGCCCAGATCGACCACGGCCGGCTCGACATCGTGCTGACGTCGGCGTCCAACGGCGAGCGGCTGGCCGGCGACGGCTCGCTCGGCGACGACGTGACGCTCGCCGTGCGGGCCAACGACACCACCGACATCTGGAACCCCCGCGGCGGCGGCTACGCCACGCGGCCGTCGCGGCCGTTCCGGACCGCCGACCTGGCCGAGGTCCGCCGGTTCTGCGACCTGGTGCTGTACTCGGTGACGTTCAACAACGACCTCGACCACGACGTGGCCACCCTGCGGGCGTACGCCGCGTTCCGCCGGGAGGCCGCGGAGCTCGGCCTGCGGCACTTCCTCGAGGTGTTCAACCCCAACGCGCCCGCCGGGCTCGCCCCCGAGCAGTTCGGCGCGTTCGTCAACGACTCCATCGTGCGCACCCTGGCGGGCGTGACCACCGCCCACCGCCCGCTGTTCCTGAAGATGGCGTACAACGGCGGCGCGGCGGTGGCCGAGCTGGTCGAGCACGACGCGTCGATCGTCGTGGGGATCCTCGGCGGCTCGGCCGGCACCACCCGCGACACGTTCGAGCTGCTGCACCGGGCCGAGCGGCACGGCGCCCGGGTCGCCCTGTTCGGCCGCAAGATCCAGCGGGCGGAGTCCCAGCTCGACCTCGTCGCTCTGCTGCGGCCCGTGCTCCGCGGCGACCTCACGCCCGCCGAGGCCGTCCGCGCCTACCACGACGCGCTCGCCGCGGCCGGCATCGCGGCCCGGCGCACGCTCGAGGCGGACCTGGAGGTCACCGACCCCGCGCTGCGTGCGGAATGACCACGCGCGCCGGCGTGCTGTGCGCGGGGTCGGTGGTCGCCGACGTCGCCAAGGTGATCGACGCGTACCCGGCGCTCGACCACCTGGCGACGATCGAGCAGGTCTCCACCGGCACCGGCGGGCCCGGCCTGAACATGGCCGTGGACCTGCGCCTGCTCGGCGCCGCCTTCGACGTCGGCATGCTCGGCGCCGTCGGCGACGACCTGCACGGCGACCTCATGCTGGCGGCGTGCGCGACGCTGCGCATCGACACCACCGGCGTCGCGCGGATCCCGGGTGCGGTCACGTCGTTCACCGACGTGATGGTCGAGCGCGACGGCGGGCGCCGGACGTTCTTCCACCATCGCGGGGCGAACGCCCTCTTCGACGGCGCGACCGCCGACCTCGGGCGGTCCTCCGCGCGGATCCTGCACGCCGGCGCGCCCGGCATCCACGAGACGATGGACACCGCCCTGCCCGGCGGCGGCAACGGCTGGTCGGCGCTGCTGCGCCGGGCCCGGGCGGCGGGGATGCACACCAACCTCGAGCTGGTCGACCTGCCGCCGCAGCGCATGCGCCGGCTCGTCGAACCCTGCCTGCCGTACGTCGACAGCCTGGTCATCAACGAGCTGGAGGCCGGCGCGCTGACCGGCCTCGACGCGCCGGTTCCCACCGCGGACGGGCCGGTGGACTGGGCGACGCTGGAGCGGATGGCCCTGCGCCTGATCGACGGCGGGGTCTCCACGCTGGCCGTGGTGCACTTCCCCGCCGGCTGCGTCGCCGCCGCCCCGGGCGGGCGCACCTGGCGGCAGGGCTCCGTCCGGCTGTCCCGCACTCAGATCCGCAGCACCACGGGCGCCGGCGACGCGTTCGCCGCCGGCGTCGTCCTCGGCCTGCACGAGCGCTGGCCGGTCGACCGGTGCCTGCGTCTCGGCGCCGCGTCGGCCGCCGCCTGTGTCACCAGCCCGCACACGTCGGACGGCATCCCCGCGGCCGGCGCCTGCCTCGCCGCCGCGGACCGCGCCGGCTACCGCCCGACCGGCCGGCCGGGCGACGACCGGGGCCGCTGACGGGAGCGGCCGCCCACTCAGACGGCCGGGGCGCCCTGGCCGGTCCGGCGCACCGCGAAGTAGTCGCTCTTCTTCGCCTGCGCCTCGTCGGTGTGGTGGCCGCGCTGCCGCGGCACCTTGAGCAGCCGCGGGATGTGCTTGGCGCAGTGGATGTACGCCTCCTCCACCCTCGCCACCACCCACAGCTGGGCCCGCCGCCCGGGCACCGGGTCCTCGGGCAGCCCGAGGTCCTCCACCAGCTCGGCGTGGCCGTTGACGTGCAGGCCGATCCGCTCGGCGAAGTCGATGAACACGAGGCCGACGTGCGGGTTCTCGGTGATGTTGCCGAGGCTCGCCATGACGCCGTTGCCGCGGTACTCCGGCCAGGTGATGCGGCGGTCGTCGAGCACCCGCACGAAGCCGGGCGGGCCGGCCCGGAACGTGTTGTCGCACTCGCCGCGGGCGTCGGACGTGGCGACGAACATCATCTCCTGGCGGACGACGAACGCCCGCATCGGCTCGTTGAGATGGTCCAGGACCTGCCGCTCGTAGAAGTCGTCCGCCCGCTCCGTGGTGCCCAGCCGTTCCTGCAGCCGCCGTTCGCCGTCGTTCATGCGCGCCTCCATGCCTCCCGCATTGCGGGGCAGTCTCGCACAGTGACATGAAAGTCGCACACAGCTGCAACTTGCACGCATGTCAGACTGGTGACCATGCCCGACGAGAACGGCTGGACCCGGCTGCTGCGCGAGAAGCCGGGCCACTCCGACTGGTACGTGGACCGGTTCCGGCGCCTCGCCGCCGAGGGCGAGGACCTGGCCGGCGAGGCCCGGCTCGTCGACGCCCTCGTCCCCCGCCGGGCCCGCATCCTCGACGCGGGCTGCGGCACCGGCCGGGTCGGCGCGGCGCTGGCCGCCGCCGGGCACGACGTCGTGGGCGTCGACCTCGACCCCGTGCTCGTGGCGGCCGCGCGCGAGGACCACCCCGGCCCGCGCTGGCTGGTCGGCGACCTGGCCACCCTCGACCTGCCGGAGGCCGGCTTCGACGCGGTGGTCAGCGCCGGCAACGTCATGGCGTTCGTCGCGCCGGACACCCGCGTCGAGGTGCTGCGCCGGCTGGGCGCCCACCTGCGCCCGGACGGCCGGGCGGTGATCGGCTTCGGCGCCGGCCGCGGGTACGCGTTCGACGACTTCCTGGCCGACGTGGCCGCCGCCGGGCTCACCCCCGACCTGCTGCTGAGCACCTGGGACCTGCGCCCGTTCACGCCGGACGCCGGCTTCCTGGTGGCCGTGCTGCGCACCTGATCCACCCGAAGCCTGGCGCGGGAGCCGCGCGCTTGCGACGCTGGGTCCGTGCATGACTACGAGGTGCTCGTTCTCGGATCCGGGCCCAGCGGGCAGAAGGCCGCCATCGCGGCGTCGAAGCTCGGGCGCCGGGTCGCCATCGTCGACCGCCGCGACATGATCGGCGGGGTGTGCATCAACACCGGCACGGTGCCGTCGAAGACCCTGCGCGAGGCCGTCCTCTACCTGACCGGGCTCAGCCAGCGCGAGCTGTACGGCAGCAACTACCGGGTCAAGGAGGACATCAGCGTCAGCGACCTGGCGGCGCGCACCCAGCACGTCATCAACCGGCAGACCGACGTCATCCGCAACCAGCTCAGCCGCAACCAGGTGGCGCTGATCAGCGGGGCGGGCCGGTTCGGCGACCCGCACACGGTGTGGATCGACAGCGGCACCGGCCGCGACACCAAGGTCACCGCCGACAAGATCATCATCGCGGCGGGCACCCGGCCGGCGCGCCCCGACAGCGTCGACTTCGACGACCGCACCATCGTCGACTCCGACGGCGTCATCAACCTGCACGCCGTCCCGCGCAGCATGGTCGTGGTCGGCGCGGGCGTCATCGGCATGGAGTACGCGTCGATGTTCGCCGCCCTCGGCACCAAGGTCACCGTCGTCGAGCGCCGCCCCGGCATGCTGGAATTCTGCGACGCCGAGATCGTCGAGTCGCTCAAGTACCACCTGCGGGACCTGTCGGTGACGTTCCGCTTCGGCGAGGAGGTCGCCGCCGTGGAACGGCACGCCACGGCCGCGCTGACCATCCTCAAGAGCGGCAAGAAGATCGCCGCCGACACCGTCATGTACTCGGCCGGCCGCCAGGGCCAGACCGACGACCTCGACCTGCCGGCGGCCGGGCTGAGCGCCGACCGGCGCGGCCGCATCGAGGTCGACCAGCACTACCGCACCGCCGTCGAGCACATCTACGCCGTCGGCGACGTCATCGGCTTCCCGGCGCTGGCCTCCACGTCGATGGAACAGGGCCGGCTGGCCGCCTACCACGCCTGCGACGAGCCCACCCGCGAGATGCACGCGCTGCAGCCCATCGGCATCTACACGATCCCGGAGATCAGCTTCGTCGGGAAGACCGAGGAGGAGCTGACCAACAGCTCCACGCCGTTCGAGGTGGGCATCGCCCGCTACCGGGAACTGGCCCGCGGGCAGATCCTCGGCGACTCCTACGGCATGCTCAAGCTGCTGGTGTCGCCGGAGGACCGCACGCTGCTCGGGGTGCACGTGTTCGGCACCGGCGCCACCGAACTGGTCCACATCGGCCAGACGGTGATGGGCTGCGGCGGCACCGTCGACTACCTCGTCGACACGGTGTTCAACTACCCGACGCTGGCCGAGAGCTACAAGACGGCGGCGCTGGACGCGGTCAACAAGATCCGGCACATCCACCGCATCGACGGCTGACCCGCGACGGCCCGGACCGGGGTCAGCCCACGGCGGCGGGGGTGGTGGCGATGCGCAGCGCCTCGACCAGGTCGCGGTACAGCGTGTCGGTGGCCAGCAGGGTGGCGTGGGTGCCCTGGGCGCGGATCCGGCCGGCCTCCAGCACGACGATGTGGTCGGCGTCCAGCACGGTGGACAGCCGGTGCGCGATCGTCACCACGGCGCCGGTGGCGGCGCGGTCGCGGATGCACGCCTGCAGCGCCGCCTCGGTGAGGCCGTCGACCTGAGCGGTGGCCTCGTCGAGCAGCAGCACGTCGGGGGTGCGCAGGATGGCGCGGGCCAGGGCGATGCGCTGGCGTTCGCCGCCGGAGACCTCGCTGCCGCCCAGCGGGGTGTCCAGGCCGCCGGGCAGGCCGTCCACCTTGCCGTCGAGGCGCACGGCACGCAGGGCGGCGCGCAGCTCCGCCTCGGTGGCGTCGGGGTGGGTGAACAGCAGGTTGTCGCGGATCGTGCCGGGCACGACGGGGGTCTCCTGCTCGACGTAGGCGAGCCGGGCCCGGATCTGCGCGGGCGACAGCGACCGGTACGGCACGCCGTCGAGCAGCAGCTCGCCCGACTGCGGGTCGAGGAAGCGCAGCATCAGCGAGAACAGCGAGGTCTTGCCGGCGCCGGACGGCCCGACGAGGGCCAGGTGCCCGCGGCGCGGCACGGCCAGGTCGACGCCGTCGACGGCCGGGGCGCCCTCCGGGCCGTACCGCAGGGTGACGCCGCGCAGCTCGACGACCGGCCCGTCCGGGTCGGGGTGCGGGGCGGGCCCGCCACCGGGGGCGGCCTGCGGCTCGCGCTCCATCGCCTCGACCTCGCGGATGCGCGCGGCGGCGGCGATGCCGGACTGCAGGGCGGTGACGTTCTGGGTCAGCTCGCCGATCGGGCCCATCAGCTGGAACGCGTACAGCAGGAACGCGATGAGGCTGGACACCTCCAGCAGGCCCAGCTCGGCGCGCCAGGCGCCCACGCCGAGCACCACGATGATGGCGACCTGGATGCCGGCCCAGGAGACGGTCCACACCCAGGCGGCCCGGCGGGCGGCCCGCACGTTGTGCGCGGCGGCGTCGCGGGCGCCGGCCTCGATCCGGCCGGACTGGCGCTCCTCGGCCCGGCTGGCCTTGACGGTGCGGATGGCGCGCAGGGTGCCCTCCAGGTCGCCGCCGAGCCGGCCGACGGACTCCTGCGCGGCCCGCTGCGCCGCGCCGATCGTGGGCAGCAGCACGCTCATCACCCCGCCGACGACGAGCACCGCGGCCAGGGTGCAGCCGAGCAGGACGAGGTCGAGCACCCCCATCAGCACGAGCGTGGCGACGAAGGCGATGCTCGCGTTGACCAGCCCGACGATGCTCGACGACGCCTCGTGCAGCAGCCCGGTGTCGGAGGTGACCCGGGTGACCAGCTCGCCGGTGGGGCGCCGGGTCAGCTCGGCGAGCCGGACGGTGAAGTACCGCCGGATGATCGACGTGCGGGCGTCCAGCACGACCCGCTCGGCCAGCGCGCCGAGCAGCATCCACTGCCACAGCCCGATGCCCGCGCCGAGCACCACCAGGCCGAGCAGCAGCCCGATGGGCCCGGCGAGCGCGCCGCCGGCGCCGAGGGTGTCGATGATCCGCTTGGTGACCAGCGGGGCCGCCAGGTTGGCGGCGTTGGCGACCAGGCCGAGGACGAGGCCGAGCAGCAGCACGCCGCGGTGGGGCCGCAGGAAGCTCAGGAGGGTGCGCACCGCAGAAGTGGAACACAGGCCGGGCCGTCCTCGACACGGCCGCCGGGCCCCGCGCGGTGTGCGCCGGCCGGAACCGGCCGGTCAGGCCGACTCGCGCAGCACCAGGCGGGTCGGCAGCACCAGGGAGTCCGGGGCGTCGCCGCCCGCCATGGCCGTGCGCAGCAGCCGCACCATCTCCAGGCCCATCGCCGACACCGGCTGGTGCACCGAGGTCAGCTGCGGGCGGGTGTGCCGGGCCACGGTGGAGTCGTCGAAGCCGATCACCGCCACGTCCTCGGGCACCCGCAGGCCGTGCTCGGCCAGCACCTGCATGGCGCCGGACGCCATCAGGTCGGAGGCGACGAACACGGCGTCCGGTGCGGCGCCCGCGGCCAGCAGCCCGGCCATCGCGGCCCGGCCGCTCTCCTCCGACCAGTCGGCGACGGCGACCAGCGACTCGTCGCGCGGGACGCCGGCCGCCGCCAGCGCGTCGTGGTAGCCGGCGAGGCGGGCCGCGCCGGCGTCCATGTCGAGCGGGCCGGTGATGGTGGCGATCCGGCGGCGGCCGGTCGCGTGCAGGTGGGTCACGGCCGCGTGCGCGCCGCCGGCGTTGTCGGCGTCCACGTACGGCAGGTCGCCCGCGATCCGGCCCACCGACACCGCGGGGATGCGCAGCTCGGTGATGAGCTGCGGCAGCGGGTCGTCGCGGTGCAGCGACGCCAGCAGCACCCCGTCGACGTGCCGGCCGGCCAGGAACCGGTGCAGCCGGTCCCGCTCGGGCGTGGTGCGCGCCATCGCCAGCAGCAGCTGCAGGCCGGACTCGGCGACGCCCTCGGTGACGCCGCGGATGAAGCCGCCGAAGAACGGCTCGGTGAAGACCCGGGAGTCCGACTCCGAGATCACCACCGCGACCGAGTCGGAGCGGCGGGTGACGAGGCTGCGGGCCGCCCGGTTCGGCACGTACCCGAGGGTCTCGATGGCCCGCCGCACCGCGGCGCGGGTGGCCTCGGTGACCTGCGGCGAGTCGTTGAGCACCCGGGAGACCGTGCCCCGGCCCACGCCGGCCAGCGCCGCGACCTCGTCGAGGGTCGGCGACCGGCCGGCGGGGGTGGAGGTCGGCATGGGCATCATTGTGCCCTCCCGCCCCAGGTGGGGGTGCTCAGAGGCCGTTGCGGGCGATGACGTCGCGGAACCACAGTGCGCTGTCCTTGGGTGTGCGCTCCTGGGTCCGGTAGTCGACGTGCACGATGCCGAACCGCTTGCGGTACCCCTCGGCCCACTCGTAGTTGTCCAGCAGCGACCACACGTGGTAGCCGCGCAGGTCGACGCCCTGGGCGATGGCGTCGTGGCAGGCGCGCAGGTGCCCGTCGAGGTAGGCGATGCGCTCGGTGTCGGCGACCCGCCCGTCCGGGCCGGGGCCGTCGGGGTAGGCGGCGCCGTTCTCGGTGATGAGCAGCGGCAGGCCCGGGTGGTCGCGGGCGACCCGCAGCAGCAGGGCGGTGAGCGCCTCGGGCTCGATCTGCCAGTTCATGTCGGTCACCGGGCCGACCGGCGCCCGGAACTCGACGCCCTCGCTGCCGGGGTAGTCGCCGGGGCGGCCGGGCGCGCCTGGCCGGGCGCCGACGTGGGTGGGGCTGTAGTAGTTGACGCCCAGCACGTCGATCGGCTGCCCGATCAGGTCCTCGTCGCCGGGGCGCAGCCACGGGGTGCCGCCGAACCGCGCGGCGTGGGTGAGCACGTCGGCGGGGTAGCCGCCGGCGAGCATCGGGCCGAGGAAGATGCGGTTGTGCAGGCCGTCGACGAGCCGCACGGCCGCCTGGTCGGCGTCGCTGGCCGGGTCGAGCGGCAGCACCGAGGCGAGGTTGAGCGTGACGCCGAGCCGCCGCGCCCCGGCGCCGCGCAGCGCCGCCACCGCGAGCCCGTGGGCCAGGTTGAGGTGGTGCGCCGCCGCGAACGCCGCGGCCGGTTCCTGCCGGCCGGGCGCGTGCCGGCCGGTGCTGTAGCCGAGGAACGCCGAGCACCACGGCTCGTTCAGGGTCGTCCAGGTCGCCACCCGGTCGCCGAGGCGCTGGTGCACGGCCAGGGCGTAGTCGGCGAACGCCTCGGCGGTCTCGCGGTTGGTCCAGCCGCCGCGGTCCTCGAACGTCTGCGGCAGGTCCCAGTGGTACAGGGTGACGACCGGGTCGATGCCCTTGCCGACGAGCTCGTCGACGAGGCGGTCGTAGAAGTCGAGGCCGCGGTGGTTGACCGGGCCGGTGCCGTCGGGCTGGATGCGCGGCCAGGCCACCGAGAAGCGGTACGAGGCCAGGCCCAGGTCGGCCATCATGGCGACGTCGTCGCGGTAGCGGTGGTAGTGGTCGCAGGCGATGTCGCCGGTGTGCCCGCGGTACACCTTGCCCGGGGTGCGACTGAAGGTGTCCCAGATGGACGGGCCCCGCCCGTCCTCGTTCGCCGCGCCCTCGATCTGGTACGCGGCCGTGGCCGAGCCCCAGACGAAGCCGGGCGGGAAGGTGAGCCCGGTGCGCGCGGGCCGTGCGTCTGTCGTCGTCATCCCTTGACCGCTCCCTGCATGATGCCGCCGATGATCTGCTTGCCGAACACGATGAACACGATGAGCAGGGGCAGGCACGCGATGGCCGTGCCCGTGAACACCTGAGACATGTCGCTGTAGTAGCCGTTGGACAGGTTGCTGAGCGACAGCTGCACCGTCGGGTTGTCGCCCCCGCCCAGCACCGCCAGCGGCCACATGAAATCGTTCCACGTCGTCATGAACGTGAGCAGCCCGAGCACCGCGGCGGCGGGCCGCAGCGCGGGCAGGACCACGTGCCAGAAGATCCGGAACGTCGTGCACCCGTCGATCCGCGCCGCCTCGATCAGCTCCGTGCTGACCGCCTGCGAGGCGTACTGGCGCATCATGAACACGCCGAAGCCCGTGACCAGAGCGGGGACGATGACGGCCTGGAGCCGGCCGTCCCAGCTGAGGGTCTCCGACGCCATGATCATGTAGAGCGGGATGATGCCGAGCTGGGTCGGGACCATCATCGTGCCGATGATGACCAGCAGCAGCGCGTTGCTGCCGCGGAAGCGCAGCTTGGCGAACGCGAACCCGGCCAGCGACGAGAAGAACACCACCGAGACGGTGACCGCCGTGGCGACGATGAACGAGTTGGTCAGGCCGGTGGCGAACATGGCGTCGGGGTTGGCGAACAGCCGCCGGGCGTTGTCGAGGAAGTTCCCGCCGGGGGTGACCGGCGGCGGGATCTGGCCCAGCGAGTCGTTGCTGCGGGTGCCGACCACGAACATGTAGTAGATCGGGAAGACCGACGCCACGGTGGCCGCCAGCAGGCCGACGTAGGTCAGCGGGGTGGCCCGCCAGAGCATCGCCGCGCTCTCCCGCGGCCGGCTCGCCCGGGCGCGGACGGGCTTGAGGGCCGCGTTCGGCGGGGGCGCGTTGGTGAAGGTGCCGGTGGCCATGGGTTACCTCTTCCCCTCGCCGCTGATCCGGCGGGTGACGAGCGCGTTCGCGATCGCGATCAGCACGATCAGCAGGAACAGCATCCACGCGACGGCGGAGCCGTAGCCGAAGTTGTAGTAGGGCGCGAAGGCGTTCTCGTACATGTACATCGTGATGGTCTGCACCTCGCGCTCCGCGCCGCCGCGGATGCTCGACGCCCCCGAGCTGAACAGCAGCGGCTCGGTGAACAGCTGCAGGTTGCCGATGGTGGACACGATGATGCAGAAGACCAGCGTGGGCTTGAGCATGGGAACCGTGATCGACCAGAACTGCCGGGCCCGGCCGGCGCCGTCGATGGACGCCGACTCGTACAGGTCGCGCGGCACGGCCTGCATGGCGGCCAGGAAGATCAGCGCGTTGTAGCCGATCCAGCGCCAGTTGACCATCGTGGACACCGCGACCCAGCCGAGGTAGCGCTCGCTGTGCCAGTTCACGTTCTCCAGGCCGGTGAAGCCGAGCGCCCAGTTCACCAGCCCGAAGTCGGTGCTGAAGATCTGGTTGAAGATGATGGCGACGGCGGCGGTCGAGGTGATGTTCGGGACCAGCGCGCTCATCCGGAAGAAGGTGCGGGCGCGCATGGTGCGGTTGAGCGTGTTGGCCAGCCACAGCGCCAGCAGCAGCTGCGGCACGGTGGCCAGCACGAAGATGCCGAGCGTGTTGACGACGGAGTTCCAGAAGTCGGGGTCGCGCAGCAGCGCCTGGTAGTTCGCCAGCCCCACGAACTGCGGGTCCTGGGCGATGAGGTCCCAGTCGTGCAGGGACACCCACGCCGTGTAGACCAGCGGGAACGCGCCGAAGATGCCGAACAGCACGAAGAACGGCGCGACGTACAGGTAGGGCGAGGCCTTGATGTCGAGGCGGGCGGGCCAGGTGCGGCCGGGCCGGTGGGTGGCCGGCGGGCGGGGCGGCGGGCCCGCCCCGGCGTCGGGGGCGGCGCCGGCGGCGGGTGGGCCGGCGTCGGTCTGCAGGGTCATGTGCGGTCCTCCGGTGCGGGGACGGGGCCCGGGCGCGGTGCGGTGCGGTGCGGTGCGTCGCGGGCCCCGTCCGGCGGCCTACTTGGCGGCGGCCTTCTTGGCGTTGGCGACCGCGTTCTGCCAGCCCTTGGCGGCGTCGGCCTTGCCCTGGTCGATCTGGGTGATGGCGTTCTCGACCTCGGTGCGGATGGCCTGGTTCTTCGGGCCCATGTAGACGGGCTTGAGCGCCTTGGCGCCCTCGCCGAAGATGGCGCCGACCGGGGCGTCGCTGAAGTAGGCGTTCTTGTACTCCTTGACGGCCGGGTCGTCGAGCGCCTGCGCGCTGGCCGGCAGGGTGCCCTTGGCCTTGAACGCGGCGATCAGGCCGTCCTTGCTGGTGAGGAACTTCGCCAGCGCGTACGCCTCCTTGTGGTGCTTGCCCTGGGTCGGCACCGCGAGGTGCGAGCCGCCCCAGTTGCCGCCCTCACCGGGGATGCGGGCGATGTCCCACTTGCCCTTGGCGGACGGGCCCGCGTTGCCCTCGATGACGCCGGTCATCCAGGCGGGGCAGGCGATGGTGGCGAACTTGGCCTGCTTGAAGGCGGTGGTCCACTCGGGGCTCCACTGCGGGTACTTGCCGCTCAGCCCGGCGCCGATGACCTGGGCGGTCTGGTCGAACGCCGCCTTGACCACCGGGTTGGTCTCGACCACGAGCTTCTCGGCGGTGTCGTAGTAGGTGTAGCCGGTGGCCTTGCCGGCCTCCTGCAGCAGGATCGTGTTGTAGATGCCGGTGCCGGAGTCGACGAACGCGGCGCCGGTGTTCCCGGCGGCGAACCTCTGCCCGGTGCTGATGTAGTCGGCCCACGTCGGCCACAGCGCCGAGACCTCGTCGCGCGCGGTCGGCAGGCCGGCCTTGGAGAACAGGTCCTTGCGGTAGCACATCGCCATGCCGCCGACGTCGGTGCCGAGGCCGATGACCTGCGCCTTGTCGGCGCTGAGCCCCGCCTCCCACTTCCACGGCAGGAAGTTGTCCTTCAACTCGGCGGCGCCGAACTGGTTCAGGTCGACGAAGTTCTTCGGGTTCGCCTTGTACTCGATCATGATGCCCTCTTCGATGGCCACCACGTCGCCGGCGCCCTTGCCGGTGGCGAGCTGCTGGGTGAGCTGCGGGGAGTACTTGTCGAGCGTCATCCCCTTGCCGCGGATCTCGACCGTGATGTTCGGGTTGGCGGCCATGTAGTCCTGCGCGAGCTGCTCGTAGCCGAACTCGCCGAACGTGTCCACGATCAGCTTGACCTTGCCGCCCGGGGCGGCGGCGCCGGCGTCGTCGTCCCCGCCGCCGCACGCGGCCATGCCGAGGGCGGTGACGGCGGCGAGGGCGGCGGCGGACAGGACGCGCCCGCGGCGCGAGGAGGTACGCATGTGAACCCCTTCCAGGGAGAGGTGGTGCCGGGGGATGGGAGCGCTTCCATGGGAGCGCTCCCATGCACGAGGGTGAGCCCCGTCACGCGCCAAGTCAAGGGCGGGCTGCCGGAAAGTTGCGCGCGTGTTACCTCCGGCGGCACCCAACGGGCACAACCCGGGCGAACCGGTTCGGTCCTTGCGTCGATCGAGCACAGTGATCCTCCGACCGCCGAACCCCGACGAGAGGCCCACCGTGCGCCGACCGCTCCCGACCCTCGCCCTCACCCTCGCCGCCGGCCTCGCCCTGCCGGCCTGCACCGCGCAGGGGGACTCCGGCGCCCCCCCCCGCGCCGTCCGCAGGCTCCGTCGCGCCGGCGTCCACCGCGCCCAGCCCGGCCGCGCCGACGGCCACCGACCCGTCGCCGTCGTCCAGCGCCGCCGGGCCCGCGTCCGGCCGCGGCTCCGGCATCCTCGAGGGCGGCCGGCAGGTCGTCATCCGGCCCACCGAGGCGTTCGAGGCGATCCTCGGCGTCGACGCCAAGGGCCGGCTCAACTCGATGGAGGGCGACGTCCCCAAGAGCCTGTTCGTCCTCGCGCCCGTCGGCACCCGGCACCAGATCAAGACGGCCGAGGCGGACAGCAGCGGCGAGCCGTCCTGCATGGGCCTGCGCGACAACGGCGCCAAGCCCGCCACGATCGTCGCCGCGCCCTGCGACACCAGCGCCGCCGGCCAGCTGTTCACGATGAAGAAGACCGGCAGGTCCGACGGCGACCTGCCCGCGTACACGATCGGCGCCGCCGGCGGCCGCACCCTGCAGGACAAGGGCGTCGGCGGGCTCGTGGCCGCCACCGGCGCGGGCTCGCCGTTCGTCCTCGTCGACAACGGGCCGTCCACCCTGCCGCGCCTCGGCGACTGACGGCGCCGACTACGGTGCGGGCATGGCCACGCAGCGCATGCCCGCCGCCGAGGTGGACGTCTCCCCCGGCCTGGCCCGCCGGCTGCTGCGCGCCCAGCACCCGGCCCTGGCCGGCCTGCCGCTGAGCCCGCTCGCCAACGGCTGGGACAACGTCCTGTTCCGGCTCGGCGACGACCTCGTCGTGCGGCTGCCGCGCCGCGCGCTCGCCGCCCGGCTGCTCGCCCACGAGCTGCGCTGGCTGCCCGGCCTGGCGCCGCGGCTGCCGCTGCCCGTGCCCGCCCCGGTCGCGGCGGGCCGGCCCGGCGAGGGCTACCCCTGGCCGTGGAGCGTCGCGCCGTACCTGCCCGGCGACACCGCCACCGACACCCCGCCCGCCGACCCGGCCGCGGCCGCCTCCGCCCTGGGCGGGTTTCTCGCCGCGCTGCACACCCCGGCGCCGCCGGACGCGCCGGCGAACCCGTACCGCGGGGTGCCCCTGGCGGCCCGCCCCGCCGCCTTCCACGACCAGGTCGCCGCCCTGGGCGACACCGTCGACGCCGCCGCGGCCGGGCGCGCCTGGGCCGCCGCGCTCGCCGCCCCCGCCTGGAGCGGGCCGGCGCTGTGGCTGCACGGAGACCTGCACCCCGGCAACATCGTCGTCGCGGGCGGCCGCGTCACCGGCGTCATCGACTTCGGCGACGTCACCGCGGGCGACCCCGCCACCGACCTGGCCGTCGCGTGGCTGCTGCTGCCGGCCGCCGCCCGCCCGGCGTTCGCGGCCGCGTACGACGCCGCGGCCGCCATCCCGGCCGACGCCGCGACGTGGGCGCGCGCCCGGGGGTGGGCGCTGGCCATGGGCGTGGCGGTGGCGGCGCACTCGGCCGACAACCCGCGGATGGCGGCCATGGGGCGGCGCACGCTGGCCGCCGTGCTCGGCTGAGCGGCTACTCGGTGTGCGGGGCGCCGCCGCCGGACGCGGCGCCGTCGCCGACCCAGACCGTCTTGAGGTTGCAGAACTCGCGGATGCCCGCCGCCGACAGCTCCCGGCCGTGCCCCGAGGACTTCACGCCGCCGAACGGCAGCTCCGGGAACGAGGTGGTCATGCCGTTGACGAACACCGCGCCTGCGTCCAGGTCCTCCACGACGCGGCGCTGCTCGTCCGGGTCGGTGGTCCAGGCGTTGGAGCCGAGGCCGAACGGGGTGCCGTTGGCCAGCGCGATCGCCTCGTCGTACGACTCGGCGCGGTAGACGCCGGCCACCGGGCCGAAGACCTCCTCGGCGAACATGCGCATCTTCGGGGTGAGGCCGGCGACCACCGTGGGCGGGTAGAACCAGCCGGGCCCGTCCGGGCGGCGGCCGCCGCACAGCACCTCGGCGCCGTGCGCCGCCGCGTCGCTCACCTGCTCGTCGAGCTCGTCGCGGCCCTGCGCGGTGGCCAGCGGGCCGACGTCGGTGCCGTCGGCCGTGGGGTCGCCGACCGTCAGCGCCGACATGTTCGCGACGAAGCGCTCCACGAACGCGTCGTACACGTCGGTGTGGACGATGAAGCGCTTCGCGGCGATGCAGCTCTGGCCGTTGTTCTGGCAGCGCGCCGTGGTGGCGACCTGGGCGGCCCGGTCCAGGTCGGCCGACGGCAGCACCAGGAACGGGTCGCTGCCGCCCAGCTCCAGCACGACCTTCTTCAGCTCGCGCCCGGCGATCGCGGCGATGGACCGGCCGGCCTGCTCGCTGCCGGTGAGGGTGGCGGCGCGCACCCGGTGGTCGCCGAGCACCCGCTCGACGGCGCCGGAGCCGATCAGCAGGGTCTGGAACGCGCCCGCCGGGAAGCCCGCCCGGCCGAACAGCTCGCCGAGGTACAGCGCGGTCTGCGGCACGTTCGACGCGTGCTTGAGCAGGCCGGTGTTGCCCGCCATCAGGGCGGGCGCGGCGAACCGCATCGCCTGCCACAGCGGGAAGTTCCACGGCATGACCGCCAGGACCGGCCCGAGCGGCCGGTACGCCGCGTACGCCCGCACGGCGTTGACGGCGCCCGCGTCGGCGGGCTCGTCGGCGAGGAAGCCCTCGGCGTGGTCGGCGTAGAACCGGCAGGCCGTGGCGCACTTCGCCACCTCCGCCTTGGCCGCGGCGAGCGTCTTGCCCATCTCGGTGGTCATCAGCGCGGCGACGTCGCCGGTCTCCGCGTCGAGCAGGTCGGCGGCGGCGCGCAGCCAGCCGGCCCGGTCGGCGAACGTGGTGCCGCGCAGCTCGCGGAACGCGCCCGCGGACCGGCCGATCGCCGCGTCGATCTGCTCGTCGCCCAGCGCGTCGAACGTCTTCAGGGTCTCGCCCGTCGCCGGGTTCACCGTCGCGATCGCCATGCCGCTCACCTCTCTCGGGACGTCACCTCAGGGCTACCCCGGCCCGGGCGGTCCGGAACGTCGCCCGCCCGGCCGCCTGCCGCGGGTGGCGCGCCCCAGCGGTCGGCGTGCAGGGCGGTGTCCAGCGGGCGGCGCCGGCGCCAGCCGTGCCGTTCCAGGTCCGGCTCGGCGGCCAGGTGGGTGACCGGGCCCAGGCACAGCCACGCCACCGGCCGCACGTCCGCCGGGATGCCGAGCAGCTCACGCAGCGCGTCCTCGCGGTAGAACGACACCCAGCCGACGCCGAGCCCCTCGGCGGTGGCCGCGAGCCACAGGTTCTGGATCGCCAGGCACACCGAGTACAGCCCCGCGTCGGCGATGGCGTGCCGGCCGAGCACCGCCGGGCCGCCCCGGGCGGCGTCGTAGGTCACGACGACGGACAGCGTCGACTCCAGCACCCCGTCGATCCGGATGCGGGCGAACCGCTCGGCCGCCTCCGGGTCGAGGGTGCCGGCGAAGACCTCCCGCTCGCGCTGCACGTGCCGGTGGAACCGCTCGCGCAGCGCCCGGTCGCGCACGAGCACGAAGTCCCACGGCTGGGACAGGCCCACGCTGGGCGCCGCGTGCGCCGCCGTGAGCACCCGGTCCAGCACGTCGGGGGCGATCGGGGCGCCGGTGAACTGGCCGCGCACGTCGCGGCGGCGGTGGATCACGTCGTACAGGTCGATGGCCGGCCTCCCGCCGCGGTCGGCCCGGGCGACGCCCGGGCGTGCCGTCCGGAGCCTACCCACCGGCTCGACGCGGGTTGCCCCGCATGCCTAGGGTGTCGATCATGCCGACGCCGTGGACGCACGCCGATGCCTGGGTTCTCGCCTCGCTCGCCGGGACGAGTGCCGACAACAGCTGCGCGCTGAGCGAGGTGGTGGCCCGCGCCGACGCGCTGAACCACGCCGTGCTGACCGAGCCGGAGTTCACCACCGCGCTGGCCCGGCTCGCCGCGGCCGGCCTGGCCGTCGCGGGCCCCGACGGCTACGCGCTCACCCCGGCCGGCGCCGCGCTCTACGAGGACCGGGCCGGCAAGGGCGGCTGGGCCGAGTCGCTGCCGGTCGGGCTGCGCGGGCACGGCGAGCCACCGGCCGCCGAGCCGCTGGCGCTGCCGCCGGGCGACTTCGACCGCGCCGTGGCCGACTACCAGGCCGCCGTGGAGCGCGCGCTCAGCTGATGCGCTACGTCCTGTTCCCCGGCCGGCACCACCTGCTCACCCGGTTCCAGGCCGGCTACCTGCGGCGGCTCGCCGGGCCCGGCGTGACCGTGGTGTGGGCCGTGACGTCGGCCAACCACGAGAACACCCGGCGCAACCCCGTGCCGTACCACCGGCGGGAGGCGGCGATCGAGCGGTTCAGCGTGCAGACCGGCCTGCGGTCGGTGGTCGTGCCGGTGTTCGACACCGCCCCGACCGACCGCTTCGCCGAGGTCACGCTGAAGACCGTCACGGTGGCCACCGGGCTGGAGCTGACGCCCGCCGACACGGTCGTCGCCTGCTCGACGCCCGAGGTCGCCGCCCTGTACGACAAGCTGGGCTTCCGCATCGCCGGGGTCGAGGCCGACGAGCCGGGCGAGCCGCCGGCCCGGCCGTGGGAGGTGCTGATGCGCCTCGCCGCCGGCGACCCCGCGTGGCGGGAGCTGGCGCACGAGGCCACGATCGACGTGTTCGACCGCTACCTGCTGGCCGGCACGGTCCGCACGGTCGTCAACGACCCGGTCGTCGGCGACGAGGGCGGCCTGACCGCCACCCGCGACTACCGCGCCTACGTGGCGGCGTTCGCCGACGGCGCGGCCCGCAAGTGGGAGCAGGTCCGCGCGCACGTGCGGCCGGGCCGGGTCGTCGACGTCGGCTGCGGCGCGGGCGCCGTGCTGGAGCTGGCCGACCGCGAGCCCGCGCTGCGCGAGAGCGACCTGATCGGCGTCGAGGTCGCCCGCCACCTGTACGAGGAGTGCGTGCACAAGAAGGCGCAGGGCGTGTTCGGCAACGCCAACGTGTTCTTCTACCGCCGCAACGTGCTGGGCGGGGCCATCTTCCCGCCGCGGTCGGTGGACACCACGCTGACGTTCGCGCTGACCCACGAGATCTGGTCCTACGGCGACCGGCTCGCGTCGGTGCGGGCGTTCGCCCAGGCCGTGTACGACCACACCGCGCCCGGCGGCGTCTGGATCAACAGCGACGTGTGCGGCCCCGACGGCAAGGACCGCCCGGTGCTGCTGACGCTGCAGCGCGGCGACGGCGCCAACCCGGCCGCCCCGCGCCGCGACCTGGCACAGCTGAGCGCCGAGGAGGTCGCCGCGTACACCGGGGGCCTGTCCACCCGCGCCCGGCTCGACCAGTTCGCGGTCGACGCCGCGTTCGACGTGCCGTACGAGCCGGCCGGCGACGGCGCGGTGACGACGACGCTCGGCGCGGCCATGGACTACCTGACCCGCAAGGACTACGTGCACAACTGGCTGTCGGAGACCCGCGAGCAGTTCTGCGGCCTGGAGTGGGCCGACTGGAAGTCGCTGCTGGCCGACGTCGGCTTCGAGCTGGACCCGGCGTCCGGCCCGTACCGCAACGACTGGGTGGTGGACAACCGCATCGCCCCGGTGGCGGCGCTGGCCCGCCCGGGCGGCGAGCCGCTCGACTGGCCGGTCACCCACGTGCTGCTCGTCGCGCGCCGCCCGCGCAACACCTGATCAGTCTTGCCGGTGCAGCGCGGCGAGCCGCTCGACGATCAGCACCGCCACGTCGTACGGCAGCGGGTCGCGGTGCGGGAAGTGGGCGGCGTCCTTCGCCCCGCGGTACGGCGCGACGGCGCGCTCGTACGCGTCGTCGCCGCCCGGCACGGGGTACAGCGCGATGTGCTTTTTCCACGCCGCCAGGTGCACCAGCGACGACCCGCCCAGCGTGACGGTCGGCATCCCGTACCGGATGGCCTCGCCCGCCCCGGGCACCGCGGCGTGGATGCGCCGGCGCAGCTCGGCGAGCCGCTCGCGGACGTCGGCGGGCTGGGCGGCGAGGTAGTCGTCGACGCTGTTCACGCCCCCACCGTAGGCGACGGGCGGCGCGGCCTGAGCGAGTTCCTGCGCGCCTGGCGGTGGGTCAGCAGACCACGCGGTCGCGGCCGCCGCGCTTGGCGGCGTACAGGTGGCGGTCGGCCTCGGCGAGCAGGGCGGCCTGGAGGTCGCCGCCGGGGGCGCCCGCGGCCGGGTGCACGGCCACGGCGCCGATGCTGACGGTGACCGGCAGGTCGCCGGTGACGGGGCGCCACGGGTGCGCGCGGACCGCCACCCGCAGGTCGTCGAGGCGGGCGTGCACCTCGCCGGGGCCGACGCCGGGCAGCACGACGAGGAACTCCTCGCCGCCCATGCGGGCCACGAAGCCGTCGGCGGCGGCGGGGCCGCCCGCCAGCCCGGCGGTGAGCACGTCGGCCACGGCCACCAGGACCCGGTCGCCGACGTCGTGCGACAGCGTGTCGTTGATGCGCTTGAAGTGGTCGAGGTCGACCAGCGCCACGGTCACCGCGGTGCCGGCCGAGCCGGCGGCGGCGAGCGTGTGCGGCAGCCGCTCGTCGACGAAGCGGCGGTTGTACAGGCCGGTCAGCGGGTCGCGGCGGGCCTGCTCGCGGTACCGCTCGGCGTCGCGGCGGGCCTCCGCCGTCTCGAACATGGCCTGCCGGGCGCGGGCGCGCGCCTCCTGCTGGGTGGAGCGCAGCTCCTCGGCGCCGGCGTGGAAGCGCTTGTACTCGGCGAAGGCGCGCTCGAAGTCGCCGGCGGCGGCGAACAGCTCGGCCTGCTCGGCCATGGCGCGCACCCGCACCCCGGCGAGCTTCTGGTCGGCGCAGACGGCGCGGCAGCGGTCCAGGCTGGCCTGGGCGCGGTCGAGGGCGCCGAGCCGCCGCTGCGCCACCGCCAGGGTGAGCGAGGCGTCGGCGACGTCGTGCGCCTCGAACCAGCGCGGCGCGTCGTGCACGTCGCGCAGGGTCTCCTCCGCGGCGGCGAACTCGCCGGTGCTGATCTGGATGTTGGCGATCGTGTCGCGCTCGACGATGAGGAAGTCGCGGCCGAGGACCTGCCGGGCGGCGTGCATGCGCTCGACGACGGCGAGCGCCGTCTCCGCGTTGCCGTCCTCCAGCTCGGTGTACGCGAGGTTGTTGAGCACGAGCAGCTGCCGGGTCCGGTCGCCGGCGGCGACGGCCAGCTCCTCGGCCTGCCGGTAGCGGTCGCGGGCGGCGTCGGTGGAGCCGGACTCGGCCAGCGAGTTGGCCAGCCGGACGAGGTAGATGATGCGCAGCCCCGGCGCGGCGCCGTCCTCGAGCAGCTCGACGGACGACAGGGCGTGTTCCAGGCTGGCGGCGTGGTCGCCCAGGTAGTGGAAGGTCAGCGCGAGGTGGAAGTGGCTGCGGGCGCGCAGCGGCCGGCAGTCGTGCTGCTCCGCCCAGGCGTGGGTGGTGAGGAAGGTGCGGGCGGCCTCGCCCACGTTGCCCTCGCGCTGATGCATGTCGGCCTGCAGCAGCCGGGCCCGGTGCAGCAGCACGTCGTCGCCGAGCATGTCGGCGGCCTTGGCGGCGTCGGTGGCGCGGGCGAGGATCGCGTCGACGTCGTGGCCCTGGTGGTTCTCAAGATCATCCAGCTCGGCCGCGAGCTCCGCCACGGCCCGCGCGGGATCCGTGGCGGGCTCCGACAGCCGCCTGCTCACACCTGTCGCTATCGGCAGGACGGGCCGGAAACCGAGCGGAACGCGGGTCACACCCGTCGGGGGCGGCTGACCAGCAGCAGGACCAGCGCCACGGCGCACAGCGCCACCCCGGCGGCGTACGCGCTGCGGTAGCCGAAGTGCTGCGCCGCGCCCAGGACCGGCCCGGCGAGCATCGCGCCGATCGGGAAGGCGTTGCTGAACAGCGTCGACGCCCGGCCCGGGTGCCGCGGCAGCATGTCCTGCACGTAGGTGACGCCGAGGCCGCCGACGACGGCGATGGAGCAGGCCAGCAGCAGTTGCCCGGCGGCGAGCTGCCAGGTCGCGTGCGCGGTGGCGGCGACGGCGAAGTAGGCGAGGCTGCACGCCGGCCCGGCCAGCATCAGCCGGCGCAGCGGGAACCGGGCGGCGAGCGCGCCGAAGCCCAGCATGAGCGGGATCTCCAGGGCGGCGCACAGGCCGAGGATGAACCCGGCGTCGCCGACCGAGCCGCCGAGGTCCTGGCTGATGAACAGCGGCATGGCCTGCACGCCGAGGTTGCCGGCGCACTGGATGAGGGCGAACGCGGCGACGGTCAGCAGGATCACCGACCGGGGGGCGTCGGGCCCGGCGGCGCGCGCGGGCGGCGGCTCGTCCGGCCCGTCCGGCCCGGCCGGCGCCGCGGGGGCCGGGCCCGCCCGCTCGGCGGGCGACGGGGCCAGCCAGGCGAACGCCACCAGCGCGGCGAGGGCGTACATGAGCGACGCCGAGCCGTACACCAGCCGGAAGCCGCCGGTCTCCAGCAGCACGGCGGCCAGCGGCGGCCCGGCCACCCACGCGATCGAGAACAGGGTGCGCAGGCTGCTCATCGTCATGGCGGCCTTCGGCGAGCCCTGCACCACCTCGCGGGCGTAGGCGAACACCTGCGGCATGAGCGCTCCCGCCACGGCGGTCGCGGTGACGGTGAGCCCGAGCAGCACGAAGTAGTCGCGGACGAACGCGGTCAGCGCGGCGCCGAGGCAGCCGGCGAGCGCCACGACGACGAGCAGCACCCGGCGCATCGGCCGCCGGTCGGACAGCCGCCCGATCAGCGTGCTGACGACCACCGACGACAGCGGCGCGGCGACGAGGAACACGGTGACCCGCACGGGCCCGGCCTGCACCTCGGTGTCGAGGAACAGCGCCAGGAACGGGAAGGCGATGGCGGTGGAGACCCCGACGGCCAGCAGCACGGCGGCCAGCGGAATCCACCGCCGTACGCTAGGCCTGCTCGGGGTTTCGGTCGTTACCGCCACAAGAATGCATCATATAGCCGGGCCATGATCACGCGCCCAGCCGGGCCGCCTCCCGCGCATCGATGGACCGCACCGCCCCGCAGTGCGCGCACTGCAGGTAGTGCTGCGCCGGCCGCACCGGGAACAGCGGCACGAAGAACAGGGTGAACTTCGTCGTGCGGCGCAGCAGCGTCTGCGCCGCCGCCACCCCGCACACCGAGCACACCAGCGACAGCACCGCCACGCGGTGGTCCTTGCTGCGGACCCCGAACAGCAGGAACATCAGCGGCCGAACGAGAAGCGGCGGCGCTTCGGCTTGCGGCCGAAGGTGCGCTGCAGGGTGTCGGCGCCCCCGGTCAGCAGGCGGGTCGCCCGGTTCGGGCCCCGCCGCGCCTCGACGGCCTGGCCGAGCTTGCGCGCACCGGCCGCCGCCAGGGGGATCGCGACGGCCATGATCACGTACCGGCGAATCAGGTTGATGAGCATGGTCCTGCAGTACCCGGTGGGGCGCGCGTCAATCGACCGGTCCGGAGACGGTGGATGACCAGGCCCGCGATCACTAGCCTGATCTGGTGTTCGAGGAGATCGCGGGAATCCCCGCCCACCCCCTGCTGGTGCACGCCGCGGTCGTCTTCGTGCCACTGCTGGCGCTGGCCGCCGTCGCGTACGCCTTCCTGCCGTTCGTCCGGCCGCACCTGCGCTGGGTGCTGGCGCTGCTCGCCGTGGCCGCGCCGGTCGCCGCCCTGCTGGCCAAGCTCTCCGGCGACGCGTTCCTGGCCCGCCTCGGCCGGGCCGGCCGGATCAGCGACGAGTACGTGCCGCGCCTGGCCCAGCACCAGGACCTCGGCACCTGGACGCTGTACGCGGCGCTCGCCCTGGGCGTGCTGACGCTGGCGCTCGTGGTGCTGGTCAGGCCGGGCGCCGGGCGGACGGTCCCCGCGCTGGCGCTGGGCGCGCTGACGCTGGTCGCCGCGGGCGCGAGCCTGTACTTCGTCGTGCGCACCGGCGACACCGGCGCCCAAGCGGTGTGGAACGGCCAGTGAGCCCGTCGCCCGATCGGGTGACGCCGCGCTCCCGGGCCGCCCGGCAGCGCCGCGGGCGTGACCGCCGCCGCCCGGCCGGCCGCCCCGGCGGTGGCCTGCTGCCCCCTGGCGGGCCCGGTGCGGGCGGCCCGGCCGAACGGCGGACCCCGTTCGGGTGGGCGTGGCGCCGCACCGCGGCCCGGCCCCACCGCCGTGGACTGGCTCGCCGCGCTCGCCGCCTTCTACACTCCGCGTGACGGACAGCGACGTCAAGATCGCTCGCAGTCGGGCGGGAGCGGGGAGGCCGGAGCTGGTGGAACGGCAGCAGCGGTACGCCGATCGCCTCGCCGAGATCGAGGCCAAGGTCCGTGCCGCGCGCCCGGCCGACGAGGTGCTCGTCGCCCAGGCGTCGGGCCTGCTCGCCGGCCGGGTCGGCTGCCGCGTCGACGAGGCCGAGGACCACCTGCTGCGCCTGGCCGCCGAGCGGGGCACCGGCCCCGCCGAGGTGGCGGCCGAGCTGCTCGCCGGCCACTCCCCCGGCGGCCCGCGCCCGGAGCCGTTTTCCCCGGCCCTCGTGCCCGCGCCCCGCACCGCCCCCGCCCGCACCGGCCCGTCCCCCGGCGGCCCGGCCCCCGGCGGAGCGCCGGCGTGGGCGGCCGGTGTGCGCGAGGTCCTCGACTGCATCCCCGGCCGGCACACGCTGCTGGAACCGGTTCGTGACGCCGCGGGCGGCATCGCCGATTTCGCCATCGTCGCCGTCAGCCCCGAGGTCCGCGACGAGCAGGCCCGCCGCGGCCGCCCCGACGTCGTCGGTCTGCGCGTCGGCGAGATCGACCCGACCACCGTCGACGGTCCCGCCTGGAAGGCATGGGTGGCGGTCGCCGGGGACGGCCGGCCGCGCGAGGTCGGGCCGGTGCCGTACCCGGGCCGCTCGGAGACCGACCCGGCGCAGATGCTCATCAGCAGCCGCATCCGGCGGGTCGGCCCCGGCGTGCTGACCAGCTGGGTCCGGCACGACGAGGAGGACCGGCTCGCCGAGCGCGCCGCCCAGACCGAACGGCTCGGCAACCTCGGCTGGGGCGAGTCCGACCTGGTCACGGGCGAGATCACCTGGTCGCCGGGCCTGTACCGGATCTACGAGCGCGACCCCGAGCTGGGCCCGCTGCCGCCCGGGGCCGCCGAGACGCTGACCGTGCCCGAGGACGCCCACGTGCACCGCCGCGCCGCCGAGCAGTTCGGCCGCGGCGAGACCGTCGACATCTCGTACCGGATCCGGGTCGGCGGCCGGCTCAAGCACCTGCGCGCGGTCGTCGACGCCGTCCGCGACGTCGCCGGCCGGCCCATCCGGCTGTACGGCCTCGTGCAGGACGTCACCGCCACGGAGACCGCCCGCGCCGAGCTGGCCGAGGCGGCGCGCCAGCTGCGCGAGCAGCGCCAGAACCTGGCCGCCGAGCACCGCCTCGCCACCCAGCTGCAGCACATCGTGCTGCCGGTGCCCGAGCAGCCCGTCGACCTGTCCGGCCTGCGGGTGGCCCTGCGCTACCTGCCCGCCGAGCAGGCCAACCGGATCGGCGGCGACTGGTACCACGCCGCCCCCGCCGAGGACGGCACGCTGATCCTGGCCGTCGGCGACGTCGCCGGCCACGGCATCCAGGCCGCCACGGCAATGGCCCAGCTGCGGCACACCCTCGCCGCGCTGACGCTCACCACCACCAGCGACCCGGCGCAGCTGCTGGGCCACCTCAACCGGCTGCTCTGCTCCGGCCGCGCCCTCACCGAGACCGCCACCGCCGTCATCGCCCGCTACGACCCGTGCTCCGGCCGGGTCCGCTGGGCGCAGGCCGGCCACCCGGCGCCGCTGCTCGCCCACGGCGGCGTCACCGCCGAGCTGCCCCGCCCTGACGGCGTCATGCTGGGCGTGCTCGACGCGGCCCGGTACGCGACCGCCGAGCTGGCGCTGGACCTCGGCGACCTGCTGGTGCTCTACACCGACGGCCTCACCGAGCTGCGCGACCACAACCGCGCCGACGGGCTGCCCTCGGTGCTGCGGACCATCGACGGCATCGCCGCCGCCGACACCGGCCACCCGCTCGCCGACCTGCTCGGCCGCCTGCACCGGGCCAACCCCGACGACGACACCTGCATCCTGGCCGCCCGCCGGCTGGCCGCTACCGCTTCCGGGCGCTGACCTCGTCGAGGTGCTGCAGCAGCTCGTACGCGGCCCGCTCCACGTCCTTGTGCCGCCACTCCGCGGCCCGGTACACGCAGGCGATCAGCCCCGAACGGTGCACCCGGCGCAGGTCGCCGTGGACGAACGCGTAGCGCCCCTTCGTCTCCTCCGACGCGCCCTCGGTCAGCCCGAGGAACCAGCCCGCGTAGTCGTCCCACGAGTGCGCCGCCAGGTACGCGTTCTCGTCCGCGGCCGACGGCTGCGCCGCGCCCCAGTCGCTGTCGAGCACGTACTGCCGGGCATCGATCAGCTGCCGCGCCCGCGCGACCCCCGCCTCGTTCACCGTGTACGACGCCATGGGCCCATCATCGCGCATTGACGATGATCAGCACGGCGGTTACGGTGCCACCAGGCCTTCCTTCACGACGTGGAAGAAGTGCCGCCGGACGGCGCCGGGAGGCGGGAGGTGGGTCCCTCCTCCCGGCGCTCCGAGCGCTCCGGGCGGCCCGTGGGGGCGCCGGGAAGTGCCGGCCGGGCGCCGGGAACCCGGTGCAGATGGCCGCCGGGAACGCCGCCGCCCACACCCCGATCACGGCGGCCGAGACCGCCAGCGCCGCCACGGCGGCGCGCTTGCCGTTCAGGGTCATGCCGGGTGGACGGGCGGCGGCGCGCCGGTGTGACGTGACGCCGCCCACCTGGGCCGGGACTAGCCGCCCAGGGTGCCCTTGCGGGCGTCCTGCCACAGGTCGACGCCGCCGTCCGTGGCGTGCTTGTCGATCTCGGTCAGTTCGGCGTCGGTGAAGGACAGGTTGTCCAGCGCCGCCACGTTCTGCTCCAGCTGCGACACCGACGACGCGCCGATCACCAGCGACGTCACCCGCTCGTCGCGCAGCGCCCAGGCCAGCGCCAGCTGGGCCAGGCTCTGGCCGCGCCGCTGCGCCACGTCGTTCAGGGCGCGCAGCCGGGCGATCATGTCGTCGGTGAGCCAGGAGCGGTCGAACGACTTGTCCTGGGTGGCCCGGCTGCCCTCGGGGATGCCGTCGAGGTAGCGGGCGGTGAGCAGGCCCTGGGCGAGGGCGGTGAAGCCGATGACGCCCGCGCCCGCCTCGGCGGCGGCGTCGAGCAGGCCCTCGGTCTCGATCCAGCGGTTGAGCATCGAGTACGACGGCTGGTGGATGAGCAGCGGCGTGCCCAGCTCGCGCAGCAGGCCGGACATCTCGCGGGTGCGCCCGGCGTCGTAGGAGGAGATGCCGACGTACAGCGCCTTGCCCTGGCGGACCGCGGCGTCCAGCGCCCGGGCGGTCTCCTCCAGCGGGGTGTCGGGGTCGAAGCGGTGCGAGTAGAAGATGTCGACGTAGTCGACGCCGAGGCGGCGCAGCGACTGGTCGAGGCTGGCGAGCACGTACTTGCGGCCGCCGCCGCCCTGGCCGTACGGGCCGGGCCACATGTCCCAGCCGGCCTTGGTGGAGATGATCAGCTCGTCGCGGTGGGCGGCGAGGTCGTCGCGCAGCAGCCGGCCGAAGTTGACCTCGGCGGCGCCGTACGGCGGGCCGTAGTTGTTGGCCAGGTCGAAGTGGGTGACGCCCAGGTCGAAGGCGCGCCGGACGATCTCCCGCTGCGTCTCGATCGGCCGGTCGTCGCCGAAGTTGTGCCACAGCCCGAGCGACAGCAGCGGCAGGTCGAGGCCGGAGCGGCCGCAGCGCCGGTACCGCATCGTGCCGTCGTAGCGGGCGGGGTTCGCGACGTAGGTCATGCCCGCAACCTACCCGGGGAGCGGGGACGCAATCCGCGTCCCGCTCCCCGGGTGGCGGGTCACGGCGCCGGGGTGCCGGTCACCGTCAGGGACCGCAGGCGGCCCCGGTTGTCGAACGAGCCGAAGCCGACCCGGCCGGAGCCGAACGTGGTGTCCCGCGCGGTCATCAGGGGGTCGCGGGAGCCGTCGACGTAGACGGCGATCTCGCCGCTGGCGGGCAGGTGCTTGACCCGCACGTCGTGCCAGCGGGTGTCGACGACGGCCGGGTTCGCGCCGCGCGAGCGGCCGTTCCACTGGTAGTCGATGCGCTCCCGGTCGGCGTTGTCGACCTTGAAGATGCCGTTGTGCGGGTAGATCGTGTTGTCGGTGGACAGGTGGGCGTAGTAGAACTCCGTGTCCGAGCGGTAGCCGAAGACGATGATCACGTCCCGGTTGGTGACCTCGACGGGTTCGTCGAGGCGCACGCTGGCCCGGATGTCCACGGCGGCGAACCGCGGGCCGGCGGTGAGGACCGCGTACTCGAACGGCCGCCGCGGGCCGGGCCGGGCGACGCCGGCCTCGGCGAGGATGACCTGCCGCCCGGTGAACCGCCACTTCGACGGCGTCACCGGCGCCCAGTTGGACGGCCGCAGGGTGTCGCGGACCCGGGTGTCGCCCGCGTCGGCGCCGGCGAAGACCCGGGTGCCGGTGACCTTCCAGATCTTGCCGTTGGCCTTGGCGAGGATGTACAGCTCGCCGGCGGCGTCGGTGCCGAAGCGCAGGTCGACCCGGTTGGGGTCGCCGGGCGCGCCGGGGCCGGACAGGTCCTGCATCCGCACGGCGGCGCCGGTGGCGGCGTCGTACAGGTGCAGGCGGTGGATGGTGGCCAGGTCGCGGCCGCGGCGCATCTCGCTGGCCTCGGTGTAGAGGACGCGGCCGTCGACGAGGTCGCCGAAGACGTACTTGCCGCGCAGGGCCGGCACGTCGCGGCCCCGGTAGACGAAGCCGCCCGCGACGGCGACGCCGACGTCGGAGGTGCAGTTCCAGCCGGGCGCCGGGTTGTGGTCGTACGCGGCGACCGGGTACTCGTAGCCGTACCGCTCGTCGTCGGCGGGCAGCGGGAAGATGCGGTCGCACGGGTCGGCCGGGGTGTTGTCGAACACGAACGCGCCCTCGCGCTCGCTCCAGCCGAAGTTGTCGCCGGCGCGCACCTCGTAGATGGCCTCGATGGCGTGCTCGCCGATGTGGCCGAGGTACATCCGGCCGGTGGCGCGGTCCCAGCTGAACCGGTGCGGGTCGCGGAAGCCGACGGCGTAGATCTCGCCGAGCGCCCCGGCCCGGCCGACGAACGGGTTCGACGGCGGGATGCCGTACCGGCCGTTGGCGGCGTTGGTGCCGCGCGGGTCGATGCGCAGGAGCTTGCCGTGCGGCAGGGCGAGGTTCTGCGGGTCGTCGTTGCGCACGCCGATGCCGCCGTCGCCGACGGCGAGGTAGAGCATCCCGTAGTCGCGGTCGCCGCGCTTCGCGGTCGGGTTGAAGTTGATCTCCTGGATGCCGTGGATCTGGCCGCCGAAGCCGATCCGCAGCACCTCCCGGTGGGTGCCGGCGAACGTGTCGGCGGCCGGGTCGGTGGCGTCCCACTCGGTGATGACGCCGTGGTAGATGGTGCCGGTCTGCTGCCAGTCCGGCGTCGCGGTCGTCTCGGCGGCGGCCTCGGTGTGGATCGTGTAGAAGACGCCGGTGCGCCGGAAGTCCGGGTGGAAGGTGACGTAGCCGAAGCCCTGGCCCAGGCCGCGGCCGGAGAAGAACTGCGGCTGGAACTGCGCGGCCACGTCGAGGTAGACCGACGGGGCGGCGCCGTCGCGCACGACGTACAGGTTGCCGTTGAGGTCGGGCACGGCGCGGCGGCCGGAGCCGTCCGGCACCTCCATGATCGTGTTGATGCGGGCGGTCCGCATGAGCCGGCGGTCGGTGGGCGCGGGGTCCGGGAAGGACTGCGGGAAGCTCGCGTACTCGGTGAGCACCAGGCCGAGGCGGGACGTCTCCGGCTCGGTGGGGATCGGGTCGTCGATGGCGTCGGCCGCGCGGGCCGGCGACGCCACCAGGGTGGACAGCACGAGCGCGGCGGCGGTCATGACCGCGGTCGTGACGGATCTGCGCAAGGAGGGTGTGCGCATCGGATGACTCCGTTCGGGGGTGGAGGAGTTATCGGCGGCCGGTCATGTGGCGGTACTGCTTCGCGACCTCGGCGGCCGACACCGAGCGGTCGAGGAACGTGAGGGCGTCCATGCGGCAGTCGCAGGGGTTCTGCTCGCGGGTGTCCTGCGGGTAGCTGCCGCCGATCTTGATGCCGCGCGGGTCGGTGGAGCTGGTGACGTGCGGGCCGGGCCCGCCGACCTGCCACGGGTCGCCGGCCGTGGTGTAGAAGCCCTCGACGGGCCGGCCGTTGCGGTAGAGCGCCATCGTGCCCGCGGAGAAGTCGAACGTGGCGGCCAGGTGCACCCACTCCCCCGCCGGCAGCAGGGTCTGCCAGGGGTCGCTCGCGGCGAACGTCTGGGACGCGCCGCCGTCGAGGCGCCGGCCGAGCGCGACCAGCTTCAGCTCGCCGTTGACGTTGATCAGCTCCAGCAGGGCGCGGACCCCGTGGCCGTCGGAGTCGCCGGTCAGCACGCCGGCCAGGCCGATCGCGTTGTAGGAGTCGGCGGGGTCGGCGGTATTGGAGTTGGGCAGCGGGCCGTCCTGGTTGACCTGGAACCAGCCCATGACGGTGGTGCCGGCGACGGCGTTGAACGGGCGCAGGGTGCGCACCCCGCTGGCCGAGAAGATGCCGGCCTTCCAGTCGTCGTTGCCGGCGGTGGCCGGGTCGACCTGCCGGGTCTGCAGGGCGCGGCCGCTGCCCCGGTACGCGTGCTCGCGCACCCGCATGGCGGCGCCGCCGTTGACCAGCTCGATCTCGGTGCCGGAGCGGCCCAGGTCGCGTTCGAGGGCGGGGTCGCCGGGCACGGGGTGGTCGAAGTCGTAGAAGGAGACGAGGTTCGCCCGCAGGGCGGGGTGGACGTCGCGCGGGCCGCGCGCGCCGGCCGTGGCGGGGGCGGCCGCGGCGGCGAGCAGCCCGGCGCCGGCGACGAGGGCGGTGAGCAGGGTGGCGCGTCTGCCTCTGGACATGGCGGGTCCTTTCGGGAGCGTTCCCAGGGGTGCCGGGCGGGCGGCGGGCGCCCGCCCGGCGGGGTGGATCAGCGTTTCGGTGCGACCGGCGGCTCGGCGGGCCGGCCGCCGAGGTACAGCTCGCCGAGCTGCGGGTCGGCCAGCAGCTCGCTCGCCGGCCCGGAGATGTGCACGCGCCCGAGGTCGAGCACGCACCCGATGTCGGCGGTCTCCAGCGCGCGCCGGGCGTTCTGCTCCACGAGCAGCACGGCGGCGCCGGCGTCGCGCATGCGCACGACCTGTTCGAAGATGGTGCTGGTGGCCTTCGGGTCGAGGCCCATGGACGGCTCGTCGAGCAGCACGACCTTCGGGTCGACCATCAGCGAGCGGGCGAACTCGACCTGCTTCTGCTGGCCGCCGGACAGCAGCCCGGCGAGCGAGCGCCAGCGGTCGGCGACCACCGGGAACAGGTCCTTGACGAACTCCACCCGCTCGGCGATCTTCGCCTTGTCGGCGATGGTGTAGCCGCCGAGCAGCACGTTCTCCTCGACGGTCATCTCGCGGAACACGCTGTGGCCCTGCAGCACCAGCGCGACGCCCTCGGCGAGCATCCGCTGCGGGCCCAGCCCGCTGACGTCGCGGCCGCGCACGAGCAGCTTGCCGGACCGCGGCTTGAGCAGCCCGCTGGCCACCTTCAGGACGGTGGACTTGCCGGCCCCGTTCGGGCCGACCAGGCAGACCACGGAACCCGCGGGCACGGCCACGCTGAACCCGCGCAGCACGGGCGCCGCCCGGCCGTATCCGGCCTGCACGTCGACGAGTTCGATCTCAGACGCCAAGGTAGGCTCCCAGCACTCGTTCGTCGGTGCGGATCATCGACGGCGGCCCCTCGGCGATCGGGCGGCCCCGGTCGAAGACGACGATGTGGTCGCTGATGCTCATCACCAGGTCCATGTTGTGCTCGACGATCACGAAGGTCCTCCCCTCGGCGTTCAGCTCGCGCACGAGCGTGCCGATGCGGTCGAGCAGGGCGGGGTTGACGCCGCCGGCCGGCTCGTCGAGCAGCACCGTCTCCGGGTCGGCCATCAGCACGCCCGCGAGCTCCAGCAGCTTCTGCTGGCCCCACGACATGTTGCGGGCCTCCACGTCGGTCAGGTGCTCGATGCCCAGCCGGGTGAGCCACTCGCGGGCCCGGTCCGTCTGGGCGCGGCTGCGCGCGCCGCGCAGACCGCCGAGCACGCCGCCCGGCCGGACGGCGGCCAGCACGTTGTCCAGCGCCGTCATCCGGGGGAACACCCGGCAGAGCTGGAACGTGCGGCCGATGCCGGCGCGGGCGATGGCGTGCGGCGCCTTGCGGGTGATGTCGGCCCCGCGGTACGTGGTGCGCCCGCTGTCCGGCCGGATCATCCCGGTGACGCAGTTGAAGAACGTCGTCTTGCCGGAGCCGTTCGGGCCGATGAGCGCGTTGACCTGGCCGTGCCGGAACCGCACGGTGGCGCCGTCGAGCGCGGTCACGCCGCCGAACGCCTTGCGCAGGTCGGTCGTCTCGAGCGAGGCGGTCATGCCTTGCCTCCGGTGGACTGGAGCCGCTGGTCGCGCAGCTCGGCGGCGCTGACCTCGCGGATCGAGCTCTGCCGGGTGCGGTCGAACCGCGCGAACAGGTTGCGGAGCGCCGGCAGCACGCCGTCCGGCATGAACATGACGACCAGGCCGAGCAGCACGCCCGTCGCCACCAGGTGCAGCGGCGTGTTGCCGAAGCTGCCCTTGAAGAACTCCAGCGCGGTGCCCACGACCAGCGCCCCGACGAGCGGGCCGAACAGGTTGCGCACCCCGCCCAGCAGCGCCATCAGCACCATGTAGGAGCCGGTGAGGATGGAGAACTGGAACACCGGGTCGAGGTCGCCGAACCAGAGGGCATACAGGCCGCCGGACAGCGCCGTGAACGCCGCCGACACCACGAACACCACGAGCTTGTACGCGAACGTCGGGGTGCCCAGGGCCTCCGCCTTGTCCTCGTCCTCGCGGATGGCCTTGAGGCCGAGGCCGAAGCGGGACCGGTCGATGAGCCACCAGACTCCCAGCGCCAGGGCGAGCAGGCCGGCGTAGAGGTAGTAGAAGACCCGGTGGTGCTCCGGGCGCAGCAGGTCGGGGAACGGCCGCGGCACGACGAGCCCGCGGGAGCCGCCGGTGACCGACGCCCAGCTCTGGAACACCAGCAGCATGATCAGCACCAGGGCGATCGACACGATGACGAACGACGCGCCGCGCACCCGCAGGGCCGCGAAGCCGATCGGCACCGCGATGAGGGCGACGAGCAGCATGGCCAGCACCAGCGCGGCGAGGCTGGGCAGCCCGGCCTTGGTGACCAGCAGGCCGGTGCCGTAGCCGCCCAGGCCGGCCAGGGCGCCGTGGCCGAGCGAGATGTAGCCGGTGAACCCGCCGACGAAGTTCCACGACGTCGACAGCACCGCGTAGTTCAGCACCACGATGCCGGCCGACAGGATGTACGGGTTGGGCGCGAGGCCGGGGAACGCGAGCACGGCGGCGGCGAGCGCCACGACGGCCGCGATGGTCAGCACCCGGCCGAGGCGGGGGCGGCCGGCGGCGGGGCCCGGCGGGGCGGGTGCGGCGCCGGGCGCCGTCACGGTGTCAGAAGCGCTGGGCAAGACGACCTCCGAAGAACCCCTGCGGCCGGAACGCCAGCGTCGCGAACAGCGCCAGGTAGAAGATCGTCTGCGCCCAGGTGGTGCCCATCGGGATCTGCAGCAGGCTCTGCATGAGCCCGAGCAGCAGGGCGGCCGCGGCGGCGCCCGGCACGCTGCCGAGGCCCCCGACCACGATGATGGCCATCAGCGGGCCGATCCAGTGCCAGTGCAGGGAGGGGTAGATGGTGGTGTCGAGCGAGAGGGCGGTGCCGCCGATCGCGGCGGTCGCCAGGCCGAGGCCGAAGCCGTACCCGGCGATCTTCTCGGTGTCGATGCCGACGAGCCGGGCGGCGTCGGGCTGCTGGATGGTGGCCCGCAGCGCCCAGCCGAACTTCGTCTTCTTCATCAGCAGGTAGAGCGCGAGCAGGGCGACGGCGGCCAGGCCGAACGCGATCAGCTTGACGACCGCGATCCGCGCGCCGAACAGCCCGATGCTGGCCGAGCCGTAGCCGAGCTGGATGCGCCGCTGGGTGCCGGTGAAGGCGTAGCCGAGCAGGCCCTCGATGAGCACGGCGATGGCGAAGGTCAGCAGCACCGACATCATCGTCAGCGTCATGGGCCGCAGCCGGGACAGCAGCCCGCGCTGCATGAGCACGCCCGCGGCGAAGAACAGCGGGACGGTGACCACCATGGACAGCAGGGGGTCGATGCCGAGTCGTTCGTGGGTGAACCAGGCGAGGTACGCGGCGAGGATGAGGAACGCCGAGTGGGCGATCATCACGACCCGCATGATGCCGAAGTAGAGCGTCAGGCCCGCCGCCAGGAGGGCGTAGAGCCCGCCCAGCAGCAGCCCGAGGATGACGCTCTGGAAGAGCAGGGCGCCGGAGGGCATCAGCGACTCACCACGCCGGCTTCGGGTAGAGGAACTCGGCCTCCTTGGCGTCGGCCGGCAGGACGATCTTGATCTCGCCGCCGCTCCACTGCTGGATCATGTGCGCACCCTTCGGCTTGCCGGTCTCGTCCCAGGTCAGGGGTCCGACCACGGTGTCCACCTTGTTCGCGCGCACCCAGTCGACCAGCTTCTGCTGGCACTCCCCCTGCTCGGCGCAGCCGACGGCGGTGACGGCGGCGGCGACGACCTGGCCGGTGGTGTAGGCGTTGGCCTGGTCCTCCTCGGGCGGGGAGCCGAACTGGGCGGTGTACTTCTCCACGAACTCCTTGTTGCTCGGGTACGGCGCGTCCTGGCTGTAGCCCGTGGGCGACAGGATGCCCTCGGTCTTGTTGCCGATCGCCGACGCGAACTCCGGGTTGGTCGGCGCGGTGGAGAACGCCGCCAGCTTGGGCTGGTAGTTCAGCTGCTGCAGGGCGACGATCAGGTTCACGCCGTCCTGGTACTGCGAGCCGCCCACAACGACGTCGGCGCGCGAGTCGGCGATCTTCGCCGCGATGCTGCTGAAGTCCGTGGTGTTCGGCGGGTAGACCTCGTTCGCCACGGTGCGCACGCCGCCCGCCTCGAGCTTCGCCTTGAGCCCGTACGCCGTGCCCTGCGCGAACGGGTCGTCCATCGCCGCGTACGCCGCCGTCTTGGGCCGCTGGTCGGCCGGCAGCGCCAGGATGTGCTCGGCGAGGTAGTTGTAGTGGTCGTTGGCCACGGCGGGAGCCGCGTAGAACAGGTTCTTGAACCCCTGCTGGAACACCTCGTTCGCCGCGCCGGCCGGCTCGACGAAGAGCATGCCGTACTCCTCGGCCACGCGCGCCGACGGCACGACGAGGCGGGTGGAGAACGGGCCGAACACGAGGTCGACCTTGTCGCTGCCGATGAGCTGCTCGTAGTCGGCGACGACGCGGTCCGCGTTGGACTGGTCGTCGAGGATCTTCAGCTCGACCTGGCGGCCGAGCAGGCCGCCGGAGTCGTTGACGATCTTCGCCCACGCCTCGTACCCCTGCTGGACGCCCTTGCCGGGCTCCGAGAAGTCGCCGGTCAGCGGCAGCGAGATGCCGACGACGATCGGCCCGTCGCCACCGGACGATTCGCCGTCGTCACCGCCGCCGCAGGCGCCGAGGGTGAGAATGATGGCGGCGCCCAGGGCCACGGCCCCGCGGGTTCGCCTGAAAGTGGTTCCCGTCATGTCCGGACGCTCCTCTGCACCGGTACGAAAGCGCTTACGAAAGCGCTTACGTAGCCTATGCTGTGCGCTGTGTCACTGGCAATAGCCGGGACCTGACGATGTTTCACGGAGGTGAACGCCTTGCCCAAGCCCGGGCCCAGGCTGCGGCTCGTCGATGTCGCCGAGCGCGCCGGCGTCTCGCTGGCGACCGCCTCCCGCGCGCTCGCGGGACGCGACGGCGTGAGCGAGGAGGTCGCCAGCCGGGTCCGGCAGGTGTCGCAGGAGCTGGGCTACGTCGCCAACCCGTACGCGCGCACCCTCGCCGGCGGCGCCAGTTCCACGGTGGGCCTGGTCGTGCACCAGGTCGACGACCCGTACTTCTCCGAGATCGCGGGCGGCGTCATCCAGATCGCCGACGAGCGCGGCCTGCTCGTGCAGATCTGCCACTCCGGCCGCGACCCCGGCCACGAGCTGCGCCAGATCCGGCACCTCATCGCCCAGCGGGTCGGCATCATCATCGTGGCGGGCTCCGGCTACCGCGACGCGCGGGTGGAGGCCGACGCCAAGGCCGCCCTGTCGGACTACCAGCGCCAGGGCGGCCGGGTGGCCGTCATCGGGCGGCACTCCCTCGGCGTCGACGCGGTGCTGCCGGACAACGAGGCCGGCGGCCGGGTGCTCGCCGAGCACCTGCTCGGCCTGGGTCACCGGCGCATCGCCGTGGCCGCCGGCGACGAGGCCCTGACCACCGTCGCCGACCGGCTCGCCGGGGTGGCCGCGGCGCTGCGCGGGCAGGGCCTCGACCTGGCCGACCTGCCGGTCGTGCACAGCGCCTTCACCCGCGAGGGCGGGCGGGCGGCGGCCGAGCGGATCCTCGCCGAGCACCCGCGCACCACCGCGATCATCGCGCTCAACGACGCCATGGCGATGGGCGTGCTGTCCACGCTGCGGGCGCAGCGCATCGCGGTGCCCGAGCGGATGAGCGTGGTCGGCTTCGACGACGTGTCCGTGGCGGCCGACCTGGCGCCCGGGCTGACCACCGTGCGGCTGCCCATGACCGACATGGGACGGATGGCGCTCGCCATGGCGCTCAAGCCGGTGTCGGCCCGGCCGCGGCGGCGCTCCACCGGCCACCAGCTCGTGGTGCGCGACTCGACCGCGCCGGTCACGCCACGTGCGTGAGGTACCCGGCCAGCGCCTCCGCCAGCACGTCGGCGCCGGGACGCTCCCAGAGCGCGGCGTCGAACACCTCGACCTCCACCGGCCCGGCGTAGCCGGCGGCGTCCACGGCCTCGCGGAAGCGGCGCAGCTCCACGCAGCCCGCCCCGGGCAGGCCGCGGCCGAGCAGCACCCCGGCCGGCAGCGGGGTCACCCAGTCGGCCACCTGGAAGCAGGCGATGCGGCCCGCCGCGCCGGCCCGGGCGATCTGCGCCCACACCGCGTCGTCCCACCACACGTGGTAGGTGTCGACGACCACCCCGACCGCCGCGGCCGGGTACGGCTCGGCCAGGTCGAGCGCCTGGCCCAGCGTCGCCACCACGCACCGGTCGGAGCAGAACATCGGGTGCAGCGGCTCGACGGCGAGCTGCACGCCCGCGTCCAGCGCGTGCGGCACCAGCGCGCCGAGGGCGTCGCCGACGTGCGCGCGGGCCGCGTCCACGTCGCGGCTGCCGGGCGGCAGGCCGCCGGAGACCAGCACCAGCGCGGGCGCGCCCAGGGCGGCCGCCTCGTCGATCGCGCGGCGGTTGTCGTCCAGCCACCCGTCCTGTTGGAAGAACCCGCCGCGGCACAGCGACGTGACCGTCAGCCCGGCGTCGCCCACCAGCGCGGCCGCGCGCCGCACCCCGTACTCCTGCACCTCCTCGCGCCACAGCCCGACGCCGGTGACGCCCGCGGCGGCGCAGCCCGCCACCAGCTCCGGCAGCGGCCAGCCCTTGGTGGTGGCCGAGTTCAGCGAGAACCGCTTCACGGCTGCGCCACCCCCGCCGTGGTGAAGAAGGCGCGCGCCCGGTGCGCGGCCAGCCCGGCGTCGGGCAGCAGGCCCGCCGCGTCGGCCAGCCGCAGCAGCCGCCCCAGGTGCGCCGGCGACCGGCCGCTCTGCAGCCCGCCCACCATCGTGAAGTGCTCCTGGTGCCCGGCCAGCCAGGCCAGGAACACCACGCCGGTCTTGTAGTAGAACGTCGGCGTGCCGAACAGGTGCCGGGCCAGCGGCAGCGTGGGCGCGAGGATCCGGTCGTAGGCGGCGGTGTCGCCCGCGTCGAGGGCGCGCAGCGCGGCCGCGGCCGGGGGCGCGATCGCGGCGAACACGCCCAGCAGCGCCTCCGAGTGGCCGTGGTCGTCGCCGCGGATCAGCGCCGGGTAGTTGAAGTCGTCGCCGGTGTACATGCGCACGCCCGCGGGCAGCCGGCGGCGCAGCGCCACCTCGAACCCCTCGTCCAGCAGCGAGAGCTTGACCCCGTCGACGCGGCCGGGGTGCGCGGCGATCAGCTCCAGCACCGTGTCGGCGGCGCGGGCCGGGTCGTCCGCGCCCCAATAGCCGGCCAGCAGCGGGTCGAACGCCGGGCCGAGCCAGTGCAGCACCACCGGCGCGTCCGCCTCGTCGAGCAGCCGGCCGTACACGTCGAGGTAGTCGCCCGCGGAGCGCGCCGCCGCGGCGAGGTGCCGGCTGCACATGAGCACCGGGCCCGCGCCCGCCTCCTGCACGTCGGCGAGCTGCTCGTGGTACGCCTTGCGGATCTCGTCCAGGGTGGCCGGACCGGCCGGGAGCTGGTCGGTGGCGACGCCCGCCACGACCGTCCCGCCCGCGGCGGCCGCCTCGCGGGCCGAGCGGCGGATCAGCTCGCGGGCGGCCGGCCAGTCCAGGCCCATGCCGCGCTGCGCGGTGTCCATCGCCTCGGCGACGCCGAAGCCGTGCGACCACAGGTGCCGGCGGAACGCCAGGGTGGCGTCCCAGTCGAGCGCGGCCGGGGCGCCGGGGACGTTCTCGGCGGCCGGGTCGGCGACGACGTGCGCGGCGGCGTAGGCCACCCGGCCGGTGAAGGCGGCCCCGGGCTCGGCGTAGCCGCCGCCGGAGCCGGACAGCGTGAGCCGCCCGTCCGGCAGGTTCACCGCGGTCATCGGCCCAGCTCCGGCACCTCGACCCGGCGGCCCTCGCGGGCGGACTGCAGGCCCAGCTCGGCGAGCTGCACGCCGCGCGCGCCGGACCACAGGTCCCAGGTGTACGGGGCGTCCTCGGCGACGTGCCGCAGGAAGATCTCCCACTGCGCCTTGAAGCCGTTGTCGTACTCGTCGTTGTCCGGCACCTCCTGCCACTGGGCGCGGAACGCGTCGGTGACGGGCAGGTCGGGATTCCACACCGGCTTGGGGGTGGTGGCGCGGTGCTGGACGCGGCAGGCGCGCAGGCCGGCGACCGCGCTGCCCTCGGTGCCGTCGACCTGGAACTCGACCAGCTCGTCGCGGTACACCCGCACGGCCCAGGACGAGTTGATCTGGGCGACGACGCCGCCGTCGAGCTCGAAGATGCCGTAGGCCGAGTCGTCGGCGGTGGCCTCGTAGGCGGCGCCGCGCTCGTCCCAGCGCCGCGGGATGTGGGTGGTGACGTGCGCGGTGACCGCGCGCACCGGCGCGAACAGCTGCTCCAGCACGTAGTGCCAGTGCGGGAACATGTCGACGACGATGCCGCCGCCGTCGGCGGTGCGGTAGTTCCAGCTCGGCCGCTGGGCGGCCTGCCAGTCGCCCTCGAACACCCAGTAGCCGAACTCGCCGCGCACCGACAGGATGCGGCCGAAGAAGCCGCCGTCGACGAGCCGCTGGAGCTTGCGCAGGCCGGGCAGGAACAGCTTGTCCTGCACGACGCCGTGCTTGACGCCCGCCGCGTCGGCGGCCCGGGCCAGCTCGACCGCGCCGTGCAGCGTGGTGGCGGTCGGCTTCTCGGTGTAGATGTGCCTGCCCGCCGCCACGGCCAGCCCGATGGCCTTCTCGCGCTCGCTGGTGACCTGCGCGTCGAAGTAGATCTGCACGTCGTCGCGGGCCAGGGCGGCGCCGAGGTCGGTGGTGAACTCGGTGAGGCCGTGCCGGGCGGCCAGGTCGCGCAGCTTGGCCTCGTTGCGGCCGACGAGCACCGGCTCGGGCCACAGCACCGTGCCGTCGGACAGCGGCACGCCGCCGCCGTCGCGGATGGCGAGGATGGAGCGCACGAGGTGCTGGCGGTAGCCCATCCTTCCGGTCACGCCGTTCATGACGATGCCGATCGGGATCCGCGTGGACATGGGCCCCACCCCTCAGGTAAGCGCTTTCCCGGAAGGCTACGACGCCGTAACACGCTAGGCAAGCGCTTTCCTGTGCCGTTCCGTGAGCTACGCTGTCGCTCGTGGCAACCCTGGCGGACGTCGCCCGGCGGGCCGGCGTCTCGACCGCCACCGTCTCGCGCATCATCAACAACAGCCCGAAGCCCGTGACCGAGGCGCTGCGGGAGCGGGTGCTGGCCGCCGTCGCCGAGCTGCAGTTCGTGCCGAACGCCAACGCCCAGCAGCTGGCCCGCGCGCACCGCAGCGCCGTCGGCGTGATCGTGCACGACGTCTCCGACCCGTACTTCGCGGAGATCACCCGCGGCCTGCAGCGGGTCGCCACCGACAACGGCCGGCTCGTCATCATCTGCAACAGCTACCGCGACCCCGAGCGCGAGCTGGCCTACGTGGACCTGCTGCACGCCCACCGCACCGCCGCCATCATCCTGGCCGGCTCCGGCTACCACGACGCGCCGATCACCGCCCGGCTCGACCGCAAGCTGCGGCTCTACCAGAGCACCGGCGGCCGGGTCGCCGTCATCGGCCGGCACGAGCACGCGGGCGACGCCATCGTGCCCGAGAACGAGCACGGCGGCTGGCTCGCCGGCGACGCCCTCTACCGGCTCGGCCACACCGCCGTCGGGGTGATCGCCGGGCCGCGCCACCTGACCACCACGACCGACCGGCTCGCCGGGCTGCGCCGCGCCGCCCGCGACCACGGCCACCGGCTCACCACCCGGCACATCGCGTACGCCGACTTCGACCGCGCCGGGGGCGCCGCGGCCGCCGCCGAGCTGCTCGGCCGGCTGCCCGGGCTGACCGCGCTGGCCGCCCTCAACGACTCCATGGCCGTCGGCGCGCTCGCCTGCCTGCGCGAGCGGGGCGTCGACGTGCCCGGGCAGGTCAGCGTCATCGGCTTCGACGACATGCCGATCAGCGTCGACGTCACCCCGCGGCTCAGCACCGTGCGGCTGCCGTTGGAGGAGATCGGCCAGCGCGCCATGTCACTGGCGCTGCGCGAGCCGGCCGACGGCCGCGACGGCCCGCTCGTCGAGCACGCCGCCGCGACCCTCGTCCTGCGCGACAGCACCGTCAGTCGGTGACCCGCGGCGCCGTGCGCGCCGCCGCCTTCAGCGCCGCCGCCGCGCCCGTGTACGGGTTGCGGGTGTACGAGCGCGACAGCGTGCCGGGCACCGCGAAGTACTCGGCCGCCAGCTTCGCCGGGTCGGTCGCGATCTCGCCGCGGCCCGGCAGGTCGTTGCCGTCGTCCCAGCCCCACGGGGCGTTCGCCGAGTTGGTGCCGCACGACCAGGTGCCCTGCCCGCAGCCGCCGGTGGTGTCGCCGGCGAACGTGCCCAGGTGCGCGAACAGGCTCGACGTGGCGCGCTGCGCCCACAGGCCGCCCGGGGCGAAGATGTCGACGAGCTGGTAGCGCACGTCGCGGTCGTTCGCGCCCGACGGCGTCTCGGCCACCGTCGACGGGTAGTAGACGACGCCGTCGCCGTTGATCCGGTACTGCGGGTGCGCCTTCAGGCCGTGGCCCTGCGCCTCCTGCGCGGTCACCGGGTGCTGGAACGCGTCGTGCGGCGACGACTGGAACGCCAGCGTGCCGTCGACGCTCTCCCGGCCGCTCGTCCAGCTGCTGCCCGCCGGGGTGTAGGAGAAGAAGTCGGAGTGCGCCACGGTGACCGCCCCGCGCAGCGTGCCGTACGGCGAGCCGTCGCGCTCCACGGCGAACAGCGCGCCCTCGCCGTCGTTCTCGTGCTCGGTCTCGCCGAACGGGTGGTCGGTCCAGTCGCGCGGGTGGAAGAACAGGTACGTCAGGTACCAGTGCGTCGGGGTCTCGACGACGGAGTAGTAGACGCGCGCGGCGAGGTCCGCGCCCGCCTGCCCGGTGCGGTCCCAGTTGTTGCGGCCGTTGAAGTCGCCGTCGAAGTCCACCGCCGTCAGGTAGTCGGACCGGCCGCCCAGCGCGTGCGTGCCGGTCGCGTCGACGTCCTGGTGGTGGATCGGCGCCCAGCGCAGCGCCAGCTCCGCGTGGCCGACGGCCGCGCGGGCCGGTGCGGCGGGCGCCACCACCGCCGCCGTCAGGCCGAGCACGGCCGCCGTCGTCGTCCTCAGTGCAGCTCTGATCACGTTTCGCCCCCTGCGCGGTGCCGGCATCGGTCGCCGGTCAGCCTGGGCGGCGCCGGCGGCCGACGGGTGTCCGGCAGGGATCGAGTGTATTGACCACAGTCGACGGATGGAACCGCTCAGACGCCGAACTCGGCCCGCAGCGCGCGCGTCACCGGCGTGTCCACCGGCCCCCGGCGCTCCCCGTCGACGGACACCTCCAGCAGGTCGTCGTAGAACGCGATCAGCCCGGCGATCGGCGGCGCGCCCGGCAGCGGGTCGGGGTAGCTCCAGGCCACGTCCGGCAGCTCCGGCGCCGAGAAGTAGCTCGCCTCGCCCTTGTACGGGCAGTAGGTGCGCAGCGCGCTCGGCGTCAGCTCGGCGGCGATCTCCGCGCGCGGCAGGTAGTAGCGCACCGGCAGGCTGGTCTCGAACACCAGCACCGCGCGGGTGGTGTCGGCGATCAGCCGCCCGTGGTGCTCCAGCCGCACGCGGCGCCCGGTGGCCCGCGCGTCGACCCGGTGGTAGGGGTCGCGCGGGTGGGCCCGGACCGGCTCGTCCTCCTCCAGCCAGTCGAAGGCGTCGAAGTCCAGCAGGACGTGCCCGGCCAGGTCGGGGTCGGCGGGCCGGAACGCCGCGCCGGGGCGGGTGGCGCCGCCGGCGGTGACGGTCAGCGCCTCGCCCGCGGTGGAGTGGACGGCGAACGGGATGCCGGGGTGCAGCAGCTCGGGGCCGTCCCCGGCGGACGCGGCGGCGGGGGTCAGCTCGGCGCGCAGGTCGGCGGCGGGGACGGCGAACACCGGGGTGATCCGGCGGGGCTCCCAGACCAGCAGGGCGCCGGTGGTGTCGGCGACGACGTGGCCGCCGAGCAGGGCCCGCACCCGCCGGCCGGCCGGTTCGTGCCGCAGCCGCGCCCGCAGGCCGGCCATGGCGTCGCTCATGCGTGTGCTCATCGGGTCATCGTGCACCGGCGGGGGCCGCCGGGCGGCCGTCGCGTCCGGCATCCGCCACTGGCGCGCGGGTCAGCCGCGGGCGACCTCCCGCTCGTAGGCGGCGGTCAGCTCGGCGAGGACCCCGGGCGTGCCGGGCGGGCGAGTGGCGCCGAGGTGCAGCTCGCGCAGCTCGTCGGCGAACCGCTCCCAGAGCGCCGGCCCGCCCTCCTCGAGCAGCCGGGCGCGCACGGACAGCTCCGGCGACGCCGGCAGGTGCCGCCGGCCCCACGCGCCGAGCGCGGCGAACACGGGCACCAGCTGGATGGCCGGTTCGGTGAGGCTGTAGACGACCTTCTGCTTGTGGCTGGGGTCGGGCGCCTTCGACACCATCCCGAGGCGCACGAGCCGGCTCAGGCGGTCGGCGAGGATGTTGCTGGCGATGCGCTCCTCCGAGCGGCTCAGCAGCTCGTTGAAGTGCCGCCGGTTGCCGAACATCATGTCGCGCAGCACGAGCAGCGACCACTTGTCGCCGAACACCTCGAGGGAGAGGTTGATCGGGCAGCCCGACCGGTGCGTCTCACCCACTCGCCATCACCTCCGCAGACCACTTGCAGAATACTACTGGTGGTCGGCGCGGCGCCGCGAATGTTAACGAGCATCGCTCGTAAAACGGGTCTTTTCGCCATGTGATCACGCAGGGCGACAAACTGTTGACAACGTTAACTGTATTGACGTTCTCTGATGGCATCCCCCGGCCCGAAGGAGCGTCATGACCCTCCGAAGAAGACTGGCGGTGCTCGCCACCGCCCTGCTCACCGCTCCGTTCATCGTCGCCGTGCTGCCGGCCTCCCCCGCCAGCGCCCACGGCTGGATCACCAACCCGCCGAGCCGCCAGGACCAGTGCGCCACCCGCTCCGTCGCCGACTGCGGCAGCATCCAGTACGAGCCGCAGAGCGTCGAGGCGCCGAAGGGCTCGCGCAGCTGCAGCGGCGGCACCGGCTTCACCGTGCTCGACAACAACAACCACGGCTGGCGGGTCGCGTCGATCGGCAGCTCGGCGTCGTTCACGTGGCGCAACACGGCCATGCACCGCACGCTCAACTGGCAGTACTACGTGGACGGCAACCTGCACCAGACGTTCAGCGGCAACGCCGCCCAGCCGCCGCAGACCGTGACGCACAACGTCACCGGGCTGCCCGGCGGCCGGCACACCGTCCTCGGCGTCTGGAACATCTACGACACCCCGATGGCGTTCTACGCCTGCGTCGACGTCAACGTCGGCGGTGGGGGCAGCCAGCCGCCGCCCCCGCCCCCGCCCCCGCCGGCCTGCGGGGCCGCGTGGAGCCCCTCGGCCGTCTACACCAACGGCATGACCGTCTCGCACCGCGGCCGCGCCTGGACCGCGCAGTGGTGGACGCAGGGCGAGGAGCCCGGCACCACCGGCGAGTGGGGCGTCTGGCGCGACAAGGGCGCCTGCTGACCAGCGACGGACACCGCCGTCCGGCCGGGGCGCTCCCCCCGGCCGGCCGGCGCCGAACGGAGGCCGCATGACGTTGAGGCCCCGGCCGGCCGCCGCGCTGCCGGCCGCCGTCCTGCTGCTGCTGGCCGGCTGCTCCGGCCCCGCCGCCGCCCCCGCGGCCCCACCGGCCCCGCCGCCCGCGGCACCGGCGGCCCCGTCGGCCGCGGGCCATCACCACCACGCCCCCGCCGCCTCCGCCGCCTCCGGCGCGCCCGGCGCGCCCGGCGGCGCGCTCGTCGTCCACGCCGCCGACCAGCTGCGCGCCACGCTGGCCGTGCTGCTCCCCCAGTTCGAGGAGGCCTACCCGGACACCGCCCTCGCCGTCGAGTACGGCGCCGGCGCCGAGCACGCCCGGCACATCCTCGACGGCGCCCCCGTCGACGTGTTCCTCTCCGCCGACGCGGCCGCCACCGCCCTGGTCACCGCCGGGCACGCCCGCGGCGAACCGGCCGTCGTCGCCCGCAACCCCATCGTCATCGCGGTGCCCCGCGACCCCGCCGGCCCCGTCGGCGGCGTCGCCGACCTGCCCGCCGTGCGGGTCGCGCTGTGCGCCGACACCACCCCGTGCGGCCGCACCGCCCGCTCCGCGCTCGCCGCCGCCCGGGTCGACGTGCGCCCGGCCGCCGTCGAGCCCGGCCCCGCCGAGGCCCTCGCCCGGGTGCGCACCGGCGCCGCCGACGCCGCGCTGGTGCACCGCACCGACATCGTGGCGGCCCGCGCCGACGTGCGCGCCGTCGACTTCGCCCAGGCCAACCGCATCGCCGACGAGTACACCGCCGTGCGCGTCCGCACCGGCGCGAACACCGCCGGCGCCGACGCCTTCGTGGCGTTCCTCGGCTCGTCGCTGGCCCGCCGCGTCCTCGCCGACGCCGGCCTGGCCCCCGCCTGACGGGACCGAGGACCCCCCGGCCCGGGCCGGGGGACCCTGCCCCGGGCCGCCGCCCCCGCGGCAGGCTGGTCGCGGGTCCCCAACCGGCGGGACCTTGGTCCCGGTGCGCTCACGGCGCCGCGGGACCGGACGACAGGCATCTCGACGGGCCCCACCGGGCGGCCCGCGGACGAGGGAGTGGGAACGATGAGGGTTCAGCTGGGGCGCGCCGCCGCCGTCGCCGGGGCGGCCGCGGCCGTGCTGGCCGTGCCGAGTCCGGCGGCCGCGCACGAGAAGTGGTTCGTCGAGAACCCGGGCAGCTACCCCACCGACTGGGCGTTCCTGCTGCGCCCCGTCACCCTCGGGCTGGTCCTGGCCGTCGTCGCCGTCTCCGTGCTGTGGCGGTGGGCCGCCCTGCGCTGGACGAACGGCCCCGAACTGCCCCAGCTGTCCCCGCTCGGCCGGCTCGCCCCGTACGTGCCGCGGCTGCTCGCCGTGCACCTGGGCGTGTCGCTGCTCGCCGCCGCCGTCTCCGGCCACTTCCTCACCCACGACCTGAGCGTGGACGGGCTGACCGGCGGCTCGGCGCTGCTGCTGCTCGAGGGCGCGCTCGGCATCTGGTTCATCACCGGGGTGCGGCTGCGCCCGGCCGCGATCGGCCTGGCCCTGGCCGGCCCGCTCGCGCTGCTGCTGACCGGCCCGGTCGGCCTGCTGTCGGCGCTCGACCTGCTCGGCGTCGCCGTGTTCCTCGCCTTCGTGCCGCCGTCGGACGCCGCGTTCGGCCGGGTGGAGCCGACCGCGGACGCGCTGCGCCGGGCGCTGCTCGGCCTGCGGCTCGGCGCGGGCGGCGCGCTCATCACCCTCGCGTTCGCCGAGAAGCTCGCCAACCCGGCCCTGGCCCGCGAGACGCTGCGCCTGTTCCCCCAGCTCGACGTGTTCGCCCTGGTCGGCATCCAGGTGCCCGCCGACACGTTCGTCGCCGTGGCCGGGGCCACCGAGCTGCTGTTCGGCCTGCTGGTGATCTCCGGCGCGCTGCCGCAGGTGGCGGTGCTGGTCGCCGGCATCCCGTTCAACGCCACCCTGCTGCTGTTCGGCGGCACCGAGCTGCTGGGTCACCTGCCGGTGTACGGCATCTTCCTGACCCTGATCGTGTACGGCTCGAACCGGGGCACCGCCCCGCTGGTCCGGTGGCTGCCGCGGCCGCGCCGGGCGACCGCCGGTCCCCGGACGGCCGAACCGGCCCTGACCGCCTGACGGCGGCGGGCCGGTCCCGCACGGCACACCCGGAGGCCATCGCTCAGGCGATGGCCTCCCGGCCGTCCACCACCGTGAACGCGCCCACCGCCGGGGCGTCGCCGGACCGTCGCAGGGTCAGCGAGACCACCCCGGCGCCGCCGGGCAGCACCGCCGACTCGGTGATCCGGTACGACGCGGGCGCGGCGCCGTCGAACAGCCGCTTGCCGGCACCCACCACCACCGGGAACTGGATCAGCCGGTAGACGTCGACCAGGCCGGCGTCGTGCAGCGACCGGGCCAGCCGCCAGCTGCCGTGCACCTGCAGCTCGCCCCCGGGCTGCTCCTTGAGCCGGCGCACCTGCTCGACTACGTCGCCGCGCAGCACGATGGTGTTGCCCCAGGCGGCGTCGGCGTCGGCGAGGGTGGTGCTGGCGACGTACTTGCGGCCGCCGTTCAGCGCGGTGGCGACCGGGTTGTCCGGGTCGGTGACCTGCGGCCAGTAGCCGCGCATCAGCTCGAACGTCGTGCGGCCCAGCAGGACGGCGTCCGCCCGGGCGAACCAGCCGTCGACCGGGTCGAGCTGGCCCTCCGAGCTGTGCGGGACGAGCCAGCCGCCCCGGTCGAAGCCGCCGCTGGTGTCCTCGTCAGGGCTGCCCGGGCCCTGCATGACGCCGTCCAGGCTGACGAAGGTGTTGACGCTGAGTTCCATGACCTGACTCCTCGGTGCCGCCGGTGCGTTTCTCGACGGGTCCCACCCTGCCCGGACGCGCTTACGGTCCGCTTCAGGTCCGCTTGCGGCAGCCGGCTCAGCCGGGCGCGGCCGGGAGCCGGACGACGAAGCGGCAGCCGCCGTGGGTGTTCTGGGCGTGCACCCGGCCGCCGTGCGCCTCGACCAGCCCGCGCACGATCGCCAGGCCCAGGCCGCCGCCGGGGGCGCCGGCGCGCTGCGGGGTGCGGGCCCGCTCGCCGCGGAAAGCGACGTCGAAGACGCGCGGCAGGTCGGCCTCGGGGATGCCGCCGCACGAGTCGGAGACGGCGAGCCAGGCGTCGTCGTGGTCCACCCCGGCGGCGATCTGCACGGTGCCGTCGGCCGGGGTGTAGCGCACGGCGTTGACCAGCAGGTTCGCCACCACCCGGGTCAGTTCCGGCTCGCTGCCGGCGACCACCGGCCAGCCCGACTCGGGGGCCAGGACGCGCACGCCGCGCCCGGCGGCGAGCGGGGCGGTCGTGGCGACGGCGGCGGACACCACGTCGCCGAGCGGGACGGTGGACACGGCGAGCCGCAGCGCGCCCGCGTTGATCCGGGACAGCTCGAACAGGTCGTCGACCAGCCGGCTCATCCGGTCGGTCTCGATGCGCATCCGGCGGTGGTAGTCGGCCACCGTCTGCGGGTCGCGGACGACGTCGTCCTCCAGCGCCTCGGCCATCGCGCGCAGCCCGGCCAGCGGGGTGCGCAGGTCGTGCGACACCCAGGCGACCAGGTCGCGGCGGCCCGCCTCGAGGCGGCGTTCGGTGGCCCGGCCCTCGGCCGCCCACATCGCCGCGGCGGCCAGCCGGCGGCCGAAGACGGCGCCGACGCCCAGGCTGACGACGGCGGCGGCGGCCACGGTCAGCAGCACCACCTGCAGGTCGTGCGGGGACAGGAACATGGCCCAGGCGACGGTGACGACGCCCGCGACGACGGCGACGACGGTCACCGCGAGCAGCACGCACACGTGCACGGCGACGGAGCGGCGGCGCAGCAGCCGCAGCGCGACCGCGCCCGCGCCGCCGACGGCCGCGCCCGCGGCCAGCGCGTACAGGGCGATCAGGAGCAGGTCGGTCACGGGCCGGCCGGTTCGTAGCGGTAGCCGACGCCCCACGCGGTGAGGATGCGCCGCGGCGCGGCCGGGTCGGCCTCGATCTTCTCCCGCAGCCGCCGCACGTGGACGGTGACCGTGGACTGGTCGCCGAACTGCCACCCCCACACCCGGTCCAGCAGGTCGGCCCGCGACCAGGCCCGGGCCGGGTGGCGCATCAGGAACACCAGCAGGTCGAACTCGCGGACGGTGAGCGCCAGCGGCGCCCCGCCCAACCGCACGACCCGCCGCCCCGTGTCGGCCACCAGGTCGCCGTCGGCGAGCACCACGGGCTCCGCCGCCGGGGCGGGCGCCGCCCGGCGCAGCACCGACCGGATCCGCAGCACCAGCTCGCGCGGCGAGAACGGCTTCGTCACGTAGTCGTCCGCGCCCACCTCCAGGCCGGCCACCCGGTCGGCCTCCTCGCCGAGCGCGGTCAGCATCACCACGGGCAGGTCCGGCAGGGTGCGGCGCAGCCGGCGGCACACGTCCAGGCCGTCGATGCCGGGCATCATCAGGTCGAGCACGACCAGGTCCGGCACCTGTTCCGCCACGGCGGCCAGCGCGTCCGGTCCGTCGAACGCCAGCCGCACCCGGCAGCCGTCCTGCTCCAGGTAGCGGCGGACGACGTCGCTGACGGTCGGGTCGTCGTCGACGACGAGCACGTGGTGGGGCACCCCCGCACGTTACCCACCGGCGGCGGCCGCGCGTCTTTCGAGATGCTTACGGATGGCGCGGACGGCGATCGCGGCCGCCGCGGCGGCCCACACCACGGCGAGGACGACCAGCAGGCGGGTCAGGGGCAGGCCGCCGGCGCCCAGCCGCAGCGGCACCGCGACGACGGTGACGACCGCGGAGCACAGCGCCGCCACCCGCACCGGGGTGCGGTGGTCCGGCGGCACCCACCGGGTGATGAGCGCCCCGGCGCCGATCGCGGCGGGCATCACCGCCGCGTCGTGCGCCACGAGCACGGCCACCAGGAACACCAGCACCCCGCCCGGCGACAGGTCCGGGTCCCCGGCGGCGCCCGCGATCGCGTACCCCGTCACCAGCACGCCGGCGACGATCAGCGCGCGCCTCACGACCCGCCCCGCACGGTGAGCCGGGCCAGCCACTTGGTCTGCAGCACGCCGGGGCGGTTCGGGGCGATGAGCCGGGCCGGGTACCCGTGGTCGGGGTGCAGCACCCCGCCGTTGACGCGCAGCGCGACCAGGGTGAGCGGGTCGCCGACGTGCTGCGGCGGCACCGTCGAGGCGCGGTAGCGGCCGCGCGCCTGCAGCGACTCCGCGTCGACCGTCGCGGTGGCGGGGTCCGCGCCCACGAGGGCGACGAGGTCGCGCAGGCGCACGCCGGTCCAGTCGGCGGTCGCGCTCCAGCCCTCCACGCAGGCGATCGGCAGCCGCACGGTGTGCTGCGGCAGGCCCGCCAGGTCGGCCAGGCCGAGCGTCACCGAGCCGCCGGGGCCCGCGACGACCAGCCGGTGGTCCGGGCCGGCCCGGACGCCGGCCTGCGCGGCGGTTCGGTTCACCGGCAGGCCCTGGGGCCCGTCGCGGGGCCGCCGCGGCGCCAGCACCGACAGGTCCTGCAGCGGCGCGACGGTCTGCCCGACCGTGGCGGCGGTGACCACCCCGGCGCCGATCCCGACGGCCGTGAACAGGCCGCGGCGGCTCAGCCCGCCCGGGCGGGTGCGGGGGCCGGGGTCGGCCCGGCGTGCCACCGGCAGCTTGACGCCGACGTGCACCAGCAGGGCGCCGACCGCCAGCCACGCCACCCAGTAGTGCCCGGCGGTGAAGAAGAACGGCATCGGCGCGTACCAGCGGGCGACGTTGAACACGCCGCTGACGACCTGGAACAGGGCGGCGGCCACCAGGGCGGCGACGGCGAGCCGCTCGGCGGCGTGGGCGATCGAGCGGGCGGGCGGCCACGCGTACAGGCGCGGCGTCACCGCCCACAGCTTCGCCCCGAGCAGCGGGATGGTGGCCAGCCCCGTCGCCACGTGCAGGCCCTGGGTGAACCGGTACAGCCCGGCGGGGCGCGACGGCCACCAGAACCAGGCCGGCGGGTGCTGGACGAGGTGGCTGATCAGCCCGGTCACGAAGCAGATCCCGAACGCCACGGCCAGGGCGGCGCCGAGCAGCCCGGCCAGCCGGGGCGAGCGCAGCGGCGACGGGAACGCGCCGGGGCGCAGCGGGCCGCGGCGCAGGGCATCCGGCGGGGCAGGCAGCGGCCGGTGCAGCAGGGCCCGCGCCCGGCGCCGGCGGCGCCACCGGGTCAGGCCGGGGTCAGCGTCGCGAACCACCGGTCCGCCTCCGTTCCGATGGTGAGCACCCGCAGCCCGGCTGCGGCGGCGAGGGCGGGCAGGTCGGGCACGGCGACGGCCGCCCACGGGAACGTCTCCTCCCGGTCCGTGCCGGCCGCGCGCAGGCCGGCCGTCCCCGACCAGGTGCGCTCCCCCGGCGCGGCGAGCTCGGCGTGCAGGCGCCCGTCCGGGGCCAGCAGGTCCCGGCAGCGGCGCAGCAGCCGGGCCGGGTCGCCGCCGATGCCGATGTTGCCGTCGGCGAGCAGCACGTGGCGCCACCGGCCGTGGCCGGGCAGCGGCGCGAAGACGTCGCGCAGCAGGGCGGCCGCGCCGCGCCGGCGGGCCAGCCGCACCGCGGCGGCGCTGACGTCGACGCCGAGCGCCGGCCGGCCCCGGCGGGTCAGGGCGGCGGTGAGCCGGCCGGGCCCGCACCCGACGTCCAGGGTGGGCCCGCCGCAGCCGGTCAGCAGCAGCCGGTCGCCGGGCAGCGCCGCCCGGCACCACGCGGCCGGGTCGAGGAGGTGCTCGCCGCCCCGGTCGTCGCGCAGCACCAGCGGCGCGGGGCGGCCGGCGGCGGCCCGGCGCAGCGCCGCCTCGTAGACGGCCAGCACGGGCCGGTCGAGCAGCGCCCCGCTCACCGCGCCACCCCGGCGGCCGTGGGGACGGCGGTGGGGACGACTGTGGCGGCGACGCGGGCCAGGGCCGCCGGGAAACGGCTGCCCGGCGCGCAGAGCGGCGCCACCGCGAGGGCGTCGGCGATCGTGTCGACGTCGCGCAGCCGGGGCAGCAGAGCGACCCGCAGGCCGAGGGCGCGCAGCGCCGCCAGGGTGCGGGCGCCGGTCCACGCGGTGGACGTCGGCACGGTGCGCAGGACGTCCGCGTGGGCGGTCTCGCGCAGCCCGAGCGCCCACCAGCCGCCGTCGTCCGCCGGGCCGAGCACCGCGTCGGCGTGCCCGAGGGCGGCCGCCGCGACGTCCAGCAGGGTCGCGGTCAGCTGCGGGGTGTCCATCCCGACCAGCACCACCGGACCTTCCGGCCCGCCGGTGTACGCGGCGGCGAGCCGCTCGCCGAGGCTGCCGGCGCACTGCGGCCGGACGGCCCACCCGGGCGGGGCGGGGTGGGATCCGTCGACGACCAGGGTGCGGGTGCGCGCCCCGCAGGCCGTCCCGGCGGCCAGCGTGTCGTCCAGCGCGGCGGCGGCCATGGCGGCGGCCTGCGCGGGGGTGCACGGCGGGCACAGCCGCGTCTTCACCCGCCCGGCGACGGGCGCCTTGGCGAGCACCAGCAGGTGGGCGCTCACCGGGCCAGCACCGCGCTCATGTCGCGGACCGCCCGCAGGGTCCCCCGCACCGTCCCGGTGACCTTCGACCGGGTCCCGGCGGCGCGCGGGTGGTAGGCGACGTCGACCTCCCGGACCCGCCACCCGGCCCGGCCCGCGGCCAGCAGCAGCTCCAGCGGGTAGCCGTACCGGCGGTCGCGCAGCCCGAGGGCGAGCAGGGCGTCGCGGCGGCACGCCCGGATCGGCCCGATGTCGTGCACCGGCAGGCCGGTGACCCGGCGCACCCGGGCCGCCAGCACGGCGTTGCCGGCGCGGGCGTGCACCGGCCAGGCGCCCCGCGCGGACGGCCGGCGGCGCCCCACCACCAGGTCGGCGGCGCCGGCGCGCACCGGACCGGCGAGCGCCGGCAGGTCGGCCGGGTCGAACGAGCCGTCGGCGTCCAGGACGCAGACGACGCCGTCGGCGGGGTCCGCGGCGAGGACTCCGGCGTGGACGGCCGCGCCGTAGCCGGGCTCGGGCACCTGCACCACGACGGCGCCCAGGGCCAGCGCCACGTCGGCGGAGCCGTCGGCGGAGCCGTTGTCGGCCACGATCACCCGGTAGCCGGCCGGCATCCGCGCCAGCAGCCCGGGCAGCGCCGGGGCCTCGTCCCGGCAGGGCAGCACCACATCGGTCATGGCTGGGAAAGCTAGCGGCGGCACCGGCCGGACAACCCTTACGAAACGATGATCGGATCGGCCGGTTCTTACCGGCCGGTGACGGCTGCGCCCGGACCGTTCCGCCGGGCGCCGGGCCGCCCTACGGTCGGCGCCGTGATGCATGTGCTCGTGACCGGCGGCGCCGGTTTCATCGGATCCCACGTGACCGTCGCGCTCGCCGCGGCGGGCCACCGGGTGACCGTGCTCGACGCGGGACACCCGGCCGCCCACCGCCGGCCGCTGCCCGGCACGGTCGCCGGCCAGCCCGTCGTGCGGGCCGACGTGCGCGACGCCGCCGCGGTCGGCCGGGCGCTGGCCGGCGTCGACGCGGTGGTGCACCAGGCGGCGCTCGTCGGGCCCGGCGTCGACCTGGACGACCTGCCCGAGTACGTCGGCTGCAACGACCTCGGCACGGCGGTGCTGCTCGCCGCGATGGCCCGGGCGGGCGTGCACCGGCTGGTGCTGGCCAGCTCCATGGTGGTCTACGGCGAGGGCGCCTACGCGTGCCCCGCGCACGGGCCGGTCGCCCCCGCCCCGCGCCCCGTCGCCGACCTGGCCGCCGGGCGCTTCGAGCCGGGCTGCCCCGCCTGCGGCGCCCCGCTGGCGCCGGGACTGGTCACCGAGGACGCCCGGCTCGACCCGCGCAGCGGCTACGCCGCCACGAAGGTGGCGCAGGAACACCTCACCGCCGTGTGGGCGCGCCGGACCGGCGGATCGGTCGCGGCGCTGCGCTACCACAACGTGTACGGCCCCGGCATGCCGCGGGACACCCCGTACAGCGGCGTGGCCGCGATCTTCCGGTCCGCCCTGGAGGCCGGGACCGCGCCGCGGGTCTTCGAGGACGGCGGGCAGCGCCGCGACTTCGTGCACGTGCGCGACGTCGCGGCCGCGAACGTGGCGGCGCTGGCGTCGACCGCGCGCTCGGCCGGGTGGCGGGCGTACAACGTCGCGTCCGGTGTGGCCACCACCGTCGGCGGGATGGCGGCGGCGCTGGCCCGCGCCATGGACGGCCCGGAGCCGGTGGTGACCGGCGAGTTCCGGCTCGGCGACGTGCGGCACGTGCTGGCGTCCCCGGCCCGCGCCGAGGCCGAGCTGGGCTTCCGGGCCGCGGTGGGCCTGGACGGCGGGATGGCCGAGTTCGCCCGGGCCGCGCTGCGCGCATGAGGACCGCGCCGGCCCGCACGCCGGCCCGCACGGCCGGCCGCCGGGCGGACGTGTGGACGGGGGCGGCCGCGCTCGCCCTGTTCGCCGCCGCGGCCGTCGCCGGCGGCCTGCTGTACCTGGCGGGCCGGCCGGTGCACGCCGGCGCGGCGCCGCTGTTCGCGCACTGGTCGCCGCACCTGGGGCCGGGCACCCCGCTCGCGCTCGGGGTGGCGGCGCTGGTGGTGTGGCGCGGCCCCGAGGTGGCGGCGGCCCTGGCGTGGCGGCGGCTGCTGGCCGCGGCGTACGCGGCGGCGGCCGCCTGGATCCTCGCCCTCGCACTGGTCGACGGCTGGGCCCGCGGGGTGGCGGGCCGGCTGACCACCCGGCACGAGTACCTGCACGAGGTGCCCGGGGTGACCGGCGTGCCGGCGCTGCTGCGCGCGTTCGGCGGCCGCATCCTCGACGGGTCCCCGGACTCGTGGACGACCCACGTCGCCGGGCACCCGCCCGGCGCCCTGCTCGTCTTCGTCGGCCTCGACCGGGCCGGGCTCGGCGGGGGCGGCTGGGCGGCGGTCGCGTGCGTGGCCGTCGGGGCCGTCACCGCGGTGGCCGTCCCGCAGACGGCGCGGCTGCTCGGCGGCGACGCCGCGGGGCGCGCGGCCGTGCCGTTCGCCGTCCTGTTCCCCGGCGCGGTCTGGGTGGGCGTCTCCGCGGACGGGCTGTTCGCCGGCGTCACCGCGGCGGGCGTCGCCCTGGTGACGGCCGGCCTGGTCCGGCGCGCCCACGGGCCCGCCCTGCTCGGCGGGGTGCTGCTCGGCGCGGGCGTGTTCCTCAGCTACGGCCTGGTCCTGATGGCGCCGATCGTGCTGGCGGCGGCCCTGGCGGCGCGGCGGTGGCGGCAGCTGGTGACCGCCGCGCTCGGCGCCGCGGCGGTGGCGGCGGCGTTCGCGGCCGCCGGGTTCTGGTGGCTCGACGGCTACCACCTGGTCGTGCAGCGCTACTACCAGGGCATCGCCGCCGACCGCCCGTACGGCTACTGGGTGTGGGCGAACCTGGCGGCGCTGGCGGTCGCGGCCGGTCCCGCCGCGTTCGCCGTCCTGCGGCGGGCCGCCGTGGGCGGCCCGGCCGCGTACCGGCTGCTCCCGCTCGGCGCCGCGGCCGCCGTGCTGGCCGCGGACCTCAGCGGGCTGAGCAAGGCGGAGGTGGAACGCATCTGGCTGCCGTTCGCGGTGTGGGCGGCGGCCGGCGCGGCCCTGCTGCCCGCCGCCGACCGGCGCGGCTGGCTGGCCGTGCAGGCGGCGGTCGCGCTGCTGGTCAACCACCTGCTGCTGACCACCTGGTGAGGCGGCGCTAGGGCTCCTCGCCGCGCAGGCGGGCGGCGTGCTGCCGCGCCACCTCCTCGTCGGCCCCGGCCGCGCGGAGCAGCTCGACCACCGGCCACAGCGCGGCCGCGTCGGCCTGCGCGCCGGTGGCGATGCGGTGCACGTAGTCACCGAGGACGACGCCGAGCACGACCGGGTCGCCCGGGCCGCCACCCAGCCCGGCCAGGGCCTCGTCGCGGGCGTCCTGCGACGCGGTCTCCAGGCCGGCCGCCAGGCGCCGCACCTCCGCGAGCCGGTGTTCGTCGAGCCGGGGGTCGCTCATGCGGTCAGCCTAGGGCCTCCCGCCGCGCGCGGCCGCGCGGAATCACGCCGGCGGCCCGGCCGGCAGGACGACGTGCAGGTGGCGGGGGCCGTGGACGCCCTCGACGCGGTTGAGTTCGATGTCGCTGGTGGCCGACGGGCCGCTGATCCAGGTGAGCGGGCGGCGCGGGTCGAGCCGGGTGAGGGCGTCCGGGACGCCCGCCACCACCTGGTCGGGACGCAGCACGCAGATGTGCAGGTCCGGCAGGAGGCTGAGGATGCGCCGGCCCTGGTCCGGGGAGCCGTCGAGGACGATCGTGCCGGTCTCGGCGACGGCGACCGCGGCGGCGGTGACGACGGCGTCGACGGTGGCGAGGCGGTCGGCGGTCAGGCCGTCGTCGGGCAGGGCGGTGATGCCGGCCGGGAGCCAGCCGGCGGGCAGGCCGGGCGGGACGGCGACGGTGGCGCCGGGCGGCAGGATCGTGGCGACGGTGGCGGCGACGGCGTCCGGGGCGCAGCGGTGCACCTCGGCGCGGTAGTCGGTGAGCCGGTCGACGAACAGGTCGGGGTCGGCCGGGGCGCCGGCGCCGCGGTAGGCGCGCGGGACTCCGCCGGCCGGGGTGGCGCCGGCGGCGCGGATCCGGGCGAGGATGAGGTCGCGGGAGCTCACCGGGCGGCCCACCAGTCGCGGAACGTCTGCGGCGGCGGTTCGGGCAGGTCGCGCCCGGCGGTCCAGCCGGACAGCGGCGGGGGCAGGCCGCGGCCGCGGGGGCCGGCGAGGCGGCTGAGCCGGGCGGCGCGCTGGGCGGCGGCGTACAGGCGGGGGTGGTCCATGGTGTACGCGGCGGCGGCCATGGCGGCGGACTCGGCGCGCGGGTGCGGGGCGGCGTCGCGCAGGTGCACCAGCATCGACGGGATGTCGATCTTCACCGGGCAGGCGTCGAAGCAGGCCCCGCACAGCGACGACGCGTACGGCAGGGAGGCGTTGTCGGCGACGCCGGTGAGCTGCGGCGACAGCACCGCCCCGATGGGGCCGGGGTAGACGCTGCCGTAGGCGTGCCCGCCGGTGCGCTCGTAGACGGGGCACACGTTGAGGCAGGCGGAGCAGCGGATGCAGTGCAGCGCCGCGCGGCCCGCCTCGTCGGCGAGCACCGCGGTGCGGCCGTTGTCGAGCAGCACGAGGTGGAACGCCTGCGGCCCGTCGCCGGGGGTGACGCCGGTCCACATCGACGTGTACGGGTTCATCCGCTCGCCGGTGGACGCGCGCGGCAGCAGCTGCAGGAACACCTCCAGGTCCTGCCAGGTCGGCACGACCTTCTCGATGCCCATGACGGTGATGAGGGTCTCGGGCAGGGTGAGGCACATGCGCCCGTTGCCCTCGGACTCGACGACGGCGAGGGTGCCGGTGTCGGCGACGGCGAAGTTGGCGCCGCTGACGGCGACGGGCGTGGTGAGGAACGTGTGCCGCAGGTAGCGGCGGGCGGCGCCGGCGAGCGCGGCCGGGTCGTCGGTGAGGTCGAGGTCGACGCCGGGCATGGCGCGGAGGAAGATCTCGCGGATCTCGGCGCGGTTGCGGTGGATGGCGGGCACGAGGATGTGGCTGGGCCGGTCGTGGCCGAGCTGGACGATCAGCTCGGCCAGGTCGGTCTCGACGGGTTCGATGCCGGCGGCCTCCAGCGCCTCGTTGAGGCCGATCTCCTGGGTGGCCATCGACTTGACCTTGATGACGCGGTCGTGGCCGGTGGCCCGGACCAGGCCGGTGACGATGCGGTTGGCCTCGGCGGCGTCGGCGGCCCAGTGCACCACGCCGCCGGCGGCGGTGACGGCCGCCTCCAGCCGCTCCAGCAGCTCGGGCAGGCGGGCCATGACGTCGGCCTTGATGGCGGAGCCGGCGTCGCGCAGCTGCTGCCAGTCGGGCAGCTCGGCGATGACCGCGCCGGACTTGGCGCGGATGGTGGTGGTGGCGTGGCCGAGGTTGCGGCGCAGCTGCGGGTCGGCCAGGGCGCGGCGGGCGGCGGCGGGGAACGGCTCGTCGCCGCGCAGGTGCCCCACCCCGGGCGGCGCGGTCGCGGGCATGCCGAGGAAGGTGCGGCTCACGGGGTCGCCGCCAGGATCTCGGCCAGGTGGACGGTGCGCACGCCGGTGCGCAGCCGGGACAGCCCGCCGCCGATGTGCATGAGGCAGGACGAGTCGCCGGCGGTGCAGACGTCGGCGCCGGTGTCCACGACGTGGCGCATCTTGTCGGCGAGCATCGCGGTGGACACGTCGGCGTTCTTGACGGCGAACGTGCCGCCGAACCCGCAGCACTCGTCGGCCCGCGGCAGCTCGACGAGGTCGAGGGCCCGCACGTGGCGCAGCAGCCGCAGCGGCTTGTCGCCGACGCGCAGCATCCGCAGCGAGTGGCAGGTCGGGTGGTACGTGACCCGGTGCGGGTAGTAGGCGCCCACGTCCTCGACGCCGAGCACGTCGACCAGCAGCTCGCTCAGCTCGTAGGTGCGCTCCGCGACGGCGGCGGCGCGGGCGGCGAGCCGCTCGTCGCCGAACCGGCGGGCCAGGGCGGCGTGCTGGTGGCGTACCGAGCCGACGCACGAGCCGGACGGCGCCACCACCACGTCGTACGGGGCGAACGCGCCGACGTGCCGGCGCACCAGCGGCAGCGCGTCACGCTGGTAGCCGGTGTTGACGTGCATCTGCCCGCAGCAGGTCTGGTCCGGCGGGAACACCACCTCGTGGCCGAGGCGCTCCAGCAGCCGGACGGTCGCCTTGGCCGCCTCCGGGAACATGGTGTCGGCCAGGCACGTCACGAACAGCGCGATGCGCATGTCACCTCCCCAGCCGGGCGGCGGCGGCGCGCCACGGGCCGTCGTCGCCGCACGGGTCGTACCGGACGATCTGTTGAGTCTGCAGCAGCAGGCCGCGCAGCGCAGCGAGATCGCCGGGGGCCACGCCGGCGGCGCGCGCCTGGACCAGCACGTTGCCGAGCGCGGTGGCCTCGACCGGGCCGGCCAGCACGGGCAGGCCGCAGGCGTCGGCGGTGAGCCGGCAGAGCAGCTCGTTGCGGGCGCCGCCGCCGACGACGTGCACCGCGTCGGCGTGCCGGCCGGACAGCTCCTGCACCTGCCGCACCGCGCGGCGGTGGGCCAGCGCCAGACTGTCCACGATGCACCGCACCACGGCGGCGGGCGTCGCGGGCGGCGGCTGGCCGGTGCGGCGGCAGGCGTCGGCGATGCGGGCGGGCATGTCGCCGGGGGCGAGGAAGACGGGGTCGTCGAGGTCGACGACGGCGGCGAAGGCGGGCTCGCGGGCGGCGGCGGCCAGCAGCGCGGGCAGGTCGGCGTCGCCCCACAGCCGCAGCGACTCCTGCAGCGGCCACAGCCCCATGACGTTGCGCAGGTAGCGCACGGTGCCGTCGACGCCGGCCTCGTTGGTGAAGTTCGCCAGCCGGCTGTCCTCGGTGAGCACCGGGTCGGCCAGCTCCGTCCCGACCAGCGACCACGTGCCGCAGGAGATGTAGGCGAAGTGCTCGCCGGTGGCGGGCACCCCGGCGACGGCGGACGCGGTGTCGTGCGAGCCGACGGCGACGACGTCGGGGCGGCCGGCCAGCCCGGCCTCCGGCAGCACGGGGCCGATCGCCTCGCCGGGCACGCGCAGCGGCGGGAACAGGTGCGCGGGGATGCCCGCGTCGGCCATCAGGTCCGTCGCCCAGGCGCGGCGGCGCAGGTCGTACAGCTGGGTGGTGGACGCGTTGGTGACCTCGGCGCCCACCTCGCCCGTGAGCCAGTACGCGATGAGGTCGGGGATCATCAGCAGCCGCTCGGCGGCTGCCAGCTGCGGGGTGCCGGCGGCGGCGGCGAGCTGGTACAGGGTGTTGAACGGCAGCTGCTGCAACCCGGTGGTGGCGTACAGGCGCTGCTCGCCGAGCCGCCCGGCGACCCGGGCGGCCACGCCGTCGGTGCGGCCGTCGCGGTAGTGCACCGGGTTGCCGAGCAGCGCGCCGATGGCGTCGAGCAGGCCGTAGTCGACGGCCCACGAGTCGACGCCGACGCTGCGCACCTCGCCCGCGGCGCGCAGCCCGGCCAGCACGCCGCGGTACAGCCGCAGCACGTCCCAGTGCAGGGTGCCGGCCACTCGCACCGGCTCGTTGCCGAACCGGTGCGCGGTGGACAGCTCCAGCCGGCCGGGGCCGACCCGGCCGACCATGACCCGGCCGCTGGACGCCCCGAGGTCGACCGCGGCGAACGCGGTCACCGCAGGAAGCCGCCGGCCACGCCGGCGTCGACGGGGATGTGCAGGCCGGTGGTCAGCGGCAGGTCGCCGCCGGTCAGCGCGAAGACGGCGGCCGCGATGTGCTCCGGCAGCACCTCCTTCTTCAGCAGGGTGCGCTGCGCGTAGAACTCGCCCAGCTTCTCCTCCTCGACGCCGTAGACGGCGGCGCGCTGGGCGCCCCAGCCGCCGGCGAAGATGCCGGAGCCGCGCACGACCGCGTCGGGGTTGACGCCGTTGACCCGGATGCCGTGCTCGCCCAGCTCGGCGGCGAGCAGCCGCACCTGGTGCGCCTGGTCGGCCTTGGCGGCGCCGTACGCCACGTTGTTCGGGCCGACGAAGACGGCGTTCTTGCTGACGATGTAGACGATGTCGCCGCCCAGGCCCTGCTCGCGCATGAGCCGGGCGCCCTCGCGGGTGACCAGGAACGAGCCGCGCGCCATGACGTCGTGCTGCAGGTCCCAGTCGCGCGCGGTGGTGTCCAGCAGCGGCTTGGAGATGGACAGCCCGGCGTTGTTGACCACCAGGTCGACGCCGCCGAACGCGAGCGCCGCCGCCCGGTACGCGGCCGCGACGGCGTCCTCGTCGGTGACGTCGAGCGGCACGCTGACCGCCACGTCGGTGCCGCCGATGCCCTCGGCGACGCCCGCCGCCGACGCGCCGTCGCGGTCGGTGACGACGACGCAGGCGCCCTCGGCGGCGAGCCGCTCGGCGATGGCCTTGCCGATGCCCGACCCGGCGCCGGTGACCAGGGCGACCCGGGTGGCGAGCGGCTTCGGCGCGGGCATGCGCCGCAGCTTGGCCTCCTCCAGCGCCCAGTACTCGATCCGGAACTTCTCCTCCTCCGCGATGGGCGCGTAGCGGGAGACGGCCTCGGCGCCGCGCATCACGTTGATCGCGTTGACGTAGAACTCGCCGGCGACCCGGGCGGTCTGCTTGTTCGCGCCGAAGCTGAACATGCCGACGCCGGGCACCAGCACGATCGCCGGGTCGGCGCCGCGCATCGGCGGGGTGTCCGCGTCCGCGTGCCGGTCGTAGTAGGCGGCGTAGTCGGCGCGGTAGGCGGCGTGCAGCTCGCGCAGCCGCGCCACGGCCTCGTCCAGCGGCGCCGACGGCGGCAGGTCCAGCACCAGCGGCCGGACCTTGGTGCGCAGGAAGTGGTCCGGGCAGGAGGTGCCGAGCGCGGCCAGCGGCGCCAGCTTCTCGCGGGCCAGGAAGTCGAGCACGGCGTCGCCGTCGGTGAAGTGGCCGACCTGCGGCCGGTCGGTGGAGGCCAGCCCGCGGATCACCGGGGCGAGGGCGGCGGCCCGGTCCCGACGCTGCGGCTCGGGCAGGGCCTCGAACCCGGGCACGACGGCGCCGAACGGCTCGGCGGCGCCGCGGGCGTCGATGTACTCCTGCGCCGCCCGGATCATCTCCAGCGAGTTGGCCTCGCACTCGGCGCTGGTGTCGCCCCACGCGGTGATGCCGTGCCCGCCGAGGACGACGCCGATGGCCCGCGGGTGGGCCCGCTTCACCGCGGCGATGTCGAGGCCGAGCTGGAAGCCGGGGCGCCGCCACGGCACCCAGACCACCCGGTCGCCGAAGATCTCCTTGGTGAGCGCCTCGCCGTCGGCGGCGGTGGCGATCGCGATGCCCGCGTCGGGGTGCAGGTGGTCGACGTGCGGGGCGTCCACCAGGCCGTGCATGGCCGTGTCGATGGACGGCGCCGCGCCGCCGCGGCCGAACAGGCAGTGGTCGAACGCGGCGACCATCTCGTCCTCGCGCTCCACCCCCGGGTAGACGTCGGTCAGCGCGCGCAGCCGGTCCAGCCGCAGCACCGCCAGGCCCGCCTCGGTGAGGGTGCCCAGGTCGCCGCCGGAGCCCTTCACCCACAGCAGCTCGGTGGGGCGCCCGGTGACCGGGTCGGTGGCCGTGCCCTTGGCGGAGGTGTTGCCCCCGGCGTAGTTGGTGTTGCGCGGGTCGGCGCCCAGCCGGTTCGAGCGGGCGACGAGGTCCGAGATCTCACTCATGAACAACGGTCTCCTGGTGGTCAGGCGCCCCAGCCGGCCTGGGTCCCGCCGACGCGGGACGAGGCGACGGCGGCGGCGTAGCCGGAGGCGGCGAAGGCGGCGATCGGGTCGCGGGGCAGGCCGCGCGCCTCGCGGCGGTCGGCGAGGGTGGCGCGGACGTCCGTCTCGTAGGCGTCCATCAGCACGGCGTGCGCCCCGAGCACGTCGCCGGAGGACTGGGCGGCGCGCAGCGCCTCGGCGTCGACGAGCAGCGCCTTGGCGAGGGCCTGCTCGACGTTGAGCACCGACCGGATCTGGCCCGGGATCTTGTCCTCGATGTTGTGGCACTGGTCGAGCATGAAGTTGACGCCCGACGCGGGCCGGTGCGCGCCGACCGCGACGATCTCGGTCATGATCCGGAACAGCTGGAACGGGTCGGCGGAGCCCACGATCAGGTCGTCGTCGGCGTAGAAGCGCGAGTTGAAGTCGAACGCGCCCAGCCGGTTCTGCCGCAGCAGCTGCATGACGATGAACTCGATGTTGGTGCCGGGCGCGTGGTGGCCGGTGTCCAGCACCACCTGCGCCCGCTCCCCCAGGGCCAGGCAGTGCAGCAGCGAGGTGCCCCAGTCGGGGATGTCCATGCTGTAGAAGTACGGCTCGAAGAACTTGTACTCCAGCAGCAGGCGCTGGTCGTCGTCCATGGCGGCGTACACCCGCTGCAGCGACTCGGCGAGCCGGTCCTGCCGGGCGCGCAGCGAGTCCTGGCCGGCGTAGTTGGTGCCGTCCGGCAGCCAGATCTTCAGGTCCTTCGAGCCGGTGGCCCGCATGACGTCGATGCAGGCGAGGTGGTGCTCGACGGCCTTGTCGCGCACGCCGGCGTGCGGGTGGGCCAGCGAGCCGAGCCGGTAGTCGTCGTCCTGGAACAGGTTGGCGTTGACGGCGCCGATGCCGACGCCCTGCTCCTTGGCGTACGCGGCGAGCCGGCCGAAGTCGTCGACCATGTCCCACGGGATGTGCAGCGACACCCGCGGCGCGAGGCCGGTGTGCCGGTGCACCTGGGCGGCGTCGGCGATCTTCTCGAACGGGTCCCGCGGCACGCCGGGGGTGGTGAACACCTTGAACCGGGTGCCCGAGTTGCCGTAGGCCCAGCTGGGCACCTCGACGGTGAAGGCGTCGAGATCATCGAGGGACATCTGATCCTCCATCAGCGGGATCCGCCGTAGCGCCTGTTGGTGAGGCCGTTGAGCAGGGCGGCGAAGACGAGCACCGTGCCCAGGGCGAGGAGTTGGTACTGGGCGCCCTCGTTGCCGACGAAGGCGAGCAGGATGCCGGCGTTGAGCCACACCACGAGCAGGGTGGCCAGCACCACGCCGGCGACCCGGCCGACGCCGCCGGTGATGGCGACGCCGCCCAGCACGGCGATCGTGATGGCGGGCAGCGCCATGCCGCTGCCGGAGACGCCGGCGTCGGGCCGGGCGGACGCGAACTGGCCGACGGTGACGACGGCGACGAGCCCGGAGATCAGCCCCGCGTACACGTACGCCTTGAACCGGGTGTCGCGGACCTCGATGCCGGCCCAGCGGGCGGCCACGTCGTTGGTGCCAATGGCGTAGAGCCGGCGGCCGTACGCGGTGCGGGTCAGCAGCACCCACACCACGACGACGGTGGGCAGCAGGAACGTGAAGATGCCCAGCGGCACGTCCGGGATGTACTGGCCGATCAGCGGCAGCTCGACGGAGCCGCTGAGCGAGTACAGGTCCTGGATCGGCGGGGTGCTGATCGGCTGCTGGTCGTTGGCGACGATCGCGATCGACTTGTACGCGTAGAACGTGGCCAGCGTGGCGATGAGCGCCGGGAAGCCGATGTAGCTGACCAGGAAGCCGTTCACCGCCCCGCACAGCGCGCCGAACACGGCGGTGACGACGATGGCGAGCCACAGCGGCCAGCCCCACTCGCCGTAGCCGAAGCCGAACACCATGCCGGCCAGCGACACGATCGCGCCGACGGACAGGTCGATGCCGCCGCGGCCGGACATGATGACCAGCAACTCGGCCAGGCCGAGCATCGCCAGCGGGACGGCGTTGATGAGCGACGCCGACATGTAGTCGAAGTCGTAGGGGGCGGTCAGGTAGCCGCCCGCGTCCTGGACGAAGAACGTGACGACGACGGCGACGATGAGCACGGCCAGCAGCGCGATGCGCTGGGTGAGCAGGACGCGCAGGACGCGCCCGGCGGCGGACTCCCGGGCCGGTTCGGCGACGGGCTGGGGGGCGGGCGGGGCGATGGTCATGACGTCCTCCGGGCCCGGGCGCGGGCGCGCAGCAGGTCGGCGCCCACCGCGACGATGATGAACACGCCGACGAACAGGTCGGACAGCTGCGACTTCCAGCCGAGCTGGGTGACGCCGGACGTGACGGTCTGCACCAGCAGCGCGCCGAGCAGGGTGCCGAGCACCGAGCCGCGGCCGCCCATGATGGACGTCCCGCCGATGACGACGGCCGCGATGACGGCCAGCTCCTTGCCGCTGCCGACGGACTGGTCGAGCGTCGAGGTGCCCTGCGCGATGAGGAAGCAGGCGGCCAGCCCGACGAGCAGGCCGGTGACGACGTAGGCGAGCAGCACCCGCCGCTGCACGCGCACCCCGGCCAGCCGGGCGGCGTGCGGGTCGCCGCCGATGGCGAAGAAGTGCCGGCCGCCGGCGGTGTGCCGCAGGTACCACCACGCGGCCGCGGTGATGGCGACGGTGATGAGGAACGCGTGCGGCAGGCCCAGCGTGCGGCCCTCCTGCCCGCGGCCGAAGAACGCCAGCGTCGCCGGGATGCCGTTGACGGTGCGGGAGCCGAAGATCTGCAGGCCGAGGAACAGGAACAGGTTCGCGGTGCCGAACGTGATGATGATGGCGTGCACCCGGCCGTACGCGATGAGCAGGCCGTTGAGCAGGCCCAGCAGGCCGCCGGCGGCGACGGCGAGCAGCACCGCGACCGGCAGCGCCACCTCCTGCTCGACCAGCGCCTTGGCGGTGATCACCGAGCTGACCATCATGGCGGCGCCGACCGAGACGTCGATGCCGCCGGTGATGATGACGATGGTCATGCCGACGCCGACCAGCGCGATCGGCGCGGTCGCCACGAGCAGCGGCTGCAGCGACCCGGCGGTGAGGAACGCCGGGGTGGTCAGCGCGAGCGCCACCCACAGCACGGCGATGACGCCGACGAGGATCAGCTCCTGGCCGGTGACCGGGGACGGCAGCACCCGGCCGCGCGGCGTGACCGGCGCGGCGGGCGGCTGGAGCGTCTGCGTGCTCACGCGGCGGCCTCCTTGTCGTGGGGCTGGTCGTCGGCGGACCCGGCGGCCGCGGCCAGCACGTCCACCTGGGTGGCGTCCGGGCCGAACTCGCGGGTGGTGGTGCCGCCGCGCACGACCTGGATGCGGTCGGCGATGCGCAGCGCCTCGGGCAGGTCGGACGTGACGACGAGGACCGCCGTGCCGCCCTCGGCGAGCTCGGTGATGATGCGGTGGATCTCCTCCTTGGCGCCCACGTCGACACCCTGGGTGGGCTCGGCGAGCACCAGCACGTCGGGGCGGCGCACCAGCTGGCGGGCCAGCACGACCTTCTGCGCGTTGCCGCCGGACATGGCGCCGATGGGCTGCCGCTCGTGCGGCGTCTTCACGGCGAGCCGCTTGATCAGGTCGACGGCGACGGTGCGCTCGCGGGCCCGGTCCAGGAACACGCCGAGGCGCGACAGCAGCTTGAGGTGCCCGGCGGAGATGTTGAACGCGATGGACTGGAACGTGAACATGCCCTCGACCTTGCGGTTGGCGGGCAGCAGCGCGATGCCGAGCCGCTGGGCCTCGCGCGGCGAGCGCGGCGCGACCGGCCTGCCGTTCAGGAGCAGCTCGCCGCCGGTGGCCCGGTCGATGCCGTAGACGCAGGCGGCGATCTCGCTGACGCCGCTGCCGACCAGCCCGTACAGGGCGACGATCTCGCCGGAGCGCACGCCGAGGTCGACGTCGTGGAACCGGCCGTCGCGGGTCAGCCCGCGCAGCTCCAGCACGGGCGGCCCGGCGGGCACCTCGCGGTGCGGGCGCTCGTCGGACAGCACCCCGCCGACCATCAGCTCGGCGATCTGCCGCACGCTCAGGTCCGCCATCGGGTACGTGCCGATGGTCTCCCCGTCGCGCATGACGGTCACCTCGTCGGCGATGCGGAACAGCTCGTCGAGGCGGTGCGAGATGTAGATGACGGCGACGCCGGTGGCGGTGAGGCGGCGCACCACGCCGAACAGCACCTCGATCTCGGCGTCGGTGAGGATGGCGGACGGCTCGTCGAGGATCAGCACGGTGGCGTCGCCGGACAGCGCCTTGGCGATGGACACCTGCTGCTGCTCGGCGATGGACAGGCTGCCCACGTCGGCGGTGGCGTACCTCGCCGGCAGCCCGAGCAGTTCCAGCAGCTCGACGACGTGGGCGTTCTGGGCGGCCCAGTCGACGCGGGGGCCCTTGCGCAGCTCGCGGCCGAGGAAGATGTTCTCGGCGACGGTGAGCTCCGCGAACAGCTGCGGTTCCTGGTAGACGGTGGCGATGCCGAGCGCCATGGCGTCGGTGGTGGTCGCGATGGCCACCTCGGCGCCGTCGAACTCGATGCGGCCGGCGTCGGCCGCCTCGACGCCCGACACGATCTTGATCATCGTGGACTTGCCGGCCCCGTTCTCGCCGACCAGGGCGTGCACCCGGCCGGCCTGGACGGTCATGTCGGCGTTGCGGATGGCGCGCACCGCGCCGAACCGCTTGGCGATGCCGGTCAGGCGCAACCGGGGGGTGTCCGCGGCGGCCGGCGGGGCGGTGGCCGGCGCGGCGGGCGTCTCGTTGACGGTCACCGTGGTCCCTTCCTCGCGGGCGCTCCGGGCGGCCGTGACCGCCCGGAGCGCCTCCACCGGCGGCTCAGTAGCTGAACTTGTCGACGTTCTCGGTGGTGATCGCGAGGGCCGGGCCGAGCAGCATGGTCTTGGTGCTCTCGTCGTAGGCGACCGCCGGCAGCGCGGAGCTGACGTTGTTGGTGGCGGCGAACGGCTTGCCCGCGGCGAGCTGGGCGCCGGCCCAGGCGGTCAGGTAGCCGAGGTTCTCGACGTCCCACAGGATCGAGGCGGACGACGACTTGTCGGCCAGGTACGGCTTCATCGACTGCGGCGTGCCGAGGCCGACGGTGAAGACCTTGCCGACCTTGCCGGCGTCGCGCACGGCCTGGGCCACGCCGGGCGCCGAGGAGGTGCACTCCCCCACCAGGCCGGTGAGGTCCGGGTGGGCGTTCATCAGGTCGGTCGCCATCTGGGTGGCCTTGGCCTGGTCCTCGCCGGCGTAGACGACGTCGACGATCTGCGCCTCGGGGTACTTCTCCTTCGTGTACGCCTGCTGCACCTTGATCCAGGCGTTGAGGTTCTCGGCGGTCTGGCCGCAGGAGACGATGGCGTACTTGCCCTTGCCGCCCATCGCGGTCATCAGCGCGTCGGTGAGGCCCTGGCCGATGCCCTCGGCGGACGCCTGGTTGACGAACACCTCGCGCACCGAGTTGGGCGCGTCGGTGTCGGAGGTGGCCACGTGGATGCCGGCGTCCTTGGCCTGCTGCAGCAGCGGCGCCATGGAGTCGGGGTCGTTCGGGGCGACGATGAGCGTGTCGACCTTCTGCTGGATGTACGAGCGCACGATGTCGGCCTGGGCGGCGGCGTCGGCCTGGGTCGGTCCCTGGTAGAGCCACTCGACGTTGCCGAGCTCCTTGGCCGCCTTCTGCCCGCCGGTGTTCATGGCCTCGAAGTAGGGCACGCCCTGCAGCTTCGGCACGAACGCGACCTTGTAGGTCTCGCCCGCGGTGGCGCCGGTACCGGTGCCGCCGTCGGTCTCGTTCTTCTTCGTGCAGCCGGTGAGGGCCAGTGCGGCCACGGCGGCGACCGCGACGCCGCGGGCGAGCGTTCCATTGAGGCGCATGAATACTCCTGGAGGTGCGGCCCGCGGGCGGGCATCGGGGAGGATGATGATGTTGAAACGTTTCATAGGAGCGGGCCCTCACGTTACGAATGTGTGAGCTACGTGTCAAGGTTTTCGCTCAGCGTGACCGCCACCGCGATTGAAACGTTGTAGTAGCCTGTCGCGGCAGACGAGCGGAGGCACATGGCAGGGGCCAGCATCAAGCAGGTCGCGCAGCGGGCGGGCGTCTCGCTCGGCACGGTGAGCAACGTGCTCAACCGGCCGGACACCGTCGCCGAGGCCACCCGGCAGCGGGTGCGCGAGGCCATCGCGGCGCTCGGATACGTCCGCAACGACTCCGCCCGCCAGCTGCGCGCCGGGCACAGCCGCACCGTCGCGATCGTCGTCCTCGACGTCGCCAACCCGTTCTTCACCGACGTGGTGCGCGGCGCCGAGGAGGTGCTGGAGGAGTCCGCCGCCATGCTCGTCGTCTGCAACAGCGGCGAGGACGCCGGGCGCGAGGGCCGGCACCTCGACGCCCTGGAGGAACAGCGGGTGCAGGGCATCCTGTTCACCCCCGTCGGCGACGACCACGCCGACCGGCTCGAACGCCTCGCCCGCCGCGGCATCCCCACCGTGCTCGTCGACCGCGGCGCCGGCGCGACCAGCCGCTGCTCCGTCGCCGTCGACGACGTCACCGGCGGCCGCCTCGCCGTCGCCCACCTGCTCTCCCGCGGCCACCGCCGCATCGGCTTCGTCGGCGGCCCGTTCGGCATCGGCCAGGTCGCCGACCGCTACGCCGGCGCCCAGGCGGCCGTCGCGGGCACCGGCGCCGAGCTGCGCACCGTCGAGACCACCGGCCTCACCGTCGCCGCCGGGCGCGCCGCCGCCGCCCGCGTCGCCGCCCTGCCCGACGCGGAACGCCCCACCGCCCTGTTCTGCGCCAACGACCTGCTCGCTCTGGGCGCCCTGCAGGAACTCACCCTGCGCGGCGTCCGCGTCCCGCACGACCTGGCCCTCGTCGGCTACGACGACATCGAGTTCGCCGGCGCCGCCGCCGTGCCGCTGTCGTCGGTGCGCCAGCCCCGCCACGAACTCGGCCGCACCGCCGCCCGGCTGCTGCTCGAGGAGACCGGCGGCGCCACCCCGCACCGCCACCAGCACGTCATCTTCCAGCCCGAACTGGTCGTCCGGCACTCCAGCGACCACGCCCGCCGCTAGTCGTCCAGGGCGGCCAGCTGCTGCTCGAGCTGGAACACCGGGGTCAGCAGCAGGAACCCCTCGTCCGGGCGGCGGTCGTCCAGGCCGGTGAAGAACCGCGCCATCTCGGCCTGCCAGCGGGCGTTCACGTCGGTGCGGGCCATCGCTGCCTGGGCGCGTTCCAGGCTCTCGGCCTCGACGTACCCGACGAGCAGGCCGTCGTCGCGGGCGAACAGCGAGTAGTTGGTCCAGCCGGCGTCGCGCAGGGCGCGCAGCATCTCCGGCCACACCCGCGCGTGCCGCTGCGTGTACTCCGCCAGCAGCTCCGGGCGCACCTGGAGCAGGAAGCAGTAGCGGTTCACCGCGGCACCGCGCCGCCCGTGCGGCGCAGCACCAGCATCGCCACGTCGTCGGTGGGGCGGTCGGCGAGCCCGGCCGCCATGATGGCGTCGCAGACCGCGTCGGCCGGCGCCGCCGACGTGGCGGCCAGGAGGCGCTCGATGCCCTCGTCGATGATCTCGCCGCGGCGCTCGACCAGCCCGTCGGTGTAGCAGACCAGCACCGCGCCGGGCGGCAGGCCGACGACCGTGGTGCGGCGGGCCCGGCCGCGCGCCGGGCGGGTGCCGGCCGGCGGGTCCACCCGGACGTCCGCCAGCCGGGCCGGCTCGCCCGGCGCCGCGACGACCGGGCGCAGGTGGCCGGCCAGCGACACGTGCGCGGCCGAGCGGTCGGGGCTGATCATCGCGTACAGGACGGTGGTGAGCTGGCCCGCCTCGAAGTGCACGATCTTGCGGTCGAGCAGCGTCAGCGCCTCGGCCGGGTCGTCGCAGATGAGCGCGTACGACCGCAGCGCGCTGCGCACCCGCCCCATGATCACGGCCGAGCCGAGGCCGTGGCCGGACACGTCGCCGACCACCACGCCCAGCCAGCCGGACGGCAGGCCGAACACGTCGTACCAGTCGCCGCCGACGCCCAGGTCGTTGCCCGGCACGTAGCGGGCGGCCAGGTCGAGCCCGGCGGCGGCGGGCAGCCGGGCCGGCAGCAGGCTGCGCTGCAGCGCCATCGCGGCGACCTGGTCGAGCCGGCGCGTCCGGGCCTGGCCGGCCGAGGCCGCCCGGTCGGCCACCAGTTGCAGCAGCTCGACGTCGTCGTCGGTCCACAGGCGCGGGATGAGGCTGCCGACGTGCAGCACGCCGGCGAGGTCGCCGCCGGCCAGCATCGGCACCCCGAGCAGCGAGCGGACGCCCTTCTGCAGCAGGATCGGGCTCACCACGTCGGCGGCGGTGACCTCGGCGAGGGTCAGCGGCCGCCGGTTCGCGGCCACCCGCCCGGCGAACCCGTGCCCGACCGGCACCCGCACGGACTGCCGGACCTCGTCCTCCAGGCCCTTGGCGGCGGTGACCACCAGGTGGTCGGTGTGCTCGTCGAGCAGCAGCACGACCGCGGTGTCGACGCCGAGCAGGTCGACGACCCGTTCCAGCAGCTCGTCGAGCAGGTCGGCCACGTCGAGCCGGGACAGCGCCGCATCGGTGACCGACTCGAGCCGGCGCAGCCGCTCGTCGCTCCTGATGCCGCGGGCCGTCTCCACGCAGCAGAGCCTAAACGGACCGCCCGATGATCGGACCGCCATCTCCCGCGCCGCTCCGGACGGCAATTCCGATCTTCATGCGTATCGGACACCACACGGGGGTACAGGAGGGCGGTGGAGACGGTGTGCCTGCGGTTCGACCACGGGACGCCCGCGTCCGTGGCCCGGCAGGCCGTGCGCGAAGCCCTGCGGACGTGGGACGTCGTGGACGACGACGGGGACACGCTGACGGTCGCGACCGAGCTGATGCAGAACGTCACCCAGCACACCGGCAACGGCGGCCAGCTGACGCTGGCGCTGCGCCGCGAGGCCGGCCGCGACGCGGTGATCGTCGAGTGCGCCGACGCCGACCCGCACCGGCCGGAGCCGCTGGCCCGCGACCTGCAGCGCCCCGGCGGGCGCGGCCTGATGATCGTCGCGGCACTGGCCCGCAGCTGGGGCACCCGCGCCGCGGTGTGGGCCGGGCACACCGGCAAGGTCGTCTGGGCGGAGCTGGTCTTCGCGGCGTCGCCCCGCACCCGCACCCGCGAGACGGAGCTCGGCCAGGCCGGCTGAGCCCCTCGGCCCGCGTCACCGCCTGGGAGCGGGCACACCTCGGACGGCCGCGGCGCTCGCCGCGGCCGTCGCCGTCCGTGTTGACGCCAGCCTGAGGTAAGCCTTACCTTACCGCCGTGTCCGATCGTCGAGAATCACCCGGGGCCACCGGCCTGCGCGGCGTCGACCTGCGCCTGGGCTACCACGGCTCGGCCGTCGTGCACGGCGTCAGCCTGGCCCTGCGCGCCGGGGCCGTGACCGCCCTGGTCGGCCCGAACGGCAGCGGCAAGTCCACCGTGCTGCGCGCCCTCGCCCGGCTGCACCGGGTGGACGGCGGCGACGTCCAGTTCGGCGACGGCGCGTCCGCCCGCGCCCTGTCCGTGAAGGACTTCGCGCGCCGCGTCACGCTGCTGGCGCAGAGCCGGCCGGTGCCCAGCGGCGTCACCGTGCGCGACGTCGTCGGCTACGGCCGCCACCCGTACCGCGGGCGCTGGCGCGCCGACGACCCCGGCGGCCCCGCGGCCGTCGCGCGCTCGATGGAGGTCACCGGCGTGTCCGCCATGGCGGACCGGCCGGTCGACGAGCTGTCCGGCGGCGAGCTCCAGCGGGTGTGGCTGGCCACCTGCCTCGCCCAGGACACCGGCGTGCTGCTGCTCGACGAGCCCACCACGTTCCTCGACCTGCGCTACCAGGTGGAGATCCTCGACCTGGTCCGCGACCTGGCCGACCGGCACGGCGTCGCCGTCGGCGTCGTGCTGCACGACCTCGACCAGGCCGCGGCCGTGGCCGACCACGTCGTGCTGCTGCGGTCCGGGCGGGTGCGCGCCGCCGGCACCCCGCACGAGGTGTTCACCGAGGACAACCTCACCGAGACGTACGGCATCCGCATCGAGGTCTGCGCGGACGCCGTCACCGGCCTGCTGTCCACCCGGCCGGTCGGCCGGCACACCCGGCGGCAGCCGGTCCTCACCCCGTCCCTCAGCGAGAAATGACGACGATGATCCGTTCCCGACTGGCGGTCCTGGCCGCCGCCGTGACCGCCGCCGCCCTGCTCACCGCGTGCGGCACCACCGAACAGGCCGCCTCCGCGCCCGCTGCGGGCGGCTCGTCCGCGCCGGCCGGGCCCGTCACCGTCACCGACGCCCGCGGCAAGGCCGTCACCCTCAAGGCGCCGGCGACCCGGGTCGTCGGCCTGGAGTGGGGCGAGACGGAGATGCTCGTCGGGCTCGGCGTCATGCCCGTCGGCGTGGCCGACACCAAGGGGTACGCCACCTGGGTCACCGCCGCCAAGCTGGACGCGGCCGTCAAGGACGTCGGCACCCGCAGCGAGCCCAGCGTCGACGCCATCGTCGCGCTGCAGCCCGACCTGGTGGTGATGGAGGCCGAACGCGACTCCGCCCTGGTCGGCCAGCTGGAGAAGTACGTGCCGGTGATCGTCGCCAAGGGCAGCGACGCCGCCGACAACCTCGCCCGCATGCGCACCGACCTGACGATGATCGCCACCGCCGTCGGCAAGGCCGACCGGGCGCAGCAGCTGCTCGCCGACTTCGACGCCGCCCTCGCCGCCGGTAAGGCGAAGATCGCCGCCGCCGGCGCCGCCGGCCGGCCGTTCGCCTTCGCCGACGGCTGGAAGGAGGGCAGCACCGTCAGCATCCGGATGTTCGGCCAGGGGTCGCTGGTCTCCCAGGTCGGCATCGGGCTCGGGCTGCGCAACGCCTGGACCGGCAAGGTGGACGAGGTGTGGGGGCTCGGCCAGACCGACGTCGAGGGCCTCACCGCCCTGAAGGCGCCGGACGTGCGGTTCTTCTACAACGCCTCCGACGGCGTCGACGTCTTCGCCGACGGCCTCGCCGGCAACGCGATCTGGACCTCGCTGCCGTTCGTGCAGCAGAAGCAGCTGCACCGGATGCCCGACGGCATCTGGACGTTCGGCGGCACCCTGTCGGCCCAGCAGCACATCGACGCGTTCGTCAAGGCCTACACGGCTTGAGCACCTCCACCGTCACCGCACCGTCCGGGCCGGCCGTCGCGCCGGCCCGGACGGCGGCGCCGGCGCGGCTGCGCACCGCCACGGCGTTCACCGCCGCGGCCGCCCTGCTCGCCGTCGTCGCCGCGGCGCACCTGACCCAGGGCACCTCCGCGGTCGGCGCCCTCGACCTGCTGCGCCTGCTCACCGGCGCCGAGGACCCGGGCACCGCCGACGCCACCCGCGTGCTGGTGTCGTCCCGGCTGCCCCGGCTGCTCACCGGCGCCGCCGTCGGCGTCGCGCTCGGCTTCGCCGGGGCCGCCCTGCAGTCCGTCGCCCGCAACACCCTGGCCTCCCCCGACACGCTCGCCGTCAACGCCGGCGCCCACCTGGCCATCGTCGCCGTGGCGGCGGCCGGCATCAGCCTGCCGGTGCTGAGCGCGGGCGGGCTCGCGTTCGGCGGCGGCCTGGCGGCGGCCGCGTTCGTCATGGCGATCTCGGCGGGCGGCCGCGCCGGCACCACCCGGCTGATCCTGGCCGGCTCCGCCACCATGCTCGCGCTGTCGGCGCTCACCACGCTGCTGCTCCTGCTGTTCGAGCAGGCCACCACCGGCCTGTTCGCCTGGGGGCACGGCTCGCTGGTGCTCGGCGACCTGACCGCGTTCAGCCAGCTCGCCCCCGTCATCGCCGGGGCCGCCGCCGCGCTGGTGCTGCTCGGCCGCCGCCTCGACATCCTCGCCCTCGGCGACGACACCGCCGCCGTGCTCGGCGTGCACGTGCGCCGGGTCCGGCTCGGCGCCACCCTGCTCGCCGTGCTGCTCTGCGCGGCGGCCGTCACCCTCGCCGGGCCGGTCGGCTTCGCCGGGCTCGTCGCCCCCGCCGTCGTGCGGCTGCTCGGCCCCCTGCTGCCCGGGCTCCAGGCGCACCGGGTGCTGCTGCCGCTGTCCGGGCTCACCGGCGTGCTCATCGTGCTCGGCGCCGACGTGCTGCTGCGCGCGGCGCTCGGCGGGCAGGCCGGGGTGGACGTTCCCACCGGCGTCGTCACCACGATCCTCGGCGCCGTCCTGCTCGTCTGGCTGGCCCGCCGGCACCGCGACGCCGGGCCCACCCGGCGCCCGCCCGGCGGCCACGCCGCCGTCCGCTCCCGCGCCTTCCACCTGACCGTCGTGGGTGTCTGCGCCGTGCTCGCCGTCGCCGCGCCCGCGCTCGGGATGCTCGCCGGCGACACCTGGGTCCTCGGCGGCGACGTCGTCAACTGGCTGCAGGGCCGCACCGGGCCCGCGTACACCTTCGTGCTGGACCAGCGGTTCCCGCGGGTCGCCGCGGCGCTGCTGGCCGGCGCCGCCCTCGCCGTCGCCGGCACCACCGTGCAGGCGGTCTGCCGCAACCCGCTCGCCGAGCCCGGCATGCTCGGCATCACCGCCGGCGCCGGCGTCGGCGCGGTCACCCTGCTGACGTTCGTCCCGCTCGCCGGGGTGTGGGTGATGACCGGCGTCGCCGGCGCGGCCGCCCTGCTCACCTTCGCGCTGGTGTACGGGCTGGCGTGGCACGGCGGGCTGGACTCCGACCGGCTGGTGCTCATCGGCATCGGCGTGTCCGCGGGCTGCGCCGCCGTCACCACGTTCGTCGTCGTGGTGTTCGACCCGTACAACACCGCCAAGGCGCTCACCTGGCTGTCCGGCTCCACCTACGGGCGCACCGCCGAGCAGGTGGCGCCCGTCGCCGTGGCGCTGGCCGTGCTCGTCCCGCTGATCGCCGCCGCCCGCCGCCACCTCGACCTGCTGACCCTCGACGACGACACCCCGCGGGTGCTCGGCGTCCGGCTCGAACCCGCCCGGCTGCTGGCGCTCGGCGCGGCCGCCGTGCTCACCTCGACCGCCGTCAGCGCCGTCGGCGTCATCAGCTTCGTCGGCCTCGTCGCCCCGCACGCCGCCCGCGCGCTCGTCGGCGGCCGGCACGCCCGCGTGCTGCCCGTGGCGGCGCTGCTCGGCGCGATCCTCGTCAGCCTCGCGGACACCGCCGGGCGCACCGTCATCGCCCCCGCCCAGGTCCCCGCCGGCCTGGTCACCGCCATGATCGGCACCCCGTACTTCGTCTGGCTGCTCTGGCGCTCCCGCTTCGCCTCCACCCGGGCCCGATAGGAGACACCGTGACATCGACCCTCGCCGTCGCCCCCTGGCGCACGTTCGCCACCGAGGTCCGCGCCGTGCGCCGGCTCAGCCCGTCGTTCCTGCGGGTCACCCTCACCGGGCCCGACCTCGACCGGTTCGCCGACAACGGCTGGGACCAGCGGATCAAGGTCGCCGTGCCGGTGCCGGGCACCCGGTTCCCGCACGGCACCGCCTGGTACGAGGGCTGGCGCGCCCTGCCCGACGCCGAGCGCCCGCCGCTGCGCACCTACACCGCCCGGCACGTGCGCGCCGACCGGCGCGAGATCGACGTCGACTTCGTCCTGCACGGCGACACCGGCCCGGCCGGGCGCTGGGCGCTGCGCGCCGCGCCGGGCGCCGAGCTGGCCGTCGTCGGCCCCGACGCGGGCTACCCCGGCACCCACGGCGGCATCGAGTTCCGCCCGCCGGCGGGCTCCGCCCTGCTGCTCGCCGGCGACGAGACCGCCGCCCCGGCCATCTGCGCCATCCTCGAACGCCTGCCCGCCGACGCCACCGGCCACGCGCTGCTGGAGGTACCCGGCGAGGCGGACGCCCTGCCGGTCGCCGCCCCTGCCGGCGTCTCCGTCACCTGGCTGCCCCGCGGCACCGCCGCGCACGGCAGCCGCCTGACCGCCGCCGTCACCGCCGACTCGCTGCTGCCGGCGCTGCGCGCGTCCGCGGCGGCGGGCCGCGACGACACCGCCGCGGACACCGGCATCCTGTGGGACGTCCCGGACGCCCCCGCCGAGACCCCGGTGTACGCGTGGCTGGCCGGCGAGGCCTCGACGATCCGCGGGCTGCGCCGCCACCTGGTCAGCGAACGCGGGCTGGACCGGCGCGCGATCGCGTTCATGGGCTACTGGCGCCGCGGCCACGCCGAGAACTAGCGGGCGAACCTCAGCGTCAACCACGGCCCGGTGGTGGCGGCGTTCGTGCCGTCGCCCGAAAACGCCGCGCGCAGCCGGTACGGCCGGCCGGCGGTGCGCCCGCCCGCTCCCCCGGGTCAGCCCCGGCCGGAGCTGCTCCGGCCGCCGACTGTTCCGGCCGCGGGCGCCGCGGGTTGAGGCGAGCGCAGCCAGCCGCGTTCGGCGAGGGCGACGCGGACCGGGCGGACGACCACGCCGTCCTCGGCGAGGCGGCGGCGCACCAGGTGGCGGGTGCGCAGGATGCCGGCCACGCCCACGACGCCGACCAGGTACTGCACCGCCATCGCGACCTTGAAGTCGGCGATGGCGTAGGTGGCGGCGCCGCCGGTGCGGGCGTCCAGGATCAGGCCGATCAGCAGGATGGTCAGCAGGGACGCGACGAAGCCGCCCACGTTGACGATGCCGGTGGCGGTGCCGAGGCGGTTCGGCGGGTTGAACGTGCGGGCGAACTCGAAGCCGATCATCGAGCCGGGGCCGCCCAGCCCGAGGGCGAGCACGAGCAGCACCAGGACGGGCAGCGGCGCCGCGCCGGGCCAGGCGAGCACCAGCGCCCACCCGGCGGCGTTGGCGGCGATCACGCCGAGCACCAGCCAGGAGCGGCGCATCGGGTGGCGCTGCACCAGCACGCCGATGACCGGGCCGGCCGCGATGCCGGTCAGCACGAACAGGGTCAGCAGCGCCCCGGCCGTCGCGCGGCTGAGGCCCTGCCCGGCGACGAGGAACGGGAAGCCCCACATCAGCGCGAACACGGTGCCGGGGAACTGGGTGGTGAAGTGCGTCCACAGGCCCAGCCGGGTGCCGGGGTGGCGCCACGCGCTGCTCAGGTCGCCGCCGAGCTGCCGCAGCGACACCGCCTCGCCGGAGCTGACCCGCCGCTGCGGGGTGTCGCGCAGGGCGGCGGCCGCGGCGGCCGCGACGACGAAGCCGGTCCCGGCGGCCGCGAGGAACGCGGGCGTCCACCCGGCGTGGCCGAGCAGGGCGGCCAGCGGCACGGCGCTGAGCACCTGACCGGCCTGGCCGACGAGCCCGGTGAGCTGGGTGATCACGGGCACCCGGCGGGACGGGAACCACTGCGGCACGAGCCGCAGCACGCTGATGAACGTCATGGCGTCGCCGGCGCCGACCAGGATGCGGGCGGCCACGGCGCCGCCGGTGTCGGCGGCGAACGCCATCAGGGCCTGGCCGGCCGCCATGAGCACCGCCCCGGCCACGATGAGCCGCAGCGAGCCGAACCGGTCGAGCAGCACGCCGACGGGCACCTGCAGGGCGGCGTAGACGAGCAGCTGGAGCACGGCGAACGAGGCCACCGCGCTCGCGCCGATGCCGAAGTGGGCCTGCGCCTCCAGGCCGGCGACGCCGAGCGAGGTGCGGTGCAGGACGGCCACGACGTACGCGGCGAGCGCCGCACCCCAGACGATCCAGGCGCGGGCTCCGGGTCGCAGGACCACTGTGCTGCCTTCCACTCGAATGCCGGGCCGTGGTCAACCCTGTCTCGCGGGCGCGCCCGGCCGCAACGGTGACGGGCCGGCAACGGCGTGTGTCCGGTCACGGTGGCCGCCGTTCAACCGCGGCGGCCCCCGCGCCCGTATCCCCCGCCGTGACGAGGGACACGGCGCGATGAGGGTGCTGCTGGTCGAGGACGACGACTCGATCGCGGAGCCGCTGGCCGACGGGCTGGCCCGGTACGGGATGGCGGTGCGGCGGGTGGCCACCGGGGCGGCGGCGCTGGCCGCGCGTCCCGGCGAGCCGCCCGCCGAGATGGTGCTGCTCGACCTGGGCCTGCCCGACATCGACGGGCTGGAGGTGTGCCGGCGGCTGCGCCGGGACGGCGACGTCCCGCTGATCATGCTGACCGCGCGCGGCGACGAGGCCGACCGGGTGCTCGGCCTGGAGCTGGGCGCCGACGACTACCTGGCGAAGCCGTTCAGCGTGCGGGAGCTGGTGGCGCGCATGCACGCGGTGGGCCGCCGCACCCGCCCGGCGGCGACCGCGGGCGACGGGTCGTTGCGGCTGGGCCCGCTGGCCGTCGACCGGCGCACCCACGAGGTGCGGCTGCGCGGCGAGCCGGTGGCGCTGGCGCCGAAGGAGTACTACCTGCTGCTGGCGCTGGCCGCCGACCCGGGCGCGGTGGTGCCGCGGCGGCAGCTGCTGGAGTCGGTGTGGGCGCCGAACTTCTTCGGCCCGGGCAAGACCCTCGACTTCCACGTGGCGAGCCTGCGGCGCAAGCTCGGCGACCCGGCGTGGATCGAGACGCGGCGCGGCGTCGGCTTCCGGCTCGTCGTGCCGGGGGCCGGGCGAACTTCAGCCGTGTAGTTCGCGCACCCGGCTTGACCAGGGCGGACAGATCAGCGCCACTGAAGGGATGGAGTCGATCTCGCCGATGCTGGCCACCGCCGGCCCGGCGCCGCGCGGCCCCGGCTGGGCCTACGAGTTCAAGTGGGACGGCGTGCGCGCCGTCGTGCACCTGCTCGGCGGCCGGGTGCAGGCGTTCAGCCGCAACGACCGCGACATCACCGCCTCCTACCCCGAGCTGGCCGAGGTGGCCGCGCTGCTCGCCGGGCACGACGCGGTGCTCGACGGCGAGATCGTGGCGCTGGACGCGGCCGGGCGGCCGTCGTTCGCGCAGCTCCAGCGCCGGATGCACGTCCACGACCCGGCCGCGAGTCTGGTGGCGCAGGTGCCGGTCCGGTACTACGTGTTCGACCTGATGCACCTCGACGGCGAGGACCTCACGGGCCTGCCGTACCGGCGCCGCCGCGAGCTGCTCGACGCGCTGGGCCCGGCCGGCGACGTCGTCCAGGTGCCGGAGGTGTTCGCCGGGGCCGACCCGGCCGCCGTGACCGCGGCCGCCGCGGCGCGCGGCCTGGAGGGCGTCGTGGCGAAGCGGCTCGACGCGGTGTACCGGCCGGGGCAGCGCTCGCCGTCCTGGGTGAAGGTCCCGTTCAGCCACCACCAGGAGGTGGTGGTCGCCGGCTGGAAGCCGGGCACCGGCCGCCGAGCCGGCACGATCGGCTCGCTGGTGCTGGCGGTGACCGGCCCGGACGGCACGCTGTCGTTCGCCGGCGGCGTCGGCACCGGCTTCACCGACGCCATGCTGCGCGACCTGCAGCGGCAGCTCGGCCCGCTGGAGCGCCGGTCGGCGCCGCTGGTGGTCCCGCGCGAGCACGCCCGCGGCGTCCGGTGGGTGGAGCCGGTGCTGGTCGGCGAGGTCGCCTACCGCAACTGGACGCCGGACGGCCGCCTGCGCCACCCGTCGTGGCGGGGCCTGCGGCCGGACCGCACCCCGGCCGAGGCGCGCCGCCCCGAGGGCGGGCCCGCCGGCGACGCGGTGCCGCCCTCGGCGAGCGTGGCCGGGGCGATGCAGACGCGCGACGGCCGGTGGCGGGTCGACATCATGCACCGGGGCGCCAGCCGCTGGTACCGGCTCAGCCACGACGACAACACGTTCGACTGGCTCGACCTGGCCGACGTGGAGCGCATCCTGCACGGCGTCGACGTGGACCTCGGCGACCTGGTCGACGCCCCGGTCGCGGGCGGGCGCCTGTCGGCCTAGGCCGGCAGCGGGGCGAGCAGCGGCGCGGGCCGGGCGCTCAGCAGGCGGTACGCCGGCACGGCGGCGGCCACCACCAGCGCCGCGAGCGCGTACCCGCCGGCGAGGGCGGCCACCCCGTGGCCCGCGGGCGGCAGGGCGACGGCCAGCACGACGCTCACCCCGGCCAGCCGGCGCACCTCCCGGACCGACCGGGCGGACGCGGCGAGCGGCAGGATCGCCCACAGCACGTACCAGGGGTGCAGCACCGGCCCGCACACCACCATGACGGCGAACAGCAGCCCGATGCCGCGCAGCGGGTCCGTGCGGCCCCGGTACACCCGCCACAGCACCCAGCCCGCCCCGGCCGCGCCCGCCACGGCCCCGGCCGTCCGGGCGGCGTGGATCGCGCCCGCGGTGAGGTCGGCGCCGGCCAGGGAGCCGGCGCCACCGATCAGGAAGCCCACCTGGTTCGTCGGGGCCAGCCAGCTGTGCACGCCGCTCGACGAGCCGAGCGCCTCGATCCACCCGAAGCCCAGCCCGGTGCCCAGGCAGATCGCCACGGTGAGGGCGGCGCCGCCGCCCGCCGCCAGCAACAGCGTCAGGGCGGGGCGGCGGTGCCGGCGGGCGAGGTGGACGGCGAGCACGCAGCCCGCCCCGGCGGCCACCACCTTGACGTTCGCGGCCAGCGTGATCAGGCCGAACCCGGCGACGACGCGCGCCGCGGCCGCGGGCGCGCCCAGGCCCGCCCCGGCCAGCACCAGTTCGACGCCGGCCAGCAGCAGGCCGAGCATGAGGGCGTCGTTGTGGACGCCGGTGACCAGGTGCCACAGCACGAGCGGGTTGAGCAGGCCCAGCCACACCGCCCGGGACGCGGGCACCCCGGCGCGGCGGGCCAGCCGGGGCAGCGCCCACGCGATCATCAGCACCCCGGCGACGGCGACGAGCCGGTACAGCAGCACGCCCGCGGCCAGGTGCTCGCCGGTGAGGCGGCCGACCAGGCCGGACAGCGCCTCCCAGCCGGGCCCGTACGGCGCGGGGGTGTCCATCCAGTACGGGCTGACGTGCCGGGTGACCGCCGAGTCCGCGCCGAGCGCCTGCGCCGGCCCGAGCGTGTACGGGTCCTGCCCGCGGGCGACGATCAGCCCCTGCGCCAGGTAGCTCCACACGTCCCCGCTGAACAGCGGCCGGCTGATCAGCAGCGGCGACGCCCACAGCGCGGCGACCGCGACCAGCCGCCGGACGGGCACGGTGGCGGCGACGGCGCCCAGCGCCAGCCAGGCGGCGGCGACCCCGGCCATGGCGAGCAGCCCGCCGGCGGTGACGGCGAGGCCCGGCAGGGGCACGCCCGACGTGACGGCGGCGAGGACGGCGGCCGCGGCGAAGCCGCCCCACCGGGCGAGGCCGAACCGGCCCGCGGGGGCGTGCGCCGCGGGTCGGGCCGCCCGGACCGGGACCGGAGGAGCGATCAACGTGGATGTCATGGCCCAAGATCGTGCCGAGCACGGCCGGTCCGGCACATCGCCCTGCGGAGGGGCCTTGCACCGCCCGTGACCGGCCCGAAAGTCGCAGGCCGGCCGCCGCGGGCTACGACTTCAGGCGGAGGCGACCTCCACCCGGTCGCTGTCGCCGCCGGACAGGAACGCGGCCAGCGCGCCCCCCTCATCGGCCACCGCGGCGCGGTCGGCCCGGCCGAGCGCGCGCAGCGGCGTCACGGTCACCGCCCCTCCGGTGACGGTCCAGGTGGCGGCGACCCGGCCGTCGACCAGGACGACGCGCTCACCGGCGACCGACAGGTTGCGGTGGGCGTCGTCGATGATCCGGCTGCGGTCGTCGTAGCCGAGGATCGCGTTGTCGAACGCCGGCAGGAATCGCACGGGGGCGGGCGTGTCCTCCGCCGGGCGCGGCGCCCCGGGCAGGTCCAGCAGCTCCCGGCCCCGCTCGTCGCGGAAGGAGACCAGCTCGTCGCGTATCGCCGCCACCGCGGCGGGCAGCCCCGCGAGGCCGCTCCAGGCGCGCACGTCGGCGGTGGCGGCGGGCCCGTACGCGGCCAGGTAGCGCCGCACCAGCTGCCGCCCGACGGGGTCGGCGCCGCCGTCGTCGGCGGCGGGCGGGTCGGCGTCGCGGCCCAGCCAGGCCGACAGCGGCACGGTGCGCACGCCGGCCCGGGTGCGCCAGAGCCCGCGCGGCGGCACCTGCACCGTCGGCACGAGCCCGGCGATCACCATCTCCCCCAGCGCCCGCGGCCCGGGCTCCGGCCAGCGCGCGGCCAGCGCCGCCGCGATCTCGGCCGTGGTGCGCGGCTCACCGTCGGCCAGCAGCACCCGGGCGTCCGCCGCGAGCCGGTCGAGGTCGACCCCGGCCAGCTCCCGGCGGTACGCGCCGAGCACCCGCTGGCGCAGCATGGGGTCGTGCCGGGCCCGCCAGGCCAGCGCGTCGGCGGCCGTGACCAGGTGCACGGTGCGGCGCATCAGGTGGGTCCGCACGACGGCGCGCTCGAGCAGCAGCCCGGACAGCGCCGCCGGGTCGAAGGCGCGCAGCCGCGACCAGAGCCCGGTGAACGGCTCCTGCGGTTCCTGCGCCTGCAGCCCGCCGAGGTGCGCGACGGCGTCGAGCACCGGCAGATCGGCCCGGTCGAGCAGCAGCTGGCGGGCGAGCGTGGCCCGGTTGAGCGCCCGGGCGCCGAGGACGGTCATCGCCAGGTCTTCGTCGTACGCATGGCCTCACCCTGGCAGCCCCAGCGGTCAGGGTGTGACCTCTTCCCCGCGTCCGCCGGGGGTTGACGGAACCCATCGGTAAGTCGTAGCTTTCCGTTCGTGGCTACTTACCAAGCAGGCGACGGCTGGGAGGCGCTGGGTGACCCGTCCCGGCGCGCCATCGTCGCGCGCCTGGCCGACGGCCCGTGCGCCGTCGGCGAGCTCGCCGACGAGCTGCCGATCAGCCGGCCCGCCGTCTCCCAGCACCTGAAGGTGCTCAAGGAGGCCGGGCTGGTCACCGACCGGGCCGCCGGCACCCGCCGGGTCTACCGGCTCAACCCGGCCGGTGTGGCGGCGCTGCGGGACCAGCTCGACACCTACTGGAGCCGCGCCCTGGCGACGTACCAGGACGTCGTCGAACAACCGGACGAGGAGTCCCCATGACCGACACCGCAGCCGTGGAGGTGCGCCGCCGGATCGTGGTGCAGGCGCCGATCGAGCGCGCCTTCACCGTGTTCACCGAGCGCTTCGGCGACGTCAAGCCGCCGGAACACAACATCCTCGGCGTCCCCATCGCCGAGACCGTGTTCGAGCCGAAGGTCGGCGGGCACATCTACGACCGCGGCACCGACGGCACCGAGTGCCGCTGGGCGCGCGTGCTGGCCTACGAGCCGCCGGACCGCGTCGTGTTCAGCTGGGACATCGGCCCCACCTGGCAGGTCGAGGACGACCCGGAGCACACCAGCGAGGTCGAGGTGACGTTCGTCGCCGAGACGCCGCAGCGCACGGTCGTCGAGCTGACGCACCGCCACCTCGACCGGCACGGGCCCGGCTGGGAGTCGCTGCGCGACGGCGTCGCCCACGACGAGGGCTGGCCGCTGTACCTGTCCCGGTTCGCCGCCCTGTTCCCGGCGGGCGGCTGACCGGCGGCCGGCGCGGTTCAGCCGGCCGGGGTCGCGGCCACGAGCGCGTTGGCGTGGCCGTGACCCAGGCCGTGCTGGTCCTTCAGCCAGGCGACCTGCTGCATGTGCCGGGCGTCCGGGTGCTCGGCCCGGTACCGGCGCAGCAGCTCCTGCCAGTGCGCGATCGGCTTGCCGTACCTCTTCTCGATGGCGGGGAAGTACGCGGTGCCCTTGGCGGGGACGGTCATGACGGTTCCTCTCCGGGGCGGCGGGCGAATCAGGCGGTGTAGCGCAGGTGGACGACGCCGCTGCGCAGCGGCGCGCAGCCGGCCAGGGCGAACCGGGCGGCGGGACCGTCGTGCGGGAACAGCCGGGCGCCCTTCCCCACCGCCAGCGGGTGCAGCAGCAGGCTCAGCTCGTCGACCAGCCCGGCGGCCAGCAGCGTGCGGGCCAGCGTGGTGCTGCCGATCACCGAGATCGAGCCGCCCGGGCGCTCCTTCAGCGCCCGCACGCCGGCCACCACGTCGCCGGTCAGCGGGGTGGAGTTCGCCCATGTCACGGTCTCCGGCGACGAGGTCACCACCACCTTGGCGGGCGCGTTCATCCGGGCCGCCACCGGGTCGTCCGGCCCCGCGCCCGCGAACGCCCCGGCGAAGCTGTCGTAGGTGGTGCGGCCCAGCAGCATCGTGTCCATGTCGCTGTCGGCCGGGTACATGACGGCGAACATCTCCTCGTCGGCGCACGGCATGTGCCAGCGCTCGGGCGACTCGACGACGCCGTCCAGCGAGGTGAATGCGGCGACGGTGATCGTACGCATGGGGGTGCTCCTTCGGGGTTGTCGTTCCGGGTCCTTCACCGACGCAGCGAACGGGCCGGGCCGGGATCGACAGGCCGCCGGAAAAAGTTTGGTTGGATGTCCCGATGCGGTTTCTCATGACGATGAACGGCGGCGGCCCGCAGGCCGACGAGCAGCTCTACGCCGACATGGCGGCGTTCGTGCAGGAGCTGACGAGCGCGGGCGTGCTGCTGGCCACCGGCGGGCTGGCGATGGAGGGCACCCACGTCACCGCCGCCGGCGGCCGGGCCACGTTCACCGACGGCCCGTACGCCGAGGCCAAGGAGACGATCGTCAGCTTCGCGCTCATCGACGTGCGGTCGAAGGAGGAGGCGGTCGAGCTGAGCCGGCGGTTCTGGGCGCTCGTCAAGGACGGCGAGGGCGACCTGCGCCAGGTGTACGGCCCGGAGTGACGCCCGAGCGCGATCCCGCCCGGGCCGCCGTCGAGGCGGTCTGGCGGCTGGAGTCCGCCCGCATCGTGGCCGCGCTGGCCCGGCTCGTCCGCGACGTGGGCCTCGCCGAGGAGCTGGCCCAGGACGCGCTCGTGGCGGCGCTGACGGAGTGGCCGGAGCGCGGCCTGCCGCCGAACCCGGCCGGGTGGCTGATGACCACGGCGAAACACCGCGCCATCGACCGGCTGCGCCGCGACGACCGGCTCGCCGCGAACGTCGCCGAGCTGGGCCGCGCCGCCGAGGCGGACCGGCGCGCGCACGGCCAGGCCGACTTCGACGCCGTGCTGGACTCCGACGCCATCCCCGACGACGTGCTGCGGCTGATCTTCGTCGCGTGCCACCCGGCGCTGCCCGCCGAGTCGCGGGTGGCGCTGACGCTGCGGGTGCTCGGCGGCCTCACGACGGCCGAGATCGCGCGCGCGTTCGTCGTCGCCGAGCCCACCGCCGCCCAGCGCATCGTGCGCGCGAAGCGCATCCTGGCCGACCGGCGGATCCCGTTCGCGATCCCGCCGCCCGCCGAGCGCCCGGCGCGGCTGTCGTCGGTGCTGGAGGTCGTCTACCTGATCTTCAACGAGGGCTACACCGCCACCGCGGGGGACGACTGGCTGCGCCCGGAGCTGACCCACGAGGCCCTGCGGCTGGGCCGGATGCTCGCCGAGCTGGCGCCGGACGAGCCGGAGGTGCACGGCCTGGTGGCGCTCATGGAGATCCAGGCGTCGCGCAACGCGGCCCGCACCGGCCCGGACGGCGAGCCGGTGCCCCTGCTGGAGCAGAACCGGGGCCGGTGGGACCCGCTGCTGATCCGGCGCGGCTACGCCGCCCTGCTGCGCGCCGAGCGGCCGGGCCGGCCGGTCGGCCCGTACGTACTGCAGGCCGCGATCGCCGCCTGCCACGCCCGCGCCCGCCGGGCCGCGGACACCGACTGGGCCACCATCGCCGCCCTGTACGCCACCCTGCACCGGCTCACCCCGACGCCGGTGGTGGAGCTCAACCGCGCCGTCGCCGTCGCCATGGCCGAGGGCCCGCGGCCGGCGCTGGCGATCGTGGACGCGGTCGCCGGCCACCCGGCGCTGCGCGGCTACCACCTGCTGCCGGCGGTGCGCGGCGACCTGCTGGCCCGGCTCGGCCGGCACGCCGAGGCCCGGGCCGAGTTCGCCCGGGCGGCCGCCCTGACCCGCAACCGCGCGGAGCGCGACACCCTGCTGCGCCGCGCGGCGCCCTGACCGCCGGGCGTCACTCGGCGGCGGGCTCCTCCGGCGGCCGCAGCGGCAGCGTGAGGCGGAAGGTCGTGCCCGCGCGGTGCGGGTTCGGGGCGACGGTGATCGTGCCGTGGTGCCGTTCGGCGACGAGCAGCGCGGTGGCCAGGCCGAGGCCGGCGCCCGGGATGGAGCGCTCGGTGGTGACCGCGCCGCGGAAGAACCGGTCGAAGACGTGCGGGCGCTCGTGCGGCGGCACGCCGACACCGGTGTCGGTGACCTCCAGCGTGGCGTCGGCGCCGGTCGCGGTGAGGCGCACGGTGATCGTCCCGCCCGCGGGCGTGTAGGTGACGGCGTTGTCGAGCAGCGTGCCGACGACCTGGGCGAGCCGGTCGGGGTCGCCGTGCATCGCGACGCGGTCGGGCAGGTCCGCCGTGACGATGAGGCCCTTGGCGTGCGCGCCGGCCTCGGCGTCGCGCACGCTGGCGGCGACGACCGCGGCGAGGTTGATCTCCAGCGGCTCGATGGTGGCGTGGCCGGAGTCCAGCGCGGACAGGTCGAGCAGGGCCTCGACCAGGCGGCGCAGCCGGTCGCTGCCGCGCTGGGCGGCGGCGACCATCGGCAGGGCGTCGGCGAGCGGGGACTGCGGGTCGCTGTCGCCGACGAGTTCCAGGTAGGACGCGATGATGGTCAGCGGGCTGCGCAGCTCGTGGCCGACGAGGTTGAGGTACTCGTCCTTGCTGCGGGTGAGCGCGCGCTGCAGCTCCTCGGCGCGGCGCGCCTCCGTGATGTCGTGGAATACCGACACGGCGCCGAGCCGCCGGCCGCCCCCCTCGGTGATCGGGTGACCGTTGACCCGGAACAGCCGGCGTCCCTGCCCGGCGACGTGGATGACCTGCTCGTCGCCGCGGACCTGCTCGCCGTCCAGCGCCCGCAGCAGCGGCATCCGCTCGGCGGTGACCGGCGCGCCGTCGGGCCGGGTCACCGGCACCCGGGCGGCCCACTCGCGGGCGCACTCCCCCACCGCCTCGATGCCGAGCCGCGACCGCAGCGACCGGTTGACGACGATGAGCCGGCCGTCCGCGTCGCACGCGACCACGCCGGTGTCGAGGCTGTCGAGCAGGGTGTCGAGGAAGTTGCGCTGGCGCCGTTCGGCCTCGCGGGCGAGCTGCTCGCCGACGAAGGTGGTGCACGCCTGGGCCCCGTCGTCCACGGCGGCCAGCTCGCCGGCCTCCCACTCGCGGGGCCGCTCGTCCATGACGGCGCAGACCCCGACGACGGCGCCGGCCGGGTCGCGCACGGGGAAACCGGCGTAGCAGCGCAGCCCGACGGTGCGGGCGGGGGCGTCAGCGGGCACCCGCACGTCCGCGTCGACGTCCGTGATGATCAGCGGGAGCCGGGTCCGCAGCACGATGCCGGCCAGCGTCGAGGAGACCGCCACCGGCCGCATCCGCTGGAACCCGGCGGGCAACTGGTGGCCGCCGATGAGGTTGAGCTGGCCGCCGTCGACGAGGTGGATGGCGGCCGTGCGGGCGCGCGCGCCCCGCGCCGTGAGGGCGGCGAGCCGGTCGGCGGCGGTCTGCGACATGCCTCCGGAGCGCAGCTCCATCGCGCCCACGGCCACGTCGTCCTCCGCGGCCGACGGGTACGCGTGCCCCGTGTCGCTCCATGCCGTCATAACTCGTCGCCCTTACCCAGCCACTAAATGCTCAAACCTTATGTATACGGCAAATCGCCCTAAGGGGTACACCGAGCGGGCTCGTCGTCACCCCTCGTCCGGGTTTGGGCCGGCACCCCAGGGAAGGCCGCCGCAGCACCGCCGAGCCCGTCCGCGCCGGCCGGCGCCCGGACGGGCTCACCCCACCCCGTGAACGAGGAGGACACGATGACCGCAGAGCACGGGTCCGGCCACGAGGCGGTCGAGCGGGGTGCCGCCGAGGACGGCGCGGACGCGCCCCTGACCCCCAGGGAGGTGGCGGCCGGCAACCGGCCGCCGAGCGCCCCCGGGCCGGACTCCGACGACGAGGTGACCGGCGGGGACGGCGCGGGCACGGCCGGCGGGTCGTCCGGCGGCAGCGGCGGCGGGTCGGGCATGCCGGGGCACCCCGACGCCGCGGACTGAGCCGCGGACTGAGCGGGTCCGGGCCTCCGGCGGGCACACCCGTGCCCGCCGGAGGCCCGGCTCAGCGCGCCGCGGAGGGCTGCGTCTGTTCGGCGTCCGTAGAGTCGGCGGTCGAGGGCAGGCCGCCCTCGCGGTCGGCGCGGCGGTCGGCCTCCTCGGCCTCGTCCTCGGCGTCGTCCGGGTCGGCCGGGCGGGTGCCCGGGGGCTCCCGGTCCGGGGTGGGCTCGCCCGACGGGTGGTCGCGCAGGTAGCGCACCGCGGTGTTGACGACCGCGAGCAGCGGGACGGCCACGAGGCCGCCGACGATGCCCGCGGTCACGATGCCGGTGGCGATCGCCAGGATGACGGCCAGCGGGTGCAACGCCACCGCCCGGCCCATGATGAGCGGCTGCAGGACGTGGCCCTCCAGCTGTTGCACGGCGATGACGATCAGCAGGATCACCAGCGCGCTGACCGGCCCCTGCGTCACCAGGGCCACGAGCACGGCGACCGCGCCCGAGACCGTGGCGCCGACGACCGGGATGAACGCGCCGAGGAACACGAGCGCGGCCAGCGGCAGGGCCAGCGGCACGTCCAGGATGACCAGGCCGATGCCGATGCCGACCGCGTCCACGAACGCGACCAGCACGGTGGCCCGCACGTACGAGATCAGGGTGTGCCACGAGTAGTGGCCCGCCCGCGCCACCGGGACCCGGGCCGGGCGCGGCAGCAGCCGGCACAGGAACGTCCAGATCCGGTCGCCGTCGCGCAGGAAGAAGAACAGGGTGAACATCACCAGGAAGAAGCCGGTGACGACGTGGCCGAGCGTGGTCGCGGTGCTCAGCGCCCCGGCGGTCAGCGCGCCCTGGTTCTCGGTCAGCTGCTGCTGACCGCGCTCCAGCAGGTCGCTGAAGCGCTGGTCGCTGATCTTCAGCGGCCCGCGGGCCAGCCAGTCCTGCACCTCGTCGACGCCCTGGCGCACCTGGGTGGCGAGGTCGTCGAACTGCGACACGAACGTCTGGACGATCAGGCCCAGCGTGCCGAAGACCGCGACCAGGCCGGTGACCAGCACCAGCCCCGCGGCGAGCGAGTCGCGCATGCCGCGCCGGTGCAGGGCGGCGGCCGCGGGCTGCAGCAGCGCGGCGAGCAGCAGCGCCACCGCGATCGGGATGACCACGACCGTCAGCATGCTGATCACGCGGAGGAGCACGTACACGCCGGCGACGAGCAGGATGAGCCGCCACGACCAGGCCGCCGCGACCTGGATGCCGCGCGGCACCAGCTCCCGCTCGCCGGACCGGTCCGGCTCGACGACCAGCACCTGCGCCTCGCGCCCGTTCAGGCCGGAGTCGTTGAACGGAGGCGGGCCCGTCCGCTGCGCGGCCTGCAGGCGCGCCCTCGCCCGCTCCCGCACTGTCGCCGTCCACCGCCGCACGCCGGCCACCCCCTTCGGGCTCGACGACAGGAGGCGCCGTCGATATCGGATGGTGAGTACCCTCCGGCGCCCCGCTGACACCCGTCCGGACACGCGAAGGCACGTGCGGCGATGCGCCGCACGTGCCTCGTCGGGTGAGTGCCGGGATCAGGACTTGAAGGCGTCCTTGATCTTCTCGCCGGCCTGCTTGACGTTCGACTTCGTCTGGTCGGTCCGGCCCTCTGCCTCGAGCTGCTCGTCGTCGGTGGCCCTGCCCAGGCCCTCCTTGACCTTGCCGCCCAGTTCCTCGGACTTGTTGTCGATCTTGTCGTCCATGCCCATGTCGAGCTCCTCAGGTCCAGGTCGACTGCGGATCGCGGCCGAACGCTTCACAGGGTGAGTACCCGCTCGGCCGCCACCCAATCCCGTCCCGCGCGGTCCGGCTCAGCCCACCTCGACCACGACGCGGCCCGTGGTGTCGACGGCGCCGCGCGCGACCAGCCCGGCCGGCTCCTCCGCCGCCGCCCGCACCACCTCCGGCCGGCGCGACCGGTACAGCCCCCCGTGCAGCCCGAGGACGCCGTAGTTCTTCACCAGGGCATGGTTGGCGGCCGCCCGCGGGATGTCGCCCGCCGCGAACGCCGCCCCGCCGACCGGGTCGTACACGACGTCGGCGCCGCCCGGCCCGCACGCCTCCCGCAGGGCGGCCACGAACGACGCGGGATCGGAGTGGGCGGTGCGGTCGACGACCACCTCGGCGCCGAGCCGCCGCGCCACCGCCGCCTTGTCCGGCCCGCCGGCCACGCCGACGACCCGGGCGCCGGCCGCCGCGCCGAGCTGCACCGCCGCGCTGCCGACCCCGCCCGCGGCGGCGTGCACGAGCAGCGTCTCCCCGGCCCGCAGGCCGGCGCGGTGGTGCAGGCCGACCCAGCCGTCTGGCACGCCACGAACAGGGCCGCGGCGCGGACGTCGTCCACCTCGGACGGGGCCGGGTACAGGTGGGCGGCGTCGGCCAGCGCGTACTCGGCGAGGGCGCCGTGGGGCAGCGCCCGGGCCGCCGGGCGGTCCTACTTCTCCGGCTTGCCGGGCTTCTCGGGCTTCTCCTTCTTGTCCTTCTTCTCGGGCTTCTCGGGCTTCGCCGGCTCGTCCGCCGCCGGGGCGGGCCCGGCCTGCGTGCCGGTGTCCGTCGCCGCCGGCTCGCCGGGGTTCCGGGCCGGCTGCTCCGCCGCTCCCCCACCCGTGGAGCGGGCGGGCGCGGTGGTGCGGACCACCGGGGCGCCCGCGAACGCGACCTCCGTCGCGCACTCCCGCCCGTTCAGCCGCGGCGCGCTGGGCGCCGTCCACTGGCCGGCGAAGGCGCCGTCGAAGCCGGTCGCGACGCTCCGGCCCGCGGGCAGCCGCTCGCCGGAGGCCTCGACGAGGGTGCCGTCCTGCCGCCACTGGTGCGACCAGCCGCGCAGCACCCGCTGGCCGGCCGGGACGGTGAAGGCGACCCGCCACGGCGCGACGTCCGCCGGACCGGTGTGGGTGACGGTGACGGCGGTCGCGGCCCGGCCGCCGGTGACGGAGCGGACGGTGTACCGGACGGTGCAGCGCGGATCTCCGGCGGGTGCGGCGGCGGGCGCCGGCGCGGCCGCCGGTCCCGCGGCGGCGGCGGCCGGCGCCGGGGTGTCGGCGCCGCCGCGGCCGAGCAGCGCGGTGGCTCCGGCGGTGACGGCGCCCAGCAGGAGCGCGGCCACCACGGCGGTGCGCCGGGTCCGCAGCCCGCCACGACGCCGCGCCGGTGCGGGCGCGGGTGGGGGGTGCGCGACGGTCGTCTCGCCGTCCGGCTCCGCGGGCCCCGCCCCGGCGAGCAGGTCGCCGGTGACGGGCACGCCGGCCGCGGTGAACAGGGCCTGCGCGACCTCGGCGGCGGCCGGCCGGTCCGCCGGGTCCTTCGCCAGGCAGCGGTGGCACAGCGCGCGCAGCTCCGCCGGCGCGACGGCCGTGTCGGGCAGCGGCGCCGGCTCCCGGTACAGGTGGGCGCGCAGCATCTCCGTCGTCGTCGACGTCTGCCAGGGCAGGCGGCCGGCCAGCATCTGGTAGATGAGCAGGCCCAGGGCGTACACGTCGCTGGCGGGCACCACCGCGGCCCCCGCGAGCCGCTCCGGGGCCAGGTAGGCGGGGGTGCCGAGCAGTTCGCCGCCCGCGCCGTCGGCCTGCCCGGCCAGCGCCGAGATGCCGAAGTCGACCAGCTTCACCCCGGCCGAGGTGACCATGACGTTGCCCGGCTTGACGTCGCGATGCACGACGCCGCGCTCGTGGGCGGCCGCCAGCGCCGCGGCGACCTGGCCGCACACCAGGGCGGTGAGCCGCCACGGCTGCGGACCGCCGGTCAGCAGCTGGCCGACCGTCCGGCCGTCGACCAGCTCCATGACGACGAACGGCGTGCGCGGGCGCCCGGGCACCTGCCACTCGCCGTAGTCGTACACGCCGACGACGTGCGGGTGGCGCAGCTGCCCGGCGGCCCGCGCCTCGGCGCGCAGGTGCCGCAGCACGGCGGCGTCGGCCGCCAACCGCGGCGACAGGACCTTGACGGCGACGTCGCGGTCGAGCACCTCGTCGTGGGCGCGCCACACCACGGACATGCCGCCCGTGCCGAGCAGCTCGACCAGCCGGTAACGGTTCGCGACGACGGCGCCGGTGTCCATCAGCGGCGCGCCAGCCGCCGCCCGGTGGCGCCGTCGTACGGCAGCCCGTAGTGCTCGAACACGGCCGGTTCGTCGGCCGCGGTCAGCTCCCCGTCGGTGTCGATGGCGGGGGCGTCGGACACGATCTTCTTGTCGTAGCGCACCCGGACGGCGTTCGGCGACACGGTCGCCCCGGCCACGGGCACGAAGACGAGCCGGTACCGGCCGATGAAGCCGACCCGCACCGTGACGAACGACGGCTGGTCGGTGGTCGTGTCGACGTACACGCCCTCCAGCTCGCCGATCTTGTCGCCGGCCGGGTCGATGACCTTCTCGCCGTGCCAGTCGCGCAAATTCTCAGCAGGGAACATGCCGTACCAGATGCCCCACCGCGCCCGGCGGAAACGCGTCGCGGTCCCGCCGCCGCCACCGGTCAGCTGTGCGAGACGGTCAGGGAGTAGAAGGCGACCCGGGCGCCGTTGGTGGTGCTGTCCGACGACGACTGGTTGTACGAGCCGGCCTTGAAGTACTGCCGGTACGGCAGGAACGAGGAGTGGATCGCGTAGCTGCTCGTGGCGCCGTTCAGGGTGATCTGGATGCGGCCGCCGACCACGGCGATGGCGTAGCTGAACTTCGTGCCGACCGGCACCCTGCCCAGCGTGTACAGCGTCTGCCCGCCGGCGGCGGTCTTCTCGATGCCGATGATGACGTCGCCGTTCGCCCGGTAGTACAGCTCGGCGAGGGGCTTGGTGGACGGGCCGCCGCTGCCGAGCTTGATCTGGCCGATGGCGACGTTGCGGGTCACCGACACCACGCGCAGGGTGGCGCTCATCCGGTGGGTGCCCTTCAGCGACCAGTCGGCGCCGCCGCCGTTGCGGTTCATCTCGCGCAGCTCGGAGCGGGCGAACTTGGAGTTCGGCGTGGTGACGCCCTTCTCCGGGGCGAAGAACGTCATCGCGCCGTCGGCGGGGTCGGTGTAGAAGAACTGGTCCTGGTAGCCGCCTTCGAGCCGGGACGGCGAGATGGTGACGGGCCTGCCGGGCGAGCCGACGGGCTGCTGGAGCTGCCAGACGGCGAGGTCGAAGTTGGCCCCGGGCGACGCGTCGCGGTCGAGCCCGCCGCCGGGCGGCGTGGTCGGCGGGGTGGTCGGCGGCTTGCTCGTCGGCGGGGTGGTCGGTGCGGTGGTCGGCGGTGCGGTGGTCGGCGGCGCCGTGGTGGGTGCGGCCGTCGGTCCGGTGGTGGGCGCGCTCGTCGGCGGGGTGGTCGGCGGGGTGGTGCTGCCCGGCAGCGTCCAGCGCTGGTTCGAGCCGCCGGTGCAGGACCACACCTGCAGGGCGGTGCGATTGGCGGAGCTGCGGTCGGTGGCGTCGAGACACAGCCCGGACCGGCCGTTGACCAGGGCGCCTGCGGCCGCCTTCCAGGTCTGGGCGGCCGACCCGGTGCAGCCGGCGAGGTGCACCTTCGCGCCGCTGCCGGTGCCGGCCCCGGCCCCGGTCATGCACTTGCCGAGCGCGCGCACGGTGCCGTCGTCGCCGACGGTCCACTTCTGGGCGCCGGTGCCGTTGCAGTCGAAGAGCTGGATCCGGGTGCCGTCGGCGGTGGCCGCACCCGCCACGTCGACGCACTTGCCGCCCAGGCCCCGGATCGGGCCGGCGGTGGCGGCGAGCGCCTGGGTGACGCCGATCGCGCCCAGCGTGCCGGCGACGGCCACGGAGGAGACGATCGCGAGGATCTTCGTGCGGTGCACCATGACTGAGCGGGCCCTTCGACGGTGGTCATGCCGTTGTGGCCCCGTAGAGCTAACACCCGCATCCATCAAGGTCAACCCGTGCGCGCCGCCGGACTGCGTGTTTCAGCAGCTCCTGACTTTGTTCAGGAGTAAGAAATAAGCTTCTGTTAAGGCGCGGTCAGTCGCGCGCCGGCGGCCGGAAGCTTTCCACCGCCACGGCGAACGCGGGCAGGTGCGCGGCCCACGCGCCGGCCGGCGCCCGCCACTCGAGCAGGTACGCCCGCCCGTCCCGGGTCACCACCCGGTCGAGGACCCGCACCCGCCGGTCCCGGGCGTCCCGGTAGGTGTACTCCCACACCCCGTCGGCCGGCTCGGGCAGCGCCTCGATCCGCAGCCGCCGGTACGCGGGCAGCTCCACCCGCCGCTCGGCCGCGACCAGCGTGGTGACCGGGTCTCCGCCGCCGGGCGTCCACGGGCCGATCCGCAGGCTGGGCTGCCCGCCGGGCGCGCTGAACAGCACGGTGCCGGCGCCCCGCGGCCCGCCCCGCCACGCCGCGGGCAGGGCCACCCGGAACCCGGTGCGGTCCTGCCGCCACGTGAAGCCGGGCGGCAGCACGAACGCGGGCGACACGGCCACGCCCCCGCCCGACCCGGCGGACGGCCCGGCGGTGCTCCCGGCGCCGGGGCCGGTGGCGGGGCCGGCCGTAGGTCCGGCGACGAGGCCGCCGCCGGGCCGCAGGTCCGGCGGGCGGTCCGCGGCGACGGCGGCGGCGGCCACGATCGCCAGCGCCGCCACCAGGACGGCGACGGGCCGGGCCCGCCGGGCCCGGCCGGCCGGACCGTCCACGGCCGCCCACCGCACCGCGAGCCGGCCGGGCGCGTCGCCCCACCGGTCGTCGGTCCGGCCGGCGGCCCGGCCATCGAAGCGGCCGGCGGCGGGAGCGCCGGCGCCGGATGCGGCCACGCCGACGGACGCGTGGCCCGCCGGCCGGGCCACGGCGGGCGGGTGGGTCGCGGGCCCGTCGGGCAGCCCCAGCGGGTCGGGCAGGGGCGGCTCCTCGCCGGACAGCGCGGCGAACCGGCGGGCCACCTCGGCCGCCGGCATGCGCGCCGCCGGGTCGCGTCGCAGCAGCCCGGCCAGCACCGGGGCGAGCGGCCCGGCGCGGCGCGTCGGGTCCGGTTCCGCGGTGGTCAGGGCGCGGATGGTGGACGCCGTGCTGTCCCGCGCGTACGGGGGCCGGCCCTCCACCGCGTGGTACAGCGTCGCGCCGAGCGACCACAGGTCCGCCAGCTCCGTGGTGCCGCCGTCGGCGAGCCGTTCCGGGGCGAGGTAGTCGGGCGAGCCGAACACGGTGCGCGCCCCGGCGAGCGGGCCGGGGCCGTTCGCCGTCACGGCCGAGCCGAAGTCGGTGAGCACGACCCGGCCGTCGTGGGCGATCAGCACGTTGCTGGGCTTGACGTCGTGGTGCAGCACCCCGGCGGCGCGGGCGGCCTCCAGCGCGGACAGCAGGGCGAGCCCGACCGAGGCGACCCGGCGCACGGGCAGCGGCCCGGCCCGCTCGATCAGCTGCAGCAGCGACCGCGACGGCACGTGCTCCATCACGATCAACGGCCGGTCCTGGTCCTCCAGCACGTCGTACACCCGGATGACGTTGGGGTGGCTGACCCGGGCGGCGGCCTGCGCCTCCTGCAGTGTCCACTCGCGGACCAGCTCGCGGGCGCCGAGCGCGAGGTGGCCGGGGATCACGACCTCCTTGATCGCGACGTCCCGGTCGAGCATCTCGTCGACGGCCAGCCACACGCGGCCCATGCCGCCGGCCCCGATGGGGCGGACGACACGGTAACGGCCGGCGATGACCGGCTCGGCACCCCGCATGGACCCCATCTTCCGCCTCCGGGTGGCGATGCGAAAGCGCGTCTCGACCGGGTCTCCCATCGGGCGTAAATTCGGGGCGACCGCAATCTCCGATCAACGTCGGGCGATGATGGACATGCGCGGAACCCGCTGGCGCCGTTTGGCGATCGTGCCGCTCACGGTGGCCGTCCTGCTGCCGACCGGGTCCGCCCCGGCCCCGGCCCACCGCCCGGCCGCACGGGCCCCGACCGCACCCGCCGGACCCGCCGACCACGCCGGACACGCCGCCCCGGCCGGCGGCCCGGCCGGCGGCCCGGCTCTCCCGGCGGGGCGGGCGGGCGCAAAACCGGCGGCGGAGCAGGCGCTGCGGCTGCAGGCCCTGCTCGGGCAGCACTCGACGCTCGCGACCGGGTTCATGCGCGGCCGGCTGCGCGGCGACGACGACTTCGTGCAGGCCGCCGACGCCGCGCTGGGCCGCAACACCCAGGCGATGACGGCGCTGGTGGGAGACATGTTCGGCGCCGCGGCCGGGCAGCAGTTCGAGCCACTGTGGCGCGACCACGTGGTGGCGCTGTTCGGCTACGCCGGCGCGGTCGCGGAGCAGGACGACGCCGCCCGCGACGCGGCCCGCAAGAACCTGACCGACTTCGAGCTGCGGCTGGGCACGTTCTTCGCCGGGGCGTCCGGCGGGCGGCTGAGCCCCGCCGACGCGCGCACGGCGGTCCTGCAGCACGTCGACCACCTGCTGGAGCAGGCCGACGCGTACGCCGAGCAGGACTTCGCCCGGGCCGACCGGACCTACCGGGAGGCGTACCGGCACACCTACGACATGGGCGGGGTGCTGGCCGGGGCGCTGCTGCCGCCCGCCGACGCGGCCACGCTGCGCGAGCCGATCTGGCAGCTGCGCGCCCAGCTGGGCAAGCTGCTCGCCGAGCACGTGTTCCTGGTGGTGGACGTGACCCGGGCGGCGGCGACGGACGCCCCCGACTTCACGGCCGCCGCCGAGCTGGTGGACGACAACACCCGCGCCCTGGCGACCGCGATGGACAGCCTCTTCGGCGCGGACGCCGCGGGCCGGTTCCAGACGCTGTGGGCGTCGCACGTCGACCAGCTGGTGGCCTACGCCGCGGCGGGTGAGGACCGGGCGAAGCGGGACCTGGCCCGGGCGAACCTGCGCGCCTTCGAGGGCAGGCTGGCGTCCTTCCTGGAGGGCGCGACGGAGCGGCGGCTGACGACGGCGGGCCTGACGCAGGCGCTGGTGGCCCACGACGACATGCTGCTGCGGCACGCCGACGCGTTCGCCGAGCGCGACTACTCCACGGCGCACACCGTCGCGTACGAGACCTACGACCACATGTCCGAGGTGGCACGGCAGCTGGCCGACGCGTTCGGGGCGACGGTCGCGGCGGGGCTGCCGGTGGGCGGCGCGCAGACCGGGCACGGCGGGATGGCGGGGCGCTGACCGTGCACGCCGCCGTCCGCGCCGCGATGCTCGCCGCGCTGGCCGTCCCCGTGGCGACCGGCCTGGCCGGCGCGGCCCCGTCGCCCGCGGCGGAGCCGGCCCCGCCGGGAGCGGCACCCGCGGTGGCGACGGCGGCGGCCCGGCACCCGGCGCAGGCGTTCCGGTCCACCCGCACCTACGCGGCCGTGGCGGCGCCGGTGCGGCTGCGGATCCCCGCGCTGCGGCTGTCCGCGGCCCCGTTGCAGCACCTGGGCCGCGGTCCGGACGGGACGGTCGCCGTGCCGGACCGGGCCGACGTCGCCGGCTGGTACGCCGCCGGCCCCCGCCCCGGCCAGGCGGGTCCCGCGGTGCTGCTCGGCCACGTGGACTCCGAGGAGGGGCCGGGCGTGTTCCTGCACCTGTCCCGGCTGCGGCCCGGCGCGGCCGTCCACGTCGACCGGGCGGACGGCACCACGGTGACGTTCCGGGTGACCGGGGTGCGGCAGGTGCCCAAGGGCCGCTTCCCCACCGACCTCGTCTACGCCCCGACCCTGCTGCCCGCCTTGCGCCTGGTGACGTGCGGCGGCGCCTTCGACCGGACCCGCGGGAGCTACCGGGACAATGTCATCGTGCTGGCCGACCGTGCCTGACCGGCGGGTCGCCGCGGCCGCGGCGGCCGTGCTGGCGGCCGCCCTCGCCGCGGGCCCGGCGGCCGCCTCCCCCGCCCCGCCCTCCCCCGCCCTGGCCGCCGACCTGCCGGTGGTCGCGGTGCTGCCGGGCGACCGGGAGACGGCCCTGGTCGCCGACCTGGGCGCCGGGCCGGCGACGACCGGCGGCGCGGGCGCCGCGACGGGCGCCGGCACGGTGACCGTGACGGTCGGCGGGGTGCCGCGGCCGGCGACGCTGCGGCCGGTGCTGTCGGACGACCTCGCGGTCGCGCTGGTCGTGGACGCGTCGGCGGACGGTGCGGCGGCGCTGCCGACCTGGCTGAGCGCCGCCGCCCGGTTCGCGCTGGAGGCGCCCGCGGCCGCCCGCACGGTGGTGGTCGCGGACACCACGCCGCCGTCGCTGCGCCCGGCGCCGCAGCCGGGCGCGGCCGGGGTGGTGCGCGCGCTGAGCACGGTGGAGCCGGGCGGCGAGCGGCGCACCGCCGAGGCGCTCACCCTGGCGGTGCGCCAGTTCCGGCCGGGCCCGCCGGGCCGGCGGCTCATCGTGCTGTACACCTCGGGCGCGGACGCCGGGCCGGAGAGCGCCGCCGCCCTCGGCCGGCGGCTGGCGCGCGAGGGCGTCATCCTCGTCGTGGCCGGCGCGGCCGCACACAGCGGCTACTGGTCGGCCGCGGTCCGGGCCACCGGCGGCTTCTTCGCCCCCGCCGCGGCCGGCGCGGCGCCCGCGGCGGGCCCGGCGCTCGACCAGGTGGCCGCCACGCTGCGCGGGCGCTGCCTGGTCACGTTCGCGACGCCCGCCGACCGGCCGGCCCCGGTGGCGGTCCGGATCGACGGCGGCGGCGCCGCGCTGGCGGGCACCGCGATCGTGCCGGCCGGCGACCCGCCCGCCCGCGAGCGCCCGTCCGCCTGGTGGTGGGCGGGCGCGGGGGTGGCCGCGGCGGCCGCGGCGCTGCTCGGGCTGCGCCTGGCCGCCCGCCGCCCGGAGGAGCTGCCGCCGCGGCGGTGACGGGGCGGTGGGGCCGGGATCGTCACCCGGCGGGCGCACGTCGCCGGGCCGCGGCGAAGGACAGGACGGCGCCGCGGAGCAGCTCGACGACCTCCGGCTCCGGCAGGCCCAGCGTGCGGGAGGTCTGCGCGAGGTCGTGGCCGCCGTACAGCGCCAGCGCCGCGACGGCGCACTGCCGGCCGGTCGGGCCGGGCGGGCGACGGTCCACGGTGTCCGTCCGGCCCGCCGCGAACGCGGCGCCGAACCGTTCCCGCGCGGCGAGCCGGCCCAGGCAGCGGTGGTAGACCGACCGGGCCAGCCAGACCCGCTCCGAGCCGGGCGGGGCGTCGCCACCGGGACCGGGGCCGGCGGCCTCGGTCAGCACGGCGGCGACGATCTCACCGGCGGCGTCCTCGTCGCCGACCAGCATCGCCGCCATCGTCAGCAGCGGCGCGCCGTGCCGGCGGCACATGGCCCTGGCACGCCACAGCCGGCGGGGGGTCATCTCGTCGGTGGCGCGCGCGGGTCGGTGCGGAGTGGAGATGCTCATGACTCACCTCGGCGGTCGACGGCAGAAGGTCGCGCGTGCCGAGGTCCGGGGCAGCAGTGACACGCTACCGATGGGACCGCCCCGGCGCACCCTGCGGCCGGAAGGCGCGCAGAGTACGGTGAGACCACCCGGATTCGGGCCCACGCAGCCCCGAGCAACCGGCGGCACCAGCGGAAGGTGCGGCCATGTCCCCCGGATCGGACCGCGACGGCACCGCGGGGCGCGCGGCGACGCCATGAGCGAGCCACAGACCGGCCCCGAGACGGTCCGGGACCTCATCGCCCGGCAACCGCCCGCCCCGGGCACCACCGGCTTGCTGCGCCGGGTCTGCCGGGCGGCCGCGCAGGCGCTCGCGGCGTCCGGCGCCGGCGCCAGCGTCATGACCGCCAACGGGACGCGCGGCATCAGCGCCGCCTCGGACCCCGCCAGCGAGCGCGTGGAGGACCTGCAGTTCGTGCTGGGCGAGGGGCCGTGCATCGACGCGTTCACCGACACGCGTCCCGTGCTGATCCCGGACCTGGCCGACCCGGCGGCCCAGCGCTGGCCGGTCTACACCCCCGCGGCCCGCGACAGCGGCGTCTGCGCGGTGTTCGCGTTCCCGCTGCAGGTCGGCGCCGCGCGCCTCGGCGTGCTCGACGTGTACCGCGACCGCCCCGGCTCGCTGACCGGCGAGGAGCTGGGCTGCGCGCTCACGTTCGCCGACGTCACCGTCCACGCCCTGCTCGACCGCGAGCGGGACGGCGACCTGCTCGGCGACGTGCGGCACCGGGCCGAGCTGTTCCAGGCCCAGGGGATGGTCATGGTGCAGCTCGGGGTACCCATCGAGGAGGCCATGATCCGGCTGCGGGCCCACGCGTACGCCGAGGAACGCCCGATCGGCGACGTGGCCCGCGACGTGGTTGCGGGCCGGCTGCGGCTCGACCGTCCATGAACACCATCAGTCCGTCCGAGGTCGCCGGGAGGCAGGCATGACCATCATCTCCGCACACCGCCTGGCAGCGGCGTTCGTCGACGTCGCCGACACGCTGATCGACGAGTTCGACCTGTTGGAGTTCCTGCACATGGTCGCCGAACGGACCGCGAGCCTGGTCGGCGCGGCGTCGGTCGGGCTGCTGCTGGCCGACGAACGCGGCGCCCTGGAGTTCGTGGCCGCCTCGGACGAGAACACCGCTCTGCTGGAGCTGTTCGCGATGCAGACGAGGGAGGGTCCCTGCCTGGACGCGTTCCGCACCGGGCAGCCGGTGATCGACGTGCGCCTCGGCGACGCCGCGGATCGCTGGCCGCGCTTCGCGCCCCGCGCGACCGCCGCCGGGTTCACCGCGGTGCACGCGTTGCCGCTGCGGCTGCGGCGCCAGGTGATCGGCGCGCTGAACGTCTTCGGCTCCCCCGCCGGCGGCACGTTCGACCCGGCCGATGTCCCGGTGATCCAGGCCCTGGCCGACGTCGCCGCGATCGGCCTGCTCCAGGAGCGCACGATCCGCCGCGGCGAGATCCTGTCCGAGCAGCTCCAGGGCGCCCTGAACAGCCGCATCGTGATCGAGCAGGCCAAGGGCGCCGTCGCGCAGGCCCACGGGGTGAGCGTGGACGAGGCGTTCGTCGTCCTGCGCGCCCACGCCCGGCGGCACAACCGGCGGCTGACCGATGTGGCCCGCCTCGTCGTGACCGACCCGGCGGCGCTGCGGGCCCTGACCCCCTGATCCGGGGGCGCCCCTCAGCGGTACGGGTCGAGCAGGGCGAGCGTGCGCCCGGGGTCCTGCACGTGGGCGTTGTGGCCGAGGCCGGGCAGGGTGACGACGGGCGCGCCGAGGGCGGCGAGCTGGGCGTCGGTGTTCATGGGGTCGTGCTCGCCGCGGGCCAGCGTCACCGCGGCCGGCACCCGGGCCAGCAGGGCCGCCATGCCGGGCTCGCCCACCCCGGCGACGGCCGGGTCGGCGGCGGGCCGCCAGCGCCCTTCGCGCTCGGTCAGCCCCTCGTCCACGGCGGGGTCGGCGGCGCTCAGCAGCCCGTCCAGGCCGGACACCCGCAGGTGGCGGGCGGCGGCCTCGTCGCGGGTGCCGAACCAGGTGACCGGCCGGCGGGCGACGGCCCGCGCCCGGTCCAGTTCCTCGGGGGTCCACGCCACCTTCACGCCCAGGCCGACGGCGGCCCGCACGCCCGCGGCGGGGTGGCCGGCGGCCAGCGCGAGCCCGACGACGCCACCGAGCGAGTGTCCCAGCACGACGGCCGGCTCGCCGGGGGTGAGCAGCCCGGCGACGGCGCCGGCGAGGGCGTCGAAGGTGTACCCGGGCAGCGCCGCGGACCGGCCGTGCCCGGGCAGGTCGGGGGCGAGCCAGCGGCCGGGCCAGCGGGCGGCGAGCAGCGGCCGCCAGCCGTCCCACACGGCGCCGGTGGCGCCGAGGCCGTGCAGCAACAGCAGCACCGGCGCCCCGGCGCCGCCGCCGCGGACGTGCAGCTGTGCCGTCATGCCCGCGAGTGTGCCACCCGGGCGGCGTCAGCCGGCGGCGCCGGCCCGGTCACGGCGGGCGAGCCGGTTGCGGCGGCGGCCGTACACCAGGTAGATCAGCAGGCCGAGGCCCATCCAGGCGAGGAACCGCAGCCAGGTCTCCACCGACAGGTTGGTCATCAGGTACAGGCAGGCCAGCGCCGCCAGGATCGGGATCACCGGCGACAGCGGCACCCGGAACGGCCGCCGGAGCTGGGGGCGGGTGCGGCGCAGGATCGGCACGGCCACCGACACGATGACGAACGCGAACAGCGTGCCGATGCTGACGAGGTTGGCCAGCGACGACAGCGGCACGAACCCGGCCAGCGCGGCGACGCCGACGGTGACGGCGGCGGTGGTCCGGAACGGCGTGCCCCACCGGGGGTGCACGGCGCCGACGGCGGCGGGCAGCAGGCCGTCGCGGCTCATGGCGAAGCCGATCCGCCCGATGGCCACGATGTCGACGAGGATGACGCTGGTCAGCCCGGCCACGGCGGCGATGGAGATGAGCGCCGACGCCCAGCCGGCGCCGACGGAGGAGAACGCCGCGGCGATGGGCGCGCCCGGGTCGATCTCCCGGTAGTCGACCATGCCGACGATGACGAAGGACACGGCGACGTACAGCAGCGCCGAGACGCCCAGCGTGCCGAACAGCCCGAGGGGCAGGTCCCGGTGCGGCCGCCGGGTCTCCTCGCCGAGGTTGGCGACGGCCTCGAAGCCGGTGTAGGCGAAGAACACGACCGCCGCCGCGGTGAGCACGCCGGCCACGCCGAACGCGGACGGCTCCATGCCGAACAGCACCTGCGACAGCGGCCTGGTCAGCCCGGCGGCGTCGTCGCGCACCGGCTCGGCGGGCGGCACGAACGGCGTGAGGTTGGCCGCCCGGACGAAGAACAGCCCGGCCACGACAACGAACAGGCAGATGGCGACCTTGACCACGACCAGCACGTTGGTGACCCGCGACGACTGCCGGATGCCGAGGGTGGCCACGGCGCCGAGCAGCAGGACGATCGCGATGGCGCCGACGTTGACGGTGCTGCTCTCGCCGAAGAACGCCGTCGGCAGCCCGAGCAGCTCGGCGAGGTAGCCGGACCAGCCGCGGGCCACGACGGCGGCGCCCAGCGCGAACTCCAGCACCAGGTCCCAGCCGATGATCCAGGCGATGATCTCGCCCATGGTGGCGTAGGCGTAGGTGTAGGCACTGCCGGCCGTCGGCACGCTCGACGCCAGTTCCGCGTAGCACAGGGCGGCGAGCAGGCTCGCCACGCCGGCCAGCGCGAACGCCACGATGACGGCCGGGCCGGCGTGGTCGCGGGCCTCGATCCCGGTGAGGGTGAAGATGCCGGTGCCGATGACGATCCCGATGCCGAACCCCATGAGGTCCAGCGGGCCGAGCCGCCGCCGCAGCCGGCCCGGGGCGTCCTCGTCGCCGCCCTGCGCGATCACATCCTCGATCGGCTTCGTCCGCATGACCGACACGCCGTTCCCCCTCCCGCGGCGAGGCCGCCGACGGCCGCAGGTACCCGCCTGCGGCCGGATCAACCCGCCGCGCGGCCCGGCGGCCGGCCCGGCGGCCGGGCCGGCAGGGTGGGCAGGGTCAGCACGACGGCCGCCGCCGAGATCCACTCCGGATCGGTGAGGCGGTCGCCGTAGATCTCGCGCAGCCGGGTCATCCGGTAGCGCACCGTCTGCGGGTGGATGAACAGCTCGGCGGCGACCTCCTCGCGCCGGCCCTGGTGCCGCAGCCAGCTGCGCAGGGTGTCGACGAGCTTGCCGGGCGGGGCGCCCGTCCCGCCGGTCAGCGGGGCGAGCACCTGCGCCCGCAGGTCGGCCAGCGCCTGCGGGTCGGCGGTGACGACGAGGGCGGCCAGGTGGTCCTCGGTGTCGACGACGCGGCCGGCCACCCGCAGCCCGGGCAGCGCGAGGGTGCGCGCCGCCCGGTCGACGGACTCGCGCGCCCGCAGCCACGGCCGGGCCGGTCCGACCACCACGCCGTGCCCGCGCAGCAGCCGCATCAGCGGGGCCCGCGCCGGTCCGTGCGCGTCGGGCGCCAGCAGCAGGGACATGTCGCCGAAGCCGGGCCCGGGCTCGCTGCGCTGCAGGGCGCGGGCGTCCAGCAGGTCGGCGACGCCGCGCAGCGACCGCTCGGGCACGAGCACCGCGGTGAGGGTCTGCGGGGCGGCCCAGTCGGCGCGCTCGGCGGCGGCCAGGACGACGTGCTCCGGCTCGCCGGCGACGAGCGCCTGGGTCAGCTGGTCGAGCAGCCGCAGCCGCTCGCGTTCGGTGGAGGCCAGCTCGTCGGCGTGCCCGGCGACGCTGGCCGCCGACAGCTCGTCGATGTAGGCGAAGACCAGCTCGGCGAAGTGCGCGATCGTCGCCGCCGGCTGGCCCGCCCGGACGCTGATCGCCGCCAGCTCCCGCCACGCCACCCGGGCCCCCAGCCGGTACGCGCTCAGCAGCGCGTCGAGGCTGCGGCCGTTGCGGGCCTCGCCGCGGCCGAGCGCGTAGGCGCCCTCCAGGGCGGGCGCCAGCGGGGCGCCCCAGTCGGGGCCGGTGTCGCGGGACACCAGCTCCAGGAAGGTGCCCAGCGCCGCCCGGACCGCCTTCTCGATGGTGGGGCCGAGTTCGCCCGCGAACGCCTCGGTGTAGGCGGGCACGGACGCGGTGATCGCGTTGATCGTCTGGACGGCGACGTGCGACAGGCCCTGCCGCAGCGGCCCCACCACCTCCGGCGTCAGGCGGAACGTCGTGACGTCCGGTAGCGCATCTGACACGGAAATCTCCGGGATTGAAGCGAGTTTTTCGTTCCGGGCGAACAAGAAGGGGGGCCGCAATTCACTTCCCCCGGTCATGACGTTACTCCCGGGACACAGGATGCTTGTTATGTGGCTGTTATCCGAACCCTGCGGACCGGCGCCCGGCGCGTCGCCGGGCTGCTGACCACGCCGCTGCTGCCCACCGACTACCTCGACGCGATCGCGCCGCTGCGCAACGCCGAGGTGCCCCGGGCGCGCGTCGAGGCGGTGCGGCCCGAGACCGCCAACAGCGCCACCCTCGTCCTGCAGACGGGCCGCGGCTGGCCCCGGCACGAGCCCGGCCAGTACGTGCGCATCGGCGTCGACGTCGACGGGGTGCGGCTCTGGCGGTCGTACTCCGTGACCAGCGCCCCCGGCCGCCCCGACGGCCGCATCACCGTCACCGTCAACGCCGTCGCCGGCGGCGCGGTCAGCACCCACCTCGTGCGCCACGCCCGGCGCGGCATGCTGCTGCACCTGGACCGCCCGGCCGGCGAATTCGTGCTGCCCCGCCCGCGCCCGGCGAGAACCCTGTTCGTCACCGCCGGCAGCGGCATCACGCCGGTCATGGGCATGCTGCGCAGCTGCCTGAACGAGCTCGCCGACGTGGTCGTGGTGCACTCGGCCCGCACCCGCGAGGACGTGGTCTTCGGCGCCGAGCTGCGCGCGCTCGCGGCGCAGGGCCGCATCCGCCTCGTCGAGCGGCACACCCGCGCCGACGGCCGCCTCAAGCCGGCCGAGCTCACCGACCTGGTGCCCGACCTGTTCGAGCGCGAGACCTGGGCGTGCGGGCCGAACGAGCTGCTCGACGACCTCACCACCCACTGGGCCGACGCCGAGGCGGCGCACCTGCTGCACGTCGAGCGCTTCCGGTCCGCCGTGGCCGTCAGCGGCGAGGGCGGCACGGTCACGTTCCTGCGGTCCGGCACCGTCGTCGAGACCGACGGCACCGAGCCGCTGCTGGACTCCGGCGAGGCCGCCGGCGTCCTCATGCCGTCCGGCTGCCGGATGGGCATCTGCTTCAGCTGCGTGCTGCCGTTGCGCGAGGGCGCCGTGCGCGATTTGCGCGACGGGCGGCTCACCACCGCCGAGCCCGGCGACAGCATCCCCGTCCAGACCTGCGTGTCGGCCGCCGCCGGCCCGTGCCGCCTGGACGCCTGAACTCCGCTCCGCCTTACCGCACGGAACCGAGGATTCGCATGACCACGATTCAGCACAAGAAGCACAACCCGATCGCGCACCTGACGCCCGAGGACATCGAGCAGATCGGCATCGAGCTCGACGCCATCCGCGACGAGGTCATGGCCAGCCGCGGGGCGCGCGACGCCGCGTACATCCGCCGCGTGATCAAGGTGCAGCGCAGCCTGGAGCTGGGCAGCCGCGGGGTCCTGCTGTTCTCGCTGTTCCCGCCGGCGTGGCTGATCGGCACGGCCGGCCTGTCGGTCGCCAAGATCCTCGAGAACATGGAGATCGGGCACAACATCCTGCACGGCCAGTGGGACTGGATGCGCGACCCGAAGATCCACTCGACGACGTGGGAGTGGGACCACGCCTCCCCCGCCGAGCAGTGGAAGCGCTCGCACAACGAGCTGCACCACACCTACACGAACGTCATCGGCCGCGACAACGACCTCGGCTACGGCATCATGCGCGTCGACGAGGAGCAGCCCTGGCACCCGCTGCACCTGGGCCAGCCGCTGTGGAACTTCGTCAACGCCTGCTTCTTCGAGTACGGCATCGCCGCCTACGACCTGGAGCTGGGCGAGAACCTGGCCACCAAGGAGAAGCGCCGCGACCCGAAGTTCCGCGCCGCGCTCAAGAAGGTCCGGCGCAAGATCGGCAAGCAGGTGCTCAAGGACTACATCGTGCACCCGGCGCTGTCCGGCCCGTCGTTCCTGCACACCATGGCCGCCAACGCCGTCGCGAACCTGATCCGCAACCTGTGGAGCCACTCGGTCATCATGTGCGGGCACTTCCCGTCCGGCGTGGAGACGTTCGAGACCACGTCGATCGACGGCGAGACCCGCGGCCAGTGGTACCTGCGCCAGATGCTCGGCTCGGCCAACATCTCGGGCAGCCGGCTCATGCACATCATGACCGGCAACCTGTCGCACCAGATCGAGCACCACCTGTTCCCCGACCTGCCGAGCAACCGGTACGCCGAGATCGCGCCGAAGATCAAGGACCTGTTCCAGCGGTACGGGCTGTCGTACACCAGCGGCCCGCTGCCCAAGCAGGTCGCGTCGGCGTGGGCGAAGGTCATCCGGCTGTCGCTGCCGAACCGCACCCCGGTCCCGGCCGCGCCCGCCGCGCCCGCCCCGGCCGCCGTCCGGTCGGCGGCGGACGACAACCGCCGCGCGGGCTGGGCCCAGAAGCCCGCCGTCGCCGCCTCCACGGCCCACACCGCCGCCTGATCCACGCCCGGCCGTCGGTGGGGTTACGGTTCACCCCACCGTTGAACGATCAAGGTCGGAGGACCGTGTGAACCTTGTCCTGTGGATCATCGCCGGCGTGCTGGCGGCCGTGTTCCTCGGCGCCGGCGTCATGAAGCTCACCCAGCCGCGGGAGAAGCTCGTCTCCTCCGGCCTCGGCTGGGCGGAGGACTTCCCGCCGAACGTCGTCAAGCTGATCGGCGCGCTCGAGGTGCTCGCCGCGGTGGGCCTGATCCTGCCCGCCGTGCTGGGCATCGCGCCGGTCCTCGTGCCGCTCGCGGCGCTCGGCCTGGTGCTGATGATGATCGGCGCGGCCGTCACCCACGCCCGCCGCCGGGAGCTGCCGGCGATCGCCGTCAACGTGGTCCTGCTGGCGCTCGCCGCCGTCGTCGCCTGGGGCCGCTTCGGCCCGCACTCCTTCACCGCCTGATCCGCCGCTGCCGGCGGCGTCAGCGCACCAGGCGCCCCAGCGCCCAGCGCGCCGCCGGCAGGTAGGCGACCACCAGCGCCGCCGGCCCCTCGACCGTCAGCCCGGTCCGTGCGCCCGCGCCCGCCGCCTCGACGGTGTGCACCAGCACCAGCCGCGCCCCGGCCGCGGACACCCGCCACGCCCAGCTGCGCACCGGCCCGTCCTCGGACACGTCGAGAACCTCGAACGGCACCCGCACCCCGAACGGCCCGCGCACCACGCCGGACGTCCCGGCCGCCAGCCGCTCCCCCGGATACTCCACCGCCCGGATCTGCGGCGACCACTCCGGCCACCGCGCGGGCCGCACGTACCGGTCCCACACCTCACCGGCGCCCCGCGGCCCCGCCACACCGATCTCCCGCCGCACGCTCACCCCACCCCCGGCCTCACCACACCGCCACCGCCGCCCCCGCGAACGCCACCACGGCCGCGACCGCCCGCACCCGGTCCGCCCGCAGCAGCCTCCCGATCCGTTGTACGTCGTGCCCCGCCCCGAGCCGGCCGTGCGCGGGCCCCGCCGCCACCGCGGTGACCAGCACCGCCACCGCCGCACCGGCCAGCGCCACCAGCGTCCACCCGCCCGGCCCGGCCAGCACCGCCCACCCGCCCGCCACCCCCAGCCCGCCGTAGACGACCGCGACGAGCGGGGTGATCGCCCGGGTGTGGGCGCGGTGCGCGGCCGCCCACGACGCGGCGGGCACCCGGGCCAGCGCCGGGTAGACGACCACGGTCACCGTCAGCTGAAAGCCGAGATGCACCGCGGCCGCCACCAGCAGCGCAACCCCGGACGACACACCCCCAGCGAACCACGCCGGCTTCGCACCCGCGCGCCGCCCCGCCCGCCATTTCGACCACACCACCCACCGGCGCGGGCCACCCATCCGCGAACCCGCGCCCCTACCGCGGCCCCACGCTCTCCCGCGCCCCGTTCCGCACCCCGGCCGCTTCCCACGACCCGGCGCCTTCCCGCTGCGCGGCGCCCTCCCGCTGCGCGGCACCCTCCCGCTGCGCGGCACCCTCCCGCTGCGCGGCACCCCCCCGCTGCGCGGCGCCCTCCCGCTGCGCGGTGCCTTTCCACGGCCATGCGGCTTCCCGCGGACCCGTGCGTTCCGGTGACCCGGCGCCCTTCCGCGGCGCGGTGGCCTCCGGTGAGGGCCGGGGCCCGTACAGGACACGGGCCCGGGTGCGGCGCCGCACCGCGTACCCGAAGATCAGGACCGCCGACAGCGCCACCGCGACCGCGGCCTCCGCGTGCCCACTGGCGATCGCCCACCCCAGACCCGCCACCGTCACCGGGGCGGCGAAGGCCACCACCGCCAGCGGGCGCCACAGCTTGCCGTTCATGATCCGTCCTCCTTCACCGTGTCCCGGGCTGTCCTTCGAGCCTGCGGGCGCGGTGCGACGGGTTCGCCGCGGTCGTGTGGCGGTTGCGTGACCGTCGGAGGTGGAGGGCCGGCGGTCCTGTCACGAAGCTGTCATGCGGCCGCGGGCGGGCCGCCACGTACCGGGCGCAGGATGAAGACTGGCGGACACGTGGAGGCGGATCACGATCATGATGGGCTGGCCGTTCCCGGACGACGGGTACCCGGACTGGGCGCGCCGCCGGCTGCCGCCGGCGGACGACCCGGACGTGCGGCTCACGTACCGGGTGGCGCAGGAGCTGGCCGCCGACGAGCTGTTGCGCGGTCAGCGCATCACCGTCGAGGTGCAGCAGGGGGTGGTGCTGCTCACCGGCTCGGTCGACGGCGAGCGGGCCCGCGCGACGGCCGGGTCGGCGGCGCGGGCCGTCGCCGGTGTCCGCGACGTCAGCAACGCCCTGCGCGTGCCGGGCGCCGGCGGTGCGGCGCCCGGCACGGGTGTGCCGCGGTTCGAGGACGTGGTGGACGGGCTGCGCGTCGCCGAGCGGCGCCGGTGGCCGCGGCGGGCCGCAGTGGCGGTGCCGGCGGCCGTGGTGTGGGCGGCGCTGTGCGTGCTGATGGTGGAGTTCGGCGCGCTCGGCGTCGCGGTCACCTGCGTGGCGGTCGCGGTGACGGCGACCGCCGTGGCCGGTTCACGCCGGCAGCGGGCCGGCGGTGCCGACCGGCGGTGACGGCGGGCCCTGGGCGGGGCGGCGGCGCATCCGGCGCAGGCGCGCCCGCAGGCGTTCCTGGAGCCGGTCGACCGCCTCGGTCATCGTCTCGCCGGCCGCGTGGACGTGCACCGGCACCCCGCCGACGTCCACCTGGGCGCCGGCGTACTCGCCGTGGCCGGTGGAGTCGAGGGTGACCCGGGCGAACGGCACCGGGGCCGGCGCGTGCCGCAGGGCGGCGCCGAGCTTCGCCACGGCGTAGTCCCGGGCGGGTGCGGGGACGGGACCGTGGGTGCGGACGCTGGGCGTGAGCTCCGCGCTGACGAGGACCATGACGACCTCCCGAGGTTCTGAAGCGGCGCCGGATCACCGGCCCACGATCATGATCGAACGCGGGTCGCGGGCCCGGGCAGTGCCACAGGGCCGGGCCGGGGGGACCTTCGGCCCGCCGCCGCGCGGCGGCGATCACCACGGAAAAGGTCTACATTGACGAACGTCGGTGTCCGGCGGAAGAGCGGACGAGCACATGGCGAGGAACGGTTCCGGCTCCGTGTGGCGGCGCCTGCCCGTCGACCGCATCGAGGAGATCGAGGCGGCCAGCGGCGCGGGGCAGCTGACCAAGAGCCTCGGCCTGTGGCAGCTCACGGCGATCGGCGTCGGCGGCATCATCGGCGTCGGGATCTTCTCGCTCGCCGGGCTGGTCGCGCACGGCGACGAGGACAACCCGGGCGTCGGCCCCGCCGTGCTCATCGCGTTCCTCATCGCGGGCCTGGCGTCGGCGGCGGCCGCGCTGTCGTACGCGGAGTTCGCCGGCATGATCCCGCGGGCGGGGTCGGCGTACACCTACGGCTACGTCGCGCTGGGCGAGCTGATCGGGTGGTTCATCGGCTGGGACCTGCTGCTGGAGTACGTGGCCATCGTCGCCGTCGTCGCGATCGGCATCTCCGGTTACCTGGACGCGTTCCTGGACGGCTTCGGGGTGGCCCTGCCGCAGTCGATCACGGCGAGCGCCGAGGAGGGCGGGGTCGTCAACCTGCCGGCGATGCTCATCTGCCTGCTCGTGACGTTCATCCTGAGCCGGGGCACCCGGACGTTCGGCCGGTTCGAGCTGGTCGCCGTCGGCATCAAGATCCTGCTGATCCTGTTCATCATCGGGCTGGGCGTCTTCTACATCGAGACGGGCAACTACGACCCGTTCCTGCCGGCCGGGTTCGGGCCGGTGCTCACGGGCGCCGCCACGGTGTTCTTCGCGGTGTTCGGCTACGACGCCATGAGCACCGCCGCCGAGGAGGCGGAAGACGGCCGCAAGCACATGCCGCGCGCGATCATCCTGTCGCTGGTCATCGCGATGACGCTGTACGTCGCGGCGACGCTCGTGCTGACGGGCATGCAGCGGTACACCGAGATCGACCCGGAGGCGGGCTTCGCGTCGGCGTTCACGGGCGTGGGGCTTCCGGTCATCGCCGGCATCATCTCGGTGTTCGCGGTGCTGTCGATCCTCACCGTGATGCTGACGTTCCTGCTCGGCGTCACCCGGGTGTGGTTCTCGATGAGCCGCGACGGGCTGCTGCCGCTGTGGTTCGCGCGGGTCGACCGGCACGGCACCCCGCAGCGCGTCACCTGGATCGCCGGCATCGGCTCGGCGCTGCTCGCCGGGGTGTTCCCGATCCGCGAGGTCGCCGACCTGACCAACATCGGCATCCTGTCGGCGTTCATCGTGGTGTGCGTGGCGGTCATCCTGTTCCGCTACACCCGCCCGGACACGCCGCGGTCGTTCCGGCTGCCGTGGATGCCCGTGGTGCCCGCGTTCGGCGTGCTCGCCTCCCTGTTCCTGATCCTGCAGCTGCACTGGGAGACGTGGCTGCGATTCGCGATCTGGCTGGTCATCGGCCTGGTCATCTACTTCGCCTACGGGCGCCGGCACTCCCTGCTGAACCCGGACAGCCCGCACCACCCCGGCGCGCCGGCCCCGGACCGCACGCCGGGTTGAGCCGCGCGGCGGCGGGCACAACGGAGGGCATGACGAACCTGACGGCGCTCGGCGCCGACCGGCTGGAACTGGGCGAGGGCGGCCGCTGGGACGGCGAGCGGGTGGTGCTGGTCGACATCCCGGCCGGGCGCCTGCTCACCACCGCGACGCCGCTGCGGCCGGGCGCCGGGGCGCTGACCGAGCTGGCCCGGCTGCCGGAGCCGCTGGCCGCCGTCGCCCCGGTGGCGGACCGGCCCGGCACCTGGCTGGCCGCGACCGGCACCGGCTTCGCGCTGCTCGGCCCCGACGGCCGGGCCACCCCGGTGGCGAGCCCCGAACCGGTGACGGCCAAGCCGTGGCGGATGAACGACGCCGTCGCCGACCGGGCCGGGCGGTTCTGGGCGGGCAGCATGGCGTGCGACCAGTCGCCGCGCGGCGGCGCCCTGTACCGGCTCGACCCGGACGGCACCGTGCGCACCGTGCTGCGCGGCCTGACCATCGGCAACGGCCCGGCGTTCAGCCTCGACGGCCGGACGATGTACCTGTCGGACACCCCGCTCGGCCACGTCGACGCGTTCGACGTGGACCCGGCCACCGGCGAGCTGAGCGGCCGGCGGCCGTTCCTGCGGCTGGCCGCCGCCGAGGGCCACCCGGACGGCCTCACCGTCGACGCCGAGGACCACCTGTGGGTGGCCCTGTTCGGCGCGGGCGAGGTGCGCCGCGTCCGCCCCGACGGCACCGTGGACCGCCGGGTGACGGTGCCGGCCCGGCAACCGACGAGCGTCTGCCTGGCCGGCACGATGCTGATGGTGACGAGCGGCCGCGGCGGCCTGGACGACCCGGGCGACGCCGACGGCGCGGTGCTCGTCGGCGACGCCGGGGTGGCCGGCGTGCCCGTGCTGCCGGTGCGCGTGGCACTCGGCGAGGCCCGGCGGCCGTAGCGGTCCTCCACAGCGGACGGCGCGGCATTGCCCCGGGCGCCGCGCCGTCCTACGGTCGGGCCATGGCGGAGGTGGACCTGGCGGTCGTCGGGGCGGGCCCGGCCGGGCTGTTCGGCGCGTACTACGCCGGGTTCCGGGGGCTGTCCGTCGCGGTCGTCGACACGCTGCCGGAGCCGGGCGGGCAGATCTCCGCCATGTACCCGGAGAAGATGATCTTCGACGTGGCCGGTTTCCCGGCCGTCCGCGGCCGCGACCTGGTGGCCGGGCTCGTCGCCCAGGCCGACCAGTTCCGGCCCGCGTACCGGCTCGGGGTGCTGGCCGAGACGCTCGACTACCTGCCCGACGGCCGGCCCGTGCTCGGGCTGTCCGGCGGCGAGCGGCTCACCTGCGGGGCGGTGCTCATCACCGGCGGGCTGGGCAGCTTCACCGCCCGGCCGCTGCCCGCCGCCGACGCGTTCGCCGGCGCGGGAGTGCTGTACTTCGTCCCGCACCTGGACGACCTCGCCGGCCGCCGGGTCGTCATCGTCGGCGGCGGCGACTCCGCGTTCGACTGGGCCGCCGCGCTGCGGCCGGTGGCGGCGTCGGTGACGCTCGTGCACCGCCGCGACCGGTTCCGCGCCCACGCGGGCAGCATCGCCCGGGTGCAGGCACTCGACGTCGAGATCATCGTCAACGCCGAGGTGAGCCGCCTCGTCGGCGACGAGCGGGTCACCGCCGTCGAGGTGACGCCCCGCGGCGGGCCGCCCCGGCTGCTGGCCGCCGACGCCGTCGTGGCGGCGCTCGGGTTCACCGCCGACCTCGGCCCGCTCGCCCGGTGGGGGCTGACGCTCGACCGGCGGCACATCGTCGTGGACACCACGATGGCGACGAACCTGCCGCGGGTGTTCGCCGCCGGCGACGTCAACGACTACCGGGGCAAGGTGCGGCTGATCGCCGTCGGGTTCGGCGAGGCGGCCACCGCCGTCAACAACGCCGCCGTCGTCATCGACCCCGCCCTGCACCTGTTCCCCGGCCACTCCTCCGACCAGGGCTGAGGCGCTACCGGGCGGCCAGCCAGTCCAGCGCGCGCCCGGCGACCGCGGCCGGCACCTCGTGGCCGCCGTCGAACTCGTCGTACGCCACGCGGTAGCCGGCGTCGCGCAGCGCCGGCACCAGGCGGCGGCTGCACCGGTCGACCGGCAGCACCCGGTCCGCGCGGCCGTGCGACACGTACAGCGCCGGTGCGCCCGCCCGCCCGGCCGGGGCGGCGAAGCCCGGCGAGAACGCCAGCACCGCGTCGAACACGTCGCCGTTGGCCAGCCCGAGCGACAGCGCGTACGAGGCGCCGTCGGAGAACCCGCCGATCGCCACGGCCGGCACGGGGCACGCGCCGAGCACCCGGTCCAGGCCGTGCTGCACCCGGGTCACGTCCGGGCCGTACCCGGCGCCGATCACGTCCCAGGTCACCTCCGCGGACTGCGGGGCGAACAGCGTCAGCCCCCGCTCGTCGGCGTACGGCAGCAGCAGCCGCAGCGCGTCCGCGGCCGTGCCGCCCGCCCCGTGCAGCAGCACGACGAGCCGCCGCGCCGGGGTGCGCGGAACGTACCAGAGGCCGTGCGGCGCCCCGCCCAGGTCGACGGTGCTGCGGCCCGGCGGCGGCGTCGCCGTGCCGTCACCGGCGGGCGGCCGCC
>NZ_BOOY01000017.1 GCF_016863475.1 Spirilliplanes yamanashiensis
CGGGCGGCCGCCGCAGCCGGCCGCGGCGGGCGTCGGCGGCGGTCGTGCCGGTGTCGCGCATGCTGCTCCCCTGTCCGTGCGAGGTGCCGCGCATACCCGCCGCGGGCCCGTTCACGCGCGGTGCGGCGGCGGTATGTCGCGGCGCCGCCTGATCGATCGTCGGGCGCCGCCTGACGCAGCGGCCCGGCCCCGCCGCACCGCTTTCCCTCAGCGGCGCCACCCAGCGGCCGACAGACGTGGCGTGAGCGTGCGGGTGAGCTGGACATGACGTGGGCCGAGATCGCCCAGCCGGTGCTGGCCGGGCTGGCCGGGATGCTGGGCGCCTACGTGGCCGAGTCCGGCCTGGGGACGCTGCGGCGCCGGGGGCTGTGCCCGCAGCGCTGGAACCGCGACCGCTGACCGCGAGCTCGACCACCGCGCCCCGGCCCGGCCCCCCACGCGATAGGCCCGCCGCGGCGCTTGCCCGGCGCAACGGACTCCGGGCCCGCGCCCGGCCCCGCACCTAACCCCCCCACCTGGTCCCCCTCGCCTGGCTCCCAGCCGAGCCCCGCGCCGGACACGGCGGTGCCTGCCGTCGCCGGGCCGCCCGGCGGTGCGCCCGCGCGATGCCCGGCGACCGGCCACCGCGCCGCTACGGTGGCGGGATGGCCGCTGAGATCCGCCCCGATCCCGAGACCGGCGACTGGCACATCGTCGCGCCCGGCCGGGCGGCGCGGCCGTCCGACCACGCGGAGCCGGCGGACGGCCGGTGCCCGTTCTGCCCGGGCAACGAGGCGCTCACGCCGCCGGAGGTGCTGCGCCACCCGGCCGCGCCGCAGCCGTGGCGGGTGCGGGTGTTCCCCAACCGGTACGCGGTGGTGGGTCCGGCCGCCGGGCCGGCCGCCGACGGCGGCGCGCGGGCGGCCACCGGGGCGCACGAGGTGGTGGTGGAGTCGCCCCGGCACGACGCCGAGCTGCGCACCGCCCGGCCTGGCGACGTCCTGGCGGTGCTGGCGGCGATGCGCGACCGGTGCCGCGCCCTCGCCGCCGCCGGGCCCGCGGCGATCGTCGTGTTCCGCAACCACGGGGTGGCGGCCGGCACGTCGCTGCGGCACCCGCACAGCCAGATCGTGGCCCTCGACGACGCGCCGCCGGGACTGGTGCGGCGCTGGGACAACGCCCGCCGCCACTTCGACGGCACCGGCCGCTGCCTGCACGACGACCTTGCCGCGGCGGAACGGGCGGCGGGCACGCGGGTGGTGCACGACGCGGGCGGGGTGCTGGTGTACCAGCCGCGGGCGGCCGGGGTGCCGCACGAGACGGTGCTGCTGCCCGACGACCGCTCCCCCGGCCTGGCGGGCGCCTCCGACGACGCGCTGGCGGCGGTGGCCGGCGTGCTGCCCGGGGTGCTGGCCGGCCTGGCGGCGGTGCGCGACGACCCGGCGTACAACCTGGTGGTGCACGCCGGGCCGGTGCGCGACGGCACCGCGCGGGACTGGTACCGCTGGCACGTCGGCCTCTACCCGCGGCTCACCCGCCGGGCCGGGCTGGAGATCGCCACCGGGCTGTCGGTGAACCCGGCCGCGCCGGAGCAGACCGCCCCGGAACTGCGGCGGGCCGTCCTGGCGGCCTCGACGACGACGGGGCCGTGACACGGAACGGCCCGGGGGCGCGATGCGCCGCCGGGCCGTCCGGGGTGGCCGGTGGGTCAGTTGCGGGTGAGCCGCGGCGCCACCTCGGCGCGACCGACCTTCTCGGACCAGTCGGCGCCGAGCAGGACGAACGCGTGGTAGCCCTTGCGCATGCCGCTGAGCTTCAGCGACCACTTGCCCTTGGACACCTTCACCCGCACGCCGCAGTACTTGTCGATGTCCGCGTCGGACCGGATCTTGCGCCAGGTCTTCTTGGCGGTGTAGCAGTACTCGGACGTGGCGGTGAACCGGTACGGGTAGACCCACACGGTGCGCAGGCCCGCGCCCTTGTCCGACGCCGTGCCGCGCAGCGTCTTCCACGACGACACCTTGTTCGCCTTGGACTTCGCCGGCTTCGTGAAGCCCACCTTCGGCTTCCACGAGTCCTTGCGGACCGAGATCTTGCCGACGAGGATCGCCGCCGAGGTGCCGTTGGCGTTGGTGAACTTCGCGCGGATCGTGTACGTGCCCGGCTTCACCGGCTGGTCGCGGCTGTTCAGCCAGTAGAACGTGTCGAAAGACTGGTTCTTGCCCTTCAGCGGCTGCACCCAGCCGTCACCCCAGTCGATGTCGATCGCCTTGGTGCCGCTCGGCACCTTGGAGATCGTCACCTTGAACTTCTCGCCCGGCCAGACGGCCTTCTTGCTGAGCTTGTAGGCGCCCGGGACGGTGATGGTCATCGCCGGCTTGTCGATCTTCGCCTTGGCGGGGTTGCCGGCGGCGTCGGTCAGCGTCACGGAGACCGTGAACTTGCCGGCCTTGGTGTACGACTTGGTCGCCTGCGTGGCGCCCGGCGCGAGGGTGACGGGCGCGCTGCCGTCGCCCCAGTTGACGACGCGCCGGATCTGCGCGGCCTCGGTCACGTTGTCGGCGAGGGCGTTCTGCTTCAGCGTGGCCGTCTGGCCGACCCAGAGGCCGGTGGTGGACAGCACGAACGTGCCCGTGGGCGCCGTCTTGTCGACCGGCGGGGTGGTGGGGGTGGCGCTCGGCGTCGGCGCCGGGGTGGTCGCCGTCGGCTGCGTCGCGGTCGGCTCGGCTGTGACGGTGGGCTCGGCGGTGGCGGTCGGCCCGGCGGTCGCGGTGGGCCCGGCCGTCGCGGTCGGCTCGGCGGTCGCGGTGGGCTCCGCCGTCGCGGTCGGCTCGCCGGTCGGGTCCGTGGTCGGCTCGGTCGCCGTGGGCTCCGGGGTGGCGGTCGGGGTGGGGTCCGGCTCGTCGCCGGCGGCGGACGCGCCCAGCGTGCCCGGCGCGGCGTCGAAGCCGCCGGCGCGCGCGCCCTGGCCGCCGTGGGCGCCCGGCTCGGCGGCCAGGTCCGGGACGTGGCCGAGCACCTGCTCGATGCCGAACGGAGCCGGCTGGGCGACCTGCCGGGCGATCGGGTGCAGGGAGGCCCCCGTGGACGGCGCGGACGCCGACGTGGTGGCCACGGCGGCCGTGGCGCTCAGGGCCACGCCGGCCAGAAGCGCGCCGCCCAGGGCGATGCCCAGGAACGGACGCGGAACGCGTGACAACATCTCTCTCCTTCTGCGGAACCGCCACGCAGGAGGCAGGACGACATGGCGCGGCGGCGTCGTGCGGACGCCCGCGCACCGTGCTCGGAAATGACCCCCCGTGGTCAGCGGGAGCACCGTACCGGAGAGGGGTGACGATCTTCAATCCCGTTCCGGGCGTCAGCGCCGCGGGGTGCCGTCCAGATAGCGCAGGACGGCGGCGACCCGCCGGTCGGCGCGGTCGTCCGGCGCGAGGTCGAGCTTGGCGAAGATGCTGCGGATGTGCTTGTGGACGGCGCCCTCGGTGATGAACAGCCGCTCGGCGATGGCCGCGTTGCCGAGGCCCTCCGCCATCAGCGCCAGCACGTCGCGCTCGCGCGGGCTGAGCCGCTCCAGCTCGCCGCCGGGGCGGGTGCGGGCCATCAGCTGGCCGACCACCTCGGGGTCGATGGCGGTGCCGCCGCCCGCCACCCGGTGCAGCGCGTCGAGGAACTCGGCTACCCGGCCGACGCGCTCCTTCAGCAGGTAACCCAGCCGGTCGGCGCCCCCGGCCAGCAGGTCGGTGGCGAACGCCTGCTCCACGTACGCCGACAGCACCAGCACCGCCAGGCCGGGCCGGCGGCGGCGCGCCTCGACGGCCGCGACGATGCCCTCGTCGGTGTGGGTGGGCGGCATCCGGACGTCGACGATGGCGACGTCGGGCTCGTGGGCGTCCACGGCGGCCAGGAACTCCTCCGGCGAGCCGGTGGCGGCCACCACGTCGAGCGACTCGGCGCGCAGCAGCAGCGCCAGACCCTCCCGCAGCAGCGCGTCGTCCTCGGCGATCACGATCCGCACGGCAGCTCCACCCGCATCGTCGTCGGCCCGCCGGCCGGGCTGGTCGTCTCGAACACGCCGTCGTACGCCTCGACCCGGCGCCGGATGCCGGCCAGGCCGGAGCCGCGGGCCTCGTCGGCGCCGCCGTGCCCGTCGTCGTCGACGCGCACCAGCAGCCGGTCGCCGGCCCGGCGGACGGTGACGACGGCGCGGGTCGCCCCGCTGTGCCGGACGACGTTGGTGAGCGCCTCGGCGACGGCGAAGTAGGCGGTGGCCTCGGCGGAGGCGGCGCACCGACCCGGCACGTCGACGTCGACGCGGCACGGCACCCCGCAGCCGCCCGCGAGGCCGGTCAGGGCCCCGGCGAGCCCGCGGTCGGCCAGCACCGGCGGCAGGATGCCGCGGGCCACCGCGCGCAGCTCGGCCAGGGCCTGCTCGGCGGCGTCCTGGGCCCGGCCGAGGGCGGCGTCGGCGGCCGCCGGGTCGCGGGTCAGCGCCCGGCGGGCGGCCCCGAGCAGCACGGTGACGCCGACCAGCCGGTTCTGCGCGCCGTCGTGCAGGGACCGTTCGATGCGTCGCAGCTCGGCCGCGTGCGCGTCGAGCGCGGCGGCGCGGGTGGCGGTCAGCTCCGCGACGCGCAGCGACAGGTCGGCGTCGACCGGGGGCGCCAGCAGCCGCCGCCCGGGCCACGCCTGCAGCCGCGCCATGCCGGGGCTCAGCCCGACGACGACGGCGAGCCACCCGATGCCGGACAGCGCGACGACGAGCGCGTCGGGCAGGCCGTCGACCCGCCAGAACCACAGGCCGGGGCCGCCGGCGTCGGGCGGGACGAGCCGGAACCAGAGCGGGAACGTGAGGCTCTGCACCGCGTACAGGGGCAGGGTGAGGCCGAACAGCCCGATGCCGAAACCGGCGGTGGCGTGCACTACCAGCCAGGCGACGTCCCGCCGCGCCGCGGGGTCGCGCAGGGCCGCGCGCACGCCGCGGGGCACCGGGGGCGCCCCGATGAGCTCCGGGCCCCACCGCGACAGCCGCGCCCGCTCCCGGTCGGCGACCACGCGGGCCACCTGCAGCGCGGACGGGATCAGCAGCACCCCGACGCCGGCGAGGCAGGCGAGCGCGACGATCAGGAGCCAGACCAGCGCGGCCAGCGCCGGCAGGGCCGTGGCCAGCCCGCCGACGAGGTGTTCCAGGCCGTCGACGGCGTCGCGGACGCGGCCCAGCACGTAGCGCCGGCCGGCGCCCGGGCGCCCGGCGGCCTGCTCACCGATGGTCATCCCACCTCCCGGCCTGGACCCTAGGCGAACCGGTGGCACGCGGACAGGCCACCGGGCAGAAAGGGCAGCCTGCTGTACCACCGCCGGCCCGCTGGCGGGATCGTCCGCGGCGCCGGCCGTTCCTAGCGTGGAGGTCGTCCCGTCCACCACGACCGAGGAGCGACCATGACCGACCACATCCCCGCCACGCCTGCGCCCGCCGACCCCGCCCGGCACGCCGCCCCGCGCGGCGGGCTGCTGCGGCCCGCGCTGTGGTTGCTGCTGATCGTCAGCGCCGCCGTCAACGCGCTCGTCTCGATCCTCGAGCTGCCCCTCGCCGTCGGGATCGCCTCCGGACTGGTGACCCTCGGCTGCATCGGCGCGCTGGTCGCCCACCACTACCGGTCGCGGAAGGACTGAGCCGCGGCATTCCGCTCAGGTCCGGCGCCCGCCCGCCGACGTACCGGCCGATCAACGGTTGTCGGAGGGGTGCAGACGGTGGCGCTGAAGCGGATTCTCGCGATGCTCGCGGTGGCGGGCACGACGATGCAGGGCGTCACCGCCACCGGGCCCGCGGCCGCGCCGGCGGCCGCGCCGGCGTCCGCCGCGCCCGCCTCGGTCTGGCACGCCTTCGACGGCGGGTACGACGGCGGGAGCTACGGCGGCAGCTACGGCGGCAGCAGCTACGGCGGCGGCAGCAGCTACGGCGGCGGCAGCGGTTACGACGGCGGCAGCGGGTACGACGGCGGCGGCTCCGGCGGGTACTCGTCGCGGGACATGTGGGACTCCGACGGCACCACCACCACCGCGCCGGCCACGATGCAGGCCGTCGCGCAGGCGATCGGCGCCGACCGGATGCACGCCGCCGGGTACACCGGCCGGGGCGTCGGCATCGCGCTCATCGACACCGGCGTCACCAAGGTCCCCGGGCTGGCCGGCGCGAACGTCGTGCACGGGCCGGACCTGTCGTTCGAGAGCCAGAACGCCACCACCCGCTACGTCGACACGTTCGGTCACGGCACCCACCTCGCCGGCATCATGGTCGGCAACGACCGGACCACCGGCTTCCAGGGCGTCGCGCCCGGCGCCAAGCTGACCTCGGTCAAGGTGGGCGTGGGCGACGGCTCCGTCGACGTGGTGCAGGTGCTGGCCGCCATCGACTGGGTGGTGGAGCACCGCCGCGACGACCCGATGAACCCGATCCGGGTGCTGGCGCTGGCGTACGGCACGGACAGCGCGCAGGACTACCGCACCGGGCCGCTGGCGTTCGCCGTCGAGCAGGCGTGGAAGGCGGGCATCGTCGTGGTGGTGGCGGCCGGCAACGGCGGCACGACGGCCACCCGCCTCGTCAACCCGGCGTACGACCCGTTCGTCCTGGCGGTCGGCGCGGCCGACGACCGGGGCACGGCGTCGCCGTCCGACGACGTCCTCGGCGCGTTCTCCAGCCGCGGCGACACGGCCCGCCGCCCCGACGTGGTGGCGCCCGGCCGGTCCCTGGTCTCGCTGCGGGCGCCCGGTTCGACGATCGACGTGGCGTACCCCGGTGCGCGCGTCGGCTCCGCCCGGTTCAAGGGCAGCGGCACCTCGCAGGCGTCCGCCGTCGTCGCCGGCGCCGTGGCGGGCCTGCTGCAGGCCCGGCCCACGCTCACCCCCGACGACGTCAAGGACCTGCTGCGCCGGACGGCGACCCCGCTGTCGCGCGCGGACGCCGGCGGCCGGGCGGGCGAGGTGTCGGTGTACACGGCGGCCCGGACCGCCGTCAGCGGCACGCGGCAGGCGTACACCGCGTCCACGGGCATCGGCACGCTGGAGGCCGCCCGCGGCACCTCCCACGTCACCCTCGACGGCGTCGCCCTCACCGGCGAGAAGGACATCTTCGGCAACGCCTTCGACACCCGGGCGTGGGCCCGGGCCAGCGCGGCCGGCACGTCCTGGAACGGCGGTTCGTGGATGGGCGTCGGCTGGACCGGCACCACGTGGACTTCCGGCGGCAGCGGCCTCGCGTGGTCCGGGCGGGCCTGGTCGGGCCGGGCCTGGTCGGGACGCGCCTGGTCGGGCACGACGTGGTCCGGCACGGCGTGGGCCGGCAACGGGTGGAGCGGCGCCGGCTGGCCGGGCCGCTGACCCGGACGGTGCGAACCCTGCAGTGGCGCACCGGCCGGACGAATGAGAGGCACGACCGGTCGCTGTGGTGCTGGGGGCAACAACGCCAACGGCCGGCCCGGCCTCGGCGACACGGCCCGGCCGCACCGCCCCGGCGCAGGTCCCCGGACGGGGTCGCGCTGGGCGTGTCGGCCGGCCGGTACGCCACGTACGTCATCGAGTGAGCGGTCAGCGCCCGGCGCACAGCGCCGCGTCGACGGCCTCGGAGACGTGGCTGGTCATCTCCAGCGACGTCGGCAGCGCGGTCACCGCGACGACGGCGCTGCGGCCGTCCTCGGTGGCGAGGTTGCGGGTCTCGAAGCCCTGGATGTCGCCGCCGTGGCCCCAGGCGTGGCCGCCGCAGGACAGGGTGTGCCGGGCGACGCCGAGGCCGTACTCCCAGCCCTCGGTCGGCTCGAAGCCGGGGGCGGCGACGGTCTGCGTCAGCGCGGCCTGCTGCGCGGGCTTCAGCAGCTTGCCGGCCAGCAGGGCCTCGAAGAACCGGCGCAGGTCGCCCGGCGAGCCGATCAGCTGGCCGGCCGCCCAGCCCAGGGACGGGTCCATCCGGGTCACGTCGATCCACGGCGCGCCCGGCTCCAGGGCGACGTAGCCGCGCGGGTGGCGCCCGGCGATGCGCTGGTCGCCCACGCCCGGCCAGTACGTGTCGCGCAGCCCCAGCGGCTCGATGATGCGCCGGGTGATCTCCTCGCCGACGGGCCGCTCGGTGACGCGCTCGACGACGAGCCCGGCCAGGACGTAGTTGGTGTTGCTGTACCCCCACTTCTCCCCCGGCGCGAAGACGGCCGGCCTGGTCAGCGCGGCGTCGACGAGCCGGCGCGGGTCGTAGTAGGAGCCCGCCTTGTCCACCAGGTCCTGCGCCTGCGTGAACAGCACGTCGTCGTAGTCGGGCAGCCCGCTGGTCTGCTGGAGCAGCTGCCGGACGGTGATCTTCCGGCCGTCGATGCCCTCGCCGCGCACCAGCCCGGGCAGGTACCGCTCGACGGTCTCGTCGAGGCCGATCCGGCCCTCGCCGACGAGCTGCAGGACGACGACGGCGGTGAACGGCTTGGTGTTGCTGCCGATGCGCACCTGGCCGTCGCGGGGCACGGCGCGGCCGGTGGCCAGGTCGCCGACGCCGGCGGTGTAGTCGCGGACCCGGCCGCCCGCGCCGCGGACGGACGCCAGGGCGCCGGGGAAACCGTCCCGCTCGACGAGTGCGTCGAGCCGCTGCTGGACGGTGTCGGCGCGGCCCGGCCGGCTGTCCGCGAAGGCGGCGGGCGCGGTGAGGGCGGCGCCGGCCGTGAGGGCGGCCAGCGCACCGGCGGCGAGGGGCAGCATGCGGCGGCGGTTCTTCGGCTTCGTGGTCATGTCGTCTCCTCGACTGGTGCCTGTGGGTACGGCTCCAGCCTCGGCGCACCGGGACCCGATCTCGATCCCGCGTGCTGCCGGACCGGCGGTACAGCAGGCACTACTGCGCTGTCGTACCCCGGTGGCATAGTCGGCGGCGTGAGCACAGACCTGGCGGACCTGCTCCGCCGTCATGTCGAGGCCGGCACCGTGCCCGGGGCGGTGGCGCTGCTCGGCTCGGCCGACCCTTCGGCCGAGCCGGAGGTGGCCGCCGCCGGGGTGGCGGCCGTGGGCGGGGCGCCCCTGCGCGACGACGCGATCATGCGGATCCAGTCGATGACCAAGGTGATCACCGCGGTCGCGGCGCTGCGCGTGGTCGAGGCGGGCCGGCTGGGGCTCGACGAGAGCGTCGAGCGGTGGCTGCCCGAGCTGGCCGATCGCCGGGTGCTGACCTCCCCCACGGCGGCGCTCGACGACACCGTGCCGGCCGCGCGCCCGATCACCCTGCGCCACCTGCTGACCAACGGCTCGGGCTACGGCATGGCGATCGCCGACTCGCCGCTGAAGGACGCGATGGCCGCCAACGGCACCGAGGCCGGCCCGGAGCCGCCGGCGCTCGGCGCGGACGAGTGGCTGGCCCGCCTCGCCGAGCTGCCGCTGGCGTTCCAGCCCGGCGACGGGTGGCGCTATCACCACTCGTTCGGCGTGCTCGGCATCCTGCTGGCGCGGCTGGCGGGCCGGCCGCTCGGCGAGCACCTCGACGACGACCTGTTCGGCCCGCTCGGCATGGCCGACACCGCGCTGTGGGTGCCGCCCGGCAAGCTCGACCGGCTGCCGGCGGCGTACCGGCACGACGACGGCGGCCTGGTCGAGACCGAACCGGCCGGCGGCGGCTTCTACGCGGGCCCGCCGGCCGTCGCCGTCGACCACGGCGAGCTGGTCTCCACCGCCCGCGACTTCTTCCGGTTCGCGCGCGTGCTGGCCGCCGGCGGCGAGGGCCTGCTGTCCGCCGAGCACCTGCGCCTGCTGACCACCGACCAGGTGGCCGCCCACCTCAAGACGCCGGACAGCTTCTTCCCCGGCTTCTGGGACGGCATGGGCTGGGGCTTCGGCGTGGGCGTGCAGACCGAGGGCCCGCGGCGCGGCCGGTACGGCTGGGCCGGCGGCCAGGGCACCGACTTCTTCGTCGACCCCGGCGGCACGGTCGGCATCCTGCTCACCCAGGTCGAGCTGGGCGAGCACGTGTGGCCGCTCGTCGGCGAGTTCCAGGAGCTGCGCCCGGCCGCCTGACCAGCCCGGGTCCGGTCAGCCGGCGGTGTCGAGGATCTCGATGTCGTCGACGTAGCCGCGGAACAGGCCGGTCCCGCCGGGCCGGTCGTAGCCGATCCGGATCTCGTCGACCGTGCGCCCGGCGAGCACGCCGAGGGGCACCTCCACGAGGTTCCACCGGCCGGTCACCAGGTGCCCGCCGGCGCCCTGGGCAGCCGGGTGAGCGCGCACGCCGTGCTGGTCGGTGGCGCCGGAGTCGCGCAGGCTCGACCGGTCCGTCATCGCGAGGTCGATCGCGACGGACGCCCCGGCCGCCTGCTGCGGCAGGATCCGGTACCGCAGCACGGTCGCGGCCGTGACGGGCACGTGGACGTCGAAGACCCGGTTGTACGAGTACGACACGGTCGCGCTGCGGTCGTCACCGGAGTACATGAGCGCCCCCGTGCCGGTGTGCGCCAGCTCGACACGCCGGCCGCTCTCCATGGCGGTCAGCCCGCAGCAGTAGCCGCCGACGCCGGACGCGCCCGCGACGGTGTCCGTCCACGTCGGCGGGTCGTCCGCCTCCAGGCCGGAGCGGACCAGCGGCCAGGGCGCGCCGGCGCCGAGCACGGGGCCCAGCGCGGCGTGGAACAGCGCACCCATGCGGGCGAACCCGGCGTCGCCCGGGTGGATGCCGTCGGCCAGGTCGCCGACCGCGACGGCGCCACGCAGGTCGACGTGCCGCACGGCCCGGCCCTGCGCGGCCTTGCGCGCCATGAGGTCCGCCACGGCGGCGTTGAACGCGTCGACCCGGGCCCCGGCCGCCGCGTCGCGCAGGGGCAGCAGCGAGGACGTCAGCACGGTGGTGCCGGGCGACCGTTCGAGGATCCGGTCGACGAGCGCGCCCAGCCGCTCCGGGGCGGTGGCGGCCTGGTGGTTCTGCAGCATGTCGTTGGTGCCGACGTGCACGAGCACGACGTCCGGGCGGTAGGTGGCGAGCCAGCCGTCGAGCTGCGCGGCGACCTGGTCGATGCGCCACCCCGAGTGCCCCTCGTTGTCGCGGTCCGGCAGGTCGCCGGACTGCTGCGAGCCGACGAAGTCGACGGCCACGCCGGCCTGGGTGAGCCGGCGCAGCAGCTCGGCGCGGTAGCCGTTGCCGGTGCTGGACCCCACCCCGTTCGTGATCGACGCCCCGAGCGGCATGATCCGCACCGGTTCGGCGGCGCGGGGCGGGCACGGCGGCGAGCGCGGCCGCGAGGGAGACCGCGCAGGCGAGCGCGACGGCGTACACCGGGGTCCGCTTCATGGCCGCCCTTTCCGGGGTGTGGGGACTGCCCCGCAACCTAGGGGCGGCGACCCCGCCGGGCAAGTGACGGGCGTCGATCCGGCCACCACGACTGCCCGAACGCCCACCGGCACCACTATCCCGACGGTCGCGGCGTACGCGGCCCGCACGAGTGGCGGGAGGTGGGCGGCGTGGCAGACGTGCGCCGCCCGGCGCGACCACAGGACTGCCTGCTCGCTGCGCTGGGCTGCCCGCGGCGGGCGCCGCCCGGCTCAGTTCCTCAGGCCGACGGTGAGCAGCACGACGGCGTCGTCGAGCGCCTCCAGGGTGTGCCGGGCGGCCGGCACCACCAGCAGGTCGCCGGCGGCGCCCGTGACGGCGTCGCCGCCCGCGGCGGCCAGCCGCACCCGGCCGCGCAGCACGTGCACCGTCGCCTCGCCGGGGTTCTCGTGCTCGGCGAGGGTGCGGCCCGCCGCGAGGGCGATCAGGGTGTGCCGCAGGGCGCGGTCGTGCCCGCCGTAGACGGTCTCGGCGCTGCGGCCGCCGGCGGCGGCGCGCGCGGCGGCGAGGTGGCGGTCGGCGAGGGCGGGCAGGGACGACGTCGTCATGGGTCCGACCCTGCGCCGCCACCGCCGCACCGGCCAGGGCCGTTGGTCCCGTCCGGCCGGGACGGCGCAACGCGCCGGAGGCGATGGGGTCATCGCCTCCGGCGCGGAGCGGTTAGCCGGACCGGTGGGCCGGTCAGGGCTGCCAGTGGGTGGCGCCGGTGCCGCTGAGCCACGGGCCCGACTGCCACGTCGAACCGGACCAGACCGCCGAGTTGAACGTGGCGCTCGACCACGCGCGGCCGGTCCAGGTGGCGCCGGACCAGGAGATGTCCGACCAGGCCCGGCCCGACCAGGCGCGGCCCGACCAGGCGCGGCCGGTCCAGTTGCCCTGGCCGTCGGCCGGGACGCCCCAGCCGTCGCCGGTCCACGGGCGGCCCATCCAGTCGCCGCCCTGCCAGGCGGTGCCGGCCCGGCTGGCGGCGGCCCAGGCGGCGGTGTCGAACGGTCCGAACAGGTCGTTCTCGCCGGTCAGCGGGATCGTGTCGGTGTCCAGCGCGACGTGGAAGCTGCCGCGGGCCGCCTCCAGCGAGCCGTTGCCCTCGGCGGCGAAGTAGTACGGGCTGGAGGTCACCAGCGGGTCGGTGACGGCCAGGCCGACGTCCAGCGCCTTCGCGCCGGTCTCCCGGACGTTCTTCAGCCGCAGGCCGCGCGTCATCAGGGTCATCTTGATGTCGGCCGGGGTGGCCGCGGGGTACCGCTGCACCAGCAGGGCGGCCGCGCCGGACACCACCGCGGCGGCCTGCGAGGTGCCGCTGCCGCGGAAGTGCAGCTCGCCGACGCGCGCCGACGGGTTGCGGCTGTCCACGAAGGAGCCGGGGTTGCGCAGCGACACCAGGGAGCGGCCGGGGGCCAGGACGTCCAGGCGGCGGTTCGTCATGCCGGTGACGCTGCTGAACGCCGACAGCCGGTCGTCGGCCGGGGCCGTCGTACCCACCGTGTCGGTGGCGCCGACGACGACGGGGTTGAAGTCGATGGCCGGGGACGTGATCTCGCCGCCGGTGTTGCCCGCGGCGACGACCACGACGATGCCGGCCTTCCAGGCGTTCTCGACGGCGGCGGTGAGCGGGTTCTGCTCGCGGCGCAGCGTGCTGTCGGTGCCGTAGGACAGGTTCAGGACCTTGATCGGGTGGGCGGGGTCGTCGTTGCGGTGCTCGACCACCCAGTCGATCGCGGCGAGCATCTGCGACACGTCGACGGCGCCGTTGGCGGCGGCCACCTTCAGCGAGGTGAGCTTGGCGTCGGGCGCGATGCCGCGGAACCCGGTGGCGGCGTCGCGGCCGGCGATGATGCCGGCCAGGTGCGTGCCGTGGCCGTAGGTGTCCTTGTGCAGCAGGCCGGGCACCTGGCTCTCCAGCGACAGGTCGGGGCCGTTGACGACGTTGCCCGCGATCAGCCCGGGCACCGGCACGACGCCGGTGTCGATGAGCGCGACGCCGACGCCCTTGCCGGTGTACCCGGCCCGGTGCGCGACGTCGGCCCGGATCGCCCGGGTGACCTCCGGCAGCTTCGCCGCCGCCGGGTCGAACGCCCAGTCGGCCGGCGGCGCCGGCGCGGTGGACGTGGTCGTGACGGGCGTGGTGGACGTACCGCCGGGGCGGGCGGCGGACGCCGGTGCGGCGAGGCCGGCGACGGCCACCCCGGTGGCGGCGACGACGGCACAGGCGCGGCGTGTGAGAGGCGATCCCGACTTCATGTGGGCGAGCATCGGCGGCCTCCCCCGGGACTTGAAGCTTTCCCGCCGCCGGTTCCGGGCCGGTCGGCGCCGCCGGGCAGCCGACGTAGGCTCGGACCGGTGAGCACCGCGACCGTCACCCTCGACAACCGTTTCGCGCGCGAGCTGGCGGAGCTGGCCGTCCCGTGGGCCGCCGAGGCGGCGCTCGCGCCGCGGCTGCTCGCGCTCGACGAGGACCTGGCCGCCGAGCTGGGCCTCGACCCGGCCTGGCTGCGCACCCCGGCCGGGGTGGCGCTGCTGACCGGCGCCGCCGTCCCCGACGGCGCCGCCCCGGTGGCGCAGGCGTACGCCGGGCACCAGTTCGGCGGGTACTCGCCGCGGCTCGGCGACGGGCGGGCGCTGCTGCTCGGCGAGCTGACCGGCACCGACGGCCGGCCCCGTGACCTGCACCTCAAGGGCTCCGGGCGGACGCCGTTCGCGCGCGGCGGTGACGGCCTCGCCGCCGTGGGGCCGATGCTGCGCGAGTACGTCGTCGCCCGGGCCATGCACGCCCTCGGCATCCCCACCACCCGCTCGCTGGCGGTGGTGGCGACCGGGCGCACCGTGCTGCGCGACACCCCGCTGCCCGGCGCGGTGCTGGCCCGCGTCGCCGCCAGCCACCTGCGCGTCGGCACGTTCCAGTACGCCCGCGCCACCGGCGACACCGGCCTGCTGCGCCGCCTCGCCGACCACGCGATCGCCCGGCACCACCCGGCCGCGGCGCAGGCCGAACGGCCGTACCTGGCGCTGTTCGAGGCGGTCCTCGCCGCGCAGGCGGCGCTGGTGGCCCGGTGGATGCACGCCGGCTTCGTGCACGGGGTGATGAACACCGACAACATGACGATCTCCGGCGAGACCATCGACTACGGGCCGTGCGCGTTCCTGGAGGCGTTCGACCTGCGGGCGGTGTTCAGCTCGATCGACCACGGCGGGCGCTACGCCTACGGCAACCAGCCGCTGGTGGCGCAGTGGAACCTGGCCCGGTTCGCCGAGGCGCTGCTGCCCCTGCTGCACGACGACCCGGCGGAGGCGGCCGCCGTGGCGACGGCGTCCCTGGGCGCCTTCCGCGACCGCTACGAGGCCGCCTGGTCGGACGGGCTGCGCGCCAAGCTGGGCCTGCCCGGCGACGCCGACCCGGACGCCGTCGCGGCGCTGGCCGCGGACCTGCTGCCGCTGCTGGAGCAAAGCCGCGTCGACCACACGTCGTTCTACCGGGCGCTCGCCCGCACCGCCCGCGGCGACGCCGAGCCCGCCCGGCGGCTGTTCGCCGACCCCGAGGCGTTCGCCGCCTGGGCCGCGCGCTGGCTCGCGCTCGGCCCGGACCCCGACGCGATGGACCGGGTCAACCCCGTCTACATCCCACGCAACCACCTCGTCGAGGAGGCGTTGGCCGCCGCCGTCGACGGCGACCTGGGACCGCTCGACCGGCTGGTCGGCGCCGTGTCCGCCCCGTACGACGAGCGCCCCGGCCTGGACCGGTACGCGGCGCACGCGCCGCCCGACTTCGGCGCCTACCGCACCTTCTGCGGCACCTGACGCCGCGGGCATGAACCGGCCCGCGCGGGGTAGGCCCGACGCGACCGGTCCACGGAAGGAGCCGAGATGAGCGTCAACCCCGAGGCCCTGGGCGAGCCGTCCCAGGACGTCGACGACCACCTCAAGGACGCCAACGCCGACGACCCGCGGTCCGACCCGGGCCCGCCGGCGCACGAGCCCGCCACCGGCGACGACCCCGACGAGGGCGCGCCGCCGCCCGACGCGCCCCTGTAGGCCACCCCGGCGGGCGCGGCCGACGCATGCCCCGGGCGCGGGGTGGGCAAGAATGAACCGGCACGGACAGCCCGACCCCTTGAGAGGACGATCCCTTGGCCGGTGGACTCGTAGCCCTGCTGGACGACGTGGCGGTGCTGGCGCGCGCCGCCGCGGCGTCGGTCGACGACATCGGGGTGGCCGCCGCCAAGGCCGGCGCCAAGGCCGCCGGCGTCGTCATCGACGACGCCGCCGTCACGCCGCAGTACGTGCGCAGCCTGGCGGCCGAGCGCGAACTGCCGATCATCAAGCGCATCGCCCTCGGCTCGCTGCGCAACAAGTTCCTCATCATCCTGCCGGCGATCCTGCTGCTCAGCCAGTTCGTGCCGTGGCTGCTCACCCCGATCCTCATGCTCGGCGGCGCCTACCTCTGCTACGAGGGCGCCGAGAAGGTCTGGGCCAAGATCGCCCACCACGACGCCCACGGCGGCGGCGAGGAGGCGAAGGACGAGAAGACCCTGATCGCCGGGGCCGTCCGCACCGACCTGATCCTCTCGGCCGAGATCATGGTCATCACCCTGAACGAGGTCATCGCCGAGACCTTCTGGTCGCGGCTGGCGATCCTGAGCGTCGTCGCCCTCGTCATGACCGTGCTGGTGTACGGCGCCGTCGCCCTCATCGTGAAGATGGACGACGTCGGCCTGCGCCTGACCCAGCGCTCCGGCGCCGTCGCCTCCCTCGGTCACGGCCTGGTGAAGGCGATGCCGAAGGTGCTGACCTTCCTCACCGTCGTCGGCACCGCCGCTATGCTGTGGGTCGGCGGCCACATCCTGCTGGTCGGCAGCGACGAGCTGGGCCTGCACGCGGTGTACGGCGCCGTGCACCACATGGAGGACGCCGCCCACGACGCCACGGGCCCCCTCGGCGGGGTCATCGGCTGGTTGGTGAACACGGTGGCGAGCGCGATCGTCGGGCTCATCGTCGGCGCCCTGATCGTGGTCTTCATGACCTTCACGTTCCACCGCCGCAAGGCGGCGCACGGCACGGAGGCCGGGCACGGCACCGAGGCCGGGCACGGCGCCGAGGCGCACGGGACGGCGACGGCGGAGATCGCGGCCGCTTCCAAGGCGGCGGGCACCGCGACGGGCTCCGGCTCCGCGACCAGCTCGGGCTCCGCGGCGGGCTCCGGCCCGGCGGCGGGCTCCGGCTCCGCGGCGGGCTCCGGCTCCGCGGCGGGCTCCGGCTCCGCGGCGGGCTCCGGGCCGGCGGCCGGGCCGGCGGCCGGGTCCGGGTCGACGGCCGAGGCGGGTAGCGACACGGCGCACTGACGGCCGCGCCGCCGGCGCCGGGGGCCGATTCACGCCCTCGGCGCCGGTTGATTCATTCCATCGATGTGAATGATATTGGCGCGGTGAGAATCAGACCCCTGATCGCCGTCGCCGCCGGCGCGGCCCTGCTGGCGGCCGGCGCCACCACCGCCCTCGCGGTCGAGGCGCCCGCGGCACCGCGGCCGACGGCGGCCGCCCCGTACGTCAACTCGTTCGAGCGGCCGCCCGCCGGTGCGCCGTACCTGCGCGGCGCCTGGGCCGCCGACGGGTGGAGCGCCCCCTGGGACCAGGGCCTGGCGGCCCGGAGCACGATCGACGGCGCGGTGGCGCACTCCGGCGGCAAGTCGCTGCGGGCGTTCTACCCGAAGGGCGTGATCAGCCCGGAGAACTCGGGGCTGTCGGCGCCGTTCGCGCTGGTCCCGAGCCGGGAGTACTACTTCTCGCAGTGGGTGCGGTTCAGCCCGGACTTCAGCTGGGGCACGACGTCGTTCGCGGGCAAGCTCGGCGTGGGCCTGGCGGGCGGCGCCTCGTGTTCCGGCGGCAAGGTCTGCGACGGCTTCAACGGCTTCAGCTCGCGGATGATCTGGCGGTCCGGCGGGCGCGCGTCGCTGTACTACTACCACATGGGCCACGCCGGCACGTACGGCGACGATGCGGACTTCTCGCTCGACGGCGCGCCGGTGTACTACCCGCGCGGCCAGTGGATCAACCTGGTGCAGCGGGTCAAGGTCAACACCGTGACCGGCGGCGAGGCGAACCCGGACGGCGAGATCGAGGCCTGGTACAACGGCCGGCGCGTCGTCAGCGTCACCGGGCTGCGCTTCGTCCGCAACGCCGACCTGGTCGACCGGGCGTACTTCAGCTCGTTCCACGGTGGCGCGGAGGCCGGTTTCGCCCCGCAGAACGACTCGTACATCTGGTACGACGACTTCACCGCGTCGACGTCGCGGGCGGACATCTGCGAGCTCTCGGGCGGCTGCCCGACCGCCCCGCCGACCACGCCGCCGACGACGACGCCGCCGACGCCGCCGACGACCCGCCCCGCCACTCCCCCGGTGACCACGGCGCCGACCGACCCGGGCGTCGCGGCGTGGCAGCCCGGCACGGCGTACGCGGTCGGGCGGACCGTCACCTACGACGGGGCGACCTACCGCTGCCGGCAGGCGCAACGGTCGCTGACCGGCTGGGAGCCGGTCCGCACGCCGGCCCTCTGGCAGCGCCTCTGAGCGGGCGCACCGCGGGCCGCCGTCACGACGCGGCGGCGGCCCGCCGGTCCGCGCCGCCGCAGGAGGCGCGGACGATCAGCCGCGGCTGCAGCTCCACCCGCTGGACGGGCACCCCGGCGCCGCCGTCGATGCGGCGCAGCAGCAGCTCGGCGGCCGTCGCCCCGACCTGCTCCTTCGGCGGCGCGACGGCCGTGAGCGGCGGGTCGCCCAGCTCGGCCACCTCGTCGTCGTAGGTGATGACGGCCAGGTCGCCGGGGGCGCGCATGCCCAGCCGGCGGGCGTGCGCCAGCAGGGTGGCGGCGTCCCGGTCGCCGTGGCAGAACACGGCGCTGACCCGGTGGGTGCGGCAGGCCCGGGCGAACTCGCCGATCTGCCCGGCGGTCCACGACTCGCGGCACACCACGGCCTCCGGCACCGGCGTCACGCCGAGGGCCGCGGCGGCCGCCGCGAAACCGGCGGTGATGGGCTGCGCGGTGCCGGTGCGGACGCGGCCCAGGTAGCCGATGCGGGTGTGGCCCAGCCCGACGAGGTGCCGGACGGCCGCGTGCACGCCGCCGGCGTGGTGGGTGGTCACGTACGTCGTCGGGTCGTCCGGAGCGGGCGCGGGCGGGCGGCGCTCGGCCAGCACGTACGGCACGGGCAGGTCGCGCAGGGCGTCGACGTGGCGCTGGGCGTCGGCGACCAGGTGCAGGTTCGGCACCAGGACGAGGCCCGCGACGCCGCTGCCGAGCAGGCTGCGCAGCTGGGCGTCCTCCCGGTCGCACCGGTAGTCGGAGCTGGCCAGGACGACGCCGGTGCCCGCCGCGGTCAGCGTGCGTTCGATGCCCTCGATCACCCGCGGGTAGTAATAGGACGTGGACGGCACCAGCACGCCCACCAGCCGGCGGCCCGCTGACGCCGGGCGCGGGCGGCGCACCACGTACGTGCCGGACCCCTGGCGCCGCTCCACGACGCCCTCGGCGACGAGCAGCCCGACGGCGCGCCGCACGGTGTTGACCCCGACGCCGTGCTCGGCCGCCAGCCGCGGCTCGGTGGGCAGCCGGCCGCCGACCGGCCACTGCCCGTCCGCCACCTGCCGGCGCAGCACCTCGGCCAGCACCCGGAACTTCCGTCCCGGAGGGAACGAATCCGGCGGTCCGAGGGGGTCCATGGCGGGGAATCATGCGCGGTGCGGGGCCGCCCGTCAACGCGCGGCGGGTGCCCGATCGACCCGCGCCCGGCCGATCTTCGGGCACAGTGGTCGATCGGCCGCCGGGCGGACCCATAGGTTCGGCGGGTGCGCATCTTCGTGTCCGTGGCGTCGTACCGCGACGCGGAACTCGTCCCCACCGTCCTGGACGCCCTCGCCACGGCGCGGCACCCGGAGCGGCTGCGGTTCGGCGTCTGCTGGCAGCACGGCGACGACGAGGACGTGACCCCGCTGCTCGGCCACCCGCAGGTCGACATCATGGACGTGCACTGGCGCGACAGCAGCGGCGCGTGCTGGGCGCGCGCCGAGTGCATGAAGATGTTCGACGGCGAGGACGTCTTCATGCAGATCGACAGCCACCACCGGTTCGTCCCGCACTGGGACGACAAGGCCCTGGCGGCGCTGGCGCGGGCGCCGGGCGACAGGCCCGTGCTGACGACGTACCCGCCGATCTACGAGCCGGGCACGGACCCGGACCCGGACGCGGCGCCGTTGCAGCTGCTGCACTACGACTTCGACGACTTCAACATCCCGCTGGTGCGCCCGTCCGCGATCCCGGACTGGGCGGCGCTGGGGCGGCGCCCGTTCCGGGCCCGGTTCATCGCCGCCGGCTTCATCTTCGCCCCGGGCAGCTTCCCCGCCGACGTGCCGTACAACCCGGAGCGGTACTTCCACGGCGAGGAGATCGACCTCACCGTGCGCAGCTTCACCCGCGGGTACGACCTGTTCCACCCCACCGAGGTCCTGCTGTGGCACAACTACGGCGGGACGTACCGGCGCAAGCACTGGGAGGACCACCCGCGCGGCGGGCCGACCATCGGGTGGTCGGTGCGCGACCGGCTCAGCCGGGCCGGGGTCCGCAAGCTGCTGCTGCGCGGCGCCGTCGGGCCGCTGGCGCTCGGCACGGAGCGCACCCTGGCGGACTACTGCGCCTACGCCGGCGTCGACTTCGCCGCCCGCACGGCGACGCCGGAGACGCTGAGCGGCGCGGAGCCGGCGGCCTGCGCCCCGGCCCCGGCCGCCGCCTGAGTTCCGGCGGGAGCGCCGCCGAAACGCCGGCCGTCAGCCGACCGACGCCAGGCCGCCCTCCTGCCGCGCCGCCTCCGGCGCCCGGCGCAGGCCGGTCATGTCGGCGAGCGTCAGCGTCTGCGACGCGGCCGTGCGGGCCAGGCCGGCGGCGAGCCGGTGCGCGGCGGCTACCGTCGGCTCGGGCAGCTCCGCGGCGAGCGGCAGCAGCGCCGAGCGGACGTCGTCGGGCACCTCGTGGCCGCGCCGGGTCAGGTACCGCACGGCCAGCTCGCCCAGCTCCGCGCCCGTGTAGCCCGGGAAGTCCCACCGCTGGCCGAAGCAGCCGGGCAGCTGCGGCACGTCGAGCAGCAGCGTCCGCAGGGCGGCCGGTGCGCCGCTCAGCAGCACCAGCGGGTCGCCGGGCACGCGGCGCATCTCGTCCGCGAGGGCCTCCCCCAGCTCGGTGCGGAACTGCTCGTCGATCCCGCTCTGCGCGTCGGTCCACTCGATCAGCAGCACGCCGCCCGTCGCCTCCTGGACGGCCGCGCGGATCAGGCTGCGGGCCTGCCCGGGCCACTGCGGGCACAGCTCCCGGTCCGTCGACACGGTCACCAGGTGGCCGACCGGCATGAGGTCCAGCTCCGCCACGGCCTGCGCGTACAGGCGGGCGATCTCGCGGCGGCCGGTGCCGGGCCGGCCGCACAGCACCACGTTGCCGTGCGTCGCGTACGGGCGCTTCTGGTTCCGCAGCTGCGCCAGCGTCAGGACGGCGCCGCCGGCGGCCTGCCGCACGGCCGTGATGCCGACGAGCCGGCTGATCCGCCCCCACGCGTGGCTGGCGCCCAGCGCGGCCCGCGGGTCCGACGCGACGGTCGGGGCCTGCGCCTGCTGCGCCCCGTCGCGGGGCAGCAGCTCCAGCTCCGGCGCCAGGTCGTACTCGGTGAGCCGGTTGAGGTCCTTGTCGCGGGTGGGCGGCGCCAGCGCCAGCCGCGACGCCTGGTGGTTCACCATGGCCTCGAACAGCTTGCGGGCCACGCGGCCGTTGCCGAACGTCGAGTTCTTCGGCACCCGCTCGAAGTACTCGTGCAGGGCCGTGACGGCCTCGTCGGTCAGCTCGTAGTAGTGCTTGCGGCACAGGTTCGTGGTGATCGTGACGAGCTCGTCGACGCTGTAGTTGGGGAACTCGATGGTGCGGGTGAACCGCGACGCCAGACCGGGGTTCGACTGGAGGAACTTCTCCATCAGCTCCGAGTAGCCGGCCACGATGACCACCAGCTCGTCGCGGTGGTCCTCCATCATCTTCATCAGCGCATCGATGGCCTCCTGGCCGAAGTCCGGCCCGGAGCCGCCGGTGGACGCGCTCAGCGTGTACGCCTCGTCGATGAACAGCACCCCGCCGAGGGCCTTGGTGACCAGCTCGGTGGTCTTGATGGCGGTGGAGCCGATGTACTGGCCGACCAGGTCGGCGCGGGCCGCCTCGATCATGTGCCCCTTGGCGAGGATGCCCAGCTCGGCGAGCACCGAGCCGTACAGCCGGGCGACCGTGGTCTTACCGGTGCCGGGCGGGCCGGCGAAGACGAGGTGCCGGCTCATCGGCGGCATCGGCAGGCCCATCCGCTCCCGGGCCTGGGACATCTTGATGAGGTTGATGAGGCCGGTGACCTCCTTCTTCACCCCGTCCAAGCCGATCAGGTTGTCCAGCTCGCCCAGCGTTCCCGACATCTCGTCACCCTTCTGCGTGCGCGCCGGCGCCGCCGCGGCGGCGCCGCCGGACCCGGCCGGCGCCGGGCTCACCGGCGACGCGGCGCGCCCGGTGTCCATGTTGTCCAGCACGACCTGGTGCCGGACAGGCGTGCTCACCTCCGTCGCGCCGCTGTCGCGCACGACGCAGCCGGCCAGCCGCACCGGCTCGGCCGACTCAACGTGCACGCCGTCCTGGGCGCTGCCGAGCACCTCGCACTCGGTGAGCACGGCCCGGGCGGCGGCCTCCACGCTGACGCCGTGCCGGCGGGCGTTGCGGATGCGCGCCCGGGTGGCCGTCAGCACGGCGTTCCCGGTCGCCAGGAATCCGTCCGCGGCGGGGTCGTCGACCTGGCTGTCGGTGACGGCCGCCTCGGCCCGGTCGCCGACGAGCAGGCCGCCGCCGGTGAGCGTCACGGCGGTGAGCGTCGCCCGCGCCTCGCCGCCCACGTCGACGGCCGCCTCGGCGCGCGTGCCGAGGCGCGCCCCCGACAGCGTGACCCGCGCCCGGTCGCGGACCTCCAGGCCCGCCGCGTTCGCGGTGTCGAGGGTGACGTCGTCGAGCGTCGCCTCGCCGTCCTCGTGCAGCAGCACGCCCGCCCCGGCGTCCGCCTGGCCGCGCAGGCCCGTGACGGTGGCGCACCCGGCGGCGACCACCATCATCCGCTCGGTCATGGCGCTGACGACGAGCTGTTCCAGGACCGGCCGGGCGTTTTCGTCGACCCGGATGCCGATGGGGCTGCCGGTCAGCGTGCACCCGGTGAGCCGCGGCCGGGCGCCGCGGGTCACCTGCACCGCGATGTGCCCGGCGTCGGCGAACGTGCACCGCTGGAACACCGCGGCCGAGTCGTCGGCGATGTGCGCCGACTGGACGGCCGCGCCGGTGAACGTGGAGTCGGAGACGGTCACGTCCCCGGAGCCGCGCACGTACAGGTCGACGTTCTGGCTGCCGGTGACGGTGAGGCCGGTGATCTCGGCGCTGCCCTGCTGCTCCACCACCACGGCCGGCTTCGCCGCGTCGGTGATCTCGCACTGCTCCATGACGCAACGCGCCTGCCCGTTGACGACCAGCCCGTTGCCGGCCACCTGGTACAGCGCCGACCGGCGCACGATGAGGTGCCCGCTCTCCGCCGCCACCAGCGCCGACGAGCTGACCTCGCCGATCCGGCACTCCTCGACGGTGCTGGGCCGCTCGGAGGTGACGACGACGCCGGCGCCGTTCGGGTTGGTGACCTCGCACGCCCGCATGGCCAGCGAGCCGTTGAGCCGCGACAGGATCGCCGCCCACGACGCGCCGACGACCCGGCAGTCCTCCAGGGCGACCTCGCCCTGGTACACGTCCACGGCGGCGACCTCGGTGTCGGCGCTGGTCAGGTGCAGCCCGCGCAGGTGCGCGCCGGCGCCGTTGACCACCAGGACGCTGCCCGCGGCGGCGGTCACGACCACCGTGCCGGGCCCGTCGCCGGCCACGATCGTCACCCGCTTGCGGACGACCAGGTTCTCCTCGTACCGGCCCTCGTGCACGGTGACGGTGGCGTCGTCCTCCGCCCGCTCCAGGGCGGCGCCGATCGTCGGCAGCGCGCCCGGCCGCCCGGGGGCCACCACCAGCACCTGACGGCTCACGTCCGCACCCCCGTCACCCGGTCAGCCCCGGCAGCGCACCGAACCGGGCCAGCGCGTCCTCGCCGACGACCGACGCGGGCGCCGACTCGGCCCACCGCTCGGCGCAGCGGCGCAGCGAACCGGCGGCCAGCTCGTCGAGCTGGAGCCGGTCCTCGGCCACCTTCCCGGCCTCGTCGATCTCGTTGGCCGCCAGCTCACGCAGGAACAGCCGGCCGCGCGTGCCCGGGCCCGGGGCGACCGCCTCCAGCACCTTGAAGCTGGTGCCCGGCACGAACAGCACGCGGTTGTCGGCGTGCCCGGCGCCGTCCGGCTCGAGGATCCGCGTGCGGCGCGCCGTCATCGCCCAGATCAGCACGTCGACCGTGCCGGTCTGCGGGCCGGGTTCGGTCAGCGCGTTGAGGAAGCCCCACTCGGTGACGACCTTGCGCTCGGTCACCAGGCGCCACTGCTGGGCCGACGGCGACGCGGTGTACACCGTCGCGCCGCGGTGCGACGGCAGCCGCACCAGGCCCGCCACCACGCACCGGGCGAACGGCACGTGCGGGCCCTTCCGGGCCGCGCGCAGGCCCGCGTCGATGGCCGAGCCGGCCGGTGACAGGTACAGCCGCACCGCGACGGAGTCGGTGAGCACCTCGTCGGGGTCGGTGTCAGCGGCCCGCTTGAGGCCGGGGTGCTGCGACAGCACCCGCGTCACCGCCGTGGACAGCGCCGTGAACTCCGTGTTCAGCGAGCGCCGCAGCCAGGCGCGCTCCTCGCCCAGGCCGCGGCCGGGGATCAGGGCGGACGCCGCCCGCACGGGGGCCTGCTGCAGCCGCGGCGCGCCGCCGCCGGCCGCCGGCGGGTCGGCGGGCGCGGCCACGTCCACCGCGGGGGTACGCGGCGCGACCGGCGCACCGCCCGGGGCGGGTTTCGGCGCGGCACCCGGCGCACCAGGCGCGGCGGGCGGCACCGCGAGCGGCGCGGTCGGGGGCGCCGCCGGCGGGATGATCGACGGCGCGGCGGCGACGGGCTGGGCCGGGGCCGGCGGCAGGACCGGGGCGGGGGCCGGGACCGGGGCCGGGGCCGCGGGCGGGGCCGGGGCCGGGGTCGGCGGCGGGGCCGGTAGGGGCGCCGCGGGTTCGGCCGGCGCCCGGGGCGGGGCGGGCGACGCCGGCGGGCCGACCGGCTCGGGCGCCGGCTCCGGGCCGGTGTCCGGGGCGAGCACGCCCTGTGCCTGCCCGGGGCGGACGCCGACGCGCAGGGTCTCCAGCGCGCCGATCGACGGGGCCCGCTGCCCCAGCGCCTCCGCGGTCGCCGGCTCCACCGCGGCCACCGGCAGTGCGGCCTCCTCCGCGGGCGCCGCCGGCTCCTCCCCGAGGCGGCCGCCGGCGGGCGCCTGCCCGGGGCCCGTGGCGTCGGCCATGGCCTCCGCCAGCGCCGACGCCTGGACCAGCACGCTGTGCTCCCGGGTCGCCGGGTCGAGCCGGTCGATGACGTCCTGTGCCAGCACCCGCATGCGGGCGGCCTGCTGCTCGTTCGCGTCGTCGAACACGACGGCGCTGCGGTCCGGGTCGAGCCGCGCCGCCCGGATCCGGGGCGCGTGCCGGGGCGCCTCCGGCGGGCGGATCCACAGTCCACCCTGGATGACCTCGATGACGGCGTCCGCCGCGTACCAGAAGACGGGCCCGCCGACGGACCGGCCGAAGAACTCGGGGGTGCGGTAGCTCAGCATCACCGGGGCGGGCGGCTGGGCGGTGGGGCGCTCGCGCGGGGCGTAGCCGACCTCGCGCACGAAGGCGTTCCAGCCCAGCCGGCCGTCGGTGGCGATGGTGTAGACGTCGGGCTTCGCGGGCTCGCCGAGCGGCACCCCGGTCAGGCACACGACCGGCTCGCCGAGCAGGTCGGCGAGGGCCCGGCCGGGCGTCTCCCCCGGCGGCAGGGCGACCGGCCCGTACGCGGCGAAGCGCACCATCCGGCGGTGCGTCTCGTCCAGGGTCCGCCAGAACCGCAGCACGTCGTCGAGCGCCACCGGCGGCGTGCCCGGGCAGCCGAGCAGGACGAGCAGGACGTCCGGCTGGCACGGCACGGACGAGACCAGCCACTCGCGGGCGGCCCGCACCGCGTCCCCGGCGCCGGCGTGGTGGATCCACGCCCCGGCGGGCAGGGGCTCGGCGACGCCGGTGGAGCTGGTGGCGTAGTCGGCGGTCAGCGCCCCGTCCCAGGCGGGCGTGGGGAACCGCTTGGCGTCCCACGCGCCGGGCTTGCCCGGCCGGTAGCGCACCCAGCCGGTCTGGGGGCCGGGGTGCACGAACAGCGACCCGGACGCGCCGGGCAGCACGTCGCCGTGGGCGGCGACCACCGTGCGGCGCAGGCGCTGCGCCAGCCAGGGGCCGACCAGGGTGCTGCTGCTGCGGTACCGCCCGCACACCACGAGGCGCACCCCGCGCCGGCGGCGGCGGGGCAGCGCGCGGGCGACGGACTCCCACAGCTCGGCGGGCAGGTCCCCGGCCACGTCCAGGACGACGATGTCGTTCTGGTCGTCCTGGGCGACGTTCATCGCCAGCGCCCGGGCCTCCGCGCTGATGCTGTTCTCCAGGTGCAGCACCATCGCGTTGCCGACGGTGTGCCCGGCGATGTCCTGCCGGCGCTGGGCCTGGCTGTTGTGCAACGCGAACACGGCGTCATCCCTTCGGTTGCGCGAGCAGGGCCTGCGCGGTGAGTTCCGGGCCGCTCGGCACGCCGGTCAGCAGGCCGCGCGGTATCGGCACCATGACGCCGTTCGACAGTTTGAGGTTGCTCATCATGCGGGAGTCCGGCAGGTGGTGCCGCTTGCCCTCGTCCGAGACGAACCAGGGGTCGGGCAGGCGCGGGTTGGCCATCGGCACCGGGTAGACGAGCATGCCGGCGCCCGGGCGCATGCGGACCGTGGCGCGGCCGTCCGGCGTGAGGCCCGCGTGGTCGGGGGCGGCGAGCACGGGCACCGCGGCCACGGCGGGCAGGCCGGGCACGGGCGCCTGCCGCTGGCACAGCACCCGCCCACGCGCCTGCTCGTGCGTCGCCGCCGCCAGGTCGGCGAGCGGCTCGATCAGCGACCGGTCGTCGGAGCGCGGCGCGGCCACCACGTCGGCCGCGGCGAGCCGGACCGGCTCGTTGCCGGTGGCGGCCTGCAGCAGCACGAACATGGTGCGGTTGAGCGGCGCCAGGCCGTCGCGGAGCAGCACGAACAGCTGGTCGCCGCCGGTGCCGCGGGGCTGCACGAACAGCTGGCCGATGTCGGCCGCTTCCCCGCCGATGCGCGGGCCCGCGTCGCCGAGGCCGTCGATGTCGGGCGTGGCGACCGGCGGGCCGTCCGGCAGCAGGTCGAGCCAGGCGCGGGGCGCGGGCAGCGGGTCGGCGCCGGCGATGCCGAGCGCGACCGGCACGGTGTCCTCCCGCGCGAGGTGCTTGCCGCCGCGCCACACGATGTACGGCGACCCGCCCGCCGTCACGTACACGAAGCGGTCGGCCGGCAGCTCCTGGGCCTGCCCGGCGGTGTCGAAGTTCAGGCCGATCTGGTCGTCGGCGTCGCGCGACAGCGAGCTGCCGAGGCAGGCGAGCCACGGCCCGCGCAGCATCGCGGTGCGGTCGGGCATCGTCTGCGGCGCCCCGGCGATGCCCACCGGCGCGCCGCGCGGCACCCCCTTGAGGGAGTTGCGGGACACCAGCTGGACCTTCGCCGACGGGCCGTTGATCATCATGGCGGACGCCATGTTGAGCGCCGGGTGCAGCGTGCCGTTGAGCAGGACGTACCGGGTGCCGGTCTCCTTCTCGACGATGATGGCGCCGGCCTGCCGCCAGGACGTCTTGCCGCCCGGGACGATCCAGCCGTAGATGCCGAACCCGACGACGATCAGCACGGCCAGCAGCAGGCCGACGAGCGTGCCGGTCACCGTGCGCTTCATCGGGTTCTCGCCGGGGGTGGGGTCGCCGATGATGAGCGAGGAGCTCATCCGCGCCATCTGGAACTGGTGGGCGTGGACGTGGTCGCGTTGGGTCTGCATCGGCGGTCAGCCGCCCAGCCCGCGGGCCCACGCGTACACGCCCATGAGCTGCAACGCGAGCGGCAGCACGGCCAGCGCGGTGACGACGTCCAGGATGCGGGCGATGAACTCCCAGATCGGCAGCAGCCGGCGCGGCCAGGGGCGCAGCGCGGCCATCACCGTCGCGGCGAGCACCACCGCGAGCAGCCCCAGCAGCTGCGCCAGGCGGCCCGGGTCGGCGTCGCGGGCGGACTCGGCGATGAGCATCGTGTAGCCGGCGCAGCCGGCCACGGTCAGCGCGACCCGCTGCACCAGGCCCATGAACACGCGGGCGCGCAGCAGCAGCGCGCTCGACAGCATGAGGACGAACGTGCTGCTGACCCACCCGTCGTGCGCGAGGACGTTCCAGCACAGCACCGGCAGCACCAGGCAGGCGCAGACCACGACGGCGGTGAGGAAGTTGTGCGCCTCGTCGGCGCGCGCCTGCACCTCGCCGGCCTGGTGCGGCTCGATGTCGTACTGCAGCTCCTCGCCGGTCTTGGGCAGCTGGGGGCCGCGCAGGCGGGCGGCGCGCAGCACCAGGTTGGGCGCGAAGATGACGAAGGCGAACACGGCCGAGGCGATCGGGGCGGCGGCCGCCGGCCCGTCGAGGGTGTAGGCGGAGCGCAGCCAGAAGAAGCCGATGACGACGACGGCGGCGGTGGCCAGCACCAGGAACGGCGAGTACAGCAGCGCCGGCGCCCACAGCCGCTGCAGGACGGTCAGCAGCACGGCGACGACCATCGCGGCGGCGGCGGCGATGTTGGCGTGCTCGCGCAGCAGCACCCCGCCCGGGTCGCCGTCGACCAGGTTCACCGCCGCGACCGCCACGAAGCAGCAGGCCGCCACGCCGAACAGCACGGCCATGGCGCCGTCGGCGGCGTACCGGGCGAACAGCACCGACGCCGGCACGAACACGACGCCGAGGGCCAGGCCGGTGACGTCGAATGCGAGCGCGTGGCCGTACCAGAACAGCAGCGCCGCCACCACGGCCAGGACGAACCCGGTCACGCCGATGAACAGGTGCCGCCGGTACGACGGCTGCCAGCGGTCGCCGCGCCGGTTGACCGTCTCGGCGATGCCCTCGGCCAGGTCGTCGTAGTCCAGCGCGGGCAGGGCCTCGGCCGACGGGCGCAGGTGGAACGTCTCGCCCTCCAGCCAGTCCAGCGACCGGGGGTTCTCGGCCTGGTCGAACGGCTCGCCGCCGAGCCGCTGCAGCGCCCAGGCGGTGCTGGGCAGCGTGGCGTCGACCGCCGACTGGTCCGCGGTGTGCGCCAGCAGCACCGGCATCAGCGAGGCGACCGTGCTCGACACCGGCACCGCGAGGTCCACCCGCCGGTCCGGGCCGACCACCGTGATGCGGCAGACCTCGCTGTCCAGTGTCGTGCCCATGTCACCTCTCCCCCGCGTCGACCCAGCCGGTCTGGATCAGGCTGACGTTGCGTCGTGTCACGAGCTGTGCGCGGCCCGGTGGCAGCTTGCGCGGGGTGGCCTCGCCGACGAACCTGCCCTCGTCCTTGGGGTAGGAGAGCAGCGTCACCGGCGTGCCCAGTTCCCACATCCGCCGGATCGCCGGGTCCATCATGGCCCGCATCGCACCCGAGGTGGAACGCGCGATGACCAGATGCAGCCCGATGTTTGCCCCTTGGGACAACATCGGCATGAGCGGGTCGAGCACGGGCCCGGTGGACATGCCGCCGGTGAACAGCTCGTAGTCGTCGATCACGAAGAACAGCTCCGGGCCGGTCCACCAGTCGCGCCGCTTCAGCCGGTCCGAGGTGATGTCCTGGCCGGGCATCCGGCGGCCCATCGACACCCCGGCCTGCTTGGCCAGCTCGGCCGCGGTCTCCGCGGTGACGGCGTAACCCGCCCGGTACTCGGGGGCGATCGCCTTCTCCAGGTCGCGGCGGGTGTCGGCGAGCACCACCTTCGCCTCGTCGGGCGTGAAGCGCTGCTGGATGGCGCGCAGCACCACCCGCAGCGCGTTCGTCTTGCCGGTCTCGTTGTCGCCCATCACGATCATGTGCGGGGTGACCATGAAGTCGTGCCACACCTCGGCCAGGCGCTGCTCGTCGCGGCCGATGCAGACGGCGAACGCCGGCTTCGGCGCCGGAAGCTGCTCGACCGGCAGGCGGGCGGGCAGCATCCGCACCTGCGGCGCCGGCCGGCCCGGCCAGAACAGGCCGATCTCCTCGACGATCGACTTCGTGGCCTCCGCCAGGTCGCCCGTCGTGGAGCTGCCGTCGACGCGGGGCAGCGCGCCGAGGAAGTGCAGCGCCCCCGCGGTCATGCCCCGGCCGGGACGGTTCGGCACCAGCGCGGCCTTGCGGGAGCCGATCTCCGACTCCATCGCCTCGCCGAGGCGCAGCTCGAACTTCGTGCCCAGCAGGTCGCGCAGCCAGGGCCGGATCTCCGACCAGCGGGTCGCGGTCACCACCACGTGGATGCCGAAGGACAGGCCGCGGGAGGTCAGCTCGCTGAACGCCTTCTCCAGGTCGGGGAAGTCCTGCTTGACGGTGAACCAGCCGTCCACCATCAGGAAGACGTGGCCGTGCGGGTCGTCGACCTCGCCGCGGCGGCGGGCCGCCAGGTACGCGCCGATGGAGTCGAAGCCGCGCTCGGCGAACAGCGCCTCGCGGTACTCCATCACCTGGCGCACCTCCTCGATGGTGCGCACCACGCGGTCGTGCTCCATCCGGGACGCGATGGAGCCGACGTGCGGCAGGCCGACCAGCGACATGATGCCGCCGCCGCCGAAGTCGAGCCCGTAGAACTGCACCTCCTCCGGGGTGTTGGACAGCGCCAGGCTCAGCACGAGGCTGCGCAGCAGGGTCGACTTGCCGCTCTGCGGGGCGCCGGCGATGCCGATGTGCCCGTCGGCGCCCTCCAGGTCGGCGATCAGCAGGTCGCGCATCTGGTCGTGCGGGCGGTCCACCACGCCGACCGGCACGCGCAGCCGCCCGCGCATCTCCACCGGCTCGACGGTCATGCCGCGCTCCGGGTCCGGCACGATGGTGGGCAGCAGCGAGTCCAGGCTCGGCGCCTCGTCCAGCGGCGGCAGCCAGATCTGCCGGGCCGGCGGGCCGGAGCCCTGGAGCCGGTCGACGAGCACGTCCATCAGCATCGGCGCGTCCGACCCGGTCTTCGCCTCCGCCGCCTCGTCGGGGCGGCCGGCGTCCACCGGCTCGTCGGCGTCCACGGTCACGGCCGCGCCCTGCGGGTAGCTGCTGAACGGCACCACGTCGGCCAGCACCCGGTGCCGGCCGCCGGAGATCTCCGCCGGGCCGGTGCGCACGTACGGGCCGGACACGTAGGCGCCCTTGAACCGGATGAGGTTGCTGGTGTCCATCTTCAGGTAGCCGCTGCCCGGCGCCGACGGCAGCTCGTAGGCGCTGCCGACGCCGATGACCGCGCGGGACTCCATCGACGAGAACGTGCGCAGGGCGATCCGGTACGACAGGTGGCCCTCCACCCGGTTGATCCGGCCCTCGTCCAGGCGCTGCGAGGCGAGCAGCAGGTGCACGCCGAGGCTGCGGCCCAGCCGGCCGATGGACACGAACAGGTCCATGAACTCGGCCTTGCTCGACAGCAGCTCGCTGAACTCGTCGACGATGAGCAGCAGCACCGGGAACGGCGCCAGCGCCGCCCCGCCCGCGCGGGCCTTCTCGTAGTCGAACACCGACGCGTAGCCGCTGGCGCGCAGCAGCTCCTGCCGCCGGTTCATCTCGCCGTTCAGGGCGTCCTGCATGCGGTCGACCAGGGGCAGCTCGTCCTGCAGGTTCGTGATGACGGCGGAGGTGTGCGGCAGCCGCTCCATGCCGAGGAACGTGGCGCCGCCCTTGAAGTCCACCAGCACCAGGTTGAGGATCTCCGACGAGTGGGTGGCGGCCAGCGCGCACACCAGGGTGCGCAGCAGCTCGCTCTTGCCGGAGCCGGTCGCGCCGATGATGAGGCCGTGCGGGCCCATGCCGCCCTGCGCCGACTCCTTCAGGTCCAGCTCGACGACCTCGCCGTCCTCCGTGACGCCGATCGGCACCTGGAGCCGCGCCCGCTGCGGCTGGCGGGCCCGCCACAGCGGGTTCAGGTCGAAGGACTGCGCGTCGCGGATGCCCAGCAGCGTGGTCAGCTCGAAGTCGCTCGTCATCGGCTCGTCGACGATCTCCAGCGTGCCGCTGGTGCGCTTCGGCGCCAGGACCCGGGCGAGCGACTCCGCGCCGGCCGCGGTCAGCTCGTCGCGGGCGGCGCTGCCGGTGGTGTCGCCGGCCGGGAACTCCACCGTGGACCCCGCGACGGTGAGGCGCAGTGTGCGCGGGCCGCCCGGCAGGGCGCCCGTCGCGTCGAGCAGCACGACGTTGCGGATGCCGCCGCCGAGCAGCCGGGAACCGGCCGGGATGGCGGCCCGGTGCGCGACCACCACCACGAACGGCTCGGTGACGCTGGGCCGCACCGACTTGTCGTGGTCGCCGCGGTCGCCGACCTCCGGGCCGAGCAGCGTCATCAGCTCGTCGTGGTCGCCGGCGAACAGCCGCAGCGGCCCGGCGGCGTCCTCCGCGCTCGGGTGGGCGTTGTGCGGCAGCCACTTCACCCAGTCCCACTCCGCCTGCCGCACCGCGTCGTCGCACAGCACCGCCACGCGCAGCTCGTCCGGCGCGTGGAACGTGACGAGCTGGCCGATCATCGCGCGCAGCAGGCCCAGCGCGGGCTCCGGCTCGCCCGCGAACTCCACGCTGCTGAAGCTGTGCAGGCCCACCGACACGGGCACGTCCGGCACCGTCCGGTACGCCTCGGCGAACCGCCGCAGGGAGATCGACGACAGCGGCTCCAGGTCCTCGATCGGCTTGGTCGACGGGGGCACGTAGTCGACGGCGGACCGCTGCCGGCCCAGCCCGATGCGGACCCGCCCGAAGTCGTCGTTCGCGGCGCGCCGCTCCCACAACCGGCTGCTCATGGCGATCGACCACAGGGCCGTCGGGTCGGGGTTGTTCCACACCACCGCCTGGCGCTGCTGCTCCGCCGTCTCCCGGGCCTTGCGGCGCAGCTGGGCGATGTAGCGCAGGAAGTCGCGCCGCTCCCCCAGCATCTTGCGCTTGCGCTCGCCGGCCGCCCGGCCGATCTGCATGAGACCCATCGAGATCATGCCCAGGGCCATCACGCCGCCCATGACGTACATGACCGGCGAGCGGCTCGTCACGCCGTACATGAGCATCATGCCGCCCATGCCGAGGCCCATCGGCACCATCATGAAGAACGACCGGAAGTCCGGCGGGGCCTCCTCGGCCATCACCGGGGGCTCCTGCAACTCCACCTGCCCGTCGGGCATCTCCGGTCCGGCGGCGCGCGGTGGCCGCTTCACGGTGACAGTGCTCATGCCGCTCCCTCGTCGGCGCGCCGGCGCCCGGTCATCCGATCGTCCCGGGCGCCGCGGCGCCACCGCCCCAGGCGGACGCGTCCCTGTTCAGCAGGTCCGCGGCGCGCCGCTCCTTCTTCGCCTCGCCGTCCTCGTCGTCCTCGTCGGGCAGCAGCCCCGCCGCGCGCAGCCGTTCCCGCTCGGCGGCCCGCTGCTCCGCCTCCCACTGCTCGAACTCCTCGTCGGTCAGCTCCGGCCCGCCGGCCCGCACGGCCGGCAGGACGCCCTCGGCGATGAGGTGGTCGGCCTCCGACATCGGCCCGGCGGCCTGCCGCCGGGTGTACGTGGGCTGCCGGGGCGGCGCCGGCGCGACGTCCTCCTCGGCCTGCGGCTCCGGCGTGGGCGGGGCCCCGAGGTAGCCCCAGTCGGCCGGGTCGTCGTCCTCCTCGGCGGCCGCCTCCGGCTGCCCCGCGCCCCACGGCAGCGCGTCGCTGTCCCACGAGTGGAAGTCGTCGTCCTCGTCGTCGCCGACGACCGGCACCCGGTCGGTGTCCGGCGCGGGCTCGGGGCCCCAGGCGACGGCCTGCTCCTCCAGCAGCTCCCCGGCCTCGGTGCGCCGCGGCGCCCGCCGCTCCGGCTCCGTGACCGGCGGCGGCGCCAGGAACATCGGCATGAGGACACCGTCGTCGTCCTCGTCGTCGTCGCGCCCCCGCCCGGCGGGGGCGACGAGTGGCGCGGTCGCGGGCGGCACCGGCAGGACCGGCGGCCCCGACGCGACCCGGGGCGCCTCGGGAACCTCCGGCGCCGGCGGCACGACGTGCGGCGACCGCCAGTCGGCCTGGTCCCCGTCGAGCAGCGCGGCGGCGTCCGGCCGCTGCGGCGGCGCGGTGCGCCCCGGCGGCGGCGGAACCATCGGCGGCAGCATCGGCGGAACACCGGGCCCGGTGCCCGACGGCGCGTCCGGCACGAGGCTCCCGCCCGGCGGCGACCCCCACGGCGTGCCGTCGGCGCCGAGCAGGTCAGCCGACTCCGGCCGGTCCGCGGGCGGATTGTTGCCACCCTGCGGCGGCGTCATGGGCGGCACCATCGGCGGCACGCCACCGGGGGCGTCGGGCGTCAGGTTCCCCGGCTCCGGCGGCGTCCACGGGGTGCCGTCAGGGCCGAGCAGGTCGGACGCGTCCGGCCGGTCCGCGGGCGAATTGTTCCCGCCCTGCGGCGGCGACATCGGCGGCATCATCGGCGGCGTTCCGGCGCCCGGCATTCCCGGACCGTCCGGGATGGAGACTCCGGCACCCGGGCCGACGCCACCCGGGGCGTCCGGCGTGAGGTTGCCGAGCTCCGGCGGCGTCCACGGGGTGCCGTCGGGGCCGAGCAGGTCGGCGGCGTCCGGGCGGTCCGCCGGCGAGTTGTTTCCACCCTGGGGCGGCGACATCGGCGGCATCATCGGCGGCGTGCCGGCGCCCGGCCCGCCCGGCAACCCCGGGCCGTCCGGGATGGAGACCCCCGGCGGGTTGCCCAGCCCGGCGCCCGGGCCGACGCCACCCGGCGCGTCCGGGGTCAGACCGCCCAGCTCCGGCGGCGTCCACGGGGTGCCGTCGGGGTTCAGTAGGTCGGAGGCGTCGGGGCGTTCGTTCGGCGAGTTGTTGCCGCCCTGCGGCGGCGACATCGGCGGCATCATCGGCGGCGTGCCGGCGCCCGGCCCGCCCGGCAACCCCGGGCCGTCGGGGATCGAGACCCCGGGCGGGTTGCCCAGCCCGGCGCCCGGACCCACGCCACCCGGCGCGTCCGGGGTCAGACCGCCCAGCTCCGGCGGCGTCCACGGGGTGCCGTCGGGGTTCAGTAGGTCGGACGCGTCGGGGCGTTCGTTCGGCGAGTTGTTGCCGCCCTGCGGCGGCGACATCGGCGGCATCATCGGCGGCGTGCCGGTGCCCGGCCCGCTACCAGGCAGCCCTGGTCCGTCCGGGATGGAGACACCGGGCGGGTTGCCCAGCCCGGCGCCCGGGCCGATGCCGCCCGGCGCCTCGGGCGTGAGGCCGCCCAGCTCCGGCGGCGTCCACGGGGTGCCGTCGGGGTTGAGCAGGTCGGATGCGTCGGGGCGTTCGTTCGGCGAGTTGTTGCCGCCCTGCGGCGGCGACATCGGCGGCATCATCGGCGGCGTGCCGGTGCCCGGGCCGGTGCCCGGGCCGTCCGTGCCCTGGCCGAGGCCGGGCACGTCGGTGCCGAGGCCCGGCGGGACGGGCGGCGGGGTGCCGTCCAGGCCGGGCAGGCCGCCCAGCGGCGGCGCCTCGGGCGCGTCCGGTCCGCCGCCGGGTCCGCCGCCGGGTCCGCCGCTGAGGTCCGGGATGCTCGCCGACGGCGGCCGCGCGGTGTTCTGCTGGGATCCCGGCGGGTTGGCGCCGCCGGGCGGCGTCAGCCCCAGCGGGGGCGGGATGATGCCGGCGCCCGGGGGCGGGACGTCGCCCGACCCGGCCGGCGGCAGCCCCGGCGGCGTGAACGCGTTGCCCGGGCCCTCCGGCGAGCCGGGCAGCGGCACCTCCGGGGGCGGGGTCCCGGTGCCCGCCTCCGGCGGGGCCACGGGCGGGCCCTCGGGGATCGGCGGCGTCTCGAGGGCCGACGGGACCTCGGGCGTGGGCGGACCCTGCGGGGCCGGCGGACCCTCGGGAACAGGCGGACCCTCGGGGACCGGCGGGCCCTCCGGGACCGGCGGACCGTCCGGGACCGAAGGCGTGGGCGGGCCCTCGGGGACCGGCGGCGGGGTCGGCGTCGGCGGGCCCTCCGGGGTCGGCGGCGGGGTCGGCGTCGGCGGGCCCTCCGGGGTCGGCGGCGGCGTCGGCGTCGGCGGGTTCTCCGGGGTCGGCGGCGGCGTCGGCGTGGGCGGGGCCGGCGGCGGGGTCGGCGTGGGCGGCGCCGGCGGCGGGGTGAGCGGGGGCAGGGTCGGCGGCGGGGTCTGCTTCGGCCCGCCCGCTCCGCCGCCGCCGGTGACGGCCTCCAGGCCCTGCACACCCTGGTACGCCGTCACGTACTGCGGGACGAGATGCGCCATGACCTCGCGCATCTCCTCCGTCATCTTCTCGGGCAGCCCCTTGACCTTGCTGACGTGCACGACGCCGTCGACGACCGGCGCGTTCATGACGTCCCTCGCCCAGGCGGCGTAGAACGAGTCGATGTAGCGCACGGACCGCTGCGCCCAGTCCAGGTTGTTGGCGGCGTGGGTGAGCCGGTTCGGGACCGACATGTGTGACCCGGAGTCGCCGCCGTTGATGCGCTCGGCCTGCTTGCCGACCCAGTCGGCGAGGTTGACGATGTTCTCCCGGAACGTCTCGGCCGCCTCGCCCTGCCACGCCTTGCCCTCGCCCGCGATGCCCTCGGCCTGTGCCCGGAGGTTCTTCGCGATGCCCGCCAGGTACGACTGCACGGTGGCGTAGGCGGCCGCGGCGTCCCTCAGCGACTGCACGTTGGCGGTGCTGTCGATCTTCGACGCGTTGGCGTTGGCGACACCGCCCCCGCCGAGCAGCACCGTCTCGATCTGTTTCCAGTTCCAGCTCTGATAGTCGTTGTTGTCGTCACTCGTCTTGCCGTCGAGGAGGAAGGTGCCGTTCTTGTCCTCGGTGAAGAGCCCCTGCTCGCCCTTCGGATCCTCAGCCATGTGCGTCCATTCCTCACAGCAGAACGATGATGACGACTGTTACTTGACGTGCTTCGACAGGCCCGTGATGCCGCCGAAGGACTCCTTGAACACGGTTTCGAGCTGCTCCGTGGTCATGTCGGCGATCTCTTCGCTGGTCTTGAAGTCGGAGACCATGGTGTCGACGTCCGCGCGGAGGTCGAAGAAGGTCTCCTTCAGCGCCTTGATGAATGCCTGGACGTTGCCGTGCAGGCCCTGCGCCTCGCCCTTGCCGACGTAGACGCCGTACAGGTTGGTTCCGGCGCCGAAGATGCCCGGCGCGAGGTTGAGCTTGGCGAGCTCCGTCAGGGAGTCGTCGAGGTACTTCTCCAGCTTCAGCACGTTGCCGGAGAAGGTCTCCATGACGTCGGTGTCGATCCGGATGACGTTGCCGTTCGTCCCCTCGGTGTTCGGGACGGCCGGCATGTCCTTCTCGTGCGGGTCCTTCGGCTTGTCGTCCGGCACCGTCGGTTTCTCCGGCGCACCCTCGGGGCCCTGCGGCAGGATCCGCTGCTTGTCGACCTCCTCCTTGCTCATCGAGACGAGCTTGTGGACGTACTGGACGTCCGCGCTCTGGTTCTCGATGGGGTCGTAGCTGAAATTGATCTCCCAGTCGTTGTAGGCGATCATCTGGTCGAGGGTGATGTATTTCTTGTCGTGCAGTTCCGAGCTGTTGTAACTGGCCACGGTGGGTTCCTCCTCCTCGGGCGGGCGATCGGCTCGCGGGTCGGCTCACGACAGTCGCCGGGCCGGGTGGAAGCTGCCGGCCCGGCGTTCTGTCGAGGGGTGGCGGATCAGCCGCCGAAGGCGCCCTGCCACAGGTTCGTGGCGCTGCGCTGCGCGCCGCCGTAACCGTCGGAGATGCTGAGGAGCGCCTGGCGGGCCGAGATCAGGGCCTGGTTCATCGTCTCGGCGTTGCGGTCCCACCGCGCCTTCTGGACGACGTACGCGTCCTTCGAGTCGTCGGTCCAGTCCGCCATCGTGGTCTGGCACGTGCGTTCGAGGTTGTTCAGCGCCTCGCGGATATTGCCATTGACGGCCGTCATCTTGTCGATCGTGGCCGACGCCATCGCGAAGTCGAAGGTGTATGTGGTCATCTGTCAGTCCTCTCTCGGGAAGGGGAGACCGGCTCAGAAGCCGGGAAGGTCCTTCACCCACGCGGGCGCGATGCCGGCCGCCTCCTGCTCCTGGGCGTCGAACATCTGGGCGCTGCCGCCCAGCGACTGGATCATCACCTGCATCGCGTCGAGGATGCCGCGGAAGGCGCCCTCCCAGGTGTCCATGGCCTGGCCGTACCCGTTCGACGCGGTACCGGTCCACCGCGCCTGCAGGGTCCGCCACTCCGCGTTGATGTTGCCGAGGTAGCCGGTGAACGCGGTCGACGTGCTCTCGAATTCGGAGCGCGCCAGCCGCATTCCCGGGGTATCAGTACTGACGTAATTCGCCATCGAGATGCCTCCCTCAATGTCGTCGTAGTCGGACGCGCGCAGTCATCGCCGGCGCTCGGCTGAGTGTTGCGGCGCGCGCGGCGGCTCAGAAAGCGCAACCGTCGGCCACTGCACGACTGCACCCCGCAGCGTGCCCTCCGGCACCCCGCTCGCACATGGACGATCCGTCCGGCGCATCCGCCGCCGGTGCCGGCGTCCGCGCGCGGGCGCGGAGTCGCGCGCGCGGGCGCCCGCGCGCGCGAGGCGGAGGACCGGGCAAAGCTGCCCCCAGGCGCTGCCCGTTCACCCCCGTCCGGTGCCGCCTCCCTTGTCGCTCCCCCCGGTCACCGGCTTGCCTGGGGACTCACGACGACGGAGGGCCGCATGACCGAGAACCCGCTCGAGGAGCTGCACAAGGCGTACCAGCAGCAGCGCAGCCTGCTCGCCGAGCTGCGCACGCAGATCACCGACATCACGGTGACGGCGGTCTCCACGCGCAAGGAGGTGTCGGTCACCGTCAACAACACCGGCGTCATCACCGACATCAAGTTCCTGGGCAGCGGCTACAAGCGGCACAACGCCAAGGAGCTGTCCGCGCTCGTCATGCAGACCATCGGCGAGGCCAAGGGCAAGGCGCAGGAGCTGTCCGCCGAGCTGCTCGCCCCGTTCCTGCCGCCCGGCATGGACGCCCGCCGGCTCATGAGCGGCACCGTCGACGTCGACGCGATCGCCCCGCCCGACGGGCCGCGCATGCCGCAGGCCGTCCGCGAGCAGCTGTACCGGTAGGGAGCGCGCTGTGGACCACCTCTACGTCAACCCGGAAGCCCTCGGCTCGCTGGCCCACCCGTACTACGCGGCCGGCGAGAACTACCAGCACATCGGCGACGGATACGACGAGCTCCTGCCGAAGTTCAAGGAGGGGTTCGGCGACGACGACACCGGCCACACCTTCTACCAGCACTTCATCCGGACCGCCGAGGAGCTGGGGCTGCGCGTCAGGAACCTCGAGAACGCGATGGTGTACTGCGGCGACGGCCTCACCCAGACCAGTGAGCTGTACGGCCAGGCCGAGGAGGACGCGACGCAGACCGCCACCGCGTTCCAGAACGAGACCGACGAGATCCTCGCCCAGCCCGGGCAGGGGCAGCCGGCGCGGCTGCACTCGCGCCTGGCGGTGAAGTCGGTCCACCCGGACGAGGCGCGCGAGGCGCAGCCCCTGCGGATGGCGGTGATGCACACCAAACCGGCCGTCGTGGTCGAGACCGTCCGCGTGAACGAGAAGGGCGAGCGGGTCGACGAGAACGGCGAGCCCCTCGGCCCACAGCCGCTCCTGGAGCCGACGCGGGCGTCGCTGCTGCGCCGCAAAGTCATCCTCGCGGACGAGGTGCCCGAGCAGGGCCAGGCGCAGCCGGCCCTGCTGCGCCGGAGGCAGGCGGTGATGTCGTACGACCCGGACAATCCGCCGCCGTTCAAGCGGCTGGCGGTCCGGTCCGTCCACCCGGACGAGGTGCGCGACGGCGAGCAGGGCGTGTGGGCGCCCGGCACCGTGATCCCGCCGGGCGAGGTGACCGAACCCGAGCCGCACCGGCGCGGCGCGCTGCTGCCCGAGGGCGAGGCACGCATCCAGCACGCCGAGCTGCACGTGCGGACCCCGCTGCTGCCCGAGGGGCCCATCGACCCGGACGCCCCGAGGTCCGGGTTCGTCATCGGCGAGGTCGTCCACGTCGAGGCCCGCCGGGGCGACGACGACCCCAACCCCGTCTTCTGGACGGAGGCCCGCTTCGTCGAGGGCCACGGCCTGCCGCCCGACGGCTTCCGGCCGGGCTTCATCGCGCCGGACGAGCCCGACCCGGGTGTGGCGCCGACCCCCTGACCGGATCCGGCCGCCCGCCGGGCCGTCCGGCGACGAACACGACCAGCACTTGGGGAGAATGGTGAGCACCGCGCCGCAGCACCTCCTCCACCCGCCGGTGGAGGAGGTGCTCCGCCGTGCCTGACCTGCACATCGATCCGGAGTGGGACTGGGCGTACAACCTGATCCTGTACACGTCCGGCGAGCAGTACCCGAAGGCGTGGCCCACGTGGATCCGCTCCCTCGACGGCCTGATGAAGAGCTACTCGTCGGCGCTGGACAACGCGGGCGACAACGTCAGCACCCTCGGCGGCAACGTCTTCAACGTCCTCACGGGCGACACCGCGAACGCGTTCTACGACGCCACCCGCGACCTGATGAACGACATCCCCAACATCCAGGCCGGCCTGGACCAGCTCAGCAACGCCGTCCTGGACTTCGCGCTGCAGACCGAGCACACCCAGTACTCGATCCACATCGCGATGTACGCGACGATCATCGACATTTTCTCGGCGCTGGTGTCCGCCACGCCCTGGACCATCCCGTTCCACATCGCCGCGGGCGCCCTCGTCGTCCGGGCGCTCATCCAGATGCGCCGCCTGCGCATGGTGCAGAACGTGGTGAACAAGGTCCAGCTGCCCCCGATGCCCAAGTTCCCGGCCATCCCGAAGCTCACGGCGGGCCCGACCCCGAACGTCAAGCCGCCGACGCCGAAGCCGAAGCCCGACACCCCGCCGCCGAAGCCGAAGCCCGAGGCCGAGACCCCGCCGCCGTACACCCCCAAGCCC